>NZ_FNQV01000011.1 GCF_900107735.1 Bowdeniella nasicola | reverse complement strand
ACCACCATGACCGGGCACTACCCACCCGAAGCAGACGACCTCACCCACCTCACCGGAAACGACACCCCGGGCGGCCAGGACCCGACAGATCAGGATCCTTCCGAAGATCTCTTCAACGGCGAAGACCCATCTGATGGTCAGGATCCGTTCGATGGGCAGGATCCGTTCGATGGGCAGGATCCGTTTGATGGCCCCGGCCCCTACGGCAACGACGACCCCTCCGGTGACGACGACCCCTCCGGTGACGACGACCCCTCAGGTGAGGACGGCCCGTCAGGCAACAATGGTGGTGGCGGAAGCCCGCTCCCGAATAACCCTGGTGGCAATGGAAGTCATGGAGCCGATATGGAGGGCCCGGAAGCGGACTCCTTTGAAGATGATGCCGAGTCGCTTATCGACCGCATCATGTCCGACGATGACTTCACCTATGGCGACACCTCACGTCCCAGCGCCAGCGCCACGGAGCCGACAACCAGCACAACCGAACCAGAAACCATGGTGTTGACGCCGGCACCGCCCGCCCCGACGATCGTTGAGGACCCCACGGTCTCCTTCCCGGAGCGTTCCCGCCACATTTGGGACACACGCGAAGCAGACCGGGGACGAGAAACCCGCCTCGCTAGCAAGAAGCTACGGAAACTCCTAGCCCTCCGGGACGGGGGATGTGTCTTCCCGATGTGCACCGACCCACCCGAAGGATGCGTAGCGCACCATATTGTTTCGTGGGAAAGTGGCGGACCCACCAACCTCACCAACCTGGCACTCGTGTGTTCACGGCATCATCCCCGAGTCGAGAAACCACCCGACGACCCCAACAGCTGGACCATCATCATCGACCAAAACGGGATCCCAGCCGCAAAACCACCCAGAAGGATCGACCCCGACCAACAGCCCATCTACCATCCCCGGCTCACGCCACCGATATGCGATATCCCGCGCCCCAAAGGCAACACCGAAAGCAACGCACCACCCGGCCCAGACGATCAACCCCTCACCACCACCGCAGCAGCCGAGACAGCCGAGACAAACGCGGCAGCGCAGCCGCGCGGCTTCACCCTAGCCAACGACTGGCGCTTTGACGAAGCCCTCAACGGACCACCACCCTTCTAACGCACACCCGCGCAGCAACGACGAGCCCCCTGCCGCCAAACCGGTAGCAGGGGACTAGTCGTGTGAATTGAGCGAAAGCCTAGAGAACTTCCATGACGGTTGGGATCGCAGGCTCACCCTCGGACAGGCGCCATGCCTGGTAGGGGAGTTCTGCGCGGGAGGATTCGTGCCGCTTCCGGGCAGCGTCCAGGGCTGCAGGGCCGCGATGCTCCTCGTTGATCTCGCCGCCGCTGACGAGGTCCACCTGAAGGGGGCGTGCGCCGCGAGAGGCGAGGTAGTCGCGAGCTGCTTGCGGATCATCGCTGGCGACGACGAGCTCGACGGCGGCATGCCCTTCGGCAACGACGCGGCCGGCATACTTGCGACCTCCGATTGACTGCTTGGAGCTGGATTTCTTCGCCACCGGCGTCCACTGGCCGCTGTCATCCTGACGTGCCACGAGCTTGTACACGAGCTCTGCGGTGGGATGGCCAGAACCTGTCACGACCTTGGTGCCGACGCCATACGAGTCGACGGGGGCGGCGCCGAGCGCCGCGATGGCGTACTCATCGAGGTCCGAGGTGACGGTGATCTTGGTGTCGTGCGCGCCGAGATCGTCGAGCTGCTGGCGCACGGTGAAGGCCTGGGCGATGAGGTCGCCCGAGTCGAGTCGGACGGCCCCGAGCTCGCCTCCGGCGCGGCGGGCTGCGGCTACAGCGCGCTCCACCCCCGTTGTCACGTCGTAGGTATCGACGAGCAGCGTCGTGCCTGGGCCAAGGGCAGCGATCTGGGCGTCGAAGGCTTCCTCTTCAGAGTCGTAGAGCAGCGTGAAGGAATGCGCCGCGGTGCCGATCGTCTCGATTCCGTAGGAGCGTCCGGCCTCCAAAATGGAGCTGCCCGCAAAGCCGGCTACGACGGCCGCGCGCGCTGCGGCAACGGCGGCCTCCTCGTGAGTGCGGCGCGCTCCCATCTCCAGACATGGCCGGCCGTGGGCCGCGCTCGTCATGCGGGAGGCTGCGGCGGCGACGGCGCAGTCGTGGTTAAGAATCGCCAGCAGCACCGTCTCCAGCAGCACGGCTTCGGCAAAGGTGCCGGTGACGGAGAGCAGGGGAGAGCCCGGCAGGTAGCACTCGCCCTCGGCGTAGCCCGAGATATCGCCCGAAAAGCGGTAATCGGCGAGGAAGTCCAGCGTCTCATCGCTCAGCGTCGTTGAGTCCCGCAGATAGGCAATCTCGTCGGGGGTGAAACGGAAATCTTCGACGGCATCCAGCACGCGGGCGATTCCGGCGACGACTCCGTAGCGCCGGGTGGCGGGCAGTCGCCGGCCAAAAAGCTCGAAGACACTGAGCCGATCGGCGTGCCCGGAGGCGATCGCCGCGTCGATCATGGTCAGCTCGTACTTATCCGTTAACAGCGCCGTGGTGCGGGTCTCGGTCATGGGCTTAAGGCTACCCGCGTATCGTGCGATAACCGCGTTGCATCGCGACTTCGGGTGTCACAATGTGGGTGATGTCCAGCGCACTCGTGTCCGCCGGCTCGGCACCTATCGCCGAGCGAATTGAGCATGCCGAAACGCTCAGCGATCGCCCATGGCAAACAATCGTCTGGGACGATCCCGTCAATCTCACGAGCTACGTCACCTACGTCTTCCAGCGTCACTTTGGATATACCCGCGCGCGCGCGGAATCGCTCATGTGGCAAGTCCACCGCGAGGGCAAGGCCGTCGTCGCCTCCGGTGCCCGGGAGATGATGGCGCGCCACTGCGAAGCGCTGCACATCTATGGGCTGTGGGCGACGATGACGAAGGCACCATGATCGAACGTTTCATGCGGGTAGCGCGCGGCTACGCCTCGAGTCCCGATGCCTCCGTGCGGCTCATGGTCGCGCGCGCGGTGGAGGATCTTGGCGACATTCTTAACCGGCCGCTGGAGGCCGTGCCCGATGCGGGCTCCGATGACGCCGTGCTTGCCGCGCTCGATTTCGACATTGCCGATACGCAGGAAGACGCGGGGGACGATCCCGCGCTCGCGCGGCTGCTGCCGGCGATGAGCCTTGAGGACGCCGACCTCGCCGACGAGCTGCGCCTTGATACGCAGCGACGGATCCGCAACGCCAAGGCTCGCCAGCTTCGGCTGCTGCACGACATTCTGCTATCCGACGATGACCGAGTGCTCGTGCCCTATGGCAGCGAGCACGAGGTGCTGTCCGCACTCACCGATGTGCGACTGCTCATAGCCGAGCGGCTGCAGATCCGTGACGCGGATGACATCGACCGGCTGCGCGATGCCCACGAGGCGGGAGATCGTGCGACGACGGTGCTCGCGGAGGTCTACGCATTCCTCACGTGGTGGCAGGATTCACTCTTGCAAGCTATGGGCGCTGCGGAGCCTTCACCGTAGGCTCCCTTCTATGAGCGCTGCACCCATCGGCATGTTCGACTCAGGCGTCGGAGGCCTGACGGTGGCGCGCGCCGTCATCGATCAGCTGCCGCGTGAAAGCGTGCACTACATCGGCGATACCGCCCACTGCCCCTACGGCCCCCGGCCGATCGCGCAGGTGCGTTCCCTCGCGCTCGACATCATGGACGAGCTCGTAGACCAGGGCGTCAAGGCCCTCGTCATCGCCTGTAACTCGGCGTCATCGGCCGCGGCTCACGACGCCCGCGAGCGCTACACGCGTGGCAAGGGCATCCCCGTCATCGAGGTCATCCACCCTGCGGTGCGCCGCGCCGTGGCCGCGAGCCGCAATGGCCGCGTCGGGGTGATTGGCACGGAAGCGACGATCACCTCCGGGGCGTACCAGGATGCGTTCTCCGTCGCGCCTGGCCTGACAATCACCGCCGCGGCCTGCCCGCGCTTCGTCGAGTTCGTCGAGGCCGGCATCACGACGGGCGACGAACTGCTCGCGATCGCCGAGGACTACCTCGCGCCGATCCGCGACGCCGGGGTAGACACGCTCGTGCTCGGCTGCACCCACTACCCGCTGCTGACCGGCGTCATCTCCTACGTCATGGGGGAGGACGTCACGCTTGTGAGCTCGGCTGAGGAAACCGCGAAGGACGTCTACCGTCGCCTGACCGCGACGGGAATGCTCGCGCCGGCCGATAGCATCCCGCGCCACCAGTTCCGTGCGACGGGTGATGCGCGCGCCTTCCAGCAACTCGCCTCGCGCTTCCTAGGCCCGGAGGTCACCGCGGTCGAGGAGGCCGTGACATGAAAATCACCGTCGTAGGATGCTCGGGCTCGATGTCCGGACCGTGCTCGGCTTCGAGTTGCTATCTCGTGCAGGCCGACGATGCGGCTGGCCGTCGCTGGTCCATCGCGCTCGATATGGGCTCCGGGGCGCTCGGCGCGCTGTGGCAGCACTGCTCACCGGCAGACCTCGATGGCATCGTTTTGTCGCACATGCACGCCGATCACATGGTCGACATGATCGGGATGCACGTCTTTCGGCGGTGGCATCCCGACGGGCCGCTCGGGCCGATTCCCGTGCTCGCGCCGGCGGGGGCCGTGGATCGCGTCCGCGGCGTCGGCGGCGATGGCCCCGAGGAAGACTACGCGGCCGAATTCGACTTCATCGAGCACGATCCGCAAGCCGTGCGAACCATGGGGCCCTTCACCGTCGAATCGTTTCCCGTCTGGCATCCCGTCCCGACGTATGCGGTGCGCATCACCGGGCCGTCGTGCGAGCGGGAGGGCTCCGTGACGCTGTCGTATTCGGGTGATACCGACTACTGCGACGGCGTGATCGAGGCCGCGCGCGGGACGGACCTGTTCCTGTGCGAGGCGGCATTTCGCGAGGGGATGGACACCGTGCGCGGCATCCACCTCACGGGCCGCCGGGCAGGCAAGGTCGCCAAGGCGGCAAAGCCGGCAACACTCGTGCTGACCCACATCCAGCCGTGGACGAAACCGCACGATGTTCTTGCGGAGTGCCTCGACGAGTGGCAGGGGTCCACCGCGATCGCCCAGGCCGGAGCGACCTTCACAATTTAGGTACCCTGGGCGCATGCCGAATTCACGTGTTGCCGCCCGCCGCAGCCTGCCCGATGATCTTCGCAGCGACGTCCGCCTTCTTGGCGATGCGCTCGGCCGGGCCCTGACGCGCTACGGCGGGTCCGAGCTGCTCGACGACGTGGAGCAGTTGCGCAGCGCCGTCCTTGCCGCCGTCGAGGAACCCGATGCCTCACTCGCGGACGCCGAACAGATCGTCGCGGACTTTAGCCCCGGCCGCGCTATCGAGGTGGCCCGCGCCTTCGGCGTCTATTTCCATCTCGTCAACCTGTGCGAAGAGGCCTACCGGGTGCGGATCCTCATCGCGCGCGACGATCCGGCGGCCGAAGCTGAGGCCCCGGCCGGCCATTCGCTCGCGACGGCCTACCGCGCTGCCGTCGCCGAAGTGGGCGAGAGCGAGGCCACGGGCCTGCTCGCGAGCCTGCGCTTTCACCCGGTGCTCACGGCCCACCCGACGGAGGCTCGTCGTCGGGCCATCACCGCGCCAATTCGCGCGCTCGTCGCCCTCGTCAACGACCGGCATGCGACCGCCTCGGTGCGGCGGCTGCGCGAGATCGACCGCGAGATCGAGCGGCATGTGGAAACGCTGTGGCTGACGGCGCAGCTGCGGCCCACCAAACCGGAGCCGCTAGATGAGGTCGCGACGGCGCTGTCCGCGGCGCGCGCGACGATGTATCCCGTCATTACCGAATCGCTGCACCGCTTTGCCGACTCGCTCGCGGCGTGGGAGATGCCGGCGCCCGAACTCGCGCCCTTCATGCGCCTGGGAAGCTGGATTGGCGGCGATCGCGACGGGAATCCGTTCGTGACCGCGACGATCACGCGCCAGGCCGCGGCGATGGCGCACGAGGCGGCGATCGCGCTGCTCGCCGCCGATGCCGAAACTGCCGGCAAGGCCCTCACGCACGATGATCGTTACACGCCGGCAAGCTCCGAACTCGCGGCGCTGCTGTCCGATGTGCGCGAGCGTGATCCGGAGGCCTTTGCGCTCATCGAGCGCGATGCGCCGGGCGAGCCGCACCGCCAGGCGATCCTCATGATTCGCCAGCGGCTGCTCGCGACGGCCGCGCGAAACGCGGACCTTGGCTACGACACGAGCGAGGAAGCGGCCCGCGACGTGCGCCTCGTGATGGAATCGCTCGCCGCCCAGGGGGCAACGGCCGCGGCGAGTGGTCCCGTGCGCGATCTCGCGCGTCACCTGGACGCGATCGGCTTCCACTTCACCGAGCTGGAAGTTCGTCAGCACTCCGCCGTCCACCGCCAGGTCCTTGCCCACCTGGCAGGCGAGGACATCGCCTGCGCGGTTGAGCCGGAGGAGGTCCTCGACGTCTTTCGTGCCATCTCCTCGATCCAGCGCAAATACGGCCCGCGCGCGGCGGGGCGCTACATCGTCTCCTTCACGCAATCGGCCGACGATATCGCCAACGTCTACCGGCTCGCCGCGCACGCCGCCGCCGGCAGCCAGGTGGCGACGCTCGACGTCGTGCCGCTGTTTGAGACGTTCGCGGATCTTACGGCCGCCCCGGACATCCTCGCGGAGATGATCGAACTGCCGCAGGTGGCAGAGCGGCTAGCCGCTAACGGCCATCGCCTCGAAGTGATGCTCGGCTATTCGGATTCGGCCAAGGACGTCGGCCCCGTTGCCGCCACGCTCGCGCTGTATGAAGCCCAAACGCGCATCGCCGAATGGGCACATGCATCCGGCATCCAGCTCACGCTCTTTCATGGCCGGGGCGGCGCGCTAGGCCGCGGCGGCGGCCCCGCCCACCGCGCGATCATGGCCCAGCCGCCGCATTCCGTTGCGACGCGTTTCAAGGTCACCGAGCAGGGCGAAGTCATCCAGGCGCGCTATGGCGTCAAGGAGATCGCGACGCGCCACGTCGATCAGGTGGCCGCCGCGAGCCTGCTGTCCTCGCTGCCCTCCCACGAACGCCTGCTGAACGAGGCCGCCGAACGCTATCGCGAGCTTGCCACCACGCTCGATCGCGTCAGCCGTCAGGCCTTCGCCGCGCTCATCCACACCGAGGGTTTCCCGGCGTGGTTCGCCACCGTCACGCCGCAGGAGGAAGTGGGCTGGCTTGCGCTCGGCTCGCGCCCCGCCAAGCGTGGCCTGTCGGTGACATCGCTAGAGGACCTGCGCGCGATCCCGTGGGTGTTCGCCTGGACGCAGGCGCGGATCAACCTCACGGGCTGGTATGGCCTCGGCTCCGCGCTCGCGGCGCTCGATAACCTCGAGCTGCTGCGCGAGGCTTATAAGCGCTGGCCGCTGTTCGCCACCCTCATCGACAATGCCGAAATGTCGCTCGCCAAGGCCGATCCGCGCATCGCGCACAAGTACCTGGCGCTCGGCGACGACGACGCTTTGGCAACGCGCGTCATGGACGAATACCGCCTCACGCGCGAACTCGTCATGGCGGTGCTTGAGCGCGATGAGCTCCTGGGCGGCCACCGCATCCTGTCCCAAGCGGTGCACATGCGTAACCCGTATGTCGACGCGCTCTCGCTGCTGCAGCTGCGCGCGCTTGGTGCGGTGCGCGAGGGGCGCGACGACGAGCTCGATCGCCGGCTGCTGAAAATCACGATCAAAGGTGTGGCGGCAGGCTTGCAAAACACGGGCTAACCTTGAGACATGGCATTGTCTCGCGCTGACGGCCGCGCCGTCGACGAACTGCGTCCCATCTCCTTTAGCCGTGGCTGGCTGGATGCCGCCGAAGGTTCCTGCCTCGTGGAATTTGGCGGCACCCGCGTGCTGTGTGCCGCCTCCTTCTCGCCCGGCGTGCCGCGCTGGAAGGTGGGCTCGGGCAGCGGCTGGGTGACGGCCGAGTACGCGATGCTGCCGCGCGCCACCTCCACCCGCTCCGCGCGCGAATCCGTGCGCGGCAAGATCGGCGGCCGCACCCACGAGATCTCGCGCCTCATCGGCCGCAGCCTGCGCGCCGTCGTGAGCCTGGATGCGCTCGGCGAAAACTCGATCACGCTGGACTGCGACGTGTTGCAGGCCGACGGCGGCACGCGCACCGCCGCGATCACCGGCGCCTACGTCGCCCTCGCCGACGCGATCGCCTGGGGCAAGGCCAACGGCCACATCCGCGAGCAGCTGCGGGTCCTGACGGACTCCGTGGCGGCCGTCTCCGTCGGCATCGTCAACGGCACGCCGTGCCTGGATCTGCCCTACGTCGAGGACGTCGCCGCCGATACGGACATGAACGTCGTCGTGACCGGCAGCGGGAACTTCGTCGAGGTCCAGGGCACGGCCGAGGGCGTCGCCTTCACTCGCGAGGAACTCAATGCGCTGCTCGATCTCGCCGTCGTTGGCACGAGCGAACTCACCCGGCTGCAGCAGGCGGCCCTAGCACAGGAGCTTTCATGACCGTTCCCACCGACGGCGTCCCGGGCGGCCAGATGGCCCAGGCCCCCGGCGTCGATCTGACCTCCGCGCAGGTGCCCGACGGCGCCCGCCTCATCCTCGCGACGCGCAATGAGCACAAGGTCGGCGAGTTGCGCACGATCCTTGCCGAGGCGATCCCTGATCTCGCCGAGGAGGCGCTGATCTCCGCCGCCGACGTCGCCACTCCCGAGCCCGTGGAGGACGGCGATACGTTCGCCGAAAATGCGCTGCTGAAGGCCCGCGCCATGGCACGCGCGACGGGGCTTATCGCGATCGCCGATGATTCGGGGCTCGTCGTAGAGCTCATGGGCGCAGCCCCCGGGATTTTCTCCGCGCGCTGGGCCGGCAAACACGGCGACGATGAGGCCAACAACGAGCTGCTGCTCGCCCAGATGCAGGACCTGAAGGAGCATGACCGCGATGCGAAGTTCGTGTGCGCGGCGGCCATCGTCACGCCGCAGGGGGAGGAACACGTCGAGCATGGCGAGCTCAAGGGCCGCTTGCTCACCTCGCCGGTCGGCGATGGCGGCTTCGGCTACGATCCCATCCTGCAGCCCAACGGGCACGCGCGCTCCCTGGCGCAGATGAGTGCAGCGGAAAAGAACGCGATGAGCCACCGCGGCCAGGCGTTTCGTGCGCTAGTGCCGCGAATCGTCGCCGCGCTTGCGCAGCAGGGCGCGCGCTAGCCGCCAGCCAATAATCGTCACCGCGAGGAACGCGCCGGAGACGGCCATGAAGGCCGGAGCGTTCGTCTGCCCCAGGAACAGCCGCCCGAGCATGCCCACGAGCCACGTCCCTGCGGCGACGGCAATGCCCGAGCTCGCGACCGCCATCGGGTGGAAATAGCGCACCACGAGCAGGTGCGTCATATAGGTTCCGGCGAGGAACGGCATCGCGGTGGAAAGGATGTCCCCAAGCCCGAGCGATTCGCTGTGTGAGGCCCGGCCGATCACGGCGAGCGCCACGACGGCGAGCGTGTCGAACAGGAGCGCATACAGCAGCGTCGGGTCCGATGAGGCCCCGAGCGGGCGCGGGCCGTCGTCCGGCTCATCGACGTTGCTCGCGTCGATCAGCCGATCCGGATCGGAATCGGGCAGGTGAGCGTCATCCATCGAGTCTGGGTGGGCCATGGCACCAGCCTATCGGCAGGACGCGGCGAGCTGGGCGATGATCTCGGCGTGCCCGCTCGCGAGCTCCGTTGCGAGGGAAGCGCTGCTGGCGTCCGCGATCGGGTACCAGTCAAAGCCGAGGCAATCGCCGTCGACCTGCACATCGCCCGCGATCGGTACGACGTAGACGAGCGAGACCGCGTGCTGGCGCGGATCGTAGGAGACCTGCCCGCCCTCGCCATCGAGGGTGTGCGGGAAGTACTGCCGCACGGTGAACGGCACGAGCGAGGTGGGCAGCTGGGGCAGTGCCATCGGACCGAGGTCCTTATCGAGGTTGCGCTGCAGCGCCTGCCGGATCGTCTCAAGGTAGAGCACGCGGCCGGAGACGAGCGCCCGCTCGATGCGATCGGAGCGGGGCGCCCCGAGCAACAGCCCGACGTGCGTGATCGCTCCATCGTCGGCAAGGCGCACGGGAATCGCTTCGACGTAGAGCAGGGGAACGGAGGCTCGGATGAGTTCGAGCCGCTCGGGATCGAGCCACGGGCCGCGGTCAGAGGACGCCACACCAGACATGTCTCGATTGTGCCAGCATGGTGCGAGAGTGTGCCAGCATGGTGCGCGAGGCGGGACTTGAACCCGCACGTCCGAAGACACTGGAACCTAAATCCAGCGCGTATACCAATTTCGCCACTCGCGCGCGCCCGAAAAACCGGGCGTCTTTACTGTAATGGACAAGCGCCCGGAGGCGAAAATTAGTTCCCGACGCCAAGCAGTTTTGCCACGCGCGCCACATGCCCGGTGGCCTTGACGTTATACAGCGCGTGCGCGACGGTGCCGTCCTTGGCGACGACGATCGTTGAGCGGATGACGCCGGTGACCGTCTTGCCGTAGTTCTTCTCGCCCCAGGCGCCGTAGGCGCTCATGATCGACTTGTCCTCATCGGAGGCGAGCGGGAAGTTCAGGCCCTCGGCCTCGGCAAAGGCGGCGAGCTTGCTGATCGGGTCGGGCGAAATCCCGACGAGGCGGTAGCCGGCGTCCTTCAGTGCGGAGTGATTGTCGCGGAAATCGCAGGCCTCGGTGGTGCAGCCGGGCGTCGCGGCGCGCGGGTAGAAGTACACGATGACGCCGGCCTCAGCTTGCTCCAGTAACCCATCGAGTGACACCGACCCCTCTACGGTCGGAAGAGTGAACTCGGGCGCAATATCGCCGGTGTCCAATCGCTTGCTCATCGCTGACCTTCCCTGAACGTCTCGCTACTAGCCATGAAACTATCACCAATCGCCCAGCTGGCTAAAACCAATGGGCGACGATGATCGCGAGGGTGCGCTGGCGTATGGTAAGGGCGTGAATGAAACCGAGATTTGTCGCAATTTTGCGCAGGTGAGGGCCGACGTGGCGGGCCTGGCGGAGCAGGCTGGGCGCGAGGCGGAAAGCGTGGCGGTGATGTGTGCGGTCAAGACGCAATCCGCCGAGGCGATTCGCGCGGTGATCGGATGTGGCGCGCGGGTGCTCGGGCACAACCGGGTGCAAGAACTCGTCGCGACGGGCAAGGACCTGCGCGCCCACGGGCTCGATGTCGAGTTGCACATGATCGGGCCGCTGCAGCGCAATAAGGTCAATCACGCGCTGCGTTGGGCGACGGGCATCCAGACGCTGGATCGCGCCGAGCTCATCGAGCGCGTCGCCGACTCCCTTGAGCGCCTCGGTGGCGAGTCCGAGATTGCGCGACGGGGGCGCACGGCCCTGGACGTCATGCTCCAGGTCAACGTCTCGGGTGAGGAGTCCAAGAACGGCTGCGAGCCGGCCGAGGCGCTCGAGCTCGCCACGCAGATCGGCGCCCGGGTAAACCTTGCGCTCACCGGCCTCATGACGATCGGGCCGAACACGGCAGATGCGAGCGCGATCCGCGGCGCCTACCGCCAGCTGCGGGAGCTAGCCGAGCAGATTCGCGCCAGCGGCGCTCCCGGCACCGGCGAATGTACCCAGCTGTCGATGGGGATGACGAACGACCTGCCGGAGGCGATCGCCGAGGGCGCGACGCTGGTGCGCGTCGGGCGGGCCGTCTTCGGGGAGCGGTCCTGACTGGCGCGAAATCTGTGCCAAGATAGACCTCATCATCCTGTGAGCCAGCTCATGGTCGAGCGCGAGTGAAGGTGAGGCAACTGTGGCGTTAGCTGCCCCGGGGTCCAAGGTCATTGTTATAGGAGCGGGCCTCGTCGGCCTGAGCACCGCGTTTTATCTGCGACGGGCGGGCTATGACGTCACCGTCGTGGAGCGCGATCAGATCGGCTCGGGCGCCTCGCGCGGCAATGCGGGCGAGATTACGCCGCTGACGGCCGTGCCGCTGGCGGGCCCGGGCATGATCGGCGAAGTCTTTAAGGGGCTCGTCTCCCGCTCCGGGCCGCTCACGTTGACGCCACTACGCGCCGCGCGCCTCATGACGTTCGGATTCGGCTTCATGAAGTCCTCGCTGCCGACGTATACGAGCCTCGGCGTGGCGGCGATGGTGCAGCTTGGCGCCGGCGCGTTGGCCGCCTTCGACGAACTCGCCGCGGCGGGCGTTGAGGTCAGCGGCGGCGGCACGGGCTTCCTGTACACCGCCGAGGACGAGGCCCACGTGCGGGCCTTTCACGAGGTGCTGACGCAGCGCTCCAGATCCGGCGTCGCGGATGCGCCGGGGCCGCTGCTCACGGGCGAGGAGCTCTGGCAGACCGAGCCGACGCTCTCGCGCGCGTGCAGCGCGGGTTTCATCGACTACGGCGCGCGGTGGATTGATCCGGGCCGCTTCGTCGAAAGCCTCGGTGAGGTCGTGAAGGCCGACGGCGTCGAATTCCTGGAAGGCGCCCGCGTCACGGGGCTGCACGCGGGCGATCACCCGAGCATCGACTACCTGCACCAGGGGACGCGGATCAACCTCGCGGCCGATCACGTCGTCGTCGCCGCGGGCGCGTGGTCCAGCGAGCTGGTCAAGCCCTATGGCGTCCACCTCGGCGTCGTTCCCGGAAAGGGCTATTCCTTTACCGTCGCCGCCGACGAGCTGCCGCGCCACCTCATTCACCTCTCCGATGCGCGCACCGTGCTCGTCCCGATTTCCGGCGCGCTGCGCGTCGTCGGGGCGATGGAGATCGACGGCACCTATGAGGCCTTCCACCCCGATCGCATCACGATGATCAAGCGGGTAACGGCGCCGCTGGTGCGCGGGATTCGCTGGCATGACACGAGTCATGAGTGGGTGGGGCCGCGGCCGATGACCGCCGACGGCCTGCCGATCATCGGGCAGCACGCTAAGCTGCCGCGCGTCACGCTCGCCACCGGCCATAACATGCACGGGCTGAGCCTCGGGCCGGTCACGGGCAAGGTCGTCGCGCACCTGCTGGCCGGCACGGACGTCGAGATCGCGGGGCGGGACGTCGAGGTGGAGAAATTCTCGCCGTCCCGCCTCGCGCGGTTGCTGTCCTAGCGGCGCTCGCTAGGGCGCCTCGTCGGCGAAGGTGACGAGGATGTCGACGCGGCGGTTGAGCGCGCGGGCGGCCTCGACCTCCTCCGCGCTGCCGCATTCCTTGGCGATCGGCACCGTCGCGCCCTTGCCGGCGGCGGTGATCGTGACCTCGCCGAGCGCATCCTTCAGCGCTGCCGCGACGGCCGCGGCGCGATCGTTGCTGAGCTGCTGATTGTCGACGGCGCCCTGCACGGAGTCGGTGTGGCCGACGACGCTAATCGTCTCGATGGTGCGCTCTTTCCACTGGCTCGTCGCCGCCGACAGGATCTCACCGGCGCGGGCCGTGAGCGCCGCCGAGTCCTTATCGAAGTTGACGTCGGCCGCGAGCCGGATCTCCTGGCCGTCGGCCGCGGTGGCTGTCGTCGCGGCGTTGTCGATCTCCTCGTAGACGGCGACGATGTCCTCAATCGGCGCGACGATGTCATAGACGGTGTCGTCGGGCGCGGCCGGAGCCAGACCGATGGACGCGGCAAGGGCGATGGCTGCGGGGGCCGCCCACGTCGCCATTAGTCACGCACCACCGGCACGTTGTGGACGCCACCGATGCCCGGCAGCGTCACGGTGACCTCCGTGACGTCCTCGGGCAGGGAAGCGACCTGGGTGTGCAGCGTCGTCGAGCCACCCGCCTGCAGGTTGCCTTCGTCGGTGCGCGAGCACAGGCACCTGTCCGAGGTATCGAAGGCAGCGCGGTGGATCTTCTTGTTCTTGTCGTCGGTCACAGCGATGCCGCGGGTGGAGTTTTGCAGGGTGCTGTCCTGCTTGTCGCTGTTGGGGATCGAGATATCGCCGTTGGAAAACATGCCGACGAGGGGGACCGCGGCGCTCCTCGTGTTGGTCACGACGACATTGACGGTGGCGAGGGTGCCGTCGTCGCGAATGGGAAGGATATCGACCTTGAAGGCGCCCTCCTTGAACGAAAACTCGCGGCTGGCGGCCGGGGCATCCGCCCCCTTGGGCGCGGCCGATTCGGAATCTGAGGTGGTCTCGGAATCGGGGGCGGTCGTCTCGGTGGTGGCGCTCTCCTCGCTCGTTGGCGTGGGCTGCGTCGTCGGCGATTCCTTGGCGTTATCGCTGTTGGAGGTGCAGGCGGCGAGGGCCAGCGTGGCGGCGAGCAAGCTTGCGGCTGCTGCGGTCGTCAATTTTCGCATGACCACATCTGTGACGTTAACGCTCCATCGACGCAACTATGGTGGATGTGTCACGTTGTCCATCAGTTGTGGAACAGCGAGAGGTCTTAATATTGGTAACGTCGGCGTGGCCGAGTGCCGTCCACAACGCGAAACGAAAGAAGCTAGCGGGTTACGCCCGTTGAATGTGCCACAGATATGACGATGCCCCCGGCGTGTTGCCGAGGGCTTTCGTGTGCGCCAACAGGGACTCGAACCCCGAACCCGCTGATTAAGAGTCAGCTGCTCTGCCAGTTGAGCTATTGGCGCGGCGTCTTTCGACCTCAGAAACATTACCGCGCGCTTTGCTGAAAAGACAACTCGGAAACCCCCGATATCGGGCCGCTGTGCGTAAGCTCACCTAAGCTGGCGATATGGTCGAGCGTTTCGGGTGGTTGCGGGGGATAGCGATCCCCACCTCCGTGGCGCTCGCGGTCCTTGCGCTGCTGATCGCGATGGCACGCCCGGTGCTGGGGTTCGTTGCCGAGAGTATTGACGCGGCGGCGCTGGGCGAGCAGCTGCGCTCGCCGGGGGCGCCGAGCTGGGCAGCGATCGGGGCCTTTGCGGCGGCGGTGGCGATCTTTGCGCTCGCGCCGCTTGGGGCCTTTGCCCTGTGGTTTGTGCGGCGTCGTACCGGGTGGGGCGCCGCGGCGCGCTTTGTGCCGGTGGCGATCGTCGTGCTCGTGCTCATGCCCGTCGTGATCGCCACGGTGCGCGCGGTGCAGGATTGGTGGGTCCAGGGCGGAGAGCTCGTGCGGATCCCGACCTACTTCACGCGCTGGTTCACCTCCCAGGCGAGCGTCGCGACGGACGTGGCTGCGGCGCAGGTGATGGGGCCCGCGATCGCGGGCGCGATCCTTGCCGGGTGGGTCGTGCTCGCCGCGACGATCCTCATCGGGGCCTTCGTCCACCCCGGGCGCGAGCGTGAGGATTGGGTCTTTTCCTATCCCGTGGCACTCGGCTCGGTGGCGTTAGCGCTGCTCGTCGGCGTCGTGGGCGGCTGGGTGCTGCTGGTCTAGGCGCCGACCTCGGCTACGCGACCGGCGAGCAGCACAGGGCGGCGCTGCTCATCGGAGGCAGCCAGATCGACAAGGACGCGCAGCGACCAGGCGTGATCGTCGTGCGGGTCCTGCAAGATCTGGGTGATGGCGAGCAGTCGCTCGGTATCGGCGTAGGACTCATCGAAGCCGAGGAGCTGCAGGTCGGCGGCGTCGGGATCGGGTGCGAAGGTCAGGTAGGAGGAGCCGCGCGCCTGCGGGCCGGTTCCGATCCATTCGTATTCCTCGAAGTACGGGTCGATCGCATCGGCCCAGTCGTCGGCGGAAAAATCGCGCGCGGTAAAGCGCTCGGCGAGCTCGTCGTAGCGTTCGCGATCGAGCAGCTGGAGGACGTCCATGAGCTCGCTGCGGATCGCGGTGCGCAGCGCATGCGGGTTGGCGCTGAATGCGACGCGACCGGACTCGTCGGCGCCAAAGGCACGTTCGGCGCCGTCGGTCGCGTCGGGATCGACGCGGCGATCGGTATCGGGGTCCGCGAGCTGTTCCCATTCGTCGAGCAGGGAGGAATCGACGGCGCGGATGAGGGCGGCGAGCCACTCGATGATGCCCGCCATCGCCTCGGTGCGCGCGGCCTCGGGCAGGATCTGACGCAGCGAGCGGTAGACGTCGGTGAGGTAGCGCAGAACGACGCCCTCGCTGCGCCCGACGTCGTAGCGGGAGATGAGGTCCGAAAACGTCATGGCGTTCTCGATCATTTCGCGCACGACGGACTTGGGCTGCAGCTCGCGGCCAAGGACCCACGGGTTGGTACGCGAATAGGTGGCGAATGCCGGCTCGAGCAGGTCTTTCAGCGGCTCGGGCCAGGTCACCTCTTCCAGCAGGGCCATGCGCTCGTCGTAGTCGAGTCCCTCGGCCTTCATCGCCGCAATCGCCTCGCCGCGGGCCGCGTTGCGCTGCGCGTGCAGCAGCGGCATGGGGCTCTCGCAGACGGCCTCGATGACCGAGACGACGTCGAGCGGATAGGTTTCGGATTCGGGTTCGAGCAGTTCGATGGCGGCGAGCGCGAACGGGGAGAGCGGCTGGTTGAGCGCGAAATCCTCGGGCAGGTCAGCCGTGAGCCGCAGGCGCGGCGTGCCCTCGCGCCTAGCCTGCTCGCTGGAGACGTGTTCGATGACGCCCGCCTGGCGCAGCGAGCGGATGACGTGGACGGCCTCGCGCAGCAGGTGGTTCGACTCGCCGACCTGCTCGTGGGTGGCGCTCAGCAGGTGGTAGAGGTGGGCGACGGGATCGCCCGGGCGCGCCAGCACGGAAAGCACGAGTGCGTGCGTGACCTCCATGTGGCTCGTGAGCGGCTCGGGATCGGCGGCCACGAGGCGCTCGAAGGTCGATTCCGTCCAGTTCACGACGCCGACGGGCGCCTTCTTGCGCGTGATCTTCTTGACCTTCTTGGGGTCGCCGTCGGCCTTTTTCAGCGCGGCGGCGTTCTCAATGACGTGTTCGGGGGCCTGGACGACGACGTCGCCCATTGTGTCAAAGCCCGCGCGGCCGGCGCGCCCGGCGATCTGGTGGAATTCGCGCGCGCTGAGGTGGCGTTCGCGCACCCCGTCGAACTTGGTGAGTTTGGTCAGCACGACGGTGCGGATCGGCACGTTTATGCCAACGCCGAGGGTATCGGTGCCGCACACGACGGCGAGCAGGCCCGATTGGGCTAGGCGCTCCACGAGGCGGCGGTAGCGCGGGAGCATGCCCGCGTGGTGCACGCCGATGCCGCGGCGCACGAGCTTGGACAGCGTCTGGCCAAAGCCCGGCCCGAAGCGAAAATCGCCGAGGACCGCGGCGATTCTTGCCTGCCGGTCCTTGTCGATCAGGGTGACGCTGAGCAGGGCACTCGCGCGTTCGACTGCGTCGCGCTGGGAAAAATGCACGACATAGACGGGCGCGCGGTGGGTGTGGACGAGCTCGTCGAGGAGTTCGTGGATGGGCTCGATCGAGTAGGAGAAGTTCAGCGGCACGGGACGGGTGGCGCTCGTGACGGTGATGACCTCGCGGCCGGTGCGATCGGTCAGGTCGCGTTCGAAAAATGCCGTGTCGCCGAGCGTCGCCGACATGAGGATGAACTGGGCGTGCGGGATCTCGAGCAGCGGCACTTGCCAGGCCCAGCCACGCTGCGGGTCGGAATAGAAATGGAATTCGTCCATCACGACGCTGTGAACGTCGAGGTTCTCGCCCTCGCGCAGGGCCTGCATGGCGAGGATCTCCGCGGTGCAGCAAATGATCGGAGCGCCCGGGTTGACGGCCGCGTCGCCCGTGATCATACCGACGTTGGCGGAGCCGAAGAGGTGGATGAGGTCGAAGAACTTCTCCGAGACGAGGGCCTTCAGCGGCGCGGTGTAATAGGTGCGGCCGCCGGCCGCCAGCGAATTGAGGTGGGCGGCGAGGGCGATCATCGACTTGCCGGAGCCCGTCGGGGTGGCGGCGATCGTATGCGCGCCGGAAACGATGGCGAGCACTGCCTCGGCCTGGTGGTCGTACAGCGGGCGGCCGCTGCGCTCGGCCCAGTCGGCAAAGGCACTCGCGATGGCGTCGGGATCGGTGGCGAGCCCCGCGTCTTCCAGGTCGTCGAGCACAACGTTGAGGGCAGGGTTCAGCGCAGACATGCCCCCATCATCCCAAATCGACGTAGGCTTGCCGCATGAAGATCGCTCGGTTCACCCATCACGATGACATTGCTTACGGCGTTCTTGACGGCGAGGAGCTCGTCGTCCTGCGCTCCGATCCGCTGTTTGCGGGCTTTGAGACGACGGGCCGGCGGGTGCGCCTCGACGATGTGCGGTTGCTCTCGCCCGTCATTCCGCGCTCGAAGGTCGTCGGGATTGGCAAGAATTATGCCGATCACGCGGCGGAGATGAACTCGCAGGTGCCGAGCGAACCGCTGATGTTCTTCATCCCGAATACGGCCGTCATCGGGCCCGATGATCCGATCGTGCTGCCGCCTTGGGATGACGTCATTCACCACGAGGCCGAGCTCGCCGTCGTGATCTCCCGGCCGTGCAAGGACGTGCCGGTTCAGCGGGCGCACGAGGTCATTTTTGGTTACACCGTGGCAAACGATGTTTCCGCGCGCACCGCCCAGCGCAGCGATACCACGTGGGCGCGTGCCAAGGGCTTTGATACCTCGTGCCCGCTCGGGCCCGTGCTCGTCATCCCCGAGTCCGCCGAGGAATTCGATCCCGCTCATGCGGACGTGCGCTGCCTCGTCGATGGCGAGGTCCGTCAGGAGGCGAACACCTCGGACATGATCTTCTCGATCCCCGAGCTGATTTCCTATGTTACGAGCGTGTGCTCGCTGCTGCCGGGCGACGTCATCCTCACGGGCACTCCGGCCGGGGTCGGCGAAATCCGGCACGGCGAGCGCGTGGCGTGCGAGGTGGCGGGAATTGGCGAGCTGACGAACCCCGTTATTCGCCGGTAAGCGCGCCTGCCATGCGGTCAACGACCGCCACGCAGTTATCGGGCGCCATCGCGAGGTTGATGCGCGCGTGGCCGGGCGCTCCGCAGTCCTCGCCGTCGTTGATCGCGACCTTGGCCTGCTCCCGTAGATAGGTTCCGGGGTGCTCGCAGCCATAGGGCCGCAGATCGACCCACGCGAGGTAGGTGCCCTCCGCGGGGGCGTGCACGGCATCGGGGAGGGCTTCGGCGAGGCGCGCGGCGAATAGGTCGCGGTTCGCGCGCAACACGCCGGTGACCTCGGCCAGCCAGTCATCGGAGGCGTCGTAAGCGGCGACGGCGCACTTGACGCCCAGCGGGCTTGCGAGGTGCTCGTAGTGCTGGATCCACTCATCGAGCTCGGCGGCGTCGCGATCGTTCGAGACGATCATCTGGGCACACTTCAGGCCGGGAATGTTCCAGCCCTTGGAGTTCGACGTCGCCGTAATCGTGTGTGACGCCGCAGTGGGGGAGAGGGAGGCGTAGGGGATGTGGCGCCGCTCGGAATCAAGGACGACGGGGCCGTGGATTTCGTCGGCGAATACGCGCGCGCCGTGCTTATCGACGATCGCCTCGACCGCGTGCAGTTCCTCCCGCGTAAGGACGCGCCCGACGGGATTCCACGGGTTGCACAAAATCAGCAGGCCGCCGCTGGTGGCAAGGGCCGCATCGATTCCGTCGAGGTCCAGCGTGTAGCGTCCGGCCTCATTGCGCAGGCCCGGAACTTCGATGATTTCACGCTTGAAGAGCTTGGGCTGGGTGAGGAAGGGCATGTAGCTCGGGGTCGGGACGACGACGGGCTGGCCGGGCTCAAGGAAGTGCAGGATCGTTGCTTCCAGCACGGTCAGGACGTCGGGAAACAGGCAGACCTGCTCGGGGGTGATGTCCCAGCCGTAGCGGCGCTGATGCCAGCGGGCGGTGGCGGCCTTCGCGTCATCGCGCGCGCAGGTGGGCAGGTAGCCAAACGCGCCCTTATCGACCTCTGCGCGGATCGTTTCGGCGATCGCGGGGGAGATGCCGAAGTCCATCTCGGCGATCCACGCACCGATCGTGCCGGGGAAGGCCGTCCACTTCAACGAGCCTCGCTGCGCCATGTTCGTGGCGGTGTAGGCGGAAAAATCGTCAAAGTAGGTGGAGCTCGTCACTGTTGCCCCTTCGGCGTCGTTGCTGGTGTTCCTGGTCTACCGTACAAGCATGCGCACCTTGCAGGACATACTTGACGGCTCCGCCCTGCCCGCGGCCTCGCTCGCGAATGAGCTGAGCGCACTTTCGCGAGCTGTCATCACGGCTCCGCCTGGCTCTGGTAAGACTACCCTGGTGCCGGTCATGGCGGCTATCCGCGCGGGCGGCCGCAGCCGCATCGTCGTGGCCGAACCGCGACGCATCGCCGTGCGGGCCGCGGCCCGTCATCTGGCAGGGCTCGCGGGGGAGCGCGTCGGGGGTCGGATCGGGTATTCGGTGCGCGGCGATTCCCGGCGATCCCACGAGACGGTGATCGAGTTTGTCACGACGGGGTTGCTGGTGGCGCGGATGGTGCACGAACCGGACCTGGCGGGCGTGGGTGCGGTGATCCTCGATGAGGTTCACGAGCGGAGCTTGGATACCGACCTCGCGCTCGCCTTCGCGCTGGATATCGCCGATCTGCGGCAGGACCTAGATGTGTGGGCAATGTCGGCGACGACGGATGCGGGGGCGCTCGCCGAGCTCATGTCCGAAGGCGAGCGGCCGGTCCCCGTCGTGAGTGCGCAGGGCCGACTCTTCGACGTCGATACTGAGCTCATTGCTCCGCCGACCAGGCTGCGCGCGCTGGATGAGCGCGGCATGACGCGGGAGTACCAGGCTTATGTCGCCGATCAGGCGGTGGCGGCCATGAATGAGGTGGCAGGCCGCGGTGAAGCCGGAACGCTGCTCGTCTTTGTGCCCTCGGCGCGGGACGTCGACGTCGTCGTCTCTCTCGCGCGCGGGCGCACGCGCGCGCACGTACTGCCGCTGCACGGCCAGCTACCGGCAGCTGAGCAGGATCGCGCGATCGCCCAGAGCAACGAGCCGCGCATCGTCGTGACGACCGCCGTCGCGGAGACGGGGCTGACGGTGGCGGGCGTCGTCGGAGTGATCGACGCAGCACTATCGCGGCAGCCGCGCTATGACGCCGCCCGTGACGCCGCCCGGCTCGTGACGGTGCGAGCTTCCAAGGCGTCGATGACGCAGCGAGCGGGCCGCGCCGGACGTACCCAGGAGGGATTTGCTCGCAGGCTTATCGCGCCCGGCGAGTACGCCGCACTGCGCCCGGCCGATCCACCCGAAAGTGCGACGGCGGATCTCACCGGCGCCGCCCTGACGCTCGCGGCCTGGGGCGATGGGGATGGCTCGGCATCGCGCCTGCTCGACCCGCTCCCACCTGCCGCGCTCGCCCAGGCGCAGAACAACCTGCGGGCGCTTGGTGCTCGCGATAGCGCCGGCCGCCTCACCGACCTCGGCCGGCGTCTAGCGACCTTGCCCCTTGATCCGCGCCTCGGGGCGGCGCTCCTCGCGGGAGCCGACCTCCTTGGTGCGCGCCGAGCCGCAGCCCTGACCGCAGCGCTGGACTCGGGGCGTCGCGCCCCCGGCGGTGATGCCCGCCTGCTGCTGCGCCCTCGCGAGGATGCCTGCGCTCGCGATCGCCTGCTGCGTGCCCTGGGCGGTGAATCTAGCCAGCCGCCCAGCAGGCCGGAGCTCGATAACGACGCGGCCGTCGCGCTGCTCATTGCCCGCGCGCACCCCACCTTTATCGCCCAGCGGCGAGAGGGCCAGGACCGGCGCTACCTCACCGCGGGCGGGCTCGGCGTCGAACTCGCCGCTGATTCGCCCCTCATCGGCGCGTCGTGGCTCGCGGTGGGCGAGGTCCAGCGGATAGCCGATACCTACCTCGTGCGAACGGCGGCGCCGCTGCCCGCAGCTCTCCTGGAGCTAGCGGGCGCCCACCTCATGACGACCACGCTCGAGCACCACATCGAGGATCGCCGCATCCGCGCCACGCGCGTCGCGAGCCTCGGCAAGATCCCGCTGCACCGCGAAGGCACCGCCCCCAATCCGGCCGTGGCGGCCGCGCTGGCGCGTGACCTCATTGCCGATCACGGCACCGCGATCGTCGCCGATCCCGGTGATGCCCTCACTAGCCTGCTCGCGCGTCTCGCCTACCTGAGAAGGGAGCGCGGCGAGCCCTGGCCGGACTTCTCACCCGCCGCCATCGCCGCCCGTCCCGAGCTCCTCGCCTCCTGCGCGGCGCGCCTGGCTGCCGGCCGCAGCGCGCGCCGCGAGGATCTGCGCACCGATATCCAGGCCGCCCTGCCCTGGCCGGAGGCCGCCCACCTCGATGATCTCGTCCCCGAGCGCCTCACCCTGCCCTCGGGCCGGAGCGCCACCGTGTCCTACACCCCCGACGGCCCGCGCCTTGCCGCCAAGCTCCAGGAGTTCTTCTCCGCCACCGCCTCCCCGGCGATCCTTGCTCGCCCTGTCATCCTCGAACTGCTCGCGCCCGGCGGCCAAACGCTCGCCACGACGGCGGATCTCGCCTCCTTTTGGACCTCCGCCTATCCGAGCGTGCGCGCCGAGATGCGCGGCCGCTACCCGAAGCACCCGTGGCCCGAGGATCCCCTCAGCGCCGAGCCCACCCGCGCCACCAACCGCGCCCTTCGCAAGCGTGGCTAAACTGGAAGCACCATGGACACCACTGCTGTTACTTCTGCCCCCGACGCGCCCGTGCGCGTCCGCTTCTGCCCTTCCCCGACGGGCACGCCCCACGTCGGAATGGTGCGTACCGCGCTGTTTAACTGGGCCTACGCCCGGCACACCGGCGGCACCTTCGTCTTCCGGATTGAGGACACCGACGCTAAACGTGACTCGGAGGAATCCTTCGACCAGATCATCGACTCGCTCACCTGGCTTGGTCTGACCTGGGATGAGGGGGTTGGCGTCGGCGGCCCGCATGAGCCCTACCGGCAGTCCCAGCGCATGGATATCTACCGCGACGTCGCCGCGCGCCTGGTGGAGTCCGGCTTCGCCTACGAGTCCTTTTCCACCCCGGAGGAGGTTGAGGAGCGCCACCGCGCCGCCGGCCGCAATCCCAAGCTCGGCTACGACAACTACGATCGGGAGCTCACCGAGGAGCAGAAGGTCGCCTTCCGCGCCGAGGGTCGCGAACCCGTCATCCGCATGCGCATGCCTGAAGAGGACATCACCTTCACGGACCTCGTCCGGGGCGATGTGACGTTCAAGGCCGGCTCCATCCCCGATTACGTCATCGTGCGCGGCAACGGCGATCCCCTCTACACGCTCGTCAACCCCGTCGACGACGCCCTCATGGAGATCACCCACGTCCTGCGCGGCGAGGATCTGCTGTCCTCCACGCCCCGCCAGGTTGTGCTCTACCGCGCGCTGGAAGCGATCGGCGTCGCGAAGTACACGCCGGCCTTTGGCCACCTGCCCTACGTCATGGGGGAGGGCAACAAGAAGCTGTCCAAGCGCGATCCGGAGTCCAACCTGTTGCTCCACCGCGAGCACGGCATGATCCCCGAGGGGCTGCTGAACTACCTCGCGCTGCTCGGGTGGTCGATCTCCCCGGATAACGACATCTTCACGGCTGAAGAAATGGTCGCTGCCTTCGATATTCACGACGTCAATCCGAATCCCGCACGGTTCGATATCAAGAAGTGCACGGCGATCAACGCCGACCACATCCGCTTGCTCGACGAGGACGATTTCGCGCGCCGCTGCGTGCCCTACCTGAAGGCCGCGGGCCTCGTCGGCGCTGAAAGCTACGAGCAGCTGAGTGAGCGCGAGCGCGAGATTCTCACGGCCGCCGCCCCCCTCGTCCAGACGCGCGTCCAACTCCTTGGCGAGGTCCCGGCGATGATGGGCTTCTTGTTCACGGACCTGGACTCCCTTACCTACGACGAGAAGGCCCTAGCTAAGCTGCGGCCGGAAGCGGGCGACGTGCTCGCGCGCGCGATCGAGGCGATCGAGGAGACCGAGTTCACGACTCCGGCGCTCGAGGCGGCGCTGCGGGAAGCCATCGTCGAGGGCATGGGCATCAAGCCGCGCTTTGCCTTCGGGCCGCTGCGGGTCGCCGTCACTGGCCGCCAGGTCTCCCCGCCGCTGTTCGAATCGATGGAAATCCTGGGCAAGGAGGAGTCCCTGTCCCGGCTGCGCGCGCTCGCCGAGCGCCTGTCCTGAGTCCAGGTGAGGTCTCTCACCCTCAGATGATTTGGGGAACGAGACGCGCTCAGGTAAATTAATCCTTCGGTTGGCCTTCGGTGACACTTCGCCGTAATCCGTAGGCCAATCACCCTTGGGGTATGGTGTAATCGGCAGCACGACTGATTCTGGTTCAGTTAGTCTAGGTTCGAGTCCTGGTACCCCAGCGACAACGTCACCATTGTCCTTGCCCCCATCGTCTAGTGGCCTAGGACGCCGCCCTCTCACGGCGGTAACGCGGGTTCGAATCCCGCTGGGGGTACCAACAACTGAAGAGCTAGGCCCCCATCGTCTAGTGGCCTAGGACGCCGCCCTCTCACGGCGGTAACGCGGGTTCGAATCCCGCTGGGGGTACCATCAGAAAAGGCCCGCCGGTAAGGCGGGCCTTTTCGCGTCTTAGCTCAGTGGGGGGAAATCTTCCAAGGAAAACACCGACTCGACGGGCACGTCGAAGAATCTGGCGATTCGCAGCGCCAACACGAGTGAGGGGGAGTACTCCCCGCGTTCCAGGTAGCCCACCGTCTGATAGTGGACGCCGAGCGCATCGGCGAGCTGCCGGCGCGAGACCTTGCGGTCCGCTCGCAACACGGCGATCCGGTTATGGACGAGATCCTCGCTCACGAGATCCCCACCCGGGAGCGGAGCTTCTGCTGCAGCGTCGTGAGGGATGAGATCGTCTCGGAACGGAACGAGCGTCGAATGACAAACACGACAAGACCATAGCCAATGACGGCCCACGCCAGGAGGATTCCGATCGCGAGGTACGGCATGAACGTACCGGAGGGCTCAAAGGTGGCGTCGCCATTCAAGAACAGGTGGCGCGCAAGGTGGCCCGACCAGTACAGCGGGAAGACCTGTTGGATGAGCTGGGCCCAGGTGGGGAGCAACGCGAGCGGAAAGAACACCCCGGAGGTGCAAAAGATGATGAGAAAAGCCAGATAGGCAAACATCATTGAATACGAGCCACGCACCAGTGCTCCGAGGATGAAGCCGATCGGGCTACACGCGGCGACGATGAACAGGGACAACCCGATCGCCGTGACCAGTTTCGCTGCGCTGAGTGGAAGATCGTCGAGGAACAAGACAGCGCCCCCAATGATGATGACCTGGTACACCAACGTCACAATGGTCGCGTTTGTTGTTTTCGCGATCGCCCACAACAGCGGGCCATAGGGGACGATGCGTACGCGTAGCAGCGTTCCGGACACTCGCTCGGAGTACATCTCCGACATGACTTGGACCGCTACGAAGGCGCCGTTCGCTCCGATGATTCCCGCGATCATGTAGGTGCCCGGGGTATACATGCCCTCCGAGCCTTTGGTCATGAAGGAGGCCAGGGCAAGGTAGACGGCGGGCACGAAGATGAAGGCGACGACGCCGCCTCCGAGGAGTTGTGGGCGAAGATCGGCCCACACGTTGATGCCAATGGCGCGGAGTGCGTCAGAGAGTTTCATGCGGCGGATCCTTCGGTGTTCATGAGGGAGAGATACGCGTCTTCCAGGGTCGGGCGTGTGATCGTCAAGTTGCTGATCTCCTCGAGCGGGAGAGTGGCGACGAACGACTCGACAGCGTCGGTGGCGTGAACGTGGGTGCGTCCGTCGCACTGCCACGTGATTTGCGCCTTGCCGACAAGTTGCTCCCGCAGCTGCCACGGGGCGGCTTCGGCGATGATCCGGCCCTCCTTGAGCACGATGATGCGGGTGGCTACTTTCTCCGCCTCATTCAGATCGTGGGTCGTAAGGAAAACCGTGACGCCGTCATCGACGGCGGCGCCGAGCAGCTCGTGAATCTGGGATTTGCCGACAGGATCCAGACCGGTCGTCGGTTCATCGAGCAGCAGGATCTGGGGTGAGGTGAGGAGAGCGGCCGCTAAGTCCACTCGTCGGCGCTGGCCACCGGACAGGGCGTTCAGTCGGTCATCGACCTTCTCGGTCAGTCCGACGGCGGCCACGATTTCGTCGATGTCGCGCACCGACCTGCCGGATGCCTGATTGGCGTCAGCGATCCATCGGCGCTGCTCTCGAACCTGCCACTTTGGGTGGTCGGCCCAGTGCTGGAGGACGAGCCCGATCCGGGTAAGGAAATCGGCGCCGGCCTTCTTGGTCTTCGCCCAGAATCCTGACCGTGCCTGCCGTCGGGGACAGGGTGCCGACAAGGTTTTCCACCAGGGTGGTCTTGCCGACGCCATTGGGGCCGAGGAGTGCGACGATCTCGCCGCGATTGACCTGCATGGTGACGTCGTGCAAGACCTGGGTTTTCCCGTAGGAGAAGTCCACCCCCTGGGCCTCGATCATTACTGAGGCTGTCATTCTTACTCCTCTACGTTGTTCAACTACCGGATGTAGTACTTATGCTACATTTTATCGGAGACGTGCAATAGTCTGTCGGGTCAGGGCAGCGGTGTCGGCGAAGCGCGGCACAATAGAGAAATGCGAATCGCGCTTGTTTCGGACTGCTACCCGCCCCGCCTTGGGGGGATTGAGACCCAGGTGAGTTCGCTCGCGCGGGCACTCGTCGCGGACGGTCATGACGTCACTGTCATCACGGCGACGCCGGCTGGCCCCGAGCGCGGTGAGCACACGGAGGTTGTCGATGGTGTGCGGGTGACGCGGCTGACGGCGCGGTTACCTGCGGAGCTTCCCGTGAACCCGTGGGCCAGGCCGCGGCTAATCGAGCTGCTTGCCGCATTTGACGCGGTCCATATTCACACCGGTATCGTCTCGCCATTTGCTCGCCTGGCAACGACGGCGTGCCTGCAGATCGGCAGGCGAGCGGTGATCACCTGGCATTGTCACCTGGGCGATGCCCGCGCGTGGTATCGCTATGTCAACCCGTTGCAGCAATGGCACGAGGCGGGGATGGTTCTTACCGCGGTTTCGCGCGCCGCGGCCGACGCGATTGAGCGGGCGGCTCAGGGGCGGGTGGCGGTTGGGGTTCTGCCGAACCTCATTGAGCGCGAACCGTGGGACGCTATCCGGCGGGGGGACCATCCGAGCGCGGGCGGCGGGCGCGGGCTGCGGCTAGTGACGGCGACACGGCTCGCGGCGCGCAAGCGGGTGGTGCCACTGGCGCGGCTCGTGGGGCAAGCAGCCCAGAGGGCGCCGATGACGCTCGATATTTTCGGCGACGGGCCACAGCGCACAGAGGTGGAACGCCTCATCCGACTGGGGGCGCCGGTCACGCTTCGGGGGCGCGTCGGGCCGGCGGAACTCGCCGCTGCCTATCGCCAGGCAGGCGTGTTCGTCTCGCCCGTCGTGAAAGAAGCGTTCGGCATCGCGGCGCTCGAAGCGCGCGCTGCGGGATTACCCGTGATCTACCGTGCGGGCTCGGGGATTGAGGAGTTCATTGAGCACGGCGTTGCGGGGCTGCGGGTGGAAAGCGATGAGGAAATGTCCGCGGCGCTCGCCATGTTAGCGAGCATCCCGCAGCAGCTTGCGGCGCTGCGCGAGCACACACTCGCGACGCCAGTTACGCACACCTGGCAAGAAGGGCTCGACCAGTTCGTCGCCGCCTACCGCAGCGTGCAGCGCTAGTGTTCGGTGCGCTGCATGACCTGTGAGAGCCGGTTCGCAGCCGCGACAACGGCTTGGGCATGCAAGCGGGCGGGTTGGCGGCCCATGCGCTCGATCGGGCCAGAAACCGAGACGGCTGCGATGACGCGACCGGAGGGGCCGCGCACCGGGGCGGAGACGGAAGCAACGCCGGGTTCGCGCTCGCCGACGGACTGAGAAAAGCCGCGACGCCGCACCGCCGATAGCACCGTCGCCGTAAATGAGGCGCCATGCAGGCCGCGGTGGAGGCGGTCGGGCTCCTCCCAAGCGAGCAGGATCTGGGCGGCAGAACCGGCGAGCATCGAGAGCGTGGCGCCAACGGGAATGGAATCGCGCAGGCCCATCGGGCGCTCGGCGGCGGCCACACAAATACGGTGGTCGCCCTGGCGGCGGTAGAGCTGGGCCGATTCCCCGGTGTGATCACGCAGCACCTTCAAAATGGGGGAGGCGGCAGCCAGGAGGCGATCCTCGCCAGCGGAGGATGCCAATTCGCCAAGGCGCGGCCCTAGGACGAAACGTCCCTGGATATCGCGCGCGACGAAGCGATGATATTCCAGGGCGACCGCTAGGCGATGCGCGGTTGGGCGGGCAAGTTTTGTTGCGCTGACCAGTTGGGCCAGCGTTGCCGGTCCGGACTCCAGGGCCCCCAGCACTAGCGCTGCCTTGTCGAGAACGCCAACACCACTCGAGTTGTCCATAGCCTAATACTTTCATCTCAGAGCATGAGACGCAAGTGCGTTCCGGCTCATTAATAGGGAGATTAGCCACCATGCTAGGCACATTGGCAGAAAAAGTGTGGCGAGATCACGTGGTGCGTCGCGGAGAAGCAGGCGCGCCTGACCTCCTATACATCGACCTTCACCTCGTCCACGAGGTGACCTCACCGCAAGCCTTTGACGGCCTACGACTTGCAAACCGGCCCGTCCGTCGGCCCGATCTCACGATCGCGACCGAGGACCACAACACGCCCACCGAGGACATTTTCGCGCCCATCAAGGATCCCGTCTCGCGCGTCCAGATCGAGACCTTGCGCAAGAACTGCGAGGAGTTCGGTATCCGGTTGCACCCGCTCGGCGATGACGAGCAGGGCATCGTGCACGTCGTCGGTCCCCAACTGGGCCTGACCCAGCCGGGCATGACCGTCGTGTGCGGCGACTCCCACACCTCCACGCACGGCGCCTTTGGCGCGCTTGCTTTTGGTATCGGCACCTCCGAAGTCGAGCACGTGCTCGCCACGCAGACGCTGCCCCTGACGCCGTTTAAGACCATGGCGATCACGATTGAGGGCGATCTGCCTGAGGGCAGCACCGCGAAGGACATTATTCTGGCGGTCATTGCGAAGATCGGGACCGGCGGTGGCCAGGGCTACGTCCTGGAATACCGGGGCAAGGCCATCGAGCAGCTGTCGATGGAAGCGCGTATGACGATCTGCAATATGTCGATCGAGGCCGGGGCGCGCGCCGGCATGATCGCGCCCGATGAGACAACGTTCGAATACCTCAAGGGTCGCCCCCACGCTCCCACGGGCGCGGACTGGGATGCTGCCGTCGCCTATTGGAAGACGCTGAAGACCGACGAGGGTGCGACCTTCGACGCGGAGGTCACGCTGAATGCCGCGGACCTCGAACCGTTCGTGACCTGGGGGACCAACCCTGGCCAGGGGCTGCCGCTGTCCGGCTCGGTGCCGGATCCCAAGGACGTGGCCGAGGCCGCCGAACGCGAGGCCGTCGAGCAGGCGCTGGCCTATATGGATCTCGCGCCCGGCACGAAGCTGCGTGACATCGCGGTGGACGCGGTCTTCATCGGTTCGTGCACCAACGGCCGGATCGAGGACCTGCGCGCCGCCGCCGAGATCATGCGGGGACGCACGAAGCATCCCGATGTACGGGTGCTCGTCGTGCCGGGATCTGCCCGTGTGCGCCTGCAGGCCCAGGCCGAGGGACTCGACCAGGTCTTTACCGACTTCGGGGCGGATTTCCGCTTCGCCGGTTGTTCGATGTGCCTGGGAATGAATCCCGATCAGCTCGCGCCCGGCGAGCGCTGCGCGTCGACGTCGAACCGGAATTTTGAGGGCCGGCAGGGCAAGGGGGGCCGCACCCATCTCGTCTCGCCGCTCGTGGCCGCCGCCACCGCCATTCGCGGCACCCTGTCCTCGCCCGCAGATGTGAAGGAGTAACGTCGTGGAGAAGTTCATCACTCATAGCGGCATCGGGGTGCCGCTGCGCCGCTCCAATGTCGATACCGATCAGATCATCCCCGCGCGCTATCTCAAGCGAGTGACGAAGACCGGCTTTGAGGACGCCCTGTTTGCGGGGTGGCGCTCAGATCCAGACTTCATTCTTAACCGCGCGGAGTACTCCGGCGGCTCGGTCCTTGTCGCCGGCCCCGATTTTGGCACCGGCTCCTCTCGCGAGCATGCGGTGTGGGCGCTGCGCGACTATGGCTTCAAGGTGGTCTTGTCGCCCAAGTTTGCGGATATTTTCCGCGGAAACGCCGGCAAGCAGGGGCTCGTCGCGGGTGTCATTAGCCAGGCCGATGCCGACCAGCTGTTCAAGATTTTGGAGACGGAGCCGGGAACGACCGTCAGCGTCGACCTGCAGCAGCGCACCGTGACGTGTGGCGTCTTCGTCTGCCGATTTACCATCGATGACTACACCCGCTGGCGCCTCATGGAGGGCCTGGATGACATTGCGCTGACGCTACGTCACGAGGCAGACATCACCGAGTTTGAACAGCATCGTCCGTCGTTCAAACCGGCAACTCTACCGCCGCGAACGTCACCCGGTGTTCACCAGGCATAATAGGGGCGGCCCGCCTTAAGGTGGGGCCAGGCAGCTATTCGATTCAGCCCCGAGCTGCCGGGCAGTGAGGACGACATGAAATCGGTGCTCCGAGTTAACGGCGGCCAGCCGCTCGTCGGTGAGATTACCGTACGCGGTGCGAAAAACTTCGTATCGAAGGCCATGGTGGCATCCCTGCTAGGGACGAGCCCATCGGTCATGCGCAACGTCCCAGAGATTAACGACGTCCAGATCGTCGCTGGTCTCCTTCAGCTGCACGGCGTGGCCGTCTCCTGGGATCAGGCCGCTGGCGTGCTGTCGATGGACCCCACGAACGTCGACCTGGCGGGCGCCGGCGAAATCGAGGCTCATGCCGGTTCCTCGCGCATTCCGATCCTGCTGTGCGGCCCGCTGCTGCACCGCCTGGGGGAGGCCTATATCCCGGACCTCGGCGGCTGCCGGATCGGAGATCGTCCGATCAACTACCACCTCGATATCTTGCGCAAGTTTGGCGCGGAGGTCGAAAAGTACACCGACCGCGGCATCCAGCTTAGCGCCCCCAATGGGCTTGTCGGGACGAAGTATGAGCTGAACTACCCGTCGGTCGGGGCCACCGAACAGCTGCTGCTGACGGCGGTGCTCGCCGAGGGCAAGACCGAGCTGCGCAATGCGGCGATCGAGCCAGAGATCATGGACCTCATCGCGGTGCTGCAGAAGATGGGTGCGCTGATTTCCGTCGACACCGATCGCGTCATCCGCATCGAGGGCGTCGAGCAGCTGCAGGGCTTTAACCACACCGCGCTTTCGGATCGCATCGAGTCCGCCTCCTGGGGCGCGGCGGCGCTCGCGACCGGGGGCGAGGTCATGGTGCGCGGTGCGACGCAGCCCGAGATGATGACCTTCCTCAATACCTTCCGCAAGGTCGGCGGCGACTTCGACATCACCGATGACGGCATCCGCTTCGTGCATCCGGGCGGCAAGCTGCGCTCGATCGTGCTGGAAACCGACGTCCACCCCGGCTTCATGACCGACTGGCAGCAGCCGCTCGTCGTCGCCCTGACCCAGGCCGAAGGCCTGTCGATCGTGCACGAGACCGTTTACGAAAATCGCTTCGGATTCACCTCGGCGCTGCGCAAAATGGGCGCCCACATTCAGGTGTATCGCGAGTGCCTCGGCGGTACGCCGTGCCGCTTCGGCCAGCGCAACTTCTACCACTCGGCGGCGATCTCCGGCCCGACGCCGCTGACCGCGGCCGATATCGCCGTGCCCGACCTACGCGGCGGCTTTTCCCACCTCATCGCGGCGCTGACCGCCCAGGGCACGTCCAACGTCCAGGGGATCAAGATCATTAACCGCGGCTACGAGAACTTCCTTGGCAAGCTCGAGGCGCTCGGCGCGGATGTCGAGATGGTCGAGCCGTGACGCGCACGGTGGCCGGGCGGACCTATCCGCCGATGTACCGCTTTATTGAGGCGATTGCGCGCCCCGCGATGGCGCTGTACACCAAGGCCGAGTGGTCCGGCGGCGAGAACCTCCCGCGCACGGGCGGCTTCGTCGCGGTCTCTAACCACGTGACGAACATCGACGCACTGACGTTCGCGCACTTCATGGTCGGGCACGATATTCCGGTGAAGTTCCTCGCGAAGTCCGAACTCTTTCAGGTCCCCGTGCTCGGCTCGATGATCGGCGCGGCGCACCAGATCGAGGTCAAGCGAGGCACGCGCGATGCGCAGGCCGCGCTATCGCAGGCGCGTCGGGCGCTGCGGGCGGGCGAGTGCGTCGGGATTTTCCCCGAGGGCACCCTCACGCGCGATCCGGATATGTGGCCGATGAAGGCGAAGACGGGGGCGGCCAGGCTCGCGCTGGAGACGGGCGTGCCCGTCATCCCCGTCGCGCAGTGGGGCACCCAGGACGTGATCGAGCGCTATGGCGTCAAACCGAAGCTCGGGATCAAGCACCCCGTGCAGGTCATGGCGATGCCGGCCGTGGACTTGGCCGACCTGCGGCAGGAGCCGCTGACGGCGCAGGTCGCGCGCGAGGCGACCGTCCGCATCATGGCCGACCTGACGCGCGGCGTCGCGGAGCTGCGCGGCGAAGAGCCGCCAAGTCACGTGTGGGATATCGCCATCGATGGCGACCCGCGGCCGAAAAAGGGGAAGGCTAGCTAGGGGCATGCACCTGCCAGATCTTGCTGCCGCCTCGCCGCGAATCGCCGTCCTCGGGACCGGCGCCTGGGGAACCGCCTTCTCGAAGGTGCTCGCCGATGCCGGCCACGAGTCCCTCATGTGGGGACGCAATGCGGCTTGCGTCGCCGAAATCAACGACCACCATCACAACTCTGCGCGGCTACCGGGCTTCCCGCTGCCGCCGAGGGTGCGCGCCACGACTGACATCAACGAGGCGACGGAAGGGGCCGATGTCATCGTCGTCGCGGTGCCGGCGCAGTCCGCGCGTGATGTGCTGGCCACGATTGAGAATGCCGGGCCGGATACGACGTGGGTCTCGCTCATGAAGGGCGTCGAGCTCACGACCGATCAGCGAATGAGTGAGGTCATCGCGGAGGTGACGGGCGCCGAGCGCGAGCGCATCGTCGTCGTCTCCGGTCCGAACCTGGCTAAGGAAATCGCGGCCTGCCAGCCGACGGCCACCGTCATGGCGTGCGCCGATGCCGAGCGTGCCGCGCGGGTCGCGGCGCTGACCGTGACCGACTATTTCCGCCCCTACACGAATACCGACGTCATCGGCGTGGAGCTCGGGGGTGCGGTCAAGAACGTCATCGCGATCGCCGTCGGTATGGCAACCGGCGCCGGGTTCGGCGATAACACGAAGGCCACGCTCATTACGCGCGGGCTGGCCGAGATTACGCGTCTTGCGCTCAAACTGGGCGCGGATCCGAAGACGATGGCGGGCCTGGCCGGAATGGGCGACCTCGTCGCGACCTGCGCGTCCCCGCTCTCGCGCAACCACACCTTCGGCGCCCATCTGGGGCGCGGCATGAGCGTGTCGGAGGCGATTGCGGCGACCGGCGGCACCGTCGAGGGCGTGAAATCCTCGCGCTCGGTCCAGCACCTGGCGCGCCAGCTCGGCGTCGAGATGCCGCTGACGGATGCCGTCGTGGCCGCATGTTACGACGGGATGGACCTACACACGATGATGCGAGCGCTGCTCTCACGCCCGCACAAGGACGAACGCCGCTAGTTAGTTGCCCGCCAGCCAGATGACCTGGCTGCCGCCGCAGCGCTGGGCCGTTGCGGCATCAAGTTCCGCGCTCGCATCGTATTCGATGCCTTCCAGGTCCACGAGCTGGCCGAAGCGATAGGTGGCCGAGCCGATCGTCACGGCATCGGCGCCGTCGTAGCTCGCCGAGGCGGGCGCCAGGATCGGGACCGGGCGGCCGCCCCCCGGCACGGGGACGAACGCGATACAGCCGCCCTGGCCGACGACGATCTTGCCGTGCAGCGTGGACGCATCCTGCGGACCCTGCTCGAGCGTGAGCAGGACCTTGCCGGCGCTCTCACTAGCGCTCACCTCGCCGCCAGTGGCCGTCGTCGTCGCGGTCGGGCTGGCGCTCTCGCTCGGGGAGGCGCTTTCGCTCGGGGAGGCGCTTTCGCTCGGGGAGGCGCTCGCCGCGGGCGTCGTCGTCGTTGGGGCGCTCGGCGTCGAAGTGCCAGATGGGGAGACCGATGCGGTGCAGCCAGCAACGGCGAGGGCCGCAAGGGCAGCGGCAGCAATGATCGAGCGACGCATGTGAGCTCCTAGGCACGAGGCTGTTTTACGCTCACCACGCTACACCTGGCCGGGTCAGCGCTTTCGCGCGGGCGCCAGGGGTTATTCTGGATGAGATGAAAACCACCGGGAGAAAACCGCGGGTTGCGCTGCTCATTGGCGGCGTGAGCGGTGAACATTCGATTTCGTGCCTCACCGCCGCGGGAGTCCTGCGCAATATCGATCTGGAGCGCTTTGATGTGCTCGTCATTGGGATCACGCGCTCGGGCCACTGGGTGCTTGTGCCCGCCGAACCCGAGGCGCTCGAAGGCGGCCACGCCGAGGTTCCCGCCGACGCGCCCGGCGTCACTCTCGTGAAGGATGGCGCCAACGAGGTGCGGCTCATCGGAACCAACGGCACCCACGCTGATTTTGGTGTCGTCGACGTCGTTCTGCCGCTGCTGCATGGGCCCTTTGGTGAGGACGGCACGGTCCAAGGGATGTTCGAGATGCTGGGCGTGCGATATGTCGGCTCCGGCGTGCTCGCCTCGGCTGCCGGTATGGATAAGCACATGACGAAGGTGGTCTTGCAGCAAGCCGGGCTACCGGTCGGAAACTACGTCGCGGTCACTCCCGCCGCATGGCAGCGCGATCGCGAGGGCGTCCTCGCACAGTGCGCGGCGCTCGCCAGTCCGTTGTTCGTCAAACCCGCGCGCGCCGGTTCCTCGCTCGGCATCACCAAGGTCGATGACGTCGCCGAGCTCGCGGCCGCGATCCAGGCCGCCCACGAGCACGATCCGAAAGTCATCGTCGAAGAGGGGGTGACGGCGCGCGAGATTGAGGTCGCGGTCCTTGCCGGCCGTGATGGTCGCCCGCGCGTTGCTCCCGTCGGTGAAGTCGTCATGGACCTGGCACCCGATGAATTCTACGACTGGGAAACCAAGTACTTCTCGCACGACGCCGTCAGCATGCAGGCCCCGGCGCAGCTACCGGAGGATGTCGCCCAGCGCATCGCCGATTACGCGGCCGCAACCTTTGAAGCACTGGAATGCGAAGGGCTCGCCCGGGTGGACTTCTTCTACACCGATTCCGGCGAGATCCTCGTCAACGAGATCAACACGATGCCCGGAATGACGCCGTATTCCATGTACCCCTACATGTGGCAGCAGGCCGGGCTTTCCTACCGGGAGCTCGTCACCGAGCTCATCGAGCTCGCGCTCGCGCGGCCGGTCGGCCTGCGCTAGTTCGAGGGCCGATCTCCAACGACGTCGGTCGCACCGACGCAGTGCGTCGTCGCCTCAACTTCCTCAACGGCCTTCGTCATCGCTAACAGCACTGCGGTGGGCTGTTCTAGTCCCGTTTCTGCCGGCACGACGACCTCGATCGCCGGGGCGCGGCCGTAGGTGATGAAGGTCCATGCGGAGTCCGGGGCGTGCGCGGGGATGAGCGGGGAGCCGTATTCCGGATTGATCCAATCGATACCCTCTGCCGCGGTGTCCTTGGCGGTCGAAGCGCTGACCGATAGGCAGCGATCGGTCGTTGGCGGGGGCGGATTGAGTCCGCACCGGATCGTGACCGGGGCCTGGGGATCCCCATAGGCCATGGAGGCCTGCGCGTCGGTCGAGATCTGTTTCATGCCCGCGATCGTGCGCGGCATCTTCTGAAAGACTCGCGCGCATACCGGGTCCGGCGCGTAGGGCGCGGGGGAGAGGTGAACCGGGGCAGCGCAGCCCGATAACGCGGCCGCAGCGGCCACGCTGATTGCGCCCAGGCGGGCGAGGGAGCGGGAAGGGATCACCCTTCCACTGTACGGTCGAATCGTGGCAGATCTGAAACCTTCGCTCGCCGATCTTGGCGAGGATGAGCTCCTTTCGCGCATCATTCCGCTCATGCCGGCGGGCGAGAGCGTGATCGATAACGGCGATGATGCGGCGGTACTCCCAGCTCGCAATGGCCGCATCGTCGCTTGCACGGACGTGATTGTCGAGGATCGGCATTTTCGTCGCGAATGGTCCACGGGATCAGATGTCGGGTGGCGCGTCGCGATGCAAAATCTCTCTGATGTCTCGGCGATGGGGGCGGTCGGAACACAGATGCTCATTGGTCTCGTGTTACCGGCCCAGACCCCGGTGGCGTGGATCGATGATTTCGCGCGCGGAATTGCGCAGGCCTGCGAACACGCGGTATCGCAGTGGATGAAGCCCGTGGGCGTCGCGGGAGGCGATCTATCTGGCGGCGAGATGATCATGGCCAGTATCACGGCGCTGGGAGATTTAGAGGGTCGCGAACCGCTAACCCGGGCCGGGGCTCGTGACGGAGACATCGTCGCTGTCGCCGGGACGCTTGGCTATTCGGCCGCCGGATTGGCGCTTGGGCAGGCGCAGCGCATTCCAGATCGGCTTTCGGATCACTGGCAGGATCTCGCCGACGCAGAGGGTGATGCCGCAGAGCTGGCGAAGTACGCCTGGCACATCTACCGCCGGCCCCAGCCGCCGCTCGCCGCGGGCCGCCGCGCCGGCCTCGCCGGGGCCAGCACAGCCATGGACATCTCCGATGGCCTCCTACGTGACCTCGGCCGGCTGGCACGGACCAGCGACGTTGGAATCGTGCTCGATTCGCTTCCCGACCTGTCGAACCTGGAGTTGATCGCGTCGCTGCTCGGTAAGGACGAGGATGCCGCATCGCGAGCGGCAGCCTGGTGGCTGACCGGCGGAGAGGACCACGCCCTTGTAGCAACGTTCCCGCCACACGTGGATTTGCCCCAGGGGTTTTCCCGCATTGGGCAGGTCACCGGCGCAGGTGGCGAGGTCACGACACCTGACCACCTGGGTGAGGAAGCACCCGGCTGGGATCACTTCTCCTAGCGCGCGTTGAGGTGCGCAACTTCGGACAAGTCACGATGAGGCGGCGGACCTAGAGTTGAGCCACTGACTCTCGAGGAGGTGCAGATGGCGATCACGACTCTTCCGCAATTGGCGTTTTCCACGAATGCCGGCGAGGCCATGGATTACTATCACTCGCTGCTCGGCGGGGAACTTATCGTGACGCGAATGGGGGACGTCTTCCCACAAGCGACGCGGCCTGATCTCGTCGCACGCAGCGTCCTGCGCAACTCCCGCGGCATCGCCTTCGAAGCCTGCGACGACTGCATGACTGGCGGAAAGAGTGGCAACCAAGGGGAGTCGCGAACCTCGATCACACTGGCAGGCCGCGCCGAGGACGAGGCATACCTGATGGCATTCTTTGCGGCGCTTAGCACCGAGGGCGAGGTCATCTGCGAGTACGGGGCACAACCCTGGGGAGACAACTTCGGTGCCGTCACCGACAAATATGGCAACACCTGGAACATCAACTGCACACCCACGGGAGAAACCTCATGACCATCACCGCGATCCCTCAGCTTGCGTTCACGACGAACGCGAAAGAAGCGATGACCTACTACGCCACGATTCTGGGTGGGGAGGTGTCCTTTACGTACCTGAAGGACCTCGACCCCACGAGTGCCGCTCCAGACCTTGTCGCGCACGCTGTTCTCACCAGCGAGTGCGGCGTCACGATCTATGCCTCCGACGACTGCATGACCGGCGGGAGCGATGAAAACATCGGATCCTCGCGCACTGATGTCGCCCTCGTGAGCGATGATCACGGCTCCGTCGACCACCTCACCGGTGTCATCGAGGCCATTGCAGCCGAGGGCACGATGGTCTGCCCGGTCTCGGTACAGCCATGGGGTGACCTCTTTGGTTGCGCAACCGACAAGTACGGCAATACCTGGATGGTCAATCTGCCGGCCAGCTAGCAGCAGGGCAACAAAAAAGAGGACGGAAATCCGTCCTCTTTTTTTTGCGCAGGTGCGCTTACTTAGCGTTGCGCGCGACCTTTCCAGCCTTCAGGCAGGAGGTGCACACGTTCAGGCGCTTGGGGGTGCCGTCGACGAGGGCGCGCACGCGCTGGATGTTCGGATTCCAACGGCGCGAGGTGCGCACGTGCGAGTGCGAGACGCTCTTGCCGAAGCTGGGGCCCTTGCCGCAGACGTCGCAGGTGGCAGCCACGGTTCTTCTCCTCGGATCACTTGAGTTCCCGCATCGCGGGTGGTCTTTTAGGCGCCCTTATCGGAGTGACCGACATGGGGCAACCGGTCAAGAATACACAGGTTTGGGCTCAAAACCCAAACTTTGTCGCTGGTGCCGTAGGACACAGATGTGATTGTGTCGGCCATCGGCGGTAACCTGCCTATCACATGGACACCGCACCGCTCACCCTGGACGCCGACCACGCCCGTGCCTGGCTCGCTGAAGCCCTGCGCGCGCTGGCTGCTGTCCGAACCAAAGTTGATGCGCTCAATGTCTTTCCAGTCCCCGATGCCGACACGGGCACCAACGTGGTCCTCACCGTGACGGCGGGGGCTCGTGCCGCGCAACGAGTTGGTGACGACGCTGATCTGTCGACTCTGACCACCGCCATGGCGAAGGGAGCGCTGTGGGGCGCTCGCGGCAACTCCGGGATCATCCTTTCGCAGGCCTTCCAGGCCCTGGCCAGGACTTTTGCCGGCCTGAGCACAGCCGGCCCGACCGACCTCATCCGGGCCCTGGATGCGATCGCCATTGCCGCCCACGACGCTGTCGCTGACCCCGTGGAAGGCACGATCATTACCGTCGCCCGCGACGTAGCCGAAGCTGTCGTGAACCTGCCTATTGACGCCACGCTGCGCGATGTCGCCGCGACGGCCCATGCTGCAGGTATCGACTCGCTGTCCCGAACGGGGCAACTGCTCGGAAAGGAAATCGGCACCGCGGTCTCCATTGACGCCGGCGCCGCCTCCTACGTCGTTCTGCTCGACACGCTCGCCGAGGCCCTCGGCGCGAGCGATCGCGATCCGATTCCGTGGAACCTTGCCGATGATGCGAGCGCGCCGCACGAGGCGCCAGCCGGCGAGGGCGAGTTTGAAGTCATGTACGTGACGAAGACCGATCGCCGCTACGCGCAAGAACTGCGGTCCAAACTCCGAGCCGTCGGATACTCGGTCGCGGTAGTGGCAGGGCAGGACGATTATTGGCACGTCCACGTCCACCTCGATGAACCAACCCAGGCTCTCCCCACCTCTCCCGTCGAGCAGGTCCTGGTTCGCCACCTGCAGGCACCGGCGACGCGCTTTGGCCTCGTCGCCACGACGACGGGCGTTGGCCTGCTCGATGAGTTAGCGCGATGCGGGGCAGTCACGGCACTCAACCCGTCCAGGGCAGCCCTTATCAAGGCCGTCATCGATACGGGTGCCACTGACGTCACGATCCTGCCCGCTTCCGAACAGCTCGCCGAGCTTGCGCGCCTAGTCGCCACCGACCCGGAAGTGAGCTCCGAAGGAATCGAGGTCTCGGTCGCCCCCACGGATTGCGATCCGCTCGTGTTCGCCGTGTGTACCGAATGGGGGATCGCGCGCCTCATGAATAGTGACGTGCATCCGCTTGATCTCGCCCAAGCCTGCGACGCCGAAGTCGAAATCCACGAGATCACGGCCTCAGCCAGCGCGGATCCGGAACGCCTAGTCCAGCGCGCACTCCAAACCTTTTCCAGTGCCGAGGGAGAAGTCGTCACGCTCTTCGTTGGCGAATCCATCGCCGCATCGCGACTGGCTCGCTCGATGGCACGAGCCCTCGCCGCACTCGGCATCGAGGTCTACGAATGTGCGGCCGGTCAGCCGCGGCCCGACGTGTGGGTGCTCAACCATGGCTGACATCGCCGGCCGGCTGCCCTATCTGTCGCAGGACCTCGCCCGTCACCTGGGTACGACGAGCGCGAAGAAACTCGCCAAACTCGGGCTCCACACCGTCGAGGACCTCCTGTGGTACGTCCCGTTCCGGCTCCAGGATCCGGGCGACCTCACCCCGATCTCCGGCTTGACACCCGGTGCCCAGGTCGTGCTCAATCTGGAAGTCGTTGACGTCACCACGCGCACGACCGGTCGTCCGGGGATGACGTTGATGAAGGTCATGGCAACCGATGGCTCGCGCCTCATTGAACTGCCTTACTTCATCCGTTCCCGGCGGATGGAGTCCTTCTATCGCTCAAAGTTTCGTCCCGGCGTCCGAGCCTTTTTCTCGGGCAAGGTGCGTGAGTATCGCGGGGAGCTCTCACTGACCCAACCCAAGGCCGACTTCTATGACGAGTTCAGCGACGTCGATGCGCTCGGGCAGGAAGCCACCAGGATTCAGCCGGTCTACCACGCGAGCTCGGCCATCAGTTCTCGCGCCATCGGCAAAGCGATCCAGACGGTGCTCGGAGCCGCCGATCAGCGTGATATCCCGGACATCGTGCCGGATATGGTGCGCGCCCAACGCGGCATGGGCCATCTCGTGGACGCTCTCCGCCATGCCCACCTGGTGGCCGAAAACGCTGACTACAAACGTGCGCTCGCGGAGCTGAAATTCACCGAGGCCTTCGTCCTGCAGGTGTTATTGCAGCGGCGCCGATTCATCGCGCAACGCTCGACGACGCGCGCCTGGCCGCCGAGCGAGGACGGCATTCTGGCGCGCTTTGATGAGCGACTCCCGTTCGCCTTGACGGCCGGGCAGCAGCGCATCGGTGAGGAGATTTCGCACGCGCTGAACGGCACCGCGCCGATGATGCGCCTGCTCCAGGGTGATGTCGGCTCCGGTAAGACCATCGTGGCGCTGCGCGCGATGCTCCAGGTGGTTGAGGGCGGGGGCCAGGCCGCGCTGCTCGCCCCAACGGAGGTGCTGGCCTATCAGCACTACCGCACCATCCTCGACCTGCTCGGCGAGCTCAGCGGCAGCGGGCTCCTCGGCGGGGAGGACCGCGTCGGAGTCGCGCTCGTGACCGGAAGCCAGAAGGCCGCCGAACGACGAACCTCGCGCGCCGAGGTCGCAAGTGGTGCAGCGGGCATTGTCGTTGGGACGCACGCACTGTTTTCCGATGACGTGCAGTTCGCAAATCTGGGATTCGTCGTCGTTGATGAACAGCATCGCTTCGGAGTCGAACAGCGCGATCGGCTCCGCCAGGGCCCATCAGGCCCCATCCACGTGCTGCATATGACGGCCACTCCGATCCCGCGCACGATCGCGCTGACCGTCTTCGGTGATCTGGAGACCTCGACCTTGGACGAACTACCGGCCGGACGGGCGGCGGTCGAAACCTATCGGATCCCCTCCGATAACGAGCGCTGGGTGCGCCGGATGTGGCAGCGCGCCGCCGAAGAAATCGCCGCGGGTGGGCGCGTCTACGTCGTGTGTCCCCGGATCGATGATGACGGCGCAGCGGGCGAAGACGGCGCCGAGATCGCCAGCGACGACGACGAGGCGCCGCGCGCATTGGCTGCCGTGACAAAGGTAGCTACGCAGCTCGCCGAGGATCCGGCCCTGCAGGGGATTGGAATTGGGCAGCTGCACGGCCGGATGTCGGCGGAGGACAAGGACCGGGCCATGGCAGACTTTGCCTCTGGCCGGACCCCGCTACTCGTGTCAACAACGGTCATCGAGGTCGGCGTCGACGTTCCCGATGCGACGGTCATGATCATTCTCGATGCTGACCGCTTTGGCCTCGCCCAGCTCCACCAGTTGCGCGGCCGCATCGGACGCGGCAGCAAACCCGGTGTCTGCTTCATCGTCGACCAGGCCCGCGAAGGCCAAGGGATCGACCGGCTCAGCGAATTCACCGCCACCACCGACGGCTTCGCTCTGGCCGAAATCGACCTCGCTACCCGGCGCGAGGGAGACGTCCTCGGCCGGATCCAGACCGGCGGCCGTAGCGGACTGCGCGTCCTGTCGGCGATCAAGGACCGGCGGATTATCGAGGACGCTCGCGACGCGGCAGCCCACACCCTGGCAGGCGATCCCGACCTGAGTGAGCATCGTGCCCTGTTGTGGGCCGTCATGAACCTGGCCGACGAAGGCGAATACCTGGAGCGGACATGACGAGGATTATCGCGGGCGATCTCGCCGGTCAGCGCCTCGCGGTCCCAAGTTCCGGCACCCGCCCGACCTCCGATCGGGTGAGAGAGGCGCTGTTTTCCTCCCTCGAAACAACCGGCCTGCTTGACGGTGCGCGGGTCCTCGACCTGTGCGCGGGTTCGGGAGCGCTCGGCATCGAGGCGCTCTCGCGCGGTGCGCAGTTCGCAGACCTCGTCGAGTCCCACCACAAGAGCGCGGCGATCATTAAGAAGAACATCGCCGGCTTGAACCTGGCCAGTACCCGGATCGCGGTCCATGCGCGCGACGCTCGGACGTTTGTCGCCGACGAGGCGACGACCGTCGCCTACGACCTCGTCTTCATCGATCCGCCCTACGACATCGCGCCTGAACTCATCGACCAGTGCCTGGTGACGATCGAGGATCGCCAGTTGCTCGTTGCCGACGGCCTCGTCATCGCCGAATCTGCCACCCGCAGCGAGCTGGATCCACCAGCCGGTTGGCAGGTGTGGCGCGAGAAAGCCTACGGCGAAACTCGCCTCACGTATCTGGAACTAGCGCAGTAGGCTAGAGGGTATGACTTCCTCCATTGCTGTTTGCCCCGGCTCCTATGACCCGATGACGCTCGGACACGTCGATGTGATCGAGCGCGCGCGCACGATGTTTGACAAGATCATCGTTGCCGTCGCCTACAACGCCTCCAAGAACTCACTGTTCGACCTGGATATGCGGGTCGAGCTGGCACGCGCCTCCTGTCAGCACATCGACAACGTCGAGGTGCTGCCGGTGCCAGGCCTGCTCGCGGACTTCTGCCGCGAACAAAAAGCCACGGCCATCATTAAGGGCCTGCGCGGCTCGGCCGATTTCGACGCTGAACTCGCCATGAGTCTCATGAACCGCGAGCTGTCCGGCGTCGAGACCGTCTTCATCATGGGAGCGCCCGGCCTCAACCACATCGCCTCCTCGATCGTGAAGGACGTTGCCCGCCACGGTGGCGATGTCTCCGGTTTCGTTGCGCCCGCCGTTGAGCGAGCCCTGTCGGGTATCTTCGGCCGGAGGGACTAGTGGCGACGTCATCGGAGAATAACTCCCGCGGCGACTCTCTTACCGAAATCCTCGACACGCTTGCCGACTACGTGCGCGGTGCGCGTGCCATGCCCATGAGTGCCTCGGTTATCGTCTCGCGAGCAGAACTCCTGGAGATGATCGATACGGCGCGCGAACTCGTGCCGACGGAGATCGCGCGCGCCGATGCGACGCTGCGCGGCGCCGACGTCACGATCGCCTCCGCCCGCGAGCAGGCGGACCGCATCCGCGCGCAGGCCCGCAAAGAAGCCGAAGCGATCCTCGCCGACCAAGAGGTCGTCGAAGCCGCCACCAAGCACGCCCAGACCATTGAGGCAGAAGCCGAGGCTCGCGCCGCGAAACTCACTCGCGATGCGCAGGACTACTGCGACCGAACCCTCGCCCAGCTGGAAGTCAACCTCAACCGTGCGCTGCGCGAGGTCTCCGGTGGCCGGCGCGTCCTGGGAGAACAACTGGCCGCCTACAACGAGGAAGATCACCCGAGCGATGAATCCTAAGAAAACTCCGCACCTTGACCCCTCGAGCGATTGGGTCCTCGACCTTGCCGACCTGCCCCGCTCACCGGGAAGCGAACGCCCTATCGATCTCGACGTCACCCTCGCCGAGAATTGGGGCAGCGACGTCGCGCGCATCGAGGCCGGGCGCCACGTGAGCCTGACCGGCACCCTCGACTCGGTGCTCGACGGCGTCTTCCTCTCGGCAGCCGCGCGCGCCCAGGTCGAAGCCGAATGCGTACGCTGCCTCGATGCCGTCACCATCCCCGTCGATACCCGCATCGATGAGCTGTTCCTCTACACCGAAGCCGTGACTCGGGCCAAGGATGACGGCGATGAGGAAGCCGAAGAACTTCCGCGCGTCAGCGATAACTACATCGATATCGAACAGGTCGTGCGCGACGCGATCCTCGGTGACCTGCCGTTCTCACCGCTGTGCCGTGAGGACTGCGAAGGGCTGTGCCCCGATTGCGGAATCGCCCTGCGCGACGCCCCGGCGGACCACCACCACGAAAACTTCGATCCCCGCTGGTCAGCACTGTCCGGGCTGGCGAGCCCGCGAGACGACGAGGAGTCATGACAGCAAGCGCCCCGCTGCTCCAAAGCCTTGGCGCCGCGGTCGATGAGGACCTGCTGGTCCAAGCGCTCACGCACCGCTCCTTCGCCCACGAGGCCGGTGGCCTGCCCGATAACGAGCGTCTCGAGTTCCTCGGCGACGCCGTGCTCGACATCATCGTGACGGACTACCTGTTTCACAAGTTCCCGCGCCACAGCGAATCCGAACTCTCCAAACTGCGCGCCGGCGTCATCTCCCAAGAATCCCTCGCGCATATCGCGCGCGATATCGACCTCGGCAGCTATGTCCTGCTGGGCAAAGGCGAGGTGAAAACCGGCGGCAGCAATCGCGATTCGATCCTGTGCGACGCGATGGAAGCACTCATCGGAGCCGCCTACCTCACCGGCGGTCTCGAGACGACGCGAATGATGGTCCTGCGCCTCATCCAGGGGCAACTCCAGCGCGTCCTTTCCGGCCGCCAGGGCGTGGATTGGCGCACCCAGCTCGCGCTGCGCGCCGCCGAACTCGACCTCGGCGAACCGCACTACGAGATCGAAACCAGCGGCCCCGATCACGACCGGCGCTTCACCGCGATCGTCACCGTCGGCGAGGTGACGACCCAGGCCCAAGCGCCCTCCAAACGAGTGGCGCTGCGCGACGCATGCGAAAAGGCCATGGTCCTGTTGAGCGATGCCTGAGCTGCCCGAAGTCGAAACGGTCCGCGCGGGCCTCGCCCGCCACCTGTTAACTCAGCCCGTCATCGACGCCGAATTCTTCCACCCCTGCGCCACCCGGCGCTCTCCGGGCGGCGAGGACCATATCCTCGACGTCCTTGCCGGCACGCGCCTTGAGGGCGTCGTGCGGCGCGGCAAGTACCTGTGGTGGGAGCTGTCCGAGCGCGCCGAAGCGCTCGTCATCCACCTCGGCATGAGCGGCCAGATCCTCATCGACCCGCGCCCCGGAATGCCCACCCACCATCGGCGCGCGCGCTTTCACATCGGCGAGCACGACGTCTGGTTCGTCGACCAGCGCACCTTCGGCCACCTGCTCGTCAGCCCGCTCGTGCCCACGAGCGATTCCAAGAGCGCCGGCTGGGGGAGCAGCGCCGCGCTTATTCCCGAGGTCGTCTCTCACATCGCGCGCGACCCCCTCGATGACCACTACGAGCCCGCCGCCACCGCGCGTGCGATCCGCGGCCGCACGACCTCCATCAAACGCGCCCTGCTCGATCAGAGCCTCATCGCCGGGATCGGCAATATCTACGCCGACGAAGCGCTGTGGCGCGCTCGCATCCACCCGGGCCGCGCGACCGCCACCATGACCCAGCGCGCAGTGCTTGGCCTGCTCGGCCACGTCCGCGATGTCCTTGCCGAGGCGCTCGCGGCCGGCGGCACCTCCTTCGACGCGCTGTACGTCGACACCTCGGGGCGCTCGGGCTACTTCGCGCGCGAGCTCAACGCCTACGGCCGCACCGGTGCGCCGTGCCCGCGCTGCGGCCGCCCGATCGTGCGCGAGTCCTTCGCCAACCGCTCCTCGCACCGCTGCCCTTCCTGCCAGCGGCTTCCGGCTCCCGCCCACCTGGCAAAGTGCTAGGGTTTTGGACGTGACCACCTCATCTGCTCCCCGTGATATCCGCGTCATGATCGTCGACGATCACGAGATCGTGCGCCGGGGAATCGCCGAAATTGTTGACCGCGCCGACGGCCTCATGGTCGTCGCGGAAGCCGGATCGGTCGCCGAGGCCGTGCGCCGCGCCACCCTCGTGCGTCCCGAGGTCGTCCTCGTTGACCTCCAGCTGCCCGACGGCACCGGCATCGACATCATCAACGCGCTCACCGAGCAGGTACCCGACGCCAAGGCCGTAGTCCTGACCTCCTTCGACGACGATGACGCCCTCGCCCAGGCGCTGCACGCGGGCGCGAAGGCCTACCTGCTGAAAACCGTGCGCGGCGTGGAGATCTCCGACGTCGTCAAGGCCGTGGCCGATGGCCGGATCCTGCTCGATGAGCGGACCGTGACGCGCCGGCGCGCCGATCACGAAGATCCGACGGCCAACCTCACGCCCTCGGAGCGCAAGGTGCTCGAGCTCATCGGCGATGGCCTGTCCAACCGGGAAATTGGCGAGAAGCTGGGTGTTGCGGAAAAGACGGTCAAGAACCACATCACCGCACTGCTGGCCAAGATGGGCTTGCAGCGCCGCACCCAGGTCGCGGCCTGGGTCGCCGGCCAGCGCGCCGCCGGCTGGCGCCAGTAGCCTCAGGTCAGCGGGGCCTGCCAGCTGAGCAGCGTGCCCCGGCCGCGCTCGGGCCGCCCGAGCGAGAACGTGCCGCCGTGGCGGCGAGCGCGCGCCGCCAAATTATCGAGCCCCGAGCGGCGCGAGGAGTGCGGGTCGAGCCCGAGGCCGTCGTCTTCCACCTGGATCTCGATCCGGCCCGTCGGCCCCCGGCCCTTGACCGCGACCTGCACCTGCACGGAGTGGGCGCGCGCATGCCGCGCCGCATTGGACAGCCCCTCACGAACGACCGCGACGACGTCATCGGCGATATCCGGATCGACGCGCGCATCGAGTTGGTCGACGAGTTCACCGTCGTCGGCCGTATCGTCGACGTCAACGCCGTCGACGGAGATGACGAGGGAGGGGGCATAGCCGAGCGCGGTGCGGCCAAGTGATGCCTCGCGGCGGAGGCGTTCGACGATGATGAGGGCCTCATCGGGCTCGCGCAGCCGGTGGACGATCGAGCGGATCTGGCGCACCGATTCGTCAACGGAGGACAGCGAGTACTCGAGGATTTCCACGAGGTCTGCGCGGCCCGCATCTCGGGCCTGCTCCCGGGCTGATTCCAGCTGCATGCCGGTGGCAAACAGCTGCTGGATCGCGAGGTCGTGGAGGTCGCGGCCGATGCGGGCGCGCTCATCACCGAGGTTGGCGAGGTCCTGGGCGTGGCGGGCGCTGGCCAGCTCCAGGGCGAGGGCCGCCTGCTGGGCGACGGATTCGGCCATGAGCAGGTCCGCGCCCTCAAAGGGGGGACGCCCGGGCTTACGCAGCAGAATCAGCACGCCCATCCGCGCGCCGCGCACGATCATCGGGGCATACAGGGCGGAGCCGAAGTGCAGCAGCGCCTCGACCTTGACGCTGGAGGCACGCTGCAGCGAATCGACGATGAGTCCCGTGCCGTCGGCCAGCACCGTCAGGGCGCGCCCGTCGGGCGGGAAGACCGTGCCGAGCAGGTCGCGCGCGCGGTAACCATTGGAGATTTCGCACGCCCAGGATTGGCCGAGGCTCGGTAGCACGATGCACGAGGTATCGGCGCCCGAGACTTCGCGCACCCGATCAGCGATCATCTCGAGGGCCTCTTCCTCCTCGGTGCCCTCCAGCAGCGTCGTCGTGATCTCCTGGGAGACCTGGATCCAGCGTTCGCGCGCCCGCGCGTGCCCATAGAGCCGGGAGTTTTCCACGGCGACGCCGGCCGCCGCGGCCAGCGACTGGATCTGGCTGACGTCGTGGTCGGTGAACCCGCCCGGCTTTTCTGCCAGGTAGAGCCGGCCATAGACCTGGGAGCGGATCGTGACCGGAACCCCGAGGAAGGTGCGCATCGGCGGGTGGTGGTCCGGAAAGCCGCCGAAGTCCGGGTGGGTCGTGAGGTCCTCGAGGACGAGCGCACCATTGGCCGGAATCGCGCCGAGCACGCCGGTGCCCGCGGGCGGATGGCCGAGCGCCCGCGCATCCTGCTCGCTCATGCCGTGGTGGACGAACTGGACGGTCGTCCCGTCGGCGGCGAGGACCCCGAGGGCGGCGTAGCGCGCGCCGGAGAGTTCGGCGGCGAGATCGACGAAGCGTTGTAGCAGCTCGGGGGTTTCCAGCGTCGCCGCGAGGTCGAGGGCGGCCCCGTAAAGGGCCGGGGTGTGCGGATGCTCGCTCATGCTTGCTCCTGTTCTTGCGCTAGCAGCCAGCGGTAGTGCTCGTTGGTATCGAGCAGGTGCTCGTGGCTCCCTCGATCAAGGATACGAGCGTCAGATCCGGCGCGCCCGAGCATGATGACCTCGTCCGCCCCGGCAAGCGCCGAGAGTCGATGGGTCACGAGGACGACGGAGCGGCCCGCGCTGCGTGCCGAGGCGAGCAGATCGGCGATGAGCCGGTCGGCCGTTTCGCCATCGAGGTGTTCGGCCGTTTCGTCCATGAGCAGGATGGGCGCGCCCGAACCGAGCGCGCGCGCGAGCAGAATGCGCCGCCGCTCGCCGCCCGAGACCGTGTGGCCGTCCGAGCCCATCATGGTTTCGAGGCCCTCGGGCAGCGAGGCGAGCCACGGCCCAAGGCCCGCTCGCTCCAGCAGCTCCCTGGCATCTGCGGGCGTCAGCTGGCCGTTGCCCACGCGCAGGTTTTCCAGCAGGCTCGCGTGGAAGATGTGGGCGTCTTCTGCGGTGACGGCAACCGTCTCCGCGAGCCGTTCGCGCTCGGCGGGGCGGGAATCGAGGCTTAGCTCGCCGTCGGCCACCGGGATATAGCCGGCCAGCGTCGCCAGCAGCGTCGTCTTGCCGACGCCGGAGGGTCCCACCACGGCGATGGCCGCGCCCTCGGGCATGTCGAGGTCGATGTCGCGGGCGATGATCGGATGATCAGGCCAGGCGAGCGATGCGCCAGTCAGGCGCAGGTGCGCGCCCTCGCGGGTGGCGGGCGGCCGCGCGCCGGGCGTGGGGTCGACGTCGTCACCGAGGGGAGCGGTGACGGGCTCACCGGCCGCGGTATCGAGCAGCGCGAGGATGCGGGATGCCGCGGCGGCCGAGCGCACCAGTTGCACGGCGGCCGGCCCGAGCAGGCTAATGCCCTCGAAAGCGGCGAGCGGGGTGAGGACGACGACGGCGAGCTCGACCTCGGTCAGCGCCCCCGTCGCGACCTCGCTAATCCCGACGAGGATCGCGCCAATGACGGCGATACCAAGGGCGAGGGTGTCGAACCCGAAGCCGAGCGCGGCGGGCAGCGCTGCACGGTCGGAGGCCCGCGTCAGGGCGGCCTCGTGCCCCTCAATGCGCTGCAACACCTCGCCCAGGCGGCCGGAGACCTGCAGCTCGGTCGCATCCGTCAGCGCGCTCAAGGCATCGGCACCGAGCTCGACTTCGCTTTGCCGGCGTTCGATCTCAGAAATCCGCGCCGCCCGCATCGTCAGGTAGGGCCCGATGAGCCCGGCAGCGATCTGGCACAGCGCGACGATCAACGCGATGAGGGGGGAGAGGAACGCGAGGAAGACGACGACCCCTATACCGACGACGGCCGCGACGGCAGCGGGCAGCAGCGTGAGGACGACGACGTTGGCCAACTGCTCGACGTCGGTGGAGACCCGCGCCTGCAGATCCCCGCGCCGCACGCCGGCGAGCGCCGAGACCTTGCCGCGCGAGATGATCCGGTAGAGCTGGACGCGTAGCGCCGCCATGCCCTCGAGTGCGACCTGGTGGGAGGCGAGCCGCTCCAGGTAGCGCAGCACGGGGCGTGAGACGCCGAAGGTTCGCACCGCCACGGCGGCGACGGTCAGGGAGAGCACGGGCGGCATCTGGGAGGCGCGCGCGATGAGCCACGCGGCTACCGCCGACAGCGCGATCGCCGAGCCGAGCCCGAGCGAGCCAAACAGGACGGAGAGCGCAAAGCCGCCGGGGCGCAGCCGAAGCAGGGGAAGCGCGCGGCGCAGATCAGCAATCATGAGGTCCTCGCTAGCGTCGAGGCGCTTTCGCTTCGCACATCGATGACGACGTCGGCCAGGTGAATGAGCGTGGGACGGTGGGCGACGACGATGACGGTCGCGCCCTGATCCTTCAGCGCGGTAAGGCTCGCCAGGACGTGCCGCTCCGCGGCGGCGTCCAGGTGCGCGCTCGGTTCGTCCAGCAGCATGACGGGCGTCGGCTCCACGAGTGCGCGCGTGAGCGCCAGGCGCTGCGCCTGCCCGACGGACAGGCCATAGCCGCCGTGCCCGATGACGGTATCCCAGCCCGCCGGCAGCTCGGCGATGACTTCGTCGAAGCCCGTCATCGCGGCCGCATCCTCCAGCCGCGCCGAGGGCAGTTCGGCGCCCGCGAGCAGCGGAGCCTCGGAGGTCTCGCTCGCGGCGAACTGGTCGATGACTCGCCCCGGGATGATCGAGGGGCGCTGCGGCACCCAGGTGCACCAGCGGTGCCAGGATTCGCGCGCCAGGTCCGCGACGTCGGCGTGCTCGCCGCTGGCGAATTCGACACGCACCGCGCCGGCGGCCGGCCGCACGAGCCCGAGCACCGCCATAATCGCCGTCGTCTTGCCGCTGCCCGAGGCTCCCACGAGGGCGGTGAGCGTGCCCGGCTCGGCGCGTCCGTTCAGGCGCGCGGGGGCGAGGAGGTCGCGCCCGGGCGCCGCGACGCTGAGGGCGGAAAACTCGATCGCGGGGGCGCGCCCATCGGGTGCCGGTGCCTCGCGCGTGCCATCGGCGAGCACGGGCTGGGCTAGCAGCTCGAAGGCGGCGTCGGCCGCAGCGATGCCATCGGCCGAGGCGTGGAAGTGTGCGCCGACCTGGCGCAGCGGCTGGAAGCACTCCGGCGCGAGCATGATGACGACGAGGCCCGGCAGCAGCGCGATGAGCGCGCTCACGAGCCGCATGCCGACGCCGACGGCGACGAGCGCGACGGAGAGCGTCGCGAGGAATTCGAGCACCGCGCCGGAAAGGAAGGCGACCTTCAAGGTCTGCATCGTCACCCTGGTGTAGGCCTGCGCGATGACTTTCACGCGCGCGATCGGCCCGAGCTCCCGGCCAAAGCCGCGCAGCGTCGGCAGGCCCGTCAGCAGGTCGATGACCTCGGCGTTGAGCCGGCGCATTTTGGCCAGCCGCGTCGTCGAATACGACTGCGTCATCCACCCCACGAGCGCCATAAACAGCGGAATCAGCGGGATCGTGAACAGGATCGTCAGGCCCGCCACCCAGTCGTAGAGGAAGACGACGATGAGCGTGGCTGGCGTGACGGTCGCCGCGAGGATGAGCTGCGGGACGTACCTCACGAAGTAGGGGCGGAGGTCTTCCAGGCCCTGCGTGATGAGCGTGACGACTTCGCTGCCACGTTCGGTGCCCGCGCGCGGCCCCATCGCGATCGCGTGGCGCAGCACCGCGCCGCGCAGTTCGGCGACGACGTCATCGGCGGCGCGGTGGGCGTAGCGCTCGTGCGCGATTGTCGTCACCACGCGGGCGAGCACGACGCCGGCGAGCGCCCAAACGAAGGGCAGCCGGGAGGCCAGGGAAACGCCATCGGTGATGACGGGGGCGATCGCGTGGGCGATGAGCAGGACCTGGGCAATGATGAGCCCCGCCTGCACAAAGCCGGTTACCGCGGTGAAGATGATGTAGCGTCGCGCGGCCCGCACGTGGGAGAGCAAGCGAGGATCAAGGGGCGTCACAGTTCACCATTATCCCAAACAGTTCCATAGCAAAGCGCGGCGGCCAGGAGATCCCAGCCGCCGCGCCTTGCTTCGGTGTTAGTTCGACAGGAAGCTCATGGGCAGACCAGCATTCTCATCGGGAATGTGATCGACCGTGAGCCGCTTCCTAAAGATCCAGTAGGACCAGGCGATGTAGGCCAGGACCACGGGAACGAGGGTCAGCGCGACGATCGTCATGACCGGCAGCGTCTTTTCCGAGCTCGAGGCATCCCAGATCGTCAGGTTGTAGGCCGGATCGATCGAGGACTTCAGCGCGTTCGGGTACATCGTCGAGAAGATCAACACGACGGCGAAGATCGCTGCCACGGCGTTGCCAATGAAGGCCCAGCCCTCCCGCTCGGCGTGCGTCGCAAGGACGACTCCGACGAGCGCGACGGCTGCCACGACGAGGCCGATCCAGCCGAGCCAGTGGCCCCCGTAGACGAGCTGCGCGATCACGGCGAAGACACCGGCGATGACGAGGGAGGCAATGGAGGCCTTCTTCGACAGCGCGATGGCCCGCTGCTGCAGGTCGCCCTCGGTCTTCAGCGCGAGGAAGATCGCGCCGTGGGTAAGGAACAGTGCGCAGGTCACGAGCCCGCCAAGGATCGTGTAGGGCGTGAGCAGGGAGAAGAAGCCGCTAAAGCCACCGGGCATCACGTGCACGGCATTGGCGAGCGTGCCCTGGGTGATCTCTGCGGGCGGAATCGCCTCCCACGTGCCGCGGGCGACGACCTCCATCCGAACGCCCTGGACGAGGTTGGCAAAGGCGACACCCCACAGGAAGGTGGCAACCCACGCGGAGACCGTGTGGATCCAGTCCCAACGCTCGGTCCAGACGACGTCGGAGATCTTGCCGCGCCATTCGATGGCGACGATCCGCAGGATCAGGACGACGAGGATGACGAACAGGGCAAGATAGAAGCCCGAGAACATGGTGGCGTACCACTCCGGGAAGGCGGCGAAGGTCGCGCCACCAGCGGTGAGCAGCCATACTTCGTTGCCGTCCCAGTGCGGGCCGATCGAGTTGAGCATGAGACGTCGTTCTTTAGCGTTGTTCGGCAGCCACCGCAGCAGCATGCCGACACCAAAGTCGAAGCCTTCTAAGACGAGGTACCCGGCCCACAGGACCGCGATGAGGATGAACCAGAGGATTTGAAGAAATTCGTGACTCATTGTCGTTCTCCTTTCGGGCCTAGTAGACGAAGGTCATCTGGGTAGCGGAATCATCGGCCTCGGGGTCGTGATCCGGCGTGTGACCGGAGTCGATCCCTTCCTTCGTGTAGCGAGCCATGAGCTTGTACCACACGACGCCCAGGGCTGCGTACAGCAGCGTGAACAGCACCATCGAGATCATGACGTGCAGCCAGGTCACCGAGGGGGAGACGCCCATGGCAGTCAGCATGTACACGTTATCGACGGGGTTTGCCGGGTTCGGGGCCACCACCCAGGGCTGGCGACCCATTTCGGTGAAGATCCAGCCGAGGTTGGAGGCGAGGAACGGCATCGGAATGGCGATCAGGCCAAGGGTGGCGAACCACTTCTTATTCGTGACGTTGCCGCCGCGCAGGAGGAAGAGGGCCGCGCCGGCAAGGGCCGCGGAGAAGACTCCGAGCCCGATCATGAGTCGGAAGGACCAGTAGGTCACGAACAGGTTGGGCGTGTAATCCTGATCCGGTCCGAACTGTTCGGCGTAGCGTTCCTGCATCTCGGCCTGCACGTCCTTCACGCCGGGGAACTCCCCGTTGAAGTCGTTGGAGGCCATGAAGGAGGCGAGGCCGGGAATGACCAGGATGTGCTTGGAGCGATCGCAGTCGTTTGTCAGGTCACCGATGGTCAGCAGCGAGAGTCCTGCGCCGTTTTCCGTTTCACAGATCGCTTCGGCCGCGGCCATCTTCATGGGCTGTTGCTGGCTCATGAGCTGGCCCTGGTAGTGGCCGGTGATGGCCACGCCAATGCCCGATATGATGATCGTGATCATGCCGAAGATGGCTGCCGGACGCCAGACTTCGCGCGCCTGTGCTTCCTTACCCTGGCGAACCGCTCGAACGATCCACCACGCCGCAATACCTGCGATGAAGGTACCAGCGGTCAGGAACGAGGCCGTGACGGTGTGGGTGAAGGCTGCCACCGCCGTGTTATTGGTAATGACGGCGATGAAGTCATCGAGTTCGGCGCGGCCGGTCTCGGGATTGAACTTCGCGCCGACGGGGTGCTGCATGAAGGAGTTGGCAACGAGGATCCAGTAGGCCGATAGGTTCACGCCGATCGCGGCGAGCCAGATCGTCCACAGATGAATCTTCTTGCTTAGTCGGTTCCAGCCAAAGATCCACAATCCGAGGAATGTGGACTCGAGGAAGAACGCGGCCAGTGCCTCAATTGCCAGCGGAGCGCCGAAGATGTCGCCGACCATCCGGGAGTATTCGGACCAGTTCATGCCGAACTGGAACTCCTGGACAATACCGGTGGCGACACCGAGCGCGAAGTTAATGATGAGGAGCTTGCCAAAGAACTTGGTCAGTCGCAGCCAGTGGTCCTTCTGGGTCTTGTACCACATGGTCTGCATGAGGGCGACAAGCGGTGTTAAACCGATCGTCAGTGGAACAAGAATGAAGTGGTAAACGGTCGTGATGCCGAATTGCCACCGTGCGAGGTCGAGTGCGTCCACCGATCTGCCTTTCGGTCGCATGAATGCTGATGGTGATCTCAGGGTAATTGGGACTTAAGTCATGACTTAGGGACCATGGTCCCGGCTTCCTGACAGTGGTGTCGGATCGATGTCGACACAGTGTCAAAGTTAGGCCTGCAAACCGGACATTTCGGAAAAGGCGGCATTCAACGGAGGGGTCCTTTTTCTTTCGCCTCCGGCGTGTCGATGTCCCGCAGCGCGAGAAGCGGACCGTAGTGTGCGATACTTTCAACCAGCACCACGGTGTAGCGCACCTGCGCCGTGGCTGTCCGATCCGCTTGATGCGCCGTAGTTATCGTCGCTGCAGACAGCAGATCGGAACCAGCCCGTTTCCTGGTGAAATACGGCTGATTGTCAGACTTTTGGTGCACCTGTGTGGTGCACCCCCGCCAATCGGCGCGTGGTGTGCGGCGTTGCCGACAGGAGTACTAGCGTGGACACTACGCCCGACGCGGCAGATTTGCCGCTCTTTTCATCCGCACCGGCAGCGCCCTCGGCGCGACGCAAAGCGCCGGCTAAGAAGCGGACCGAGGATCAAAAACTCGACGTCTTACAGGAACTCGGACTCAAGGCCGATGACGACGAGGTGACGGACGAGGACGAGACTGTCGAAGAGGACGAGACCGAGGCTGGCATCGAAATTCCGGCCGCGACCCTGCTCTTCCAGCCGCCCGAGATCACCCGCAACCCGCGCCCGGCGCGCAACGAGCCTGCCGAGGATGACTCCGATGACGAAGATGCGGACGACAGCGCAGATGAAGCGGAGGAGCAGGACGAGTCGGACAATGATGAGAACCGCTCCGGTGGCTCAAGCACTCGGCGCCGCCGCCGCGGTGGCCGCGGCGGACGCGGCCGCAAGTCGCAAGAGGGCACCGATCAAGACTCCGATAATAAGGAGACCTCCCAGCCCAACGAGTCCTCGGACGATGACGATGAGGACGACGATAGCGATGAGCAGGGCTCATCGCGCCGCACGCGCCGCCGTCGGCGCCGCGATGCCGGCGAGCGTGCCCGTGCCGAAGTCACCCCGCTGAAGGGCTCGACCCGGCTCGAAGCCAAGCGCCAGCGCCGCAAGGAAGGCCGGGAAGCAGGCAGGCGCCGTCAGGTCATCACCGAAGCCGAGTTCCTCGCTCGCCGCGAGAGCGTCGACCGCATCATGGTCGTGCGCGAAAAGGATGGCCTGAACCAGATCGCCGTCCTCGAAGACGACATCCTCGTCGAGCATTACGTCGCGCGCCGCACCCAAACTTCGATGGTCGGCAACGTCTACCTTGGTCGCGTACAAAATGTGTTGCCCTCTATGGAGGCGGCCTTCGTTGACCTCGGCAAGGGCCGCAATGCCGTGCTATACGCCGGCGAGGTGAACTGGGATGCCGTCAACCTCGATGGCCAGCCTCGTCGTATCGAACAGGCGCTGTCCTCCGGAGACTCTGTCCTCGTGCAGGTCACCAAGGATCCGATCGGGCACAAGGGTGCCCGCCTCACGAGCCAGGTCACGCTTGCCGGACGCTACCTCGTCCTCGTCCCTTCGGGCGCGATGACCGGTATTTCTCGCAAGTTGCCCGAATCGGAGCGGACTCGGCTGAAGAAGCTGCTGAAGGACATCGTTCCCGACGGCTCGGGCGTTATTGTCCGTACCGCGGCCGAGGGCGCGACCGAAGAGCAATTGCGCGGCGACGTCGACCGCCTCATGTCGATCTGGAAGGACATCCAGAAGAAGTCGAAGAAGGCCAAGTCAGCGCCGGTGCTGCTCAAGGGCGAACCCGAGCTCGCCGTGCGCGTCGTGCGCGATGTCTTCAACGAGGACTTTGCCAAGCTTGTCATCTCGGGCGAGGAGGCCTATTCAACGGTCTCCAGCTACGTCAAGGACATGTCCCCGGATCTCGTTGACCGAATCGAGAAGTGGAACAAGTCGGAGGACGTCTTTACCGCGATGCGGATCGATGAGCAGCTCGCTAAGGGAATGGACCGCAAGGTCTGGCTGCCCTCCGGCGGCTCGCTGGTCATCGACCGGACGGAAGCCATGACCGTGATCGACGTCAACACCGGCCGGTTCACCGGCAAGGGCGGGACGCTGGAAGAGACGGTCACGAAGAACAATATTGAAGCGGCCGAGGAGATCGCTCGCCAGCTGAGGCTGCGCGACATCGGCGGCATCATCGTCATTGACTTCATCGACATGGTGCTCGAATCCAACCGCGACCTCGTCCTGCGCCGACTGATTGAGTGTCTGGGGCGGGACCGCACCCGCCACCAGGTCGCCGAGGTCACGAGCCTCGGGCTCGTACAGATGACCCGCAAGCGTGTGGGCCAGGGCCTCGTGGAGGCGTTCTCGGAGCCATGCGAACACTGCGGTGGACGCGGCTTCCTCGTCCACGACGAACCCGTCGAAAAGGAGGCCAGCGGCGAGCAGCGCTCGGGCCGGTCCCGCAAGAAGAAGTCCACAAGCTCCCACAATCACGACGCAGCGCCGTCACCTGATAAGGGCGCCTCCGAGGACATCCCCGATGACGACGACGCCGCAGCGCAAGCCCGCGAGGCCGTCAAGGCCACGCTCGCGACGATTGCCGCGGCAGCCGCGGGCAGCCACGCCAAGGAGGAGGCCGAGGAGCGTGCGGTCAGCGAGGCCATCGCCAAGGTCGACGCGACGCCGGAGCCGGAGGAAAAGCCGGAGCCGGAAGTGAAGCAGCCGGAGTCCAAACCGCGCAAGCGCCGCCGCGCAACATCCTCCTCGCAGGCCCCCGATGCGATCAGCGAGCCGGTCGTCATCGAGCAGAGCCCGACGATCGCGGCCGGTACCGCGAGCGTCGTTGCCGGTGAGGGCTCGTCCAAGCCCGCACGGCGTTCCCGGCGAGCCACAAGCTCGACGGTCGCGCCCGACGTGCCCAAGGACACAACAAAATAGCCAACCCAACGGGATCTGGAGGTTGCCGCCCGGGCGGCAAGTAACGTAATCTAGATCCTCGGTGCGCCAATCGGCGCTTCGTACGTAGAAACATTGCGTAGCCCTCCCGCGATCAGATCGCGGCTAAGCTACGCCCGAATCGACAGAGATGAGCAGCAACGTGGTGTATGCGATCGTCAAGGCCGGCGGCCGACAGGAGAAGGTGTCCGTCGGTGACGTTGTCGTCGTTGACCGGATGGCCGGCGAGATCGGCGACTCCGTTGAACTAGCGCCCCTCATGCTCGTGGACGGCGACAAGATCACCACGGGCGCGAAGGACCTGGCCAAGGTCGCCGTGACGGCAGAGATCGTCCGCGACGACAAGGGCCCGAAGATCTCCATCGTGAAGTACAAGAACAAGTCCGGTTACCGCAAGCGCATGGGCCATCGTCAGAAGCTCACCCGCTTGAAGATCACCGGCATCGACAACGGCTAACGCGCCGAAAAGTCAGAGAGGGACATCATGGCAACAAAGAAGGGTGCGAGCTCTACTCGCAACGGCCGCGATTCCAACGCTCAGCGCCTCGGCGTGAAGCGCTTCGGCGGCCAGATCGTCAAGGCTGGCGAGATCCTCGTCCGTCAGCGTGGCACCAAGTTCCATGCCGGCCAGAACGTTGGCCGGGGCGGCGACGACACGCTGTTCGCGCTTGAAGCCGGTGCGGTTCGCTTCGCGGATCGCCGCGGCCGCAAGGTTGTGGACGTCGTCCTGCAGGACGCCTAAGACACTCGCGCACGGTTTCCGTCGCGCAGATCCTAACGGGCGGGCAGCTTGGCTGTCCGCCCGTTAGTGTTGAAAAGCCAGACCCCTAGGAGGGCCCATCATGGCGACATTCATCGACCGCGTCACGCTCCACGCCAAGGCGGGCGACGGCGGCAACGGCTGCTCATCGGTGCGCCGAGAAAAGTTCAAGCCGCTCGGTGGACCCGACGGCGCTAATGGCGGTAACGGCGGCAACATCATTCTCGAGGTCGACCCGCAGATCACCACCCTGGCCGATTACCACCGCTTGCCGCATCGCCGCGCCACCTCGGGCACACAGGGCAAGGGCGACCTGCGGGTAGGTGCCAACGGGGAGGACCTCATCTTGCGGGTGCCCGATGGCACCGTCGTGAAATCACGTGACGGGCAGGTCCTTGCCGACCTCGTGGGCGCTGGCACCCAGTACATTGCCGCCGCCGGCGGCAAGGGTGGTCTCGGCAATGCGGCCCTCGCCTCGCCCCAGCGCAAGGCACCCGGTTTCGCGCTGCTCGGTGAACCGGGCGAGGAACGCGACCTCGTGCTCGAGCTCAAATCGATTGCGGACGTCGCGCTCGTGGGCTTCCCCTCGGCCGGAAAATCCTCGCTCATTGCCGCGATGAGTGCGGCGCGCCCGAAGATCGCCGATTACCCGTTCACGACCCTCGTGCCTAACCTCGGCGTCGTCGTTGCGGGGGACAAGCGCTACACCATCGCCGACGTGCCTGGCCTCATCCCGGGCGCCGCGCAGGGCAAGGGCCTCGGGCTCGAGTTTCTGCGCCATATCGAGCGATGCGCCGTCATCGTCCACGTGCTCGATTGCGCCACACTGGAGCCCAACCGCGATCCGATCTCGGACCTGAACGCGCTGGAGGCCGAGCTCTCCCAGTACGCGGCCGATCTCGATATCTCCGGCGGCACAATCCCGCTGATGGAGCGCGAACGCATCGTCGTGCTGAACAAGATCGATGTCCCCGAAGCCCGCGAACTCGCCGAGTTCGTCGAGGGGGATCTGCGCGAGCAGGGCTACGCGGTCATCAAGATCTCGACGGCCACCCACGAGGGCCTCACGGAACTCGGATACGCGCTCGGCGAGGCCGTGCTGCGCGCCCGCGCGAAAGAACCGCAACCGGAAGAACGCGTCGTGCTACGTCCGCTCGCCACGCGCGAGGAGGCAGGGCCCGCCTTCACCATCACGCGGCATGAACGCGGCGGCCAGCCGGTCTTCCAGATCCGCGGCAGCAAGCCGGAACGCTGGGTGCGCCAAACGGACTTCGCCAACGACGAGGCCGTCGGCTACCTCGCCGATCGCCTCACGACGCTCGGCGTGGAAGACGGCCTGTTTGAGGCCGGCGCCACGCCCGGCGATGAAGTCGTCATCGGTTCCATGGACGGTGGCGTCATCTTCGACTGGGAGCCGACGATGACGACGGGCGCCGAACTCCTTGGGGCCCGCGGCACCGACAACCGACTCGATGAGCGCAGCCGGCGAACGACGAAGGACCGGCGCCGCGAATACCGCGAGCGGATGGACGCCAAGACCGAAGCCCGCGAAGAGCTCTGGCACGAGCGCGACGCGGGCCTGTGGACCGATCCGGACGAGGATCGCTAGTCGAGCTCGATCCAGGTGGACTGGAGGTCGCGCAGGCTGACCTCCAGTCCCTCTCCGGCCGGACCGTAAAGCACGGCCTGGCGGCTCTCGTGGCTGGAGTTATAAACAAACAGTCGGCCGGCGCCGGGGTAGAAAGCGACTTCCACCGCGGGATCGCTCGTGAACCACACCTCGCGCAGGTCATGCTGGCCGCCGGTCGCGGCCCAGATAATCGCGCGGTGTAACAGCCTCGCGTTTTCCACCGAGTACGGCAGGCCTGCCAGGTAGACCGCGTGTCCCTCGCCATAGGAGTTGACGGCAATATCGACGCTGTCCTCGTGCAGCCGCACAATGCTCGCCGTCGTAGCGAATACATCGCCGGGACGTTCCCCGGCCCACAACTCCTCGCCGAGCTTGGAGGCGATCTCGTGATCGCTTACCTGGGGGTACTTATTCGTCGAGAGCGACCATCCGGTTTCGCGGTCGACACCGAGCACGTCGGCAAGCTGGAGGATCGCTCCCGCTCCTGCCTGCGGATAGCCCTGCCGCGCCGGCGGGGTATAGGCCGAGGGCTCACCCACACCGATGAAGCCGCCACCGCCGGCGACGAAGCGCCGCACGGCCGTCACGACCTTCTCATCGGCCCAGTTATCGCCGCCGGAAAACGCGGTTCCGGCCGCACCCGCGTTGCTGAGGACGGCAATATCGTCGGGCACGCCCTCGCGGATGTCGTCAAAGGAGAGCCATTCGATGTCAAAGGGCAGGCCCGCGAGGGACTCGATCACGCCGAGGTAGGTGTAGATCTGCTTGTACCACTTGGCGTGGGCGACCATGTGTGTCTGCCAGGTTCGCAGGCTGCCCCAGGAATTGAGGATCGCGACCTTGTGGCGTGAGGTCGCGGGGCGCTCGCCCCCCGACATCTCGTGCAGCGAGCGGAATTCGGTAATGATTTCCTCGATGCGGTTATGAAGTCGGGAACTGGGTGGCAAGCGAGAGGTAGCCGCCGTAGCCGATACGGGTCAGCGGCGAGCGGACGATGGCTCGTCGAGCCGTCAACCACGATTCGTTGGCTTCGCCAACCGGGTCACCCTCGGGGTTAAAAACGTCGGGAAAGAAATAGGGCAGGAAGCGGCCCTCGGTGTACTTCACGCCGGGAATGTCGCTGATCATGCGGCACGTCGCCGCCGAGCCCACCGAACCCACGACGGCGTCCATCCCGATGCTCGGGAACAGTTCGCCGTAGGGCTCGGTGCCCATCCAGTTATCGCCGAGGAACATCATGGCTTCTTTGCCGGCCTCATGGACGGCGTCAACGAGGACCTTGACCTTGCCCGTGACGTAGCGGTGCTGGAAGGCGATCCAATCGCGGTAGGCGCTCGTGGGGACCCGGAATGGGCAGTTGTAGTAGCCCGCGTCCACGAAGTCCTCCGCGCTCAGCTCATAGCCGTATTCAGTGGCGAACTCCTGTAGCGCCTCGGGCGAGACGGACGCCGAGTAGCCGAACCAGTCGACGAACTTTTCGACGCCCTCGGAGTTGAACACGAGGGTGAAGTGGTAGAAGAACGTCGTGAACCGAACGACGTCGACCTCGGGGTGGGCCTCGCACCAGTCCTTGATGGCATCGCGCATGAAATCCCAGACCTTGGGCAGGCGCACCTCGTAGGGCCGGACCCTCTCGCGGCTGGGATCCAGGTGCCAATCGTTGGTGATGTAGTTGTACATCTGGGTGGAGTCCCAGACCTGCTCGGCAAGGAAGGCCGCCGTGTAGACGTGGTAGGGCGTGGGGGAGGTGATGACGACGGTCGCGTCGTGGCCCTCGCCCTCGATGCGGTAGGCGCTGCGATCGAGTTCGCTCCCGCTCGTGCGGTCGATGACCTGCAGGTAGGCGAGCGCTGCCTCGCTCGTATCGGGGCGCAGCTGGTCGGTGAAGTAGCCATCGATCAATCGGATCGATAGTGCGTTCTCGCCGAGCGCCGTGATCGGCGCGGACATGAGGAACATGTGGGTCAGGGTCTCGGGGTTTGCCCGCGCGAAATCCATGTTGCCGCGCGCCGGGAAGTATGCCGAGTAGACCTTCTCGACGAGCTCGGCTGCGATGTCTGGAAGTTCCGTCCCATCGGAATTGCGTACGGCGTCGGGCCGGAGACGTTCGACAAGGGCGCGGATTTCCTCATCCATCCCCTCCTCGATGGGGAGCGTAAGACGACCACCGTCACTGCTTGGGGCCAACGACGCGGTATAGGTCCGGGGAGAAACAGGCGCGAGATGTCCTCACTGACGACTCAATGGAGCATAACCGATCATAATCGATCAGAAACAATGGTGGAAATTACACCGACATGATGGTCACGCCGCGCTCGCTGAGTGCCACGAGCGTGGGGTGGGACGCCGGTGCGTCGGTGATGAGCGTGTCGATCCGCTGCGCCGGAATAATGCGGGCAAATGCGCGCTGGCCAAGCTTCTCGGCGTCAGCCACGACGACGACCTGGCGGGCCGCTGCAGCAAGCGACTGGTTTACCGCTGCCTCGCGATCATCCGTGGCGTAACCACCGCGTTCGTCGATCGCGTCAACGCCGAGGAACAAGACATCCAGGCAGAGGTCAGCAAAGAAATCGGAGGCGAGGGGGCCGGTGAGCTCGTAGGTATGGGCGCGGGCCACCCCGCCCGAGACCACCACTCGGATACCGGCTCGAACCGTCATTTCGTAGGCGATATTCACGGCATTGGTCGCGATTGTCAGGCGTGGCTGGCCCTCCGGCATAGGCAGGTTCGCCACCGCCAACTCGCGCGCTACCTGGGTGGTCGTCGTTCCGCCATTAAGGCCCACGACGAAACCGGGGGAGACGACCGTCGCAGCCGCGGCAGCAATCCGGTTCTTTGCGGCGGCCGCGCGACCGGTGCGGAAGTTCACCGGCAGCGTTGCTGAGTCCGGCGCGCGCGATGCTCCGCCGTGGGTTCGTACGAGAAGATGCTGCTCCGCCAAGAGGTCGAGGTCTCGCCTCGCGGTGGCAAGCGAGACGCCGTACGTCTCGACGACGTCATCGACCCGAATATTGCCTAAGCGTTGAACGTGACTAGCGATCGAGGCAAGGCGGTCATGGCGGTTCATCCGTGATCCCGTCAGCAGTGCTTGATAGTGACTCCTTGACTCCACACTTTAACAGGATCAATCACCTGGATCGTGCGTACCGCTCACGCTCTGGCGCTCGGGGCGCGCGGCTCGCTGACGTGACACGATCGCCGTATGAGCGGCGTCGTATCCGGGTTAGCGGTGGTGTGGGCAGTCATCGGCCTCGGCTGGCTGCTCGGGCGGACGAAACTCATGCCGACGTCCGCGCAAGACGCGCTCAATCGGCTCGTCTATCTCGTGGGGCTGCCCGCGCTCGTCTTCCTCACGCTGCTCAACGCTCACGTGGGCGATCTACTCGGGGCGCCGCTCATCGTCGCGGCGGTCTCCGGCCTCGCGGCAGCTGGGATGTTTGCTGTTATCGGTCGCTGGGGGCTGCGCCTAAGCGGTGAACGGACTTTGATCGGCACTATGGGTGCCTCCCTTGCCAATGCCGCATACCTTGGGGTGCCGCTTGCGACCTACGTCTTAGGCTCCTCGGTGCACGTTGCTCCGGTCATTATGTTCCAGGTGGGGTTTCTAACTCCCACGCTCTTCGTGCTCGCCGACATCCTCGCCGCCGATCGCCGGCCCACCGTGAGGTCGGTAGCCATCACGGTCGGGAAGAATCCCCTGGTGTGGGCGGCTGTTGCTGGCGCAGCGCTGTCGGTTGCTGGATTACGTCCGCCGGCAGTTATCCTCGACGTCGTCGACGTCGTCGCATCTTCAGCCGTTCCCTGCATTTTGATTGCGTTCGGGCTGTCGTTTGTGGGCCAGTCCCCAAAGCTCTACCGTGCGGCAACCGCGCCGATTGCGCTCGCAACGGTCATTAAGCTCGTGATCCAGCCGGCGATCGGATACCTTCTTGCTCGCTACGGCCTGGGATTAGGCGGAAGTGATCTCTTTGCGGTGACCTGCATGGCGGGCCTGCCGACCGCCCAAAATGCGTACCTCGCAGCCCATCGCGTGGGAGCCGGGCAGGACATCGCCAGGGGAGTGGTCATGGCAACGACGGTGCTCGTGATCCCAACCTTCCTCATCTTTGCATTCCTATTCACCTAGTTGCCGATCATCTGATGATCGAATATGATCGAAGTGTTTGAAAACGATCAAAACAATGCGACGCGCGCATAGGAGCTGACGTGAGCATCACCGAGACCGAGATCTTTACCCAACCAGCGATGTGGGAGCAGGCGGTCGCCGTCGCCGAGCAGTCCGCATCCGTCATGCCACACGACGGCGAATCCGTAGCTGTAATCGGCTGCGGCACCTCGTGGTTCATCGCGCAGTCCTACTGCGCCGCGCGGACCGCTGCCGGCAAGGGTATCTCCGATGCCTATACCGCGACGGAGTTCCCGACCGACCGCGACTACGACCGCATCATTTGCCTGTCCCGCTCGGGCACGACGACTGAGATCATCGACGTCCTGAAGGCCGTGCACGGCACCGCGCCGACGGTCCTGTTGACGGCGGTCGGCGACGGCCCGGCTCGCGGCGCCGTCGATGACGAAGTGGTCCTTGACTTTGCGGACGAGGAATCCGTCGTCCAGACCCGATTCGCCACCTCCGCCCTGGCATTCTTCCGCGCCAGCCTCGGAGAAGATCTCACGGCAGCGATCGCCGACGCACACACGGCCCTGGAAGCTGAGCTGCCTGCCTCGTGGATTGAGGCGGACCAGATCACCTTCCTCGGCACCGGCTGGACCATCGGCCTCGCGGCCGAAGCGGGCCTGAAGCTGCGGGAAGCGTCCCAGTCATGGACCGAGAACTATCCCGCGATGGAATACCGCCACGGCCCGATCTCTATCGCCCAGCCGGGTCGACTGACCTGGGTCTTTGGCAAGGCCCCCGCGGGCCTCGCGGACCAGGTGGCAGCCACCGGCGCGGAGTTCGTGACCTCCGACCTCGATCCGATGGCGCACCTCGTGTTGGCGCAGCGCCTCGCGGTCGCGCGGGCCGAGGCCAAGGGGCTCAACCCCGATCAGCCGCGCCACCTCACCCGGTCGGTCATTCTTACTGACGACGAACACTAAGCGGGCATCATGACCCACGCGATTGCGCTCGACGTCGGCGGGACCACGATCAAGGCCGGGCTCGTGGCGCCCTGCGGGGTGCTCGCGGCGCAGCGCACGAGGCCGACCCCGCAAGAGCCGCAGGCGCTGGCCGACACACTGGCCGACCTCGCCCGCGAATTGCGTGCGCATGCGGTTGAGATGGGGCTTCAACTCGTCAATCATGTGGGCATCGCCGTGCCCGGCATCGTCGATGAGGATGTCGGGATAGGCGTCTACTCCGCGAACCTCGGGTGGCGTGATGCGCCGCTGAAGGCGATGTTCGAGGAAGCAATCGGCGCCCCGGTTGCCTTCGGGCACGATGTTCGCTCCGGCGCGCTCGCAGAAATGGTGTGGGGGACCGGCTCTCCCACCATGATCTACCTCGCCATCGGCACCGGGATCGGGGCCGCCGTCGTGCTCGCCGGGACGACGTTCAACAACCACGGCTATGCAGGCGAGCTCGGGCAAGCGCTCGTCTCCCTGCACGGCCGGGACGTCGTCTTGGAACACTACGCATCGGCATCGGGAATCGTCGAGCAGTATGCGCGCCGCAGCGGGATCCCGGCCCGCGAGATCAACGGTGCCGAAGAGGTCTTTGCCGCCGCTAGGTCCGGCAACGATCACGCGCGCGCCACAATCGAGGTGGCCGTGACCCTGCTGGCACGTTCGCTTGGCGCGACGCTGGCGATCCTCGGTTCGATGGATATCGTGCTCGGCGGCGGGCTCGCGCGAGCGGGCGCGGATCTCACCGAGCCGCTCACGCAGGCGCTGACGCATCGGCTCCGAATTTCGCCGATGCCCTCGGTGCGTCCCGCCAAGCTCGGCAGCTGGTCGCAGTGCTTGGGGGCCGGCTATCGCGCCCTCGTGGCCGCCGGCGAAATCGTGATCGAGCCCGCCGGCTGTGATGGGATGGGGACAGCCCGCGAACCAGGAGAGCCGCAATGATCGCCCCGATCCACATCGTCACCCCCAACCCCGCCCTCGACGTCACCTACCGCGTCGATAACCTCCAGCTCGGAGAGGCCAACCGCGTCTCAGACATTGTGCGGATCTCTGGTGGCAAGGGCCTGAACGCCGCCAACGTCCTCGCCGACCTCGGGATTGCCGCCTCCGTGGGCGGGTTTATTGGCGGCGCGCTCGCCCAGGAGTTCCTTGCCGGAATCGACCATCTCGACGCGCGCTTCACACTGATCGAAGGCTCGCTACGCACGACGACGACAGTCGTCGATGACTCGGGAGCCACCGCGTTCAACGAGGCCGGCCCGAGTGTCGATGAGTCCGACTGGCAGGCCCTCACGAGTGACACGCTGGCGACGCTGCGCGAGATTTCTGCGGCCGCGGGAACTCGCGCGGTCTTCTCGCTCAATGGCTCGATCCCGCCGGGTAGCCCCGTGGCTGCCTACACCTCGCTCATTTCGCGCGCCCGCGAGGACGGCCACCTCGTCATCGCCGATACCTCCGGGTCCTTCCTCGTGGCGGCAGCTCAGGCGGGAGCGCACGTGCTTAAGCCGAATCACCTCGAGCTAGCCGCAGCGACGGGAACCGAGGACCTTTCACGTGGCGTGGCCGCGTTGCAGGAATCCGGCGCTGGCGTCGTCATCGTCTCGCGCGGCGCCGAGGGCCTGGAGGTTCACGCGCCCGGCCGCCGACCGGTGCACGCCTGGCTGGAAGCGGACGTGCGCGGCAACACCGTTGGCGCCGGCGACGCGGTCGTCGCGGCCGCCATCGCCGCCATGGCCCCGCGGGTGGCCGCCCTTCCCGGCGCTGCTCCGCTGACCAGCTGCGACGTCGCCGAGACCCTCCTTACCGACGCGGACGTGCCCCACCTTGTGGCAGCCGGCGCGGCGGCGGTGGCCGAGCCCGTCGCCGGCCGGATCAACCCCGAAACCCTCGCGGCCTTCCTCCCACGAGTCATAACGAAAGAACTCTGATGCTGACTGACCTTCACTCCGTCGCCCAGTCGTGCGCCGCCGATGGCACTGGCCTTGGCGCCTTTAACGTCATCCACCTCGAAAACGCCCGCACCTTCACCCGCGCCGCCGAAGAATCCGAGCGGCCCGTCGTCCTGCAGATTTCGCAAAACGCCGTCAAGTACCACGATGGCATGCTCGAGCCGATCGCCCTGGGCACGCTCTCGGTCGCCAAGGCGGCGGACGTCCCAGTTATCGTCCACCTCGACCACGCCGAAGACGAAGAGCTGTGCCGCCGCGCGATCGACCTAGGCTTCACCTCGGTGATGTACGACGGCTCCCACCTGCCCGACGATGCGAACCGCGAAGCGACCGCCCGCATTGTTGAATACGCGCGTGCCGCGGGCGTGAGCGTCGAAGCCGAGCTCGGTGAGGTCGGCGGCAAGAACGGGGTACATGACCCGTCGGCTCGCACCGACCCGGGTGATGCGGCCCAGTTCGTCGCAGATACCGGTGTCGACCTCCTGGCAGTCGCGGTTGGCTCGTCGCACGCAATGACGACGCGGGGCGCCGAACTTGATTTCGATCTCATTGCCGCCCTGCGCGACGCCGTGCCGGTGCCGCTCGTCCTGCACGGATCCTCGGGCGTGAGCGATGATGGCATGCAGGCCGCGATCCGCGCGGGCATGACGAAGATCAACGTCTCAACGCACCTGAACAAGGTGTTTACGGGAACTGTGCGCGAATATCTGGCCGAGCATCCCGATGTCGTTGACTCCCGGCGTTGGTTTGCTCCCGCCACTGCCGCCCAGGAAGCCGAAGTTGCGCGCCTGCTGCGCCTGTACGCCGAGGCCTAACCCTCGCGCGATGGCACACCTGGCATGACGTGGCGCTTTCGTGCCACACTAGGGGGAGTCGAAGTACCCATGCTGCCTGGAGGCCAGACCATGACCAGCTCGCTCGTGAAGCTGCCCGCTGAAGCTGCACACCTCACGCCCGTCGATTTGCCGATGCCGCCCATCATGTACGGCATTATCGCGTTTGCGTTGCTCATGATCGGCCTACTCACGGTCTACGCCTTCCGGAGCGTGTGGACTCGCCACTAGTCGGCTATGGCCCCAACGACGTCTTCACAGTCCACCACACCGCCGCAGGATCGACCGCGTCTGCGGATCGGCGTCATGGGTGGCACCTTCGATCCCATCCACCACGGTCACCTCGTCGCAGCGAGCGAGGTCCAAGACATCTTCGATCTCGACGAGGTTATCTTCGTGCCGACGGGCGCCCAGCCCTTCAAGCTCGATCGCGATGTCACAACACCCGAGCACCGCTACCTCATGACGGTCATCGCGACCGCCTCCAACCCGCGGTTCTCCGTCTCCCGAGTCGATATTGACCGTGCCGGCATCACCTACACGATCGACACCTTGCGCGATCTGCGCCAGACCTACCCCGAGGCCGAGCTTTTCTTCATCACCGGCGCCGACGCGCTCTCGCAGATCCTTACCTGGAAGGATGCCGATGAGCTTTTCTCGCTCGCGCATTTCGTTGGAGTGACCAGGCCGGGCCATGAGCTCGACGACGCGGGACTGCCCGAGGCGGGAGTATCCCTGCTGGAGGTTCCTGCGATGGCCATTTCCTCGACGGATTGCCGCCGACGCGTCGCTGCCGGTCAACCTGTGTGGTACCTGGTGCCCGACGGCGTCGTGCAGTACATCGCCAAATACGAGCTGTATTCGCGCAAGCGTTCCGTGCGAAACGAGGTGCGTGATGGCTGATCAGGCGCCACTGTCGCGCCGGGAAATGCGCAAGCGCTGGGAAGCCGAGCAGGAAAACGCTCCTCTCACCCGCCGCGAATTGCGCCGCCGGGCCGAGGAAGAAGAAGCCAAGCGAAACGCCATCGCCACCGGTGAGCTTACGCTCACCGAGGCCTTCACCATCGATGAGGGCATCGACGGCGAGCTCATCCCGCCCCGGCCGCCGCGCGCCGATGGCGAGCCCGAGCCATCGCGCCGCTCGCTGCGCGAAGCCCTGGTTGACCGACTCGACGAAGACGAGATCGCGGACAAGCGCCGGCGCGGGCCGAAGTATCGCACCATCGCCCCACCGACGACGGCGCAAGGCGTTCGCATCGTCGACCAGGCCACGGGCGAAATCAAGACGCTCCGGCCGCAGGACTATGAAGCGCAGAGTCCTGCCAGCACGCCGGAGCAGATCACGGTAGAACCGCCGAAGGAACCCGTGCCCGTCCCTGCCGAAGACGAGCCTGAGCCCGAAGCGCCCGAAGCTCCTGATCCGGACTCGCCCGAACCCGAGACTGCCGAGGAGCAGAGCCCCGCGCCGCCGGATGCGCCAGCAGGAAAGCCGGAGCCCGAAGACGAGGTGGCGGAGGAGGAAATCCCGCCGCGCGTCTCGCTGTTCGAGGCCCAAACCGAGGAATCGGAGGAGGAAGCGGAAAGCCCCGCTCCACTCTCGCGCCGCTCCCTACGGCAAGCCCAGGGCGCACCCGAGCATGCGGGCTTTCCCGAGGAAAGTGAGCCCGCAAGCGAAGCGGGCGAGCGCACGACGCCGCGGTGGCTGCAGATCGTCCTGATCATCTTCGCCGTCGTTGTCCTTGCGGTACTGGTTTTCCTCGCCGCCCAGCAGGTGCGCGACGGGGACCCCGCTGCCCTTGCCATGTCCATCATCACGCTTATCGCCTCACCAATAGGAGCGTAGTGCCTGCAACCGAAGAGTCCCGTGACCTAGCAATCGTGGCGGCCCGCGCCGCGGCGAATAAGAAGGCCACGAATATCGTCGCCCTCGATGTCTCCGAGCGATTGCCCCTGACCGACGCCTTTGTCCTTGCCACCGGCGCCAATGAACGCCAAGTGCAAGCCATCGTCCAGGAAATCCAGCTCCAGCTGCGCAACGCCGGCGTGAAACAAAAGCGCGAAGAAGGCTACGCCGAGGCGCGCTGGGTGCTCCTCGATTTCGGCGACATCGTCGTCCACGTGCAACACGCCGATGAGCGAGAATTCTATGCCCTGGAGCGCCTCTGGCACGATTGCCCCATCATCGCGCTGCCCGAGGACATTACCCAGCTTTCGCGCGAAAACGCGCTCGAGGACAGCAGTGACTACTGATCGAGTCGTTTTCGTTCGGCACGGTCAAACCGATCACAACGCCGACGGACGAGTCCAGGGTCAGATCGATATCCCGCTCAACGAGGTCGGGCGTCAGCAAGCCGCTGCCGCTGCCCGCTCGCTCGCCCAATATCTCGATACCAGGCCTGTGCGCATGGTCAGCTCGGATCTGTCCCGAGCCCTGGCGACCGCCGAAGCGATCGCCGAACGCCTCGATGTGATCGTCGAGACCGATATCCGACTGCGGGAACGCGGCTTTGGTGCATTCGAGGGCCTCAGCGGTGCCGAGCTAGCCGAGAAATACCCCGAGCCTTACGCCCTATGGCGCGCTGGTGGTTCTCCCGAGGGCCTTGGGCTTGAAGAGAAGATCGCCGTCGGCACTCGAATGGCCCAAGGAGTGATGGACTATGTCGATAAGGGGGAGCGGGGAAGCACCCTGATCGTTGTCTCTCACGGCTCGGCGATCACCCAGACGCTGCGCAGCCTGCTGGGTGTCCAAGACACAGCCCAGCCTGTCTTCCGCGGCCTCGATAACTGTCACTGGACCGAAATCGAATCTGGCATCTTTGCCGACCGCCCCGGATGGCGATTGCGAGTCCACAACATGGGGCCGTGGTGAGCTACGGCACGGTCTGCGGATTTGGCAATGGCGAGTCCCGCTAGGTAAAGTAGAACTCGCTTCACGGGGCTATGGCGCAGTTGGTAGCGCGCTTCCATGGCATGGAAGAGGTCAGGGGTTCGAATCCCCTTAGCTCCACAATGTAAGTCACTTTAGCTGATTTTATCTCGGAATCGCTCGCGATTCCGGGTTTTTTCTATCCTCCAGAGCGTTGTCGCCGGTCGGTAGAGCGCAGCGACGGCGCCGGAGGCAAAGGTACGACGCCTGAGGAGCTCGAGACGGAGCTGTTAGGTAAACCGGTCAGCAATCTCGGTCCATGGCCCGCGACGATCGGGTGGATCACGAACTCGTATTCATCAATCAAGCCCCATTTCGCGAGGGATTGGGGGAGTCTCGCGCCACCCACGATGAGGAGGCCGCCCGGTTGTTCCTTCAGGTCGCGGACTGCTTGTTCGACATCGCCTCGCAAGAGCTGCACATTCCACGTCACCGAGGCTCCATTAATTCCTCGTCCGTAGCAACCCCTGCCTCGTGGTCACAGCAACCGTCAAGGGTGAGGTTAATTGCGTAGCGCAGCAGCCTCGGCACGATCTTCTCCCGTGACGGCAGTGTCTGAGGCTGTCCAATCTAAGAATCTCAGCATGCTGAGGGCAACGCTTTCGCGGAATACATTAAATTGTGACTCTCCCCGCCTTCCCTGCTGCGGGAGGTGCATGGGCCGGGGGGCGATGCGGTTACGGTCAGTGCCAGCGGGCAGCGATCTCCGATGCAGCCGCGCTCACAGCAGCGCCGATCCGGTAGAAAAATGCTCTACTCTTTTTCATATCTATAGTCAGTTTTATTTTTCCGGTGCTGTTTTGGTGGGGGTGGAGGGTCCTCATTGGACGGGTCGTAATGACGCAAGGTGACGTGAATTCCAAGCAGATCACACTAACCGTTTTTGTGATCCATGCGTTGTCGACACGGATGCCCAAAACCAACTCGTCTCTGTACCCTTGAGGCATGGTAATTCCGGGAGTTGCACATCAAACCCTTGCGCAAATGGTGGCGACAGAAGTCAAGAAACGGGTTTTAGACCAGACATTCGCACCTGGTCAGAGACTCGGCGAGGCCGCTCTTGCTGAAGAATTCGGTATTTCGCGTGTGCCCGTTCGTGAAGCACTGCAAGAATTGGCGACGAGTGGCCTGATCGAACGGCGCCCGCGGCGCGGTTTTTTCGTTCGCGAGACTTCCATTGAGGAGCTTAACGACCTCATCAGTGTCTCAGCGGCGCTCGATCAGATTCTGTTTAGCCGACTCGCCAGCGCGATGACGCAAGATGCGCTTGCAGAGATTGAGGATCTGTTCAGTCGCACCCAGGAAGCGATCGATGCCGGCAATACCGGGGACGCAATCGGACTCAACGCGGAATTCCATGCGCTTGCACGCAAGCACTGCGGCTCCTCGATACTGCAAGAAATCGTCGAACGGATCGAAACGCGTCTGGTGTGGATCGTGACGCAGCACGATGACCCGCAGCAGTTCCTCGATGTCCACCGAGAGATCGTGCGAGCCGCCCGTTCTGGTAATTCTGACCGGCTGGCCGACGCGATCGCCCACCATGCGATGGTCAGCGAGAAGGCCGCGTTACACCACCACAGCGGCCAAGGTCACTAACCAGCAACATCCCTGGCATCCCACGTGGCGCTGACCTAAAAGACGGGGCCTGCGTTCCCCAGACCTCGTCGCCACGTCAGTTCCGTGTTACCTTCGACACATGCGTGTAGAAGATATCGTGAAGAAGAAGGGCACGGATGTCGTGACCCTGACCTCGGACTCGACCATTTCGCAGCTGCTGTCTACCCTCAGCAAGCACTCGATCGGAGCGGTCGTCGTTGTCGACAACGATCAGGTCGTGGGAATCGTCTCAGAGCGTGACGTCGTGCGACGCATTGCTGAAACGGGATCGGTGGATGGTCAGGTTTCCCAGATCATGACGAGTGATCTCGAGACGTGTGTGAACAGCGATGAGATTCAAACGCTTGCATCAAAGATGACCGAGCGGCGAATCCGTCATCTTCCCGTCATGGATGGGGACACACTTGTCGCGATTGTCTCGATCGGCGATGTCGTGAAGTCGCGGCTCGATGACTTGGAAGCCGAGCGCGATCACCTGCACGGCTTCGTTCACGGCTAAGCCGCTAATAGCGGGTCTGCGCCCGCTGACCGAGCAGGAAGACACCGTAGCGTGAGGTGTCTTCGTAATGCTCCTGCGCGGTATCAAGGGCGTCATAGGCATCGGCATCGTTGACGCCGAAGTCCTGCTGGACTACCGCCCGGTTCTCCAGGCGGTCATAGACAAATAGCGTGTGGCTCTGGGCTTTAAGGAACTCCACGGTCACCGCTTTCGGTAGAGGGTCTTGACTTGGTACTGAGGCTCACTCGTGACGTTAATACCGAGATTTCGGAAGATGCTCTCGTCAACCGAGCCGAGGATCGTGGTCGTATGGACCTCGCAACCGCGCAACTTTTTCAACTGGGCTAGCGCTTGCCTGGCGTACTCCGAAGAATCCGCCGAGACCGACAGGGCAATGAGGACCTCGTCGGTGTGAAGCCTTGGATTCCGGCTCCCCAGGTGCTCAGTTTTCAGCGTTTGGATCGGAGCAATCGACGCCGGCGCGAGAAGCTGAACCTCATCGTCAATACCTGCGAGTACCTTTAATGCATTCAGCAGCATTGCCGCACTGCAGCCGAGCAGGGGAGTCGTCTTGCCGGTGACGATCTGTCCATCGGCGAGCTCAATCGCTGAGGCCGGACCTTTCGTGCGCTTGGCAACCTCAAGCGCGGGGCGCACGACCGCTCGGTCATGGGGCGTGATGCCGAGTTTGCCCATGAGCAACGAAATCCGTTGCGAGATCGTGGGATCGAGTTCATCTCGGCGTTCTTCGACGAGCGCCTTGTAGTAGCGCCGGATGATCTCTTGCCGGCCGGCTTCGCGACATACCTCGTCATCGGAGATGCACGAGCCGACCATGTTGACGCCCATGTCGGTGGGCGACTGGTATGGGCAGCCGCCCGCAATCTCATCGAGCAGGACTTTGAGGAGCGGAAAGACTTCGGCGTCGCGGTTATAGCTCACGGCTTGGACGCCGTAGGCGGCGAGATGGAAAGGGTCGATCAGGCTGACATCATCGAGGTCTGCAGTTGCAGCCTCGTAAGCGAGATTCACCGGATGATCGATGGGCAGGTTCCAGATCGGGAAGGTCTCGAACTTGGCGTAGCCCGATTGGATGCCGCGCTCGTGATCGTGATAGATCTGCGACAGACACGTCGCAAGCTTTCCCGACCCCGGCCCTGGCGCCGTCACGATGACAAGGTCACGAGTTGTTTGGATGTACTCGTTTCGTCCAAAACCGTTCTTCGAGACAACGGTTCGCGTATCGGCCGGATAGCCCTTGATTGTGCGGTGGCGACTAACTTTCAGCCCGAGCCGCTCCAGGCGGTTCTTGAAAGACCGCGCAGCGGCGTTGGCTTCATCCAGCTGGGTCAAAACAATATTGTCGACGAGGAAACCTCGCTCGCGGAAAATATCGACGAGCCGCAGGGCGTCATCCTCGTACGGAATTCCGAGATCCGCACGGACCTTCTGGCGTTCCAGATCCTTAGCGTTGACGACCACGACGATCTCGATCTCGTCGACGAGGGTCTGGAGCATCGCGATCTTATTGTCGGGCGTGAAGCCTGGCAAGACGCGGGAGGCATGCATGTCATCGAAGAGTTTGCCGCCCATCTCCAGGTAGAGCTTGCCGCCGATTTGCTGGCGTCGGGCATCAATTTGTTGCGACTGGAGAGAGATGTATCGTTCGCGATCGAAACCAATGGCGTGGGGCAGCACGAATGAGAGTCTAGTAGATTGCCGCATCTGTGGTGGGGGTGTGGCCAGCACACTAGACTCACGCCATGGCAGAGAACAAAACGATGCCGACGGAGGTCTCCTTCGCGGAGTTTCTTCAGACGGTCCCTGAGCGTCGCCAAGCAGAATCAGCAGAGCTCATCACCATGATGAAGACGATCTCGGGTAAGGAGCCAGTGATGTGGGGGCCATCCATCATCGGGTTCGGTAGCCAGCAATATCGATACGACTCCGGTCGTGAAGGCGATATGCCCCAACTCTCGTTCAGTCCGCGAAAGAGCGCCATTGCGATCTATTTTTCGGAAGGCTTCGAACACTACGGCACCGAACTGAAAGAGCTCGGTAAGCACCGAAGCTCGGTGTCCTGCCTCTACGTCAACAAGCTCGCCGACATCGACGCTGCGGTGTTGGAAGCGATGGTGAAGAAGTCGTGGACGATCGCCAACGCGAGCGCCAAGCCCCGAACCGTTGAGGAATACATAGCTCAAGTGCCGGCCAATGCGCGCGAGCAGTTTCTGGCGCTGCGCTCGCTCGTACGCTCGATCGTGCCAGACCTTCATCATGTGCTGAGCTACGGCATCGTTGGCTACAAGGCGGACCCGAAGAAGCGGGCCCTCGTGTTCATCTCTGGAATCAAAGACCATGTGGGAATCTATCCGGTGCCGCACGATGACGAACTGCGCAAAGAACTTGCTCCGCATATCCGAGGCAAGGGCAGTCTATGGTTCGAACTCGATGGTGAGCTGCCCGAGGATCTCATCACCAAGGTTGTGCAGGAGCTGACGTGAACGACCTCGAAATCAAAGCATGCGAGACGGGGTCGGGAATCTCCTGGGACCGGTGGCTGGCAATCTTAACGCCGCATTCCGATGCTTCTCACACTGAGATCGCCCGCGTGGCGCTCGCCGCCATTGAGGCTGAAGGCAAATCGAGCAGTCCGCAGTGGTGGGCGCAGTCATGCGCGGTCACCTTCGAGCAGGCCATTGGCGTGCGTCAGGTGGGGCAAACGTGCGATGGGAGCTTTTCGGTAACGGTATCTCGCACGCTGGCGGGCGATATGGACGAGGCGCTGTCGACGTGGCAGACGATGACCGCCGGGCGCGAAGACTTTGCGGGCACCGTGACCGTGGGGGAGCCGCGCGTCAGCTCCACCGAGAAGTGGCGTTACTGGCGCTGCGACCTGGACGATGGCTCCAAGGTCAGTGTCAATATCCAGACCAAACCTGCCGGCGATAAATCGACCCTGGCGGTCAATCACGACAAACTTGCTAGCGCTGCTCATGTCGAGGTGTGGCGAGCGTTTTGGAAGTCGTTTCCGCAGAAGTAAAAAGCTCCGAGTAGGCGGTGCGGATGTGGTGTTCCGCAATCTCGGCAGCGCGCTTCGCATCGCGCGAACGCAGGGCATCGACTAGCGCCTGATGCTCCGAGGCTAGCCGGCGACGAAACGCTTCCCAGTCCTCCAACTCGCGCGAGGCGCGATAAATGGGGGCCGCCACCGAGGCGCGCACGGCGTGGGTAAGGTCAGCCACCAGGTCATTGCCGCTCACATGAGCGATCGCGATATGGAATTCCGTGTCGAGTTCGTTGAATCCGTCGAGATCAAGGTCTGGCCGAGCCATCTTTCTCGCCAGTGCGGCAACTTCCGTCAGCTGCTCGTCAGTGGCGCGATCGGCCGCAAGGTTCGCACTTGATGTCTCTAATGCGATTCGCGTTTCCATGATCGAAGACAGATCAAAACCGCCGAGTTCGACGTGGAGTCGGACCAGCGTAGCCAGGGCATCGGCAGGAGAGGGCGAGATCCTCGTTCCACTCGCAGGACCGCGACCGACCCCCGAGGTCATGATGCCCTGTGCTTGGAAAACTCTGATGGCTTCGCGCACCGCGGTGCGCGAGACCCCCAGGTGGGAGGCCAGTTCGCGTTCGGGCATGACTTGGTCCCCGGCGACCAGGCGGCCGCTCGTGATTTCGTCGTCGATGTAACGCAGCACCGCATCGACACTCGCCTGCATGAGACCAATTATGTCGGGTTGCGCCAATTTTGTAAGGTTAGACCATACATGTATGGTCTAACCATATCTAGTAATGGCCATGATCACCGGAGTGACGATGACGTTCCAGCCCGACATAGCCCCTTTGGGCAGCCTCGCGGTTTCCGCCCTCGTGGCGCTCTTGCCCCTCGTGACGATGTTCGTCACGCTCGGTATTCTGCGGTGGAAAGCTCACCTGGCGGGCCTCGCATCGCTGGCCGTTGCCCTGATCGTGGCGGTCGCGGCATTCAAGATGCCCGCATCCCTGGCATTGCTCAGCGCCACCCAGGGCGCGGCCTTCGGAATCTTTCCCATTACCTACATCGTTCTCGCAGCGGTCTGGCTCTATGAGCTGACTGTTGTGTCCGGCAGATTTGAAGACCTGCGGGCGACCTTTGGCCTGGTGAGCGATGATCCTCGGATTCTCGCGATCCTTATTGCCTTTTGTTTTGGTGGACTACTCGAAGCGCTTGCTGGTTTCGGTGCACCGGTAGCCATCACGGGAGTCATGCTGGTCGCCGTCGGCTACCGTCCGATGCGGGCCGCGGTCACGGTACTCATCGCTAATACGGCGCCCGTCGCGTTTGGCGCCGTCGCCATTCCGATCATCACGGCCGGAAACCTCACCGGCATCGACTACCACGAAATCGGCGGGTATGTGGCTGCCCAGACCGCGTCACTTGCATGGTTCATCCCGCTCATCCTGCTGCTCGTGACCGATGGGGTGCGCGGACTGCGCGACGTCTGGCCCGTAGCCCTCGTCGTGGGTGTGTCCTTCGCGCTCGGCAAATGGATTTCGGCGAATTACATCTCCGTCGAGCTCACCGATGTCATCGCCTCATTGCTGGCGCTGGCCGCATGTGTCGCCTTCCTGCAAGTTTGGCGGCCGAGAGGAACCAAGGAAGCGCAAGAGCGGTTGCGGCAAGAAGCCGGCGGCGAGGCTATCGCGCCGACCGCTCGCCGCGAACTCACTGCCCAGCGGATTGCGATGGCGCTCGTGCCCTACATCCTCGTCGTCGTGGTCTTTGGCATCGCCAAGCTCGTGCGGCCTGTCACGTCGGCATTGACTGCAACCGACCTCACCTTCGGGTGGCCGGGCCTCGATGGCCGAGTCCTGACTGCTGCGGGCGAGGTATCGATCTCAACGGTCTATACCCTGTCCTGGCTGTCATCTCCTGGCACGATCTTGATCCTGACGGGAGTCATTGTCGCCCTCGTGTATCGGGTATCGGCGAAGCAAGCCGCCCGGACATTCATCGAGGTGCTTGGCCGACTTCGGTTTACCTTCATGACCATTGGTTCGGTCCTGGCGCTCGCCTACGTCATGAACTTCTCGGGGCAAACCCATGCCATCGGTACCTGGATTGCTGGGACGGGGGCGGCCTTTGCCTTCCTTTCTCCCATCCTTGGCTGGATTGGTACCGCGGTGACCGGATCAGATACCAGCGCTAACGCACTGTTTGCCACGTTGCAACAAACCGCTGCCATCAATGCCAATATCGATCCGACGCTCCTCGTCGCCGGAAACACCTCCGGTGGCGTCGTCGGAAAGCTCATCAGTCCTCAAAACCTCGCGATCGCGGCGACTGCCGTCGGCCTGGTCGGTCGAGAGTCTGACATTCTTCGAAAGGTCGTCGGTTGGTCCGTTGGCCTGCTCATTGTGCTGTGCCTACTCGTAGGCTTGCAATCAACCCCCATCCTGTCGTGGATGCTGCCTTAGGAGATTTGCGTTGACCACCGTCGCTCTGTTCGCCACCTGCATCAATGACACGATGTTTCCCTCGACGCCAAAAGCGGTCGTCAAAGTCCTGCGTCGCCTTGGCTGCGATGTTGACTTTCCGCGGGAACAAACGTGCTGTGGGCAGATTTTCACAAATACCGGTTACTTCGATGAGGCGACCAGTTCGGTGCAGACCTATCTACGGGCCTTCGAAAAATACGACTACGTCGTAGGCCCCTCGGGTTCCTGCATCGGCGCGATTCGCCACCAACATCCGATGCTCGCCCGGCGCCTACTGGAGCGAGGGGAGATATCGGAGCGCGTCGTCGACAGGATCGATCAGATCGCAGAGAAGAGCTACGACTTTCCCGAGTTCCTAATCGACGTCCTCGGTGTCAGCGATGTGGGCTCCTACTTCCCGCACCGCGTCACCTACCATCCGACGTGCCACTCGCTGCGCATTACGAAGGTCGGGGATCGGCCCTACCAACTGCTAAAGGCAGTTCGTGGACTGAGCTTGGTTGACCTGCCCGATGCGGACCGGTGCTGCGGGTTTGGCGGGACCTTCTCGGTGAAGAACCCGGATGTCTCGACCGCCATGGCAGCCGATAAAGCGCGAAACGTCGCGGCTACCGGCGCCGAGTATCTCGTGGCCGGCGACAACTCGTGCCTGATGAACATTTCGGGAGTACTTGATCGGACGAAGGCCGGAATCAAGCCCATTCATCTCGCTGAAATCCTGGCCCACACCGAAGGAGATGCGTGACCATGACGGAGCATCGGCTCACCCCAGCGCCGCCCGAGGGCGACCTCACGGACTCGCCCCGTTTTCCTGCAGCAGCCAAGGCAGAAATCGGTAACGTCCAACAACGCAAGAACCTCTATCACGCCACACACACGATCCGCGCCAAGCGGGCGAACGCCGTCGCCGAAGTGCCGAACTGGCAAGAGCTGCGCGCAGCGGGCGAAGCGATCAAGAACCGGGTGCTGCGAAACCTCGATACGTACCTGATGCAACTGGAAGAGTCCCTCACTCGTAACGGTGCGACCGTTCATTGGGCGCGCGATGCCGCGGAAGCCAACGCGATCGTCACCGACCTCGTCAAGGCCGCCCAAGCCCAAGAGGTCGTCAAGGTGAAATCGATGGCGACCCAGGAAATCGAGCTTAACGAAGCGCTCGAGGAGGCAGACATCGCCGCCTGGGAAACTGATCTCGCCGAACTCATCGTGCAGCTTGGTCACGACCGGCCCAGCCACATTCTCGTGCCGGCGATTCACCGTAACCGCAGCGAAGTACGCGAGATCTTCCTTGAGGAGATGGGGCAGTACGGAACTCCCGCGCCTCCGGATCTGAGCGATGACCCGGCCGATCTGGCGGGAGCCGCGAGGACACATCTGCGGGACAAGTTCATGCGCGCATCGGTAGGGATTTCCGGTGCCAACTTCGCGATCGCGGAGACTGGCTCGCTGGTCGTCGTGGAATCGGAAGGCAACGGCCGAATGTGCCTGACGCTGCCCGAAACCCTCATCTCGGTGGTGGGTATCGAGAAGGTTCTGCCGACGTTCGACGACGTCGAAGTCTTCATGCAGTTGCTGCCGCGAAGCTCGACGGCAGAACGAATGAACCCCTACACCTCGGTGTGGTCAGGGGTGAGCGAGGGCGATGGACCGACAAACGTCCACGTCGTTCTGCTCGATAACGGACGGACCAACGCGCTGGCCGATCCCGCCGGGCGGGAAGCGCTGCGGTGTATTCGGTGCTCGGCTTGCTTGAATATCTGCCCAGTCTTCGAAAAGGTGGGCGGGCACGCCTACGGTTCGGTCTATCCCGGACCGATCGGCGCGATTCTCAACCCACAGCTGCGGGGCACCGAGTCCGCGGTCGATAAGTCGCTGCCGTTTGCTTCCTCCCTGTGCGGTGCCTGCAACGACGTGTGCCCGGTCAAGATCCCGATCGCGGACCTGCTCGTGCACCTGCGCGGCAAGGTGGTTGATTCCAAGCGAGGCACACCGAGTGCCGAGGCAGCCATGATGAAGGCTGGCTCCTGGGTCATGGCAGATCACGCCCGGCTGGAAGCCGCGCAACGAGCCTCGGGACTTAGTAGCAAGGCGCTCGGCCGGTTCACCGACCACATTGGCGCGTTGCCGTGGCCCATCTCTAAGTGGACGAACGCTCGGGATGTGCCACTGCCACCCGAACAGTCCTTCCGGCAGTGGTGGCAGGAGGAGGAAGACAAGTGAGCACCGCACGTGAGGAGATGCTGGCGCGAGTGCGCAGCGCACTTGCCGACATTCACGACGGCGATCCCGAGATGAATGCGCCGATCGACTGGAGCTATGCGGAGGCTGTCGAGCTTGACGGCGAGCTGCTCGACGTCTTCGCCGAACGGGTCGCGGAATATCGCGCAACGGTCGTGCGATGCACCCCGAAAGACCTGCCAAACCGCGTGGCTAGCGCCATTGATGATCTGGGGGCGGATTCGATGCTCGTCCCTCCCGGACTCGAACGCGGCTGGCTCTCGGAGTTGCCATCTGAGGTCCGGCTCGTGACTGAGGATGAGCCGCTGAGCCCCGAGCGCCTCAACGATATTGCGGGCGTCATTACCGCCGCAGCGGTCGGCATCGCGGATACGGGAACCATCATCATGGACCACGGCCCCGACCAAGGGCGAAGAGCGCTGACCTTGGTGCCCGACCGTCACGTGTGCGTCGTACGGGCAAGCCAGGTGGTTTCGGGAGTCGCCGAAGCCGTCGCTCGCGTCAAACCCGCCGTGACCAGTGGCCAGCCGCTGACCTGGATTAGCGGCCCCAGTGCCACGAGCGATATCGAACTCTCCCGTGTCGAGGGTGTACACGGACCTCGCAACCTGTACGTCATCCTCGTAGCGGAAACTGACTAATCGCTCGCGGGCAGGTCGCGATGAAAATCGCGGCCGGCCGCGATGTGCCACTGCTCGCCGGTGAGCTGCGGATGGTGAGGCGCTCGAACGATCGCCCACAGGAAGAACACGAGTTCGGCGACCTCGGATCGCAGGCGCCAGCGTACGGCCCCTGCCTCGGCGCGACCCAGAAGCTCGATTTCTTCTGCTGCCGTAATCGAGACATAGTCGAGCGCACCCCAGCCCCAAAAGTGGATCCCACTGCTCGTTACCAAATAGAACCCGAGCTGGGAGACGCACAGCGCTCCGGATTCGCCCGCCACCCACCGGGGAGTCATAGCAGCCTCGGCGGCGCGGCGCCGGCGAGCATTACGCGCCGCCTGTCCTGCCATGATGCCCGCGCTGATGAGCAGCCCAATCTTACCGGTCGCGAGGAACAGGCCGCGGCTTTTGTCGTAGCTGCCGTCTGAGCCAGGAACAAATGCGGAGAGCTGAAAATTCGACGCCGCAATGATGTGTTCTCGAGCCGGATCGCCCTGCATCGCAAACGGTACGGGCACGATCGGAAGATTACGCTGGGCCATGATCGAATCGACGAGAGCAAGCAGCGCGTTGATCCGGGGATCCTGCGTCCGAGAGCTCGACATGTCACCTAGCTTACCGAGCGTGAGAACGCGCAGCGGGTTCGTCTCCCTGAGCCACGTGGGCTATAAAGATTGGAGACGGAAGGAGGCCGACATGTCGCATCGGCCCAGTGTGGCGCTCGGAGCTCTCGGTGGCACCATCGCCATGACACCATCGGACACGAGCGAGGCAGTTACTCCGCAGATGTCGGCGGCGGATCTCATCGCAGCGGTTCCAGGGCTCGCCGATATCGCCAGTATTCGCGCCACCTCACTCAGCAACCTCGCCTCGCCGGCCATGACGATGACAGAGGTCCTTGCCGCGCTTAGTTTTGCGCGTGCGGCCATCGCCGATGGCGCTCGCGGAATCGTCCTGACCCACGGCACAGACACGCTAGAAGAAACGGCCTTCCTCCTCGACCTCCTGTGGGACCAGCCCGAACCACTCGTGATCACCGGGGCGATGCGCTCGCCGAGTCAGCCCAGCGCCGACGGCCCCGCCAACCTCATCGCTGCCATCCGCGCGGCGATCAGCCCCGACCTTCGTGGCTGCGGCGTCCTTGTTGCCTTCAACGACGAAATCCACCTGGCCCGAGCCGTCACGAAGTCCCATTCGACGTCGCTGTCTACCTTCCGTTCGCCCGACTGGGGACCCATTGCGCGAGTTGCCGAAGGATACGTAACCGTCATGCTGAATCCGGCCAAGCGGCTCGATCCGCTGCCAGTTCCGCCACCTTCGGACGTTTCGATCCCGATCGTTGAAGTGGGGCTCGCCGAGGGTGGCAGCTATCTGCCGGCGCTGGCGGCGACGGGGATCGACGCGCTCATCGTGGCAGCCTCGGGGGTTGGCCACATGTCGCCGGCCGCAGCCGACCACTGCGAGGATCTCGTGGCTGGCGGGCTACCCGTGATCTTCGCGACCAAGACGGGTGCCGGGCGGACGCTCGAAGGGACCTACGGATACCCCGGCAGTGAAACCGATCTGCTCTCGCGGGGACTCATCGGGGCCGGCAGCCTCAGCCCGCGCAAGGCGCGCCTGCTCACGCATGTGCTGGTGCACGCGGGCAGGAGTAGAGACCAGATGAGAGGTGAGTTTTTACGGCGCGGCTAAAGTACCCACGCCGGACTCCTTGTGGCGAACGCGCGCGAGATCGCGCAGCGTGATTGCCTGGAGGCATGGCTACCGCGCATGACCAGCTGACCTTCCAAGACCCCGTAACGCGCTTCGCGGAGATTTCCCCGCCGAAGCAACACCAAGAAGAACCCGGCCTCGACGCCGAACTCAAACCCAAGGCCGACCGCGGCGAAGAAACCTACCGTGGCACTGGCCGCCTCAAGGGCCGCAAAGCCCTTATCACCGGCGGTGACTCCGGAATCGGTGCCGCCGTCGCGATCGCCTTCGCGCGCGAAGGTGCCGACGTCGCGATCGGTTACCTGCCGGCCGAAGAAGAAGACGCCCAGCACGTGAAGAGCATCATCGAAGCCGAGGGCCGCACCTGCGTGCTCATCGCCGAAGACCTCTCGACGAAGGACGCATGCGAGAAGCTCGTGGCCGAAGCCGTCGAGGGCCTGGGTGGACTCGATGCCCTCGTCAACAACGCGGGTAAGCAGATTTCGGTCGAGAACTTCGAGGATCTGAGCGACGAACAGGTGGTGGAGACCTTCGACGTCAACATCATCGCGATGTTCCGGATCTGTCAGGCGGCGCTCCCGCATCTCTCCCCGGGATCGACCATCGTGAACTCGACGTCCATCCAGGCGTACTCGCCCTCGGACCACCTCATCGATTACGCCTCGACGAAGGCTGCCATTAATAACTTCACGAAGGGGCTGTCCCAGTCCCTGGCGCCGAAGGGCATCCGCGTCAACGCGGTAGCCCCGGGCCCGGTGTGGACGCCGCTGCAGGTATCCGATGGTCAGCCGAAGGACAAGCTCCCCGAGTTCGGCAAGAACACTCCGCTCGGACGCGCCGGTCAGCCTACGGAGATGGCGCCGTGCTACGTCTTTTTGACCTCGCCGGAATCGAGCTACGTCGTGGGTGAGACGCTGAACGCCAACGGGGGACAGGTATCCCCGTAGCTAGAGCATCTTGATGCGATAGAACCGCTCCGCGACTTGGCCATCGGGCAAACCTGCCTCGGTGGCCATGCGCACGCCACCCTGGCGCAGATTTGCTTCCAGGCGGTCACCGAGGTGCCCAGTCTGGGACTCGTGAGCCTTCAGAGCGGCAATTTTGCGCTCGAAGGTGTCTGTGATGTCGACGTATTCGTTTGCGCTCGGGTGTGCCATGAGCCAGATTTCCGGTACGACGAAGCGGGTGAGGCCTTCTTCCAGCAGTTCGGGGAAGGCATGGGGGTTTTCCGCTGCCGGATAGATCGCGCGCATCGCCGCCTCGCCCGCAGCAAGGTGATCGGGGTGGGAAGCGTGCAGGAAGTCGTACCAGCGCTCCGGTGACTGGAGCAGAACCCGGTCGGGCTGGACCTGCCGGATGATCCGCACGAGGTCGCGTTGCAGATCGCGGGAGGGCTCGACGTGTCCGTCGCGGTAGCCTTCCAAGAACAGTACGCGGGAGACGCCCACGATGTCGGCGGCCGCCCGCTGCTCGGCTTCGCGGATCCGCGGCATGGCGTCCCGTTCTACCGCATCGACGCCGCCGGCATCCCCTCGGGTAACGCAGACGAGCGTAATATCCCAGCCATCATCCGCCCACGTCGCTAGGGTTCCGGCGGCGCCAAAATCGGCGTCGTCGGGGTGGGCGACGATGACGAGAGCTGAACGAGTCGACATGTCAGGCCTGGCTGTGGTCTTCGATCGGGCTGATCGCCTTGTCGAGCGCGTCCAGGAGGCCGTCGGCGGTCTCGCCAAAGGAATCCGGCAGCTCAAGCGTGCCGTCCTTCACGTACTGCTGCGCGAACGGCACGGCGACCAGGGGATGAACGGCCTTCATGTTCAAAGCGAACATCACCGGGGCGAGGGAGTTGACGGCTCGCAGGCCACCCGAGGCGCCGCCATAGGACACGAAACCAATAGGCTTGGCGTTCCATTCGGCAAAGAGATAGTCGATCGCGTTCTTCAGCGGAGCCGTAAATGCGTAGTTGTATTCCGGCATGACGAAGACGACGGCATCTGCGCTTCGCACCGTCTCTGCCCAAGCCTTGGTGTGCTCCAGGCGGTAGTCGCCAAAACGCGGGTGGCGTTCTTCGTTCATCATCGGCAGGTTCATCTCGCGCAGGTCCGCGATCTCGACCTCGAACCGGTCATCGCTGCGAACTCGATCAGCAAACCAGGAAGCGTAGTGACCGCCAACACGGCTGGGGCGCGTCGAGGCAATCACCAGAAGAATTCTCTTTGTCATGTCACCAATCTATCGCGATCATGGGCAATCTGGGCACAATAGTGACGTGATTTCCAACCCGGAGTTTCGTGACCGGCAGCAGCGTTCGTGGGCGGTGCGCCTTGCGCCGCCCCTTGTGATGATCCTGATGATGTGGCTGTGTTACGTGATCCAGGTGGTTGTTGGCCCCGAGGTTTGGCGGGGCTTTGGGATTCCGGCCGGCGGCTGGGGTCGACTCTGGTCCATCGTGACGGCGCCGTTCCTGCACGGCGGCATCATGCACCTGATCAACAACACCATCGCCATGATCTGGCTCGGCATCATGACAGCGGTAGAAGGCCCCAAGAGATTCTGGGCCGTCACGATCACCGCCGCAATCGTCTCCGGCATTGGTGTCATCATGCTCAGTGCTCCGGGCAGTGTCACCGTCGGAATGTCCGGCGTGATCTTCGGGTACTTCGGCTACATCCTGGTCGCTGCGTTCGTCGAACAGAATAGGCGCCACAAGGCTGTTCGGATCGTGTCTCTTGTCGTCTTTTTCATGTGGTGGGGCACGACCTTCTTTGCGGGTTTCATCCCGCAGGGCAACATGAGTTGGCAAGCCCACCTGTTTGGGGCTCTCGGTGGTGGTCTCGTCGCCATCATTACCGAACGGCGAGAAGCGCGAGCCATGCAGCCCTAACGTCACGATTGGGTCAAGATCGGCCCAGGGCGGCATAAGCGTTGCGGAACTCGGCTAGAGTGTGACCACCCTCGCATTGTGATGCGCTAGATCCCTCGACGAAAGAGATCACCATGTCGACCACAGACCCTGCCGGGCCGATCGGTCCCGATTCTACGGAAACGCGCGCTGCTAAAGCGCCCTCGGCAACCGCGTCGGGCACCTTGATCGGTGCCATCTTCCTGATGGCCACATCGGCCATTGGCCCCGGGTTTATCACCCAAACAACCAACTTCACGATCCGAATGGGAGCCGCTTTCGCGGCTGCCATCACGATCTCGATCATCGTTGACATCGCTGTGCAGCTCAATGTGTGGCGAGTAATCGGCGTCTCCGGTAAGCGATCCAATACCCTCGGCAACCTCGTCCTTCCCGGATTGGGATGGGCCATCGGCGCCATGGTGGCCCTCGGTGGGCTCGTCTTCAATATCGGCAACGTCGCCGGCGGTGGACTCGGACTGAACGCCATGCTCGGCCTCGATCCCAAGATCGGTGGCGTCATCACCGCGACGCTAGCCATTGGCGTGTTCTTGTGGAAGGTCGCCGGTAAGGCGCTCGACTCCATCGTCGTGATCCTGGGATTCGTCATGATCGCCCTGATGATCTACGTGACGGTCGTATCCGCTCCGCCGTACGGCGAGGCCCTGAAGCAGGCTGTCATCCCCGACAAGTTCGAGTTCATCGTTGTCACGACCCTCATTGGCGGCACCGTGGGTGGTTACATCACGTACTCGGGCGCGCACCGCATGGTCGACACGGGAATTGTCGGTCCGGAAAATGTTCGACGGATCTCTCGTTCATCGGTGATTTCGATCCTCGTCACCGGGGTCATGCGATTCTTGTTGTTCCTCGCAATCCTTGGTGTCGTGACATCGGGTGTGAACCTCGAGGGCGTGGAGAATCAGGCCGCGGCCGCCTTCGGCGCTGCCGCTGGCGAGATCGGAATGAGGATTTTCGGCGTCATCCTGTGGGGCGCGGCCATTACCTCGGTGGTTGGCGCGGCCTTTACTTCGGTGTCCTTCATGACCAAACAAGGTGCCTCGGTCTGGACGCGGAACATCGTGACGGTGTGCTTCATCGTGTTTTCCACGATCGTCTTCCTCCTGCTGGGCCAAGCTCCGACGACGATTCTTATCGTGGCCGGTGCCGTCAATGGACTCATCCTGCCCGTTGGTTTCGCACTCATTTTGTGGGTGGCGTGGCGCCGGCGCGACCTGCTCAACGGCTATGTGTATCCCGCCTGGCTCCTGGTGATCGGGGTCGTGACGTGGCTGCTGACGATCTTCCTTGGCTGGCAATCGCTTGGCGGCCTCGCCCAGCTGTGGAGCGGAGGATAAGGCCCCATGGTCACGGCACCGCCGCTTGAGGAGGCACGGGACCTTCACCCGCGTGCGGCACGGTCACTGTTCCGGCAGGGACTCACCGTGCCCACGACGGGGTGGTGCGCAGGTTATGCGCAAGCAAACCTCATGATCGTGCCGAAGGATATTGCCTTCGACTTCTTGCTGTTCGCCCAGCGCAACCCGAAGCCGTGCCCCATTCTTGGGGTCCTGGATGCGGGGGAGACCTCCGGACCGCTGCTTGCTGGCGGCGATATCCGCACCGATCTTCCGGCCTATACCGTCTACGAACGTGGCAAGCTCGTCGATACGGTCACGGACCTCACGCCGTATTGGCGCGATGATCTCGTGACCTTCATCCTGGGTTGCTCCTTCACGTTTGAAGCGCCTTTGATGGAGGCCGGGATCCGAATCCCTCACATCGATCAGGGCACGAACGTCTCGATGTATCGAACGTCGATCCGCTGTGAGACTGCGGGCCGGATCTCGGGACCGCTGGTGGTCTCGATGCGCCCAATCGCTGCCGATCGCGTCTCCGATGCCGTGCGGATTACCTCGCGTTATCCCGCGGTGCATGGTGCTCCGGTGCACGTGGGGGAGCCGGCGATGATCGGGATAACCGACTTGGCCAGGCCCGATTTTGGTTCTCCGGTCAACATTCCCGACGGGAGCATCCCGGTGTTTTGGGCGTGCGGCGTCACGCCCCAGGCGGCGGTGATGGAATCGGCGCCCGATCTAGCCTTCGGCCACGGCCCCGGCTACATGCTGATTACGGACGCCAAGGACTCGGACTACCTCATTCCGTAACGATTCGGGCGAGGACGTCGTCGAGCGTGACTTTGTCACCGGTGCTGACTGCGAGTTCTTCGAGGGTTCCGGCACGGTGGGCGTGGATTGGCGTTTCCGTTTTCATGGCCTCCAAGACCACGACGGGATCTCCCTCTTCGAGGTCCTGCCCTTCGCTCGCGACGACCTTGAGGACGGTGCCGGCCATAGGGGAGCGGAGTTCGGCTTGATCACCCGGCTCCTGTCCCGACACCGAGCCGTCGAGCGCATCGAGGGCGCCCCCGTCGCCGCCAGCGACCAAAGCCCGCATGAAGGCCGCGGGAACACCGAGCTTCGCGTTCTTGCCGTCGATCTCGATCATCATGCGCACGCGTTCCTGACTCGGAACCGCCTGCCGGAAGTCGGGATCGTCCTTGATGCGGTCGGAGAACTCTTGCTCGATCCACGTGGTGTACACGCCGAGGCCCTCATCGGAGACGAACGCCTCCTCTTCCAAGATTGCGCGATGGAACGGCAAGACCGTCGTAATTCCTCGGATCCGCAGCTCTTTGAGCGCTCGGCGCGCTCGCCGGATGGCGTGCTTGCGCGAGATTCCGGAGATGATCACCTTGGCGAGCATCGAGTCATAGCGCCCGGAGATCACCGAGTCAGTGTGCACTCCGGTATCGATCCGAATACCTGGGCCGGTCGGTGGGTCGAATACGTCGATCGTGCCCGTGGCGGGCAGGAACCCGCGGCCGACGTCTTCGGCATTGATCCGGAATTGGAAGGCGTGTCCCGTCGGCTGCACATCGCCGTCCAGGGGCACCCGTTCGCCGGCCGCGATCTGCAGCTGGGCGAGGACCATGTCGAGACCGGTGACTTCCTCGGTGACCGTGTGCTCAACCTGGATGCGGGTATTGACCTCAAGGAAGGAGATCGTGCCCGACGCGCCGAGGAGGTATTCCACCGTTCCGACGCCGACGTAGCCGGCTTCGCGGCATATGTCGCGCGCCGAATTGACGATGAGGTCGTTTTGTTCAGCCGTGAGGAATGGTGCGGGTGCTTCCTCCACGAGTTTTTGGTTACGGCGTTGCAAGGAGCAGTCGCGGGTGCCAAGCACAAAGACATTGCCATGCTTGTCGGCGATAACCTGGGCCTCGACGTGGCGGGGTTTTTCTAGGAACTGCTCGAGGTAGCACTCACCGCGTCCAAAGGCCGCCTCGGATTCGCGTACTGCCGACTCGAATGCCTCTTCCACGTCCTGCAGGCGGTGAACGACGCGCATGCCGCGCCCGCCGCCACCATAGGCAGCCTTGATAGCGATCGGTAGCCCAAGCTCTTCGGCGACCTCACGGGCCTTGCGAGAATCGGGCACATTGCCATCGCTACCTTTGACGAGGGGAGCGCCAACCTTTTCGGCGATCTTTCTGGCGGCGACCTTGTCTCCAAGCAGCTCAATCGTTTGGGGCTCCGGGCCAATCCAGATTAGGCCCGCATCGATGACGGCCTGGGCAACATCGGCGCGTTCGGCCAGGAAACCGTATCCGGGGTGTAGCGCGTCGGCGCCGCTGCGGCGCGCGATATCCAAGATCTTCTCGACGTTTAGGTAGGTGTCCGCTACTTCTTCGCCCTCCAGCGAATACGCTTCGTCGGCGACCCGCACGTGCAGGGCCTCGGCATCCGGGTCGGCAAAGATCGCAACGGACGCGATACCCGCTTCCGCGCACGTGTGGGCGATGCGGACCGCGATTTCGCCGCGGTTAGCAATGAGGACCTTCTTCATGACTCGTTTCCTTCCGGTGCCCGCGCACCGATGGCGTCGTCGGCGACGGAGGGTTGGTGGTAGAGGCGGAATCGGATCTTAGATCCCGGGGGCATTTGCGCTAGGACATCAAGGTCATGATGGTTGACGACTCCGATAACTGGGTAGCCGCCGGTCACCGGATGGTCGCGCATGAAGAGCACGGGTTTTCCTTCATGGGGGATCTGGATCGCGCCCGCCACAGTCCCTTCGGAGGGGAGCTCGCCGATATCCCGGCTCTTGAGCGGCATGCCATCCAGGCGCAGTCCGATTCGGTTCGATGTCTCCGTGATCGTCCACTCCTGAGAGAGCAGCAGGTCGATCTGGTCCGAATCGAACCAGTCATCGCGCGGGCCAAGAATGATGGAGGCCGAGACCACGTCTCGGGGTAGCGCCGGGGCATGCTTAGGGTCGGATACAAAACTGGGCCACGCAGCGCTCGCCACCGGGAGTTCCACACCGGGCGCGAGTGGGGCGGGACCTTCCTGGGACAACAGGTCAGCGGAAGCCGAGTCAAGCACCGTCGGAACATCGAATCCGCCGCGAACCGCGAGATAGGAACGCATCCCGCGCTTGGGGGAGCCCAGGGTCAGGCTCTGGCCATCAAGGAGCGCAAATGGGCGGTTGATCGGCGGTGTGTAGTCGGGAACATCGCCGCCCAGGGGAGCTCCCGTGACCGTGATATCGACATCGGCTCCCGCGACGCCGACGACCTGGTCACCGATTGCCGTCACCGATAGGCCACCCATGAGGGACTCGATGACGGCATATCCAACCGGGTTACCCACGAGCAGGTTAGCTCGGCGAGCGCTACGCAGGTCCATGGCTCCCGATTCGGAGACACCGAGGTCCGCGAAGCCTGGGCGGCCCTGATCCTGCAAGAGAGACTGGATTCCGGTTGATTTGATCCGGAGTCCGTGCTCGATTCCCGTGGGCATTGAGGGGGACGTCGTGGAGATCTCGACGAGTTCGTTTACAGCTCGGTATCGGACGATGTTGCCGGGGGCGACGAGTGCGGGCTGATCGGCGCTCGCGTCCCACATGGGTGCGCTCGAGCGGCCAATGAGTTGCCAGCCACCGGGAGTGGAGCGGGGATAGACGGCCGAAAAATGTCCCGCCAATCCGACCGACCCAGCAGGTACCGACGTTCGCGGCGAGTCCCGGCGGGGAACGTTGAGCGAGTCGTTCTCGCCAATGCAATAGACAAAGCCTGGCGAAAACCCGCCAAAAGCGGCAGTCCAGGCCTGGCTGGTATGCGCCTCGATGACCGCCTCGCGGCTCATCCCTAACAACTTTGCAACGTCATCGAGATCCTCGCCGTCGTAACGCACATCGATGACGATTTCCTTTGAATCGCGCTCAATCCGATCGTGGACATCGAGGCCTCGGACATACCTGGCGAGTTCTAGCGCCGCGACCGGCGAGACCGCTCGGACGAGGACGGTTGAAGCCGCCGCGAGGCATTCGACTAAACCGGCAGGCTTGGTCGATGTGAGGGCATGGTGCAGCGCCACGACGTCGTCGAGTGAGTCGAGTTCGACGAGGAAAGCGAGATCTCCGCAGGGGCGAATCGTGCGGTTCATACGAATGCCTGCACCTCAACCCCGGCGTTCGACAGCGCCTCCCGCACCGTACGGGCGAGGTTAACGGCGCTGGGCGTGTCCCCATGCACGCAGATCGATTCCGCCTGGAGTCTGACATCGCTGCCATCGATTGCTTCCAGGACACCTTCGGTGGCGAGACGCACCATGCGTTCGGCCGCGACCTGCGGATCCGTGATGACGGCACCGGCCTCGCGACGCGAGACGAGTGTGCCCTCAGGCGTATAGGCACGGTCCGCGAATGCTTCCACCACGGGCCGCAGTCCCGCCCGCTCAGCCTCTCGGTAAATCACGGAGTTGGGCAGGCATAAGATGGGGAGCTCATCATCAAATTCCACCAGCGCGTCAACGACCGCGCGGGCATGAGCCTCGTGGGTCACGATCGTGTTGTACAGCGCACCGTGCGGCTTGACGTAGCGGATCTTCGCGCCGCGCGGCGCACCAAGGGCCTGCAGCGCGCCAAGTTGATAAAGAACGAGGCTCGTCAGATCGCTCGGGGCAACATCGTGGAAGACGCGGCCAAAATTGGCCAGGTCTTGGTAGGACACGTGGGCGCCAATCGCGACGTTGTTTTCTGCCGCGAGGCCAACCGTCGTCGACATCACTGAGGCATCTCCGGCGTGGAAACCGCAGGCGATGTTCGCCGAGGTCACGATCTGCATCATGGTGGCGTCGTCGCCCATCTGCCAGTTGCTGAAGGACTCTCCCGAATCAGAGTTCAGATCGACGTGCATAAATCTCGTCTCCTTCGTGCCGTCACGCGGTCACTCCATAGTAGTCGGATGATGAGACACTTGTCCTATGAGTGAACTACGGGAGATGTTCCGAACAATTTTTCGTCGCCACGTCGCTGGCGTGACAGTCGTGACCTTCACCGTTGATGGGGAACTGGCTGGATTCACCGCAACATCGGTGATCTCGGTTGCGGCAGCACCGCCGAGCATCGCCTTTGCAGTCTCGCGTGCATCGGGCGCAGGAATGGCGGTTGCGGGCACCTCGGAAGTGATCATTAATTTCCTTGATGACGCCTCCGATGAGGTAGCGACGCGCTTCGCGATGCGGGGCGGTGACCGGTTCCTTCCCGGATCCTACGACCTCACCGATGATGGCGTGCCCTACCTCCCGGGCGCCTCCGCCTGGCTGCGGGCGTCGATCGTGGCGCGCCACGACGTCGCGGATTCGGTCCTCATCGTCGGCGAAGTAACCGAGATTAAGGTGACCGAAGGAGAGCTTGCGCCGCTCGTGTATCTCGATCGCCAGTATCGTCGCCTGGCTCCCATCACCACAGGTGAGTGATATCGCCGTCGGCTAACCTCCAGCGCCACGCGCCCGATGCGCCAGCGGAGTCCACGGCGCACATGTCTCCGGCGATATTCCAGGCGGCGCTCGTCGTCACCCCGACATCAGCGCAGTGCCAGCGCATGAGTTCGTCGCCATCGATCGACAGCAGCACGAAGGTGTTTGTCGCTTCGTCCAAGCAGACGGCATGGGCGCCGTCGGGAGAGACCCCGCCGGGGATCACTTTGCCGATCGTTGGGCGTGCTTCGCGCACGTGATCGGCGCCTTCCCACCACCACGCGCCGCGCGAGCCGTCGGGCCGCAGGTACGTCGTGATCATGCGGGAGCCATCGGGCACCAGGCGTGTGCTCGTCACGATATTGCCGGGTGGCAGCTCGACGGTGATGGTCTCGCCCGTGAGCAACCGGTGGATGGTGATCTCGCTGACGTCGGGGGAGAAGACTGCGACGCTGGCCCCGTCCTTGGAGGTCGTGGCGCGAGCATCGGCCGGCACGTCGAGGTGCAGGAGTTGGGGAGCGCTGCGCCAATCCCGGTACCAGACGTCGAGGGTGTGGCGCTTTCGGTCATCGGAGAGATACGTGATGCCCTGATGGTGGACGTGCAGGACGCGATGGGTGATACCGGCGCCGTGCGCGAGCAGGTGAAATCCCTCGAGGCCGGCCGGAATGTGGGTTGCGACCATATTGAGTAGGGACAGTTGCGGCGTGGTCCCGCCGCCCCAGTCGTGTTCGACGACGATCGTGCGGTGGCCGGGAATGTAGAGCCCGGTGCATGAGGTCGCCAGTGATGTCAGGATGCGAGGTTGACCTTTGCGGCCGATCTCCAGGAGCTGGCGTGGCTCGCTCGCGCTGCGCGCGAGCACACGTCCTTCGAGGTCCACATCCAGGACGACGGGGAGCCCCGGGGCAGGCGTCGGCGCATGGCCGGTCGTCACGCTAGATGTGTCCTGGGTCATAGCGTGATTGTGTCACGAATTTCGATTCGTCGGTGGGACCAATGTCTAATGGGGGAGTGTTCCATATTGTTTTCCACGAGCCGCGGATTCCCGGAAATACCGGGGCCGCAATCCGGCTCGCCGCCTGCACCGGCGCCACACTGCACCTGATCAAACCGCTCGGTTTCGACTTTTCGGATGCGCACCTGAAGCGGGCCGGACTCGACTATCACGATCTCGCTGATCTCGTGATCCACGATGATATTGACGCCATGTTCGCCGCGCTTGCGCCGAAGCGCGTCTGGGCGTTTTCCGGAAAGTCCGAGCGTTCCTTCGCTGACATTTCCTATGACGAGGGCGATGTGCTGCTCTTTGGCTGTGAACCCAGCGGGCTTCCGGACAGCGTCCTTACCGATGATCGGCTTGCGGGCATTGTGCGGATCCCGATGCAGCCTGGTCGGCGGAGCTTGAACCTCGCGAATTCCGCCTCGATCGCCGTCTACGAAGCGTGGCGGCAACACGATTTTGCGGGCGGCGTCTAGGGGCTACCGGGCTCGCAGGGCGTAAAAGGCGACCGCCGCCGCAGCGGCGACGTTCAGCGAATCCACGCCGTGTGCCATCGGGATCGTCACGACGTCATCGCAGGCGGCGATCGTGCGCCGCGTGAGGCCATCGCCTTCGGTCCCGAGCACCACCGCGAGCTTGTCATCGTTTCGAGCAGCGAGCTCATCGATCGTGAGCGCCTTCTCGGCGAGCGCTAGCGCCGCCACGCGAAACCCGAGTGCGCGCAGCTGCTCGATGCCCTGCGGCCACGGCGAGATTCGGGTGAATGGCACCTGGAAGACCGTCCCCATCGAGACGCGCACGGCCCGCCGGTAGAGCGGGTCCGCGCATGATGGGGTGCACAAGATGGCATCGACCCCGAGCGCCGCGGCGGAGCGAAATGCGGCCCCCACATTGGTGTGGTCGACGATGTCTTCCAGGATCGCGACGCGGCGAGCGCCCGCGAGAGTCTCGGCAAGGCTCGGCAACTCCCGGCGGTGCATCGCGGCTAGGGCTCCGCGGTGGACGTGAAAGCCCGTGAGCTGGCGGAGCTCCTCGTCGGTGCCGATATAGACCGGCACCTCGCCGCCGTCGTCGTGACCGGTGGCGCGCCTGATCGTCTCGCGCATCGAGTCCAGCCAACGCTCGGCCATGAGGAAGGAACGCGGCCGGTAACCGGCGGCGACCGCACGCGAGATCACGGTGGAGGACTCCGCCATGAACAGGCCGCGCTCGGTTTCGAGTTTCTTGCGCAGCGCGACGTCGGTGAGGTCCGTGTAGTCCGCCAGGTCACCGGCCTGAGGTAGGGCGATGATCACGCGTCAGCTGTGGGCGGCGGCGATCGCCAGCTTCAGGGCGCCATCGAAGTTCGATTCGCGCTCCTCAGCAGTCATGTCTTTGGACCCGTCGAGCAGGTGGTCCGAGACGGTCAGCACGGTGAGCGCTTCCTTCCCGAACTCGGCGGCGACGCCGTACATGGCGGCGGCCTCCATATCGACGCCAAGGACGCCGTAATCGGCAAGCTTTTGGACCTGGCCGTCGACGACGAGGTAGAAGTGATCGCGCGAGATGATCGTGCCGACGTGCACGTTATCGGCGTCTCCCGCGGCGGCAACCGCGGCCTGGGCGAGGTTAAAGGAGGCGACGGCGGAGAAGTTGACGCCCGGGATCCGGTGCTGATTCATGGCAGAGTCCGTGTGCGCGCCCATCGCGATGATGACGTCGCCGACGGAGACGTTCGGGCTGATGCCGCCCGTCGTGCCGACGCGAATAATGCGTTCGACGCCGTAGAACTTAAACAGTTCGGTCGTATAAATCGTCGCCGAGGGCTGGCCCATTCCCGAGCCCATGACCGACAGCGGCTTGCCATTGACGGTGCCGGTGTAGGCGAGCATGCCGCGCACCTCATTGACGAGCCGAGGCTCGTCAAAGACCTTTTCCGCGATGCGCTTGGCGCGCAGCGGATCGCCCGGCATGAGAACAGCGGGGGCGAAATCGCCGGGGGCGGCAGAAATATGGGGCGTAGCCATGAAAGCTCCTTCACTCAGGTCGTGACCTCAACCCTACCGGTGCCGCGCGCGCCACAGCCGAGCTGGCGGTGAGACGGCGGCTACATCTCCACGTGGGTGGCAGGGTCGCCGCCGATTCGGCCGCGCTCGAGCGACGCCAGGGCCTCGACCTCACGCCCGGTTAACCGGATCGAGCCTGCCGCGAGGTTCTCGGCCGCGCGCTCGGTCGAGTCGGTCTTGGGGATCGGGGCGCAGCCCCGAGCCAGGTGCCAGGCCAGCACCAACTGGGCCGGAGTACAGGCATGCGCGAGCGCCATCGTCGTCACAGTCTCGTTGCTGAGCAGGTCGGTCTTTCGGCCGAGCGGAGACCACGCCTGCACCTCGATGCCGCGCTCCTGGCACCAAGCAAGAAGCGCCTGCTGCGGGAAGTAGGGATGCAGCTCGATCTGGTTAATGGCAGGCCATTCGCCATAGGCGTCGTAAAGCGCGGTGAGGTGCTCGGGCAGGAAGTTGGAGACACCGAGCCGCCGGATCAGGCCCTCCTCGCGCGCGGCCATGAGCTCGCCATAGACCTCGAGGTAGCGCCCAAGGCTCGGCAGCGGCCAATGGATGAGGTAATTGTCGAGGTAGCTAAGCCCGAGGTCGTCCAAACTTCGCTCCAGGCCCGCGCGTGCGCCCGCCACCTGGTCATCGCCCCGCAGCTTCGAGCTCACCGCGACCTGATCGCGTGCCACAGCCGAATCTCGCACGCCCAATCCGACCTCGCGCTCATTGCCGTAGCTCGAGGCCGTATCGATGAGGCGGTAGCCGAGCTCGATCGCGCTTGCCACCGAGGATGCCGGGTCCGTGAGCGCATACGTCCCATATCCGATCGTCGGTATAACATCATCACCGTGAGTCATACCGCCAGTCTTGCATCCCGGCCCGCGCCGTGTCTCGTCGCCTTCGATCTCGACGACACCCTCGCGCCCTCGAAGTCTCAGGTTCCGAACGACGTCGCCCGTGGCCTCATGGAACTCCTTGAGCGAGTACCCGTCTGCGTCATCTCGGGCGGCCAGTTTGCGCAGTTCGAAACGCAACTGCTGCCCCACCTGGACCTCACCGAGGCGGCCAGCGGCAGGCTCCACCTCATGCCGACGTGCGGCACCCGCTACCTCGTTGCCGACGGCTCGGCCTACCGCGAGGTCTACGCGCGCAACCTCAGCGAGGACCAGCGCCACCGCGCAATGGCCGCCGTCGAAGCCACGGCCAAGGAACTCGGGCTGTGGGAGAGCGAGACCTGGGGGCCCGCGATCGAGGACCGAGGCTCCCAAATCACCTACTCCGCGCTCGGCCAGGCCGCGCCGCTGGAGGCAAAGAAGGCATGGGACCCGAGCGGCGAAAAAAAGAACCGGCTGCGCGATGAACTCGCTCCGCAGCTTGCCGATCTGGAGGTGCGCTCCGGCGGATCGACGTCGGTCGATATCACCGCGCGCGGCGTCGATAAGGCCTACGGCATGCGCGAGCTTGCCGCGGCGACCGGCATCGCGCTCACCGACATGCTCTTTATCGGCGACCGACTCGACCCGCATGGCAATGACTACCCGGTCAAGGCGCTCGGCGTGCCATGTCTCGAAGTCTCATCGTGGCAGGAGACCGCCGACGTCATCGCCGAGGTCATCATTCGTCTTGACGAGTCATCGACGCATGACAGACTAAAGGCATGACAACTCCCGAGAAAAAGCCGGACAAGCCGCGGATTGGTTCGGCAAGCCGCACGGAATCGATGCTGCCGTGGATTGCGTTCGTTCTCGCGATCATCGTCGTCTTGATCCAGGCGTCATTCGCCTACTCCACGGGACGCTCCCTCGCGGCCGGCGATCAAACCGCCGCCTCGGTGCTGTTGTTCATCTCGTTGATCGTCTCCCTGGTCGTCGTCGTCCTCGCCGTCGTCGCGCTCGCCCAACGCTGTAAGAACACCTGGGCCACCTTGATCGCGCTCGGAATCGGCGCGAACGTGCTCTTTGTCTCGATCGCCTCATGGCTCGGCTCGTTAGCGTCCACGAGCCCGTAACCCCACGGTTCACGCCGCGGCGCATCGGAGGCGCGATTGCCGCCTTCCTCGCGCTCACGGCGGCGTCCCTTGGCATCGGGTGGGGAACCGCGAAGGTCGACACCGCGATCGGCCCCCACAACGCCGTTATCACCACCACCCTGAGCAGCGATATCCGCGTCACGCTGGGGCCGCTCGGTGCCGTCGTGATCGACTCGCCACTGCCGCGTCCTTTTGGCATCCAGGTCGACGTCCACGAGGTGCCGGCGGCCGATCCCACACAGGATCTCGGCTCCCAGCTCACGGCAAACCTCAACGCCTATCTCCAGCTCGCCGAAAACCCGGAAGCCGCCATCCGGGGTCCCCGCGACGCCCTCATCGCTGACATTCTTGGCCGCGCCGCCATCACCTTTGGTATCGGCCTGATCACGATCACCGCGGTACGGCTCACGGCCCGCGGCCGGGCGCTCGCGGTGACCGCCCGCGTCCTTCGCACCCCGGGAATCGCGCCCCTGCTCGGCGCGACCGCCATCGCCGGCATCGCGCTGCTGATCGCGCCGCTCGCCCGGCATCCCCTGTCCGGCGCCCGGTCCATCGAGGCGCTCGCGAACACGCCACTTCGCGACATCAAGGTCGTTGGCCAACTGGGGCCGCTGCTTGACCTCGGAGCCGATGCGGCGGTCGCCCAATACAACTCGACGATGGACTTCTATGACGGGGTGAACACGGAGATCGCCCGCACCCTCGCGCCCTCGCCCTCGCACGCCGCCTACCGGATCCTGGCCTCCGGTGGCAGCCGCGGTGAGCTCGTGGAAGCCAGCGGCGATGATCTCGTCACCGCCGTTTTCGTCTCCGATCTGCACTGCAATATTTCGCTCGCCGAGCCCATCGCGCGGATCGCGGATGCCGTGCACGCCGATTTCATCATCAATGGCGGCGATACGACGACCAACGGCACGAGCGCCGAGCAGTTCTGCGTGGACGCCTACGCCACGGCATGGCAGGACTATCCCGTTGTCGTCTCCGATGGAAACCACGATTCGAAAACGACGACGGCGCAGGAGCGTGCGGCCGGCTGGCACGTGCTGTCGGGCGAGCGCATCACCGTCGCGGGACTGTCAATCCTGGGCGATATCGACCCCACGATCACCGTGCTTGGGCAAGGAACCTTCGCCGAACGCGAGGAGTCGAAACCCGACATGGCGGCGCGGCTGTCGCAGGCCGCGTGCCGCGGGCCGCTCGCGCTCATGATCGTGCACGACCCCTACACTCAGCGCGTCGCCGAGAATACGGGCTGCGCGCCCATGTGGATCTCGGGTCACGTCCACCACCGGGTCGGGCCGGATCTCGTCGCCGGGAGCGACGGTGCCCAGATCCGTTACACTAATGCCTCCACGGGTCGCGGCCTGAAGGAAAACACCGTCATGGGTCGAATGAACTCCGATGCCGAGATAACGATCCTGCGCTTCGATAAATCCCGCCAGCTTCCGGTCGACTACCGCGTCGTCTCGATCACCTCGAGCGGCTCCGTGAACGTCACGCCGCTGCGGCCCTACTACCAGCTGGCTCCGGCCGAACCTGTCGATACACTGGTGCAATGACTCGCACGAGCCGGACCCCCAGCGTTTTCGGTGCCACCCAGTATGGACTCGTTCTCCTCGTTTGTTCCCTCTTTGGGATCTGGGCGAGCGTGGCCCTGCTCGCTGCCGAGCTCGCATACCTGAAGAACCCGCTGGCGGCCCCGGCCTGCGACCTCAACACGCTCATCGGGTGTGGCGTCTCGCTTCTCAGCCCGCAAGCCCACCTCGTCGCGGGCCTGCCGAACGCGCTGATCGGCGCCATGGCGTTTTCCGTCATTGCGCTGATTGCCCTGCTGCAGCTATCCAAGGTTTCCTTCCCCCGGTGGTTGTGGGTCGCGCTCGTGGCGGGATCGATCGGAGCGCTCGTCTTCGTCGCGTACTTCACCTACCAGTCGGTCGCCGTCTTCAAAGCGCTGTGCCCATACTGCATGGTGATCTGGGCGGCCGCTATCCCCATTGCGGTCTTCACCATCGGGCGTGCCATGGCGCTCGGACACGTGCCGCCACGTAGCGTCGGCACCCACCTGTGGACGTACCGCTGGCTCTACACGCTGGCCGTCATCATGGCCGTGGTGCTCGTCGTGGTGATCACCATGCGTACGCAAATCGCGGCGGTCATCTAGCTGTAGTTCCCCGTGAGGTTGTGAACGCGTTCTGATGGAGTAAGACCACCGAT
>NZ_FNQV01000003.1 GCF_900107735.1 Bowdeniella nasicola | reverse complement strand
ACGCGAATTCGCGTGCGCTGCCGCGTCAGCTGCGCCTTTCTCGTACCCCAGGTGGCTCGTCAGCTCCGCTTGCAGGCCACGTTCAAGAGCTGCTTTAACCAGGGCAGGCACGAAACCACCATCACCAGTCAGCTCCACCTCCCCCGCATCGATCTGAGCGAACAAGGCATCAAGCTGCCCCGAAGCTTTGAGCTGATCAACCAGGTCCTGACCCGAAGGCCTACCCGGCAAAGATTTATCGAACATAGTCATGATAATCACCGTTCCTTCCGACACGGCTTACACAAACTATTTGACACCCCCACCGTGAGTGAAGCAGCAGAAAAATTCGCGGTCTCCCGCCAGTGGATCTACGTACTTAAAGACCGCTATCAACAATACGGACCCGAAGGACTCCAACCCCGAAGCACAGCCCCGCACACCACACCCCACGCCATCACCGCGGCCGTACGAAAACGAATCATCGAACTACGCGATGAACTGACAACCTCCGGTAGCGATAACGGAGCAGAAACAATCGCCTGGCACCTCCAACAACAAGGCCTGCACACCCCCTCAAAATCCACCATCCACCGCATCCTAAAAGACGCCGGACGCGTTCAACCCCAACCACGCAAACGCCCCAAATCCAGCTACCACCACTTCACCGCCGCACTACCAAACGAGCTATGGCAAACCGATATCACCCACACCTACCTCACCGGCAGCCGCCGAGCTGACATCCTCGACTTCCTCGATGACCACTCCCGATACCTCCTGGCCATTCAAGCCTTCATGCCATGCACCGGAGCCGATGTTGCCGCAGTCATGACCAACCTCATCACCACCTACGGTGCCCCCGCCGCCACCCTCAGCGACAACGGACTCGTCTTCACCAGCCGCTACACCAGCCGCCCCGGAGCCCGAAACGCCTTCGAAACCGTGCTCACAACCCACCACATCCAACAGAAAAACGGGCGACCCGGACACCCCCAAACCCAAGGCAAAATCGAACGATTCCACTCCACCCTGAAACAAAAACTCGCCCGCGCATTCCCCCAAGCCACCACCATCACCGAACTACAAGAACAACTCAATACCATCCAAACCTGGTACAACAATCACCGACCCCACCGCGCACTCAACCACCAAACACCCCGCCAAGCATACGAACGCCTCCCCAAAGCCAGCCCCCACCACGTCCCAGACCCCGAATACCGCACCCGCAACGACATCATCGACAACGACGGCAAAGTAACCCTTCGCTACGCGGGAAAACTGCGCCACCTAGGCATGGGACGAGCCCACCGCAGACGCCCCATCCTCATGCTCATCGAAGGCCCACACGTCACCACCCTCGATGCCCACACCGGAGAAATCATCGCCTACCACCACATCGACCCCACCAAGAACTACCAACCCAAAATCAAAGACCCCACCTAAGAACCCCCACCACCAAAACAAAGAAGACCCCCGGAATTTCTTCCGAGAGCCTTCTCGCTGTCAACAATGCTTTGACACATCTGTCAACTATGTCCCGATACAGGACATAGTGGCGGGTGAGGGATTCGAACCCCCGAAGCATTCCGCGGCTGATTTACAGTCAGCTCCCTTTGGCCGCTCGGGCAACCCGCCGTGCACGCAAGTGGTGCGAAGGCCAGATTAGCAGGAGATGGGCGCCAGATACCAAATCGGCAGCGCGTGAGACCCGTCGCGATTTTGGCGATAATGTGGGCAACTAGCGGGCGCCAAGCGTCCAACGTGACAGACGACACCACACACGAGGAGTATGCCGTGGCTGATTCATCATTCGACGTCGTAAGCAAAGTTGACCGCCAGGAGGTCGATAACGCCCTTAACCAGGCCGCTAAGGAGGTGGCACAGCGCTACGACTTCAAGAACGTCGGGGCGTCGATTTCGTGGTCGGGCGATTCCATCGTCATGGTGGCAAACTCAGCGGAGCGGGTGCTCGCGATCCTCGATGTCTTCCAGTCCAAGCTCGTGCGGCGCGGTGTCTCGCTGAAGGCGATTGACCTCGGCGATAAGGAGCCGAGGGCCTCCGGCAAGGAGTACCGAATGGAGGGCACGCTGAAGGAGGGCCTCAGCCAGGAGAACGCGAAGAAGCTGACCAAGCTCATCCGCGATGAGGGCCCGAAGGGCGTCAAGGCTCAGATCCAGGGTGATGAGCTGCGCGTGAGCTCGAAATCACGCGACGCCCTCCAGGAGGTTATTGCTCTCCTGAAGGGCGCCGATGTGGATGCTGCGCTGCAGTTCGTGAACTATCGCTAGCCGGGCGGTTAGTAGCCGGCCATTTTCTCCAGCCGCGCGATGCGATCGGCCATCGGCGGGTGGGTGGAGAACATCTTCTTCAGTCCCCCGCCGCGGAACGGGTTCGCGATCATGAGGTGAGAGACCGATTGCAGGTTCGGAGTATCGGGAAGCGGACGGGCGGCAACGCCGGACTCGAGGCGCTTGAGAGCGCTCGCGAGGGCCAGCGGGTCGCCCGTGAGCTTTGCCCCGTCTTCGTCGGCGTCGTATTCGCGGGTGCGGGAGACCGCGAGTTGGATGATGGTCGCGGCGATCGGGGCGAGCAGCGCCATCGCCATCAGGGCGAGTGGGTTGCCGCCCTCGCGGTTGCGGCCACCGCCGAAGAACATGAGGAACTGCGCGATCGAGGTGATGACGCCACCGATCGCTGCGGCGACCGAGGACGTGAGGATGTCGCGGTTATAGACGTGCATGAGCTCGTGGCCGAGCACGCCGCGCAACTCGCGTTCGTTTAGCAGGCGCAAAATGCCCTCGGTGCAGCACACGGCCGCGTTTTGCGGGTTGCGGCCGGTGGCAAACGCGTTCGGCTGATCCGTCGGCGCGATGTACAGGCGCGGCATCGGCTGATTGGCGCGCACGGTGAGTTCCTCGACCATGGCATACAGCTGCGGCGCCTGCTCGCGACTGACGGGGTAGGCGTTCATCGAGCGGATCGCGATCTTGTCGGAGTTCCAATAGGAGATGAACGTCATGACGAGGCCGCCCACGGCGAACAGCCACAGGAAGCCGGGAGTATTGGTGCCCCTGGCAACGAGCGCGCCGATCGCCATCAGCAGCGCCCACATGCCGCCGAGCAGCGCGGCCGTTTTTAGCCCGTTGTGATGGTTATGCATATCTAGGTCAACGCTTCGTCAAAGGCGAGTATTCCCCGCGGTGATGGTTAATAGAGGGTCCCGTCGTGCTCTTCGCCACGGGAGATCGCCGTCATGGTTTCGCGTTGGACGACCTTGACGCGTTCCCGCGTGCCGCCGCCCGGCAGCTCGCCATGCTTGGCGCCGAGTTCCCGCTCGTAGGCATCGAGCAGTTCCCAGCCCTGCCACGTCGTGTAGCGCACGCCGCGCTCATCGAGGTCCGCCATCATGGCGTCGTGGCCGATGGCATCAGAAGTGGCGTGCAGTTTGCCGGCTTCGGCATCGGCGACGAGGTGGCCGATTGTTTGCTGGGCGTCGGACTTGGTGGAGCCGATAAGGCCGACCGGCCCGCGCTTGATCCAGCCGGTTGCGTAGATGCCGGTCATGACCTCGCCGTCGTCCCCGATCACGCGGCCTTCCTCGTTCGGAATGACGCCGCGGGCGGAATCGAAGGGCAGGCCGGGCACGTCGCAGCCGGAGTAGCCGACGGCGCGGTAGACGGCCTGAACGGGGGTGTCGATAAATTCACCGGTGCCGCGCACGGTGCCATCGCCGACGAGCTCGGTGCGCTCGGTACGGATTGCTTCGACGCGTTCGGTGCCGAGGATTTCGACGGGGCGGTGGAAGAAGTGCAGGTGAATGCGGCGCGAGGCGGTGCGCTCGGCGGGGTCCTTCAGCGTCCAGTCGACGAGGGTTTTCACGACCTGCTTCGTCTGGTTGGAGGTGCGGATCGCTTCTTCGCTGCCCTCGTCGAAGTCGAAGTCTTCCTCGTAGACGATGACGTCGACATCGGGCACCTTTCCGAGCTCGCGCAGCTCCAGCGGGGAAAATTTCACCTGGGCGGGGCCGCGGCGGCCAAAGACGTGAACGTCGGTGACCGGGGAGGATTTCAGCCCTTCAACGACGTTGTCCGGAATCTCGGTGGGCATGAGGTCCTCGACGTGCTTGGCGAGGATGCGGGCAACGTCGAGCGCGACGTTGCCGTTGCCGATGACCGCGACCTGCTCGGCCTCAAGCGGCCAGGTGCGCGGATAGTCGGGGTGGCCGTCGTACCAGAAGACGAACTTGGAGGCGCCGAAGGAGCCTTCGAGCTCGACGCCGGGGATCGGCAGTGGGGCGTCGTCATCGCTGCCGGTGGCGAAGATGACGGCGTCGTAGTGGGCACGCAAATCCTCAACACTGATGTCCTTGCCGACCTCGACGTTGCCGATGAGGCGGATATCGCCGCGCTGCAGGATCTTGTACAGTGCGACGATGATCTGCTTGATGCGCGGGTGGTCAGGGGCGACGCCATAACGCACGAGGCCGTAGGGCGCCGGGAGTTTTTCGAACAGGTCGATCGCGACGTTGAGTCCGGATTTCGCGAGAATATCCGAGGCGTAGATTCCTGCGGGGCCTGCGCCAACGACGGCGACGGACAGGGGCTCGGTGTTACTCACGGGGAGGGCATCCTTCACGGTAGCGGGTAAGGGTCAGCTAACCGGTAGTGTATCCGGCTATTTCTTCGCTTTCACCCGGGCTTTTTCTAACGGCGTAGCGACGTCCTTCACATATTCGTACTTCGAGCGGTCGAGCCGCTCGTAGTTCGATTCACCCGCGGAGGCCGGCCGCGAGGGAATCTCGATTTCGCGCGGCTCCAGTCGCTGCCAGGGAATGCGGGTGAGGATGTCGTTGATGACGTTGATCCGCGAGCGCTTCTTGTCTTCGGATTCGACCGTGTACCACCGCGCCCACGGGGTATCAGTCGCGGCGAACATCGTGTCCTTCGCGCGCGAGTAGTCCTCCCAACGGGTGATGGACTCAACGTCCATCGGGGACAGCTTCCACCGTCGCATCGGGTCTTCGGAGCGGGAGCGAAAACGTGCTTCCTGCTCGGTGTCCGACACCGAGAACCAGTACTTGATCAGGCGGATCCCGTCGTCGACGAGCATGCGTTCAAAATCGGGAGCTTGGCGCAAGAATCGGTGGTATTCCTCGGGGGTGCAAAACCCCATGACGTGTTCGACGCCGGCGCGGTTGTACCAGGAGCGGTCGAAGATGACGATCTCCCCGGCGGCCGGCAGGTGGGCGATGTAGCGCTGGAAGTACCACTGAGTCTTTTCCCGTTCCGTCGGCGCGGGCAGCGCCACGACCCGCGCGTGGCGGGGATTGAGGTACTGGGTGACGCGCTTGATTGCGGAACCCTTGCCCGCGGCGTCGCGACCTTCGAACAGGATGCAAATTCGTTCGCCGGTTTCGATCACCCACTGCTGCATCGCGACGAGTTCGCTTTGCAGCCGACGCAGCTCCTTTTCGTAGGCGGCCGAATCGAGCTTCGGCGGGTTACCGGATTTGGAGACGTTATCGTGGGTGGACATGCCCCAATGCTAGGGCCGGTTGCCGCCTTGCGCAGCGCATCGGCCTAGGATTGGCCGCCGCCCTCACGCAGGTGTCCGCGGTAGGGGTGGGCGGGATAGCTGCCAAGGATTTTCAGATCGGTGACGAAGAATTCGAGTTCTTCCAAGGCGAGTTGCACGTTCTTGTCATCGAGATGGCCGTCGATATCGACATAGAACTGGGAGGCGAAGAAGGTGCCTCCAATCTGGTAGGACTCAAGCTTGGTGATGTTGACCGAGTTTGTGGCAAATCCGCCCAGGCATTTGTACAGCGCTGCGGGAACGTTTCGGACGCGGAACAAGATCGTCGTGATCGCGGGCCGGGAGGTCGTGATCTGTGGCTCCGGCGAGAGCAGCACGAAGCGCGTCGCGTTCATCGCGGAATCCTCCACGTGCGAGCGCAGGACTTTCAGATCGAACCGCTCGGCGACGCCCTTGGGAGCGAGTGCCGCGATGCTCGGGTCGCCGAGGAGGGCGACCTCCCGGGCCGCTCCGGCGGTATCGGCGCTGATGTGGGTACGCCAGCCACGCTCCCGCAGCAGCTGGGAGCACTGACCGAAGGCATGGACGTGGCTGCGCACGACCTCGATCGTCTCGAATGTCGCGCTCGGTGCGGCCACGAGGTCGAAGTGGATCGGCAGGAAGAACTCGCCGATGATGTGCAGGTTCGAGTTCGGCAGCAACAGGTGAGGGTCAGCGACGCGGCCCGCGGAGGAGTTCTCCACGGGGATGAGAGCGCGGTCGGCGCGCCCCTCGTGGACGGCATCGAAGGCAGCGGTAAAGGACTCGCACGGGATGACGGTCGCGCCCGGCAGCATCTGCTGAACCGCGGCATCGGAGTTGGATCCTACTTCGCCTTGAACGGCGACCCGCACGCTGGAATTCATACTCGCCACCTTAGCTTTTGGCCGCTTCTTTACCGCAATTGTCCCGCCCAGTAGTCTCGAAGGGTGGGCACCGGCGGAAAGGAAGGCGCACGTCACTTATGGACTTTCGTCAGCTGAAGTACTTCGTCGCCGTCGCAGAAGCCGGCAGCATGTCGGGCGCCGCTCGAACCCTGTTCGTGACGCAACCGACCCTGACCGTCGCAATTCAAAAACTCGAAAAGTCACTCGGTGCGCAACTTCTTGATCGCTCCACCACTCCCCTGTCACTGACGCCTGCCGGTCGCGCACTCGTTGACGGCGGAGCGCCCATCTTGCAGGAGTTAGAGCGACTGTCAGCCCACGTTCGCTCGCTCGGCAGCGAAGATACACAGCGAATCAGGATCGGCTTGACCGTCTTGTTCTCGATGCAGTTCATGCCTCAGATCACGCGGTTTATGGCCAGCCACCCGGACGTGGAAGTCTCACTCGTGCAGTCGGGATCGCGCGCGATGCAAAAAGAAATCGCTGACGGCCAGCTCGACATCGGGGTCGTGTCCTTCCCCTGCTATGAGCCGAACCTCGAAATCACGCCATTAGCCGGCGACTACGGGACGTACACGGTGGCCGCGGTCATGTGTGATGACCATCCGCTCGCCAGCCGTGCCTCCGTGACGTACGCAGACCTCGCCGGCCAGGCGTTCTCCTCGTTTTCGGACAATTACGTGCTGGGCGAGATGCTGCACGAGCGCTGCCAAGAAGCGGGCTTTACTCCCAACGTTCAGTTCACGAACGACTCGTGGAACGTGTTGCTGTCCTCGATTCTGGACCTCGGGACAATTGGCCTGTTACCGATGCAGCTATCCGAGCTCACCGCCCTCAAAGGGCTCGCCTGGGTGCCGCTTGATGACCGAGTCTCGCACCTGCCGATCGGGATCGCGATGCAAAAGGGCCGGCCACGACCCAAGGCGCTGACGGAACTGATTACCGCGCTGCGCTCCTAACTAGTGGTGGAACGTCGCCCCTCGATCAGACGGCGCCTCTCACGACCAGTGGGCTTGTGCCATCCGTGCGCATCTCCAGCAGCGAGCCAACGGATTGCTCGACCATGGCGGTCACAACCTCGCGAGTGTAGAACGCGATATGCGGGGTTACCAGAACGTTCGGGAAGGACCTTAAGAGAACGAGGTTTCGATGGCGTATCGTGCCAAGGCGGACGTCGCGGTGGAAGTACTCGAGGTCATTTTCCAGCACGTCCAGGGCAGCTCCGGCGATATGGCCGGCTTCCAGGGCAGAGATCAGGGCTTCGGCGTCGATCATATCACCGCGGCCACAGTTGACGATCGTTGCGCCCTTGCGTATTTTGGCGATCTTGTCGGCGTTGATGAGGTGATGGTTCGCGTCCGATGCGGGAGCGTGCAGCGTCACGAGGTCCGACTCGGCCAGGAGCGTGTCAAGGTCGACGTACTCGACGATGCCTTCCAGCTCCGCCTTGGGGTAGGGATCGGCAGCGAGCACGCGGGTACCGAAGGGCTTGATCAGGTTGGCGACCATCGCTCCGATCCGACCAGTACCGATAATGCCGACCGTCGAGTTTCCCAGCTCTGAGCCCTGGCTTCCCATGAGCGAAAAGTCCTGGATCTGGGCGCGGTGCATGACGAGCTTCATCCGACGCAATGTCATAAGAATGAGCATGACGGTGTATTCCGCGACGGAGTTCGGCGGGTATGTCACGTGCCCGACGGTGATCCCGAAGTTTTTCGCCGCGTCGAGATCGATGTGGTCAAAACCGACTGTGCGCGTGGAAATATACTTCACGCCCCGTTCGGCAAGTCCGGCCATGAGTTCGGTGTCAATGATCGACTGCCCGAGGATTGAGATGGAATCCGTTTCGGGTAGGTCGTTGAGTGTTGCGAGTTCGAGGCGGGTGTTGCGAATGATGATCTCTTCGCCGGTGCGCTACATGCAGGCATCGAAGTCGCCGAGCTCATCGGGTCGAACGTCAAAGGCGACGATGGGGTTAGTCATGGGTGGTCCTTAGATAGTCACGGACGTGGTGGGCACGTTCTTTGCCCAGCACGATGCGCCGGGCACCAAGCGCGAGGGCTTCCATTTCAAACTCACCGCCAAAGGCGTGAATCGGCGCAATCCATCCGGCACGTTCCCGCACCGCAGCGAGCAATAGTTCTGAGCGGGCCATCCCACCGGTGAGCGCAATAGCATCGACTTCTCCCTTCAGGGAGGCTGCTAGCGCTGCGATCGTCTTAGCGATTCCCAGGGCCAGGGCCTCGAACACGAGAGCGGCCCGCTCATCGCCTGCGCCAATTCGAGACTCAATTTCACGCAGGTCGGTCGTGCCGAGCAGACCAGCCAGCCCGCCACCGCCCCGCACGGCGCTTTTCAATTCGGCAAGCGGCATGCTGCCGGCGAGTGCGATGAGTTCTTTGATGGGCACTCCCCCACTGCGCTCTGCTGAAAACATGATCTCGTCATCGGAGACAAAGTCGACCATGCGCCCGCTGCTGATCGCACAGGCCGTTGAGCCGCCACCGAGGTGGACGATAATCTCGCTGGCCTCCTCATAGGGCGTGTCAATCGCGTCGGCGAGTTTGCGGGCAACGGCCCGCATGTTGAGGTGGTGGCCGATCGACTTGCGTTCGATTCCGGCTACCCCGGTAATGCGGGCGGCATCCGACATTTCATCCACGGTGACCGGGTCGTAAATGTAGGCGTGCGCGCCGGGCACACCGAATTTCGTCACCAGGGCTTTGGCTAGGGGGCCGCCGAGGTTGGAGGCGTGCTCAAGGACCGGCCGGTTGGTGATGACGTCGAGGAAATCATCGTCCACCTCATATCCGCCCGGCCCGACCGGCCCCACGAGCCCGCCACGGCCAACGACCGCATCAAAGCTGCCCGGATCAAACGTGCCTGCGAGCGCCGCCTCAATGTCGGCTTCCCTGCGAGGCAGCTGGTCGGTGATCCGGTCCATGCCTGCGAAGTCCGCGCCGCGGTAGGTGATCTCGTGCCGGAAGATTTCCCTGTCATCGTCAAAGACCGCGATCTTTGTCGAGGTAGAGCCCGGATTGATCGCGAGGATTCTACTCATGCGCCCTCCCCCATCGCGATCGCGAGCTCGATTGAGTAGCGCTTTTCCGCTGCTCCCGCGCTGCGCGAGGTCAGGATAATCGGGCACGCCGCCCCGAGCACGACGCCTGCCATCGCTCCGCCACCGAAGTAGATGAGCGATTTCGACAGCACGTTTCCGGTGACGATATCGGGCACGACGATGACACTGGCATCGCCCTTGATCGCTCCCGGGTAATCCTTTTCCTCGGCGATACCTGGAATCAGGGCGATGTCGAGAGAGATCGGGCCCTCCACGGTGATGTCGCGCCCGTCTTTAGCCGCGAGGCCTGCCTGCAGCTCCGCCGAAGGTAGGCGGGGAATGACGGTTTCCGCGGCAGACAGCAGTGCGACCTTCGGGTCGGATACGCCGAGCGCTTGCATGACCTGAACGCCGTGCTCAATGATCGCTTCGCTTTGCTCTTCATTAGGAACCGTCATCATGCCGCCGTCGGTCACGGCGATGAGTTGGTCGAGCTCGCGGGCCTCAAGAACCGCGACATGCGAGAGCACCGCGCTCGAGCGGATTCCGGTTTCTCGATCCACGACTGCCTTGAGGAATACTCCGGAGGCAACATGGCCTTTCATCAGGGCTCCGGCCCGCCCCTCGCGAACGAGGGCTACGGCCAGTGCAGCGGACTCGGCATCATCGGCCACCGTGAAACACTCATAGCTGTCCTTGGCCAGGTGTGCTGCCGCGGCCTGCGGCAGCGAAGGCGAGGGATCGATGAGCAGCGGGTAGATGGTGCCGGCCGCGGTGAGATCGGCAAGCGAGTCGAGTACCGCGTCATCGCACGCGTTGACGACGGCGATCCCGACGGGCTCCTCCCGTCGAGAAACGAGGTGGTCGAGCTCAGCAAGTCTCGTGATCATGAAGCGTTGTCCTTAGGAGAAGTTGAGGCGGTAATCCTCGGGATCGATGATCGGCACGATCTTCGTGAACACCCGGTTAAAGATGATCCCGAACGCGACCGGAGCGACCACGAAAGCGATGATCGCCTTACCGATGTTCAGCAGAGACCAGCCTTCCAACTCGAAGTAGGCCAGCGGGCCGACGAGTCCGGTAAAACCGAACCCGGCCAACATCGGCGTTCCGGTGATGCCGAGGATTGCGCCGATGATGCCACACAGCGCCGCCGACAAGGAAACCGATGACGAGCCCCATAACGCCGTTGGAGACTTGGGTCGCCTGCAAGACGACCTCCAGCCATGGCGCGTGCGGTAGGAGGGCCCGCACCAGCTCACCCAGCAGAGCGCCGGGGATGAGTGCGACGACGGTACCAATGGCGAGCCCGTTCAGGACGTTCATGGTGAAGTCCTTCGCGGGATGCGCGGTCGCTGGCTGGGTTGCAACTGACATGAGTGGTCTTTCTACTGGTGGATGGCGTGGCCAAGAGCTGCCTCGGCCGCGTCCATGATGGATTCCGTGAGAGTGGGATGAGCGTGGATCGTTGCGACGATGTCGTCGGCGCTGAGCAGGTTTTCCACCGCCAGGCCGAGTTCCCCAATGAGTTCGGAGGCGTTCGGCCCGACAACCTGGGCACCCAGCAGGCGCGAGGTGTCCTTGTCTGTCACGAGGCGCACGAATCCGACAGCTTCTGACAGTGAGAGCGCGCGGCCATTACCCCCGAGGGGGAACTTCGACTTCTTCACCTCAAAGCCCGCTTCCGTGGCTTCGGCCGCGGTCATCCCGACGGTCGCGATCTCGGGCGAGGTGTAGCACACCGCCGGGATCGCGAGGTAATCGGCCGCCACCGCACGATCGCCGGCAATGGCGGCGGCAGCGACTTTGGCTTCATAGCTCGCCTTGTGAGCAAGCGGCAGGCCGGGCGTGATGTCGCCGATCGCGAAGATTTGCGGTACCGCCGTGCGGCACTGCTCATCGACCTCGATCAGGCCGCGCTCCGTCGTCGAAAGCCCCGCCATCTCCAGGCCGAGCTCGTCGGTATTGGGTACGCGGCCGACGCACACACCGAGGTAGTCGGCCTCGATCGTGTGCTCACCGTCGGCGGTTTCGTACGTGGCGCGCACGTGATCACCATCAACGGCCGTCGCGGTGAGCGTGGCTCCGGTGATGATCTCGATGCCGCGCTTTTTTGCTTGGCGCAGCACCGGCGCGACAAGGTCGTCCTCGAAGGCGGCAAGCACGCGATCCAGGCCCTCCAAGACGGTGACCTGGGAGCCGAGATCGGCGTAGGCGCCGGCCAGCTCCATCCCGATATAGCCGCCGCCAACGATGATGAGCCGCTCCGGGATCTCGGGCAGGTTCAAGACCCCGGTGGAGTCTAGGACCCGCTCGGATAGCGGCGCTACCGGCAGCACGACGGGCCGCGAGCCCGTCGCGATGATGCAGTGCTTGAAGGAGTAGGACTGGCCGTAGACGTCATCGAAGATGACGCGCAGCGTCGAGGCATCAACGAAATGTGCCTCGCCCGAGATGACCTCGACACCGTTCTTCTTCAGCAGTCCGGCAACGCCCTTGGTCAGGTGACCAACGACGTCGTTATCCTTCCACGCCTGCGTGGCGGAAAAGTCGATCGTCGTGTTCTCGTTCGTGACGCCGAACAGGCCGGGCGCCTTGGAGGCGGCCACGTGGTGGCCCGCCTCGATCAGCGCCTTGGACGGGATGCAGCCCACGTTCAGGCAGGCTCCCCCGACCTTATCCTTTTCGACGACGATGACCTTCTGGCCGAGTTGAGCGGCGCGGATTGCGGCGACGTAGCCGCCCGGTCCGGAACCGATGACGACGAGGTCGACTTCGGATGCAAAATCTCCTACAACCATCGGCTTAGCTCTCCGCAAACAGGTAGTCGGGATCGGATAGGAACGCCTTGAAATCGTTTAGCGCCAGCTGGGCGGCGACGCCGTCGACGAGGCGGTGATCGAAGCCGAAGCTGATCTTCATGACGTCCTTGTAGACGGGGTTCTTGTCCTGATCGGGCAGGAACTCGCCTTCGATGCGCCCGATGCCGATGATGATCGGCTCGGGCACGTTGATGATCGGGGTGGACCACACGCCCGCGGTGGCGGCGCCGCCGACGTTCGTGATGGTGAGCGATCCGCCCGTCATATCGGCGCTCGCAAGTTTGCCGTCCTGGGCGAGAGCGCCGAGGCGTTCAACCTCGCGAGCGATGTCGAACAGCGAGCGACGATCGGCGTCCTTCACGACGGGCACGTACAGGCCGGCGTCGGTGTTGACAGCCACCGTGACATCGATCGAGTCACGGTAGACGATCTCGCCCGCAGCCATGTCCGCGTAGGCGTTGAGGTGCGGGTGCTTCTTCAGCATCGCGACGCACGCCTTGACGAGGTAGGGCGTGTAGGTGAGCTTGATGCCGGCCTCGGCGGCGCGCGGCTTGAGCCGGGCCCGGTGGGCGACGAGCTCGTCGACGACGGCGCGGTCGAAGACCGTGACGTGCGGGATGGTCTGCTTGGCGCCCACCATGGCGTTAGCGGTCGCGCGACGCATCGGGCTCATCTTCTCGCGGCGCTGGCCCGCAGCGGATGCGATCGGCGCGGCCTGTGCCACCGGCGCTGTCGGAGCCGGGCTGTCCTGAGGCGCCGGGCTCTGCTCAGTTGGCTCACTCGGGGCGCTGTCGGCTGACGCTGCCTGGAGCGCCGCGTCGACGTCATCGATCGTGATGAGGCCGGAGCGGCCGGTGCCCTCGATCGTACGCAGGTCGATCCCCTTGCTGCGGGCGTAGTAGCGCACCCGCGGGACGGCCAGCGTGCGAATATCAACGTCCTCGCCGTGCACGGCTTCGCGCGGCGAGCTCGTCGTGGCCGGTGCGCTCGGCGCTTGCGGAGCGCTCTCGTCCTCGGCGTCCTTGACGGCGTCCACGCCGGATTCGTCGGCCGCGACCGCGCTATCGTCGGCGGGGCTCGCAGGGCTGCCAGCACCATCGCCAGTGTCGATCTCGATGATGACTGAGCCGACGAGCGCCTTGTCTCCCTCCTCGCCGATGATCTTCGTGACGATGCCGGAGACCGGGCTCGGAAGGTCGGCGGTGGCCTTGTCGGACTGAATCTCGACGAGGGTGTCGTCCTCCTTGACCTCATCGCCAACCTTGACGTGCCAGGCGATGATGTCTGCTTCGTGGGTGCCCTCACCAATGTCGGGCAGTTTGAATTGGAACATTGCTGGCCTTCCTAGAACTCGAACGTGGCCTTGGCGGCGGCGTAGATGTCCTTCGCGCCGGGCAGCCACACGCTTTCGGCAGCGCCGAACGGGTAGGTGGTGTCGGGGCCGGAGACCCGCGCGACGGGAGCGTCGAGCTGCATGAAGCAGCGCTGTGCGATCTCCGAGGCAACGTAGCCACCGACGCCCGCAATGTGCTGGGCTTCCTGCACCACCAGTGCGCGGTGGGTCTTGGTCACCGAGGCGACGAGCGTCTCGAAGTCCACCGGGGCGACGGTGCGCAGGTCGATGACCTCCGCGTTGATGCCGTCCTTGGCGAGTTCGTCGGCGGCCTTCTCGGCCTCCACGACCATGAGGCCGTAGCCGATGATCGAGATATCGCTGCCCTCGCGGCGCACCGCGGCCTTATCGAGGTCGACGGTGTAGTAGTCCTCGGGAACCTCGCCCTTGACCGTGCGGTAGAGCTTGAGGTGTTCGAGGAAGACGACCGGATCATTGGATTCGATCGACGCGATGAGCAGGCCCTTCGCGTCATAGGCGCTCGAGGGGATCACGACGCGCAGACCGGGGATCTGGGCGAGCAGTCCCTCGTAGGAATCGGAGTGCAGCTCGGGGGTGTGTACGCCGCCACCGAAGGGGGTGCGGATCGTGATGGGTAGGTTGCGCTTGCCGGCGTAGCGGTAGCGGTAGCGGGCAATATGCGCGACGACGGCGTCCATGCCCTGCAGGATGAAAGAGGAGAACTGAATCTCCGGCAGCGGGCGCATGCCCTGATCGGCCAGCCCAATCGACATCGCGAGGATGCCCGACTCGGCGAGCGGGGTATCGAAGACGCGGTCGGTGCCGTACTTGGCCTGCAGGCCGTCGGTGATGCGGAAAACGCCACCGTTTTTGCCCACGTCCTCACCGAAGATCATCGTCGTATCGTCCCGGCCGAGCATGGTGTCGAGGCCGGAGGTGACAGCTTGGGCAAGAGTCATCTCGCTCATGCTTAGTTAGCCTCCTTCGCGGCGTAGGTGTCGAGTTGCTCGGTGATCGTTGCCGGCGGGTTTTCATACATCACGGACAGGAAGTCAGTGACCTTCTGGGCCGGCGTCTGGCCCATGAGCTTCAGGGCTTCCTTGATTTCGCCCTTAACCTGTTCCGCGATCTCTTCTTCGCGCTCAAGGTCCCACAGCTTCTTTTCCACGAGCACCTCGCGCAGGCGGCGCAGCGCCGACTTGTTCGTCCAAAGGTCGACTTCGTCTGCACCGCGGTAGCGCGTCGGATCATCCGACATCGTGTGTGAACCAGAGCGGTAGGTCAGGGCTTCGATGAGGACCGGACCATTGCCGGCAAGCGCGTATTCGCGCGCCGAGGCGGTGGCGAGATAGACGGCGACGGGGTCGTTGCCATCCACCCGGATCGCGGGCACACCCGCAGCGACACCCTTTTGCGCCAGGGTCTGTGCGGCGGTCTGGTTCACGACGGGAACCGAGATCGCGTACTGGTTGTTCTGGATTAGGGCGATGACCGGGGCCTTGTAGACGCCCGCGAAGTTCAATCCCTCGTAGAAATCACCCTGCGAGGTAGCGCCGTCGCCAAGATAGGCGAAGGCCACGCGCTTTTCGCCCTTACGGGCCATTGCCATCGCGGCTCCCACGGCGTGCATGACGGTCGCACCGACAATGACCTGGGGCACCCAGGCCGAGACGTCCTCGGGGTAGGCGTTGCCTTCGATGTGGCCGCGCCACCACAAGAATGCCTGGTGCATCGGCACTCCGTGCTTGATGAGCGGAGCCAGGTCGCGGTAGGTGGGGATCAGCAGGTCCTGGGAGCTCAGGGCTTTCAGCGAAGCGAATTGGCTGGCCTCCTGGCCGCCGCCCGGAGCGTAGTTGCCGAGCGCTCCCTGGCGGTTGAGCATGATGATGCGCTGATCAAAGACGTGCGCCCACACCATGTCTTCCATGAGCTCGACAAGGGTTTCTTCCGAGACCTTCTCAAAGGCCTCGGGGTCGAGAATTTCGCCGTCGGGGCTCAGCACCGCGTGCATGGGGAAGTTCTCGCCATAGCTGGCGGCTATCTCCTCCCAAGGAATTTCGGCTAGCGACATCGCGTCCATGTATGACAATCCTCTTCGATGAATTTTGTGATCTCTACACTCCCTAGACTCGCTGCTTTTACCGCCAAGAAGCAAGGAGATAGCCGTAGTTTTACTTTAGAAGCCTATAAGCAGCATCTATACCCAAGGCGCACTCCGCGACTTCCATGACTGGTGAGACCATCGTGCTGGGCCCCGCTGGCCGGGGGATACTACTGGGGTGAGCGCCCCTATTTCTGCCAAGCCGGATGGTATTGACCGCACCGGTTTTGCCCTGGGGCTTGGCGCCTACCTCATGTGGGGCGGCTTCCCCCTGTTCTTCGCTCTCCTAGCAAGCGTCGGCGCGCTGGAAATCGTCGCCCACCGCGCGATCTGGGGACTCGTATTCTGCCTTGCCGCGCTGCCAGTCCTTGGCCGCTGGCGGGAGTTCGTTGCAATCCTGCGCGATCGCCGCATTGCGAGCGCGCTTTTCCTTGCGGGCCTGCTCGTTGCCGCGAACTGGACGATCTACGTCTATGGCGTCACGAGCGGGCGGACGCTGGATGCGGCGCTCGGATATTTCATCAATCCCATTGTCACCGTCATCCTGGCCGTTCTGGTCCTCGGGGAACGACTCCGGCCGCTGCAGTGGGGGGCGATTATTTTCGGCGCGCTCGCAGTCATCGTCCTCATCGTCGCCTACGGCGAGGTGCCCTATATTGCGCTCGGGCTCGCGGCATCCTTTGGGCTGTATTCGCTCGTGAAAAAGCAGGTGGGACCCAAGGCCGGCCCGCTGCCGGGGATGGCGGTCGAGACCATGGCGATCGTGCCGCTCGCGGCGGTGTATCTCGGCTACCTTGCGGCGACGGAGAGCATCTGGGGCGGCCTGGATCGACCCGGAATCTTTGCGCTGCTCGTGATCTCGGGCCCGCTGACCGCAATCGTCTTGATGATCTTTGCCGGCGCTGCTCGCCGACTGCCCTTGGCATTCCTCGGGCTGCTGCAGTACATCACACCCGCAATTCAGATGGGGATCGGGGTGGCCGTGTTCCACGAGCCCTTGCCGCCCGAGCGGCTGGCCGGTTTCGCGCTGGTGTGGATCGCAATCTCGCTGCTGATCGCCGACTCACTGAGCCGGCTGCGCCGCCGGGCGCCCCGGCGCTGATACGTCCTTAGTCCCAGTGGGCCGGGTCCGCGATGCGCGATCTCGCGGCACGTGGCGATCAAGGAGTTCACTCGCGCGAGGTTTTCGGTGGCGCGTGCGCTGGCGGTAATGACCGCCTGGACGTGCGCGGCAAGGTCTTCGGGCAGCTGCATTCCGGTGATGGAGGCGGTAAAGAGCTGCAGCACCTGGTTGGGGACATCGAGCGCGTAGGTAGTTTCAGCAACGGATTCCGCGCTGGCGGCGATGAGGCTGCGATTGTCCGAGAAACTTGACCGCATCTGACGCATGCCCTCGCGCAGCGCGCGCGTGAGGTCTTCGATCGAGCGAGCACTGGCGGCGGCATCGGGTTCGCCATCCATGAGTTCGACCGTGAAATTGGCGATCATCGTCGTGTGCAGTCGGGACAGCGCGATGCGGAAGCGGGTGGCCGCCGAGTTATCGGCCAGCGAGTTGAGGGTCCTCACCATGGTCGCCAGCGCCGAGGTGACGATGGGTTACATCTGGATCCACAGCTGCAGCAGCTGCGCCAGCAGGGCCATGTGCGGGCCGTGCGCGGTAAAGGCGTCCAGCATCTCCTCGGTGACGACGCCCGTCGTCGTATCGCGCGTAATGTCGCCTGCTAGGCCGCGCAGCTCGGTCGCGAGGCTCGCGATCTGCTCCGCGGCGTCCATCCAGGCATCGAGCTCGCCCATGATGCGGCGTGTGATGGCCAGGGCCTCGCCGAGCATACCGGTTTCCTGCTCGCGGCTCGGCAGACCGTTGACGAGCGCTTCGCGGGCGGTGACCTCGGCGGGCAATGCCTTCCACATGAATGGCGCGTAGCTGGAAAACCCTGCGGCCGAGAGTTCCTTGCCCAGAACTTCAAGGCCTGCGGCTGCGGCATCTCGCCGGTTCATGCCGGATTCGAGGTACCCGTCCTCGGCTCGGCGCACGGTGCGATAAATCCCGACGGCGGCCGAGAAGAGCTCTTTAACGACGGGCCGGGTAGAGGTATCCCCCACCGGGCAGCGGCGTGACCGTCGCGAACACCACGTACTCTTTGCCATCCAGGGCGCGATTGCGCACGTAGCCGACGAATGGGCTGCCCGCCTGGAGCGTCTCCCACATCGCCTTAAACACGGCACCGGGCATCGCGGGGTGCCGGATGATGTTGTGCGGGGAGCCGAGCAGCTCGATGCGCTACAGTTGGGCTAGCTGGCCGAAGATCGAGTCCGCGTCGGTGATGACACCGTGGTCATCCGTTGTGGAGAAAACAATGTCCGCCACCGGCAGTTCCCGGTAGCCCTCGCTGTCCACGTCACCCTCTCCTACGTCACGCCATGCGGTTGACGAGTAGCACCGCAAAGTCGGCGAGCGCGTCCTTCACGGGCGAGGCCGGCAGGCCGTCGAGTTCGGCTACCGCATCATCGGCCCAGGAGCGGGCGAGCTCGCGCGCCTCATCGACGACGGGGTGGACGCGCAGCCGCGCCACGACGTCGCTTAGGGCGCGATCGGAGCTCAGATCGCCCTCGAGGTCGCTCAGGAGCTGTTCGCCTTCGGCATCGAGCGTGCCGGCGCGCTGGCGCTTCTTCAGCAGCAGGATCGGCATCGTGTCGACGCCTTCGCGCAGGTCCGTGCCCGGGGTCTTGCCCGTCGTTTCCGAATCGGAGGCAAGATCGATGACGTCATCGGCGAGCTGGAAGGCGACGCCGACCTTCTCGCCGTAGCGCTCGAGCACCGCGATCTGTTCAGCCGGCGCTCCGGCGAACATGGCCCCGTAGCGCGCGGAAGTCGCAATGAGCGAGCCCGTCTTGTCGGCGAGGACATCGATGTAGTGCGCGACCGGGTCCTGCCCGTCAGCAACGCCGAGCGTCTCATGCAGCTGGCCAAGGCAGAGCCGCTCGAAGGTTTCGGCGTGGATCCGCACCGCTTCGGCGCCAAGGGAGGCGACGATTTGGGAGGCGCGGGCAAACAGGAGATCGCCGGTCAGGATGGCGACGGTATTGCCCCACACTTCGTGGGCTGCAGGAGCCCCGCGACGCAGCGCCGCGGAGTCCATAACGTCATCGTGGTAGAGCGTGGCGAGGTGGGTGAGCTCGACGCCCACGGCCGCCCGTTCCACGTCCTCATTCACGCCGTCGCCCAGATGGGCGGCGAGCAGCACGAGCATGGGCCGCATGCGCTTGCCGCCGGCGATCGCGAGGTGGCTTGCCGCCTGATCGATCACGCGTTCTTCGTGGGAGGTCGAGGCCTGCAGCCGCGCCTCGACGGAATCGAGGTAGGGCTTCAGGGTCTCGAAGGTCAGCGGCTCACTCACGGCAGTAACTGGCTCGCGTTCGAAAGGAGGTTCAGGACCGGTCCGGGAATGATGCCGAGCAGCACCGTCAAGACGGCGCAAGCGCCGATCGCGATCGTCGTCGGGCCCTCAGAGCCGATGGCAACCGTCGACTCGTCCTCCGCGTCCGTCAGGTACATCAAGACGATGAGGCGGACGTAGAAGAATGCGGTCGCGGCCGAGGCGATGACCGCCACGACGACGGCCCAGGCAAGGCCACCGGAGATCGCCGCGGAGAACACGACGAACTTACCGATGAAGCCCGAGGTCAGCGGGATGCCCGCAAACGACAGCAGGAAGATCACCATGGCGCCGGCTAGCAGTGGATGCCGCTTGCCGAGGCCCGCCCATTGCTGCAGGTTCGTCGCCTCAGAGGTGATGTTGCCGTTCGCATCGACCTCACGAACGAGCGAGACGATGCCGAAGGCGCCGATCGTCGCAAGACCGTAGGCGAGCAGGTAGAACAGCGTTGCTCCCAGCGCCTGCTGCGTCAGCGAGATGACACCCAGGAGCAGGAAGCCGGCGTGGGCGATCGAGGAGTAGGCAAGCATGCGCTTGATGTCGTTTTGGACGACACCAAGGACGGTACCGATGAGCATCGTCAGCACCGCGATGCCGAGCATCAGGGCGTTGAGGTCCCACTGCATGCCGTAGGCGATCGTGTACCAAAAGCGCAGCAGCGCGGCGAAGGCGGCGAGCTTGGTCGCGGCCGCCATGAAGCCCGTGATGGGGGTGGGTGCGCCCTGGTAGACGTCCGGCGTCCAGGTGTGGAACGGTGCCGCACCGACCTTGAACAGCAGGCCGACGGTCACGAGGACAATGCCGGCGAGCAGCAGCGTGTCCTTGCCCGCGACGAGCATGACGGAATCGGCGATCTCGGCAAACCGGAAGGAGCCGGAGAAGCCGTACATCAGCGCGATGCCAAAGAGCATGAACGCGGAGGAGAACGCGCCGAGCAGGAAGTACTTCAGCGAGGCTTCCTGGCTGAGCAGGCGGCGACGACGGGCGAGGCCACACAGGATGTACAGCGGCAGCGAGAGAACTTCCAGCGCGATGAACAGCGTCACCATGTCGGCCGTGGCCGGGAAGACGAGCATGCCTCCCAGCGAGAACAGCACGAGCGGGAAGACCTCGGTCTGGGCGAAGCCCGCGCGCGTGTAGTCCTCTTCCTCATAGCTGCCGGGACGGGTCGCACCGGCGGCGACGAACGCGCCATCACCGAGGCTCGTGCGGTCCGCGATCACCATGAGCGCGAGCAGCGAGGAGATGAGCAGGATGCCCTGGGTCGCCAGTGCGAACGGATCCTCGTGGTAGGAGCCGGCGAGCACGCTCGTCGGTCCATCGGCCGCGACGACGGTCCAGCGCCAGACGACCGCGACGATCGCGGCCGCGATCGCCACCATCGAGACCACCAGCTGGATCGTGCGGCGTACCGTGCGCGGCGCGAACGCCTCAATCAGCACGCCGATGACGGCGGCGGCGAAGATGATGAGGATCGGGGTGAGCGCACCCCAGGCGATGTCGGGAGCTACGAATTGACTCACTTCTCGCTCCTATCGAAGAGCTGGGCAGAGATGGTCGCGTCGGTCGTGATGGTGTAATCATCGGCCACCGGCGCAACGGTGTTAATCACGAGGGAGGGCAGGACACCAAGGACAACCATGGCGATCGCGAGCGGGACCATGACGGCCTTTTCATTTCCGTCCAGGTCGCTGCTATCGATGAGTCCCTCGGTCGTCGGTGGGCCGGTAAAGACCCGCTGATAGGGCAACAGCACGTACAGCGCGGCGATGATGACGCCGAGCACCGCGAAGCTGCCGGCCCAAATGTTCGCGCCGAAGGAGCCCATGAGGACCATGTATTCCGGCACGAAGCCCGACAGGCCCGGCAGGGCAATCGAGGCCAGGCCGGTGAACAGGAACAGGCCCGCAAGGATCGGGGTCGTGCGCTGCATGCCGCGGTAGTGCGGGATCTGCACGCTGCCGCCGCGGCGGCCCAGGAACTCCACGATGAAGAACATGCCGGCGGTCGTGATGCCGTGCGCCACCATGTAGACCATCGAGCCCGTCATCGCGACAGTGGAGCCGATGAAGATACCCATGACGATGAAGCCGAAGTGCGAGACCGAGGTGTAGGAGACCAGTCGCAGCAGGTCACGCTCGGCGACCGCCATGAGGCCGCCCCAGATGATGGAAATGACGGCCAGGATGATGATGACCGGTGCGGCCTTCGCGCTGGCGTTCGGGAACAGCGGCAGGCACAGCATGATCATGCCGAAGGTGCCGACCTTATCGAGAATGCCAACGAGCAGGACCGAGGTACCGGCCGGTGCCGCTTCCGCGGTATCCGGCAGCCAGGTGTGCACGGGAACCATCGGAGCCTTGATCGCAAAGGCGATGAAGAAGGACAGGAAGATCGCCATCTCCACGCCGGCCGGCATCTGCAAGCCAGCGAGGTTGTCGATGAGGAAACCGTCCGGGCCCTGCGGTCCGTAGGTGTAGATCGCGATGACACCGACGAGCATGATGAGGCCACCGGCGAGCGAGTACAGCAGGAACTTGATCGCGGCCGCGCGGCGCTTGACTCCCCCGTAGCGGCCCACGAGGAAGTAGACCGGGATGAGCATCGCTTCGAAGACGACGTAGAACAAGAACACATCGCGGGCGGCAAAGATCGCGACCATGAAGGCAGCGAGCGAGAGCACGAGCGCGTAGTAGCCGGCCGCGCTGCCGCGGGACTCACCGTCGGCCGGTGCCGGGCGGTAGGCCATGATGACGAGCGGCACGAGGGCGAGCGAGAGCAGGACCATAACGAGGCCCAGTCCGTTCACGCCGAGCGCCCAGCTCACTCCGAGCTGCGGGATCCAGGAGGCCTGTTCGACCAGCTGGATGCTCCCGGCTTGTGCGAAGTCGAAGGAGACTGCGGCCACGATGGCGAGCACGAGCTCGAGCACCGAGATGCCGAGCGCGGTGAGCTTAGCGGTCTGATCCGGAAGGCGTAGCAGCCCGATCGCGAGCGCGCCGAGCGCGGGCAGCGCGATCAGAATCGTTAACCAGGGGAAGGATTCCATTGAGTTTTCTCCTGTTCTTCCCGGTCAGATCCGTGAAGCCAACACGACGACCAGCGCCACAATGACGCCGACGACGGTGATGGCCGCGTAGGAGCGGACGTAGCCGTTGTGGAGTTTGCCGAACCATCTGCCAAGCGCGCCCGTCCCGCGGGCAGCGCCCATGACGAGCCCGTCAACGGCGAGATGGTCTGCTTCCTGCACACCCCGGGTGAGCATTTGCGAGGGCGCCATGAAGACGGCCTCGTTGATAGCGTCCTGGTGTAGGTCGGCGCGAGCCGCGCGCACCAGAGCGTTGGTCTCCGGCGGGGTGGTGGCCACCTCGCGGCGAGCAAAGAGCACGTAGGCCAGTGCCACGCCCAGGATGACGACGGCGAGCGTCGCCCCCATGATGACGGGCACCGCGATCACGGGCTCGTGATGCTCAACCTCACCGGTAACCGGCGCGAGCCAGGCGGTGAAGTCCCAGACGTAGGTCAGCGCGAGGCCGAGCCCGATGGAAAAGACCGACAGCACGATCATCGGCACGGTCATGAGGGCGGGCGACTCGTGCGGATGCATGTCCTTACCTTCGCGCGTCTTAGACCAGCGCTTGTCGCCATGGAAGACCATGAAGAACAGTCGCGACATGTAGAACGCGGTGATGCCGGCGCCGAGCAGCGCAATGAGACCAAAGATCCACGGCCGCAGGCCATCGCCAACGAAGGCGGCTTCGATGATCTTGTCCTTGGAGAAGAAGCCCGCAAACGGGGGTACTCCGAGGATCGCCAGCCAGCCAATGGCGAAGGTGATCCACGTGACCTTCATGTACTTGCTGAGCCCACCAAAGCGCCGCATGTCGACCTGATCATCCATGCCGTGCATGACGGAGCCGGCACCGAGGAACATCTGGGCCTTGAAGAAGCCGTGGGTGAGCAGGTGGAAGATCGCGAAGGCGGCACCGATCGGGCCGAGCCCGGCCGCGAGCATCATGTAGCCGATCTGGCTCATGGTGGAGGCCGCCAGGACCTTCTTCATGTCGTCCTTGGCGCAGCCGACGATCGCACCGAACAGCAGCGTGATTGCGCCGATGATGGCGACGAGGAGTTGGGCCGTCGGGGCACCGGCGTAGATCGCACCGGAACGCACGACGAGGTAAACGCCCGCCGTGACCATCGTGGCGGCGTGGATGAGCGCCGAGACCGGAGTCGGGCCGGCCATGGCGTCACCGAGCCATGCCTGCAAGGGGAACTGCGCGGACTTACCGCACGCGCCCACGAGCAGCAGGATGCCGGTGACGGTCAGCCAGGTGGTCGACGTGCCGGGCACTGCGGCGAACGCGTCGGCGTATTTGACGCTGCCGAGGGTGGCGAACATCGTCGCCATCGCGAGCAGCAGACCGGCGTCACCGATGCGGTTCATGACGAAGGCCTTCTTAGCGGCCGTCGCGTACTCGGGCACCTGGTTCCAGAACCCGATGAGCAGGTAGGACGCGAGGCCCACGCCTTCCCAGCCGACGAACAGCAGCAGGTAGGAATCCGCGAGCACGAGCGTGAGCATCGCCGCGATGAAGAGGTTGAGGTAGGCGAAGAAGCGTCGCCGGTCCGGATCGTGTTCCATGTAGGCCACGGCGTATACGTGGATGAGGGAGCCGACGAAGGTCACGAGCATGACGAAGGTCAGCGAGAGCGGGTCGAGCAGCAGCCCGATCGCTCCCCCATCGATAAGTCCCGGCATCCAGTCATAAAGCGGCAGCTCGATGGAGCGCGCCTCGGGGGCCAGCCCGAAGAGCTGGAAGAGGATCGCGGCACCGAGCACGAAGGATGCCCAGGAGGCGGCCACGCCAAGCCAGTGCCCCCACCGGTCGGACATGCGTCCGGCGAGCAGCAGGATCGCGGCGCTGGCGAGCGGGATTGCGATGAGCAGCCACGCGAGCGAGGCAGCGCCCGTGGCCGGGGTGGTCCCGATCTCGATTGCGAGGGGGAACTGAGAGGCAGTCAGTAGTCCAGTCATGAGCTAGGCACCTCAGTTCTTCAGCAGGGACACGTCGTCGATCGACGCGGACCTGCGGGTTCTAAAGATGGACACGATAATCGCGAGCCCGATCACCACTTCGGCGGCAGCGACGACCATGACGAAGAACGCCATGACCTGACCGTCCAGGCCGCCGTGCATGCGGGAGAAGGCCACGAGCGCGAGGTTGGTGGCGTTGAGCATGAGCTCGACACCCATGAACGCGATGATCGCGTTGCGCCTCACGAGGACCGTGATCGCGCCGATCGAGAACAGGATTGACGACAGCACGAGGTAGTTCATGATGCTCATTTGGCATCCTCCTCATCGATCATGGCCGCAGGGAGCTCGGGGGCCGGAGTGCCCGGCATGTTCGCGAGCCCGGACTGCGCGACGTGATCATTTACGTGGGCTGCGGGATCAAGCGCGAACTCGCCGATCTCACGCTGCTGGCCACGCACCCGCAGCACCTTGGGTACCGAGGCGTTGATCGGGCTGCCGTCGGCCGCGAGCGCGGGCACGTCGGCGGCGTTGTGGCGGGCGTAGACGCCCGGGGTCGGCAGCTGGCTGATCCGGCCATCTCCGCGGGCCCACGCGCGCATCTTGGCATCGGCCACGGTGCGCTGGGTGATGGCCCGGTGCAGGCGGTCGCGGTGGGTGAGCGTGAGAGCTCCGAGCGCGGCGGTGATGAGCAGCGCGCCGGTCAGTTCCATCGCGAAGACGTGCTTACCGAAGATCACTTCGGCGACGCCGACGGGGTTCGTCGCGGCATTGGCTTCGGCGAGCCCCGCGGGCTGACCGAGGGTGGCCCAACCGAGGGCGCCGGCGAGCACGATAACGAGGCCGAGGGCCGCAACCGCGGAGACCCAACGCTGGTTCTTGATCGTCTCGACCAGCGAATCGGAGGCATCCACGCCGACGAGCATGAGCACGAACAGGAAGAGCATCATGATCGCGCCGGTGTAGACCACGACCTGGGCGACCCCGAGGAAGGGTGCCTCCAGCGCGGTGTACATGAACGCCAGGCAGATCATGACAAAGACGATGGACACGGCCGCATAGACGGCCTTTTTCGCAAAGATGAGGCCGAGCGCGAAGATGACCATGAGCGGTGCCATGATCCAAAACAGCACGGTTTCACCCGTTCCGATCACGGGTTCGGCCGCGGGCGCGACGGCGAGGGGAAGCAGCGGGCTCATGGACGGTCTCCCTTCGCTGCGCTCGCGTCTTTCAAGGTCGGATCCTCCGGCCGGTTGGCGCGGACCCAGTCGATCTGCTCCGTGGTGGGGCCGGTGACCTCGCCGCGGTAGTAGTCGTCATCGGTCGTGCCCTCGACCATGGGGTGCGGGGCGGCAAGCATGCCCGGCTCCATCGGAGCGAGCAGGTCCTGCTTTTCGTAAATCAGGCCTTCACGGGTGGGGCCCGCGAGTTCGTATTCGTTGGTCATCGTCAGGGCGCGCGTGGGGCACGCCTCGATGCACAGGCCGCAGAAGATGCAGCGCAGGTAGTTGATCTGGTACACGCGGCCGTAGCGCTCACCCGGGGAGAACTGTCCGTCCAGTGAGTTGGAGCCGGCTTCAACCAGAATCGCGTCCGCGGGGCAGGCCCAGGCGCACAGCTCGCAGCCGATACACTTTTCCAGCCCGTCGTCATAACGGTTGAGCTGGTGACGGCCGTGGTAACGCGGCTGGGTCGGGACCTTTTCGAACGGGTACTGCTCGGTGACCGTCGGGCGGAACATCGAGGAGATCGTGATCCCGAAACCCGCCACCGGGGCGAACAGCTTGCCTAGAGCGCCCTTCTCGTCGGGAGCGAACCGCATGGGTTCGCGGCGTGTCACCTCCCCGCGGGTGCGGGCCTTGTCCATGTCCTTAGACATCAGCTTCCTCCTCAACCACGGCGGTGCCAGGCTGCCGGCGGCTGGCGCGCGGCGATTCCGGCAGGTGCTGCCCCGGCAGTGGCGGCACGGGGTAGCCGCCCGCGAAGGCGTCGAACGGCTCGTCGGAATCGGTGACGATTCCGTCGGTCAGTTCGTAGCCGTCGTCGGTCAGTGTTTCGGGTTTCTTCTTTTCGGGGATGAGCAGCATGATCACGATGGCGACCGCGAAGACGCCACCGATGACCATCAGCAGGGTGGTCAGCGGGATGTCGGTGAAGCGACGCACGCCCTGAACGATCGCCACCATCGCTACCCACACGAGGGCGACGGGGATGAGGACCTTCCAGCCGAGCTTCATGAACTGGTCGTAGCGGAAGCGCACGAGCGTGCCGCGCACCCAGATCATGAAGAACATGACGATCCAGACCTTGGCGATGAACCACAGCATGGGCCACCAGCCGGTGTTCAGCATGCCGTCGCCGATCATTGACAGCGGCCACGGTGCCCGCCAGCCACCGAGGAATAGGGTGACGGCGACGCCGGAGACGTTGAACATGTTGATGTATTCGGCGAGGAAGAACCACGCGAACTTCATCGACGAATATTCGACCATGTGGCCGGCGACGAGTTCGCCTTCGGCTTCGGGTAGGTCGAAGGGCAAACGGTTGACTTCGCCGACCATCGAGATGATGTAGACGATGAAGGCCGGCAGCAGGGCGATGAACCACCACAGCCGGGTTTGCGCGTCAACGATTTGGGAGGTCGACATCGATCCGGAGACGAGGAAGACCGAGACGAGCGACAGACCCATGGCGAGCTCGTAGGAGATCACCTGCGCCGAGGAGCGCACGGCGCCAAGCAGCGGGTAGGTGGAGTTGGAGGACCAGCCGCCGAGCACGATGCCATAGACGCCGAAGGCGGTAATCGCCAGGATGTAGAGCACCGCGACGGGGAAGTCTGTCAGCTGCAGCGGCGTCGTGTGGCCGAACATGGAGGCTTCGGGTCCAAATGGGAGCACCGCGTAGACCATGAAGGCAGTGAAGGCCGCGATGAACGGCGCAAGCAGGTAGAGGAACTTGTCCGCGCCCTTGAGCATGAAGTCTTCCTTCAAGACCAGCTTCAGGGCGTCCCCGATGGCCTGGAAGAGACCGAAGGGGCCATGGACGTTCGGGCCGGGGCGGGTCTGCATCCGGCCCAGTCCACGTCGTTCCACCCACAGCGCCATGAGCACGGAGACCAGCAGGAAGACGAGGATGAAGACCGCCTTGATAAGGACGATCCACCACGGGTCGTTGCTGATATCCGCGACGGGATGCGCGTCAAAGGGGAAGGCGAGGGCAATCATTAGTTGGCCTCCTTAGCTTCCAAGGTGACGATGTCGCCAGCGCCCACCCCGAGGTCGGTGTAGACGGAGCAGCCGGGCGAATGCTGCGGCAGCCAGACGACGTGATGCGGCATGTCGGTGATCGCAACGGGGACTCGCACGGCGCCGGCGGGACCGGTGACGGTCACGAGGTCGTCGTTTGCCAGACCGAGCTCACCGGCGAATTCCGGGCTGATGCGAGCAACGGCGCGCGGCGCGGTACCCGCCAGGTGCGGCTCGCAGTCCTGGCCGCTCGCGCTATCGAGCATCATGCGCCACGTCGCGAGAACCGCCTCGTTGCCGGAGGCGTGCGGCACCTCGCCAGCAGCACGGTGCTCGAAGGCCGGCGTCGCGCCGCTCCACTCGAGCAGTTCGGTGATCTGGCCGTGAACCTCATCGAGGGAATCGATGCCGAGATCAATGTCGAACTCGCGGGCGAGATCGGCAAGGACTTCGCGATCAGAGGAGAAGTGCGAGGTGCGAACCTGGCCGAAGGGACGCAAGCGCCCCTCCCAGTTCAGGAAGGTTCCGGCCTTGTCGACCGGCGGTGCGACGGGCAGCACGACCTGGGAGGTCGGCGTGATCGCGGAGCGGCGAACCTCGAGCTGGACGACGAAGGCGGCGCGCAGTGCACGCTCGGCGAGGACGGGATCCGGGAGGTCGGCCAGGTCGAAGCCGCCGACGATGGCCGCGGGCAGCTCGCCGGTGTTCAGCGCGAGCAGGATCTCGGTCAGGTCGCGGCCGGCAGCGCTCGGCAGCTCGGTTACTCCCCAGGCGCTCGCAACATCGACGCGGGCTTCCGCATCGCTCGCGGCGCGGCCCGAGGGCAACAGGTCTGGCAGCAGTCCGGCCTCGAGCGCGGCGCGTTCGCCGGCGCGGCGCGGGATCCACACGAGGCGTGCTCCGCTGCGCTTTGCCAGTGCCGTCACTTCGCTGAGCAGGCCCGGCACCTGGGCGGCGCGCTCGCCAACGGCGATGATCGCGCCCGGTGCGGACAGGCGTCCAGCCAGGGCGTTGAGGTTCTCGTGCGCGGAGCCGTCCACGATCGCCGCGAGCACCTCGGATTCGGTGCCGGGGGCGGCGGAGATGAGGTCGGCGCCGAGCTTGCGCGAACCGCGCGTGAGGTAGGGCGCGAGCGTGGAGACGTGGACGCGGCCTTCCAGGACGCCCTTGCGCAGGCGCAGGAAGACGTTTCCGGCCTCTTCTTCGGATTCCAGTGCGACGAGGAAGACCTCGGGCGCGAATTCCAGGTCACGGAAGGTGACGCCGAGCCCGCTGCCCGCGACGTGCGAGGCGAGGAAGGCGGCTTCTTCCGCGCTGTGGGCGCGGGCGCGGTAGTCCACGTCATTCGTCTGCAACACGACGCGCGCGAACTTCGACCACGCGAAGGCGTCCTCCAGGGTGAGGCGGCCACCGGGCAGGGCGGCCACTCCCCCGCGCGCGAGCGCGTCCTTCAGCCCATCGGCCGCAATGGCCAGAGCCTCGGACCAGGAGGTTTCGACGAGCTCGCCGGTTTCTTCGTCGCGCACCATGGGGGCGCGCAGCCGGTCCGGGGCGTCCTGCCAGGCGAAGGCGAAGCGGTCCTTGTCGGTGATCCACTCCTCGTTGACCTCCGTGTCGTTGCCCGAGAGGCGACGCATGACGGTGCCATGCCGCACGTCGACGCGGATGGCCGCGCCGGACGCGTCATGCTCCGCGACGGAAGCCGTAGAGATGAGGTCGAAGGGGCGCGAGCGGAACCGGTAGGTCGCGCTCGTCAGGGCCCCCACGGGGCAGATCTGGATCGTGTTGCCGGAGAAGTAGGAGGCAAAGGTGCGTCCGGATTCATCCCGCTCGGCGGCGCCGACGGGTCCCGCGGCGAGTCCCGCGGTCAGGCCGGGCTCCCCGTCGGGGCCGATCAGGTCCGGCGCGATGACGTGCGGCTCAGCGTGGCCGGTGTCGGCGAAGTCGAGGATGTTCTCATCGAAGGTGCCGATTTGCGAGGAGTGCAGGCCGTGCAGCTCCATGCCGGGGCTGCCGGCGCCGCGGCCCTGCAGCGCGATGAACGGGTCACCGGCGATCTGCGCGGAGAACCGGGTGCAGCGCTGGCAGAGGATGCAGCGGTCGCGATCGAGCAGGATCTCGGTGGACACGCGGATCGGCTTGGGGAAGGTGCGCTTGATGTCGATGAATCGCGAGGTGGCGCGGCCGTTGCTCATCGCCTGGTTTTGCAGGGGGCATTCGCCGCCCTTATCGCACACCGGGCAATCCAGCGGGTGGTTGATGAGCAGGAACTCCATGATGCCCTGCTGCGCCTTGTCCGCGACCTGGGAGGTGTGCTGGGTGTGCACTTCCATGCCGGGGGTGACCTCCATGGTGCAGGAGGCCTGGGGCTTGGGCATCGGGCGGATGTTGCCTTCGCGGTCGGGCATCGCCACATCGACCAGGCACTGGCGGCAGGCGCCGGCCGGCTTCAGGAGCGGGTGATCGCAAAAACGCGGAATGTGAATCCCGGCCTGCTCGGCCGCGCGAATGATCAGCGTTCCCTTGGGAACCTCGACGGTGACGCCGTCGATGGTGGCGCTGATTAGCTCGACGGCTTCGCTACCGGGTTTGGGAGTGGTCGTCGTCATCGGACACCTGCCTCAGTAAAGACGGCGGTCGCTTCGTAGGGGAAGAGCTCGCGCGCGGGCGTTGTTAGGCCTGCTTCAAACTCCTCACGGAAATACTTGATGCCGGATTGGATCGGGGTCGCCGAGGCGTCACCGAGCGCGCAGAAGGAACGGCCCAAAATGTTGCCGGCGATCTCGTTGATGAGATCGACGTCGCCGGGCTCGCCCTTGCCTGCTTCCAGGCGGTGCATGATCTGGCGCATCCAGAACGTGCCTTCGCGGCACGGGGTGCACTTGCCGCAGGATTCGTGCTGGTAGAAATCGGTCCAGCCGCGCACGACGCGAACGACCGAGGTGGTCTCGTCAAAGACCTGCAGGGCGCGGGTACCGAGCATGGATCCGGCGGCCCCGACGGCTTCGTAGTCGAGCGGCACATCGAGGTGCTCTTCGGTAAAGATCGGCGTGGAGGAGCCGCCCGGCGTCCAGAACTTCAGGCGGTGGCCGTTGCGCATGCCGCCACACATCTCGATGAGCTCGCGCATGGTGATACCAAACGGGGCTTCGAACTGGCCCGGGTTTTTCACGTGCCCGGAGACCGAGAAGATGCCGTGCCCGGCGCTCTTTTCGGTACCCATGGCCTTGAACCAGTCGTTGCCGTGGGCAATGATGCCCGGCACCGAGGCGATGGATTCGACGTTGTTGACGACCGTCGGGCGAGCGTACAGGCCCGCGACCGCCGGGAACGGGGGCTTCAGGCGCGGCTGGCCGCGCAGGCCTTCGAGGGAGTCGAGCAGCGCAGTTTCTTCACCACAGATGTAGGCGCCGGCACCGGCGTGCACGGTGACCTCGAGCTCGTAGTCGCCGCGCGGACCGAGTCCGGTTCCGAGCAGGCCCGCTTCCTTGGCTTCGCGCACGGCGTTCAGCAGTCGGCGGTAGACGTGGACGACCTCGCCGCGCAGGTAGATGAACGCGTGGGTGCAGCCGATGGCGTAGGAGGTGATCGCGACGCCCTCGATGAGCACGTGCGGATCGGCCATCATGACGGGAATGTCCTTGCAGGTGCCCGGCTCGGACTCATCGGCGTTGACGACGAGGTAGCGAGGGCCGCCATCTGGCGGAGGCAGGAAGGACCACTTCAGCCCGGTCGGGAAGCCTGCGCCGCCACGGCCGCGCAGTCCCGAGTCCTTGATCTGGTTGACGACCTCTTCCGGGCTCATCTGCAGGGCTTTGGCGAATGCTTCGTAGCCCCCGTGTTCGCGGTAGGTCGCAAGGGAGTAGGGCGCATCCTTATCCCACAGGTCGGTTAGGACCGGGGTGAGGGTTCCGGGAGTGGAATAACTCATTCGTCTGCTCCTTGCTTCGCATCGCCGTCGTAATCGGCCGACGATCCGGGCTCTCCCACGTCTTCGGTACCGGCGTAGGGATCGGCGGAACCGGATTCTGAGGGCTCGGGTGCGCGCCAGTTGTGATCGCGAGCGATCTTCAGGCCCAACAGGCTGGCTTCGCCCGCGGCCACGCCTTCGGTGGCGCGACCGTCTTCGAAACCGGCCAGCACGCGCGAGATTTCCTTGAAGGTTCCGACGGTTTCGGGACCGCGCGTGGGGTGGATCGGCTTACCTTCGCGGATGTCCTCGACGATCTGCAACGCCGAGGTGGGCGTCTGGTTGTCGAAGAATTCCCAGTTGACCATGACGACGGGTGCGTAGTCACAGGCCGCGTTGCATTCGAGGGCTTCCAGGGTGATTTTGCCGTCGTCGGTCGTTTCGGTGTGGCCGACGCCGAGCTCTTCGGACAGTGTTTCGTAAATTATGTCGCCACCCATGACAGCGCATAGCGCATTGGTGCACACGCCCACGTTGTACTCGCCATTGGGGCGGCGGCGGTACTGGGAGTAGAAGGTTGCGACCGCGGAGACCTCGGCGCGGGTGATGCCCAGGACGTCAGCGCACAGCGCCACGCCGCGCGGGGAGACATAGCCGTCGTAGGACTGGATGAGGTGGAGCATCGGGCCGAGCGCGGAGCGCGCGTGCGGGTAGCGGGCAACGATCTGCTCGCATTCCGAGCGCACCGTCGCATACACCTGCTCGGGGTAGCTGGATTCACTCACCGGTCAACGCCTCCCAACACGGGGTCGATTGAGGCCATGGTGACGACGATGTCGGCAATCATGCCGCCCTCGACCATCATGGCTGATGATTGCAGGTTCGCGTAGCTGGGCTCCCGGAAGTGCACCCGGTAGGGGCGGTTACCGCCATCGGAGACCGCGTGCACACCGAGGACACCCTTGGCATGTTCCGTGACTGAGAAAGCTTGGCCGGCGGGAACGCGGAAGCCTTCAGTGACGATCTTGAAGTGGTGGATGAGGGCCTCCATTGAGGTCCCCATGATCTCCTTGATGTGCGCAAGCGAGTTGCCCTGGCCGTCGCTTCCGATGGACAACTGGGCGGGCCAGGCAATCTTCTTGTCAGCCACCATGACGGGCTCACCTTCGCTGGCCTCCAGGCGCTCCAGGCACTGGTAGACGATCTTCAGCGATTCGTAGCACTCATCGAAACGCACCATCGTCCGGTTATACGGATCGGAATAGGTGCGGGTAGGGACCTCGAAATCGTAGGTCTCGTAGCCGCTGTAGGGCTGGAGCTTGCGCATATCAAGCGGCAAGCCGGCCGCGCGCAAGCACGGCCCGGTCAGGGACAGCGCGAGCGCTCCCGCGATCGAGATGTAGCCGACCTTTTGCATCCGCAGCTTGAAGATGGGGTTGGCGGCCAGCAGGTCACGCAGTTCGCCGACATCGCGGCGCACCTTGGGCAGCAGCTCGCGGATGTAGTCGGTCGTGCCCGGGGGCAGGTCCTGTGCGACGCCGCCGGGACGGAAGTAGGCGTGGTTCATGCGCAGGCCGGTGATGCGTTCCAGGATGCGCAGGATTTCCTCGCGGCCACGGAAGCCGATCGTCATGACGGTCGTGCCGCCCATTTCGTTACCGCCGGTGCCGATGGCAACGAGGTGAGAGGCGATCCGGTTGAGCTCAGCGAGCATCACGCGGATGACCTTCGCACGCTCGGGAATGTCGTTCTCGATGCCGAGCAGGCGCTCCACGGCAAGGACGTAGCCGAGCTCGTTGTGCAGCGGGGCCACGTAATCCATCCGGGTGCAGAAGGTCACGCCCTGGGTCCAGGTGCGGAACTCCATGTTCTTTTCGATACCCGTGTGCAGGTAGCCGGTGCCGACTCGCAGTTCCTTAACCGTCTCGCCCTCGATGTCGAGGATGAGGCGGAGCACGCCGTGCGTGGAGGGGTGGACCGGGCCCATGTTGACGACGATGCGCTCTTCGCCAACGCGTTCGGCCTCGGCCGCGATATCGTCCCAGTCCCCGCCGGAGGCGGTGTATTCGGAGAGGGTGGCGTCTTCAAAGACGGGACCTGTAGCGTGCACGCTCATGAGTTGTACGACCTCCGAGTATCTGGCGGTGGGACGGTGGCGCCCTTGTATTCCACGGGGATGCCGCCGAGCGGGTAGTCCTTGCGCTGGGGGTGTCCTACCCAGTCATCGGGCATGTGGGAGCGGGCGAGGGCGGGATGGCCGTCAAAGACGATGCCAAAGAAGTCCCAGGTTTCGCGCTCTTGCCAGTCATTGCCGGGGTAGATGGACACAACCGAGGGGATGTGCGGATCGGAATCCGGGCACGTGACCTCCAGGCGCACCACGCGGCCACCGTGGGTGATGGACATCAAGTGGTAGACCGCGTGCAGTTCGCGATCGGTTTGGTGCGGGTAGTGCACCCCGGATACGCCCAGACACAGTTCGAAGCGCAGGTCTTGGTCATCGCGCAGGTGCCGGCAGACGCGCTCAATGTGGCTGCGTTCGATGTAGACCGTAAGTTCGCCACGATCGACGACGACGGCCTCGATCACGTCATCCGGGTTGACGCCATCGGTCTGGAGAAGTTCGCGTAGCACCTCGATGAACTCATCGAACCAGGAACCGTAGGGCGGCTCGGTGGGATCCGGCATCCGGATCTCGCGCACGAGGCCACCAAAGCCCGAGGTATCCCCCGAGCCGGCGGCTCCGAACATGCCCTTGCGGGTGTCGATGATCGGAAGCTGGCGGTGCGCCGTTGCGGGGTCGACCGCGGCACCGATGGCATCCGTGACGGCGATGTCCTTGCTCGCCTTGGTGTTGTCTTCGCTCACGCCAGCTCTCCGTTCATCAGATGCATCGGGGTCGCGCGCAGCGCCGCGGCTTCGGCGGCCCGAGCGGCTTCCACCCGGTTGACGCCCAGCGGCTCGTTCTTGATCTGCTCGTGCAGCTCCAGGATTGCGTTGAGCAGCATTTCCGGGCGCGGCGGGCAGCCCGGCAGGTAGATGTCGACGGGCACGACGTGATCACAGCCCTGGACGATCGCGTAGTTATTGAACATGCCGCCCGAGGAGGCGCACACGCCCATCGAGATCACCCATTTGGGTTCCGGCATGGAGTCGTACACGTTGCGGATGATCGGCGCCATCTTGTGCGACAGGCGGCCCGAGACAATCATGAGGTCGGCGTGACGCGGCGAGGCGCGGAAGACCTCCATACCGAAACGCGAAATGTCGAACCGCGGCGTACCGGTGGCCATCATTTCAATCGCGCAGCAGGCCAGACCCATGGTGACGGGCCAGACGGATGATTTACGTGCAAGGCCAACGATTTTCTCCACGCTTGTCAGCATGAAGCCGGATGGTGCCTTTTCTTCGATACCCATGCTTTACCTCAGTCCCATTCCAGTCCGCCGCGGCGCCATTCGTAGATGAAGGGCACCGAGATCAAGAAAATAAACGTGAGCATCGAGACCAGGCCGAACAGGCCCAGCTGGTCAAAGGCGACTGCCCACGGGTAGAGAAACACCACTTCGATGTCGAAGATGATGAAGGTCATCGCGATCAAGTAGTACTTGACCTGGAAGCGGCCGGAGTGTTCGGCGCGCGGGGTCGGGGAGACACCGCACTCGTAGTTCGCGACCTTGACGCGGTTGTAACGCTTGGGCCCAATGACGGCGGACGCGGCCAAGCCACCGAGAGCCATCGCGGCGGCGACGGCCATCATCACCAGGAGGGGTACGTATGGATTCATGATGTCTCTCTTATCCGGTCACGACGCGGGAACGATTTTAGTCAGCGTGGCGATGATGCGGTCCATCGCATCGCCGCCGCGATGTTCGTACCCGTCCGATAACAGTTTATGAACGAAACGCATGAGTGTGGGCCGTGGGAGCCCGTACTTCGTGCAGATTCGCATCACATCGGGGTTTTCAATGAGTTTGACGAAGACTTTTCCGAGCGCGAAATACCCGCCGTGTTCGGCCGCCATGGCCGCCGGGTAAGCACGCAGTGCCTTTTCGTGGCCGTAAGCGCTGGTGCGGGCCAGCGCCTGCGTCACGACATCGGCCGCGATGCGTCCGGCCTTCAACGCATAGGTGATGCCCTCACCGTTGAACGGCGAGACCATCCCGCCGGCATCGCCGACGAGGATGAGGCCCTGTGAATAGTGTGGCTGCCGGTTGTAGGCCATCGGCAGGGCCGCGGACTTCAGCGGGCCGAGCTGGTTTTCCTCGGTGAATTCCCAGGACTCGGGGGCATTGGCCATCCACGCCTTGAAAATCGCGCGGTAGTCGAGTTTGGTTGCCTTGGCCGTGGAGGACACGGATCCGAGTCCGACGTTCGCGGTGCCATCACCCAGGGCAAAGATCCAGCCGTAGCCGGGCAGCAGGTTGGACGCTTCGCGCGGACCGTCCCACAGCTCGAGCTGGGATTCCATCCACTCATCATCGTGGCGCGGGGTCTTGAAGTAGGTGCGCACGGCGACACCCATGGGTCGGTCGTCGCGTTTTTCGATCCCCATCCGGGTCGCTAGCCGCGCCGAGACGCCGCCCGCATCGACAACGATCGGGGCGCGGTACTCGCGCTCCTGGCCGCGGGAGCCATCCGGGTTCTTCGTGCGGGCCTTCACGCCCACGATCCGTCCCGACTTCAGTCGGATCGGCTCGGTCACGGTGGTGTTTTCGATGAGTTCGGCTCCGGAGGCCTGAGCGTGGCGGATGAGAGATTCATCGAGCCCGGTGCGAGCCTTGGCCATCCCGTAATTCGGGTAGGTCGTGGTTTCGGGCCAGGGCAGGTGGATCGTGTGTCCGCCGCCGATGACGCGCAATCCCTTGTTGCGCATCCAGCCCTTGGCGGGATCCATATCGACGCCCATGAGGAGGAGTTCGCGTACCGCTCCCGGGGTAAGGCCATCGCCGCACACCTTGTCGCGCGGGAATTCGGCCTTTTCGAGCACGATGACTCGGTGGCCCAGTTGCGCTAGATAGTGTGCGGTGGAGCTACCGGCGGGGCCGGCGCCTACGACGATGACATCCGCATCGCCTGAAGAGTTCCACTCCACTGTTACTGCTCCCAGCATGTTCACGGTATGCCCGGACGGGAAGGCACACACGTAGCCAAAGTCTACAAACCGCCCATCGAATCCTCTTGCTAGGCAACCCTAAGTGACGGGTGGCACTTTGTGCGCACGGTGCAGGGCCACGATGCCCCCGGAAAGGTTGCGCCACTTGATGCCGCGCCAGCCAGCCGAGTGCATGATCTGGGCGAGTTCGCGCTGTGCCGGCCAGTCGAGGATCGACTCCATGAGGTAGGAGTAGGCCGGAGCGTTGGAGGAGAACGCTCCGGCGATGGTCGGCAGCGCCGTGCCGAGGTAAAACTCATAGGCCGCGCGCAACGGCGCGAAGGTCGGCGTGGAGAACTCGCAGATGACGATGCGGCCCCCGGGCTTCGTCACGCGATACATCTCGGTGAGCGCCGCGGCGGTGTCGGCGATATTGCGCAGCCCAAAGGAGATTGTGACGGCATCGAAGGTCTCGTCGGCAAAGGGCAGGGCCATGGCATCGCCGGCGATGAAGGGAATATCGCTGCGGCGTTGCTTGCCGACGGCGAGCATCCCTTCGGAAAAGTCACACGCGATGACGTTGACTCCGCGATCGGCCCACTCCTCCGTCGAGGTTCCGGTGCCCGCCGCGAGATCGAGGACCCGCTGGCCCGGCAGGGCCCCCACCGCGGTTCTCGTCGCCACTCGCCAGATCCGGTCTTGGAAAACCGAGAGCAGATCATTGGTGAGGTCATAGCGGGAGGCGACGTCATCAAACATCGCGGCGACCGCATGGGGGTTCTTATCGAGTTCGGCGCGGGTCATGGCCCAATCGTCTCACGGCCCGCGCCGGGGTGCCGAACCCGCTCGCTAGCGCTGGGGCTGATCCTGGCGGGCCGCGAGCGTGACCTCGATGTCCTTGGTCTGTCCGCCGCGAACGACGCTGACCGTCGCGGTATCGCCCGAGGCATACTGGCGGACGTGACCCACGAGCGAGTCGGCCGACTGCACGGCGTTCTTGTCGATCGCGACGATGACGTCACCGACCTGGATGCCTGCCTTGCCTGCCGGGGAGCCGTCCTCAACGCTGCGCACCTGGGCGCCGGCGCGCACCGCGGAATCGGTGGCCGCCTGGCCGGTGGCGAGTCCGACGCCGAGGAAGGCGTGCTCGGCGACGCCGTTAGCGATGAGCTGATCGGCGACGCGGGAGGCGAGATTGGCGGGGATCGCGAATCCGAGGCCGATCGAGCCGGCCTTGCCCTGCTGGCCGAGGGTCGCGATCGAGGACGAGATGCCGATGACCTTGCCGGTGCCGTCGAAGATCGGGCCGCCGGAGTTGCCCGGGTTGATGGAGGCATCGATCTGGATCGCGTTCGTCGTCACGCGGTCAACGACCTGCTCAAAGGGGCCGTCCTGGCTGACCTTGGAGGTCGTGACCGGGCGGTTCAAGGCAGAGACAATGCCCGTCGTGACCGTCGAGGACAGCCCGAGCGGGTTGCCGACGGCCACGACCGGCTGGCCAACGGTCAGGCCGCTGGAGTCGCCGAAGGTGGCCGGCTTCAGGTCGCTCGGCGGGTTATCGAGCGTGAGGACCGCGAGGTCGGTGGCGGGATCCGTGCCGCGCACCTTGGCCTTCAGCATCCGGCCATCGGCAAGCGTCACGACGATCTCGCGGGCGCCGTCGATGACGTGATTATTGGTGAGGATATGGCCCGTGTTATCCAAGATGACGCCCGAGCCGTTACCGGAGCCGTCGGCGGTGCGCATCGCGATCGAGACGACGGAATCCTTCACCTCGCCCGCGACGGCCTCCCAGTTGGGCAGGGCGGCAGACGACGCCGCGCGGGCGTTCGTGGAGGTGTCGGCGCTCGTCGTCGTGGATACGCCGGGCGACGCCGTCTGCTGGGTGGTGGGCTCGATGAGGTGACCCGCGCCGAGCGTCACGCCGGAGGCGAGCAGCGCGGAGGCCAGGGAGGTGCCGAGGAGCGCCGCCCACGTCGGCCGGCGGCGGCCCGCCTCGGAGCCGGGCTGCGGACGCGTGTCCGTCGGGCGGGTGGGAGCCGGGTGGGTGGGGCCGGGATAGCCGGAGGTGGAGTAGCCGGTGTCGGGCCGGATCCACGCCGGCTGGGAGGGCTGGTTCGGCTCAGGTGGGCGCTGCGAGTCATTCATGTGGGTTAGTCCTTTCTGATAGATAAGGAAACCCCGAGCAACTGAGACGCGACTTTAGCGATCCTGAAGGTTAGCTGAGACTTCAACCTCAATGACGGTGAGGCCCGACACACCGGCGGCGAGCAGCGGCGCGAGGCCCTCCTCGCGGCAGCGGGTAAAGCCGGCGCCATAGGCCGCGGCAAGGCCGCCGATGCTGCCGGTTTGTTCCGTCGCGAAGTAGCGCGCGAAGCGCCGCGCGCCCGCCTCGCTGGTTGCTGCCAGCTCGCCGTGTTCGAGCCCTGCGAAGATCGAGCCGCCCGCATCGTTGAGGACAATGACCTGCAGGTCGACGCCGGCTTCGAGCGTGCCGCGCAGCAGCGCGGAGGCGTCGTGGAAGAAGGTCAGATCCCCGCACACGATACGCACCGGGCGCCCACTGCCGAGGGCCAGTCCCCAGCCGGTGGCGATCGTGCCGTCGATGCCGGCGAGGCCCCGGTTTGCCCACACGCGCAGTCCGGCGTGCTGCTCGCGGGCCGGGGCGAAGCGATCGAGCGCGCGGATCGTGGAGGAGGAGCCGACGAGCAGGTCGAGGCCCTGGCGCGCCGAGTCCTGCCATACCGTGAGCGCCGCTCGCTCGAGCGGCGTCGTGGGGCGCGCCGCCACGGCGCGGTCGGCCGCGAGCCAGGCGGTGAGCCAGGGCGACTCGGGCAGCTGCGGGAGCTCGCCGCGAGCGCCCGGCTCCCCCGCCGCGACCCGCACGACGCGCGCGGCGCCGCCGGTCAGGTCGGTGTAGCGATCGTGGGCGGCAAGGACGATCGGGGCCGGATCCGGGCGCGAGATGAGCTCGGTGACGGGCCGGGTGAGCGTCGGGTGGCCGGCGATGACGACGTCGCTGATCTCGGCGGCGAGCGGGCTCTCGGCCAGCAGCGCGACGTAGGAGGTCAGGGCGCTCGGCAGGTCGCGCAGGTTGGAGGACGGCTCGGCAAAGACGGGCGTGGCGGTGGCGGTGATCGCCTTGGCGAGGCCCGCGATGTGATCGGCCTTGTCCCCCGCGACGACGACGGGCGCCTCAAGGCCGGCGAGGACCTCGGCGATATCGGCGCCGGCGGGGGCGGGCGGTGCCTGCCAGTCGGCCTCCGGCAGCGGCGCCGGCTCGTCGCCGGTCTCCGGGGTGAGCGGCGGCCGGAAGGAGACGTTGAGCTGGACGGGGCCCGGCGCGGGCGAGCTCAGCCCGCGGGCGGCCGCGAGCGCCTCCGCCACGATGGCGCTCGCATCGGTGGCGTCGGCGTCGAGGTGCACGCAGGCGCGCGCGACGTTGTCGAACATCGCGACCTGGTTCGTCGTCTGGTTGGCGCCGGTGCGCCACAGCTCGCGCGGCCGATCGGCGGTGAGCGCGAGGAGCGGCACGGCGGCGGCGTCGGCCTCCGCGAGGGCGGGATACAGGTTGGCGACGGCCGTGCCCGAGGTCGTAACGATCGCGACGGGGTGCCCGGTTGCGAGCGCGATGCCGAGCGCCGAGAACGCGGCGGCGCGCTCATCCACGCGCACGAGCACCCGCACCCGCCCGGCGGCCTCGGCCTGGGCGATGGCGTAGGCGAGCGGCGCGGAGCGCGAGCCCGGCGCCAGCACGACGTCGCGCACGCCACCTGAAATCAGCGCGGTAACGATCTCGCGCGCGGTGGCCATGGCGCTCACTGCTCGTCCTCGTAGTCGGATAGATCGATTCCCGCGAGCGCCGCGACACGCGCCAGCCGCTCGCGCCACACGCGCTCCACCTCGCCCGACTCCCGCACCGCATCGATCCGGTCGGGCAGCACATCGCGCACCGGCAGCATGCCGCCGCTCGGGCGCAGCGGGCTGCTCGTGACGTCCTCGGCGAAGAGGTTGACGGTGGCAAGTCCGCAGGCGAGCTCGCAATCCAGCGCGGCGGCCAGGCGTAGCCCGAGCGCGATGCCGACGGAGGATTCCAGCGCGGAGGAGACGACGACGGGCAGCGCGAGGGCCTCGGCGAGGTCCATCGCGGCGCGCACTCCCCCGAGCGGCTGGACCTTGATGATGGCGTAGTCGGCGGCGGCCAGGCGCCTCACGGCGAGCGGATCGGCCGAGCGCCGGATCGATTCGTCGGCGGCCAGCGGCACGTCGATCTGCCGGCGCAGGGTGGCAAGGTCGGCGACGTCGGCAACCGGCTGCTCGGCGTATTGCAGGCCGCCGGCGGCGCGGTCCAGCTGCGGAAGCACGCGGGCCGCTTCGCTCAGGTCCCAGCCGGTATTGGCATCGACGCGGATGTGGCCGGCGGGCCCGAGCGCGTCACGCACGGCCTCGAGCCGCGCGAGGTCCGCGCTCAGGTCCTGGCCCGTCTCGGCGACTTTCACCTTCGCCGTGGTGCAGCCGCCCGAGGCGAGCACCATGGCGTGGGCGCGTTCGGGATCGACGGCGGGCACGGTGACGTTGACGGCGATGTGATCGCGGCGCGGCGCGGGCAGCTCGCCCGCCAGGGCCTCGTGCGCACACGCGAGCCAGCGGGCCGCGTAGGCGTCGTCGTATTCGATGAAGGGCGAGAACTCCGCGGCGCGCCCCTCGCGCGTCAGGATGATGCCGTGGCGGCGGTCCAGGCCCCGGAATCTCGCGCGCAGGTCCGCGCCGTAGACGGCGATCATGGCAGCACCCGTGCAATCGCGCGCCGAATGGGCAGCATCTTCGTGTACGTTTCGGCTAGTTCCCGCTGCGGATCGGAACCGACGACGATGCCGGCGCCGGCATACATCCGCAGGTCTTGGCCGTCCGCGCGCCCCTCGATGCGCGCGCAGCGCAGCGCGATGACGAATTCGCCGTTGCCGGAGTCATCGACCCAGCCGACAGGCCCGGAGTAGCGGCCGCGGTCAAAGCCCTCGAGCTCGGCCAGCACCCGCTCCGCGGCCTCGCGCGGTGTGCCGCAGATCGCGGCCGAAGGGTGCAGCTGGCCCGCGACCTGCAACGCCGAGTGTTCGCCCCGCAGGTAGCCGCTGACATCCGTAGCAAGGTGCATGATCGTGGGCAGCCGCAGCACGTGGGTATCGGAGACCTGCACGTCGGCGATCCTGCGGAGTACCTCGATCACGCTGCGCGCCGCATAGGCGTGCTCGCTCGTGTCCTTTGCGCTCGTCATGAGGTCTTCGGCGGCGGCCTCATCGGCATCAAGGTCGCCGCTGACGGGCGCGGAGCCCGCGAGCGCCCGGGAGGCCACCTCGCCGTTTCGCACGCGCACGAGCATCTCGGGGCTCGCGCCGATCAGGCCATCGACGTAGTAGGTCCAGCACGTCGGGTAGGCTTCCGCGAGCGCCGCCGCAAGTGGCCCGATCGGCACATGGCCGTCGAGCTCGATGACCTCATCGCGCGCGAGGACCGTTTTGGCGAGTTCGCCCGCTTCGATCCGACGCACGGCCTCGCGCACCCCGCTCAGGAACGCCTCGTCGCTGAGCTCGCCCGCATGCTGCGCCACGACTCGGCTCGCCGCGCGCGGCGGCTGCGACACCTCGGGCGCCTCGGCCATGAGGTCGCTCAGGTCTATGACACGCACCCCGGCGGGTCCGATATGCCACTGGATGCGCGGCACGATGAGCACGCTGGTGGCTTGCGAGACGGGCGAAAACGTGGCGGAGACGAAGGCACGTACCCCCGAGGTGTAGGCGGGCAGCGCGGCGCACAGCGCGGAAAACTGCTCCTGCAATTCCTCGAAGCGGCCGCGCCCGGAGGCAGTTAGTCGCGCGAATTCGCCGATTCCGATCGTCCGGACGGACTCGGCGTCGCTGCCGTGCCGCCAGATGGTCGGTTGGTGCCCGGCATGCAGTTGTGCAAGGTCGGGCGGGCTCACCTGGGACAAGTCGGATTCCTTCGATGGGGGTTACGAGGGACTCAACTACTCTAATGCGTATGACACCTCACGAAAGCGCTGGCCAGCCATTCAACCCCCGCCTGTGGCGCGAGGTTGCGGGTTTCGGCTTCACCGACATGACCTACCATCGCGCCATCGACCCGGACTCGGGCGAGGACCTACCCGCCGTCCGCATCGCGTTTAACCGGCCCGAGGTCCGCAATGCCTTCCGGCCACACACCGTCGATGAGCTCTACCGCGCGCTCGATCACGCCCGCATGACAAGCGACGTGGGGACCGTCATCCTCACCGGCAATGGCCCGAGCCCCAAGGACGGCGGCTGGGCGTTTTGCTCCGGCGGCGATCAGCGCATCCGCGGGCGCGCCGGCTACCACTACGAGGTCGCGGGCGCGGACGCCCAGGCCGATCCGCACACCCGGCGGGAGCAGATCGATCCCGCCCGCGCGGGCCGGCTGCACATTTTGGAAGTCCAGCGACTCATCCGCACGATGCCGAAGGTCGTCATCTGCGTTGTGTCCGGCTGGGCGGCCGGCGGCGGCCATTCCCTCAACGTCGTGGCGGACCTCTCGATCGCCTCGCGGCAGCACGCACGCTTCATGCAAACCGATGCCAACGTCGGCTCCTTCGACGCGGGGTACGGCTCGGCCCTGCTCGCCCGCCAGATTGGGGACAAGCGCGCCCGCGAGATTTTCTTCCTCGCCCGCGAATACAGCGCGGAGGATGCCGAGCGCTGGGGCGTGGTCAACGAGGTCGCCGATCATGCCGAAATCGAGAATGTGGCGCTCGGCTACGCCCGCATTATCGCCACCAAGTCACCGCAGGCGATCCGGATGCTGAAATTCGCGTTCAATCTCGCCGACGACGGGCTCGCGGGCCAGCAGGTCTTCGCGGGCGAAGCCACGCGCCTGGCCTACATGACGGATGAAGCAGCTGAGGGCCGTGACGCGTTTGTCGAGCGACGCGATCCCGACTGGTCGCCCTTCCCGTATTACTACTAGGCGCCTGCCGCGTTTACGACGTAGACCTTGGCGATGTGGTCGCCAAGCGTTTGCCGACTCGGGCTGATCAGGGGGCGCACGAATCCCCAAAACAGCGTCAGGAAATCCAGGGTGTGCGCGAGATCGCGCCCGGCGAGTCGCCACCGGCTCGCCGGCTCACCGCTGGCGGTCTCTGCCCGAAGACCCACCATCCGGTAGCGCAGCGGCTCGCCCGCTCGTGCCGTGAGCGCGGTCAGGGCTACGACGATGAGGTAGGCGAGACTCGAGTACAGCCAGATATCCGCTGCGGCGGCTCCGAGCGGCCCGTGAACGCGCTTGACAGCGCCTGGCGTACGAGGCTGACCGGGAGCAGGAAGCCGACGGTAAAGGAGAGCGCACGGCGCCAAAAACTGGCGGGGACTTCGCCCGACATTGCGCGCATTGCCTGCGGCGGCGGGGCGTGATGGGCCATGACTCAAGAGTAGTCAAAGAAAGACCCGGCCACCCCCGTGGCCGGGTCTTGACCGTCTGGTCTCCCCCTGCGGAGACCAGACGAGAAGTCGCGTGCGTAGCTCAGGCCCTCCTCCTGATAAGCGCTACGGCTAATCGCGCCGACACCTCAATAATGCCGCAGCGCAAGGCAGAGGACGCTCATCGGGAGACTGAACTTGCCCTGATCTTCCTCCCTTGCCAGTCGGACGCGGCATCATACCCAGGTATGACACCATCCTCGTTATCGTTAACGGGTGACCACCTTCGCCCCAGCCGATCCGAACGGTATCGTCCCCGTCGTGGGCGGCCGCGATGCCGCCGCAATCACGCGGGTGCTGCGCACTCTTGCCACCGCGTTGGCGCAGGACGCCACCCCGCCCAACTACCTATCCGACCCGGCGGCGACGCCTAGCGAGATCAGCCGCACCCTCGGCCGTATCCGCCGCCCACTGGCCGATGCGCGGATCATCGTCCAGACCTCCGGATCGACCACCGGGCAGGGTAACCTCGTCGGCCTCAGCCCCACCAACGTGCTGTCCTCGGCGCTCGCGACGCTGGTCACGCTTGCAGACCAGCCGCCTCCCACCACCCTCGCCCCGGCCACCCTCGACGCGGCGCGCTCCGCCCTGCCGCCGAAGGCCCGGGCGACGTGGGTGACCGGGCTGCCGGTCCATCACATCGCGGGCCTGCAGGTCCTTACCCGCAGCCTGCTCGCGGATACCGAGCCGATCATCGTGGATACTGCCGCCGGCTTCGACCCCGCTGCCCTCGCAGCGGCCGCCGAGCGTCACGACGGCGCCACCCGGCTCTACACCTCCCTCGTGCCCACCCAGCTGCGCGAAGTCGTGGCCGACCCCGCCCTCGCCCGGCGCATCGGTGAGCGTTTCGATGCGATCCTCGTCGGCGGGGCCGCCCTGCCACCGGCGACGGCCCGCGCGGCCGCGCAGGCAGGCCTGAACATCGTGCGCACCTACGGCATGAGCGAGACGGGCGGCGGCTGCGTCTACGATGGCCGCACCCTGCCGGGCGTTCAGGTCAGCCTCACGGACGTCGACGCGCACGGCGTCGGCCTCATCCGCCTCGCCGGCGCGATGGTCGTCGACGGCTACCTCACCGACGCCACCCCCACCAACCCCCGCCACCGGCTCGGCCATTCGATCCTCACCTCCGATCTCGGCGAGCTCACCGGAGGCGTCCTTAACGTGATCGGCCGGGCCGATGACGTCATCATCACCGGCGGCGCAAACGTCTCGCCGCAGGCCGTCGAACAGCTGCTGTCCGACGCCGGTATGGAGGGCATCATCGTCGGTGTGCCGGATCCGCGGTGGGGCGAGCGCCTAACCTTCGTCACGACGACGCCAGGCACCACCCTCGACCAGGTTCGGGCAGCGCTTGGAACCCGGCCCGCCGAGCAGCGCCCGCGCGCCCTTGTCACCCTGCCGGCGCTGCCCGAGCGCGGCCCCGGCAAAATCGACCGGCGCCGAATCGCCAGCCTCGCAGCCGCGCGCCTTGCCAGCGGCGAGGGTGAAAGCCGCGATCCACGCTAGCGCCTGCGCGGCGTTAGACTTGGGCAGGCTTTCCCCCTCCCCTTGCGAAAGGACCGATCCCTTATGGCGACGCTCGCCGATTGGATCGAAGGCGCGCGCCTTCGTACCCTGCCCGCTGCCGTGGCTCCGGTCATCCTCGGCTCGGGAGCCGCGATCGGGCTCGGCAGCTTCTCCCTGCCGCGCGCACTGCTCGCCGCGATCGTGGCGCTCGCCTTACAGGTCGGGGTCAATTACGCCAACGACTACTCCGATGGCATCCGCGGCACCGACGACAACCGATCCGGGCCGCCCCGCCTGACCGGCGGTGGCCTGACGGCGCCGGCGAACGTGCAACGTGCGGCGCTTGCCTGCTTCGCTATCGCGGCGCTCGCCGGGCTCGTCCTCGTCATTCTCGCGCGCCAGCCGTGGCTCATTGCGATCGGCGTCGCGGCGATCATCGCGGCGTGGTTTTACACCGGCGGGAAGAAGCCTTACGGCTACCTGGGTCTCGGCGAAGTCTTCGTCTTTATCTTCTTCGGCCTCGTCGCCACCGCGGGCACGACCTACACCCAGGCCCTCACTGTTCCGTGGACCGTATGGGCCGGAGCCAGCGGGATCGGGCTCATCGCGTGCGCCATTCTCATGGCAAACAACATCCGCGATATCCCCACCGACGCCGTCACCGGCAAGCACACCCTGGCCGTGCGCCTGGGTGATCGCCGCGCCCGCTACGCGTTTGTCGCCATGATTATGGGCGCAATTGCCCTCGCTGTTCTCACCGCCATCGCCCATCCGGGCGCGCTTATCCTGCTCGCCCTCATCGTGCCGGCCTGGTTCATCATCAAGCCAGTGCCCGCAGGCGCTACCGGCAAGGAACTCATTGCCGTCCTGCGGGACACCGGCTTTTTCGAGCTGCTGTATGCCTTCGCGCTAGCGCTCGTCTTTGCGCTCTAGCTCATCGTCGAGGAGCAGGTCCTCTTCGGAACTGGCCGCATCCGCTCGCTGCTCGCGGGTTCGTCGCGCCCGCAGCGGATCGTGCTCGGCGAGCTGCGCCACGGCGGCCCGACGCGGGCGATCAAGCAGCACGTACGATAGCAGCGCTCCGATGAGCACGGCGATGATCCAGGTGATCGGGGAACGCCAGTTAAACCCGGCAAGGACAAGGATGCCGCCGGCGCCGGCGATCAACAGGATGCGATAGAGGGTGTACGTCAAAAAGGCCACCCCCTCACTGTAGTCCGGCGCCGTACGCGGGTGGCGAAGTCGATACGCCCGCGCTGCTGATCCGACGTACCCTAGAGATATGGTTCGAGTGCTCCCTGTCATCGTGATTGCAGCGCTATTGATCTATGCGTTAGCTGATTGCGTCATGACCCCGCGGGACCGCGTGCCGCGCGGATTGCCGAAGGGACTGTGGATCATCCTCATCTTGGTTCCCGTCGTGGGCCCACTCGCCTGGCTGTTCATGTCCCGGATGACGGGCTCGGCGCCCTACCAGCGCGGGCGGCAGGGCTCGTGGAATCCGACAAGCCCGTCGAACAATCCCCGCGGCGGGATTTTTGGGCGCAAGGCTAAGCCCGTTGCCCCCGACGACGATGAGACCTTCCTAGCCGATCTCGACTGGCAGGCACGCAAGGCGCATTACGAACGCCAGCGTCGGCAGCGCGAGGCCGAGGAGGAAGCGCGCAAGAAGAAACAGCGCGAGGAACGCCGCCGCCAAGCCGAGGCCGGCGAGGACGATGAGAGCGATACCTCCGCCAGCTAACCGCGCGCCAGCGCCTGGCCACCGGCCCGCCACGTCGCGGCCAGATCCGAGCTGGGCGGGAGCCGGAAATCCAGTTCCATGATGACGAGCCCGTGCGCCATGGCAAACATCGCCTGCGCCGTCGCCGGATTGCCAGTCACGAGCCAAAATGGCGCGCCGGACCATTCCTCAAGCCCCTCGATGAGGTCATCGCGGCGAAAATCACGTCCCGTTGCCAGTCGGTATCTGCCCGGATCTGACAGGGCCATCTCACGGTAGGTCGCAAGGAGCGCTCCTGCCGGATCGTCGCCCGCGATCGCCGCATGCAGCGCATCGCCCATCTCGAACAGTGCGCCCTCCACGATCCATGCGGCAAGCTCCGCTCGACTCGCGACATGCTTGTACAGCGATGGCGCCCGAATGCCGAGCCGGGCGGCGAGCACCCGCATGCTGAGCTCATCCCAGCTCGAGTCATCCATGATCGATCGCGCCGCCGCAATGATCTCGCGCTGTCGCGTGGTCAGTAATCGGGGCTCGGGTCTCGCCATCATGGCTTCACGCTAGCGCCGGCGCTCCACTTCTGCAGCCAACGCCTCGTTGAATGCGCCCATGTCTGCTGCGATGTCGAGCGCCCCGCCGGCATAAAGGACTAGGGCTCCCGTGAAATCCTCCCCCTGGATCAGCCGGGTGTGGCCCTGCGTGGTGCGTTCCAGCAGAAAATAGTGCTCTCCATCAACGAGGCCAGGCACGATGAATTCTCCCCGCCAGCGCAACTCGGCCCCTGGCTCCGCGCGCAGCACGACGGGTTCGAACTCGAGGACATTGCCGCCCGCCCGCATGCGCGTCTGCAGCTTTTCACCGGCGACAAGCTCACCCGATATCTCCGCGAAGTTCGGTGACCACCGGCTCCACGATGGCAGGTCAGCAAGGACCTCCCAGACCTTTTCCGCGGGTGCCTTGATGACGAGCTCGGAGCGCGGGGAGACCGGCTTGATAAGACCGGTGTACCCGGCGGAAGCGGCGCCCAGTACGAGGATTACCCCGACAATGGCGCTGACGCCAATCATGGCGGCGCATGCCGGCCGCGGGTTCTTTTTCATGTCATCAGCTAACACTGTTAGCCTAGCGTGCGCAAGGCCTCGTCAGCCCTGACTTTCGGTTCGGTTAGAGCAGCAGCTGCGTGATCGCGGGTTCGATGAGTGCGTAGGAGTGTTTGGATTCGAAGAAGTAGTTGATTCCAAACATGTTGAACATGACGCCGGCGAAGCCAATGAGGATGAGGTACGCCGACCGGCGCCCATCCCAGCCACGGGTGGTGCGGGCATGCAGGTAGGCCGCGTAGATGACCCAGACGACGAAGCTCATCACTTCTTTCGCGTCCCAGCCCCACGGCCGAGTCCAGGCCGAGTTCGCCCAGATCGCGCCCGCGACAATCGTGAAGGTCCACAGCACGAATCCGACGGCGACAAGTCGGTGCGCGAGCTGCTCGAGAGTCTTGACCGGTGGCAGAACGCCAAGAATGCGGGAGGCCAGCCCGTGGTCCTCCCCCGCCACGTCCTTACCCAACTGCAGTGCGGCGATGAATGCGGCAATGCCGAATACGCCGACGCCGCCAATTGCCAGCGGCACGTGGATGATCAACCAGTAGTGGTCCAGGATCGGTGCAATGCCATCGGATCGCGTGTAGAGCACGACGACCGCGAGCCCTAGGATCAGTGCCGCGGGAAGCGCGACAAAGACGCCGACGTCTCTCAGATCCCACCGGCGCGACAAGATCAGGAAGATCACGAGAGCAACGAAGGTGAAGGAGATCGTGAACTCATACATGTTGGACCAGGGCATGTGGCCGCCGGCGATGCCGCGCGTCACGACGCCGATCCCAAGGAAGATGGTGCCGAGGTAGGTCAGCGACATCCCGATTCCGGCCCCAGGCCTGCGCACGCCCTCGCCTCGGTTGCCGGGACGTCCCGAGACATCGACGGCAAAGGCGAGCATCGCGCCAACAAACGCCGCGATCGCGGCGTAGACCAACAGGGTGGATACCTGGGCGAGGGACTGCATCTAATTTTCCTCATGTCTGGGATCAGGGGCCGGCAGCTCGGCCAGGAGCCAGTCAAGTTCCCCATCCAATCCCGCGTCATCACCGCGAGATAGAGCCGCCGCTTCGATCACTGTAGTGCCTGCGAGGGTACTCGTTCGCACCCACAGTCGCCGCCGCGGCACAAAGAGCGAAATGCACAGGCCTCCGATAGCGCTCACCGTTGAGATCAGCAGCCACATGAGGGAGGGATCGTGTCGCACATCAAAGGAACCAAAGCGCGTGAGGTCACGAAACTCGATCGTGCCAAGGCCCCCGGGGATCTCTGCCGTCTGCCCCGGCGCGAGCTGGATGGCGTAGGGCGTTCCGGTGTCATCGCTCACCTGCGTGAGCTCATCAGTGTGCAGCTCGTAGGCATTGCGCGGAATCCCCTCATCGAGCCCGAGATTTCCGTGCCAGACGTCGAGCACGAGGAGTGGTTGGATGAGCGAGGGGTGCGCCGAGGCCCACGTCCCATCGCTCTGGCCGGCTGCCGGCATGAAGATGCCCGAGAACCCAATCTGGTCGAGGCCCTTCGAGACATCGGGCACCTTGATGACGCCGCGTGAGGTGTAGGCCGCGTCTTGCGGAATGAAGGGGACGGGCCCATCGAAGGCCACCTTGCCTTCCGCATCGGTCACCCGAATGATCGGTGCGAACCCGTTGCCCGATAACGTGATCGCCGTGTCGCCGGCCTCGATCGGGTGGTTCGGAGTGATGACCTCACGGCGCTCAGCCATCGCCCCTGAAGCATCGGGCTCGCGCACTGTGACATCGGCGCGGAAGGATTCAGGCCGACCGCTCGGCGCAAATGATGACGCAAAGGCATCGAGGGTGAAGGAAAACGGGCGAAGATCTGATTCGCTGAACCAGGCGCCGGACTCAAAGGAGTCGTAATCGACGAGCGCATTAGCAAACCCGCGCCCTTCGATCACGATGGCCTGGCCGCGATACGTGGCGAGCTGCCCCCAGGCGAAGGACACCAAAATGCCGACGAGCGCGTAGTGGAAGAGCAGGTTTCCAATTTCTTTGAGGTGTCCGCGCTCGGCGCTCAGTCCGTCATCGAACCGCTTGACTCGATACCTGCCTTTGAGTCGCTTCGCTAGGCCAGCGATGACGTCGTCGCTCTCGGATACCTCGATGCGCCGGTAGGACTCGAATCGGGACAGGCGCGACGGAATCCGGACCGGTGGTGAGGTGAGCGAGCGATACAGCTCCCGGGTGCGCGGCAGGATGCAGCCGATCAGGGAGATGAACAGCAGCAGGTAGATCGCCGAGAACCAGACCGAGGAGTACACGTTGAAGAATCCCAGCGTGTCCAAAACCGGTCCCAGACGCGGGTAGGTTTCGAGGAATTCGGCGACCTTTTCCGGGTTCTGCGCGCGCTGCGGCACGAGCGAGCCCGGCATCGCCGCAAGGGCGAGGGCGAGCAGCAAGAAGATCGCGACCCGCATACTGGTGAGCTGGCGCCAACTCCAGCGAAACCACGAGACGACTTCGCTCACGTCACACCACCGTCTCGAAGCCGCCGATGATGCCCTGCAGCCACGCCGTTACTGAATCCCACAAGCCGGAAACCAGCAGCAGCCCCAGCACGATGAGCAGCACCCCGCCAACGCGCATGAGCGTCACTCGGTGCCGGCGCATTGCGGACAGCACCTTCGTCGATCGGGCGAATAATGCTCCGAGCACAATGAACGGAATGCCGAGCCCGAGGCAGTACGCTAACGCGAGGATCGCCCCACGCCACAGATTTGCGCCGTCCAGCGCGAGCGTGAGCACCGCCGATAGCGTCGGCCCAATGCACGGTGTCCACCCGAGGCCAAAGACGACCCCGAGGACGAAGGCGCCGACCTGCCCGCTCGCCATGTCGATCCGCAACCGCTTCTCACTTTGCGCAAACGGCAGCCACCCAGCAAACGCCAGCCCCATGAGAATCACCAGGACTCCCAACACCCGCGTAATGATCGAGACGTAGGGGGCAAGGGCGTAACCGATTGAGGCGAAGGCAATGCCAAGGCCCACAAAGACAGTGGTAAAGCCGGCAACAAACAGCGCGAGCCCGCCTGCCACTTTGCGCGTCGGGGCCTTCGCTCGAACACCCGAGCGGTCCGCGGCAGCGCCGGTCATTCCGGAGACGTAACCGACGTAGCCGGGCAGCAGCGGCAAGACGCACGGGGAGGCAAATGAAATGAGCCCGGCGATGAGCGCCACGGGAATCGCGGCGATCATCGAGCCGGTCAAGACGGTCGTGCGAAAGAACTCAACGAGATCCATCAGGAGGACTCCGCCAGCGCATCCTCGATGAGTCCCTTGAGGATCTCCGGGTCGATCCGGCCAAGGATTCGCCCCGAGACCCGCCCCGATTTATCGATGACGACGGTCGTGGGCATCGCCTGCAGCGGGACCTTGCCCTGCATACTTGCCACAATGGTGGCGCTCGGATCCAGGATCGTTGGATAGGGCACCTCGAAGGTATCTTCGAAGGCACTCGCCGCAGCCTGATCATCGCGAGGGTTGATCCCGAGGAAATGGACCGCAGTGAACTCCTGCGACAGGGCCTTCAGGTCCGGAGCTTCGGCCCGGCACGGCGGGCACGCCGCGTACCAAAAGTTGACGACGGCGACGTCACCAGCCCAATCGGCCGAATCGATGTCCTTGCCGTCGAGGCTCTGCCCGCTGATCTCAATCGGTTCGCCACGCTCGGCAGGCTGCCAGATGGTGAACGAGCCATCGCCGGCCTGATAACCGGCCCCCGGCGAGGTAGCCGTTCCGGGCGCGTTCGACTCGGCGCATCCGCCAAGGAGCGCAACGGCGAGGGCGGCCGCTGCCAGCCGCGAGAAGCGAGGCGTCACTCGCGCTCATCCGTCCCGGCCAGATCGGCGCTCGAGGTTCCCGGCACCATGTCACTGGCCGCTAGCAGCAGGTCGCCAGCTGGCTCCCAGTAGGCGAGCCCGACGAGGCGATCATCATCGAAGGTCAGCGACGTGAGCGAGGCGAGCGAACACTGCCGCGAGCGCGGATCGTGCGCGAGCGGCCGCCGCTCGAGGAAGAGCCGCGTGACCCAGATCGGTAGCTGATGCGAGACGAGTAGTGCTTCATGCCCGCGAGCCTCGGAGTGCAAGACGTTGCGAATGACGCCGCTCATCCGATCAACCTGCTCGGCGTATGGCTCCCCCCACGAGGGGCGCATCGGATTGCGGTAGCGCCACCAGAACTTCGGATGAGCGAGCATCGCACGGTTGCGGTTGACGTCAAAGCCCTCGAATTCGTTGCCGGCCTCGATGAGGCCATCGTGCGTCATGAGGCTCAGCCCAAAGCGCTTCGCGGTCGGCGTGGCGCTCTCCTGGGCTCGCTGCAGCGGGGAGGCACCCACGTGCGCGATATCGTGACCGCCGTCGGCCAACACATCGGCGACGCGACCGGCCATCGCCTCTCCCAGCTCGGAGAGTCGATAGCCCGGCAGCCGGCCGTACAAAATACCCTCGGGGTTGAACACCTCGCCGTGCCGCATGAGGTGAATCGTCGTGCGCGTCATGGGGTTAGTCTCTCAGGTTTGGCGGTGCCGCTTCCAATGCGCGTGTCAGCTGCCGAACGCTCAGCGTGTAGCGAGCGATTTCCTGGCCCGCCACGCAGATGACGGGCACGGCCTCGTGGTAGCGCTCACGCAGGTGAGGATCGGCGTCGATATCGATGACGTGCGGCTGCGCGCCGCGCTCGGCAAGGACGCGCCGAGCCACCGCAATCGCGTCATCGCAGAGATGACAGCCAGCTCGCGAGTAAATGACGACGGGCGGGGGCGGGCCCGGGCGTGGGCGGCGGTTGCGGAAGATGCGAGAGGCGAAGCGTGTCATAGAGTTGAAGCGTGGATCGGAAGGTTGCGGCATTCTTCGATGTCGATAACACGCTCATCCGCGGCGCCAGTGCATATCACCTGGCCCGCGAGCTGTATCGACGCGAGTTTTTTGGTGCTCGTGACATTCTATTCGCAGCCCGCCACGCCGCACTTTATTCGCTTTTCGGCGAGACGGTGCCACGGGTCGAAGCCGTACGAAGCCGCGCCCTGGCAGCGATCAAAGGCCATGCCGTCGCCGAAGTGATCTCCATCGGGGAAGAGGTCTACGCCGCGGTCCTTGCTCCCCGGGTCGTCACCGGAACCAAACACATCCTCGACGATCACCTGGCGCAGGGGCACGAGGTATGGCTCGTCACCGCAACCCCCGTCGAGCTATCGGAGCACATCGCCGCGCGCCTGGGCGCGACGGGCTCCTTAGGAACGCGCGCCGAACACGTCGACGGAATCTACACCGGTCATCTGTCGGCGCCGTTCTTGCACGGCCAGGTCAAAGCCGATGCCATCCGGCAGTTAGCCGCTGAGCGCGGCATCGATCTTGCCGCGTCCTTTGCCTATGGCGATTCACTCAACGACGTTCCCCTGCTTGCCGCCGTCGGCAATCCCGTCGCGGTCAATCCCGAGCCCCGACTCAAGGCGTATGCCAGCGAGCACGGGTGGCGGATCACGACGTTCAAGCAATCGCGCCGTCGCCTCATGACGGGGATCGGGCGCGGCGTCCAATCGGCCTCGCTCGCAGGATTGCTGTGGGCAGCAGCAGCGGTGGTTAAGTCGCTGCGGGGACGCACCCGATAGGAACACAAAAGGCCCGGAATTCTTCCGGGCCGGTGTGTGCGCTTACTTCTTGTTGCGGCGCTGGTGACGAGTCTTGCGAAGCAGCTTGCGGTGCTTCTTCTTCGACATGCGCTTGCGGCGCTTCTTGACTACAGATCCCATATGGTCCTCACAGATTAATGTTGGTTCGCGGCCGAGCCGCAGGAACAAGGTGCTAGTTTACCCGCTCGCCTCGATATCGCGATCGCTATCCCAGGAGCCAAGGCCGGATGCAATGAGATCGTCGACAGCGGATCGGGGGACACGAAACGAACGCCCGACGCGAACGGCCGGCAGTTCACCGGCGTGAACCATGCGGTACACCGTCATGCGAGACACCCGCATCAGGTCAGCGACCTCCGCGACGGTAACAAAGCGCGGGGCTCCTTCTAGCTGGGCCATGACTGTCCGTTTCTCACTCAACCGCCGCGAAATACATGGGTTCGGCGGGCATTCTCCCTGGTGTGATATTCCCAGATTTTGCTGTTGATCTCAACCGGGTTCGCCTCACAGAATCAGTGGATCGATGCCGAGGTCGGGAAAAGCGGCCGATCGCGTGGCGTTGATCGCGCGATCAATCGGGTCGGCCGGGTCAAAGCCCCACGAAAATGGCTTGAAACTCACATCCACCCCATCGCCCATCGTGCGGGGTAGATAGCCCTGGCTCGGGCAGTGCCCAGTGGCGGCCGCGAAATCCAGCCAGCTCTGTGGAATGGCATCCGCGACGTCAATGGGGTGGCCGGCCGCGATCGCGACGAGGTGCGTCCAGGCGCGCGGCGGTACCGAACATACGGCGTAGCCACCACCGCCGAGCGCTACCCACCGCCCGTGGGCGTAGGTATCGATCAACTCTCGAAGCATGAGGGCCGCGGCGCGCATGCCGTCGATGGAAAAGGCTAGGTCGGTCAGCGGATCCCGCACGTGCGAATCGCACCCGTGCTGGGTGATGACGATCTCGGGGTGCAGCTCTGCCAGCACGGGCTCGACGATCGCCTCCAGGGCGCGCAATGCCTGGCCATCGCTCGTGCGCGGCGGCAGCGCAAGGTTGACGCTGTGGCCGCGGGCGTTCGTCCCGCCGATGTCTTGGGGGTAACCGGTAAAGGGAAAAAGCGTGTCGGGATGCTGATGCAGCGAGATCGTCGTGACCCGCGGATCGTCGCGGAAGACCTTCTCGACGCCGTCACCGTGATGGGCGTCAATGTCGATGTAGACGATGGAGGATGTCCCAGCCGCAAGGAGGTCTGCGATCCCGACGGCGGCGTCGTTGTAGATGCAGAAGCCCGCGGCCTTGGCGGGCATCGCGTGGTGCATTCCACCGGCGAAATTCACCGCCCGCTTCACCCCACCCGAACGAACGATGCGGCAGGCCGCAACGGTCCCGCCGGCGAGCCGAGCGGCGGCGCGATGCATGTGCACAAACGGGGGGCAATCGGCATCGGCGAGGCCAAAGCTGTAGCCGTCATCGGGCATGGTGCCGTCAGAGGCAGCTTTGATGGTCGCAACGTAATCGGCGGCATGGACTCTCAGCAGTTCCTCATCCGTCGCGACCGGTGGGGCGAGCACTTGAACCGTCGGTAATGCGGTGAGCCCGAAGGCCTGGATGAGTTCATAGGTCAGTTCCAGGCGGACGGGCGCCATGGGGTGGAAGGGGCCGAAGTCGTATTCGGTCAGTTCCTCGCTGTAGTACACCGCCAGGTCTGCCATGGGGCAACGCTACCGCGCGCGCTACGCTTGGGGATACCTAACGGCTTCGCTGGGTGATGAGGAGGATCCATGTCGCGTACCCGCGCGCTCGCGAGGCGGTCACGAGACTGGGTCGATGAAATCGCCCAGTCCTCTCCGGCCCGGCTCGCTCTCCTCGTCTTTACTGCCATCGTCCTCGTGGTCACCGCGTTGCTGTCGCTCCCGATCGCGACGACTGATGGGCACCGCGCGCCCCTCGCCGATGCGATGTTCACGGCGACCAGCGCCGTCTGCGTCACCGGTCTTGTCACCGTCGATACCGCCACCTACTGGTCGACCTTTGGGCATACCGTCATCATGGTGGCGATGGCCGTCGGCGGCCTCGGCGTCATGACTCTCGCGTCGATCCTCGGATTTGCCGTCTCCCGCCGGATCGGCCTCACGCAGCGGATGCTCACCGCTCGCGAGACCAAGACCGACCGCCTCGGCGAGGTGGGCTCCCTCATCATCGCTGTCATCGTTGTATCGCTTTCGGTCGAGATCGCTCTCACGCTGGTCCTCCTCCCCCGCTTTACCACGCTCGGGGAACCGTTCGGGGAAGCGTTGTGGCACGCGTCCTTTATGGCGGTGTCCATCTTCAATAACGCCGGATTTGTGATTCTGCCTGAAGGCTTGCAGCCCCATCTCGGCGATTGGTGGATCGGGCTGCCGATCACTGTCGGCACTGCGATCGGCGCCATTGGCTTCCCGGTCCTTCTCAATCTGCGCCGGCATCTGTTTCACCCTCGGCACTGGTCACTGCATACCAAGCTCACGCTGGTGATGTACGGCTTCCTCTCAGCGCTGGCCTTCCTCGTTATTCCAGCAATGGAGTGGACGAATCCCGCGACCTTTGGCCAGATGGATACCTCGGAGAAGATCCTGACCGGGTTGATCTACTCGGTCAACGCCCGCTCTTCTGGAATCGAGACGATTCCCGTGGCGCACATGCGGGAAGCGACCTGGTTCTTCCAAGATGCCCTGATGTTTGTCGGTGGCGGGACCGCGTCGACCGGCGGCGGCATCAAAGTGACAACCTTGGCGGTGCTGCTGCTCGCCATCGTCGCCGAAGCCCGGGGCGATCGCGACATCGAAGCCTTCCAACGCCGGATTCCGCCCGGTACCGTTCGACTGGCAGTCGCAGTCGCGTTTATCGGAGCCACCCTCGTTGGGCTGTCGACTCTCATCTTGTTGTCGATCACGAACCTGCAACTCGACATGGTCTTATTCGATGTCATCTCCGCCTTTGGCACGGTGGGACTCTCAACGGGTATTACCGGGCATCTGCCCGATGCAGGCAAGTATGTCCTGACCGGAATGATGTTCATGGGTCGTGTCGGCACCATGACGCTGGCTGCTGCTCTTGCCCTGCGCTCGCGGCGCCGCGTCATTCGGATGCCGGAAGAGCGTCCGGCGGTAGGCTAAGACCAGGTTTCATAAGGAGTTTTCATGCCGGAACGTCGCACCAATTCGGGCGTGCTTGTCATCGGCCTCGGCCGTTTTGGCTCGGCCCTGGCGATCACCTTGGAGAAGTCAGGTCGAGAGGTTCTCGCAGTAGAAAAGAACCCTGATCTCATCGAACAGTGGTCGGGCAGACTTCCGCTGGTTGAGGCCGATGCCACGAATCCCGAATCCCTCGAACAGCTCGGCGCCTCCGAGTTTCCGGTAGCGGTCGTTGGCGTGGGAACGTCGCTGGAAGCTTCAGTCTTGATCACCGGCAACCTCGTTGATCTCGGAATGCCGGAGATCTGGGCGAAGGCGGTCTCCGCGGAACACGGCCGAATCTTGCGTCGAATCGGAGCTCACCACGTCGTCTATCCCGAACATGATGCCGGGCAGCGCGTGGCGCACATGGTCTCGGGCCGGATGCTGGACTTTATTGAAATGGAGGACGGCTTCACGATCGTGAAGATGCGTCCGCCGCGCGAAACGTGGGGCTTCACCCTCGCCGAATCCGATATCCATAAGAAGTACGGCATTACCGTCATCGGGGTGAAGCCCCCGGGCGAGCCCTTTGAATACTCGACCGAAAACACTCGCATTAACCGGGACGACATTCTTATCGTCTCCGGCAATACGGAACTGCTCGAGCGTTTCGCGCAGCGTCCCTAGTTACTTCTCGATAGGACCGAGCACAACATTGGCCCATGCCGCGTGCGTCGATTCGTCATCGGAGGGCTGGAAGAGGCCCGCGAGGACGTCGCGATAGAGGCGCGAGAGTTCGTGGGAGTTGTAGTACGAGCGTCCGCCACATGCCCGAATCGCCTTTTCCACGGAGTTCTTTGCGGCTTCGGTGGCACGCACCTTGATCGCCGAGACCATCGGCATCCATAGTGGCCCGCGGTCCACTCCCTGATCGATATCTCGGGCGGCAAGGGTGAGCTGCGGGTAGATGCCATCCATCTCAATTGCTGCGCTGGCGAGCCGCCAGCGGATATCCGGATCGGCGGCGTAGCTCGTTTGGTTCTTCACGCTGGCACGGTTTTTGACTGTCTCAGCCGCTACCTCGATCGCGCGCTTGCCGATGCCGGTGTAACAGGCCGCGAGCAGGATCTCGAAGTGGGAAAAGATCCCCCATACAACCGGGTGAGCGTTAGGCCCCGGCTCGATACGGCACAGAATCTGTTCTGCCGGCGCGTGTGCCCCTTCCAGCTTGGTGGTGTGGGACTGTGTAGCCCGCATCCCCAGGGTGTCCCAGTCTTCTTTAATGGTGAAGCCGCCGTCTTCCCGGTTCAGTACCGCGAAGACGCTCATGGGATCTCCCTCGGAATCATCCCGCCCAAAGGTCATCAGCCGCGTCCACGCCGGTGCTAGGGAGGTGAAGATCTTCGTGCCGGTGAAACTGAAGCCGCCCTCGCCATCTGGCTTTGCTTCGGTGATGGATCCGAACAGGACGAGATCGTTTGACGGTTCGGAAATCCCGAAGGCAAACAGGTGGCCCTCGCCTGCATCTTTCAAAATGCGAGCGCCGCCTTCGAGACCGGCATCGTGCAGCATCCTGCCGACCCCGACGACAATGTGGTGCATATTGACGGCGAGCGCTGTGGCCGGAGCGGCACCGGCGAGCCGAATCTGCTCGTTAACGATCTCCTCCAACGTGAGCCCAGCTCCCCCGAACTCCGTGGGCACGAAGGCGGAGAGATAACCTGCGGCTTTCAGATCAGCAAGATCCTCGTCGAAAAATACGTTCTCCCGGTCGGTTTTCTCCGCCCGGGAGTGGATCGTTGAAAGAAGCTCGTCGGTGAGCACTGCGCTTGTCATGACATCCTCGATTCGATCGGCCACTGCACTTGACGCCATTGTTTCGCGGCAGGCAGCTGTACTCAAGTGCACGCCTGCTGGCAGCGACGTCCTTACCACCCCGTAGGCTGGCCCCATGGCTCGAACAAAGGCGGCATATGCATGCACAGACTGCGGGTGGACGACCACCAAGTGGGTGGGACAGTGCCCGGCCTGTAAGGCGTGGGGAACCGTTGAGGAAGAGGCATCGGTGGCGACCTCCGTTCGCGCTGTGACGGCCTTAGCGCCATCGCGCCCGGCCCAACCGATTGACGAGGTCAAGGCTGAAGATGCCCGCGCCCGCACAACCGGATTGAGCGAGCTGGACCGCGTCCTTGGCGGTGGCATCGTTCCCGGAGCGGTGATCCTGCTGGCCGGTGAACCGGGCGTCGGAAAGTCGACGCTGCTCCTTCACGTCGCCGCCCGCGCGGCCCAGAAAGCTTCGAGGACAGGCGCTGGTCCGGTTCTGTATCTCACGGGGGAAGAATCCGAAGCCCAAGTGCGAATCCGCGCCGACCGAATCGGAGCGGTATCGAGTAATCTGCTTCTTTCCTCCCTCACTGATGTTGGAGCGGCCCTCGGACATATCGAACAGACGCGCCCCTCAATGGTGATCGTCGATTCCGTCCAGACCTTCGCCTCCGCGGATATTTCCGGCGTCCCAGGTTCTGTCACCCAGGTGCGAAATACGGCCGGAGCGTTCATTGAGGTTGCCAAGACTCAAGGGGTCCCGATCGTCCTGGTCGGACACGTCACGAAAGACGGTTCGATTGCCGGACCCCGAGTCTTAGAACACCTCGTCGATGTCGTCTGCCAGTTCGAAGGCGAGCGCCATTCTCGTCTCCGCATGTTGCGCGCGTTGAAGAACCGGTACGGCGCTACCGATGAGGTTGGTTGTTTCGACCTGACCGATGCAGGAATCATCGAGCTGCCCGATCCGTCCGGGCTCTTTCTCGAAGGCGCGGACGTCCATGTGCCAGGCACCTGCGCCACGATCACCCTCGAAGGCCGCCGACCGATGCCGCTGCAAGTGCAGTCCTTGCTGGCAGAAACGACATTCTCCTCCCCACGGCGCACGACCTCGGGCCTGTCGCAATCTCGAACGATGATGACCCTTGCCGTTCTACAAGCACGGCTCCGCCTGCCCCTCGGCAATTTCGATATCTACGTCTCCACGGTCGGTGGCGCGGCAACGAGTGAGCCGGCTGTCGACCTGGCCATAGCAACATCTGTCGCGGGTGCGGCGCTCGATAAGACCTTCCGCCCCGGATTTATTGCCCTTGGCGAGGTCGGACTGACCGGTCAACTTCGCTCTATTGTCGGCATTGACCGCCGCCTCAACGAGGCAGCGCGGCTTGGCTTCACCGACTCGATAGTCCCGAAGCAGGCCGCTGGCCACGCCAAAGTGCCTGCCGGCATGTCACTGCACCCTGTTGACTCCGTATCAGCAGCCCTGCGGGTGGGACTCGACATGGATGCCTAGCGCGCTGGTGCACCGGTCGGCAATCAGGGCACTACCATAGAAGTGTTCGAGCACACATGAGAATTGGGGGCACCCGTGGTTTCACCAGACCTTCGCTCCACACTCGCCCGGGTCGCGCCTGGCACGGAGCTCCGTGATGGTCTAGAACGCATCCTGCGGGGTCGTACCGGCGCCTTGATCGTGCTCGGGGATAACGACGTGGTGGAATCGATTTGTTCGGGTGGCTTCCAACTTGATGCCGACTTCACCGCGACCCGGCTGCGTGAGTTATCGAAGATGGATGGCGGCGTTGTCCTGGATGCCTCGCTACGAACCATCACCCGCGCCAATGTCCAGTTGCTCCCGGCCTCAGATATCCCCACCACGGAAACCGGGATGCGGCACCGGACGGCTGACCGGGTTGCCAAACAAACGGGCTTTCCCGTCATCTCCGTTTCTCAATCGATGAGTATCATCGCCCTGTACGTCGAGGGCACCCGCCACGTGCTGGAAGACTCGGACGTCATTATTTCCCGGGCGAGCCAGGCCCTCGATACTCTGGAGCGCTACCGGACGAGGCTCGATGAGGTCCTTGCTACCCTCACCTCGCTCGAACTTCGCGGACTCGTCACCGTCAGTGATGTCGCCGTCGTCATGCAGCGCCTCGAGATGGTCATCCGGATTTGGGACGAGATCGAGTCCTACGTCATCGAGCTTGGAATCGATGGCCGATTGCTCAAGCTCCAGCTGGATGAACTCGTCACGGGTGTGATCAAGGACGGTGAACTCGTCCTAGCGGAGTACTCCCGAGTTCCCCCGGAGCAGGTGTGGGAGGAACTCGACCATCTCACGTCGGCGCAATTACTCGAGCCACAGCTCGTCGCCGCAGCGCTCGGCCTCGGCGGCGAAGCTCGCGGTGTGGATCAACTCCTGCCCGTGCGTGGGCTTCGTTTACTCTCCAAGATTCCGCGCCTGCCGTCAGCGGTGGTCGAAGAGCTCGCGGTCCATTTTGATTCGATCGAGGACTTGCTCAGCGCATCAGCAGCAGACCTGCAAGAAGTCGAAGGCGTCGGCCCACAACGTGCGCGAGCGATCCATGATGGATTGGAACGCCTCGCCGAATTGACGATGTTCGGCCGCCATTAGCTAACGGACTTCAAAGGTCGCAGAGTCTTCCGCTCCGCCGACTGACACCCTCGCCTTGTAGACGCCAGGCTTTGCCTTATCGCCTGCCTCACATCCCGAGGTTCTATGCTGCCCGGGCCACACGATCGTCCGTGACGTCTCTTCGCCTGCCGGCAGCAGTAACGTCTGCGAATCGCCCGCACACGAGGCGCTGGTCCAGATGGTCTCGTCACCGGAGGTGATGACGGTAGCGATCCGGGCATCGGTCGTGTCAACCAAACAGGGAACGGGGAAGTCGTTCGTGATGTGAGCGACGACGTTGAATGCCCCACCGCTGCGATTAGCGATGTCGACGGAGACCTTCACGCTATCGGCCGGACACACCTCCGGAGCCCTACCCTTGAGCGCCATAAGACGCTCCTGCTCATCAAGCGCTGCCCACTCTGCCGAGGATGTTGGGACCGGATTAGCGGTGGGCTCAACCTTCGAGTTCTGCGTCAACGACTGAGTTATGGCCTTGGTAGCGGCCCAGGCCCCCCAGATCACGAGTCCCGCCAAGGCCAAGACAAGCAGGGAAAAGACGACGCGTCGCACCATGATCTGCCCCCGAGTCGGGCGCTTAGCCTTGGTCCGGTTCGATTTCGCTGCGGTCGGGCGCTTCCCGGAAGCACTGGCTGAACGCGCAGCATTACGCGGCGCCGACTTGGTCTTCGGCGCTTGCTTTCGTCCATTATTCTGGGCCACCTGCTACCTCCAGTAATCACGGTAGATGATGGCGCTTCGCTTACGCGCCACGCCACGCTTAGCATTGCCAGGCACAATGAGAGATGTGCCAACATCGCTCACCACTACCCTGCTGACCTGGTTTAGCCATCACGGTCGATACCTGCCCTGGCGGGAGCCGGGGACGAGTCCCTGGAGCATTCTCGTCTGCGAGGTCATGAGTCAACAAACGCCGGTGTCTCGGGTGGTTCCCCGCTGGCACGAATGGCAACAACGCTGGCCCACCCCAGCTGATCTCGCGGCCGCTGACCGCTCCGACGTGTTGCGAGCCTGGGACCGTTTGGGATACCCGCGGCGCGCCATTCGTCTGCACGAATGCGCCAAAGCTGTGGTCGAACGGTTCGGCGGCAAACTCCCCACCGATGTGGCGACCCTCCTAACGCTCCCCGGCATTGGCCAATACACCGCCGCCGCAGTCGCGGCTTTCGCCGGCGGACATCGCGTCGTCGTCGCAGATACCAATATTCGCCGCGTCCTTGCTCGGCTCCACGGCGAAGCCGGGGTTCCTGCTCACCTTCGACGATTTGAGATAGACCGGGCGGAGAGGATGCTGCCACAGGATCCCGAACAGTCCGTCGTGTTTAACGAAGCACTCATGGAACTTGGTGCGCTGGTATGCACGGCCCGAAACCCCGAGTGCGAGAGTTGTCCCTTGCAACCGCACTGCCAGTGGTTTGCTGCTGGCAAGCCAGCAGACCCCACGCTGCGGTCTCGCACGCAGTCGTGGCACGGTACCGACCGCCAAGCCCGCGGCGCGATCATGGCACAACTCCGCCTCCTCCGAGACCACCAGGCATTACCGCGCGAAGATGCACTGACGGCCGCCTCATCCGATGTGTCACAGGCAGAACGAGCCCTCTCCAGTCTGATCGCGGATGGCCTAGCGCAGGAGGACGAGCGCGGTTGGATCCGGTTAGCGTCCTCGCGGTAGATTGCACATCGTGAGCACCGAATCTTCCCTCTCCACCGATGACGTCATGCATGCCCGCGCTGTCGCCACGGCACGCCTGAGTTTGATCGTCGGTGTCGCGCTCGCGTTTGCCACCGGAGCACTCAGCGCACTCCTCGTGCTCTCCACCCCGAAGGACGCTGCCGGGCAGGTCGCGCTGTGGCTTGCACCGGTGGGCCTGCTTGGCTCCCTTGTCATTGCGGGTCTTGGATTAGTGCTAGTTTTTGCTCCCGAACCTCGTGCGGCGCTCCTTCGTCACGCCCGGGGGCTACGGACCCTGTGGCGTCTCGGGGCGATCGTCATTATTGCTTCGGTCGCAGGTCTCATGCTCATGCGCCCCGGCACCTGGCTCGTCACGGTCCTAGGCGCTGTCGTTGCCGCCCACTTCGTCGTGGCAGCCTATGTCCTGTCACCGATGGCTGCCCGCCGCGCCGACCCAAAGCCACTCGGCGCACCCGATCGGCTCGCAGAGTTCTAAGTCAGATCGGCATACAGCGCCGGGATCGCTTGGATACCGGTTGCGACGGCGACACCTAGCAACAGCAGCGCGAATACCAGCGTCAAAACGGATGAGGGGACTCGCTTCGTCAGTGGACCCCCGAGCACCCCACCTAGTGAGGAACCAACGGCGAACAACGCAATTACTGGCCAGTCAATATGAATATCCGCACCGAGACGCGATGCTAGGCCTGCGACAGACGCAATCACCATGACAAGCAGCGAGGTTCCCGAGGCCTGTTTCATTCCGAACGCCATGACGAGAACCAGCATCGGCACCACCGCGAATCCGCCGCCGACACCGAAAAACCCGGTGAGGAAACCAGTAAGCGTTGCTGACACGATCAACAGTAATAGCCCGTGAGAGTCGCGCGCTGCTGCCGCCCACGTGGCCTTGCGGACGATCTCATCTTCGCGACCGGCCGCGATGAGTCTTTCTTCTTTTCGAGTCAGGCGCGCCCGTCTCAGCATGACAAGCCCGACGGCGACGAGCAGCACAGCGAACAAGCTCATGAGGACATCAGAGGAGACAAAGCGCGAGAGCAATCCGCCCAGCAACGAGCCGATTACCGATAGCGCTCCGAAAACCAGGCCATCCTTGACTCGCACATCACCGGCGCGCCACCGCCCCGGCAGTGCCACTAGCGCAGTCACGCCCACGATCATGAGAGATGCTGCGGCAGCGTCGTGAGGATCCTGGTGCAGGAGATACACGAGGATCGGGACAGCGAGGATGCCACCTCCGGCGCCGAGTGCGCCCACGATGATGCCTACCGCTAACCCGATAATAAAAGCCATAAGACTCTCGCCTTTCGTCTGCCGTCAGTGTAATGGGCGCGATAGACAACCAGCGCATCGGGTCCGCGGTAGGTCCGAGCGCTGTCTCGATAATGGCGGGAGCGTCAGCTCAGCGGTTTGACCAGCGGGAAGAGAATAGTCTCGCGGATGCCGCGACCAGTCAGCGCCATAAGCAGCCGGTCCAGCCCCATTCCCATACCACCGGACGGCGGCATGCCGTACTCCATGGCCTGCAGGAAGTCCTCATCTAGGACCATTGCTTCCGGATCTCCTGCCGCGGCGACGAGCGCCTGGTGCTCGAAGCGTTCCCGCTGGATGACGGGGTCCACGAGCTCGGAGTACGCAGTAGCGAGCTCGAAACCTCGAACATAAAGGTCCCACTTTTCCACCACGCCTTCGCGCTCGCGGTGACCGCGGACGAGGGGCGAGGTGTCGACGGGGTAGTTCATGACAAAGGTTGGCGCGTACAGGTTCTTGCCAACCAGTTCTTCCCAGATCTCCTCAACAATCTTGCCGGGAGTGTAGTGCGGGGCGATGCCGATGTCGTGCTTCTCCGCCAACGCCTCGAGCGTTTCGCGCGGTGTTTCGGGAGTGATGTCTTCGCCCACCGCTCCGGAGATTGACTCGTAAAGGTCGATCTCCGTCCAGGTTCCTGAAAGGTCGTACTCGCTACCATCTGCCAGCGTGACGATCTCGGATCCGATCGCTTCGCGAGCTGCGGTCTGGATCAGATTGCGCGTTAGCTCGGCCATTGTTCGATAGTCGCCGTAAGCCTCGTAGGCCTCGACCATCGCGAATTCGGGCGAGTGCGAGGAATCTGCCCCCTCGTTTCGGAAGTTTCGGTTGATTTCGAAGACCTTCTCAATACCGCCCACCACTGCTCTCTTGAGGAAGAGCTCGGGCGCGATGCGCATGTACAGCTCCATGTCAAAGGCGTTCATGTGGGTCACAAACGGGCGGGCGGCAGCGCCGCCATGAATGACCTGGAGCATAGGGGTCTCGACTTCGATGAAGCTGAGTTCATCGAAGGTCTTACGTAGTGACTTCACGACCGCCGAGCGCGTTCGAACCATCTCGCGTGCGGCGGGACGGGTAATGAGGTCGACATAGCGGCGCCGGACGCGCTCCTCATCCGACAAACTCACCTGTTCGCCGTCTTCGGTCGTGAATGTCTTTGGCAGCGGGCGGATCGCCTTGGACGCGATGCGCCAGTCCTGCGCGAAGATCGATAGCTCGCCGCGGCGCGAGGAGATGACCTTGCCGGCCAGGAACAGGTGATCGCCAAGGTCGACGTCAGCCTTGTAGTCGGTCAGCGAATCGACCCCGATTTCGCCAGCGGAGAGCATGCCCTGAATGGTGGTGCCGGCACCGTCCTGGAGCGTAACGAAGCAGAGTTTTCCGGAATTGCGCTGGTAGATCACCCGGCCTGCGAGTCCAACGACATCCTCGGTTTCTTCGCCAGCTTGGAGGTGACCGTACTTCTCGCGCACGTCCTTGATCGTCGTCGTCAGCGGCACGGAAACGGGGTATGCCTCCCGACCCTGGGACAGGATGCGCTCGCGCTTTTCATGGCGCACGCGAATCTGCTCAGGCTGATCGGATACGTTTGATGCGGAAGTCTCGGTCATAACCCGATGGTATCGGGCAAGTACTGACTGAAGAAAGCCTCACCCCTTATACCCCTAGGGGGTATCTGCTAGCATGGGTTCATGGTTGAACTCGATACCGCTGAGGCACGCGCGGCCCGCAATCGCCTGGCGCGCGCTAATGGCCAGCTTGCGGCGGTGATCCGCATGATTGATGACGGCGAGGATTGTCGCGACATCCTCACCCAGCTCGCAGCATGTTCCCGCGCCATCGACCGCGCCGCCATCACGTTGCTGTCGACCGGGATGAAGCAGTGCTACCTCGATAACGAGTCGGAAGAAGCCCAGGCGGAGCTCGAAAAGCTCTTTCTTTCCTTCACCTAACCACACCCACCTAGGGAGTATGACCTGTGACCAAGATCGTCGTGATCGGCGGCGTCGCGGGCGGCATGTCCGCGGCTGCTCGCGCCCGCAGACTGGATGAGAATGCCAGCATCATCGTCCTCGATAAGGGCCCGTACGTATCGTTTGCGAACTGTGGCTTGCCTTACCACGTCTCCGGTGAGATTCCCTCACGCGACAGCCTGCTACTGCATACGCCCGAGACACTGCGAGCTCAGCTCAATCTCGATGTCCGAGTGAACAGCGAAGTCACGCGCATCAATCGCGAGGAGCGGACCGTCACGGTTAACGGCCCGGAGGGCACGTACACGCTCGGATACGACACGCTCATCTACTCCCCCGGTTCCAAGGCCGCCACTCCCCCTGTGACAGGGCTCGACCATGCCTCCGTTCACTGGCTCCGCACAGTGCCCGAGATGGACGGACTTATTGCTCGTATCGAAGGCCGCTCAGAATTTGACGCGGTAGTGGTCGGCGCGGGCTTTATCGGATTGGAAGCTGTCGAGGCTCTTGCCCACCGCGGTGGGCGAGTCACCCTCGTCGAGTTCGCACCACACGTTCTGCCCCCGCTCGATTCCGAGCAAGCGGAATGGGTCGATCGCGAGCTTCGCAAACACGGCGTTCGCGTCGTTACCGGCACCTCCGTGGAGGCGATCAGCGACGCCAACGGTGCCGCGCGAGTCCGTCTGTCCACGGGTGAGGTACTCCCCGCTGACCTCGTCGTCATGTCAACGGGCGTTATCCCAGATTCCTCGCTCGCAAAGGATGCCGGACTAGAACTCGGGTTGCGCGGTGCGATCGTTGTCGATGGTTATCTACGCACGAGCGATCCCCACATATTCGCCATGGGCGACGCCGCCGCAATGCGGCAGGAAATCGGAGATGGGGACCTCATCGCTCCAGTTCCGCTGGCAGCACCGGCGAATCGGCACGGTCGTCGTGCCGCGGATGCTGCGGTCCTCGGGATCGGGAGGGCAGCCGACCGCGTGGACGATGCGCACCAGGCGCCGCGGGTGCTCGGTACCGCGATCGTTCGCGTCTTTGACCTCACCGCGGCGTTGACGGGTGCCAACCGCCGGACGCTGAGCGCTCAGGAAGTTGACCACATCACCGTGCACGTCCACCCGGCCGATCACGCCGGCTACTTCCCCGGCGCCGAGCAAATGCACATCACGGCACACTTCGCGAAAGACACCGGCGAGCTCCTCGGTGCTCAGATCGTCGGCGGAGCCGGCGTTGCGAACCGGATCAATGTTTTCGCCACCGCACTGAAAGCTAGGATGACCGCGAACGATCTGGCTGATCTTGACCTGGCCTACGCCCCGCCCTTCGGCAGCGCCAAGGACCCGGTCAACATGACAGCATTTGTTGCCCAGAACATCCTCACCGGGCAGATGCCGGTCTGGTATTCCGAGGATCTCGAGCAGGTCGCACGTGAAGCCCTCATTTTGGATGTGCGTTCCGCAACAGAATGCGAAGACGGCATGATCCCCGGCGCGCTCAATATCCCACACACCGAAGTTCGGGATCGAATCGAGGAGATCCGCAAGGCCTCAGCCGGGCGGTGGATTGCCGTCCACTGTGCCTCCGGCGTCCGCTCCTACCTCGCCACCCGGATACTCATCGGCCATGGTTTTGACGCACGCAACCTTTCCGGGGGCGCGCTCACCCTAGACGTCACCCGTCCGGACTGGAAGCAAAATCCCAGCTAGCCAACGGGCGACCTCCAGCGACCTTCCATCGCGTCGGAGACCGAAGTTCCCTCGTCCACAATTGTGCAGTCTCAGCGGCGGTAGGTCTCAAACGGCATACCCGAGGGCTCCACATCGTGCGGGTTATCGGCCGGGACCTGACTCGGATCGGTGTTGATGTCGATAATCCGGTTGGCTTCATCAACAAACACCACGTGCGGCTGGTAGGTGCGCGCGGATTCGTCATCAAGCTGACCGTAGGCGATGAGGATAACGAGATCACCCTCATGGATAAGATGAGCCGCCGCGCCATTAATACAGATCTGGCCCGAGCCACGCTCACCCGGAATCACATAGGTAGTAAGACGCGAACCGTTGGTGACATCGACGACGTCCACCTGCTGCCCAGCAAGCAGATCCGCCGCGTCCAACAGATCCTGATCCACGGTAATAGAGCCGACGTAGTTCAGGTCCGCGCCGGTGATCGTGGCACGGTGGATCTTGGACGTCATCATCGTCCGCACGTACATGTCAGGAATCTTCCTTCGCTTCCAGCTCGATCCGCCGATTATCGATAAGCCGGGTGGGCCCAACAAATGCGGCGAGCGCAAGGATGATCTCGCGCGTTGCGGCATCGGCCGGCAGGTAGGTGCTTGCGTCCACCGCGGCTACATAATCTACCCGCACTCCCGGTGCATCGGCCAGTGCACGCTCAGCGATGTCCGCCAACTGCGCAGGGCTGCTCGCGTCGCCCGTTGCCGCGGCCTGCTCGGCAGCATCAAGGGCCGCGACGAGGGCGCGGGCGTGGCCACGCTCTTCGGTGGAGAGGTAGGCATTGCGAGAGGAGCGGGCAACGCCATCATCGTCGCGGGCGATGGGGGCTCCAACGATGCGCACCGGGATATCCAGGTCGGCAACAAGGGTACGAATTAGGGCGAGTTGCTGGGCGTCCTTCTCACCGAAGATCGCCACATCGGGCTGGGTGAGGTTCAGCAGCTTGGTGACGACCTGCACGACGCCCGCGAAATGCGTCGGCCGCGTCACGCCCTCGAATAGTTGTGCGACCGGGCCCGGGTCGATGCGAACGAGGGGTTCACGCGGGTACATCTCCTCGATACTCGGCGCGAACACGACGTCCACGCCCTCGCCCCGTAGCAGCTCGACATCGCCCTTGAGATCACGCGGGTAGGAATCAAAGTCCTCGTCCGGGGCGAACTGCAGCGGGTTGACGAAGTCGGTCACGACGACGACGTCCGCGAGTTCCTTAGCGCGGCGCACGAGGCTCAGATGCCCCTCGTGAAGCGCCCCCATCGTCATCACGACGGCGCGCCGGCCCGGCCGGATCGCAAGCGCGGCACGCAGCTCAGCCTTCGTCGTGACAACTTCGGTCGGTGGCAGCAGCACACCGGTGAGATCCGCGAGCTGGTCATCGCTCAGGACGTCCCGGTCGTAACAGCGCTCGGCGGTCGTCAGGGCCAGGGCGCGGTAGGAGGCCTCAATATCGCCCTCACCGATGTCTGCGAGCGCGGCGAGGTGGGCGCGGATGGTGCCGGCGTCCCCGCGCATCACCGGTCCGGTCAGGGCCGAATCGCCGGCTCGCAATGCACCTTCGACAGCTGTGCGCACGAGCGCCTTGAGAGTTGCTCCCGGGTCTACCTGGCCGATCGCCGTGAGCAGTCTGCGGGCCTGCGCAATGAGCGTGACGGTGTGGTTTGCGGCGTGAGACAGCGCAGCGTGATACGCGGGCCGGTCGGCGTTCGCGATCGTGACGGGGTTGCCGCCGAGGTCGGCAACGAGGGCGTGCGCGATCGGAAGCACCGCCGGGTTTGCCGTCACCGCGAAGGCGCAGTCCTGCAGCCGGGCGATATCGAGTGAGGTGCCCGAAAACGTCATCGCGGGGTGCAACGCGAAAACGAGCGCCCCGCGCGCGGCGAGCGGCTCCAAGATCTGCAGGCCATGGGCGCCGGAGGTATGGGCGACGAGCTGGCCGGGCTCAACCGGCAGCTCGCGGGCAATGTCGGCAAGTGCGTCATCGCTGACCGCCAGCAGGATGAGGTCCGCCCCCTGAGCGATATCGGCGAGCTCCCGCACGGGCACGTCGGGTAGGACGGCGCTGACCCGGTCGATCGCCGCATCGTGGCGCGCCGTGATCCCGACGATCTGGTGTCCAACCTGGCGGAAGGCGGCGGCAAGGACGGGGCCGACTCGGCCCGAGCCGACGACGGCAATGCGTAGCGGGGTGGCAGTAGCGGAGGCGCTCATGCCCTCTATTATGACGCCACGCTTACCGCGCGCCGCATCCACTCCTCGGGGCCCTCATGACCACGCGCAATACGCGCTCGCTCAGCTTGCTCCACCAGGACCGTGAGCGCGACCTCTTCAGGCAGGTGGTGCGTCTTGGTGTAGACCGGCCCCGAAACCGAGTGTGCCGCGAAGTTCGCGAGCTTCAAGGCGCGCTCAAGCGGCCCCTGCTCGATCCCAAGCGATTGGGTTCGCTCGTGCGGAACGACGGCTGCGCGCCGGACGAAGAAGCCGCCACGGATCAACAGCACCGTTCGCGTCACCTTCAGCCCGTGGCGCCGCCAGGTAAACCAGTCGAGGTAGCGCGCCCGGCGCGGCGCGGTGTAAAAGCCCTGGGCGCTACCGGTTCCGGTCAGCAGAGCGCTAATGACGGCCTGCGGATCGTCGACCCCAAGATCCGGCACGATGAGCCACAGCACGCGCTCCAGATCGAGCCGGCTGCCCACGGGCAGCAGCACCGTCTTGGTGTCCGACGTCGATGACTTGTCGGACTCGCCGCTGCCGCCGTAGCCCGCGACGTTCACTTCCACCCGCCACCAGTCCTTCAGCCGCCACAGCATGGGCTGGGTGATTCCCACAGCCTGGATGCGGCGCGGCGGAATCGTCTGCGCGCGGGTTTCGGTCAGGCCGTGCCGGGAGCGAATACCGTCGGGCGAAATCGCGAGCGTGAAGTCAAACTCGCCGGCGACGCGTGCCCACAGCCAGCTCACGAGCCCGATGATCGCCGGAACCATGCCGAACAGGAAGCCCCAGGCACCGTTGGCGATGGCGATCACGATGCCGATCACCGTCGCGAGCGTGAAGATCACGAGGGCGGGTGACATGAGGATCGAGGTGATGAGCTGGCCGAAGCCGACGTTTAGGACCTGGCGTTCGGGGGCTTCGACGAAGTCGGCGCTGGCATCGGGGGTGGCCGGCCCCGCCTTGACGCCAGCGGCGCGGGCGAGGATCTCGTTGCGTACGCGCTGGGCGTCGTCTTCCTTCAGGAACTGGATCTGGACGTTGGAGTTGGCACCGCCAGCGGTCTGGACGTCGACCGCGGCGAGCCCAAAAAAGCGGGCCAGCAGCGGGCGCACGATGTCCACCGCCTGAATCCGGTTGAGCCGCGCGTGGCGCTGGTTTCGAAACAGGATGCCGTGGTGGTAGTAGACGGCTTCCTCGCCGATCGCGTACTGGATGCGACGCCACGCGAGGAAGGAATACAGCCCGATCACGATGATGATCGCGACGATGACCCCCACGACGATGAGGAACACGTAGCTCGGCAGCGCGCGGGCGCTACCCGCGATCTCGTCGATCTGGTCCTGGACGATATCGAACAGCTGCCACACCGCGAAGGCAGCGAGCACCGCCAGGCCTTTGATCGCTTGGATGAGCGGCGTGACCACGTGCACCGCACGCCAGTCGATGGCGGTTTCGGCAGGCGCGCTCTCGGGAGCCTGGTCCTGGTTCATAGCCCCGCCAGGTTCGCTTCGCCCTTGGCGGTGAGCCGGTCGCGTAGCCGGGCGGCTTCCGCTGGCGGCAGGCCGTCGATGGAGGCGTCCGTCGCCGCCGAAGCGGTGTGCAACTGGATCGAGGCGATCCCGCACCAGCGCGCGATCGGCCCTTCGGACACGTCGACGTATTGCATCCGGCCGTAGGGCACGATCGACAGCGAACGGAACATGATGCCGCGGCGGATGACGAGATCGGATTCGGTTTCCGCATAGCCCAGGGCGCGCACCTGGCGTGGGATCAGCCAGCTCAGCCAGGCCGCGAGGACGGCGATGACGCCGACCGCGATCCAGAGCCACGCGGTGAGCGTTAGCGCGATGATGATGGCCGCGATGAGCGGTACCGCGAGCACGGCTGCGGTGATGATGAGCCGAGCCTTCATGAGTCCGTCTGACACCGGCCGAAACTCGATGCCGGCAGGGTCGAAAATGGTGCGTGCCCCCTGTGATGTCATAGCGCTATTGTCCCACATCATGCGGGGTTGGCTGACCGCACCCCCGTTGGTGGGTCCTGGTCATCGGGCGGGATCTCGCACCAGGATTCGACGATGAGCGCAACCGTCACCAGGGCGAGGCAGGCAAGGAGCGTCGTTGCCGCAATCCACGTGTGCTCGAAATACAGCGGCGAGGAATAGTTGCGGGCGCCGATGAACGTCTGGGCCCCGAAGTAGCCCGCGAGGCCGGAGCCGCCGAGGGAACAGGCTTTGGCGAACATCGCCACGCGCGCCGCACCAATCGCATCGATTCTCGTTTCTTGCCGCGCGATCAACTTCTTCACGCCGAGGCCGAGGCGCCAGAGCATCACGGCGAGCGCCAGCAGCAGCATCGTCGTGATCGCGGAGACGGGCACGGGGTGGGCGCGCCGATCATCGAGGTAGACGAGCACGAGCTGGGATGCCAGGCCGACGATGATGGCGATCGTGACCAGGCGTGGGATCGACGTGCGGGTCACAGCCAGTCCTCGATGCGCTCATAGACCTCGCCCGTGGCGGCGGCGAGCAGGTCGCTCAGCTGGTGTCCCGCGAGCGTCGCGTGCGGGCGCAGGGCCGCATAGGGCACGAGGACGAAGGCACGGTCGCGCGCCCGGGGATGCGGGATGGTGAGCGCGGGATCGCAGGAGCAGTAGCGCGCGATATCAACGATGTCGATATCCAGGGTGCGCTCGCCCCAGGTTTCAGTGCGGACCCGTCCGAGGGCGTCTTCGATGCGGTTGGCGAGCGCCAGCAGCTCCGTGGCGGCGTACCTGCTACGGGCGATCACGACGGTGTTGTAGTAATCGGGCTGCGGGCGCTGGCCGGGCGCGAGGACGGGTGCGGTGCGCAGCAGCGGCCCCACCTCGACCTCCGAGAGTTCGGCGCGCAGCAGGTCGACCGCGGCGCGCAGCTGCGCGATCGGGTTACCGAGGTTCGCGCCGAGGGAGAAGACGACCTCGCGCGCTCCGGCGGGTACGAGGCTCGCCCGGGTGCGGGTGATCGTCAGGCAAACGTCGGAAAATGGGACGTCGATCGGCGCTTCGGGTTTGTGCACGCTGACACGCACCTCGTCGGCCCCTTCAAAGCCGAGCACGATGCGTGCGAGGTTTTCCGCGAGCGTCTCGATGAGGTCCAGGCTGCCCGTTTGCAACCCCTCGGCTACGGCCTCGGCGACCTCGGCGTAGGAGACGGTCTCGGCCAGGTCATCACCGCGGGCCGCCGCCCGGGTATCGAGCTGGTAGGCGATATCGGCGATGAAGGTCTGACCAGCCTGCTTCTCGGCGGCAAAGACGCCGTGGTAGGCATGCGCGGTGATGCCCGTCAGGGTAATGACGTCAGGCATGACGCCCCCGGCCCAGGCGTTCGGCGACTTCCAGGGCGACGCGGGTCGCGGCCACGTCGTGCACCCGCAGCGCCCACACGCCGCGCTCGGCGAGCAGCGCGGAGAGCACGGCCGTTGCGAGGTCGCGCTCGCTCGGCCCATCGGCCTCGTGCGGCACGAGATCGGATAGGAAGCGCTTGCGCGAGGCACCGATCATGACGGGGTAGCCGAGCGCCGTGAAGCGCTCGAGGTGGGCGAGGATGCGCCAATTGTGCTCGGCGTTCTTGGCAAAGCCGACGCCCGGGTCCACGAAGAGCTGGTCATCGGGCACCCCGGCGGTGACGGCCTGATCGAGTTGGTCGGCGATTTCGCGTGCGACGTCCCCGATGACGTCGCGGTAGTGCGCGAGATCGGCCATCGTCTCGGGGGTGCCGCGCCAGTGGCCAAGGATGTAGCGCGCTCGCGGCTCGGCGGCGATCGCGGCGTGCATGGCTGGATCGGCCAGTCCGCCCGAGACGTCGTTGATATAGGTGGCGCCGGCCGCGAGCGCGCGGGAGGCCGTAGAAGCGTTGAGGGTGTCGACGGAGACCGCCGCGCCCAACGCCGCGCATTCGGCGACGACCTGCCCGATGCGTTCCCACTCCTCATCGGCACTCACTCGGTGGGCGCCGGGCCGGGTCGATTCGCCCCCGATGTCGATGATGTCGGCGCCCGCGGCGATGAGATCACGCGCGTGGCTGATGGCGGCATCGGCGGCGAGGAATTTCCCGCCGTCGGAAAACGAGTTCGGCGTGACATTGACGATCCCCATGATGAGGGGGCGGGGCCGTCCCATGGTTACCTCCCGGACATGATGAGGCTCATCGCCTCCGCGCGGGTGGCCGCATTACGCATTTGGCCGCGCACCGCGGAGGTGATCGTGCGGGATCCCGGTTTGCGCACGCCCCGCATCGACATGCACAGGTGTTCGGCCTCCACGACGACGATGACACCGCGCGGGTGCAGCCGGTCGACGAGGGAGTCGGCGACGAGCGAGGTGAGGCGCTCTTGAACCTGGGGCCGGCGCGCGTGGCCCTCCACGAGCCGCGCGAGCTTGGACAGGCCCGTCACGTGGCCCGATTCGTTCGGGATGTAGCCCACATGCGCGAGCCCGTGGAAGGGCAGCAGGTGGTGCTCGCACATGGAGTACATCGGGATGTCCTTGACGAGGATCATCTCCTCGTGGCCGATGTCGAAGGCCGCGTCGAGGGGGTCGGCGGGGTTTTCGTGCAGGCCCGCAAACATCTCGGCATAGGCCCGCGCCATCCGCCTCGGGGTGTCGATCAGGCCGTCGCGATCCGGATCCTCGCCGACGGCGATGAGGAGATCGCGGACGGCTTTTTCCACCCCGGCGGCGTCATAGGCCCGATTGGGGCCGGCGCCCACGCCGTTGGTGAAGTGGTCGCTGCGCTCGGGATCGGGCCGCGACATCGCTAGTGTCCTTCCGATATCGGCGGCAGCGGGTCGCCCGCCTCCGCAGCCTGATCCACCGGATCCTTCTCCGCTTCGCCCGCCTCGATCTCGGCGGGGGTGCGTACCGGCGGGATATCGGAGATCGTGCGATCCGGCGAGGAGTGCCACACCGGGCGCGGATCGCGCTTCGTGACCGAAGCGAAGATGCGCGCGATCTCCTTTTCGTTCAGCGTCTCATGCTCGAGTAGCTCGAGGACGAGCTCGTCGAGCACGTGGCGGTATTCCGTCAGGATCTCCCAGGCCTCGTCATTGGCGCGATCGAGCAGGCGACGCACCTCATCGTCGATGACGCGGGCCGCGTCCTCGGAGTAGTCGCGCTGGTGGCCCATGTCGCGTCCGAGGAAGGGTTCGGAGGAGTCCTGGCCGAGCCGCACCGAGCCGACGTGTTCGCTCATGCCGTATTGCGTGACCATCTTGCGGGCCATCGACGTGGCCTTTTCGATGTCATTGGAGGCGCCCGTCGTCGGATCGTGGAAGACGATCTCTTCGGCGACGCGTCCACCCATCGCGTAGGCGAGCTGGTCGAGCAGTTCGTTGCGCGTCGTGGAATAGCGGTCCTCGGAGGGCATGACCATGGTGTAGCCGAGTGCGCGGCCGCGCGGCAGGATCGTGACCTTGGTGACCGGGTCGGTGTAGCGCAGCGCCGCCGCGACGAGGGCGTGCCCGCCCTCGTGATAGGCGGTGACCTTCTTTTCCTTCTCATTCATCACGCGGCTGCGCTTTTGCGGGCCGGCGATGACGCGATCGATTGCCTCGTCCAGCGCGCGGTTATCGATGAGCTGGGCGTTGGAGCGGGCCGTCAGCAGCGCCGCCTCGTTCAACACGTTGGCGAGGTCCGCACCCGTGAAGCCGGGCGTGCGCTTCGCGACCATATCCAGGTCGACGGAGGCCGCCATCGGCTTGCCCTTGGCGTGCACCTTCAAAATTGCGGCGCGGCCCACAAGATCGGGAGCCTCGACCGCGATCTGGCGGTCGAAGCGGCCCGGGCGCAGCAGCGCCGGATCGAGCACGTCGGGGCGGTTGGTCGCCGCGATGAGGATGACGTTCGTGTTGGAATCGAAGCCGTCCATCTCCACCAGCAGCTGGTTCAGCGTCTGCTCGCGCTCATCGTGTCCACCGCCCATGCCTGCGCCACGGTGGCGTCCGACGGCGTCGATTTCGTCGACGAAGATGATGGCCGGCGCGTTGGTCTTTGCCTGCTCGAACAGGTCGCGCACGCGCGAGGCACCGACGCCGACGAACATCTCCACGAACTCCGAGCCGGAGATCGAAAAGAACGGCACGTTGGCCTCGCCCGCGACGGCTCGCGCGAGCAGCGTCTTACCGGTTCCGGGCGGGCCGTAGAGCAGCACGCCCTTGGGGATTTTGGCGCCGACGGCCTGGAATTTTTGCGGCTCGGCCAAGAACTCGCGGATCTCCTGGAGCTCCTCGACGGCCTCGTCCTCGCCCGCGACGTCGGCGAACGTGACGTCCGGGGTCTCCTTATTCACCATCTTCGCGCGCGCCTTGCCAAAGCCCATCGCGCCGCGGGTGCCACCCTGGGCACGCATCATGAGGAACCAGAAGACGCCAAGGATGAGGATCATCGGCAGCAACAGCGTCAGCAGCGAGGACCACCAGCTCGGCTGCGGCACCTCGGAGTTGTAGCCGTTGGCGGGTTCGGCCTTCTCGATCGCGCGGATGACGCCCTCGCCCTGCGGCTCGACGTAGAAAAACTCGACCTGTTTGCCCTTATCGACGTCCTTGCCCTGGGCGTCCTTCGTGGTGAAGGGCTTGCTGAGTTTCATCCGCACGCGCTGCGCGCCCTCGGTGACCTCGACCTCTTGGACCGTGGTCTCCTTGGCGTTCAGCAGCTTCAGGCCGTCGGAGGTATCGATCTGTTTGAAGGCCGGGCCGGTCAAAAATGACATGCCCAACCAGGCGAGGATCACGATGAAAAGGAGCCACACGACGGGCCCGCGGGCAAACTTCATCTTGCCCTTGTTCTCGGGCTTCTGCCCAGATTTCTCGGTTGCCATAATTTCCTTTACCTACCCGCCGTACACGTGCGGGGCGAGCGTGCCGATGAACGGCAGGTTACGGTATCGCCCGTCGTAGTCCAGTCCGTATCCGACGACGAACTCGCTGGGGATATCAAAGCCGCAGTACGCAACGTCGACCTCGACCTTGGCCGCCTCCGGCTTACGCAGCAGCGTCGCGACCTTGATCGATGCCGGCTCCCGCGAGGACAGGTTACGCACGAGCCAGGACAGCGTCAGGCCCGAGTCGATGATGTCTTCGACGATGAGGATGTGCTTGCCGTGGACGTCGGTCGACAGGTCCTTCAGGATGCGCACGACGCCCGATGATTTGGTGCCCGACCCGTAGGAGGAGACGGCCATCCAGTCCATCGTGACCGGGGTGTGGATGCGCCGCGAGAGGTCCGCCATCACCATGACCGCGCCGTTCAGGACGCCGACGAGCAGGACCTCCTTGCCCGCGAAGTCACGGTCGATTGCCGCGGCCAGCTCGTCGAGCTTTGCCGCGATCTCGTCCTCGCTGATGAGGACCTTGGAAAGGTCGCGTCCCATGTCGTTAGCGTCCACGTATGTCTCCTTGGGGTGATGCCACCATTAGCATGCCATTAACTTTCTGTGCGATCACACCGCCCGGGGTGAAAATCGGCCCGTGGACGCCGCCCGTCGTGACGAGGCGATCGACCTCGCCGACGTGCACCGAGCCGATCTGCACCCCCTCGCCCGCGGCCGCGGCAAGCGCGCGATGGATGAGCCTCGTGCGGATCGCGGGGTGGGCGGCGCGCAGGGCGGCGAGGTCAAAGCAGGTGCCAGCGGCGCCCTCGCAGGCCACCTTCGCGGCATCGGCAAGGTCACGCGCGAGTTCGCTTAGGGCGTCATCGTCGCGGGCGAGCTGATCGGCGGTTCGGGCCAGGGCCAGCGGTACGGCGGGGCCGAGGATCTCCGTCAGGGCCGGCAGGACGCGGTGGCGCAGCGCGATGCGTCGCAGCGCGGAGCCGTCGGCCGCGCGCCACGGCCCTTCCAGGTCGTTGCTCGGATCCTCGATCGGGCGCAGCGCGTGCGCCTCGCAGATCGCGCGGGTCTCATCGCGGCGCAGGCCCAAGAACGGTCGGGCCCACAGGCCGTCGCGACGCCGCATTCCGGACAGCGAGGCCGCGCCCGAGCCGCGAGCAAGCGCCAGCAGCACCGTCTCGGCCTGATCGTCGAGCGTGTGGCCGAGCAGGATCGCGTCCGCCTCGTGGCGCTCGGCTGCGGCTAGCAGTGCGGCGCGCCGGGCCGTTCGCGCGGCGGCCTCGGGCCCGCCGTGCCCGGTGCCACCCGCCCCGCCCGGCACCGTGATGGCAATGACGTCGACGGGTAGGCCAAGAAAGCGCACCATCGCGGCCGCCGCCGCGGCCTCGGCGCCGGAGGTCTCGCGCAGCTGATGATCGACGACGATGACGTGCACGTCCCAGCCATCGCGGGGCGCCACGAACGCCGCGCACGCCGCGAGTGCGAGCGAATCCTGGCCCCCGGAACAGGCGAGAATCGCCCGCCGCGAGCCGAGCTCGCGCAGCGCCCGCCGCCCGCGCGCGACGGCCGGATCAGGGCCGGCCACCTACGCCTCGCGAGCCGCGGTGCGTTCCACCCAGCGCTCGGGCTCGCGGATCTCCGCGGCGCTTGGCAGCATCTCGGCGGACTCGAATACCCGGTTCAGCCCGGCGTGACCGACCTGCTCGACGACGGCGCGCACGAACGCCGCTCCGTCGCGATACTGGGCGAGCTTGTCCTCGATGCCTAGCCCGCGCCGCAGGACCTTTTCCAGCCCGGTCGGTGACATCCGCCGCTTGTCGAAGGCCGCGCGAATCCGGCGGACGCTCGGCAGCCGCGCGGGCGAAATCGCATCCATGACGACGTCGGCGTGGCCCTCCAGCAGCGCCATGATGGCGCTCACCTCGGCCATCGTCTCCTGCATCGCCTCATCGAGCAGCGCCTCGGTGATGGGCGTATCGTCATCGCCGCGCAGCGCCTGGTTGAGCCACGCGACGAACCGCTGCGCGCTGCCCTCACTGTGCTCCTCGAGGTCGCCCAGCAGCGTGCCGGTCAGCTTGTGCAGGTGCTCCGCGAGCCATGGCGCGGCCGCGAACTGTACGGCGTGCGTGGTCTCGTGCAGGCACACCCACAGCCGGAAGTCCATCGCGTCGAGGTTGAGCTCTTTTTCCACCTTGAGCACGTTTGGGGCGACGAGCAGCAGCCGCTTATGGAACGGGTCGTACTGGCCGAGCACCTTGGTCGATAAGAACGCGAGCGCCGCCCCGAGATCGAGCCGCCCCATCGAGACCTGCGGCATGCTCTCGCCGATCATCACGTCAAAAAGTTCGCGATTGGCGGCCTGAAAGCGCGGCCGGTCAACGACGTAGACGGGCACGTTAGCGGCCTTCTCGGCGGCGCGATGCAGCCCGGTGATTCGGCCCACCTCCGCCGGCGCCTGGGCGGCGCTACGACGCAGCACGTCGACGACGGCGCGAGCCTGAGCTTTGCTGCCGGGATCCCCGGCGGGCGTGAGCGCCGCGATCAGAGCGGTCGGTGAGGAAAGAGAGGTCATAACCTCCACACTAGTCAGCAAACTTCGCGAGGGAAGAGATGAACGCATCAAGTTCACCTCGGGCTTGCTGATAGGCCCCTTCTTCGACCTCGGGCGCCAGAATCGAGAACGCAAATTGGCGGCCGTCGGACTCCAGCACCCCCGACAGGCTGATCGCCGTCACGAGCGTTCCCGTCTTGGCGCGCACGAGCCCCGCCGCGCCGTCGAGCCGAGTGCGCAGCGTCCCGTCCAGGTGGGCGACGGGCAGCGCGCTGATGATCGGTGCAAGCTCGGGGTTTTTGCCCGACGCGGCTGCCTCGACGATGTCCGTCAGCAGCCGGGCGGAGACCTTCGTCGCCGAATCCAGCCCGCAGGAATCCGCGAGCGTCGTGCCTTCGACGCCAAATCCCGCATCGGCCAGCTGGGCCAGCACCGCTGCCCGCCCGGCGTCAAAGGTCCCGGCCTCACCGCGCGCGATCGCGACGAGCCGCGCCGTCGCCTCCGAGGTCGTGTTATCCGAGGCCTTGAGCGTATGTTCCACGAGGTCCGCGACGGATTCCGCCTCGTGCGAGGCGAGCAGCACGTCCTCGGCCCCGGCCTTGCCGCGCGCCGTGCCGCTCACCTCGATTCCGGCTTCGGTGAGAGCCGTCGAAAACACGCGTCCGGCCGCGATCGCTGGATCGGCGTCCGCGCGCGAGCCATCGGTCTTACCCGAGTTGATGCCAAGCGCCTGCACCGGCTGAATCCACGGCCGGTCGAGATCGCCCCAGCCGGGCGCCCACACCGGGCCGGTAAACAGGGAATCGTCCACCCGCACCGCCACGCGCTTGAAGCCGGCAGCGCTAAGCCCCGCCGCCGTCTGGTCGGCCAGGCGCTGCACATCGGCCGTCGTAAGCCGCATATTGCCGCCACCTACCAGGCTGACGGTCCCCGAGCCATCGAACATCACCCGCGTCGCTAGCGGCTGATCCGGCCCCAGCGCCGCGAGCGCTGCCGCGGCCGGCAAAATCTTGACCGAGGACGCCGTCGTGTACGCCGTATCCGCATCGCGTTCGGCGAGCACGGTCCCGCTTGGCACGTCCCGAATCATGACGGCGATGCGCCCCCCGAGCGCCCTCGATCCGGCAGCAAAGTCGTCGACGAGCTGCTGCAGGCTGCCCGCGGACTCATCGGGCTGGAGGCTCGGGCGGTTAACGGCGCTCGCTGCGGGCGGCAGCGGGCGCGGGTAGTCGACGGGCTTGGCCCCGCGCGGGGCGAGCGTCAGGACGCCGGGGACAACATCGAATGCGTCCGCGGTCGCATATCCCCCTAAACTGAGCACCAGCGCTCCCGACAGGAGGAGGGATGTTGCCTTCTTCATCGTTCCACCTCTCGATGCGCTACCGCTTATAACGTACGTGGGTCAGACTAATGTGTAGAGGGACAGTTTTCATAGAAAGGGCCGGACGTGGAATTCGACGTCACCATCGAAATCCCCAAGGGGAACCGTAATAAGTACGAGGTAGACCACGAGACCGGACGCATCCGCCTCGACCGGATGCTCTTCACCTCTACCCGCTACCCCGATGATTACGGCTTCATCGACGACACCCTGGGCGAGGATGGCGATCCCCTGGACGCCCTCGTCCTGCTCGAAGAGCCGACTTTCCCGGGCTGCGTGATCCGCTGCCGTGCGCTCGGCATGTTCCGCATGCGCGACGAAATGGGCGGCGACGATAAGGTCCTGTGCGTGCCCGCGGGCGATCAGCGCGCGTCCTGGCGTACCGATATCGACGACGTATCGGAGTTCCACCGCCTCGAAATCCAGCACTTCTTCGAGGTGTATAAGGATCTGGAGCCGGGCAAGAGCGTCGAGGGCGCACACTGGGTGGGCCGCGAGGAAGCGGAAGCCGAAATCCAGCGTTCCTTCGAGCGCGAACGTGAGCGAATCGCGAGCGAAGGCGCACACTAACCCTCAGTTGTCGGTCCCGGGTGACATTTCGTAAGAAACAATGTCACCCGGGTCACACTTTGTGTGGCACACTATCCTGAAATGGCCTCCGATCCATGCTGGTGGCCACCACCGTTAAGGGAGGACATGTGACCGCTATCTTGAAACAACTCGAAGACTTCTTCGGGTGGCTCTCCAGCATCGTCTGGGGGCCGTTCCTGCTCATTCCGCTGCTGCTTGGCACCGGCATCATCCTGTCGATCCGGCTCGGCTTCCTGCAGTTCCATAAGCTGTGGCCAGCGCTGAACCTCGGAATCCTCAAGCGCCGCGATCACGGCGCCTTCGGGGGCGATGTCTCCCAGTTCCAGGCCCTGACAACCGCGCTCGCCGCGACCGTCGGTGTCGGTAACATCGTCGGCGTCGCCGGCGCCATCATGCTCGGCGGGCCCGGCGCACTGTTTTGGATGTGGGTGACCGGCCTGCTCGGCATGGCCTCCAAGTACTCCGAGGCCTTCCTTGGCGTTCGCTTCCGCACCAAGGACGCTGCGGGCGAGATCTCCGGTGGCCCGCAGTACTACCTCGAGCGCGGCATCAAGGGCGGCTTTGGTAAGTTCCTTGCCCTGTCCTTCGCGATCCTGGCGGTCCTGGCCTCCTTCGGTATCGGCAACATGACGCAGGGCAACGCCATCACCGAAAACATCCAGAACACCTTCGGTATCCAGCCGTGGATCGTCGGTATCGTGCTGACCGTCGTCGCCTTCGCTGTGCTCGTCGGCGGCATTAAGTCGATCGGCCGCGTGACGGCCGCGCTCGTGCCGTTCATGATCGTCGTCTACATCCTCGCGGCGATCTTCATCCTCGCGGTCAACGCCTCGCAGATCCCCTCGGCGATCGGCCTGATCTTCACCGAGGCGTTCACCGGACACGCCGCCTTTGGTGGCGCCGCCGGTTCCGCCTTCATGCTCGCGCTGCGCTACGGTGTCGCGCGCGGCATCTTCTCCAACGAGTCGGGCATGGGCTCGGCCGCGATCGCTGCCGCGGCCGCCAAGACCACCCACCCGGTGCGCCAGGGCCTCGTCTCGATGACGCAGACCTTTATTGACACGATCGTCGTCGTGACCTTCACCGGACTCGTCCTCGTGACGACCGGCGTATGGGAGGATCCGAAGGCGTCGCAGGCGACGCTGACGGCCGAGGCCTTCAGCCATGGCCTGCCCGGTACCTGGGGGCACGCGATCGTGACGATCTCCATCGCGCTGTTCGCCTTCTCCACCGTTCTTGGCTGGGCCTACTACGGCGAACGCTGCACCGAGCGCCTGTTCGGTCGCAAGGGCGTCATGCCCTACCGCGTGATCTTCTCGCTCATGGTCTACGTCGGTTGCACCGTGCCGCTCGCCGTCGTCTGGAACTTCTCCGACCTCATGAACGGTCTGATGGCGCTACCGAACCTCGTCGGCCTCATCATCTTGTCGGGCCTCATCGCCCGCGAGACGAAGCACTACCTGAAGAACGATCCGACGCTGTCGGCGTCCAAGGAAGAGATCGACGCCTTCATGGAGGGCCACCCGGGCGGCATCGATACCTACGAGTCCACCGGCAAATAACGAGCCCAACACTGAGCGGCCCGGCTACCTTCCCCAGGAGCCGGGCCGCCTTTTGTGTGCCTCCCTATGGCGCGCTATTTCACGCGACCACCGTACGGCAGAACGTTGGTCCAGTACATCTTGACCAGTTCGACGCGCTTGCCGGGGCTCGGAGCATGCACGCGCATGCCGTTACCCGCGTAGAACGCGACGTGGTAGATGCGGTTATTGGGGTTGCCGCCCTGGGCGTAGAAGATGAGGTCGCCCGGCTGCAGCTGCTTGACGGGCACGCGTGCCGTCGCGTTGTACTGCCCACCCGAGGTGCGGGGCAGCTTGACACCGACCTGCGCGTAGGAATACATCACGAGGCCCGAGCAATCAAAGCCCGAGGGCGTGGCACCGCCATAAACGTAGGGCACGCCGACGTAGCGCTTAGCGACCTCGAGCGCCTGCTGCGCCTTCGACGAGGCTGGCGGCGGCGGTGGGGGCGGCGGCGTCGGCTTAGGCGTAGGCTTGGGAGCCGGTGTGGTCGGAGCCGGAGCGGGCGTCGTGGGACGCGGGGCCGGCGTCGTGGGACGCGGGGCCGGCGTCGTGGGACGCGGGGCCGGCGTGGTCGGACGCGGGGCCGGGGTCGTCGGGCGTGGGGCCGGTGTCGGAGCCACCGTCGTCGGGGCGGGAGCAGGGGTGGTGGGAGCCGCCGTCGTCGGGGCCGGTGCGGGGGTCGTCGGAGCGGGAGCCGTCGACGGAACCGGTGCCGGCGTGTAGGTGATTTCGGGGCGCGGGGCCGTCGTCACCCGCGGGACCGGGCGGGTCTCGGCATCGCGCGACGCCGCATTGAGCTGATCCTCGCGGGACTGCTCCTGGATCCGCGCGTAGGCCACCTGTGATTCGCGCTCTCGGCGCTGCTCATCGAGCTGATCCTGGCGTTCGCGCTCCAGCTCGATGGTCGTTTGGCGCTGCTGGGCAAGCTGCGCGATCAGCTCATCGCGACGCTGGGTATATTCGCGCTCCTGCGAGTTTGCCCGGTCAAGAGCTGCGGAGGCTTCGAGTCGACGCTGTTCGGCGAGGTCGGCGGCCGCCCGGGCTTCATCGCGCGCCTGAGACGCCTGAGCTTCGAGCATGTCGGCCACGGCCTCAACGCCGAGGAAGGACTGAAGCACGTCGCTCGTACGGCTCGTGAGCGTTCGGGTGAGGTGCTTGAGCGTCGCGAGCTCTTGGAATGTCGTCTCGGCAACATACGGCGCAGCGCCACTGACGGGCACCGAGCCCTTGCGATACAGATCGCGTGCTTTGACTCCGAGTTCACCGCGAGCTTCCTCAACAGCCGCGCGGGCCGCTGCAGCAACCTTGGCCGCCTCGGTGGAGCGCGCTTCGGCAGCGAGTCGGCCATCGTCAGCCAGCAGGTATTCTTCGGTCGCGATCTGGGCGTCGATGCCCGTGTTCTCGGTGGTGCTTGATAGCTCGGCGAGCGCAATCTCGAGCTCGGCAATTTGCGACTCGGTGGAACGTTCCGCCTGCCGGGATTGATCAATATCGTCGTTCGACGGGGGCACCGCGACCGCCATGGGCACGGCGAGGCCTGAAATCGCAAGGGTTAGCCCGCAAATGCTGGCCAGAGAGCGGGTTAGCGTGATTCGCACGGCCACACGTCCTCCGAGGGGATTGAGGGTCTCTCGGCGCGTCTTCTTGACGACCGACAACTAGGTACGCTTCTAAGCGTATACGAGACTGGACGCAAGGGGAACACCTGTCTCGCTAGTCACACACTACACGATCTTCTCTTTTGTCACACACACCTCAGTTGTCACAGTTGCCCCACTGTTCGAACGCAGGCCACTTACCTGACGTGGGCGTGTCAGTGGTCGATGATCCAATAGTTTTATGACCACAGAAGTTCCTCAGACTCCGGGTGAAGCACCGGAGCCGGCTGACCAATTGCGTCAGTTCGCGGAGATTTCTGTGCGATCTTTTGCCACTGTCAATACGATGATCGACGGCGCGCAGATCCTGACCGAGACGATGTCGTATTCCGAGGCTGATCCCGGACTGCACATTAAAGCTCTTGCCGAGGCGTCCCGCGCCAAGAACCGCCTCCATGCCGTCGAGCTCCACCATGCGTACCTAGCGGCCCAGTCGAATGAGTATCACTACGCTGACCGCCACGGCATGATCTGCACCGCCGCAGAGGATCTTGGTCTCGTCCTTGGCATCTCCGCCACCCAGATGAAGCACTTCATCAAACGGGGCACGACGTTCTTTGACCACCTGCCCATCCTTGTCGAGGCGCTCAACGAAGGCCGCATCTCGCCCGACAAGGTCACCATGATCACCAACAAGCTGTGCGATCTCCCAGCGCCCATCACCTTTGAGGTCGAACAGCAGATCATCGACGTCGTCGACGTGATGTCCTGCAGCGAGTTGCGTCATCTGATCGACAAGATCCTCATCGAGATCGATCCGGACGACGCTGACGATCGTCATGCGCGCGCGGCCGCGAGCCGCCGAGTCACTCGCCCGCAGCGAGGAAACGATGGCATCTCCTTCATCCGCATCGCAATGCCCGATGAACAGGCCGCCAGCTTTGACACGGCCCTCGAAGCCGCGGTCGACGCTGCGATCAAGGCCGGCGATTGCCGCTCCCGCTCTCAACTCCGCGCCGATATCCTCGCCTCTTGGGCGATCTTCGCTATGCGTGAGGGGTGGACATTCACGACCGATTGCGGCGAGCCGGTCGAGGTACCGCCAACGAAGATCAACGTCACCATCCCCTTCGAGGTCCTGCTACGCGCCCTGCCAGGCTTCACCCCGCCGCCAAGCTACGCTGAAGCCTTCGTCCATGACGTCCTCGGCGACGATGACGACGATGATCTCGAGGCATCCCCGGCTGTCACGACCACTCCAACCTCCCCCACGCGCCTCGAGGGCAGCGATCCACCCACCCAGGGGGCGGCGCCCGCACTCATCGCGGCGCCACCAAGTCCCCCGCCGCCGCCCGAACCCGAGTCATGGACCAGCAACCCGATACGCCCCGTATCGGGACTGACCCAGGCCGCCTGGATCGAGGGCTACGGCTACATCTCCCCCACGCTCGCGCTCATCCTCGCGCAGGGCGGCCAGTGGCGACGCATCGTCACTGACACCCTCACGGGCGCCCCGCTCGATATCGGCCGGGAACGATACCGTCCCCCAGCCGCGATCACCGCGGCTGTGCGGACGCGGGATCGGATGTGCCGCCGGCCGGGATGCGCACGGGCAGCAGCCCACTGCGAGATCGATCATGTCAAGGCCTTCAGCGAGGGCGGGACCACCTCGGTCTCCAACCTCTGGCTGCTCTGCGGCCGGTGCCACCGCACCAAGACGATGGGCGCGGCACGCATCCTCGAGGTCAACGACAATGGCACCCGGACGTGGGAGACCAAATCGGGCACCTTCACGATTCCAGCTGCGCCTCGACGTAAGCACCACCACCTCGAGCTCAGCGAGCTCACCCAGGCGCAGGCCCGCGAAAAACTCGCGGAATACGATCCCGACGCGCCCATCCCCTTCTAGCCGAGCGCTCCGGCATATCTCACATGGTGAACCGGCATTGGCTCACTGTGCGTCACTGCGGCTAGAGTCACACACATGTTGTGCAACCGTCGAATGTGCCGCTGACGCGGTCTTTCGCCTGCCCGCCGTCAGTTCTATAACGGCCTGGGCCTGCAGCAAAGAATCCACACCCCCTCGGGCATAGCTATATCTGGATTCTAGATCGACCGTGTCACCCCAGGATCGGGAGCGGCCGGACCGTAACCCGGTCCAGCCCGGCCCCCAGCCCCCCGCTCATCCGAACTGAGGACCCACCATGACTTGGAACTTTGAAACCCGCCAGATCCACGCCGGCCAGAGCCCCGACGGCGATACCGGCGCCCGTGCCCTTCCGATCTACCAGACCACTTCCTACGTCTTCGACTCGGCCGACCAGGCCGCCAACCGTTTCGCGCTCGCCGAACTCGGCCCGATCTACACCCGCCTGAACAACCCGACCAACGAGGTCGTCGAAAACCGGATCGCCAGCCTCGAAGGCGGCGTCGGCGCGCTCCTCGTCGCCTCCGGCCAGGCCGCCGAAACCCTCGCTATCCTCACGATTGCCCAGCAGGGCGACAACATCATCTCCTCGCCCTCGCTCTACGGCGGCACCCGCAACCTCTTCGCCAACACCTTGCCGCGCTTCGGCATCGAGATCCGCTTCGTCGACAAGCCCGATGATCCGGCCGCCTGGGAAGCCTTGGCCGATGAGCGTACGGTGGCCTTCTTCGGCGAGACCATCCCCAACCCCAAGGGCGACATTCTCGACGTCGAGGCCGTGGCCGACGCTGCCCACCGAGTCGGCGTACCACTCATCGTCGACAACACTGTTGCCACCCCCTACCTGCTGAGGCCCATCGAGTGGGGCGCCGACATCGTCGTGCATTCCGCGACAAAGTTCCTTGGCGGTCACGGCACCGCCATCGCCGGCGCAATCGTCGACGCCGGAACGTTCGACTTTGGCGCGGACCCGGCGCGCTTCCCGCGCTTCAACGATCCGGATCCGTCCTATGGCGGCCTCGTCTACGCCCGCGACCTCGGCCCGGACAGCCCCTTTGGCGCGAACGTCTCCTTCATCTTCAAGTGCCGGATCGAGGGCCAGCGAGACTTCGGCTTTGCCATCTCACCGTTCAACGCCTTCCTCATCGCCCAGGGCATCGAAACGCTCTCCCTGCGGCTTGACCGGCACATCGACAACGCGCGCAAGGTCGCCGAGTATCTCGAAGGCGCCGACGGCGTCGAGGCCGTACGTTGGTCCTCCCTACCGTCCTCGCCGTACTACGAACGCGCCCAAAAATACACGCCCAAGGGTGCGGGCAGCATCGTGGCCATCGACCTCGAGGGCGGCCGCGAAGCCGGCAAGGCCTTCATCGACGCGCTCACCTTGCACTCCCACGTCGCCAACATCGGCGACGTTCGCTCGCTGGCCGTCCACCCCGCCTCGACGACGCATTCGCAGGTTCCCGACGAGGGCCTCGCTGCCGCCAGCATCACGCCCGGCACGGTGCGACTGTCGGTCGGGCTGGAGCACATCGACGATATCCTCGCCGATCTCGATGCGGGGCTAGCAGCCGCGCGCGCCACCACGCAACCCTCCATTCAGGCGATTGCGTAGGCCCGGTCATGCACGAACCAGAAAATACCGCGACGATCCCCGCGACCGGGGCCTGGCGCACCGGCGATGACCCGGGCGAGCGACGCTTTGCCGACCTCGGCACAGTGCTGCTCGAATCGGGCGAGTCCCTACCGGTGACGCTCGCCTACCAAACCTTCGGCCAGCTGAACGCAGCGCGCGATAACGCGGTCCTCATCTTGCACGCACTCACGGGCGATACGGACGTGCCCACCTGGTGGCCCGGCATCGTCGGTCCGGGCAAGATCATCGACACCGATCGCTACTTCGTGCTCGCACCAAACATCCTGGGCGGCTGCCAGGGCTCCACGGGGCCCGCGTCGTTAGCCCCCGATGAGCAGCCGTGGGGGGCACGCTTCCCGCAGATCACCGCGCGCGATCAGGTCCTTGCCGAATCGCTCCTTGCCGATCAGCTCGGCATCGCGCGCTTCACCCTTGTTGTTGGCGCCTCCATGGGAGGTCACCGCGCCCTGGAATGGGCGATCTCCAGGCCGGAGCGTGTCGCGCGATTGGCGGTGATCGCTTCGGGAGCGCGCACGACGGCAGATCAAATCTCACTAGGTCATACGCAGCTGCTGGCCATCTATGGCGACCCGAATTTCGTTCACGGCAACTACTACGACCGCTCGCCGGGAACCGGGCCCTGGTACGGGCTCGGCCTCGCACGCCGCATCGCGCACATCTCCTACCGCAGCGCCTACGAGCTCGATCAGCGCTTCGGGCGGATCTCCCAGGGCAGCGAGGAACCCCTCGCGGGTGGGCGCTTCGCCGTCCAGTCCTACCTCGACCACCACGGCGCCAAGCTCGCCCGCCGCTTCGATGCGAACTCCTACATCACCCTGACGCGGGCCATGCTCACGCACGACGTGGGGCGCGATCGCGGGGGGGTGCGTGAGGCCCTATCCCAGATCACCGCGCGCACCCTCGTGATCGCGATCGATTCCGACCGGCTGTTCCCGCTGGCCGAATCCCAGCTGCTCGCCGAGGCGATTCCCGACGCCTTCCCGCTCGCCCTCATCGCCTCCGACTACGGGCACGATGGCTTCCTCATCGAGACGGACGCCGTCGCCACCCAATTGGCTCGGCTCCTCACACCGGTGAGGGCGAAACGTGAGCAAGGTCAATGCGTGCTGGATTAGTGTCACACCCCGAGGCGATTCCGGTCCCGGCCCCGGCACGCGACAATGGCTAGGTGAGTATTCAGCCTGCCGAAGCTCCCGTCGACGCCTGGGGTAGCGACCTCCTCGGGTGCGGTTTCCAAGCCCGTACCCTGCCGCTGCTCGACGACGATGAGGGCGCCTGCGTGGCAACCCTCGTGCGGCACGTCGCCGCGGAGGACAGCAAGGCGCTGCCGGGGACGCCGTCGAGCCCGCACTTCGCGATGCTCTACGTGCACGGCTGGAACGACTATTTCTACCATCCGCACCTCGCCCGTGACGTGGCGCGCGCGGGCGGCGTGTTTTACGCCCTCGATCTGCGTAAATACGGCCGCTCGCTGCGCAGCCATCAAACCCGCGGTTTCATTACGGACCTCGCCACCTACGACGAGGACATCCACGAAGCCATGAAGGTCATCCGCGCCGAACACGGTTTCGGCATGGACGTCGTCATGATGGGCCATTCCACCGGGGGACTCACCGCCTCGCTGTGGGCGGACCGGCATCCCGGCGCGCTGCGCGCGCTCGTCTTGAACTCCCCGTGGCTCGCGCTGCAGGGCTCGGCGCTGCTCAAACTCGTCTCACAGCCCGTCGCCGACGTCGTCGGCCGGCGCAACCCCAAACGCATTTTCCCGCTGCCGGATAACGGGTTTTACTACCGCAGCCTGCAGGAACTCGGCTGGCAAACCAATGACCGGTGGCGCACGATGCCCTCGGCTCCCGTGCGCGCGGGTTGGCTTTCGGCGATCCTGGCCGGGCACGCGGCCGTCGCAGAGGGGCTGGATATTTCTTGCCCCGTCCTCGTCATGACCTCCGGCGCGACCGATTTTTCGCTGTCATGGTCCGAAGCGCTGCTCGGCTCCGATACCGTCCTCGATGTCAAAGAGATCGGCCTGGCCGCCCTCAAGCTCGGGCCGCTCGTTACGGTCGCCCGATTCGAGGGCGCGATCCACGACGTCTTCCTCTCACGCGAGGACGTTCGCGCCTTCGCCTCCGGGGAACTGCGCCGCTGGCTAGGAGCGTACGTCTAGCTCGTCGGCCTCGTCGAGCTCGTAGCGGGCGTCATCCAGGTTCGGGCCCGCCTCACCAAAGCGCCACACGCGCCAGCCATCCACATCATCGCGGCCCGAAACCGCGCACGCCGCCGCCGACGGGTCGCGGTACTCATCGCCGTTTTCAAGCACGAGCTCGCCCGTCACTCGCAGCGTCGCCTCGTGGCTGACGCCCTTGCGTAGCTGCAGCCACGTCAATCGGGTGTCCTCCCCCAGGTACTTCGCGATCGCGAGCAACGTACGGGCCGCCTCATCCATCGGGGCGGTATAGCTCGGCTGGCTGGGCTCGGCCGCCGGCTCCTCCGGTTCGGTTTCCATCGTCCCGGTCGCTTCGACGTCGCCGTCGGCCTCGTCTTCTTCGGGCGCGACGGGCGCGAACTCCTGCGCGGAGGCCAGTAGTTCGACTTCCTTGGTCGCGCGCCCCAACATGACCATCTGCGAGCGGGCAGCGAGCGGCCCGCGCACGGGCGCCACATCGATGAGTCGGCGACCATCGCCGAACTCACGCAAGCTCAGTTCGTAGACGTCAACGCCCGAGCCGGACAGCAATTCGAGCGCGGGGCGAACGTCGTCGGTGATGTGATCGGCGACGATGACGACGCGCGGACCCGCCGGGGTGCGTGGCGGCAGCGATTCGCGAAACTCATTCCAATCCCGCCGAAAGGCGCCCTGCCCTGCGGGATACATGGCGGCCAGGTCGAGCCAGCCGAGGGCCGCCCAGTTACCGGCGCGCGACAGCGCAGCAACGAGGCTTGCAGCATTGAGTTCGTCCAGGACCTCGACGGTGACGACCTGGCCGGAGGCGTCCATGCTGAGCAACTGTGCCTGCTGGCGCTCTTCCCAGACGACGGGAAACAGCGGCCGGCCGACGAGCTCGAGGACCTGATCCTTGACCGCTCGCAGCATCTGAGAATCGAGCCGCGCGCTGCTCGTATGCCCAAAGCGGGCGGGAATGAGGTGACCGGAGTCGAACTCGAAAAGAGACATCTTCACAACCCTGCTGCTATTGGAATCGTTGTTCTATTGTGTCATGCCGCGCGAGCCTTGCAGAAGTGCAGCGAGGTGGATTGCGCGGCGATCCGAGAGCTGCGCGATCTGGGTTCGGCAGGAGAACCCGTCGGCCAGCACGAGCGCATCCTCGTGCTCGCGCAGCGCGGGTAGCAGCGCGGTTTCGGCGACGGCTCGCGAGACCTCGGCGTGGTCGGCCTCCATGCCGAAATTGCCCGCCATTCCACAGCATCCGGTTATCGTGGTGACCTCGGCGCCGGCGGCGGCGAGGAGCTCGTGGTCGGCCTGCCAGCCCATCACCGCATAGTGGTGGCAGTGCGGCTGGGCGAGGATTCGAACGCCGGTGAGGTCCGGCGGCCTGAAATCCGTCGGCCCCAACTGCGGGTGGGTGAGGAACTCGGCGAGGGTGAAGGTCATGGCGGCGACGGCGCTCGCGCGCGGGTCCTCGGGATTGAGCGCCGGTAGGTCATCGCGCAGGGTGGCCAGGCAGCTGGGTTCGATGCCAACGATGGGCACGCCATCGAGCGCGAGCGGTGCCAGCGTTTGCAGCAGGCGCTGCTGGCTCGCGCGAGCCCGCTCGAGCTGGCCCGTCGTGACATAGGTCAGCCCGCAGCAGGCGTCCTCGGGCGCGAGCAGGACGGTGTAGCCGAGTTCGGAAAGGAGCTCGATCGTTGCTTTCGCGCCGCCCGAATCAAGCAGGTGGGAAAACGTGTCGGCCCATACGATGACGAAGCGTTCGGGGCGCTGGCGCCGGGCGGCGCGGCGACGGAACCAGCGCGTCAGGGAGACGGATTCGAGGTCGATGAGCTCGCGGGACTCAGCCATCCCGGCCGCGCGCAGCACGAGGCGTTCGAGCGGTCGGATCCGGCGCACGGCGCGAGCCGCGGCGGCCGCGACCGGCGGCCCGGCCGGGGTGGCGGTCAGCAGCCGGATGAGGCGCGGCAGCCAGCCGAGCGTGTAGTGGGTGCGCGGGCGGCGACGCCCGGCATAGATCTGGGAGAGCACCTCGGACTTGTAGCGCGCCATGTCAATGCCGGTGGGGCAATCCGAGCTGCAAGCCTTGCACGCCAGGCACAGGTCGAGCGATTCGCGCACCGCGTCCGAATCCAGGGCGTGGACGAAGGAGCCGTTGGCGACCTCCTGCAGGATCCGGGCGCGGGCACGCGTCGTATCCTTTTCGTCGCCGGTGGCCCGAAACGAGGGACACATGACGTGCCCGGGGGAGGTGACGCGGCATTTGCCGACCCCCGTGCAGCGGTGCACGGCGCGGCCCAGATCATAGCCGTCGGAGCCGAGCGTGAAACTGCGGGAGATAAGCGGCTGCCCCTGCGGCAGGCGCAGGTCCTTCGCGAGCGGCGCGGGATCGGTAATGACGCCCGGGTTCAGGATGGCGTCCGGGTCGAACAGGCGCTTGACCTCGGCAAAGGCGGTCAGCAGCGCCGGGCTGTACATCGCGGCGAGTACCTCGCTGCGCGCGCGGCCGTCGCCGTGCTCGCCGGAGATGGAGCCGCCGTGGCGCGCGATGATGGGGGCCATCGCGTGCATGAAGTCGTCCATGATGCGCGCGCCATCGGGCTCATCGAGGGGGAAGTCGATCCGCACGTGAACGCAGCCATCGCCGAAATGGCCGTAGATGAGCCCGTCGAGGCCGAAGCGGTCGAGCTCCGCGGTGAAATCGCGCAGGTAGGCGCCGAGGTTCTCCGGCGGGACGGCCGCATCCTCCAGCCCGGGCCAGGCGGGCTTGCCCTCCGGGGTGCGGCCGCCGAGGCCGGCACCGTCGGCGCGGATCTTCCACAGCGCCGCCGCCGCGGCGCCCGGCGGGTAGAGCGCGGAGTCGATCGCGTGCGAATTCTCCGCGAGCTCGCGCGCTCGGGCGCGGGCCCGGGCCGGGTCTCCCGTCGGATCGGCGACCTCGACGAGCAGCCAGCCGCCGCCCTTCGGCATCGCGGGCACGGCGGATGCGCCCTTCGCGGCAATGACGTAGTCGACGAGCCGCGCGTCAAAGCCCTCGATCGCCGTGACCGCTTCGTCGAGCAGGCGCGGCACGTCATCGGCCGCCGTAATCATGTCCGGGTAGCCGAGCACGAGCAGCTGCGGCTGGCGCGGCGCCGTCACGAGAGCCAAGCGCGCCCGCGTGACGATGACGAGACTGGCCTCGGTGCCGACGAGCATCTTCGGCAGGTCAGCGCCCCGCTCCGGTAGCAGGTAGTCGAGGCTGTAGCCCGAGACCTGCCGCGAGAACGTTCCGAGTTCGGTGCGGATTTCGGCGAGGTAACGCCGTACGATCTGATCGAGTCCGGCAACGCTGCCGAGCTCTCCAGCGCGCGCGGTAAACGTCCGACCCGTGCCGTCGATGCAATCCAACTCCAGGACGTTATCGGCCGTCTTACCATAGGCCACGGCCCGCGGCCCGCACGCGTTATTGCCGATCATGCCGCCGAAGGTTGCGCGCGTCCACGTCGAAGGATCGGGCCCGAACCGCAAGCCGTGGGGCGCCGCCAGTGTCTGCAGGCTGCCCATGACGACGCCCGCATCGACGTCGGCGACGCGCGCGTGCGGATCGAGGGCGTGAATCGTCGTGAGATGGCGGGAGGTATCGAGCACGAAGCCGTCCGAGATGGCGTTGCCCGCGATCGACGTGCCGGCGCCTCGCATCGCGATCGGGACGCCGTGTTCGCGCGCGAACTGGACCGTCGCGACGATGTCCGCCACGTCCCTCGGATAGATGACGGCGGCGGGCAGCAGCCGATAGTTGCCCGCATCGGAGGTGTACTCGGCGCGCCGGCGGGGGTGCGTCTCGACCGTGCCGGACAGCTGCGGGCGCAGCCGGGCCGCGAGCTCGACTCGCCACTCGCGCTGCTGGATCATGCTCCTAGTGTGGCACCGCTCGGCGGCCCGATGCGCCCCGGGCCGGGTAGTGGACTGCGGGGTCTAGCGCTTGGGGGCGAAGAAACAGCCGGCGCAGCCTGGGCGCATCTCGGCCTCGGGATTCGCCCCGGGGCAGGAGCTGCAGCCGGGCGCGCCGGGCTCACGAACCTCGATCAAGCCGAGGCGCTCATAGTGTTCGGCGGCGAGCGCGGCGACCTCGGGCGAGTAGCCGGCTTCGCGGCCGGCCTGGGCGATCGTCGCGCCGCGTCGAAACGCGCTCAGCATCGAGGCCATGGCTACCACCAGAGCCTTGCGACGTTAAAGACGCCCACCGACAGCACCCAGGCGAGCGCGAGTTGGACGAGGAGCGCGGCGCCCGTGATCTTGAAGCCCAGCATGCGGCGCTGTTCGGCGAGCGTTGCCAGGCACGGGGTGTAGGCCAGGACGAAGATGAGGAATGCGAGCGCCGCCGCCTTGCCGTGGCCGCCGGAGGACTGATTGAAGTTCGCGCGGATCTTCTCCCCGAGCGTGCCGGCATCGTGCGGGTCGTCGGGTTCGTCGACGGCGAAGGACTGCGCCATGTTTCCGACGACGACCTCCTTCGCGACGAAGCCGGTGATGAGCGCGGAGGACGCCTGCCACGAGCCGTAGCCGGCGGGCGCGAAGGCGGGGGCGATGCCTTCGGCGACGGTGCCGTACAGCGAGTCTTCGACGGGAACGTCGGCGATGCGGTGGCCGCCCGTAACCGGGATGGCTTGCAGCAGCCAGACGAGGGTGAGCGTCGCGATGATGACGCTGCCGGCGCCGGTGATGAACGCTTTGACTCGCCGCCAGGTCGAGGCGGCGAGTGCGGCCAGGCGCGGCAGCTGGTAGGCGGGCAGCACGAGCAGCAGCGGCTCGTTGCGGCTTCTGGCCTCCCCCACGATGGCGCGCATGACGAGGCCACCGAGGACGATGAGGAGGATCGAGACGAGGTACATCGCGAAGATGACGTTGCCGGCCGCGGAGCCGAAGAACGCGGTGGCGAGCAGGATGTAGACGGTCAGGCGCGCGGCGCACGAGGCGTAGGGCACGAGGATCGCCGTGATAAGGCGCTGGCGGGCGTTTGGCAGGGTGCGGGTGGCCGCCAGCGCCGGCAGGTTGCAGCCGAACCCGACGATGAGCGGCATGATGGCGCGCCCGTCGAGCCCGATCAGGCGCATGGCGCGGTCGGCGGTGAAGGCCGCGCGCGCGAGATAGCCGGAGTCTTCCAGGATCGCGATCGCGGCGAACATGATCGCCATGAGCGGGACGAAGGACAGCACGGTTCCCACGCCCGCGAGGATGCCGTCGATCAGGAAGCCGTGCAGCCACGGCACGTCGATCCCGGCTCCCCCAAGGACGGCGACGACGCCGGAGGTAACCGGGCCGGTGACGAGCGATTCGGCCCAGTCCATGATCGGCTCGGCGACGGCCGTCGTGAGCTGGAAGAGCGTCCACATAAGGAAGAGGAAGACGGGGATGCCAATGAGCGGATGCAGCAAGAAGCGATCGATCCGGTCCGAGCGGGTGGCGGAGCCGCGGCCGGCATCGGCGCCGATCGCGCCCATGATCGATTCCACCCACGCGAACAGGTGCTCGGCCTCGGCCAGTTCCTCGGCGAGCGGGGCGGCGCCCTCGCGTGGGACATCGGGGGCCGCGGTTGCCGGCGGGGTGCAGCACGAGGACGTGCCCACGCACCGGCAGCCAGGCTCAGTTAGCACGGGGATCTCGGGCACCTCGCGCGGGGCGGGCTTGAAACCGCAGACGAACGACGGGCTCGCGAGCGCATCGGCAACGACGGCGGCCAGCTCGCTCAGGCCGGCACCGGTGCGCGGATTGACCGCGACGACGGGGATCGCGAGGGCGGCAGCGAGGCGCTCGGCGGCCACGGGCTCGCCGGAGGCCTCGGCGATATCGCCCATGGTGAGGATGCCGACGACGGGCGTGGCGAACTGGGCCACCTGGCCGAGCAGATAGAGCGAGCGGGCGAGCGCCGTCGCATCGAGCATGACGAGCGCGAGATCGGTGCCGGGCGCGGCAATCGCGTCGGCCGTGACCTGCTCGTCGGGCGATTTGGCGAGCAGCGAGTAGGTGCCGGGAAGGTCGGTGACGCGGGCCCCGAGCGCGCCCCAGGTGCCGCTGAACATTTCCACCGTTGTGCCGGGCGCGTTGCGCACGTCCTGGTGCGAGCCCGTCATGCGGTTGAACAGCGTCGACTTGCCCGTGTTGGGATTGCCGACGAGCATGAGGCTCGCGGTCTTGTTCTTTGGTGAGCTCTCGAGCGTCATGGCTGGATCTCCTCGACGCTGATGTGCTGGGCGGTGGCGCGGTCGATGGCCACGCGCGAGGTGCCGATGGCAAGGACGAGGCCGCCGAAGGCGCCCCGCTGGGCGATCCGGATGACCTGCCCGACGCGCAGCCCCATCTCGCGCACGCGCAATCGCGCTGCGGGCACCACGTCGATGTCGGTGATGCGCAGCGAGCCGGCGGGCAGTCGGCGGTGCAGGCCGCGCCGCGGTGCGGCGGCAATGAGCTGAGCAAGCGTCACCTTACCAAGGTAAGGCCATCCTTGCCTTAGGCGAAAGGGCTTTGGTCCTACAAGCGGCACACACAAAAACCGCCCGGCCTCTCCAGGCGCTGGAGCGGAGAGGCCGGGCGGCGGTCGGGGGGCGACTTAGGCGGTCGCATCGCCTCCGGATTCGACGGCGGCGCGGCCCGCTTCCAGGCGCGCTACCGGCACCCGGAAGGGCGAGCAAGACACGTAGTCCAGGCCCACGCGGTGGAAGAAGTGGATCGAGTCCGGATCACCGCCGTGCTCGCCGCACACCCCGAGGTGGATGTTCGGCTTGACGGCGCGGGCCCCGTCCACGCCCATCTTCACGAGGGTGCCAACGCCCCGCTCGTCGATCGATTCGAACGGCGAGACGCCGAAGATCGAGGCTTCCTGATACTCGTCGAAGAACGCGGACTCGACGTCGTCGCGGCTAAAGCCCCACACCGTCTGCGTCAGGTCGTTTGTGCCGAAGGAGAAGAAGTCCGACTCGTCGGTGATCGACTCGATCGTCACGGCCGCGCGCGGCAGCTCGATCATGGCGCCGATCGGCAGATCGACCTCGATGCCGGCCTCTTCGGCCACCTCCGCGAGGATCTTTTCCGCGCGTTCGCGCACGATCTGCAGCTCACGCACGGAGCCGACGAGCGGCACCATGATCTCCGGCTTCGGATCGCCGCCGGCCTTCTTGCGTTCGACGTAGGCCTCGGCGATGGCGCGGATCTGCAGCCCGAACATGCCCGGGATCTTCACGCCCAGGCGCACGCCGCGAAGGCCAAGCATCGGGTTGGCTTCGTGCATGCGGAGCACGGCCTCCAACAGCTTTTCCTCGCGGGAAACGTCCTCGCCACGCTCCTTGCCGAGCGCGACCTTGACCGACAGGTCGGTCAGGTCCGGCAGGAATTCGTGCAGCGGCGGGTCGATGAGGCGCACCGTCGTGGGCAGGCCGTCCATCGCCTCGAAGATCTCGATGAAGTCGCCGCGCTGCAGCGGCACGAGCGCCTCGAGCGCCGCGTCCTGCTCCTCGGCCGTTTCGGCCAGGATGACGCGCTCGACGTAGGTGCGCCGATCGCCGAGGAACATGTGCTCGGTGCGGCACAGCCCAATGCCCTCCGCGCCGCGTTTGCGCGCCGCGATGGAATCCTCGGGCGTATCGGAGTTCGCGCGCACCCGCAGGCGCCGCACCTTATCGGCGTGCGTGAGGATGCGGTCCACGGCGTGGACGAGCTCCTTGGTCTCCTCGTCGTGGGCCTGCTCGAGCGCCGCGTCCAGGCCGTCGGCGATGTAGGTCATGACGGGCGAGGGTACGACGGGCACGTCGCCGACGAAGATCTCGCCGCTCGTGCCGTCGATCGCGATGATGTCGCCGCGGGTGAGGACGGTGTCGCCGACGCGCAGCTCCTGCTTGGCGGCGTCGATCGTCACGGCTTCGGCGCCGACGACACACGTCGTGCCCATGCCGCGCGCGACGACGGCCGCGTGCGAGGTCTTGCCGCCGCGCGAGGTCAGCACGCCGATCGCGGCGATCATGCCGGGCAGGTCATCCGGGTTGGTCTCGCGGCGCACGAGGATCGCATCGCGCCCCGCGGCCTGCGCTTCTTGCGCCTGCACCGAGTCGAAGGCGATCTCGCCGACGGCCGCGCCCGGGGAGGCGGCCATGCCCTTGGCGAGCAGCGTCTTGTCGGCGTCCTCATCGAACTGCGGGAACATCAGCTGGCTGAGCTGGGCGCCCGTGACGCGCTCGATCGATTCGTCGACGGTGATGAGTTTTTCGTCCACGAGCTGGGTGGCGACGCGGAAGGCCGCCGCCGCGGTGCGCTTTCCGACGCGGGTCTGCAGCAGCCACAGCTTGCCCTTTTCGACCGTGAACTCGATGTCGCACAGGTCGCGGTAGTGTGTCTCGAGGCGGCGCATTGCAGCGCGCAGTTCGTCGTAGGACTTCTTGTCGAGCTTCTCGAGCTCGGCCAGCGGCAGCGTGTTGCGGATACCGGCGACGACGTCCTCGCCCTGGGCATCTTCCAGGTAGTCGCCGTAGACGCCGGAGTGGCCCGTCGCGGGGTCGCGCGTGAAGCACACGCCCGTGCCGGAGCCTTCGCCGAGGTTGCCAAAGACCATGGTGCACACGTTCACGGCCGTGCCCAGGTCGTGCGGGATGCGCTCGCGGCGGCGGTAGAGGACCGCGCGCTCGGTGTTCCAGGAGTTGAAGACGGCCTCGACGGACTTATCGAGCTGTTCGCGCGGATCCTGCGGGAAGTCCGCGCCGGACTGCTCCTTGGTGATCTGCTTGAACGTCGCGACGAGTTCCTTCAGGTCCTCGGCGCTGAGCTCCGGGTCAGTTGCGACGCCGCGCGCCTCCTTCAGGTCATCGAGCGCGTTAGCGAACAGGTCGCCGTCGATGTCGAGCACCGTCTTGCCGAACATTTGGATGAGGCGACGGTAGGAGTCCCACGCGAAGCGCTCGTTGCCGGAAAGCTTGGCAAGCCCCTCGACGCTCTGGTCGTTGAGCCCGATGTTGAGCACCGTTTCCATCATGCCGGGCATCGAGAATTTCGCGCCCGAGCGCACCGAGACGAGCAGCGGATTGTCGTTGTCGCCAAAGCCGCGGCCAATGGCGGCCTCCACCTCTCGCAGCGCGGTCGTGACCTGGACTTCGATCTCTTCGGGCATCGAGCGGGTGTCCATATAGGAGCGGCACGCGTCGGTCGTGATGGTGAAACCGGGCGGAACGGGCAGGCCCAGGTTGGTCATCTCGGCAAGGTTTGCACCCTTGCCACCGAGCAGGTCTTTCTGCTCTTTGTCGCCCTCGCTGAACATGTAAACGTACTTCGGCATGGTGAAAGCCTCCAGCGCCTTTCGGGGGTAGTGACGAACCTCGTTGCGCGTCACGCCCCCCAGCCTACCCAGTGACCGCTTTGACCGTGGCAGGACCAGTGACCCACGGGCGATCGAAAGAATGTGCTAGGTGGGATCGGTGGGGCGCTGACAAACGGCGACGCCCCGCCTCACGGATTCGTGAAGCGGGGCGCCGCGTGAGTAGGAACAGTTGGCTTACTTGAACGCGTCCTTGACGTTCTCGCCGGCCTGCTTGGCGTTGGCCACAGCCTGGTCCTTCAGGCCTTCGGCTTCCATGGACTTGTTATCGGTGGCGTCGCCGACGCCTTCCTTAACCTTGCCCTTGGCTTCCTGAGCCGCGTTCTTAATCTTGTCTCCCAGACCCATAAGGTTCTCCTTTCGTCGGTGACAGTACTTTCACGCTAGCCCCAGGCGGCCGCCTTCGCATCTTTTTACCCGACGGCGGGCCCGGAGCTCGGGCGGGCGTCTTCGGGCTGGCCGTCGGTTGCCGGCTCGTGATCCGAACCCGAGCCGTGTTCGACCAGCATGGAGCGCTGCGCGGCGATGTCCGGATCCCCGATGTGGGGGGCCCGCACCGGCGGCAGCTCGTCGACATCCTCGCCGCGGAAGATGAACTCGCCGAGCACACCTTCGCCCTGCGCATCCACGATGACCTTCTGGCCGGCCTTGATCTCTCCGAAGAGGATCTTTTCCGACAGGACGTCTTCGATATCGCGCTGGATGGCGCGGCGCAGCGGCCGGGCGCCGAGGACCGGATCGTAGCCGCGTTCGGCCAGCAGATCGCGGGCGGCGTCGGTGAGCTCGATCGTCATCTCCTGCTCGCGCAGTCGCTCGTCCAGGCGCGCGATCATGAGATCGACGATGCGGCGGATCTCGTCCTTCTTCAGCTGCGGGAAGACGACGATCTCATCGACACGGTTCAAGAACTCGGGCCGGAAGTGCTGCTTGAGCTCTTCGTTGACCTTGGACTTCATGCGCTCGTAGTCGGTGGCGAGTTCGCCGTGGGCCTGGAAGCCCGTCATGACGCCCTTGGCGATATCGCGGGTGCCGAGGTTCGTCGTCATGATGATGACGGTGTTCTTAAAGTCCACGAGGCGACCCTGCGAGTCGGTCAGGCGGCCGTCTTCCAGAATCTGCAGCAGCGAGTTGAAGATATCCGGGTGGGCCTTTTCGACCTCGTCGAACAGAACGACGGAGAACGGCCGGCGGCGGACCTTTTCGGTCAGCTGGCCGCCCTCGTCGTAGCCGACGTAGCCGGGAGGCGAACCGAACAGGCGCGAGGCGGTGTGCTTCTCGCCGAACTCGGACATGTCGAGCTGGATGAGGGCGTCCTCATCGCCGAACAGGAATTCGGCCAGGGCTTTGGCCAGCTCCGTCTTACCGACGCCGGTGGGGCCGGCGAAGATGAAGGAGCCGCCGGGGCGCTTCGGATCCTTCAGGCCCGCGCGGGTGCGTCGGATCGCCTGGGACAGGGCCTTCACAGCGATGTCCTGACCGATGATGCGCTTGTGCAGCTCGTCTTCCATGTGCAGCAGCTTGGTGGACTCGGCCTCGGTGAGCTTGAAGACCGGGATGCCGGTGGACTGGGCGAGCACCTCGGCAATGAGTTCCTCATTGACCTCGGCGATCTCGTCCATGTCGCCGGAGCGCCACTTGTTTTCCTTCTCGTTGCGCGCGGCAATGAGACGGCCTTCTTCATCGCGCAGGGCGGCGGCGCGCTCGAAGTCCTGATCGTCGATCGCGGACTCCTTTTGGCGCTTGACCTCCTGGATCTGGGCCTCCATCTCGCGCAGCTCCGGCGGCGCGGTCAGGCGGCGGATGCGCAGGCGGGCGCCGGCTTCGTCGATGAGGTCGATGGCCTTATCGGGCAGGTGGCGATCCTGGACGTAGCGATCGGCAAGGGCGGCCGCGGCCTTCAGCGCGTCGTCGGTGATGGACACGCGGTGATGCGCCTCGTAGCGATCGCGCAAACCCTTCAGGATCTCGACGGTGTGGGCGACCGTCGGCTCCTGAACCTGGATCGGCTGGAAGCGACGCTCCAGGGCCGCGTCCTTTTCAATGTGCTTGCGGTACTCATCGATCGTCGTCGCGCCGATCGTCTGGAGTTCGCCGCGGGCGAGCATGGGCTTCAGGATCGAGGCCGCGTCGATGGCGCCCTCGGCGGCGCCCGCCCCGACGAGGGTGTGGATCTCGTCGATGAACAGCACGATATCGCCGCGGGTACGGATTTCTTTCAGGACCTTCTTCAGGCGCTCTTCGAAATCGCCGCGGTAGCGGGATCCTGCAACGAGCGAGCCGAGGTCCAGGGTGTAAAGCTGCTTGTTCTTCAGCGTCTCGGGCACATTGCCGGCGACGATGTCCTGCGCGAGGCCCTCCACGACGGCGGTCTTGCCGACGCCGGGCTCGCCGATGAGGACGGGGTTGTTCTTGGTGCGGCGCGACAGGACCTGCATGACGCGCTCGATCTCGTTATCGCGGCCGATGACCGGATCGAGTTTGCCCTCGCGGGCGGCCGTCGTGAGGTTGCGGCCGAACTGGTCGAGCACGGCCGAGCCCGCGGGCTGATCGGCGGCGGGGCCACCGGAGGCGACGGGCTCCTTACCCTCGTAACCGCTCAGCAGCATCATGACCTGCTGGCGCACGGCCTGCAGATCGGCGCCGAGCTTTTGCAGCACCTGAGCCGCGACGGATTCGCCCTCGCGGATGAGGCCGAGCAGGATGTGCTCGGTTCCGATGTAGCCGTGGCCGAGCTGCAGGGCTTCGCGCAGCGAAAGTTCGAGGACGCGCTTGGCGCGCGGGGTGAACGGGATGTGGCCGGAGGGCGCTTGCTGGCCCTCCCCGATCATGTTGATGACCTGCTCGCGGACGGCCTCCAGCGAGATGTCGAGGGCCTGCAGCGCGCGGGCGGCGACTCCCTCACCCTCGTGGATGAGGCCGAGGAGCACGTGCTCGGTCCCGATGTAGTTGTGGTTGAGCATCCGCGCTTCTTCCTGCGCGAGGACGACGACGCGGCGGGCGCGATCGGTAAACCGTTCGAACATCTGCTCTCCTTGGGTGCTAGGGGCGTTGTTCGATGGTATCCAGGCCAGCCAGCCGGCTGCTCATCTGTTCGCCACAGGCGTGAGGGTTACGGGCTTTCCACGATCAGGGTGACGGGCCCGTCGTTGATGAGGCTGACCGCCATGTCCGCGCCGAAGACGCCGGTGGCGACCTCGATGCCGCGCTCGCGCAACAGTTGCGCGACGCGTTCGATCAGGGGTTCGGCGACGTCGCCGGGCGCGGCCTTCGACCAGGAGGGTCGGCGGCCCTTTTTCACGTCGGCATACAGCGTGAACTGGGAGACGATGAGGACGGGGGCGCGAAGATCGCCGACGGATTCTTCGTCGCCCAGGATGCGCAGATCGTGAATCTTGCGCGCCATCCACTGGCATTGCTCTTCGCCGTCATCGTGCGTGGCGCCGAGCAGGACCAGCAGGCCCGGGCGGGTGATCTCGCCGACGATCCTCGAATCGACTTCAACGCTCGCGCGCGTGACGCGCTGCAACACTGCTCTCATGGCAGGCAGTCTAGTGGGCCCGATTGCGGCGCATAATAGAACTATGACCTCTGCCATCACTCGCCGCGCCGCCATTGCCGCTTCCGCCGCCGGACTCGGGGGCGTCCTCGTCGCCTGTTCCGGCTCCTCACAATCGGCCGGTGAGGCGGGCGAGGTCCTTGGCACGACGGCGGATTTCACCGACGACGCCTTCGTCACGCGCACCGCTGCGGGGGCGGATGTCGTCGTCGTGCGCGACGGCGAAAAGGTGCGCGCATTTTCCGCGACGTGCCCCCACGCCGGGTGCATCGTGCGTAAGAAGGACGGCGTGCTCGACTGCCCGTGCCACGGCTCGCTGTTTAATGCCGCGACGGGCGAAGTCGAGCGCGGACCGGCGACGCAGGCGCTCTCGCCGATCGACGTGCGCCTGGACGGCGATAAGGTCGTCGTCGCCTAGAACTTGCCGAGGCCGCCGAGCGTCGGGGGCTTCTGCAAGCCGCGATCGCGCACGCCGCGTAACTCATCGCCCGGGCGCGTCTCGGGCCGGGCCGCGCTGACGCCCTCGGGGCTCACAATGATCTCCTGCTTGGCGGGGACCTCATCGACGAGGAGCTCGGCGTCCGCGGGCGTGTTGCGCTTGAGCAACGCGAGGGCGATGGGGCCGAGTTCCGGGTGACGGATCGAGCTCGTGACATGCCCGACGCGCTTGGCGCCGAGGCTGACGTCGCTGCCGGGGGCCGGGAGGTGTTCGGCGCCGCCGTCGAGGTGCAGCAGGGTGAGGCGCCGGGGTGGACGGCCAAGGTTCACGACGCGAGCGATCGTCTCCTGGCCCGCATAGCAGCCCTTGTTCAGGTGCACGGCGGTGCGCAGCCAGTCGAGTTCCATGGGGATGGCGCGCTCATCGACTTCGCTCGCGAAGCTCGGCCGCCAGGAGGCTATGCGGGCCGCCTCGCATGCCCACGTGCCGGCGATGGCCTCGGGGTGGGTTGCCGCGAAGTCGGAAAGCGCCTCCTCGGTGGCGAGCGCGAGGGCGATCGGTTCAACCTCGGGTTCGACGCCCGGCGGGGTGAAGGTCGTGCCGCCGGGCACGTGCGGCCACGGATCGCGCCAGATGGCGGTCACATCAAGCGGCGGGGCGTCAATCGCGGCGCCCGCGAGCGCCACGACGGTGCCGGGCGCCTGGGTGATCGTGACGCGCGCGGCGAAGACCATGCGTTGCAGGTGCTCGAGCGTGGCCGAGAGCCCGGCCCGGTCGACGTAAGTGAGGACGCGCTCGCCGTCGTCGATGATCCGCAGCTGGGCCGTGATGTGCCCGTTGGCGGTGAGGATCAGCGCCTCCGTCGGGGTTCCGGCAGCCAGCTGGTTCAGGTGCTGGCTGGACAGCGTATGCAGCCAGGTGAGGCGGTCCTGGCCGGAGATCTCGATCGCCGCGAGATCATTGCGGACGACGATCGCGCGGCCGGCGAGAAAGTCGCGGTATTCGTGGACGGGGCGGCCGCGGTGAAGCAGCACATCCGGCTCGGCCTCGGACGTGACGGCGCCGTCGAGGCGGGACAGATCAAACATCGGTGGGCTCCTCGTGATCGGTGCAGGCCAGCCGCACGGTGAGGTATGGGGCGAGCTCGTTTCCGAAGGCCGCCATGGCGGCGGACCACATGAGCTCGCCATCGGTGAGCAGGTAGCGGCGCTCCAGTTCCGTGACGGGCGCCGCGGTGGCGGTGGCCGCGATGGCGGTGGCGGAAAGGGCCGCGACGTTTTCGCTCGCGCGGCCGGCGAGCGCTGCGGTAAATCCAGCGGGATCGGCGAGCATGCCCTCGATATCGTGCGGCGCGGGACCGCCGATGGCGTCCGGGCGCAGCCGCAGGTAGAGCGTCTCGGTGCCCCACACGTCCTCGGTCGTAAGCGCTGCGAGTCCCTCGCGCGCGCTCGCATCGGCGGCGATGCTGCCAGCCGGAGCCGAGGCGGTATAGAACGTGGACACGGCGATGAGGTAGGGGCCGCCATCGTGGGTGACGGTGAAATCGTGGATGAGGACCTGGTGTTCGACGCCGCCGCCGCTGAAGGCTCCCCAGCCGCGCCAGGTGCCTAGCAGCCAGGCCAGGGGTGCAATTTCGATGCCAGGCTCGCCGTTGTTCGTCATACCTCTACCGTAGCGATTGCGCGCGCCACGATATAGACGACGATGCCGGAGGCAAGGACCGGGAGCAGGGCCGCGGCGATGGCGGGGCGCACCCGGCGCGAGGCCGGAAACATGCCAAACAGGATGTGCATGCCGGTATAGAGCACGCCCACGCTGAAGCCGGTGATGAGGCCGGGCAGCCAGCCAACCGAGGGGAAGATCCAGCCGACCCCGGTCCCGATGCCGGTGGCAAGCAGCGTGGCGAAGTAGGCCGAGACGGCGCGGGGAAAGACGATGGAGCCGATCGTCGCGCCGGTCAGCGAACAGGCGCCAACGAGGATCATCGCCATGGGCAGCGGATGGTTCAGGGCGTCGGTCTCGCCATAGCGGGTCACGACGGTCACCCAGCCGGCACCCAGGGTGACGACGATGACGCCGGTCACCGTCGCGGAGACGGATTCCACGAGCCGGGGCCTGCCGTCGGTGCGCAGCATCTGGTGGACGAAGGAGGCGACGACGCCGGCCGCTAGCACGATGGGCAGCAGCCGGAACTGGTGGGTGGTCACGGCGATCACGAGCGCGCCGAAGCCGGAAAGTGCGATGACGCTGGAGGCGCCGCGCTGGGCGGGAATACCGAGGAGGCGCGGCCAGCCGGCGGCGAAGAATGCGACGGCGACGGCAAGGATCGCCGCGATCGTGATCCCCTGCGCGTTGTTCTCGTGACCGATGAACGCGGTGAGCGCGAGAGTCGCGGATGCGGCGGCGGTGACTCCCCCGCGCATGGGTGCGGTCATCAAGGCGCGTCAACTCCATTTCCGTTCTCGGGTCAGGATCTATTGTGCCTTATCGACAGGTGGCTGCTGGCGCTAGGCGGCGTCCGGGAATGGCAGCGGGAGGGCATCGTGGCTGATCCGGCGAAACGCGCGTGCGGGATAGCTCGTATAGGTACCGGTGGGTGTTTGCCACACGCGCGAGCCATCGGGGCGCACCGCAATGAGGTATTCCCCGGCGGCGGACTTTCGGCGGTGGCAGCGTTTGCACAGCACGAGGAGATTGCCGACGCTCGTGCCGCCCCCGTCGTGCCACTCGATGACGTGGTCGAGCTCACCGCGAGCGCGCGAATCACAGCCCGGGCCTTGGCAGGCCAGGTCGCGTGCCCGCACGGCCGCTTCGATCGCTGCCGGTGGGCGATACCGGTGACGGCCGACGTCCAGCGGGACGCCACTCGGCCCATCGGTGATGATCCGCTGCCACGTGCCGCCGGCGGCCAAGAGCGCTCCGAGCGCGGGCGCGATCGGCCCATAACCTTCGACCCACGCGGCCTCGGTCCGCCCGACTGGCCGCCCGAGCGCGTCCCGGCTTAGCTCGAGGATCTGGCGGCCATCGCCGAGGAGCTGAGCGGTTCGCTCGGCCGTTTCGGCATCGCCGTCGTATAGATCAGCCAGCACTGCCGCGGGTGCGCGGTGTGGGTCCCAGCCGGGCAAAAGGCGCGCGAGCACCTCGAGCGGCACGGTCACGGCGATCTTGGTCGGTGGGATGTGGACCGGATCGCCGCAGGTCGTCGTGAGGTGGGCGCCAGTTTGCAGGGCTGTGATCGCCCAGCTCGCAAGGACGTCGGCGCGCAGCTGGTGATACGTGCGGCAGTCCCCCGCCGTCAGGGCCGCGCGGGCCGCGGCATCGAGGGCGTGATCGATACTGGCACTCTGCTCGGCGGTGAGGTCCATCCGCATGAGCGCCATGCCATGGGCACGCGAGCGCGGCCGACTGACCCGGCGGCGCTCGCTGGCATCGGCGTGCAGTTCATTAGCGGTGTCAGGATCGAGTTCGATCAGGAGCCGCTCGATGTCCTTGCGGATTTCGCTCACCGTGCGGACGCTGGCGTGGCTGAGCGCCACGCTTTCGACCGCGTGGGCGAGATGCGGCGGGACCCCGCGCAGCCCATCGGCCAGGACGATGGCTTTGTCGAGGGAGAGTTCCCCGGCATCCAGGGCGGCGGCAGTATGTGGCAGGTGGTCGTAGATTTGGGCGGCGGCGCCGAGGAGTTTGCCGGCCTTGTAGGTGGAGATGCCAAGCGAGCGCGCCAGCTGCTCCCCCGTCGTGTCGAGCCCGCCGGCTGGGTCATCGAACATGAACGCGCGGGAGGCTTGCGCATGCATGGCGTGGCGCAGCAGTGCGGCGTGCGCGCGGTTAATGAGGCGAGCGACCTGACCGGCCGCGACGATATGAGTCATCCCACTGACGTCATCGCATGCCGGCGACTCGGTGAGGATTTGCACGGGTTCGAGCATCCGCTCCACGACCTGGTAGCTGTGGACAAGCGCCTGTCGCAACTCGGTATCGCGCGCGTGATTGGCCCGATTGTGGCGCACGTAGGCCTCATGGGCCGTCTCGACCTCGAAGTCGAGGAACTCCGGGTCGTCTTCCGGTGGTGGGGTGTCCGGTTCCATGATGCCTCCAGCGTGATCGACGTGTGGGAAGTCAATCACCTCGCCATGACACGGGCGGAAACCGCGTGGGCTTGTCCACATTGGATGGCGCGGCTGGGCACCTTGTGCATATAGTTCTTCAGTCCCGGATCGGCAAGCCCCGGGCTCCAACATTTGCCGCTTCGAGCGGCCTCGCGCCGTCAGGCGCCTGCCGGTCCGGGGCTTTTTCATGCCATCGGTGGTCTCACTCTCACCGGTGTCGGGACGTAAGTACCAGATGGCCTAAGTCAGCGCGCGGGGTGACCCAAATGTGAACGGGACCCTAATGGCTGGTTGCAGGTTTTCTATGACTTTCGCCGATCGTGATCTACCCTGGTTGCGGATGTGGCCGACCGCCTGTCCGCCCGTCACCATTCAGGAGATTCCGTGCGATTTCGAGTAACTCCCCACGACAGTTCATTCTTCGACATCATGGCCGAGACAGCTGACTGTCTCGTGCGTGGATCCGCGCTTTTGGTGCAGATTCTGAACGCTGACATGAAGGACCGCAAGGAACTGGCGGCCAAGCTTCACGAGGTGGAAAACGAGGCCGATGGCTTCACCCACAAGCTCTACCAGAAGCTGAACCAAACGTTCGTCACGCCACTGGATCGTGACGACCTGTACCTTCTCGCATCCAATATGGATGACTGCATGGACTACATGGATGAGGCCGGCGACCTCATCGTGTTGTACAAGATCGGTGAGCTGCCCAAGCGCGTCGTCGCCCAGGTCAACGTCCTGCAGCGCTGCGCCGAACTCACCGCGGAGGCCGCTCCCCGACTGCGCTCGATGGATTCGCTGCGCGATTACTGGGTGGAGATCAACCGGCTCGAAAATGAAGCCGACCGGGAATACCGTCGCCTGCTTGCCGACCTTTTTGAAAAGGAAGACGATCCCAAGCGGATCATCAAACTCAAGGACATCATCACGTCGCTGGAACGTGGCGTCGACGCCTTCGAGCGGCTCGCCAACGCCGTTGAGACCATCGCGGTGAAGGAGTCCTAAGGTGGATTTCGCTGGGGTGCTTGTCATCCTCGTCATCGTCGTAGCCCTCGTCTTCGACTACACCAATGGCTTCCACGACGCCGCCAACGCGATCGCTACCTCGGTCTCGACGCGGGCACTGACCCCGCGTGCGGCGTTGCTCATGGCGGCCGTCATGAACCTCATCGGGGCGCTCCTGGGGACCGGGGTGGCCGAGACCATCGGCTCTGGCATCATCTCCGCTCCCGAAGGGGTGCATGGGCTCACGATTGTCTTTTCTGGCCTCGTTGGTGCGGTCGTGTGGAACCTCATCACCTGGTGGTTCGGGCTACCTTCCTCGTCCTCGCACGCGCTGATCGGCGGCCTTGCCGGCGCCGGTCTAGCGAGCGCTAGCCAGGTGCACTGGACGGTCATCGGGGAAAAAGTCGTGATTCCGATGGTGGTCTCCCCCCTCGTCGGCTTTGGCCTCGCGTATCTCGCGATGGTCGGACTCATGTGGTGGCTCAAGGACGTGGCCTACCGCCCCGCGATGCGACGCTTCCGGCTCCTGCAGACGATTTCTGCCGCCGCGATGGCCCTGGGCCACGGCCTGCAGGATGCGCAGAAAACGATGGGCGTGATCTTCCTGGCCCTCGTCGCCCATGGCTGGGCGAATCCGGGCGATGGCATCCCCTTGTGGGTCAAGCTCGCGGCGGCTTCCGCGATCTCGCTTGGCACCTACTCCGGTGGCTGGCGCATTATGCGGACCCTCGGACGCAAGATGATCGAACTCGACCCAGCACGCGGCTTCGTTGCCGAAACGGTGGCGGCCGGCGTGCTTTATTCGACCGCGTTCTTGTGGCACGCCCCGGTTTCCACGACCCACACGATCACCTCGGCGATCATGGGTGTCGGTGCGACGAAGCGGCTGTCGGCGGTGCGCTGGGGGGGTCGCGGGCAATATCGCAGTCGCGTGGGTGCTGACGATCCCGGCGGCTGCCGGCGTCGCGGCGTTGATGTACTTCCTGTTTACGCCGATTCTCGGCTAACAGATCTCGTCATCGAGAGACGCGTTCGGAAATGAATTTTTCGAGCGCGTCTTTTGATTCCCCCAGTTTTTTCACTGAGTATCCGAGCGCTTCGGAGGCCTCATTCTTGTCCAGCCGGAACGTGTCATTGCCGCTGGAGATCTCGACATAGTCGAGGTTCTTGATCAGCCCGAGAGCTTCCGTCGCCTTGGTCATCACCGCGCTGTCGGCAACGGCTCCCTTGATTTCATCAAAGCGGAGCTTCAAGCCGTGGGGTACCTTCTCGGTATCGAGTTCGATGGTGTATTTGCCGAGATCGTCGAAGCCGATCTGATCGAGGAGCTGGGTGACCTTGGAGTTATCTCCGATGTAGTCCACGCGGTGATCGAAGAGGTCACCGGCACCGCCGCCTTGTTCGGAGCAGCCTGCCAGTGCGATCGCGCCAGCCAGCAGCGCGGCCGCAAGAGTCCGTACCAGTTTCATTTCTCCCCCAAGGTCATGAATTGTGGTGGTGACATCGTAGCGCCGATGCTCACACATGTGGCGGCGGGACCCTCCATCCCGCCGCCACACCTCACCCCCGGTTTGCACCGGAAGACGTGAAAGGTTTAACCGAAGCGACCCGAGATGTAGTCTTCGGTTTCCTTTTGCGACGGAGTGGAGAACATCGTCTCCGTGGTGTCGATTTCAACCAGGCGGCCGGGCTCGCCCGTCGCCTTGAGGTTGAAAAAGCCCGTCCTATCGGAGACACGAGCCGCCTGCTGCATGTTGTGCGTGACGATGACGATCGTGTACTTCTCCTTGAGCTCGATCATGAGGTCTTCGATCGCGAGCGTGGAGATGGGGTCGAGGGCTGAGCAGGGCTCGTCCATGAGGAGAACCTCGGGGCGCACCGCGATCGCGCGGGCGATGCACAGGCGCTGCTGCTGTCCACCGGACAGCGAGGAGCCGGGACGGTCAAGGCGGTCCTTGACTTCGTTCCACAGGTTCGCGCCGCGCAGCGAGGACTCCACGAGGTCGGATGCTTCCGAGCTCTTCATCTTGCGGTTGTTGAGCTTGACGCCCGCGAGCACGTTGTCCGCGATCGACATTGTCGGGAACGGGTTGGGGCGCTGGAAGACCATGCCGACGAGGCGGCGCACCTGGACGGGGTCGACCTTCGGGTCGTACAGGTTGTGGTCGTCAATGAGGACTTCACCTTCGACGCGGGCGCCGGGGATGACTTCGTGCATCCGGTTGAGCGTGCGCAGGAAGGTGGACTTACCGCAGCCGGAGGGTCCGATGAGTGCGGTAATGGAACGCGGTTCGATCACCATGTTGACATCGGCCACGGCCTGGAAATCGCCGTAGTAGATATTCAGGTCACGAACATCGATTCGCTTCGACAAGGGATGGCCTTTCGTGGAGGGAGGGAGTGGGTGAGGATTGCTGGCCGCTAGACGCGGCCCTTCGGGGCGAACAGGTAGGCGACGAGCCGGGCAATGAGGTTCAAGCCCATGACGATGATGATGAGCACGAGGGCGGCAGCCCAGGCGCGGTCATAGTTGATCGTCGTAATGCAGTCGACCTGGTCCGGGCGGCAGGGCACGAGGCCCTGGGAGTATTCCCGGTAGACGAACACGGGCAGCGTCATCATGCGGCCGGAGAAGACGTTGTTGTTAATCTTGTCCAGCACGCCGACCGTGATGAGCAGCGGTGCCGTCTCACCAATGACGCGGGCGATGGCGAGCATGACCGAGGTCGTCAGACCGGTCGCGGCAGTGCGCAGTACGACCTTGACGATCGTGAGCCACTTCGGCACGCCGAGCGCATAGGAGGCTTCCCGCAGTTCGTTCGGAACCAGGCGCAGCATCTCTTCGCTGGAGCGCACGACCGTCGGGATCATGAGAACCGACAGCGCGACAGCGCCCATGATGCCAGCGCGATAGCCGGGACCGACGAGCAGGTGGAAAGCGGCGGCGGCGAACAGGCCCGCGACGATCGAGGGAATACCCGTCATGACGTCGACGAAGAATGTCGTCATCCGCGCCAGGCGGGAATTGTTGCCGTACTCGACGAGGTAAATCGCGGTGAAGATACCAATCGGTACCGAAATGATCGTCGCCCAACCGGTGATGAGCAGCGTTCCGATGATCGCGTGGTAGATACCGCCCGCATCCATACCGCCGTAGACGCCGTTCATCGACACCGACAGGAAGTAGGGGCTGAGCCGCTTAATACCGTGCGAGATCGCGACCCACAGCAGCGAGAACAGCGGAATCATCGCGAGGACGAAGGCCGCGGTCACGAGCCCCGTGGCGAATCGGTTTTCCCACGCGCGGCGGCGCTCGAGCGCCGGGTTAGCGGGCAGGAAGGGGTTGGTCTTGGTGGCGCCTTCCGGCGCGGTTTGCACGCTCATTAGTTGGCTCCTGAGAACTCAGCGCGACGCGCGATGATGGCGCGTGCCGCCATGTTGACGACCATGGTGATGACGAACAGCGCAAGGCCCGTGGCGATTAGCGCGGAGGCGATCTCGGCGTTGGACTCGGGGAACTGCAGCGCGATGTTCGCCGCGATCGTCGAGTGCTGGCCGGCCTTGAGGATCTCCCAGCTGTAGGTCGAACCGATCCCAAGGACCATGACGACGGCCATCGTTTCACCGAGGGCGCGGCCAAGGCCCAGCATCGAGGCGGAGACAATGCCGGAGCGGCCAAAGGGCAGGACCGCCATCTTGATCATTTCCCACCGCGTCGCACCCAGGGCGAGCGCGGCTTCTTCGTGCAGCTTGGGCGTCTGCAGGAAGACCTCGCGGGCAACCGCGGTGATGATCGGCAGAATCATGACCGCCAGGATAATGGCGACGGAGGCCATAACCTTGCCGGAGGCCGAGACCGGGCCACGGAATAGCGGGATGAACCCGAGGTAGTCCGAGAGCCATTCGTAGACCGGCAGCAGCCGTGGCAGCAGCCAGACGCCGCCCCACAGGCCGTAGAGCACGGAGGGGATCGCGGCGAGCAGGTCGACCAGGTAGCCGAGGGTCGCGGCCACTCGTCGAGGTGCATAGTGCGAGATGAACAGTGCGATGCCGACGGAAACCGGGACGGCGATGAGCATCGCGAGGAAGGCGGATAGCAGCGTACCGAAGATCTGCGGGCCGGTGAAGGCCGCGAGGGAGACGGTATCGGCGGAGCCGACCGTGCGGATCCGAAGTTCGGAGTCCGTCAGCGCGGGCCAAGCCCGGTAGATCAGGAACGCTGCCACGGCGGCGAGCGTGCCAAGGATCATGAGGGCGGCGCCGGTGGAGACGCCCGAGAAGATCTTGTTGCCCTGCTTGCCGGTACCGCGAGCTGACTTGAGCTTCGAGCTGGTGGGTTTCGGTGTGGTGCTCTGGGGGTGAGAGGGAGCGGTGGTCACATGTTCTCCGATGGATTGAGCCATGGGTGTGCCGCCGGCTCCGCGTGTGAGGAAAACGGAGCCGGCGGCAGTGGAGTCGTTAGCCGACCTTGATCGAATCGATCGCGGCCTTGACCTTTTCGGCCATCTCGGCCGACAGCGGGGCCGAGCCCGCAGCGTTCGCGGCGACGTTCTGGCCCTCTTCGGAGGCAACGAAGTTCAGGAAGCCCTTGACGAGCTCACCGGACTCAGCATCCGGGTAGCTGGAGCAGACGATCTCGTAGGCCACGAGGACCAGCGGGTAGGCTTCGGCCGAATCCGGCTTGCGCTCCAGGACGAGCGGCATGTTGGTGTCGGTCGCACCTTCCGCGGGCTTCGCGTTGTCGACGGCCTTGGCGGCGGTCTCAGCGGAGAACTTCACGAAGCCGTCAGCGGTCTCCAAGGCGATGGTGCCAAGGGAGCCGGCCTGGGAGGCATCGGCGTAGCCGATCGCACCCTGGGCGCGGTTGACGACGTCGACGAGACCAGCGGTCTTGTCGCCGGACTCACCGCCGGAGATCGGCCAGGACTTGTCGGCCTCGTGGGGCCACGCGTCCGGAGCGGCTTCGTGCAGGTAGTCGGTGAAGTTCTCGGTGGTGCCCGACTTGTCGGCGCGGTGGACCGGCGTGATGGCCAGGTCCGGCAGCTCGACGTCCGGGTTGTCCTCGGCGATGGCCGGGTCGTTCCACTTGGTGATCTCGCCCGCGAACACCTTGGCGATGGTGTCGGCCTTCATGTTGAGGTTCTCGACGCCCTCAAGGTTGAAGATGACGGCAACCGGGGAGATGTACATGGGCAGGTTGAGGGCGGGGGCGCCACAACGCTTCTCAGCGCTGGCGACCTCGTCGCCTTCCAGAGCCGCATCGGAGCCGGCCCACAGGACCTTCTCACCGATGAACTGTTCGATTCCGGCGCCGGAGCCGACCGGGTCGTAGGCGACCGTGGCTTCGGTGTTCTTGCCCTGGAACTCAGCGATCCACGCCTTCATTGCGGATTCCTGGGAGGAAGCACCCGCACCGGCGATGGAGCCCTTGAGCGAGGCAGTTGCCTCGGTGGTTTCGGTGTCGGTGGTCTCGTTGTCCGAGCCACCGGTGGTGCCGGTGGAGCCACTCACGGCGTCGTCGGACCCGCAGGCGGCCAGAGAAAGGGCCAGGAAGCTGGCTGCGGTGACGGCGGTCAAGCGACGGGTACCGTTGCGCATGGATATACGTCCTTCGTCTCGAATGATCGTGGCCCAGTGCGGGCCGACGAGTCGACCGTAAGAGTCCAAAGTGACCGCAATGGTCAAAGAAGGTAAACGCGACGTGAACGCGGGCTTGGTTTAGGTCACAGTTCGGTCGCGGGGTTAACCGACCGGACGCTGATGCTCGATTGCCGTGACAATCACGCGGCCCTTGTGGTGCGCAGCCAGGTGGACAACGAGGACCTCGGCGGGCTTGAGCCACGGGTCGGTTTCCGGCAGCTGTTCCATGATGCGGTAGGGCGTGTGCTCGGTCAGGGCCTCGATAATCGTGGGCATCACGGGCCGGTGGGTGCACAGGGCGACGACCTCCCCCGGGGTGAACATCTCCTCGCGGATGAGTCGCGTGACCTTCTTCGGCTTCTTCTCATGGGCCGCTTCCGTCAGCTCCGACGCAGTTTCCAGTTCGGCACCGATGACGTTCGCGTAGGGCTCGACCGTCGCGGCGCAGCGCTCCCACGGCGAGGTGATGACGCGCGCGACGCCATAGGCACTGAGCAATGGCACGAGCCGCTTGGCTTGATCGCGTCCTTGCTTCTCGGTCAGCGGTCGGCGCTCTTCGGGCCCGTCGAATGCTTCACGCTTCTTGGCTCTCGCATGCCGGACGATAAGGACGGTCCAGGTGCGCAGGCGATCGTCGTTGTACTCGTCCAGGAGTTGGAAGAGAGGTTCACGATCGTGCGGGTAGGTCAGCAGCTTGGCCGCCTGCTTGGCGCCGACCCAGCGGGTTTCATCGATTTCTTTTTTCGGGGCACGCTTGACCTTGCCGCGGGCCTGATCCCAAATTCCGACGGGGGCATCGGCATTGGCGGCCCAGTAGTGCGATTCCTTGTGGCGTCCGTCCTTCAGGCGGTAGCGCACGGTGCCAAGGGAACGTGAGAGCGCGACGCGGTAGCCGGTTTCTTCCTCGACTTCGCGCACGGCGGCAGCGGGCAGGGATTCGCCTTTTTCTACCTTGCCTTTGGGCCATGCCCAATCGTCGTAGGTCGGACGGTGTACGAGAAGGACTTCAAGTTTGCCGCGGCGTTCGCGCCACAGAACTGCTCCGGCGGCGTGGACTACCCCGGTCACCGGGCAGCGAGCCTTCCGCGCGTCTGATCCATAATGACGACCTGCGAGTCGGCCAGTGGCTCGCCGTTGGCGTCGGTCGCGTGCCGGGTCCAGGTGCCGTCTTCTTCCAGGTGCCAGCTCATCGTCGTATCAGCCATTGACAGCTCGAGCAGGTCGAGCAGCTTCTGCTTGTGCTCCTCGTCGTCGATCCGGATGAGGGCTTCGACGCGGCGGTCGAGGTTGCGGTGCATGAGGTCGGCAGAGCCGATAAAGATATCGGGCTCGCCGTCGTTGGCGAAGGCGTAGATGCGGGCGTGTTCGAGGTAGCGCCCGAGGATGGAGCGCACGTGGATGTTCTCCGATAGGCCCGGAACCTGGGCGCGCACGGCGCAGATTCCGCGCACGACCATGTCGACCCGCACTCCTGCTTGGGAGGCGCGGTACAGGGCATCGATCGTTGCCTCGTCGACAACGGAGTTGCACTTAAAGCGGATCCAGGCATCCTTGCCGGCGAGTTTGTTCTCGATTTCGCGGTTGATGCGTTCGATGAGGCCGGTGCGGATGGATCGCGGCGCGACGAGGAGGCGGTGGAACTTCGTCTTGGGCGCGTAGCCGGAGAGTTGGTTGAACAGCCGGGTCAGGTCCTGACCGACATTGCGATCGCAGGTCAGGACTCCGAGGTCCTCATACCCGCGCGCCGTCTTCGGGTTGTAGTTACCGGTGCCGACGTGGCAGTAGCGGCGCAGTCCGCCCTCTTCCTTGCGCACGACGAGCGCGAGCTTGCAGTGGGTCTTCAGGCCGACGAGGCCGTAGACGACGTGCACGCCGGCCTGCTCGAGTTTGCGGGCCCAGGTGATGTTGTTTTCCTCATCGAACCGGGCTTTGATCTCCACCAGGGCGAGAACCTGCTTGCCGGCGTTAGCGGCATCGATGAGGGCATCGACGATCGGGGAGTCGCCGGAGGTGCGGTACAGCGTCTGCTTGATGGCAAGGACCTGGGGGTCGGCGGCGGCCTGGGTCAAGAACTGCTGGACCGAGGTCGAGAACGACTCATAGGGGTGGTGCAGGAGGATCTCATTTTCGCGGATCGCGGTGAAGAAGTCGGTAGGCGTCGCGGATTCGACGCGCGCGAGCCGTTCGGCTGTCACCGCCACGTATTTTGGGAACTTCAGCTGTGGCAGGTCCAGGTCGTGAATGATGTTAAGGCCGCGCAGATCCAGCGGTGCGGGAAGGACGAAGACGTCCTGTTCGCTGACGCCGAGCTCGCGGATCAGCAGTGACAACACATTCTTGGAGATGCCCTCGGCGACCTCCAAGCGGACGGCGGGGCCGAAGCGGCGCCGCACGAGCTCCTTTTCGAGTGCCTTGAGGAGGTTTTCGGCATCGTCTTCTTCTACCTCCAGGTCCTCGTTGCGGGTGACGCGGAAGGTGTGATGCTCGATGATCTCCATGCCGGGGAAGAGGTGATCGAGGTGCTGGCCGATGATCTCCTCGATGGGCACAAAGGATGCATCGGCAAGTTCCTCGGAGCCGATGTCTTCCGGCCGGCGAGGCTTACCGGAGGCGTCGACGGCGATGTAGCGCGGCAGCAACGGCGGCACCTTGACGCGCGCGAAGTGCTCCTTGTTCGTCGCCGGGTGGCGCAGCATGACGGCGAGGTTGAGGGACAGACCGGAGATGTAAGGGAAGGGGTGGGCCGGGTCAACGGCGAGCGGCGTGAGGACGGGGAAGATCTCCTTGCGGAAGAACTTTTCGAGGCGCTCCTGCTCCTTGTCCTCCAGGTCCGGCCAGTGCAGCAGCCGGATACCCTCGGCGGCGAGCTTGGGTGAAACGTCGTCGGTAAAGACCCGGGCGTGGCGCTCGCACAGTTCCTTGGCGCGCACCGAGATGCCGTCCAACACCTGGCGCGGGGTGAGACCGGATGCAGCCGTGACGGCCATGCCGGTGGCGATGCGGCGTTTCAGGCCGGCGACGCGCACCATGTAGAACTCATCGAGGTTGGAGGCGAAGATCGCGAGGAACCAGGCGCGCTCTAACAGCGGCAGGCTTTGGTCCTCGGCCTGTTCCAGGACGCGCTCGTTAAAGGCGAGCCAGGATAGTTCGCGGTCGGCAAAGCGTCCCTCGGGCAGGGGCTGTTCCCAGGGCGGGAGGGAGTCTTCGCTCTGGTCGGCGATATCTTCGGCGAGTTCATCGGAGCTCAGCGCGACGCCGGCCTCGAGGGTGTGCTCGTGTAGATCGTCGGGTTCGCTCTGATTATCGGCGACCTCGGCCCGGTCCTCATTACTCGACATCATCATCACCCTCGCTAGGCGTTAGGCTCTCGCTACCAACGTATTGCACGTCGGTGCCCTTATGAACGAATCCTTGCACCTCGTAGGTGTGGATCGCGACCTTGTCCGCTCCATCGACGTAGAGCTCTGCACGCGTGGCCCCCATGTTGACGGCCGTCGTCAGGGCTTCGCGCATCAAGAGGGAACCGATCCCCTTGCGCTGCTGGGTGGGATGCACGCCGACGACGAAAATTTCCATGACGCCTGGCTTGGCTGGCTTGAGCCACACAAATCCGGCGATGGCGGGCTCCCCCGGTGCGGGATTCTTGATCGTCAGCAGACGCAGCAGGTGGGGCTGCCACCATTTTTCTTCGCGCAGTTCGGCAAACGCGGCTTCGTCGACCTGGGACTGTTCGGGGTGGTCGGCGAATGCGGCCTGGTTCGTATGGACCCAGTCGGCTTCGTCGCCCTCACTGAAGCCGCGCAGCACCATACCGGCAGGGGGCTTGAGCGAGGCCGCCATCTCGTCGGCGTTATGCTCCATGAGCTCTTCGATCGGGCCGAGCTCGCATTCCATGTACCACAGCTCGCGAACGGGACGCAGGCCCGCGTCGCGCGCAACGGCCTCGGCTCCCGGTAGGTTGCCGTGGGCCCACACGGCGGCCTTCGGGTAGCGCTTGTGCACTGCGCGCAGCAGGAGTTTACCAAGGCCCTTGCCGCGGTGGTCGGGGTGAACGCCGAACTCCGCACTCGTGCCGTCGCACCAGGCGAATGCGACCGGTTCCTCGCCCTCCATGAGGACGGCGTATTCATCTCTCGGCTGCGGACGTCGCAGGTCCGCGAGCGCCGTTGCTCCGAAGGCGGCGATGCCATCGTGCTCGGCGATTTCCTCGGCAAGTGCGACCAGTTTGGTCGCGATGATGGGGTCGAGGTCGGCTAGTGATTTCATGATTCTTCCCCCTGTAGCAGCACGCCGGCTCGATGCCGGTGGGCTGCCAGCTCCAAGTCGGATGCTGTCGTCTCAAGCTTGTCGCGATCGATCCCCTCGGTCCTGTCGTCGGCGCCCGCGAGGACGACTCGGATGAGGGCAGCACTCCGGTCGAAAGCGACGTCGATATCCCCGGTGAAGACGCCCCCAAAGATCTGGTCGATCGTTGCGCGGACCTCGTCGGGGCCGTGCAGCGGCGGGACGCCGGCGACGGCGTGGTTGACCTCGGAGGCCTCTAGCCCCCGGTTGTACAAGCGCGCGACTTCGGCATCGGAGCGCACGATCCACTCCCGCACAACGTATAGCCGCCACAGTGCTCCGGGAAGGGATGCTGCGGAGGTGTGCGCCCACAGGTTTGCGACGATTTCGATCCCTTCGGTTTCGACCAGGCGCATGAGACGAGCGTGCACGTCGGGGTCTTGCGTGTCACGGCCGTAGCTGACAAGCACCCGAGCAGACTCGTACGCGGCGGTAAAGGCGGCCTCTGGGTCGACCCCACCTTCGACGCGGTCGAGGTAGGTCGGCTCCCACATTGCGGGCCGCCGGGGCGGGGTTCGATGTGTCACACATTCCTTCCCGATACGCGCAATTTTGCACGTATTCGTGGCAATTCCATTGTCCGTCGGCCGTGCCCTTCGCGCGACCTGACTCCCCGAGCAGGATAGCAATCTGATTTTTTCCCGCCCGCTCGCTACACTGTCATATCGCGGGCCTCTAGCTCAGTTGGCAGAGCAGCGTCCTTTTAAGTCGCGGGTCGTGGGTTCGATCCCCACGGGGCCCACCATCTAATTCTCCGCCATATCGACAAACCCCGAACTGCCCGGTTCGGGGTTTTTCACTGCAAGCGCTACTGCGGAACGATTAGTGGCCCTGCCGTGACCGGATCGACCGTCACAAACGCAGCGAGGTCAAAGGCAAGGTCTTTGACAAGAGCGCCGAGGCGGAGACGGTCATCGCCGAGGACGCCGCCCTGTTTGAAAGCGCGAAGCGCGAGAGGCCCCAGCTTGCGGGCGCGAGCGGCGTCCTCGCGCAGTACATCAAGTCTCGCGGCATCGGCGTCGTCGTTGATCCAAAAGAGCCCGGAAACTCGTTCTTCTATGACCTGGGGATGAGGTTTCCCGACGCGGTAACGCAGCTCCCGCAGCGCTCTGGGCGGGCCATCGTCTCGGCGGAGAATATCGCCACCCTCGAGGCAGATTTCATGCTCATCTATCCCCACGAAGGCACCGCGCAGGACATGGAATCCACGCCCGGCTACGGCGAGCTCCGGCAGGTGAAAACCGGGGCGACAGTCGTGGGCGATATGACCTTGGTGCAGGCGATCAACGACCCGAGCGCGCGCAGCCGCGCCTGGGCGCTAGACCAACTGCGAACAGCGTTGAGCTCGGTTACCCCTGGCTCGTAGCTACCCTTAGCCCGAGCACAAAGCGGGCGGCGGCTGCACACTTGGTGCTCGCCGCCGCCCGCTGCTGGGGGTTCGGGGTCAGATCGATGCGTGCTCGGATACGGCCTGCCGGGCCCCCGTCGCGCTGGTGGTCGCGAGCGCGGCCGTGGCGATGGTTTGGCAGTCGGCGAGCGTGTGCTGAGCGAGGGCCGCGCGCACCTCGGGCACGCGTGTGAGAGCCATCGACAGCGAGGAGACGCCAAGGCCCACGAGAACGAGCGCGAGCAGCGGGTCACCCGCCGCTTCGCCGCACACCCCGATCGTGGCACCGGCATCGTCGGCACCTTCGCAGGCGAGCTGGATCATCCGCAGGACGGCAGGTTGCCAGGCGCTGAGGAGGTCTCCGAGCTCGCCCTGCATCCGGTCGGCCGCCATCGTGTACTGGGTGAGATCGTTCGTGCCGATCGACGCGAAATCGAGACCGGCAACGACGTCGCTAGCGCACAGCGCGGAGGCCGGCGTTTCGATCATGATTCCGACGCTGGGTATGCCGCGCTCGCGAACCTTGGCCGCGAACCACTGGGCTTCCTCGGGCGTTGCCACCATCGGGGCCATAATGCGCACATCGGCATTGGTCGCCTGGTACGCGTCGGCGAGCGCATCGAGCTGGGTGTCGAGGAGTTCCTCGCGCACGCGCGTCAGGCGGATGCCACGACGACCGAGCGCGGGGTTATCTTCCTCGCCGAGATCAGCGAAGGCGAGCGGCTTATCGGCGCCCGCATCGAGCGTGCGAATGACGACGCGTCGGCCCTCGAAGGCTTCGAGCACGCTCGTGTAGGCCTTGGCCTGCTCCTCGCGGCTCGGCGGGTCCTGCCGGTCCAGGAACATGAATTCCGTGCGGAACAGGCCCACTCCTTCGACGTCGTGACCCGCGGCAAGCAGCGCTTGATCGGGGTTCCCGATGTTTGCGAGCAACGCGACCGGGTGCCCATCGGAGGTGGCTCCCGGGCCGGAATAGGCGGCGGCAGCCGCGAGGCGGCGCTCTTGTCGTTCGGCAAACTCAGCCTGCTGGGCCTCGCTCGGCCGCAGAATCACCTCGCCGGTGCCGCCATCGAGTGCGATGAGCTCGCCGCTATCCAAGTCCTCGATGCCCGCGGCCTGAACGACTGCGGGAATGCCAAGGCTCGCGGCGATGATTGCCGTGTGGCTCGTGGGACCGCCACCGGAGATGACGATGCCCTGAACGAGTTCCGGTTTCAGCACGGCAGTCTCGGCCGGCGCCAGATCGTTCGCGACGATGATGCCGGGTTCGGTCATCGTCGGGACACCCGGCGCGGGCAGATCGCGCAAGACCGCGATGATGCGATCGCGCACGTCGCTTAGGTCGGTCGCTCGCTGCGCCATGTACCCGCCGAGCAGGGCGAGCTTGTCCACGTAGGACTCGATCGCCTCGTGCACCGTCGCGGTGACGCCGCGACCCTGAGCAAGGAGCTTGTCAACCGACTTCACGAGGCCCTTGTCCGTCGCAAGCTGCGCCGTAATGAGCAGGACGTCCTTGGCTTCGCCGCTCGCGTTTTCAGCGCGCGACATGAGCTCATCGGAGACCTCCCGCAGGGCATCGCGAATGCGCTGCCCATCGGCCTGCGGGTCTCTCGAGCCGGGCTCGCTCTCATTGATTCCGGGGGCCGGCCGCACCGGGACGGCGGGCCCGTAGGCCGAGCCTACGGACACGCCGATCCCGTGCAGGGTGAGCGATGAGCTCATGCCTCACTCCGGCTCAGCAGTTCAACGAGCTCATCGAGCACGCTGGCCGCGGAGTCCTCTGCCATCAGGGTGACTTCATCGCCCCGTTCCGCGCCGAGCGTGATGACCTCGAGCAGGCTGGAGGCGTCAGCCTCGTTGCCATCGAAGCTAATCGTCACCTCTGCTCCGGAGTCGTTCACGGCGTTCACGAAGAGCGCGGCAGGGCGCGCGTGGAGCCCCGACTTGGCTCCAATCGTTGCGGTTCTGCTGATCATAGGAGTGATCCTCTCACTTGAGGGTGACGATGCACACCGGCACGTCATCGCTTTCGTCGACGGTCATCTTGGCGACCTGGGCGGCCTTGGTGCACACGACCGGGGTGACCGGGTCGAGGCCCTTGGCGCGCACGGCGGCGACGTCCATCCGGATGACCGGCTGGCCAGCCTCGACGTGATCGCCGGTGGCGGCGAGGGCCTCGAAGCCCTCGCCCGCCAGCTCGACGGTCTCCAAACCGATGTGCACGAGGATCTCCAGACCTTCATCGGAGACCATCGCGAACGCGTGCTTGGTGTTGAAGACGCGGCTGAGCTTGCCCGCACAGGGAGCAACCACCTCGACGACTTCAACGTCCTTGGCCGGCCGAATGGCAAACCCGTCTCCCAGCATTTTCTCGGAGAAGAGCTGATCCGGCACGTCGACTAGTGCGACGAGCTCGCCCGCAAAGGGTGCGCGCAGTTCGACCTTCTTCTTGCCAAATCCGAATACCATCAGATTTCCTGCTCACCGTGCAGCGATGCCTCGCTGCCCTTCAGCTGGTCGGCGGCCGCGTCGTAGACGAACTGGACGTGGGGGCCAATAACGACCTGGACAGCCTTGTTCGACGGACGGATGAGGCCCGCAACCTTAGCCTTCTTGATCTCCGCTTCATTGACGAGCGAGGGATCCTTCACGACGGTGCGCAGGCGGGTCGCGCAGTAATCGAGGGTGTCGATGTTCTGCGCTCCACCCAGGCCAGCGATGACCTGACGGGCCACTGCCGAAGAATCGTCATCGGCAACGGTTCCGTCATCGGATGCTTCCACCTCGTCGCCGCGACCCGGGGTCTTGAGGTTGAACAGCGGAATGAGGAAGTAGAAGACAGCGAAGTAAATCGCAGCGAAGACGAGACCCTGAACGAGCAGCATCCACCATTTGTTCGCCAGCGGGTTCTGAGCCGACAGGAACATGTCGACAAAGCCTGCCGAGAAGCCGAAGCCGGCGGTCCAGTTCATCGCAGCGGCGACAGCAACCGAGATACCGGTCAGGATCGCGTGCACGACGTACAGCAGCGGGGCAACGAACATGAAGGCGAACTCGAGGGGCTCGGTCACGCCGGTGAAGAAGGAGGCCAGGGCGCCCGCGAACATGAGGGAGCCAACGGTCTTCTTGCGCTTGGAATCGGCGCGCAGGAACATCGCGAGGGCAGCGGCCGGCAGGCCGAACATCATGATTGGGAAGAAGCCGGCCTGGTAGCGGCCAACCACGCCAACTACGTCACAGGAGGTGCCGGTCCAGTTGCCGGGGCAGCTGGTGGCGTCGGTGGCAGCTTGAGCAGCAGCAATGGTTTCGCCACCGCGCAGGAAGTTGCCAATGTCATCGATGCCGATGACATCGAACCAGAAGATCGAGTTCAGTGCGTGGTGCAGGCCGGTCGGGATGAGCAGGCGGTTCACGACACCGTAGATGCCGGCGCCCAGGGCACCCATGCCCTGGATCCACTGACCGAAGTTAAACAGGCCGTTGTACAGCAAGGGCCACACGAAGTACAGGATACCGGCAAGGACGATCGACAGCAGGGCGGTCATGATCGGCACGAGGCGGCGGCCGGAGAAGAATGCCAGTGCATCGGGCAGCTTCGTCTTGTGGAAGCGGTTGTAGACCCAGGCGGCGAGAATACCGACGAGGATACCGATGAGGACGTTCTTATCGTTGACGGCTCCCCAACCATGGGAAACCCATTCGAGCTTTGCGGCGCCCTCGAGGTTTTCGTAATCGACGCCCTGGTAGCCGGCAACAGCCTTTTCACCAATGAGCTTCGTGACGGTGGCGTAGCCGATGAAGCCTGACAGCGCCGCAGCACCGTTGGAATCCTTGGCCAGGCCGAAGGCGATCGCGATCGCGAAGATCCAGCCGAGGTTATCGAGGACCGCGCCTCCGGAGGTGATGAGGATTGCGGCCGCAACGTTGTCGGCGCCCCATCCCGTCGGATCGATCCAGTATCCAATGCCCATGAGGATCGCGGCGACCGGCATGACTGCCACCGCGCCCATAAGGGCCCTTCCGAGCCGTTGCAGGCCCTGCATGATGCTCATCTTGTTTCCTTCCCTGATGGTGATTGGCGCTCCATTCGCCAACCATGTACCTGTACTGCGAGGTAGGCGGCTTCGCCCTCAAAGGCCCTCGGTACAGACTTCTCGCCGAGGAGGCGAGTAAGAATATGGGCCGCGATCTCGTAATCGGGGCCAAGCATCCGACGGATCACGGCGGCCACGTCGTTCTCGCGCGGCTGCGTGGTATTCAGGCGCCGATGCAGCGCCACTAGATCATGGGTCATCACTTCCAGCGTGGACTCATCGCCCACCGAGAGCATTCGAGCGACATCGTTCACGATGCCCGCGAGGCGGTTGGCGCGCTGCAGCGGCTGTTTGACGGGCTCACCGGCGCGGGCCGCATTAAGGTGCAGGGCGATGTAGGCGGCTTCGGCATCGGGTAGCTGCACGGCGAAGGCCTCATTGAGATCACGCACGAGAAGCTGGGCGGTGGCGAACTCTTCGGGAAACATTTCCCTGATCTGCGGTAGCAGCGGGTTTTCGATTGTCTCGCCACTTTCGGCACGCTGGACAGCGAAGGCGATGTGGTCCATGAGGAGCACGTAGGCGGCTGGATGAAGCTCCCCGAGCTCATCGGTGGCAAGGTCAATCGACCGGGAGATGGCATCGGCGGCGGTCGGACCGAGCGAGGAAATCCAATTGATCATTTGGACGCGCTCGGGATCGAGCTCGACGTAGCTTTGCTGGATTGCGGACTCGTCAATGAGGTCGCCAACCTGGCGACCAAATCCTATTCCGCGTCCAACAAGAACGATCTCTCCACCGGAATCGCGAGTAAGAACTGCGTTATTGCTCAAGACGCGAAGCACGCGGCGTGGTGTCCGTTCCACAGGTACTCCTCACTGAGCGGTTCACGGCATGCCAAGCAATGCCGAACCGGTAAAGCCTGCGGACAGTTACTCCCGGACTGGATAACTTACTAAGCGCACCTTATCAACACAATTCGAACAAAGGCAACCATTTTGGGCAAGAAAGTGTGAGATTGCTTAAATATAGCGTGCTAGCAGCTCGCGCGCCTGTTCGGTTGTGGCCGCATTGAGGCGGATCGCGCCATCGCGATTCTCGCCGAGCGCCTCGAGCGTCAGGGGTGCCATGCACACCGCGAGGCCCGCCCGCTGCAGCATGCCGTGATCGTTTTCGCTGTCCCCCATCGAGATGACGTCATCCCACTCGGCGTTCAGGGCGGGCAGGATCGCTGCACCGCCCTTGGTCTCGTGGGCGCTTTCGGAGATGAGGTCGGTGTAGTCGCCGCCGGAGTTCACGACGACCGCTCCCTTAATCCGTCCGAGTTCGCGCACGGCTGCCTCTTCCCGCTGGGTTCGTGGCAGCAGCAGTATTTTGCCGAAGTCATCGGCGAACTCGGCAAGCGTCGCGGTGCGGGCCTCGTCGTTGATGTGACGGATCTCGTTTCGCGAGCGTGGCGACCACCGCTCGATCAGCCATTCACGCGGGGTAAAACCCCAAACCTCGATGCCCTGCTCCGTCGCGAGCGCCAGTGCCCGGTCCACCGCGGGCCGCGGGACCGGCGTGTGCTGCAGGACGTGCCATTGTCCGTCGCGGCGCTGCAGGACCGTCGCGCCGCTACTGCTGGCAAGGAATTCCACGTGCGGAATGTCCTTGACGATCGAAGTCAGCGATCCGGTGGTGCGGCCCGAGCACAGCGCGACGTGGATGCCCGCGCGATGCAGGTCGTCGATGAGTTCGAGTGCGCCCGGATTCCACGCGTCCTTGACGCGCAACGTGCCATCGACATCGAGCAGGGCGACGCGTTCATTCACTGATTCTCCTCGCTAGAGTCGGCCGAGCAGGTCTGCTTTTTTCGCCTCAAACTCCGCCTCGGTGAGGACGCCTGCGTCGCGAAGCTCACCGAGTTTTCGCAGTTGATCCATCACATCGGTAGGGGGAGCCGGCTGGGGTGGGGCCGGCGGGATGTGGGGGCGCTCGCCCGCCTTCAGGCGCACGATGAGATCCTTGAATTGCGCGGCCTCAGCCTTGCTGCAGCGCATCGTAATCTCACCGGCCGCGGTATGAATGCCGACGACGTACTTGAGCATTCCCGACTTCTGGCTCGTCACCGAAGTGATGGCGTCGATGACGACGACCTGGGTGTCGGACTTGCCGCGAATGCCCGTCGCAAGCAGCGACATCCCCGCGGTCACGGTGCCGAGCGCCGCCTTCGCACCCGTCGACATCACGCCCGTTTTCTTCCACTCCACGCGGTCAGGAAAAACCCGCACCATCGCGTTCTTTCCCGCAATGTGGCTATCGAACTCCATTAGCGGTTGCTCGCTCATCTGCCCAGCCTTCCTTCTACGCTCCACCATAGCCGCCGGGGCTAGCATGAGGGCATGGCCCGCAACCCCGTCCGCTCCAGCTGCGCGCACCCGCACGAGTGCTCCCTGGAGGTCCGGCTGAAGGTCCTTGCCCGCTCGCCCCTGACGAGCGCGCTGAGCCGAGAGGATCACCTCGATCTCGACCGCTACCTCACGGCGCTCGGCTGGGCGGCCGGCGATCCGCTCATCTTGGCGGGCGAGCAGGCTCACGGCACGCTCATGGTCGTCGCCGGGCGAGTGCGGATCACGAAGGACACGATTGATGGCCGCGAGGTCACCGTCGACATTGCTGGCCCCGGCGACATCATCGGCCCGCTGCACACCTTCGCGAGTCCCGCGACGGAGTCGGCTTGGGCGATGGAGACCTCGTGCACCCTCTACCTGCCGGCGACGGCGCTCGAGACCGTCGTGCAGCGCTATCCGACGATTGCGCTCGCCATCATGCGGATGCAGCAGGAGCAGCTGGCTCGCTCGCGCGCCCGCAAAACCGCGCAGGCCACGACGAGCGTCGAGCAGCGGGTCGCCGCCACGCTCGCCCACCTCGATGCGAAGTTCGGGGACAGCCGGCACGACGGCTCGCGGCTACTGCAGGTGCGGCTGCGGCGCGAGGACATTGCGGGCATGGCCGGCACGACCATCGAGTCCGCCTCCCGCACGCTCGCGAAGATGAAAGCCGCCGGCACGATCGATTCTGGCCGCGAGTGGATCGCCATCACCGACCGCGACGCCCTTGCCGAGTTGGCCGCCTCCTAAGCAATTCGCCGCTCATTGATCTAGGTCAAGGACGCGTGCGCTCGCCCTTCCTATCGTCGAAGTGAGCCGCCACGGTGGCGGCGCACTCACCCGAAAGGACGTGGCTGACATGGCCTCCACGACAACGACTCTTCGCTCCGATGAACTCTCCTGCCCCAGCTGCATCGCGAAAATCGAAACCAAGCTGACCTCGCTCGATGGTGTGAGCGAGGCGGAAGTGAAATTCTCCTCCGGCCGGATCCTCGTGACGCACGACCCGCAGCGCGTCGAAGTGCGCGACCTGCTGAACGCCGTCGCGGAGATCGGCTACAGCGCCAAACCGTCGGCGATCTAAGCGCGCGACACGGATCGGAGGATCGAGATGCGGAAGTGGACAACCTGGCGAACGACGGGGGTGGCGGGTGCCCTGATTATCCTGTCCTTCCTCGCGCCAAGCGGCGTTGGCGATGCGCTCATGATCGCGGCGGCCATCGTCGCCGGTTGGCAGATCGCGCTCTCGGCGCTGCAGGCACTGCGCGTCCGGATGATCTCGATCGACCTGCTCGTCGTCGTCGCCGCTACCGGTGCCCTGTTCATCCATAACTATTGGGAAGCTGCGGCCGTGACGTTCCTGTTCGCGCTCGGCAAGGCCCTGGAGCGCACGACGATGAGCCGCACCCGCCGGGCGCTGAGCGACCTCGTGGAATCGGCGCCCGAGACCGCGACGGTGCTGCGGGGCGGTGAGCCCGTCACGCGTGCGCTGTGGGAGCTTCGCGTCGGCGACACGGTGCTCGTGCGCAATGGCGAGCAGATCCCCGTCGACGGGCGGGTGCTCTCCGGGCGCGGCGGCGTTGACGAATCGAGCATCACCGGGGAATCGCTCCCGGCCGAGAAAGCGCCCGAGGCGCAGGTCTATGCCGGAACGTGGCTGCGCAGCGGCGTGCTGCAGGTCGAGGCGCTCGCGATCGGCTCGGATTCGACGCTCGCCTCGATCATCCACCGGGTGGAAGAGGCCCAGGACGATAAAGCGAAGACGCAGACCTTCCTGGAGCGGTTCTCGCGCTGGTACACCCCCGGCGTCATCGTGGCCGCGCTCCTTGTCGGCGCCATCACGCGCGATATCGAGCTCGCGCTCACGTTGCTCGTCATCGCCTGCCCGGGGGCGCTCGTTATCTCGATTCCGGTCTCGATCGTCGCGGGAATTGGCCGCGCGGCCAAGGACGGTGTGCTCATCAAGGGCGGCGAATACCTGGAGACGGCCGCGCGCGTCGATACCGTCGTCGTCGATAAGACCGGGACGCTGACGAACGGCCGGCCCGTGCTGACCGACGTCGTCTCGCTCGATCCGGCGCTGTCGAGCGATGAGATCCTGCTACTCGCGGCGCGCGCCGAGACCGCCTCGGAGCATCCGCTCGCCGAGGCCATCATCGCCGGGGCCCGCGAGCGCGGCCTTGCGGTCGCGCTCGTGGATTCCGCCGAGAACATCACGGGCAAGGGCATTATCGCCACGGTTGATGGCGCGCGCGTGAGCGTCGGGTCCGCCGCGCTGCTCACCGAGGCGGCCGACGGCGGGCAGCTGCAGCGCTTTCACCAGGAGGGCAAGACGGCGATGTTCGTCGGTCTGCAGGGCCGCGCGGTGGGTGTCATCGCCGTCGCGGATACTGTTCGCAGCGATGCCGCGGCAGCGATCGCGGCCCTGCATGAGCGCGGCATCCGCGTCGTCATGGCGACGGGCGATGCGCAGCGCGTGGCGCATAGCGTCGCCACGAGCCTCGGTATCGACGAGGTGCGAGCGGAGTTGCTACCCGAGGACAAGCTGGCGATCGTCGCCGAGCTGCAGGCTGCGGGACACACCGTGGCGATGATCGGCGATGGCGTGAACGATACGCCCGCGCTCGCGGCCTCCGATATCGGGGTCGCGATGGGCGCCGCCGGCTCCCCCGCAGCGATCGAAACCGCCGATATCGCGCTCATGGCCGACCGGCTGCCACGGCTGGCCTATGCGCTCGGCCTGGCACGACGCACCGTGACAACGATGCGCGTCAACATCGCGATCGCACTCGTGACCGTCGCGCTCCTCGTGGCGGGCGTGATCCTTGGGGGCGTGACGATGTCGCTCGGCATGCTCGTGCACGAGGGCTCGGTCCTCCTCGTGCTCCTCATCGCGATGGCGCTGCTGCGCCCGACGCTTACCGATTCACAGCACGCCGGCCCTGCTAGCGCGGATCCAGCTCGGCCTGCCAGCCGGCCGCGAAGCACTGCGCTACAGCACGGGTGACGTCCCCGGCCGGGAAGTCGTGATCGTCCCAGCTCGTGACCGCTTGCACGTCGCGGGTGGAGGAGGTGATGAAGACTTCGTCGGCCTGCTGCGCCTCGACCACACTCAGGTCGCGCTCGACTACCTCGAGCGCGGCCTGCTCATTCCACCAGCGGATCACGAGCGCGCGCGTCACACCATCGAGGATCCCGGCGGTCAGTGGCGGCGTGACCACCTGGTCGCCGAAGACGAGGAAAATGTTCGAGCCGGTCCCCTCGGCGAGGTAGCCGGAGGTATTGGCGAAGATGCCTTCGGTGGCACCGCGCTCCTCGGCAAAGGCCAGGCCTCGCACGTTTTCGCCATAGGACGTCGTCTTCACCCCCGTCATCGCGCCCGATAGATTCCGCGTCCACGGCAGGGTGATGATCCTCGTCTCGGGCGCGGGCGGATCGACGGCTTCGGCCGCGACGATGAGCGTGCCGGGCCCCCAGGCCGCGCCGGAACCCAGCGGTCCCGCTCCCCCGGTCAGCGTGATGCGAATCTTGCCGAGTTCCCACTCGCGCCCCGCAAGCACCGCATCAATTCCGGCCCGGCAAGCATCGTGGTCGGGCTCGGGGAGCCCAAGCGCAGCGGCCGAGCGCGACAGGCGCTCCAGGTGCCGGGTGACCGCGAACGCTCCGGCGGCCTCCACCTTGAGCGCTTCGAACACCCCGTCGCCGACGACCAGGCCGTGGTCGATGGGAGAAATGATTCCCTGCGTCGGGTCAGTAACGAGGGAGCCGTTGAACCAGATTCGCTGCGTCGTTGCCATGGTTCTATCGTGCCGCAAAGCCCGCGGCGCGGGATGTCGTTAGGCGCATCGAATATGCCAAACGGCCCGCCTCCCCCGAAGGGCAGACGGGCCGCGTGACGTGTTTTCGGCTGCGTGTCTTAGACGCGCTTGGAGCCGCGGGTCACCATGAGGAAGATCGAGATGAACAGGATCGACATCAGGATTCCGAACAGGATGTAGGCAAAGTTGCCGTCCCATCCGAAGACTTCGCTGGCGAGCCAGCCGCCGGCGACGCCACCCAGGGCGCCGAGGATGATCGTCCAGAGAACCGAGAGGCCCTGGTCGCCCTTCATGAACAGTCGAGCGAGGGCACCGAAAATGGCGCCGATGATGAGGGTCCACAGAAGATGCATCATGATGGATTCTCCTAACTGAGGGTTTGTTGACACTACAACCGTTGCACAGGTTGTTCAGCTTTGCACGCGCTATGGAGTTAAACAGATCACTTCCAACGGCTAGGATGCCGAGTTTTCGCGGCGTTTGCCGGTAAGTGCGACGGCAATTGAGATAAAAAAGAGACCAATCAGTTCAAAGACGTTCGGGATCTGGGACAGCATGATGGCCCCGACGATGACCGAGGTAGCCGGCAACAGGGCCGTGAGGATGGCAAAGGCGGAGGCCGACAGCCGCCCGAAGTTGACCTGATCGATGGCGTAGGGAAAGACGGAGGACAGGATCGCGACCCCGACGACGGCAAGGAAGCTCTGCCAGCTCGCAAGTGCAGGCGACATCGTCGTGGCGGCCATCGGTAGATAGATCAGCGCGCCGACGGCCATGGCCAGGGCGAGCGAATCGATGCCCGTTGGCCCATTGGGGGCCGCGGCCTGCCGCGAGGTCGCGAGCGAGCGCCCGATGACGATGTACAGCGCCCAGGCCACCCCGGCGGCGAGCGCGAACAGGATGCCGCCGATGACACCCGGCTCGCTGCGGTCCAGCCCGAGCCCGCCGATCGCCAGAACCCCGAGCGCGGCCAGGGCGATGGCGGTTCGATCCCGCCAGCCGCGGCCCGCGAGCGCCGCGACGAGGACGGGACCGGTGAACTCGAGGGCGACGGCGGGGCCCATCGGGATTCGGGCGATCGCGAGGTAGAACAGGATATTCATCGTCGCGAGGAAGAATCCAAACAGGGCGGCATGGCCGATATCGCGTCGGGACCATCTCACGCGCGCGCCGAACGGGCGGCGCCAGGCAAGTAGGACGACGGCGGCGACGGCGAGGCGCCACCACGCGACCGTCGTGGCGGGCATGAGGGCGAACAGGACAACGGCGAGCGAAGCGCCGATGTACTGGGTGAAGCCCTGGGCGATGAAGAGCGCGGGTGCGAGCGCCCCCGATGCGCCGGCAGCCCGCGCGCGCTTCACTGCCCGGCTGCCTGGCTCGGGGCGATATCGGCCCACGCGAGGCAGTGATCGGAAAACGGCATCTGACACACGTGGGCGCCGCCGCAGGTCACGGGCGTGTCGGCGATGAGGTGATCGATCTGGCTCGCGGCGTTCGGATTGGGGAACGTTGGCGCGGTCACGAGGTTGGTGCCCGGCAGGGTGGCGGCGACGTCGGATGGGCCGACGTTGAAGTCGCCCGCGAGGATGCGCGTGCCGGGCAGGAAGCGCAGCGAGTGCGCGGCCTGGATCTGCTGGGCGCGCGCGACATCGGCGGCCGCGGGGGCGTGCAGGTTGGCGAGCGAGACGAGCGCGTCGCCCTCGCGGATCGTGGCGGCGAGCAGCGAGCGCGTCGTGTCGTAGATGCGCAGCCGGTTCCACAGGTGCTCGCCGACGGAGGAGAACTGGATCTTGGGCAGCCGCAGCGGGAAGCGCCGGGCATGCCAAGAAACGACCGGCAGGCGCGAGATGATCGCGACGCCGAAGCCGGGCGTACCCGAAAATAGCCGCGGCGGCGGCAGGCGCAGCGAGCCCGCCTGGCCGATGTAGTGCGGCACAAAGCGCGCGTCGGCCGCGCCGAGCGCCTCGGCGATGATCGCGGTCTGGTCCAGGCGCGAGGTGCGCTCCTGGAAGCGATCAACCTCCTGCAGCGCGATGACGTCGATCTCGTGTTCGGCGATCGTCTCAGCTAGGCGCACCAGGCTATCGCCCGTGACGTCGCCGCCGGCATAGATGCTGCCGCGAGCGCCGCGCCCGGCCTGGATGTTCCACGTCGCGATCCGCACTTATTCCGCCTCGAAGCTCAGCGAGACCGAGTTCATGCAGTAGCGCTCGCCGGTGGGGGTGTGCGGCGCGTCGGGAAAGACGTGGCCGAGGTGGGAGCCGCAGCGCGCGCAAGTGACCTCGGTGCGGACCATGCCGTGGGAGCGGTCCTCGCGCGTCGTGACGGCCGCGGAGTTGATCGGATCGTAGAAGGAGGGCCAGCCGCAGTGCGCGTCGAACTTCGTATCGGAGCGGAAGAGCTCGGCGCCGCACGCGCGGCAGGAGTAGATGCCCTCGCGCTTTTCGTGCAGCAGCTCGCCGGTGCCGGGCCGCTCGGTGCCGGCCTCGCGCAGGACGTGGTATTCCAGGTCGCTCAGCTCCTGGCGCCACTGCTCATCGGTCTTGTTGACGGGATCAGTCATGCTCGTGTCCTTCCTTACGACGGCGCTCTGCCGTCTCTTCCCGCTCGGCCATCTCCTCCTTGGAGGGGCCCTTCATGCGCTCGGCGCGCTCCTCGGCGTCCTTCGAACCGGAATACAACCGGTCGTTGGCCGTCGTGGGTTGAGCCTCGCCGAGCGCATCGTGCAGGGACTTCACATCGTCCTCTGTTAACACGCGCGTCGCATCCGCACTGGGCACGGGCTCGCGCCAGGCCGTCGGCCCGAGCTTGCGCAGGTCGAGCTTGGCGGCTCGCCGGTCCGCCTTTTCGGCGCGGCGCCGGGCCCGCCGAGCCGCCTCCTGGCGCAGCTTGCGCTTGTGCTCGTCCTCGGTCTTGACGGCGAAATCGAGCAGCTCCAGGGTGTCGTCCTTGTCGCGCTCGCGCTTCTTTTCCTCCGCCTCCCAGGCTTTGCGCATCTGCTCGTTGAACTTCTCGCGTTCCTCAAAGCTCGGGGCCTGGTAGGGCTCGGGCTCGATGCGTGTGCGCGGCAGGGAGTAGGGGGCTTCGGCAACGAGCCAGTGCACGAGCTGCTCGCGCACGGTGCAGCGCAGGTCCCACAGCGCGCCGGAGCTGTCGGCCGAGACGACGGCCCGCAGCCGGATGCGCGCCTCGGTGGCGTCGGTGACCTGCAGGCCGCAGGAGCGGCCGTCCCACAGGTCGGACTCGCTGACGATCCGCATGAGTTCGGCGCGCAGCGCCTCCACGGGCACGAGCCAGTCGACGTCGAGCTCGACCGTGCCGAGCAGTTTAGGTTCGAGCCGCGTCCAGTTTTCAAACGGCTCGGTCGTAAAGCGCGTCGAGGGCAGGATGAGCCGGCGGTCATCCCAGGTGCGCGCGACGACGTAGGTGAGCGTGATCTCCTCGATCGTGGCGAGCTGGCCGTTGATCGAGACGAGGTCATCGACGCGGATGGCGTCGGAGAACGCGATCTGCATGCCAGCGAAAACGTTCGTGAGGCTCGACTGGGCGGCAAGACCGGCGACGACGGAGATGATGCCGGCGGAGGCGAACAGCGAGGCCCCGATCGCGCGCGCCCCATCGAAGGTCAGCAGCGCGCCCGCGAGCGCACAGATGACGATGACGGCGGAACCCACCCGCCGCAGCACCTGCATTTGCGTCTTGACGCGCGCGGTGTGGCGCGGGGAGGAGGAACGTGCCTGGTGGCTCACGACCATGTCTTCGATCGCGGCGATCACCGAGATCAGCAGCCACGCGAGGGCGGCGATCAGCAGCAGAATGCAGACGTGGTTGAACAGCAGGCGCCAGACTTTGCCGGCGGAGCCCGTCGTCGGGATGAGAACACCAAACCAGATGCCGATGACGAGCAGTGCCGCCTGGAAGGGGCGGCGCGCGTGCTTGGACAGCGCGGAAAGCCCCGGCCGGCGTTTAGCTACGACGCGGACGATGACCCCTACGAGGATCGCGACGAGCACCGCCGCAGCGGCGCCGATCCCGGCGAAACCGAGGAGCGTCAAAATATCGATCGCGGCCTCGGTCGCTTCTTCCGTCGGCGTCGGAGTTTCGAACACAACCATGCCTCTAAGGCTAGCCGCCCGCGCTAGTCCCACCCCAGTGCGGCCAGCGCCTCGTCGTCGATCCCGAAATGATGCGCGATCTCGTGGATGACCGTGATCGCCACCTCGTCGACGAGCTCCGCGCGCGAATCACACATGGCGAGCAGGGGCCGCTGATAGATGAAGATGCGATCGGGCAGCGCGCCGGCGGCCCAGCCGTCATCGCGTTCGGTCAGCGGCACTCCCTCATAGAGCCCGAGGGTGTCGGGCGGCAGATCGGCGGGCGGGTGATCCTCGACGATGATGGCGACGTTGTCGAGCAGATCGAGCAGTTCGCCCGGGATGAGCTGCAACCCGTCCTCGACGAGCGCCTCAAACTCCTCGTCGGTGAGATCGTCCTCGATGGCCATCGCTCTCCTTGTCGCCTGCGGGGTGTACCTGGCTGCCAGGCTATCGCGCCGCACGCGAGGTGTGAGGGGAAACACCCCCCTACCGATTTTGCATTCACCGGCAGTTTCCGCGTATGCTAATCGAGGTCTCGGAGCCCGCTAGCGAGCGTCGGACCCGAACTGGCCCCCATCGTCTAGTGGCCTAGGACGCCGCCCTTTCACGGCGGTAACACGGGTTCGAATCCCGTTGGGGGTACGAGTACTATAGGTCTCACCACCATGAGGCCCCGTAGCGCAGTTGGTTAGCGCGCCGCCCTGTCACGGCGGAGGTCGCGGGTTCAAGTCCCGTCGGGGTCGCGATCACGATTCACCCGGTCACGCACCGGGTGATTGTGTTCACGGGCTCTGTAGCTCAGTTGGTAGAGCGTCCGACTGAAAATCGGAAGGTCACCGGATCGACGCCGGTCGGAGCCACGCCTAACGCCCCTGGCTTTCCAGGGGCGTTTCGCTTTGCCTATTGGCGCCGGCTTACTGCCCAGCCGCCTTCAGCGCCGCGGCGATCTCCTCATACCCGCGCGATGACGCGTGCTGCAGCGGCGTGACGCCGTCGCCGTCGGCCAGTGCTGGATCAGCGCCGCCCGCCAGCAGCGCTCGGACCACCTCGAGATAGGTGTCGCTACCGTCGCCCAGGATCACGGCTTCCAGTAGCGCCGTCCACCCGAGATTGTTCACGTGGTTAACGTCGATCTCGGTGTTGGCAAGGACCCAGCGAACGTAGTCGAGGTGCCCGCGCTCGCTCGCGGGAATCACCGAGACTCCCCCATAGCGGTTCGTCAGCGAGAGATCGGCCCCGGCCGCGGCGAGCACCTCGACCATTTCGACCGAGCCGGTCACGCCCGTCACGAGCCAGGGTGTATCGCGTTGATCATCGACGGCGTTCGGATCAGCTCCCGCGGCGATGAGCTGCTTGGCGACGTCAACGTGATCGTTGGCGGCAGCAAGGAGCAGCGGCGTGCGCCCAGCTGAATCTCGCACCTCTAGATCTGCTCCGCTCGAGATAAGGTCCGCGACGCTCGCCACATCACCGCTCTGGGCCGCAGTCAGCAGAGGTTCGGAACTAGCGCTTTTCGTACTCATAGCTGATGGAGTCCTTTCCGACGTGGCCTCGCAACTCGCAAGCTGAGCGATCGGTGAGGTTATGGAGACATCGGTGCAATCGCCTTTTCCCGTTCTCTCCATTCCTCCCCTAGCAACCGCAAAAATGGGTGGGACGGAGGTCTTCTTACGCTCGGGGACATGAAAACGCGCTTGGAATGGAAAGGAGGCGGCCACGGAATCAATCCGTGGCCGCCTCTTCTCGTTTCTCCTACGCCGCGTCCTTAGCGGGTGCGACGGCGGATGAGTACGATGCCGGCACCGATGAGGACCAGTGCGAGCAGCGCGATTCCAACGATCTCGGCGCCCGTGATCGGCAGCCCCGGCTTACCAGGTAGGCCCGGTTCTCCCGGCTTACCCGCATCCGGAGGCTCAATCGTGGGCTTGTCGCCCGGATCGGTTGGCTGCGCGGTCGGCTCGGTCGGGCCAGGCGTCGGGTCCGTGGGACCGGGCGTCGGGTCCGTGGGACCGGGCGTCGGCTCCGTCGGGCCAGGCGTGGGCTCCGGATCGGGATCCTCTCCCTTAATGACAATCGGGTTGATGCCAACGATCACCGGGTCGTGGTCCGACGAACGGTACTGGTCGGGTGCGTACAGATCCTTGATGTTCGCGTTGTGGCGCGAGTACTCGAGCAGGATCGACTCGACCGAGTTGATGTTCCAGACGGTGGCTCCGGTGACCATCTCCAGCGCTGACTTATCGGCGAGGACGTGGTCGAGAGAGCCAACCTGACCACCGAAGAGGTAGGTCTTGGAAAGGTCGAAGTGATCACCGAGATCGGTGTAACCGGCACCGTAGAGGACCTGCATCGGGTCTTCCTTGGTGTAAGCGTTGAAGTCACCCAGCAGGAAGACCGGGAGTTCTTCGCTCGCCATCCAGGCCGCTAGCGCCTTGGCTTGAGCGATACGGTCCGGGTTGGCGTTGCCCTGGTTGGTGCCATCATCGACGCCCGAGCCCTTGGACTTGAAGTGGTTGACGACCGTCGTGAAGGAGTCCTGCACGGTGTCGTTTTCGCCGGCCTCCACGCCGAGGATCTGCCAGTTCTGGGCAAGGGGCTTGCGGGCGTTGTGGAACGCTCCGTCATCAAGAATCCTGGACTCTCCCACCGGCTTTACTGCGGCCGGCTTGTAGATGTAGGCCGTGCGAATGACGTCGTCGCCTGCCGGCACGGTGGCCGGGGAAGGAACGAATGCCCACGTGCCAGCGCCCGCATCCGCGTTCAGCGCGGCCACCAGGTTGGCAAGTGCCTCGTCGCGATCCTTGGACGCGTCAACGGCCGAGTTCGCTTCGATCTCTTCCAGCGCGATAACGTCCGCACCCAGCTTGTTGATCGCCGCAACGATCTTGACCTGCTGACGCTCAAACGCTGCCGCCGAGTAGGCGCCGCGCACGGTGCAGCGGTTCGCCGTCGTCGGGTTGCCTTCCCGGTCCTTGTAGAACTCGCATCCGGCCTCGTCCTCACCGAGGTCGTTGAAGTAGTTCAGCACGTTGAACGAGGCCAGCTTGACCTTACCGCCCACGGCTTCCGGAGCTGCGGTGCGGGTATTGGTGAAGGTCACCGGTTCAGTCGACCGGTCATTGCCGTCAACTGGCTGCGTCGGCTGGTAGTTCCACGCGTTGAAGCGGTAGTCCAGCAGGACTCCAGAGTCCTTGAACGCAACCGGGGCGCCGATGCGGGCATCGCCGCCCACCTCGATGTAGGAGATAGCTTCGTCGGTGACGCGCGAGAAGTTCGTCGACTTGCCGTCATCGAGGGTGATCGTCAGCGAATTCTTCAGATCATCCTGCTTCTTCCACTCGGCTGCTTGTGAGACCGGGTTAAAGAGCTCGCCCGGGTGGACGATCGGAGAGGTTCCGTAGGCGAGCTTCAGCGAACCATAGTTGGTGAGGTCCGTGTAGTTATCCGACACCACGTAATCACCCTGCGGCGCCACGAGCATCGACTCGTAGGCTTCGCGCACATCAGCGTTGTCCGTGAAGGTGAACGGGATCGGATTAAGCGGCTGACCCGCGGTCTTTTCCACGAGGGTTGGGTTCGACAGCTGGGTCAGCTCGTAGTACTCCCCTGCCGTACCGGTCAGCGTGACACGGTCGCCGATCGTGACGTCCAGGCCCTTGGGACCGGTGTAGACAAAGATGCCATCGGACGCGTCACCTGCGGTGCGAGCCTCGGTCTTGGCGTTCTCATCCATGAGGTAGAAGCCGTTGAAACCGCCAGTGAAGTGCGTTCCCGTCACCACACCAGAGGTCTTCACGACCTTGCCATCCAGCGGAGTCACCGAACCGGTGCCCTGAATCTCGGAGATCTTCACTTCCGGGACCTCGGGGTCGACCGGCGGGTCCGTCGGATCGACCGGCGGGTCCGTCGGGTCAACCGGCGGATCGGTGGGGTCAACCGGATCGCCCCACGGCACGGTGCCGGGGGTCACGTCGGCGGTAAAGGTGAAGTCAGCGGAGTTATCGTCGGTATCCGTCGAATTCGTGCGCGCAATCGCGCCGGGGGTGGAATTCGAGCCGGTGTAGGTCGCGGCCGCTGTTTCGAAGGCGTTGGCAGTTCCGTAGCCGACGAGATCAATGATGTTCTCATCGACGACCACGGATTTGGCGGGCACGTTAACCCGCTCGGTGCCTTCGGCAAGAATGACGACGCCATTGGTGCCACTCAGATTCAGCGTGCCGGGCAGATCGACCGGAGTTTCTTCGCCGTTGGCGGCATTTGAGCCGGCCCCAACAACGAAAACGCCGCCAGGCTGAATGACGCCCGACAGCGCGGTCACTCCGGAAACACTCGTCCCGGTGGCGGAGCGGTACTGCACCGACTTGCCGGACAGGTCAATGGCGCTGTCGCTGGCATTGTAGAGCTCGATGAACTTGTTCTTGTAGGGCTGATTCGTTGAACCGCCGCGGGCATACACCTCAGAAATAATGAGGTCAGAAGAGGGGGCTGCAGTCGCGGGAACGGTCGCCAAGCCCACAGGGAGGGCAAGTGAGGCGGCCGCGGCAAACGCGAGCGCAGTTCGGTGGTGTCTCACGGGTGGTAACTCCTGAGGATCGGACTGGTACGAGAGGAAAATGCCGTTCTCACGTGAGTACACGTGATTGGCTAACCTCTTGCCGATTGTAAACACACGGAATCAAACTTTGGGTGAACCCGATGACTCTGCCTGGTAAGTGGGCGATAGGTCTCAGCCCACCATTGAACGTGCATCCGAGGCCCAAACCGGCAAAGATAGGAAGAGCACAGCTTTCGCGACCCGAACATAGGAGTGGCCCACGTGAGTGTTAAGGGAACAGATCCTGCAGTCGGTACATCGAGCGCCGCACCTCGCCCGGAGGCAAAGAAGTCCATCGGGGAGCTCGTCGCAGATATTTCCGAGAACTTTTCCACCCTCGTGAGAGACGAGATCAAACTAGCGCAGACCCAGCTCACCGAGAAGGTCTCCAAGCTCGGTGCCGGTGGCGGAATGCTCGCAGCAGCGGGCGTCCTAATCGCGCTGTATGCCGTGCCGGTCCTGCTCTACTCGGCGATCCACGGCCTGGCGAACGCGGTGCCGCTGTGGCTCTCGGCACTGATCATTGGCCTCATCCTCGTGATCATCGCTGCCATCATCGGTTTCATTGGCTACAAGAAGCTGCAAGATGCAAAAGATGTCACGAGCCCCGATCCCGTGGGCGGGATGAAGAAGAACGTCGAAGCTGTGAAGAAGGGACTGCACTCATGAGCGAGGACAAGCGCTCCGCGGATCAGATCAAGGCTGATCTGGAAAAGCGCCGCAAAGAACTCTCCGACTCCGTCAACGCCCTCGCGGACCGCGTGAGCCCGCGCGCCGGCATTGAAAGCGCGAAGGCCGGCATCATGTCGGTCGCGAACGATGCCTCCAAGGCTGCGGTCTCCCTCACCGATGACGCTAGCCGGCAGGCCAAGCTGCTCGCCGAGGACGCCTCGATGCACGCCAAGGTCTTCGTCGAGGACGTTAAGCGCGGGGACCCGAAGACGATCGCTCTCGCTGGCGTCGTGGTCGCCGGCGCGGCAGCGCTGATCGGGTTGGCGTTCAAGAAGTAGCGCCCGACCCCCCCTGATACGGCATCGCCCCGACGAGAATTCGTCGGGGCGATCACCGTTTATCGGAGCAGCTGGATGGAGGCTGGCGTGGCTAGTGGGGAAAATCGAGGTGCTCGTCCTCGCGCAGCGAGCCACATCGCCGCATGAGTTCTTCAACCTCGCTTAAGCGAAACCTGCGATGACCCCCGGCAGTCCGAATGACGCCGAGTTTTCCTTCGTCCGCCCACCGTGCCACGGTTTTTGCGCGGACGCGAAACAGCCGAGCGACCTCGCCCGGTGTCAGCATGGTTTCGCTCATGAGTTCACCCGAGTTCATCGGTGGACCTCCTTCGCCAAACACTTGAGTCAAGGCTAGGCAGCACCCGCGCGGGTTTCGCGGGCCCATAGTCCCACAACCGCCCAAATCGGCATCACCGACAGCCAAAGAGTGGCGCAGCAGACGAAGAAAAATTTCGCCCACCATTTCGCGTCTTTCCGCCGCTTTGGCAGCTCGTTATCTGGATGGCGAATAGCAATGCGGGCGCAAACATTGTACGGTTATGGCACCAGATATGACTGAACCAAGGGGCCGCATCCGCTTGGATGCCGCCCCGCATCGACGTTGGAGGGGGTCACGCCATGGGGCGCGGCCGTCAAAAGGCCAAACAGACGAAGGTTGCCCGCAAGCTGAAGTACTTCAGCCCGGAGACCGACTACGCAGCTTTGGAACGAGAATTATCGTCAAAGCGACGTGAAGAGTCCGCTGATTACGACGAGTACGAGATCCCTCCAGCCACGGATGATGACTGGAGCGACTATCGCTAGCGTGCGGTAGCGCGGGAGTTTCCTACTCAACAACGAAACCCGGAGGGCCTGGGGCCATCCGGGTTTTCGTCGTGCCTAAAGAACCTAGGACATGCGGTAATCGCCCAGGAGCTCGACGCTGCCCCCGGCCACGCCCTTGACGCCCGAGATGTGCGTACCCTCGATGGGATCGTTATCCGAGCCGATCTCGCCGAGCACCCACGAATCGCAGTCCTGCTCCGAGGCCATTGCCTGGACCTCGTCGACGGCATCGGGGGTGCACACCACGGCCATGCCGATCCCCATGTTGAGCGTGTTTTCCAGGTCCGCCAGCGGGACATTGCCCCAGGTGTGCACGGCGGTGAAGACGGGCGGAACCTGCCAGGCGGAGCGGATGACGCGGGCCCGCAGGCCTTCGGGTAGGACGCGCGAGAGGTTGGCGCCCAGTCCCCCGCCGGTGATGTGAGACAGGGCGTGGATGCCCTCGATCCGCTCGAGCATCGGCAGGCAGATGGGCGCGTACAGCCGCGTCGGCTCCAGGAGTTCCTCGCCGACGGTGCGCCCGAAGTCCTCGTGATGCTCCCCGAGCCCGACGCCTGCGGCCTCCAGGGTGGCGCGCACGAGCGAGTACCCGTTGGAATGCAAGCCGGAGGCGGCCAGGGCAACGACGACATCGCCCTCTTCAACGCGGTCGGGCCCGAGCATGGCGTCAGCCTCGACGACGCCGGTGACGGCGCCCGCAATGTCGTATTCGTCGGGGCCGAGCAGACCCGGATGCTCGGCCGTCTCACCGCCGATGAGCGCCGTATCGCAGGCCTGGCAGGCGCGCGCGATGCCGCCGACGATCGCGGCGATGCGCTCGGGGTCGACCGAGCCGCAGGCGATGTAGTCCGTCATGAACAGGGGGCGCGCACCGATGACGACGATGTCGTCGATGACCATGCCGACGAGGTCCTGGCCGATGGTGTCGTGCTTGTCGAGGCGGCGGGCGATCTCCACCTTGGTGCCGACGCCATCGGTGGAGGTGGCAAGCAGCGGGCGGCGCATTCCGGCCAGGACGCTCGCGTCGAAGAGCCCGGCAAAGGATCCGAAGCCGCCGACGACGTTGGGGCCGTGGGTGCCTGCAACGGCGGCCTTCATGAGCTCGACGGCGCTATCGCCGGCGGCGGTATCGACGCCGGCCTCGGCGTAGGTCAGCTGCGGGGCGTCGGGGTTCTCAGTGCTCATGGGCGGCGTCCTTTGCGGTGAAGTCCTCAGGCGTGGAGGCCGGGTAGTTCCCGGTGAAACAGGCGGTGCACAGCTTGTCCGGCGCGATCATCGTCGCCTCGATCATGGCCTCGAGGCTGATATAGCCGAGCGAGTCGGCGCCGAGGTTATCGCGAATCTGCTGAACGGACAGCCCGTTGGCGATGAGCTCGGCGCGGGTGGCGAAGTCGATGCCATAGAAGCACGGCCACTTCACCGGCGGGGAGGAGATGCGCACGTGGACCTCGGCGGCGCCGGCCTCGCGCAGCATCCGCACGAGCGCGCGCTGGGTGTTGCCGCGCACGATGGAATCGTCGACGACGACGAGGCGCTTGCCGGCAATGACCTCGCGCACCGGGTTGAGCTTCAATCGGATGCCGAGCTGGCGAATCGTTTGCGTCGGCTGGATGAACGTGCGTCCGACGTAGGCGTTTTTCACCAGCCCCTGGGCAAAAGGGATGCCGGAGGCCTGCGCGTAGCCGATCGCGGCGGGGGTGCCGGAATCCGGCGTGGAGATGACGAGATCCGCCTCGACGGGGTGTTCGGCGGCGAGCGCGCGGCCCATCTGGGAGCGGGCGGCCATCACTGAGCTACCGGCGATGCGGGTATCGGGGCGCGCGAGGTAGACGTATTCGAAGATGCAGCCGGCGGGCTGGGCCTCGGCGAAGCGCACGGAGCGCAGGCCCGCCTCGTCGACCATGACGAGCTCGCCGGGCTCGACCTCGCGCGCGAAGGAGGCGCCCACGATATCGAGCGCCGCGGTTTCCGAGGCGATCGCCCAGCCGCCGGACAGGCGCCCAATGACCAGGGGCCGCAGGCCGTGCTTGTCACGCGCCGCATACAGCGTGTGTTCATCCATGAAGACGAGGGAGAACGCCCCGTGCAGGGTGGGCAGGAGTTCTAAGGCCGTGGCCTGAAGGCTGCCCGCGCCGCTGCCGCGCAGCAGCGCCGTCATGACGGCCGTGTCGGTGGTGGAGCCGCGGCCAAACTCGCCGCGCAAGTCCTCGCCGAACTCCTCGCGCACGCGCGCGGCGAGCTGGGCGGTGTTGGTGAGGTTGCCGTTGTGGGCGACGGCGACGGTGCCGTGCTGGGTGGGACCGAGGGTCGGTTGAGCGTTTTCCCACGTCGAGGCGCCCGTCGTCGCATAGCGGACGTGGCCGACGGCCATGTGGCCGCTCAGCGAGGACAGGGCGCGATCGTCGAAAACCTGAGAGACGAGGCCCATGTCCTTATAGACGAGGATCGTCGAGCCATCGCACGTGGCGATGCCCGCGGATTCGGTGCCACGATGCTGCAGGGCATACAGGCCGAAATACGTCATGCGCGCAACGTCCTCGCCGGGCGCCCAGACGCCGAAAACGCCGCATTCGTCGCGCGGCGGGGCCTCGTCCGCAATCTCGGCCGGGGCAGGGGTTGGCTGGTGATCACCGCGTCGCACGCGTCCAGTTTGCCACATGGACGCCGCTCTAGTGCTCACCGCCCGCGTCCGCATCGACGACGTCGAGCTCGATCGTGCCCGTCGTCGGATCGGCGGCGCGCACGCGCACGGTGACGCGGGTACCGGGCGCGAGATCGCCCGCGACGCGGCCGCGCACGGCCGGGGTGCGCAGCAGCACGGTGCCGCCGCCGTTCCTCGCGTCGATCACCGTCGCGGAGAACGTCTCGCCGATATGGCTGGAGAGCACGGCCGCCTCGACGAGGTCGATCGCGCGGCGCTCATAGCGGCTGGCGAGCTGGCTCGTGCGCGCCATGATGGCGGGCAGGCACGCGAGCCCCTCGACCGCCCACGGCGCAATCGGCTCGCCCGCGCAGGCGGCGGCGCAGATCTCCAGGCCGTAGCGGTCCACGAGCCGGCGCAGCGGTGCGGTGACGTGGGCGTATTCCGCCGCGATGGCGGCGTGCGGGTGGGACTCCCCCAGTGGCTCGGTTGCCTCGCCGTCCTCGCCGAGGATGGCGCCGCCCGCAAACGCGAGGTAGCCCGAGCCGCGAAACAGCGTCGTCGCCTCATTCAGGAACGCAGCCGCGGCGGCGTCGGCGGAGGACAGCGAGCGCACGAAGTCCTGGTATGTCATCTCGCTCGGCCAGGAAAGGCCGAGTGCCCGCGCGGTGTGCCGCAGCCGGCGCAGGTCGCGCTCTTCGGCCGGGGGCAGCGTGCGCAGGATGCCGGTGCCGGCGCGCCGCATAATACGCGCCGCCGCGATGCCGGTGGCGAGCGAAAGCTGGGCGTTATAGGACTCGACGGGCAGGTTGGCGCGGTAGGAAAGGACATAGCCGTCGGGACTCTCGGCCACCTCCTGCTCGGGGATGTCGAGCGAGACGCCGCCGCGTGCCGCCTCGCGCGCGATGCGCAGCTGGCCGATGCGCTCCAGCAGCTGCGGGAAGTCGGCGGGCACCTCGCCCTCGAGCTCACCGGCGCCGTCGAGCGCCCGCTGGACGTCGGTGTAACTGAGCTTCGCGCGACTGCGCACGAGCGCGGGGCGGACGCTGTAGCTCGTCATCGCGCCCTCGGCATCCAGGCCGATCTGCCAGACGTAGGCGAGGCGGTCCTCGCCTGGCAGCAGGGAGGCGGCATCCGCCGAGATCGCCTCGGGGTGCAGGGCAATGACGTGGCCCGGGCCGTAGATGCTCGTGCCGCGTTCGCGCACCTCGGTATCGAGCGGGCCGCCGGGTCGCACCATGAACGCGAGGCAGGCGATCGCGTAATAGATCGTGTAGCCCGCTTCGCCCGCATCGGACCCGCGGGTGAGGTAGGCGGCCTGGTCGAGGTCCATCGAGCTCGGCGGGTCGACGGTGACGAACGGCAGCTCGCGCATGTCGACGGGCGCGATGCTCGGACGGCCGTGCTCCGGGAGGCTGCCGGGCGCGGGCAGCCCTTGGGCGGCGGCGTCCTGTGCCTGGGCGAGCACGTCGGAGGGGAAATCCTCGCGGATCTCGAGCTCGGCTCGCAGTTCGGCGAGCGCGCGGTCGATCGTCGCAGATTCAGCGGTGAGGAGGAAGCGGCGCCGCGGCATCTACGCGCGCCCTTCGGGCTCATCGGGCGATGCCACCATGGCATCGACGTGGGTGAGCGAGGCGCGATCGCGCAGGTAGGCGATGACGGAGCCGGCCAGCATGCCGAGGAGCCCGAGCGAGATGAGCAGCAGCCAGAAGGTGTTCGACGTGGACAGCGCCGACCAGCCGCGCGTGAAGAGCGCGATGACGAATGCGAGAAGCGCTCCGGCGAGCAGGCCCGTCAGGATGAACCGGCCGTAGCGCGGGGCACGCCGGTGCACGACCTCCACGCCCTTCGCGCCGGAGGCTTCCGGGCGCTTGGCCGCGGCCCGCTGCGCATCGAGCTTGGCGCGTTCGACGGGCGGGATGGGGCCCGGGTCGCGGCGCGGTCCGAGGTTGGGGGCCATGGTGCTCCTCTTGTTACACGTAGGGCAGGTACTCGCCGAGGTCGGCGCGCGTTCCTGACCACTGTACGTCGCCGGATGCGCACGCGTCCTGCCAGCTGCGCTTGCCCAGCGCGAGCTCCAGCCACACCTCGGGCCGCGTTTCCACGACGTTGGGCGGGGTGCCACGCGTGTGCGCGGGACCGGCGATGGCTTGGACGACGGCGGCCGGGGGCAGCCGCACTTCGACGCTGCGCCCGGGATGCAGGCGAGCAAATTCGGCCAGGGCGTAGCGGGCGGCGAGCCGAAGCTCCGCGCGGGTGAGCTTGTCGCCTGCTCCGAAGCGCGCCAGCACCTCGCGCGCGGCCGCGTCATCACGTGTGCGAGACATGGGGCCATTGTAGGAGAGATCGGTGCACCCGGCGCCGGCCGAAGTCTCCGCAAGGCTACCGATCCCTCGCACTCGCGGGTGAGCGGGCCGCGCCCCAGGTGGGCGCAACGAAACCGGGCGCGAGCTCCCTAAGGGAATCCGCGCCCGGTTGCGCGTTGGCTGCTAGCGCATCAGCTAGCTAGCCGATTCGTGGTTAGCGCAGCGCCTGGCGGCGTGCGATACCAACGGATGCGAGGCCAGCGCCCACGAGCAGCAGGGCGGCGATACCAAGGTGATCGCTCTGCGCGCCCGTGATCGGCAGCGCAGGCTTGCCGGGCTCCGTCGGCGTACCGGTCGGATCCTCGGTGGGCTGCTCCGTCGGCTCTTCCGTCGGCTGCTCCGTCGGCTCTTCCGTCGGCTGCTCGGTGGGGTCTTCGCCCGGAGTGCCGTCGACCTTGCCCGTGGCTACGGTGACCTCGTCGCCGAGATCCGTGGAGCACACGAGGGCGATCGTCTGGCCTTCGCGGCCGGTCAGGTCCGGAACGGTGAGGTCGATGGTGGCCTTGCCGGTCTCATCGGCGCCATCGCTGACGGTGTTGTCGACCGCAACGGTTTCCTTGCCGAGCGAGTCGCCGTCCACGAGGGAGAACTCGCAGGTGAGCTCCGTTGCGACCTTGCCGCCGGTGACGGCCTCAGCCGAGAAGGACAGCGAGGAGAACTCCAGGGAGAGCTCGGTGCCGGAGACGACCAGGCCCTCGGGCAGGTTGCCCTTGACATCGTGGATGCCGATGGAGCGCTGGTTGAACTTCGGCTGCAGCGCCGTGTCCTTGGTGGCGGCGGTGTTCTTGATGTAATCGATCGTGGCATCAAGATCGATCTGGCCGGTGTCCTGAATGGGCTTGCCGGCAAGAACGTGGAAGTTGTCGCCACCGGTCGCCAGGAACGAGTTCGCGGCGACGCGGTAGTTGGCAGCCATATCGATCGGCTCGCCGTTATCCAGCGTGATCGAGGTGATGCGCTCGCCGCGCTCGGCGGCGGGATCGTAGGTGTAGCTGAAGCCGGCAATGCCGAGCTTCAGGAAGGCGCGGTTGGGGACGTTGCCGTCCTTATCGAGCTGCCACTGCTCTTCGAGCATTTGCTTGATCTCGGCGCCCGTCAGGGTCACGACCATGAGCGAGTTCGCGAACGGCTGGATGACCGCGGCGTCCTTCAGGGTCACAGCGCCATCGGAGTCGGCCTTGTACAGCAGATCCGCACGGATACCACCCGGGTTCATGACCGCGAAGTCGGTATCCTCCTGCGTGACCTTCGCCTGGGCGAGGTGGGCCTCGGCGACGAGGTTACCGATGGTCGATTCGCTGCCGCGGTTTTCGCTGCCGTCGGTGTTCTTGCCACGCAGGAAGTCGCCGGCGGTGTAGCCGATGACCTCCTTGCCAATCTCTTCAGCCTGGTCGGTGACTTCCTTGACGTAGGCCGCGATCTCGGGATCGGGCGTCACGTCAAGGGACTTGGTGGCGGTGATGCCAGCGGTTTTGACCAACGGCTTGTAGAAGCCCTCGACGTCGTGGTTCTCGTCGTACTGCAGGGCGAGGTGGCCCACGCCTTCGCCGTACTGGCCGGACTGAAGGAACTGGATTCCGCGGTGCTCGGTGTTGTAGGCGATGTGGGTGTGGCCCGCGAAGACGGCGGTGTACTTCTCGGAAATCCCGTTAGCGAGAGTGGAGAATTCGCCGTCGGCGACATCGGGGGTGTTCGGGCCTTCGTGCACGAGCGCGATGAGAACATCGGCTTCGCCGTTAGCCTCGTCGCCGTCGGTCAGGATCTCGGCCTGAGCATTGGCGTGCTTGACCATATCGCCCCAACCGATGCCCTTGACGCCGTCCGGGGAGACGAGCGAGCCCATGTCCTCGGTCAGAATCCCAACGAAGCCAACCTTCACACCGTTCAGGTCAACGACCTCATGGCTGGGCAGGTCCGGGACCTCGTTCTCGACGTTCGCGCCGAGGTAGGTGAAGTCGGTGGTGGCGTTCTTCGCAACGAAGTCGTCCCAGCCCTTGTCGAACTCGTGGTTGCCGACGGCGGAGACGCGCAGCCCCATCATGTTCAGGACGGTAATGGTGGGCTTATCATCCTGGGAGCTCGACTCGAAGGTCGTCGCGCCGATGTTGTCACCGGAGGAGGTGAAGATCGTGCCGTCCGGGTTCGCGGAGCGGAACTGGTTGAGGAAGGTCGCGATCTTTGCGGCCTGGTTAATGCGGCCGTGGAAGTCGGTGATGTTCAAAATGTCCAGCGCCACGTAATCCGGGGCGGCCTGCGTGGATGCCTGGAGCCCGACCTTGGATTCGGTCGTGGAAGTTTCGCCCGCTTCGCCTTCATCGGCGGCGTCGCCTTCGCTGTTGCTAGCCTCATCGGCGGGAGTTTCGGCATCAGCGTCGTTGCCGTTACCGGCTTCGTCAGTGGCCTCGGCGCCCGACTCGGCTTCCTCGCTGGGAGCCTCAACCGTATCGGAGGTGGTCGGCTCGGGGCTTTCCGCCGGATCAGCGGCGGCGGCACCGGCGAGTCCTACGAGCGCGAGCGCTGCAGCGCTCAGGCCCGCAAGAGACCTGGTGTAGATGGATTTCGACATGAAACCTCGTCCTTTTGTTCATGGATAGGTCTGGCTGCGGGGACAGCCGTCCACTCAAGGCTAACCCGCAGGCGCAATGTTGTGAAGAAGGTTGACCGCATAAGGGAACAAACTCACCCACTTTTGATTGCGTTCACCAGGCTCTCACCTGGCGGCCACTCGGGCGCAAACCGCCGGTTGCCCATATAGGTGATAGAACAGCTTGTGTGTCGAGCCCTCACGAGTCTGCCGCCCTGCCACCCGATGAACGCAAGCGCGCATTCGCGGTGATTCTCGCGGCGGGCTTCATGACGCTGCTCGACGTCTCCATCGTTAATATTGCGCTGCCTTCGATCGAGGCCTCGCTCGATGCGACTCCCGCCCACATCCAGCTGATCGTTGCGGGCTACTCATTGGCGTTCGGTCTCGCACTCGTGCCGGCTGGCCGGTTCGGCGATGTGTATGGCCGGCGCCGCATGTTCCTCATCGGCGTCATCGGCTTCGTGATCGCCTCCGTCGCGTGCGGGCTCGCACCCACGGCCGCGGCCCTCGCCGCCTTCCGGCTCGCGCAGGGCGTGGCGGCGGCAATCATCAACCCGCAGGTCGTCGGGCTCATCCAGCAACTGTTTTCCGGCGCGGAACGTGGCAAAGCATTCGGGATGTTTGGCGCGGCGATCGGTGTCTCGACGGCGCTGGGACCGGTGCTTGGTGGCGTGCTGATCGCGGTGCTCGGCCCGGAGCTGGGGTGGCGGTCCGTCTTCCTCGTGAACCTGCCCGTCGGCATCATCCTTGTCATTGCGGCAGCGCGCTACCTGCCCGATCACGACCGGGGGGCGGCAGGCAGGCTGAAGCTCGATGTGCTCGGCTTACTTCTCCTGGGGATCACGGTGCTGGCGCTCATGATTCCGTTCGTCGGCACGGAGCAGGGCGGACTCGCGAACGCCCCGTGGTGGTGGCTGGCCGTCGCAGCGGCGGGGTTCATCGCGTTCATGACGTGGGAGATTGTGCTGGATAGGCGCGGCGGCTCCGCCGTCTTGCCGCGCTCGCTGATGCGTAATACGGGCTTCGCGTTCGGCACCGCGATGGGCACCGCCTACTTTGCGGGCTTCACTGGGATTTGGATCGTTATGTCGGTCTACGTTCAATCGGGGCTGGAACTCAGTGCGCTCGTGGCGGGTGCGCTCGGCCTGCCCTTTGCGGTGACCGCGGGCTACACCTCGGCCCGCTCGGGCAGTTGGCTGCCAGGACTGGGACGCTGGCTCGTCGTCATCGGGCTTGCTGTCATGGCGCTCGGGATCACCGCGATCGACCTCGCCTCGATCTATGTGCCGCAGCCGCAACTCATCTGGGTGTTTGCCGCACTCATGGCGGTTTCGGGTGCGGGCTCGGGCGTCGTGATCTCGCCTAACCAGACCCTCACCCTCGCTGATGTTCCGGTCTCCTACGGCGGCACGGCGGGCGGGGTGCTGCAGACGACCCAACGGGTGGGCGCCTCCGTGGGGCTCGCCGTCATGACGAGCGTCTTTTTCGCAACGCAGGCAATGACGGCCGGAACGCCGGCGGAGTCTTACGGCCACGCGTTTTCGATGGCGCTGCGCGTGACGGTGGGGATGATCGCAGTTGCGCTCGTCATCGCGGTGATCGATGCGATGCGGCGACGCGGATCGGATAGCTCGTCGTGACGCCGGCGGTGCAGGAGGCGCTGAATGCGGGGGCTGCCGCGCTTGGAGCCGGGCCGCTCGTCAGTCCCGGGGACCGCGGGTGGCGGAAGCATTATCGGTCGGCCTTTCGGCGCCTCACCGAACTCGAGGGGCCGGACGGTAATCCCGCCGTGGCACGCGCCGGGCTCGAGGTCCTGCACGAGGCAGCCCCCTCGCCGGAGCGAGCAGAACCGGCGGAGGCCGATGAGTCCGACACGGCCAAGCCATCGCACGCCCCCGCCCGCTGTCCTGCCCCAGCTCTCTCGCCGGCGCTGCCGCCGGAGATCATCTCGCCGCTCGGTCTTGCCGCGTGCGCGGCCGTGGCGGCACATCCCCAGTGGTGGTTGCTTTCAGGCAGGACGGTCGTCGTCCTCGGGGCAGGCGCCGAACTCGCTCCGACGCTGCCGCTCATCGCCGCCGGAGCGCACGTGCATGCCGTCATTCGCTCCAATTCTCAGCGCCGCCCGCTGTTGTCGGAAGCTGCAAGCTCGGCTCCGGGAACGCTGACGTTCGCACCCGCGGAGCTCAGCGATATCCTCGCCGCGCCCGACGCCCTGGCCGATCACCTCGCTTCGCTTCCCGGCGAGCTTGCCGTCGTCAACGCTCTATATGCTCCGGGGCGCACCAACGTCCACCTCGCGCTGGCCGCCGATCGGCTCGTCACCCGGCTGCTTCGCGCGCGCCGCGATGTCACGCTCGCGTACTCAGGGACGCCGACGGACTCCTACTGGATAAACGGACGGGTGCGTGACGCGGCTCTTTCCGCTCAGGGCCCGAACTACCTGGCCGCCAAGCGTATCGATAGGTGGCGCGCGACCGTCGCGAGAGTCGAGGGCATCCGTGTACTCGCACCGGTGTTGCCGCCAACGCTCACAGAATCGGTCCTCGTTTCATCCGCCATCGAACGCGGACTGTCAGGTGCCCGTCACTTTGGGATCCACGCGGCACCGCCCCACATCGCGGCACGTCTCGCGGCCACCTGGCTGATCCACTCTCTTCATACGCCCGCCGACGCCGCGCCCTGGACGGGCTATGCGGCGCCGGCGGGAATGTGGCAAAAAGGCTTGCTCGCTCGCCTCGCGGCGGGCATCGCCCTTGGTGGTTAAACGATCCCCTGCGCGAGCATCGCGTCCGCGACGCGCGTGAAGCCCGCGATGTTTGCCCCGAGGACGTAATCGCCCGGCTGGCCGTAGGCTTCGGCGGTTTCGGCGCACTCGTCGTGGATCGTCTTCATGATCTTCGTCAGCTTGGCTTCAGCCTTATCGAAGCTCCACTGCTCGCGCGATGCGTTCTGCTCCATTTCCAGCGCGGAGGTCGCCACGCCGCCAGCGTTCGCGGCCTTACCCGGCGCGAACAGGCACTCAGCAAGCTGGAAAATCTCCACGGCTTCGGGCGTGCATGGCATGTTCGCCCCCTCGGCAACAACCTTGACGCCGTTGTTCACCAGCGTGCGGGCAGCGGCCTCGTCCAACTCGTTCTGCGTCGCGCATGGCAGCGCCACGGTGCACGGCACGTCCCAAACGGACCCACCGGTAACGAGCTCCGCGCTCGACTTGTGGTCGACGTAGTCGGAGACGCGTCCGCGCTCGACCTCCTTGATCTGCCGCAGCAGGTCAACGTCAACCCCTTCTTCATCGACGACGTAGCCGGAAGAATCGGAAAACGATACGACGGTCGCGCCCAACTGCTGAGCCTTCTCGATCGCGTAAATCGCAACATTGCCCGAGCCGGACACGACGACGCGCTGGCCATCGAAACCCTCGCCATGCTGGTGCATCATCGATTCGGCGAACAGCACCGTGCCGTAGCCGGTGGCCTCGGTGCGGGCGAGCGAGCCGCCCCATCCGAGCCCCTTGCCCGTGAGGACGCCGGCCTCGTAGCGGTTGGTGAGGCGCTTGTACTGGCCGAACATGTAGCCGATTTCGCGCGCACCCACGCCGATATCGCCCGCGGGCACGTCGGTGTATTCACCGATGTGCCGGTAGAGCTCGGTCATGAAGGACTGACAAAACCGCATGACCTCGTTATCCGACTTGCCATGCGGGTCGAAGTTCGAACCGCCCTTGCCGCCGCCGATGCCCTGCCGCGTTAGCGAGTTCTTGAAGATCTGCTCAAAGCCCAAGAACTTCACGATCGAAATGTTGACCGACGGGTGGAAACGCAGCCCACCCTTGTACGGGCCGAGCGCCGAGTTGTATTCGACGCGGTAGCCGCGGTGGACCTGCACCTTGCCGTAGTCATCGATCCACGGCACGCGGAAGACGATCTGGCGTTCGGGCTCAATCATCCGCTCCAGGATGCCGGCGTCGCGATACTGCGGGTTCTTCACGAGCGCGGGACCGAGCGATTCGAGAACCTCGTGCACGGCCTGATGGAAAACGTCTTCCCCGGGGTTCAGGGTGCGTACATGCTCGAAGAGCGCGTCCAGGTAGTCGTCCACGGGTCCTCCTTCACCAGGACCGCGCCGGCCACCGGGCCGAGCGGCCCTCGTTGGCTAACTTGAGTTCGAGGCCAACGCTACACACCTATTGCGCTGACCAAAAAACGGTGACCACATAGTAAAACCGCCGGCTGCCGTCCCACAATCTGGCACGGTCTTCTTCCACCCCACCTTTAGAACGTGCGCAGTCACCAGATCGCTTCGCTGCAGCACGTGGGCGTCGAGACGATCCGCTCGACAGCGAAATCGATCTATCGGCGCCTGGGCGTAAAGAACCGGGAGAACGCCGTGCGGGTGGGCAAGGCGCTCAACCTCATCTAGCCGAAGTGCTGCTGGAGCGTCGCCGCGGCGGCCTCGGCCAGCTCGCCAAGACCCAGCTGCACAGTGCCCTCGGGCACGGTGATCGTCAGCTGGTCGCCGCCCGTCGTGCCGATCTCGGCCACCGGGACGCCGGCTTCCTCGGCGAGGGCGCGGGCGGCCTCGCCGTCCTGCGGATCAAGGGCAACGATCGCGCGGGCACCGGTCTCGGCGAACAGCGCGCTCGTCGTATCGATCCCGTCGCGCACCAGAACCTCGGAGAGGTCCACGTTGGCGCCGGTGCCAAAACGCAGCGCCGATTCGATCAGCGCCTGGGACAGGCCGCCGCGCGAGACATCGTGCGCGGCGCGGCTCATGCCCTGCTGGCCGAGTGCGATAAGGACGTCGGCGAGGGCACGTTCGGCGCCGAAATCGACCTTCGGCGGCATGCCACCGATGTGCTCGTGGATGGCGCGCGCCCACTCCGAACCGGATAGTTCCTCGCGGGTGGCACCCAGCAGCAGGAGGGTCAGGCCCGCGTCGGTGAAGCCCGAGGGCACGACGCGCGAGACGTCCTCGATGACGCCGAGCACGCCGACGACGGGCGTCGGGTAGATTGATTCGTCGCCCGTCGTGTTGTACAGCGAGACGTTGCCGCCGGTGACGGGCACCGACAGCTCCCGACAGCCGTCGGCAAGGCCCGTGATGGCCTGCACGAGTTGCCACATCGCGTCGGGCTTTTCGGGGCTGCCGAAGTTCAGGCAGTCGGTGATGGCGCGGGGGCGGGCGCCGACCGTTGCGACGTTGCGGTAGGCCTCGGCGAGCGAGGCCTGCGCTCCCGCGTAAGGGTCGAGGTAGGCAAAGCGCGGCGTTGCGTCGGTGGCGATGGCGACGCCGAGGCCGGTTTCCTCATCGACGCGCACGACGCCGGCGTCATCGGGCTGCGCGAGCGCCGTGTTGCCCTGGACGTAGCGATCGTACTGGGAGGTAATCCACTGCACGCTCGCGCAGTTGGGCGAGGCCGCGAGCGCGATCATCTGCTCGCGGATGTCCTTCGCGCTGCCGGGGCGGGCGAGCTTTTCGGCCGCGTCGGCCTGGACGGCATCGAGCCAGTCCGGCCGGGCGTAGGGCCGGTCGTAGGTCGGGCCGTCGTGGGCGACGGTTTTGGGGTCGACGTCGACAATGCGCTCACCGAAGTGGTCGATCGTCAGGCGCCCGTTGCCGGTCACGGTGCCGATGACGGCCGTCTCGACCTCCCAGCGTCCGGTCACGGCGAGGAACTCGTCGAGCTTGTCGGGCGCGACGATCGCCATCATGCGTTCCTGGGATTCGCTCATGAGGATCTCGCCCGCGGTCAGGCTCGGATCGCGCAGCAGCACGTTTTCCAGATCGACGTGCATGCCGGAATCGCCGTTGGAGGCAAGTTCGGAGGTCGCGCAGGAAATGCCCGCAGCGCCGAGATCCTGGATCGCCTCGACAAGCTCGCGTTCGAAGAGTTCCAGACAGCATTCGATCAGGAGCTTTTCCATGAACGGATCGCCGACCTGCACGCTCGGGCGCTTCGTCGGGCCGCCCTCGTCGAAGGTTTCGGAGGCGAGGATGGAGGCACCGCCAATGCCGTCACCGCCGGTGCGTGCACCGAACAGGACGACGTGGTTGCCCTCGCCCGTCGCGTTGGCGAGGTGGATGTCCTCGTGGCGCAGCACACCCACGCACAGGGCGTTGACGAGCGGGTTGCCCTGGTAGACGGCGTCGAATTCCGTCTCGCCGCCGATGTTGGGCAGACCGAGACAGTTGCCATAGCCGCCGATTCCGGCAACAACGCCGTGGACGACGCGGGCCGTGTCGGGGTGGTCGATTGCGCCGAAGCGCAGCTGGTCCATGACGGCCACGGGGCGCGCGCCCATCGAGATGATGTCGCGCACGATGCCGCCGACGCCCGTCGCAGCGCCCTGGTAGGGCTCAACGAAAGAGGGGTGATTGTGGGATTCAACCTTGAAGGTCACGGCCCAGCCATCGCCGATATCGACGACGCCGGCATTTTGCCCGATGCCGACGAGCAAGTGCTCGCGCATCTTTTCCGTCGTCTTCTCACCGAACTGCTTGAGGTGGATTTTGGAGGACTTGTAGCTGCAGTGCTCCGACCACATGACCGAGTACATGGCGAGCTCCGCGGCGGTGGGGCGCCTGCCGAGCAGCCGCCGGATCTGCTGGTATTCCTCTTCGCGCAGACCGAGCTCCGCAAACGGCATCTCACGATCTGGGCTCGCGGCGGCATCCTCGGTGGTGTCGGGATGGTGGGCGGGCGTCATAGCAGGCATGTAATCCCCAAAACGGCAACGATGGACCAGGCGTCATCGAGCTTACCGCTCGGGCGCCCGGCCCACGTGGTGGGCTCACCTTTCGGGAAGCGGCACTACTTTTTCCGCGCGCCCGCGAAGGGCACGCCAGATTTGGGCGGGGCGCGAGACCTTCGGATCCTTGTTCGGCAGCGCGAGGCGGAAGATCTTCTTCGTCACGCTCGCCACCTGCACCGGCATCGGGCCCGTGACGTAGGTCAGGCCGTAGCGGCTCATGATCTCGCGGATGCGCGGCGCGATCTCGTGATAGCGCGAGCTCGGCAGGTCCGGGAAGAGGTGGTGTTCGATCTGGTGGGATAGGTTGCCGGTCATGATGTGCAGGGCGCGCGGCCCGGAAATATTGGCGCTGCCAAGGAGCTGGCGCAGGTACCATTCGCCACGGGTTTCGCCGTCGATCGATTCGGTTTCGAAAGTCTCCACCCCCTCGGGGAAGTGCCCGCAGATGATGACGGTGTGGGACCAGACGTTGCGGATCAGGTTCGCTAGGACGTTCGCGCCGAGGGTGGACAACGCGCTCGGGCCGGACAGGATCGGGTGCAGGACGTAGTCCTTGAACGCCTGCCGTTTGATCTTCTCGATCACCGCGCGGGACTCGGCCTTGAACTGCTCTTCCGACTTGTCCGAGGTGCCGTTCAGGTAGGGCCCGAGCTCCAGATCGTAGGCGGCGATGGAGTATTCGAACATCACGGCGTTCACGAGGTTAATGACGGGCTGGGCGAGGTGGAAGGGCCGCCACTCCTGTGCCTCATCCACGCGCATGATGCCGTAGCCGAGATCGTTATCGCGGTCCAGGACGTTCGTGTAGGTGTGGTGCAGGTGGTTGTGGGAGTACTTCCACTGCGCGGCCGGCGAGACGTGGTCCCATTCCCACGTCGAGGAGTGGATTTTTGGATCGCGCATCCAGTCCCATTGGCCGTGCATGACGTTGTGGCCGATTTCCATGTTTTCTAGGATCTTGGCGACCGCGAGGCCGCTCGTGCCGAGCCAGAAGGCGGGGCGCCACTTGGAAAACAGCAGGACCGCGCGGCTGCCCATCTCCAGCCAGCGCTGGGTGGCGATGACGCGGCGAATATAGGCGGCATCATCGGCTCCGCGTTTGGCGAGGATTTCATCGCGCAGGGCGTCGAGCTCGGCGGCGAGGGCCTCGACTTGCTCATCGCTCAGGTGCGGGGCGGGGCGGGTGCGCGGGGGCGCTGCGGGGGCGGGTGGGGCGAGAGTGGTCATGGGGAGGGCTCCAGATTCTCGGGGGTTACAGGTCGATCGTGCAGGGGCCGGCGGCGGCAGAGATGCAGGTTTGGATGGGAACGGTTTCGCCGTCGGCGGCGGTAGTGACCTCGCCGTTGCGCAGGTCTTTCACGCTGCCTTCTTTCAGGGGCGCGAGGCAGCCGAAGCAGATACCCATCCGGCAGCCGGAGGGCATGAGGACGCCCGCGTCCTCGCCGACATCCAGCAGCGCGCTACCGCCGTCGGCGACGACGGTGGTGTTGCTGCGGGAAAACGTTGCGGTGCCGCCGTCGCCGATGGCGGCAAGGGTGGGGCGGAAGCGTTCGACGGTGAGGCGATCACCGATCTCGAACTCGCCCCAGTGGGCCTGGCAGTCGTCGAGCAGCCCGGTGGGGCCGCACGCGAAGGTATGGCGCTCGCGCCAGTCGGGCACGAGGTGATCGAGATCGGACAGGCGCAGCTGGCCGTCGTCGTCGGTCACGCGAACGACGAGGCTGTTGCCGTGCTCGCGGGCCCAGGCGGCCAGTTCCTCGCCGGCGACGAGATCGGCGGCGCGGCGGATGGAGTGGATGAGGGCGACGTCGGCGCCGGCAAAGACGCCGGAGCGCAGCATCCCGAGGACGGGGGTGAGGCCCGAGCCGCCGGTCAGCAGCAGGACGCGGCCGGGGGCGGGCGTGGGGCTGATGAAGTCGCCCGTGGCTTGGTCGAGGGCGATGAGGGAGCCGACGACGTCGCCGGTCACGAGGTGGGCGGAGACGAGGCCCGAATCGATCATCGTGACGGTGATGGTGAAATCAGCCGCAGCGCCAGCTCTCGGCGAGGTGATCGAGTAGGCGCGCCAGCGGCGCACGCCGTCGATATCGACGCCGATGCGCACGTACTGGCCGGGAATGTGGCCGCGCCAGGCGCCGGAGGGGCGCAGCGTCAGGGTGGCGGTGCGCTCGGTCTCGCGGTGGCGGGCGATGATGCGGGCGCGCAGATCGGCGCCGGAGCGCAGGGGCGAGATGAGATCGAGGTAGTCGCCGGGCACGAGCGGGGTGGCGAGGGAGGCCGCGAGGCGCCCCGCGCCGGAGCGCACGCGCGAGAGCATGCTGCGGCGCGCGGCGGGTGTCGGCTTGATACTCACTACGCCACCGTAACTTACGGCTCCGTAGGTTGTCGCGGGGATATCCCCCGTCGTGATCGAATCGCGACCTAGCCGACGCTCAGCATTCCGATGCTTGCCAGGCGGCGGGTGTGGGCAATACAGGCCTTTGCCATGGCCTCACCCTCGACGTCGAGCAGGGCGGCGAGGGCGGCGGCGATTTGGCCCACGGTGAGGCTGCCATCGGCGGCCGACAGTAGGCCCGCCATTTCAGTGGGGCAGGAAACGACCTGGTGCAGGCCGCCGCCCTGGGTGGCGGTGATGACCTCGGGCTGGGATTCGCCGATACGGAAATGATGCTCGAGCGTGACATCGTCTGCCGCCGTGATGCGGCTCGCCGCGAGGTCGCTATCGGAGGTTCGTTCCAGGCGGGCACGCTCGGCCGCTAGCCGCCACAGGGTCTCGCCGTCGGGTGCGGCATGACCGGTGAGGTCGGAGGTCTCGTGCACGCCGCGCTCGCTGCTCAGTGGGCGGGTGAAAAGGAGGTAGCCGAAGTCGACCCAGCGCACGCCACGGGCGGCGAAATCGGCGAGGTAAGCGCGGTACAGCGCGTCGTAATCATCGCTCAGGCCCCCGTCGCGCAGCCACATCTCGGCATACTCCGCGGCGTCCTGGAACTCGCGACGAATGATCCACGAATCCAGGGGCACACCTGCACGGGCTTCGGCGGCCGCCACCCAGGCGCGCGGCCGCGCGAACTCGTCCTCGTTCGCGCGCACTTCCCAGTTGGCCAAGATGATGGCGCGTCCGCCGGGCGCGAGGTGGGTGCCGAGATCGGCGATGAGGCGCGCGAGGAGCTCATCGCCGCTCGCGCCGGTGCCAGAATCGCGGTATTCCATGACCGGCAGGCCAGCGTCGTAGGCCGCGGCGGGCGTGATAACGAACGGCGGGTTGGACACGATGAGGTCGAACGTCTCGCCCGCCACCGGCTCGAAGAGCGAACCGGCGCGAGCCTCGATGACGCCGTCGGGGATGTCCGCGAGCGCCGCATTAGCGCATAGGAAGGCGAGGGCCCGCTCGGACAGGTCGGTGGCGATGACCCGTTCGGCGCGACGAGCGAGGGTGAGCGCCTGAATGCCCGACCCGGTGCCGAGATCGAGCACGGTGCCGAGGCTGCCACCTGCCGGGGGTTGCGGCAGCAGCGCGTGCAAGGTCTGGCTCGCTCCCCCAACGCCGAGGACGTGCCAGGGCGGCAGGGCATGGCCGAGGACGGTTTCGGGCAGGTCGGAGACGATCCAGGCTGGGCCGTCGGCCGGATCGATGCCGGTGGGCGAGATATCGACCGCGGCGCGAAAGCGCCCGGTCGCGCTGCGGGTAACGAGGTGCGCGGCTTCGGCGCGCGCGGGCGTCGTAGCAGGCAGGGCCCGCTCGACCTCGGCGCCGGTCAGTTCGTCGCCGAGGAGGAAGAGTCGAGCCAGCAGCGCTAGCGGCTCGCTACTTTCGGCGAGCGCGATTCGGGCGGGAATGCGCTGTTCGCGAGCAAGGGCGGCAGCGGCGACAGGTCCGAGAAGCTCATCGAGCACATCGGAGGTGTAGCTGGCAAGGTCGGCGCGCAGGTCGGCCGCGAGGGCGGGGTCGCCGAGGTTCGGCGGCGGTGGCGCGGTCACGTCAGTGCGCTCGTCATCGCCGATGGACCGGATATCGGGTGCTGGCATGTCCTCAGCCTAGACACCCTGAAACGTTAGGACTGGCGGGCGACGCGCACGATCCAGTCGGTCGGACCCTCCTGAACCATCTCGAAGGCCCATTCGCCTTCGAGTTCGGTGATCTGGTTGAGCAGCGGCGTTGGGACGTGCGGCGCCTTAATGAGGATCGTCGCGCCGACCGGCAGCGAGGAAACCGCGCCAAGGATGGCGGCATGACGGACGGAGTGCGGGATCGCGAGGACGTCGATTGTCTCTTCCAGCAGGTTGGTGTGCTGGCAACCACAGGTGTGTGTCATACCCATTATTTTACACACCCTTTTCCGTAGTTATTTTGACAACGTGTCGATCGGGCTGTGGTTGAGCTCATAGCACGATGTCACCCAATGTTCACCAACGTCTGGTGCAGTGAAGCCGGCTCGCCTTATGCTGGGCGAACCTTATCAACGACGAAGGGACCTTCATGCGATCTCGCATCTTCGCCAGTGGTCTCGTCGCTGCGGCCCTCACCGCTTCGACGATTCTTCCTGCCAGCGCAGCCCCCGGAGACTCCGTGGACCTGACGCTGCTCGCCACCACCGACGTGCACGGGCACGTCATGAACTGGGACTACTTCCGGGACGCGCCTTACGGCCCCGGCAAGGAACTCGGCCTCGCCCGGGTGGATTCGATCGTGCAGCAAAAGCGCGCCGCGGCTGCCGATCCGGATTCGGTCATGCTGTTCGATAACGGCGATGCCATTCAGGGCACTCCCCTGACCTACCTCGCTGCCGTCCAGCCCGAAAAGCTCGACATCTCGCAGCACCCGATGGCCATTGCCTACAACACGATCGGCTATGACGCCCTCGTGGTGGGCAACCACGAATACAACTACGGCCTGCCGCTGCTCGCCAAGTACGATTCGCAGCTGAACGCTCCCCTGCTCGGCGCTAACGTCATCAACGTCGAGACCGGTGGCCCGGCCCAAAAGCCCTACGAAATTTTCGAGCGCGAGATCGACGGCAAGACCGTCAAGGTCGGCGTCCTTGGCCTCGTGACCCCGGGCGTCCGCACCTGGGATAAGGCCCTGGTCGAGGGCAAGCTCGACTTCAAGGACATCGTGGAGACGGCACAAAAGTACGTGCCGATCATGAAGGACGCCGGCGCTGATGTCGTCGTGGCCCTCGCCCACACTGGCCAGGATCCGGATGGCGCGACGTGGAATCCCGCCGAGCTTGGCGAGAACGTCGCCCGCTCGCTGGCCACGAACGTCAACGATCTCGACGTCGTCATCGCGGGCCACTCGCACGTGGAGAACAAGGGCCAGAAGTTCACGGCCCCAGACGGCGATCCCGTGCTCCTCGCCCAGCCCAAGTTCTGGGCGCAGTCCGTTGCCGAAGTGTCGCTGAAGCTCGTGGAAGGCGAGAACGGCACCTTCGCCATCGACTGGGACAACACGACCTCGACGACGCACGCCGCGTCGGAGGCCGCCGATTCCGAGCGCATCACCGGCAACGCGGAGCTCGACAAGGCCCACAAGGCCACCGTCGACTACGTCAACACCGTCGTCGCGCAGTCCACCCAGGAGATGAAGACGGAAACCTCGCGCTATGAGGACACCCCGATTCTCGACCTCATCGGTCACGTCATGGTGGAGTCCGTCAAGGAAAACCTCGCGGGCACCGAATACGCGAACCTGCCCGTCATCGCGCAGACCTCCCCGTTCTCGCGCGAGTCGGTCTTCCCCAAGGGGGACGTGACGATCAAGGACATCGCGGGTCTGTACATTTACGACAACACCCTGGCCGCGGTCAAAATCGATGGCAAGGGCATGAAGGAATACCTGGAGTACTCCGCTCGCTTTTTCTGCCAGGTCGAGCAGGGCGCTGATTTCGATCCCGAGACCGGCACCAACTGCCAGTACCCGGGCGCAACTCGCGGCATCCCGGACTACAACTACGACGCCCTGACCGGAGTCTTCTACGAGATCAACGTCTCCAAGCCGGTCGGCGAGCGCATCGAAAACCTGCGGATGCCCGATGGTACGCCGATCAAGGACACCGACGAGTTCATCCTCGCCGTCAACAACTACCGCCAAAACGGCGGTGGCGGCTACCCGGTCGCCGTTGATGCCCCCGTGGTGTGGAACGATCTGCTCGAGATCCGTCAGCTCATCATCGACTGGGCTCAGAATGTCGGCACGATCGACCCGAAGGACTTCTTCGAAGACAACTGGAAGCTCGTCACCGCGTCGGTCGCCCCGACCGAGCAGCCCACGGAGCAGCCCACTGAGCAGCCCACTGAGCAGCCGACCGAGGAGCCCACGGACAAGCCGACCGAGGACCCGACCGAGCAGCCCACGAGCCAACCAACCACCCCGGGTAAGCCCGGCCAGCCCGGCAAGCCGGGGATGCCGGTGACCGGTGCGGACTCGACCGGTATCGCGCTTGGCGCCGCCGGCCTGCTTGCTCTCGGACTCGGTGTGCTCGCCGCACACCGTCGCCGCGTGCTGAGCTAGTCACCTGACACAAAGCCGGGCGGGAGCTGGATTCATCCAATTCCCGCCCGGTTTTGTCGTTACTCGCCGGTCTCGCCGTCGAACGCTTCACGCAACAGATCAGCATGGCCGTTGTGCCGGGCATACTCCTCAATCATGTGCAGGAGTATCCAGCGCAGCGAGACATCGTCCCGACCGCCCCATGCCGGGTGTGTTTCTGCCAGGGCTCCCTCGTGCTGCAGGGCGCGATCGACGATGGCCTCGGATTGCCCGACGGCCTGACGCCACAGTGCACGCATCTCATCGGCCTCCAGCGTGGTAGCCAGTTCCCAATCGCCATCGTGATGGGCCTGCCAATCGATGCCGGCCCATGGCTCGCTCGGAGGCGTCTTGGCAAGAACGGTGCCGAACCAGAAGTCCTCGACCCAGGCCAGGTGCGTGAGCAAGCCGCCGAGCGTCATCGTCGTGGGATCGATCGCTCGCCCGAGTTCGGCTGTCGACAGCCCTCGAGTCTTCCATTCGAGCGTCGAGCGCTGATAGGAGAGGAATCCCCTGAGGCTTTGAACCTCCGAACCCGCCAGGGGTGGCTCGGCTCTGCCCTGGTCATCGATGCGCGCGGTCATGGCTGGCTCCTACTGTCGGCGTTGGTGCCATGAGACCAGCAGGCGCAGTTTCGCGCAACGGATTATTCCGGCAGGTTCAATCCCGCCTCGGATAGCTTCGCTAGCGCTTGTGCTTCGGTGATCCCGCCGGCGTGAATACCGGTGATCGTCCCATTCGCGTCAAGGAAGACGTGATGCGGGATCGCGATGACGTGGAACTGCGCGGAAACAGCGCCATCGGGGTCCGGAATGTGGGGGTAGGTCAGGCCGAGGCGCCCGGCGAAGGTGGCGACTTTGCCGAGATCCTCGTTGAGGTAGATGGCGACGACATTCGCATTCGAGCCGACTTTTTCGTGCACGGCCTGCACATCCGGGGCCTCGGCGCGGCAGGCCGCACACCACGAGGCGTTAAAGACGAGCCAGGTAGGCGCGCCCTTGTAGTCAGCAAGGGCGACCTCGTTGCCCTCCCAGTCGGTGGCGGAAAACTCCGGTGCCTGCTCGCCGACCTCGGGTCGAGCGCCCTGGCCTTCGGAGACTTGCCCGGAGGTTGCGAAGCTCGCCGGATTGGCAGCGTTGGCGCGGTCGGGAGTGTTGGCATCGGCCGAGGTCGACATGAAGCCGCCCTTCAGCGCCGATGCGGCTAGCACGAGGACGACGGCGATGACCGCGACGACGGCAATAGGAACGAATCGCTTATGCATAGGAGTGCAGGCCACCAAAGAAGTGATTGCCGAAATAGGCGAACAGAACCGAGATGAAGCCGATGATCAACAGCCAGGCGGCCTTGCGGCCCCGCCAGTCCCGCACAACGCGGGCATGCAGGTAGGCCCCGTAGATCAGCCACGTCACGAAGGCGGCCGTCTCCTTGGGGTCCCAGCCCCAGTACCGGCCCCACGCGGTATTCGCCCAGACCGCGCCGAGCACGATCATGATGGTGAGCAGCGGGTAGGTCACGACGGCGGCCTTGTAACCGATCTCATCGAGGCTCTCCTCGCTCGGCAGCCCGCGCAAGGTGATGCGGCCACGCAGCAGGTAGAGCACCGCCGCCCCGAAGGACACGCATGCCGCACCGTAGGACAGGATCGCAAACCCGACGTGCAGCGTCAGCAGCAGGTTGTTCTGCAGGGCCGGAATGAGCGGCTTGATGCCGGTATCAAGCGATAGCGCGTAGACGAGCAGCGCTGCCGTCACGGGCAGCACGACGAGGGCCAATGCGCGCAGTTTGTAGCGCAGCGCAAACACGACGTAGGCGAGCAGGATGCCCCAGGTGAAGGAGACCGCGAACTCATGCTGGTTGGCGAACGGGCCGTGCCCGGTGATCGACATCCGGATCCCGAGGTAGGCCGTCAGCATGACCAGCGCACCGATCAAGAACGCATTGGCATACCACGCCAATCCGTGCGCGGGGGCGGGCCCCTCCTGCTCGGGTGCCGTCTCGCGGAGCTCACGAACGCCCTCGGGCGTCGCAATCGTCGCGACACGCCCGCCGGTGGCAGCGCCCACAACGGCGGATTCCCGCTCGCTGGCAGGCGCCGCGGCGCGGCGTTTGGAGGTCAACACGACGGCGAAACTCACGAGCGCGAGGATCGTGAACGCGAGCGCCGCCATGAGGAAGTATTCAGCGATTTCAAGCATCGGTCGGCCTTTCTCAGAGCCGCTCGTTGACGGCGGTAACGGTATCGGTAAAGAATCGGCCGAAGCCGGAATCAGTCTTTTCAGCGGAGGCGAACTGTACGCTCGGGCCATCCTCGCCCTCGATCACGCGTGCCCAGATCCGCCGGTGGCGCATCCCAAAGGTCATGAGCGAGCCGCCCACGAGCAGGATCGAGCCGATCCACATCCACCACGTGCCCGGGTCCTGTCGCAGGTTGATCCCGGTGTACTGGCGCTCGCGCTCAAACGTCACCGTCTTGCCCGCAACGTTCGTCTCCTGGCCCTGGGTCACGGGCTTGACGTCGAGCGGCTGGGTTTGGCCAGTTGGATACATCTCGATGACGGCGGTGCCGGCCGGGATGGGGGAATCGGCGCGGCCGGAGGCGGGGGTGACGACGATGACGTCGATACCGGCCTCGGGCAGATCGATCCGGCCAATCGAGTTCATCTTGTCTTCGGAGCTAAAGCGCAGCGGGACGGAACCGGCGTAGATTTCGCTGCCCTCTTCATCGACGATGCGAAGGTCCGCCGCAATGCCATAAAAGGCTTGGTGGAAGGAGAATCCGCCGTACTTCAGCGGGCTATTGACACGCACATCCTGCTCGGCGACGACCGCATCCCCCTCAAGAACACGCAGGCGCGAGACGTAATCGGAGGGGCTGCCATCGTCGTAGAAGGACTCGGTAAAGGACTCCGCGGCGAGCGTGAGTCCGGAGTCGTGACCGACGGGGACGGATGATCCGACGGGCACGGTCAGCTGCTCGTCGATACCTGCCAGCGAGGAGATCGCGAACGCCGCCAGGATGATGACGAAGGAGGCGTGCGCCGCGACGGTCCCGAACGGACCCCACCGGTTCTTATCGAGATAGCGGGCGTGCGGGTCTTTCTCATCGGCGACGACACGCAGGCCCTTGGCCGCGGCCGCTTCGTCGAGCGCTGCGAGCGCGCTAGCGGCATCACCCTCTGCCGGGAGCTCTGCGCGGTAGCGAGCGTGGGTGAAGAACGCTCCCGAGACGTGGGTGCGCGGCCGGGTGGCGCGCTGCCACAGCTGCGGAATCCGGTGCACGGTGCACGCGATGATCGAGATCGCGAGCAGCGCCGTGATGATGAGGAACAGCCACGAAGTGTAGATGTTGAAGAAGCCGAGGTGATAGAGAATCGAGGTCCAGCCGCCGTAGCGGGGCCGCATCTCGGTAAGGAAGTGCTCCGCACCCTCGGCGGTCGCGAGGGTTGATCCGGGGGCCTGCGTGATGATCGTGCCGAGCAGGGTCACCACGGCCATCGCGAGGATGAGCAGCAGGCCGACCGTCTTGGAGTAAAAGAAGCGGTAGATGCGGACGAAAAACTCGGTGACCGGAACGTCATCGTGGGTGGGGCTCGGTGCTGGCGCGAGATCACTCCTTGCCATCGTTCAGCCCTCCTAAGTGCATCTGGGCGGTGCGGGCGAGATCGGAATCGGGCGCCAGTTCCACGACCTTGCCCCAGGCCTCGCGGGCCTTGTCCTCCTCGGCCGGGTCCTTGGACAGGTAGAGGAAGCCGAGGTTGTACCAGGCCTGCACCTCGCTCGGATCCGCCTCGATGACGGCGGTCCACTGCTCTTCGGCCTTGGCGGTCTCGCGCTGGTTGAACTGCAGGACGCCGAGCTCCAGGCGGGCCTTGGTATCGCTCGGATCCCCCTCGATCTGGCTTTGCAGCTGCGCAATCCGCTCGGCGCGCTCGGCGGCCGAGGGCGCCTGCTGCTGCTCGCCCATCGTCGGGTGGTTCGCGGGCTGGGTGGCTTCGGGGGTGGGTTTGCCCGCGAGGTAGATAGCGAAGACCACCGCGAACGCGAAGATCAGCGCGAGCGCGATTTTTCCGCCGGAGGAGGTGGGCTTTTTCAGGTACTTCGGGTTCGTCGGGCCGCTCGCCGCGCGCGTGGCCCGTGCCGCGGTGCTCGCGCTCGCGACCGCGGCGGTCGTGGCATCACCCGTCGCGTCCTGGCTGAGGGCGGGGCGGTGCTTTCGTCCCCGAGCCTTGGGCCGGCTCGTGACGATATCGTCGTCTTCTTCGCCGAGCTCGGCCAGCAGGATGTCGTCTGGATGCTGCTCGCGAGGCGCCGGCTCAGCGACGGTCTCACGGGTAGCGCTCGCGCGCCGGACGGCGGCCTCTTGGGCGCTTGCCCACTCGGCGATCTCTTCGGGTGCGGTCTGCAGGAAAGAAAGGATCCGCTCGGCGGTGTCCGGATTTATCGATTGGAGCTCTTTGTCCGGTTCGCTGGGACGGCGCTCTGCCCTACTGCTCACGAGCCGCGCTTTCTTCTCCGAACCGCTCCTTGTTCGCTTCCGTGATGTCGGAGGCAGCGAGTTCTTCGGCGCTGGCGCCACGCAGGGCGAGCTGGCCCTTGCGTGCGGCGTCGAGCGCGTCGGACAGGATGCGCTGCGTGTAATCCGGGGCGTGGAAGCCGTAGGAGTTTTCGGAGTAGACGTAGTCGATGTAGAAGCTCGACTTGTTTTGGTATTCGCGAGCCAGGTCGATCTGGGCTTCGTCGACGCCGTCGGCAATGCCCTTTTCGATATCGCGGATCAATGCCACGAGGGCGTCAAAGGCGACGTCGCGGGTGTGCACGAAGCGGTCCTGGATGACCTCCACGCGGCGCTTCATCTCATCGGAGTCGGCCTTGTGGCAGGTGCCGCACGAGGCGTTCGCATCCACCATGGGGTTGGTGATCTGGTGGTTAGATACCTTGTGGGCGCCTTCGCGCTGGTAGGCCATGTGGCAGTCGGCGCAGCTGACGCCGTTGGCGGCGTGGATGCCGCTGGACCAGATATCGAACTCGGGGTGCTGAGCCTTGAGCATCTTGGCGCCCGTGGTCTTGTGGGTCCAGTCGACGTGGCCGTCTTCCTGGTAGTAGTCCCAAATGTCATCGATGTCGATGCCCTTGGCCCACGGGAAGGTCAGCGTCTTATCCTCGCCCTTGAAGTAGTACTCGACGTGGCACTGGGCGCAGACGTAGGTGCGCATCTCCAGCGCCGTCGCGTCCTTGTTCACGTCATAGTTCTCGATGCCCTCGGAGGCCTTCAGGGCCTTGATGCCGTCCATGAAGGCGGGGCGGGTGATCGTGAGCTTCATGGTTTCTGGATCGTGGCAGTCGATGCACGTCACCGGATGGTCCGCGAGCTTGGTCGCTTCCTCGTAGGTCATCTTGTTCATGGCGTCAAAGCCCTTGCGGATGTCGCCATCGCCGAGCTCCTGCATGACGGGAACCGTTGAGGCGTGACAGTTCAGGCAGGTGCCGGGCTGATCGAACTGAGTGACGCGCAGCGTGTAGCGCTGGTCATCGAGCATGTGCATGTGGCCGCGCGCGTGGCGATAGTCAGTGGCAAAGGCATAGCCCGCCCACATGTCCTTCAGGCGCGGGTCCTGCTCGATCTTGGACTCCGGCACCTCGGTGCGCGGATCATCGGCCGTCGGGGTGTGCGGCTCGAGGGAGGCGCCGCCGTACTTGGAGGGCGTGAATTCCTCGGTCTTTAAATACTGCTCGTATTGGATCGGGAAGTTCCGGCCCCAGATCGCGGGATCAACCGTCGTCTCATCGAGCTGGACGACGGGCGTGTAGGGGGCGTGGGCCTCGGTCTTGCGCTCCAAAATGTTGAGCAGCAGCATGGTCAGGCCGAAGGTGACGAGCGCCGTGACAGCGATGGCGCCCATCCAGATCCACTGGCGGCGGCCGCGCTTTTTGGCGGTTTCGGGGGGCTGTTCTTCGGTCACGTCGCTCATGAGTCTCTTCCCTACTGGTGTCCGACGTCGTCGTGACAGCGCACGCAGCTCAGCGTGGCGCCGTCGTCGATGGTCAGGTGCATGTCACTGGTGACTTCCGCGTGGCAGTACAGGCAGGCGTCGTTGGTGACCTGCCGGTTCGTCTCGCGGATACGAATGTTTTCCGGGTACCACCCGGTGGTGAATTTCAGGCCGTGCCAAAAGCCGTTTTCGCCCTTGACGATGTACTTGTGGACGATGTTGTCGTGCGGGGCGTGGCAGTCATTGCACGTGGCAACGTTCGCGTGCGGGCCGGCCTTCCAGCCGTCATATTGATCCTGCATGACGTGGCAGTTGATGCAGGTCGTCGGGTCATTGCCGAGGTAGGAATAGCCGCGCGCGTAGACGAAGGTGAACAGGCCAACGCCGAACAAGGATCCGATGACGAAGACGGCAAGGGCCCGCATGATGAACCCGGGCGTCAGCATCTGCTGAGTGATGAAGCTTCGTAGCTTACCCACCGCTACTGCGCTCCTCCCTGGGGTGTCAGCTCCGTTTGAGTGCCGTCGCCACCATTGGCATACGCCCCTCTGCTCCATATTTTATGGACACAGGTGTAAATACCCGTGGGCCCTAAGGCCTAGATGCGTAGGAAATGATTGCTGCGGCCAGGGCGTCGGCGTAGCGCTGGCGGCCCGCCGGCGACTCCATGACCGCGGCGTCGTCGGGATTGCGCATCTCGCCGAGCTCGATAAGGACCGCAGGCAGCTGCGGGGCTGCGGCCGCGGCGTGGTTGAGGCCGGCGATGTCGGTGCGCTGTTGCAGCGGGCCGGCCACGCCCGAGTTTTCCTGGAAGCCCGCCTGCCGCAGCTGGGCGATGACCTCGGCGGCGAGCTGCGACGTGGGCGAGGAGGCGGCGGCGCCCTCGGGCGTGACGATGAGGAAGAAACCATGCGGCGTCGTCGTTGCCGAGCCGTTAGCGTGCAGCGAGACGAGCGCGTCGGCGCCGGCGGCAAAGGTGCCGCGTTCATCGACGCACGGGCCGACGCCGTCGTCGCTGTCGCGGGAGGTGATGACCGTGATGCCGGCGTGCTCAAGGGTAGGGATCATGCGCGTGGCGACGTCGAAGTTGAAGGCGTGCTCGGGGTAGCCGGAGGCCGTCGCGGTGCCGACGGTGTTGCACGCTTTGCTGCCGCCGCGCCCATCGGGCACGGGGGCGTTGATCTCGCGGACGTGAGTGGCGTTGCCGCCGTTATGGCCGGGATCCAGGGCGAGCGTGAAGGAGAGCGCGGGGGTGCTTGCCGGGCTGGGCGATGCGCTCATGGCCGGGGTCGGCGCGGCGGCGGTGACGGGCGGCGGCGGGGGCGCGACCGAGGAGGTGCAGGCGGCGGTGCAGCACAGCAGCGCCACACTAAGGGCGACGCCCGCGCGAGCCCGCGCAGCCCCCACCACGCGCGCCTATCCGGCCTTATTGACGGAGCTGATGCCGCGGCGCGCGAGCTGCACGCCGAGGCCCGATTCGCCATCCCAGCACGAAATACCGGCCTGTTCGGAGGTGCACGCGATACCCTGGCCGAGCAGGGCCGAGGCGCCGTATTGCAGCGTCGTGCCACCCTTGGCGACGGTGGCTTCGCACGAGTAATGCGGCTCGGAGGCGTACGGCCAGTGGATCGTCAGGGGCCCCTCGCAGTTCAGGCCCTGCCCGTCGGCATCGGTGATGTTGTGCTCGTAGATCGTGCAGGTGAAGGCCTGGTCGCCATCGGAGCGACAGGCGATATTGCCTGAGGGCGCCGTGAAGTGCGTGACCGAGGCCGCGCCCTCCGGCAGGTAGGGCATCGCGGGGGTTTCGGTTTCGGTGGGGCTCTCGCTCGGCGTCGGGGATTCCGTGGGCGACGCGGTTTCCGTCGGCGATGCGGATTCGGTTGCGCTCGGCGTCGGGGCCGATGTCGTCGGAGCGACGACCGGATCGTTTGACTCCCAGGGCCGCCAAAGCATGAGGACGACGGCGAGGAGGATGACGACGAGGCCGATGAGCGCGCCGAGAACGACCGAGGAGGCGACCGAGCCGGAGCGCTGCGGCTCGCTTGGGGTGTAGTGGGCTGCGGGCGCGGCGGTGACGGGTGCGTCGTAGCGCGGGGCCTGCTGCTGGGCGGGTTCGAAGCGTTGCGGCGCGATGCGCTGCGTGGGTGGCTCGGCGGTGGCCGCGGCGTCGGTGGCCGGCAGGATGGCTGCGCCCGAGCCGAGGACCGCGGTGCGGTCATCGTCCTTTGGGCTCTCGTCCGGCGCTGCGACATCCTCGCGGGCCGCGAGCGCCTCGTTGATCTCCGGGTCATTCCATGTGCCGAGCCAGGTCAGCAGGTCCGGATAGGCATTGGGGTGGGCGGCGATCGCGGCGCGCAGATCGGGGCGCTCGCCCGCGATGCGGTGCAGATCGGAGGCGCTTGCCTCGGGATCGCGGACGAGTTCGGCGTCGCGGTCGCTTGGTTGCGGCTGCTGGGCCGGTTCGCTTTCCTCGGCGGGCTCGGGTTCGCTCACGCTTGCGAGCCAGTCGCGCAGTTCGGGATAAACGTTCGGGTGGTTCGCGATGAGGGGGCGCAGGTCCGGGCGCTCGGCGGCGAGCCGGTGCAGGTCAGCGGGGGTGGCATCCGGGTTGCGCACGAGGGCGTCGTCACCGGAATGCTCGGCGTTCGGGTCGAACGTGTGGGGCGCCATGGAGGATCCTTCCGCGTGTAACGTCCGTGAAGTCTATGAAGGATTCTGCCCGTCGGCGTCGCGATATACCAACGAATGGCACCCGAATTGCCGAAATGAAGAATCAATCCTTGGCGCTTCGGATGATTGCGCGCTCTCCCGCGACCTCCCGAACGAGCTCGGCGAGCTCGGCAAACTCGAGAATTTCCGCATCCCTGGCAACCGGTAGGCGCAGCGGCCGCGCCCCGTCGGCGGTGCGGGCCTCTTGCAGCGCAAAGGTCCCGGCCCCGAGCGCGAGGGCGCGGCGCGCGCACTCGCGGACGCTTTCCGGTGAGTGGGATCCGGGGTAGACGGTCAGTCGCGCCTCAACCTCGGGCGGCGCGGCGCCAGCAAGCAGCTCGCTCAGCGCCTGCCAGGCCCGTTCGCCGAGGCTCTCACCGACACCGACGACGCTCGGGTAGTCCTCGGGCAGGCCCTTCACATCGAATCCGACCCAGGTCAGCTGCTCCCGAATCTCGGCGAGGCGACGCGGATAGGCGCCGCCCGTGTGCAACCCGACCTCGAATCCGGCCTCGCGTACCGCCGTCATGGCGGCGGGCAGGGCGGGGTGACGGGTGGCCTCTCCCCCGGTGAAGACAACTCCGTCGAGCAGGCCGCGCCGCTTTGCCAGCAGGGCGGTGACGTCGGAGAAACCGATGACACCGGACTTCGCGCAGTCGAGCAGGTCGGTGTTGTGGCAGTAGGTGCAGCGCCACGGGCAGCCCTGGACGAAGACGGTGGCGACGAGCCGGCCCGGCCAGTCGACCGTCGATAGCGGGACAAGTCCCGCGATCGGCAGGTCGTGGGCGGGTGGCCGGGCGGTCGTCGTGGGCATTGCTAGACCAGCGCCGGCTCGTCGAACATCACGCGCTCTGCGTACTCGCCCTTTTTGCCGATGTTGAAGGAGGAGACGGGACGGAAGTAGCCCATGACGCGGGTCCAGACCTCGCAGGCCTGGGTCTCGTCGAACTCCTCTTCGCAGCGGGTGCAGGTGAAGTGCTCGCCCGCGAGGTAGCCGTGGGTCGGGCAGATCGAGAACGTCGGGGTGATGGTGATGTAGGGCAGGCGGAAGTTGGCAAGCGCGCGGTGCACGAGCGTCTTGCAGGCTTCGGCCGAGGACACCTTTTCCGGCAGGTACAGGTGCAGCACGGTGCCGCCCGTGTACTTGCCCTGCAGTTCCTCCTGCTCGGCGAGGGCCTGGAAAGCGTCATCGGTGTAGCCGACGGGCAGCTGGGAGGAGTTGGTGTAGTAGGGGTTGGCATCGGTGCCGGCCTGGATGATGCCGGGGTAGCGCTTGCGGTCTTCCTTGGCGAAGCGGTACGTCGTGCCCTCGGCGGGCGTGGCCTCCAGGTTGTACAGGTGGCCGGTTTCTTCCTGGAAACGCACCATCGCGTCGCGGACGTGATCGAGAAGTTCGACCGCGAGCGCGTGCCCGGTCTCGTCGGTGATGTCGTGCTCGTCGAGGGTGAAGTTGCGGATCATTTCGTTGATGCCGTTGACACCGATCGTCGAGAAGTGGTTCTCGAGGGTTCCGAGGTAGCGCTTGGTGAAGGGGAAGAGCCCGGAGTCGATGTGATGCTGGATGACGACGCGCTTTTTCTCTAGCGTGTCGCGGGCGATCTCGAGCAACTCATCGAGGCGCGCGAACAAGCCGTCCTTGTCCTTGGCGTGCAGGTAGCCCAGCCGCGCGCAGTTGATCGTGACGACCCCCAGGGAGCCGGTCTGCTCGGCCGAACCGAATAGGCCATTGCCGCGCTTGAGCAGTTCGCGCAGGTCGAGCTGCAGGCGGCAGCACATGGAGCGGATCATGCCCGGATCGAGCTCGGAGTTGAGGAAGTTTTGGAAGTAGGGCAGGCCGTACTTCGCGGTCATTTCGAACAGCAGGGTGGCATTTTCGCTGTCCCAATCGAAGTCCTCGGTGATGTTGTAGGTGGGGATCGGGAAGGTGAAGACCCGGCCTTCGGCGTCGCCGTCGGTCATGACCGCCATGTAGGCGCGGTTGATCATGTCCATTTCTTCTTGGAGCTCACCGTAGGTGAAGTCGCATACTTCCTCGCCGATGAGGGGAGCTTCGTCGGCGATGTCCTTGGGGCAGGTCCAGTCGAAGGTGAGGTTGGTGAAGGGCGTTTGGGTGCCCCAGCGGGAGGGAACGTTGAGGTTGTAGATGAGTTCCTGCATGCACTGCTCGACCTGGTCGTAGGTCATGTTGTCCAGCCGGACGAAGGGCGCCATGTAGGTATCGAAGGAAGAAAAGGCCTGCGCGCCGGCCCACTCGTTTTGTAGCGTGCCCAGGAAGTTGACGATCTGGCCGATGGCGGAGGAAAAGTGCTTGGGGGGACGGGCCGCGATCGCGCCTGGCACACCGTTGAACCCCTGCTCCAGCAGCGTGCGCAGTGACCACCCTGCGCAGTAGCCGGCGAACATGTCGAGATCGTGGATGTGCAGATCGCCTTCGCGGTGCGCGGCGCCGGCCTCGGGACGGTAGACCCGCGAGAGCCAGTAGTTGGCGATCATCTTGCCCGAGGTATTGAGCATCATGCCGCCGAGCGAGTAGCCCTGATTGGCGTTGGCGTTCACTCGCCAATCCGAGCGATCGAGGTACTCCTCGATCGTTGCCACCGCGTCAACCTTGACGGGCGCCGTCCTCGTTGAGGGCTGTGCGGAAATGGTCTCGTGGCGGGTGGCGGAGGTGGTCATGTTGGACTCCCCAATCTCGGTTTTTACTCGTGCTTCGTGGTGCCGCTCATCGTCAAGCGCGCCTTACCGACGTTAGGACCCACCACTACATATTGTGTCAGCGACACGCACAAACCACCGCATGTTGTGGTTTTTCTTCCTCAACTCTGAAGTGAGTCGGGACGTTGGTCCCACGTGAGGCACAATGGGAGACATGACAGACCAGGCCCGCTGGCAGCGGATTACGAGTGCCAATCCCGAGCATTCCGCGCGCTATATCGATCGATTCAAACAACTCGCGGCCCGCGGGTTCGATCTGCACGGCGAGGCCCGCGCGGCCGATGCCCTCGTCGCGCGTGGGGCGCTCATTATCGATGCGGGATGCGGGCCGGGCCGGGTAGCCATCGAACTCGCCAAGCGCGGCCACCGCGTCATTGGTCTCGACATCGATCCCGAGTTCGTTGCCGAAGGCACGACCGTCGCCGCCGATGCCGGCGTGGGGCTCGACCCGGCGGTGGAGACCGAGGATATTTCCCCCGGTCAGGTGCGCTTCATCGAAGCCAATATCTGTGAGCCCGTCCCGATGGATGTCCCGAAAGCCGATCTCATCGTGTGCGCGGGCAATGTCATCACCTTCCTCGATGGTGAATCACCGGCCGATTTCCTCACCCACATTGGTAACTCCCTAGCTCCCGGTGGGCGCATGGTGATCGGGTTTGGGCTGCGTCGCGGCTATTCGCTCGCGCGCTACGAGGGAGACCTTGCGTCATCGGGATGGGTGAGCCAGTCGAGGTTCTCCACCTGGCAGTTCGAGCCCTTCGGCGCCGACTCGGATTTCCTCGTCGATATCCTCTCCCGCACCTAACGCGCTATCTCGCGCCGCCGGCCTCGGTACGGATGAGGTCGATTTGGCGGAATGCGAGGGCACACACGCCAGTTAAGATCAGCGCCGCGCTCGCGGCCGCGATCGCCCCGGTTAGGCCGTGCCCGGCAGCAGTTGTCAGGACCCGACCCGATAGGCGCTCGGCGTCAAGGAATCCTGCGCTCGCGACCCGGATCGCGACGGCCGTGATCCCCATTCCTCCGATCACGGCGGCAGCCATCGCCATCCGCAAGATCACGAGGCGCAGTCGCGCCGCCGCAATTGGGCCTACTTCGTTGGGTGCGAGCGCGAAACCCCACGCCGCGGCCACGAGGATCGCGGCCAGGACATCGGAGGGCCGGTGCCAGCCGTTGACGAGCGTCGTAAAACCAATGAAGAGAGTCCAGCCGGTGCCGATGAGGACCGAGACTGTGCGCCACGCGACCGGCACCACCATGATGAGGGCGACCGCCGTCGCGGCCGCGACCGTCGTGTGACCGGACGGTAGGGAGGGTGGCGTCGCCCAGTTGATGCCAAGGTCCGGGCGCGGCAACAGGTAGGTCTTGAGCAGCTGCGTGGTGAGGTTCGCGCCCGCCAGCACAATGACCGCTCGGATCGCGAGCTGCCATCGCTTGCGCACGATCGCGATCAGGGCGACGGCAATCACGATCGCGGCGAGACCACCATAGGAGATGACGGTGTGAGTAAAGGAAATATCGATCGGATCGATGCTCGAAAGCTCCCGCAGGCGCAGCATGGCGAGGGTATCGACAGCTTGCCCGAGCCTCGTCATCACCGCGCCGAGCCACAATCCGAGGACGGCCACCACGCAGACGACCATGCCGGCCATCCGCCGGGTGTGGGCGCGGCGCGGCCGCAGGGTCCCGTTGATCTCCCGGGAGGTGGCTTGCACGTGTGAGCAGGCCGGTCGCGCAGCGCGCGGGTGCGCGGGGCGGCGGTGAATCGGCGGAATCGGCTCGGGCACGCGAACATTGTAAGGGACCGGCACAATAGCCCTATGGGTGCCGGGCCGAATCATGACATCGTCGCGTCGGTGCGGCGTATCGTCGGGGAGGACCGGATCGCCCACGTGCACCGCACCCCGGCGCGATCGGCCCAATACGCGCCGTGGCCACAGGCGGTTCATCCCGATGTCGTGGCGGCATACGAACGCATCGGCGTGACCCGGCCGTGGCGACACCAGGCCGAAGCCCTGCACGCTCTCGACCACGGCGAGTCGACAGTCATTGCTACCGGGACCGGGTCCGGAAAGTCTCTTCCAGTGTGGGCAGAAATGTTCTCCTTGCTCGCCCGTCACGAGGAGGCGATTGCCACCGGAGCCGCGGGTTCCATCGCGCGACGGATGGTCCGCCCAACCATGGTCTATCTCGCTCCAACAAAGGCACTCGGCGCTGATCAGGTGGCGGCCGCGCGCGGCATCATCGCGGCCGGAAACCTCCCCGCAGTCGTGACCACGTGCGATGGCGATTCCAGTAGCGAAGAGAAAAAGGCTGCGCGCGCACGCGCAGATGTCATTGCCACCAACCCAGATTTTGTGCACTATTCCCTCCTCGCCTCGCATGCGCGCTGGGCCAGGCTGCTGCGCGGCCTCCACCTCATCGTGCTGGACGAAGCCCACGCCTATCGCGGTCTCTTTGGCGCCAACGTCGCCCTCGTGTTGCGCCGACTCATCCGCGCGGCCCGCGCCTACGGCGCCGATCCGGTCGTCGTGTTTTTGTCCGCGACCGCGGCCGATCCGCACGGTCTGGCTGCGGCGATGCTTGGCGAGTCTGGTGGACGCGCACAGACCATCACCGAGGACGGCTCCCCCACCGGTGCCCGCGACCATATCCTGGTGCGGCCCGATGACGACGGCAGCTCCGATGCCGCCCCGCTGCTCGCGGACCTCGTTACCCGCCACCACCGCACCCTGATGTTTGTGCGGTCGCGCTATGGCGCTGAAGCGATGGCCGCCCACGTTCGGGATCTCGTCGCGGCAGCAGATGCGAAGCGAGTCGCCTCCTACCGCGGCGGTTATCTTCCCGAAGAACGCCGCCAGCTCGAGGCTGAACTGCGCTGCGGCGGGCTCGTTGGACTCACGGCAACGAGTGCGCTGGAACTCGGGATCGATATCTCCGGGTTGGACGCCGTCATCACCTCGGGCTGGCCCGGCTCGCGCGCATCTCTGCTGCAGCAGGCGGGCCGCGCGGGTCGAGCAGGAAGCGATGGGGTCGCGATCTTCGCGGCGCGCGATGACGCCCTGGACTCCTATCTCGTGGAACACCCCGAGGAGATTTTCGCCGCCGGTGTGGAGCCCACGGTGATCAACGTCGCCAATCCCCACGTCCTCGTTCCCCACCTGCTGGCTGCTGCGAGCGAGTTCCCGCTCACCCCAGCCGACTTCCCGCTCTTTGGGCTCGGGCCCGCCACCGAGTCCGTGACGCCGCCACTCATCGAGGAACTCCTCGCCCGGGACTTGCTGAAGTCGCGGCCCGCCGGATGGATGTACAACACGCTGCTCGAGCGGCGCGCCCATGACCTGACGGACCTGCGAGGCTCCGGCGCCAGGGACGTGGCAGTCGTGGAAAGCGAAACCGGCCGCCTCCTTGGGACCGTGAGCGCCGGTTCGGCGGATTCAAGCGTGCACGAGGGAGCGATCTACCTGCACCAGGGTCAGCAGTTCCTCGTTCGGGACTATGACGGACAGGCCGCAGTCGCCGAGCCGATTCAGCCCCAGGAACTGCGGACCGTGGCACGCAGCGAAACCAGCGTAGAGGTCCTCGATGTCATCGATTCTGCTGGCACGGTAGCGCTCGCCCGTGTCGATGTGGCGACGCAGGTCACGGGTTTTGATCGCCGTCGCGCTAAGACCGGCGAGATCATCTCTTCCCAGCGCCTCAAGCTCCCGCAACGTCACCTGCAGACCGTTGCCTGGCAGTGGCATGTGCCCGCCGGTTCGCTGGAGGCCGCAGGACTTGCTCCCGGGGACATCCCGGGCGCACTCCACGCCGCCGAGCATGCGCTGATTTCGCTGCTGCCCCTGATCGCGCACTGCGATCGCTGGGATATTGGCGGCGTCTCGTTCGCGCTGCACGGCGAGAGTTTGGAGCCAACGATCTTTGTCTATGACGGGGCTCGCGGCGGCGCGGGTTTCGCGGCCGCCGGATTCGAGCACCGAGCGGCGTGGGTGGCGCGCACTCGCGACGCGGTCGCCGACTGCCCCTGCGAGGCCGGCTGCCCGCGGTGCATCGTCTCCCCGAAGTGCGGCAGCGGAAACGAGCCGCTATCCAAGCCGGGGGCGATCGCCGTTCTTGACATCATGGCGGCGCAAATATCGGTGCCGCCCGAGCCCGCGCACTGACCTCGCCTATGCCAAGGACGGGAACAGTGACGCGGACCCGCAGATCTAACCCGAGGCGCTCACACTCGGCAAGCTGCACCCCGTTGCGCGCGGCGATCTCACCGGCGCGCAGGCAGCCGCGCGAAAGGTCCGGGCCGGCACTGAGCGCGGCGAGATCGGCGACCGCCTGCGCGTAACTGCGGTGGGCTCGGGTGCTCGCGCTCGCCGCGATCGCAAGAATGAGAAGTGCGGCCAGCCCCATGAGTGCGGCGGCGATCACCGAAATACCGCCGGATTCATCGTGCCGGCGTTTCATGGGCTGCCACCCGGCTCTGCCGGCAGGGTCACGCTCGCGCTCACCTTCAGGCCCGGCAGCCAGCTCACGGACCGGGACGTCGATCGGACGCGGACCTGTACCCAGGCGCCCTCGCTGACAGTGATGTCGGCGGCGCATTGGCAGACGCGTTGGGCGATGGTTCGTGCCTGTTCGGGGCTGTGGCCGATCGCGAGGGCTCGGGCCGCAGCGCGCGCACCTTCCGTGACGCTGAGCTGCTGGACGCCCGCGAGCGCGGTCACGAGCAGGGCTGCCAGCATCATGACGATGACGGGGAGGACGAGGGCCGTTTCGACCGTCGCCGAGCCGCGTTCGCCGGTGGTGCGCGCGCTGCGGCGAGGGCTCATTTCGTGTTCAGCGCCTTGGAGATGATGCCGGTGAGGAGTTTGCGGATTTCCGGGGAGCTGACCACGGCGATGAGGAGCGCGGCGAAGGCAGCAGCCGCGAGCGCCGCGATGGCGTACTCGGCAGTGGCCGAGCCTCGTTCGCTGCGGATGAGTTGATGGGCGTGGGCTCGAGCCGCTAGGCGCGTCACGCCGGTGGCAAGCGCGGTGTAGGTGCGGTGGATCGGGAACATGTCAGTCCTTTCAATTGGAGGTAGGCCCAGTGTGTGCTGGGCCGGACGGGCCTTATGCCAGCCGTGTGGATGCCCAGGTGTGCCGCACGGGCCGGGTGGGGCTGTGGATGGCGGCGGCCGGCTAGAAGGTGATCGTGGAGAAGATCGACATGATGGCGGGGATCAGGGCGAGGAACGCGAAGGCCGGCAGGAAACAGATGCCGAGTGGCAGCACGAGGCGCGCGGCGAGGCGGGAGGCGGCCGAACGTGCTTCGGCGTCGAGCGCTGCCCGCAGCCGTTCAGCGCGGCGGCGCAGGAGCGCGACGGGGCTTGCTCCGGAGGTCCAGGCTACTGCGAGGCTCTGGGCGAGCGGTCCGTCGGCGTGCTCGCCCCAAGCTTCCTCCCAACTGACGCCAAGGAGCAGGGCGCGCGAGGCGTGCGCGAGGTGGGGCGCGTCTTCCACCTCCGATAAGACCTCGAGCACGGTGGGAATGGGGGCCCCGGCACTGAGCGCGGCCGCGGCGAGCTCGCACGTGACGTGGTCCGAGCGGGCAGGCGCGCGGGCAGCGGCGGCGATGAGCCGGGTCGTCCAGACGCGGCCAGCTAGCCAGGCCGCACAGCCCACGAGCGCGGACAGGGTGCCGATGCCGCCGTCGGTCAACCGGGCGATGACATCGACGCCGAGGAGCGCGGCCCCGGCGAGCCCGATAATGGGCAGGGCGGACAGGATGCGGGCCGAGGAACGCGGCCCGGCGAGCGCGATGGTGCGGGCGGCGGCGGCATCGTCGGCGCCGGCGACGACGCTCGCGCACGCCTGCAGCACATCGGTCAGGGGAGCTCCGGTGCGCAGCGCGAGGCGGATGGCGGCCGCGAGGGTGACGCCGCCCGGCCCGAGCTCGGCGAGCCGGGGCGGGCCCGACTCCGGATCGAAGCGCTCGGCGAGCTGGTGGGTGCGGGCGACGTGCTGCCAGGCCGTTTCAAGTGGGGCGCCGGCACGCAGCCGCTCGGAAAAGTCGAGGGCGAGGGTGCCGACATCGATGCGGGCTCGGGCGGGCGCCCGCGAGCGCAGCCGGCGCGTCCCGCTCGCACCGATCGGGACGTGGGCTAGCCCCCACGTCATGGCGGCGAGGATCGCCACGAGCGCGCCGGTCACGGCTGTGTCCTTGCCGCCTCGCCGCGCATCGCCGCAAGCCCCGGCCCCTCGGTGAGCTCACCAGCGGCGCTCACGTGGAGTGCGGGCACGACGATGAGGTCGCTGCCGCGGCGCTGCAGGACGCTCAGCTCGGCGACGTAGCGGCGCGGCCCGTCGCGCCGGAGGTGGACGATCGCGTCGAGCGCTGCCGCCGCCTGCGCCGCGAGCGCCGCCTCGGACAGTCCGGCTAGCGCGCCGAGGGCGAGCAGGCGTGCCGGCACGTCGGCGGCGGAGTTCGCGTGCAGCGTGAACCAGCACCCGGCGTGCCCGGTGTTCAGCGCCGCGAGGACGTCGCGGATCTCGGCACCGCGGGCCTCCCCGAGGACGAGCCGGTCCGGGCGCATCCGCAGGGCGGCACGCACGAGCTCCGAGAGAGTGACGGCGCCGCGGCCCTCGGTATTCGCGGTGCGCGACTGCAGCGCAACGACGTGCGGGTGTGGCGGGCGAAGCTCATGCGACTCTTCGATGATGAGCAGGCGCTCGCGCGCGGGCAGGGAGGCGAGAAGTGCCGAGAGCAGCGTCGTCTTGCCGGTGCCCGTCGCCCCGGAGATCACGACGTTAGCGCCGCGGCTCAGAAGCGCGCGCACCCCCTGTTCGATCCGCGGGTGCAGGGCGCCGCGCGCGGCAAGCTCGTTCAGGCTGAAGGCGTGGTGGCGGGCGGTTCGCAGACTGATCGCGGCCCCGCCGCTCACGAGCGGGGAGAGGATCGCGTGCAGCCGGACGTTGCCGATGATGGTGCCGTCGACGATCGGTGCCGCGTCATCCAGGCGACGGCCCGCGCTCGCGGCGAGGCGGACGGCCAGCGCCCGCGTGTCCTCGATCCGCATCGTGAGCGGCTGCAGCTCGCCGGCGCGCTCGATGACGACGCTGCCGTCGGGGTTGACGAGGACGTCGGTGACGGCCGCGTCAGTGAGGAGATCGAGCAGCTCGCCAGTGAGCCCGGCCTCGCGGGCGGTCGCATCGCGGTGGCTGCGCGCGAGTTCCCCGGCACGCACGGGCGCATCGGCCAGTGCATCGGCCCGGCTCGAGCCGCGGGCCAGCGCGCTCGCCCGGCTCTGCCAGCTCATGTGCCGCTCGCCTGCCGCCATAGTCGGCGCGCGACCTGCATGGCGGCTCCCCGCGGCGAATCGCCCGGCCCGATGCCGTGCTCGATCGCCTCCGCCACGTGGCGCTCGGTGCGAAAGCTCTCCGCACGCAGCGGCGCGCACGCCGCGATCACCTCGTCGGCGGAGCGAACGCCCGGGGTGCGAAGGACGAGGATTCGGGCCGGATCGGGCGCGAGCAGTTGGAAGGTGCGCACGCTTTCCGCTCCCGGCACCCCGATGACGACGTCGAGGTCCGCGACGGTGCCCGCCAGCGCGCCCAGCGGCAGGCAGCCGTCGATCACCACGAGGTCGCACGCGTGCCGCAGCACTTGGGCAACGGCCCAGCACGTTGCGACCTCCGGCGCGATCCCGGTCAGGACCCCGATGCCCTGATAGCTCGGGAGCGCCCGCGCCAGGCGCAGCGGCAGCAGAGCGTGCCCATCGCCGACGTCGGCCCAGGAGGCGGCATCGGCGGCGATCGCGGCATAGGTCTCGCCGGTTTCGAGCTCGAGCAGCGCGCCTGCCCCAGCGCGTGGATCGGTATCGACGTAGATGACGCGCAACCCGTCCTGGGCGGCGAGCCGCGCAAAGCACGTGGCCAGGCGCGTCGCTCCGGCCGCGCCATGGAGCCCCGCTACCCGCACGACGGGGGCCGCGGCGGCGAGTTTACCGAAGCGCTGCAGCAGCGCGGCGGCATCATCGGGCAGGACGTAGCGGCGCCCGACCGGTGGCGGCTGCGCGGCCGGCTCGGCGGCGACGATGACCGTGCGTTCGGCGCTCGCGGCATCGAGCTCCTCCAAAGTCGCCCGGTTGAGGGGCTCGCTGAGGACGAGGACGCAGTTCGGATCGGCTAGGTCCGTATCCCACGGCCGGGGCGGGATCAGTGCGCCAGCGAGTTCCGCGAGATCACGTACCGCGGTGCGGAGCGCATCGTCGGCCACTTGAATCACGACGGTGCGGGCGGTCGGTGCGGCAGAAGTGTTCATGGCCTCAACGGTGCGCCACGGCACGATCGCGCGACGCCCATCCACAGCCGGGCGGGCGTGCTGGCTTCACCTATCCCCAGCATCGACGCTGTCCGCGCCGGCCAGTACGCTAGAAACATGCGCACATTACGGGCGGCCGCGTTCTTCGATCTCGACAAAACCGTGCTGGCAAAATCCGCCACGCTCGCGCTCTTCCGCCCCCTGCTCGCCGCCGGCCTGCTCTCCCACGCCGATGTGGCGCGCTCGGCCCACGCGCAGCTGACCTACCATTTCCTCGACGCCGATCATGATCGCTCCGAGCGGGTACGCGAGCGCCTGTCCGCGCTGGTGACGGGCTGGGATGTCGCGGCCTTCCAGCAGGTCGTGCGAGATTCGCTCGCCACCCGCATCGAGCCGGAGGTCTTCGGCGAGGCGCTCGACGCGATCGCCGCCCATCACGCCGCGGGCCACGACGTCGTCATCGTCTCCGCCTCCGTCGAGGCGATCGTCGCACCCATCGCGCAGATGCTCGGCGCCGATCACGTCGTTGCCTCAACACTCGAGGTTATCGACGGTCGCTATACGGGCGTCATCTCCGACTACGTCTACGGCCCCGCCAAGGCCGAGGCGATGGCGCGCCTGGCCGAGCGCTACGGCTGGGATCTCTCCCAGTCGTGGGCGTATTCCGATTCCATCACCGACGCCCCCATGCTTCAGGCGGTGGGCCATCCCGTCGCGGTCAACCCCGATCGCGCGCTAGCCGTCCTCGCGATGGAAGGCGGCTGGGATATCGCCCACTTCGTGAACCCGGTGCCGCTCAAACCACAGGACGCGATTCCGCTGCTCGGCGTGCTCGCGGCCCTCGGCGCGGCGGGCGCTATCTGGTGGTGGTGGCGCCGCCGCGAGCCCCAGCCAGCACGTCGTCGCACACGGCGCGCCCGGCGATAAGGCCCGCGCGCCACATCAGCCCACACGCCTCACACCAGGTGGCCGCGGCCTGCCAGTCGCCCGCGAGGTAGTCCGCGAGCGCCTCGGGCTCGCCCACATCGTCGAGCACCGCGACGCCCGCCGGCTCGAGGCCGGAGCGCACCGCGTGGATTTTTGCCAGGCTCGCTCCGAACGCGCTCGCCGGCGGCCCGGCCGTCCCGGCCCACCCCGCGCCCTGGCCGTGCGCCCAGATGAGCGCCGTCGTCACAAAGGCCGGGCCACCTGCCGACAGCAGGGCGGCGATGATGCGCTGGTGGCGCGCCGCAGCCGGATCGGGCGCGGGCAGGCCGCCGTCGCGCCGCAGCGCTGTCATGAGCTGGCCCGCTGGGGTGCGGTCGGGCGTGCCGCCGAGCGCACCGTAGTACTCCAGCGAGCGGCGCAGTATACGCCAGGTGCGCCACCGCGCATCCGTTCCATCAGCCTGCCCGGCGACGATCATCGCCGCGAGGTCACCGCGCGGCGGCAGGCCCGCAGCGTTCGCCAGGTGCGTGGTCGTCGCGACGGCGGCGGCGGTGCGTGCCTCTCGGGAGCGGCGGCGCAGCGCCTCGTGAAAGCGCAGATCGGCCGCCTGCTCGGAGATCTCGCGAGCGAGCTGGGCGATCGTGTCATCGCCCGCGAGCGAATTCAGGGCGGCAGCAAGGGAGGTCGTCATCGAGATCCAGTGTAGTAATCGCGGCGAAAACGGCCCCAAAGACGCCCGAATCGGCGTGCCCGCCGCGCCATAATGCCCCTGTCTCGATAGCGTTGGGCTAACTCATCAGCATCGGAGGACTCATGACCGACAACCGCGAAAGCAACCGCGATCCCCGCGAATTTTCCCGGGACGAGGACTTCGAGACGTCCTCCCCGTACGACACGGCTCCCACCGAGGAGCACATGCCGAGCTTCAAGGCGCCCGAGTCGGACTTCGATCGCGAGGGCGTTTTCGGCGAGTTTTCCGACGGCGGCCGCACTCCCGAAGCTGCCCCGGGTGAGCCGGATGCGCCGCTGGAGACGGCCCCGGCTGAGAGCCCCGCGCAGGGTATCGACGACGGCGCCGCCGAGCCGGTCGCGGCCGAGCCGCCCGTCGCGCAACCTCGCGAATCCGAGGACACCACCCCCGCCGCCCCGCCGCTTGAGGATCGCTTTGAGGAGCAGGTCAGCGAGGAGCAGGTCAGCGAGGAAGCATCCTATGGCGGCAGCGCTCGCGTCGCGGATATTGCCGACGACGGTGAGCTGCACAGCCGCGAGGCCGCAGCGGAAGAGGCGGACTCCCCGCTGACGGCGCCCCCGCGGTTCTCCCCGGACGCCCGGCCGCCGGCAAGCGATGAGGGCCTCTCCTTCGGCGGCACCGCGCGCGTGGCCGAGGACGACGGCGAGGTCCACTCCCGCGAGGACGACATCGATAACACGATGGTGCGCCGCACCTCGCTGTGGAAGAACGAGCCCACCGAGGCCGAGGTAGCCGATTCCGACGCGACCGCCACCTTCCCGACGGGCGCCGCCGCTGCGGGTGGCGCTGCCGCCGCGGGCGCCGCCGCAACGACCCGCGAGCGTCCGCTGGACCGCTCCGGCTACGATCCGGCCCGCGCCTACGAGGACGACATCCTCGCGGGCGAAGAGCTCGAGGCCCCCCGCTCGCGCGCGGGCGCACACATCGCCTCGGCGCTGCTCGTCCTGCTGCTCACCCCGCTTGCCTGGTACCTCATCACCGATGCCGGCGCGCGCTTCACGCTCGCCGAAAACGCCCCCTGGACGAGCGGCCGGGTCAACCTCGCGGCAATCGCGGAGTTCCTCGGCGGGATCGTCATCGCCGTCGTCATCGCCTTCCTCATTAAGGCCTCCTCGCTCGGCGCGTGGATCACCGGAACGCTCCTGACGATCGCGGGCTTCGCGTTCATCGTTGCCCCGCGTCTCGTGCAGGACTACTCCGAGGGCACCTTGAACCAGCTCTCCGAGCTGCACCAGATCGGCGCTAACGCCTCGCATCACCTCATCGCCGACGGCTCGACGGGACGCCTCGCGGCCTACGGCATCGCGCTCCTGCTCGCCGGCTTCATCTCGCACGCCGCACGCGCCGCGGGCCGCCGCAACGAGCGTCTGCGCGCCGCCTTCGAACGCCGCGGCGGCGCCTACTAGCGCTGACCGCCACCCCACCACCGCCGCCCGCGCCGCATGAGGTGCGGGCGGCGGTGTGTATTCGCGGATGCCTCCCCCGGCCCGCGGTTGCGAGACAGCGCTAGACACCACCGCCACTACGACGCACAATAGTGAGCTGAACCACGTGTCCCCGCTCACATACGGAGAGAAAATGCCGCACGACGCCCCCACGGCCCCCGAAACGTTCCCGCCCTCGGAGACCACCGTCGCCAATGCCGTCGCCAGGGAAGAACTTTTCGAGCGCGCGGCCGCCGACCGGCAAGGCTTTTGGGCGGATATCTCGCGCGAGTACCTGACCTGGGACACCGATTTCACCTCCGTGCTCGATTGGTCCAACGCGCCGACGGCGGCCTGGTTCGGCGACGGGCGCCTGAACGCCTGCTACAACGCCGTCGACCGCCACGTTGAAGCCGGCCTCGGCGATCGGATCGCCCTCCACTTCGAAGCCGAGGACGGCACCCGCACCGATTACACCTACGCCGAACTCAAGGACGAGGTCAGCAAGGCCGCCAACGCCCTCGCGAGCCTCGGCGTTGCCACCGGTGACCGCGTCGCGATCTACCTGCCGATGGGCCCCATCGCCGTTATCTCGATGCTCGCCTGCGCGCGCCTCGGCGCCCCGCACTCCGTCGTCTTCGGCGGTTTTTCCGCCGACGCCCTGCACTCGCGCATCCAGGATGCCGGCGCCCGCGTCGTCATCACCTCCGACGGCCAGTTCCGCGGCGGCAAGGCCCTGCCCCTCAAGCTCGCCGTCGACGAAGCCATCAGCGCGGGCGACACCCCCGTCGAGCACGTCCTGACCTACCGCCGCACCGGCCAGGGCGTCGAATGGACCGATGGCCGCGACGTGTGGTGGCACGACGTCGTCGATGCCGCCTCCAGCGAACACGAGCCGGTCATCGTCGAGGCGGAGCACCCGCTGTTCATCCTGTACACCTCGGGCACCACCGGTAAGCCCAAGGGCGTCGTCCACACCACGGGCGGCTACCTCACCCAGGCCGCCTTCACCCACAAGAACGTCTTCGATGTCCACCCCGACACCGACGTCTACTGGTGTACCGCCGACGTCGGCTGGATCACCGGCCACACCTACGTCACCTACGGCCCGCTGCTGAACGCCACCACCCAGGTCATCTACGAGGGCACCCCCGCCACCCCGAACAAGGACCGCTGGTGGGAGATCATCGAGAAGTACGGCGTGACGATCTTCTACACCGCGCCCACCGCGATTCGCACGTGCATGAAGTGGGGCGAGGAATTCCCCGCTGCGCACGACCTCACCTCGCTGCGCATCCTCGGCACCGTCGGCGAACCCATCAACCCCGAGGCGTGGCTGTGGTACCACCGTGTCATCGGTGGCGAACGCTGCCCCATCGTCGATACCTGGTGGCAGACGGAAACCGGCGGCATCATGATCAGCCCGCTGCCCGGCATCACCGCCACCAAGCCCGGCTCCGCCCAGCGCCCGCTGCCCGGCATCACCGCCAAGATCCTCGACAACCTCGGCGAAGAGATCACCGACGAAACCCCCGGCCTGCTCGTCATCGCCGAGCCGTGGCCTGCCATGCTGCGCGGCATCTGGGGCGATCCGGAGCGTTTCAAGGAAACGTACTGGGCCCGCTTTGAGGGCATCTACTTCGCGGGCGACGGGGCACGCTACGACGAGGACGGCGATATCTGGCTGCTGGGCCGCGTCGATGACGTCATGAACGTCTCCGGCCACCGCCTGTCCACCGCCGAGATCGAATCCGCGCTCGTCGCGCACGATGCGGTCGCCGAAGCCGCCGTCGTGGGTGCCAAGGATGACACGACGGGCCAGGCAGTCGTCGCCTTCGTCATCCTGCGCGAGGAGTACATCGCCCACGCCGATGAACAGGGCGAAGGCACGGACCTCGTCGCCACGCTGCGAGAGCACGTCCGGCGCGAGATCGGCCCCATCGCCAAGCCCCGCGACATTCTTATCGTGCCGGAACTACCCAAGACTCGTTCCGGCAAGATCATGCGACGCCTGCTGCGCGACGTCGCGGAAAACCGTGCGATCGGCGATGTCACGACGCTCGCCGATTCCTCGGTCATGGACCTCATCTCCAAGGGGCTTGGCCGCTAGCATGCGGTAGCGTGTGGACGTGAGTTCCAGCGCCTCAAACCTCTTTGCCACCGGTCCCTTTTCGCATCGTTTTCTCGACGCGAACGGGGCCCGGTTGCATGCGGTCACGGCGAATCTGGACCCCGACACGACGCCCGACCGCGTCGTCATCTTGCTGCATTCCTACCCGCAGCACTGGTACGCCTGGCGCCACGTCCTTGCCGCCGCACCCGAGATCGGCCTGCCTATTGTCGCCCTCGACCTGCGCGGCCACGGCGCCTCCGACAAACCCCCGAGCCAGTTCGCCCTGCCCACCCTCGCGGCCGACGTCGCAGGCGTCATCTCCACCCTGGGTGCGCGCGAGGCGATCCTCGTCGGTCACGGCCTCGGCGGCGTGGTCGCGCGCGGGGCCGCCGCCCGCGTGCCCGAGTCCGTCACCCGCGTCATCACCGTCTCCTCCCCGCATCCCGCCACCTGGCAGCTGCACCGCTCCGCGCGGCTACGCGCCCACCTTGCCTACCTGCTCGCCCCGCAACTGCCCGAACGCGGCCATACCCGCGGCACCGCCGTCGCCACCGCCATCACCGAGCTCACCGAACCCACCTCGCCCGTGCGCGAACTCGCCGCCTCCTACGCCACGGACCTGCGCTCGCCGTTCGCGGCGCGCTGCGTCGTCGAGCAACTGCGCTGGCTCATCCGCGCGCGCCGCCGCCCCTCCGGCCGCCAATTCCTCGCCGAGCTCGAGCGCGCCTACTGGATTGTGCCGGTCACCGAGCTCTACGGCGAGGCCGAGCAGCTGTTTGCGCCCGCTTCCTTCGCTGACGACGCACGCTGCGTGCCGGGCGGGCATTTCTTGCCGGAGGAAAACCCCAAGCCCATCATCGCCGCCATCGTCGCCGCTGCCACGGAGCGCGAGTAAACGGTAGCGCTGTGGAGAGTTAGGTACGCGGCCCCCACCCCGTTCTCTCCACAAGAGCCCCTAACCCCCGCTCACACCCCAACGCGGGGGCACAACTGAGCAACGGGGCACGCCTCGCACGCCGGTCGGCGGGCCGTGCAACAGCGCCGCCCATGGAAGATCAACCGATGGCACGCATCCGTCCAGCGTTCCTCGGGCAGCAGAGCCATGAGGTCGCGCTCCACCTTGAGCGGATCCGTCTCGGCGGTATACCCCAGGCGCCGCGAGAGCCGGCCCACATGCGTATCGACGGTGATCCCCGGAACACCAAAGGCGTTGCCAAGCACGACGTTTGCCGTCTTGCGTCCCACCCCCGGCAGCGAGACCAGGTCGGCGAGGTTCGCGGGCACCTCGCCAGCAAAACCCTCCACCAGCGCGACCGAAAGCCCCAGCAGCGACGTCGTCTTCGCGCGGAAGAACCCCAGCGGCCGCAGGATCTCCTCCAGCTCGGAGCGCTTCGCCGCAGCCATCTCTTTCGGCCCGGCAAAGCGCGCAAACAGCTCGGGCGTCACCTGGTTGACGCGCACGTCGGTCGTCTGAGCCGACAGCACGGTTGCCACCAGCAGCTCGAAGGGGGAGGAAAAGTCCAGCTCGCACCGGGCGTCCGGATAGGCCTGAGCAAGGATATCGTCGACGATTACGGCATTGGCGGGCATAGCGCCAGATTAACCTTCGCGTCTCTAGCGCGTATGATTGACGGTCCAGGGGCACTGACCGATATGATCGTAGTGCTTGATCTCACATCACATGAGACAATGTGACGTGTCCAACCACATCGGAGAAAAGGGACCCACGTGGACGAAAACATGATCAGATCCGTTCCGCTCTTCTCCGCGTTGAATGCTGAGGACCAAGACGAGCTCCGCTCGATGATGTCTGAAGTGTCACTGCGTCGCGGAGAACGACTCTTCAATGAGGGCGAAGCGGGTGATCGCCTGTACCTCATCGTCGAAGGCAAGGTTAAGCTCGGCCACACCTCCGGGGACGGACGGGACAATCTCATCGCCGTCCTTGGCCCCGGCGAGATGATTGGCGAACTCACGCTCTTTGATCCGGGCCCACGTTCGACGACGGCGACGGCCGTCGCGGCCACCCGCATGATGGAGCTCGATCACGACGCGATGATGCGTTTTATCGATGCCCACCCCGAGCTATCCAAGCACATGCTCAAGGCCCTGGCCCAGCGCCTGCGCCGCACCAATAACGCGCTCGCCGATCTCGTCTTCTCCGACGTCCCCGGCCGCGTGGCCAAGGCCCTGCTGGATCTGGCTGATCGCTTCGGACACGCGGGCGTCGACGGCACCGTGCACGTGCCGCACGATCTCACCCAGGAAGAGCTCGCTCAGCTCGTGGGCGCCTCCCGCGAGACGGTCAACAAATCGCTTGCCGAGTTCGGCTCCCGCGGCTGGCTCGCCCTAGAAAACCGCGGCGTCCACCTGCTCGACATCGAGCGGCTGCGCCGCCGCGCACGCTAAGACGCATACGCCAAGCGGCCCCCGCCAGGATTCCTCCTGGAGCCGGGGCCACTTCGTTGTGCGAGCTGCTAGTGCGCCACGGAGACGGTGAGCTCCACCTCGACGGGCGCGCCGAGCGGCAGGGCTGCCACCCCGACGGCGGCGCGGGCGTGCGCGCCGGCCTCCCCGAAGATCTCGCCGATGACGTTGGAGGCACCGTTGATCACCGCGGGCTGGCCGGTGAAACCGGGCTCCGAGGCAACGTAACCAACGACCTTGACGATCCGCGCAATATTGTCGATCCCACCGGCAAGCTCGGCGGCGGCTGCCAGCGCATTGAGCGCACACGTCTTCGCCGCCTCGGTCGCATCCTCGACGCTGACGTCGCTGCCAACGACGCCGGCCACGGTTAGATCGCCCGAGACCACGGGCAACTGGCCCGAGGTGAAGATGAGGTCCCTGTGCCGTACTGCCGGGACGTAGGCGGCAACGGGCGCCGCCACTTTGGGAAGACTCAGGCCGAGCTCAGCGAGCCGCTCGGAGGGCTTGACCCCGCTCACGCGTCGTCCTTGGGCCGCTTGAGGTAGGCGACGAGGTTGGTTGAACCATCGGGGCCGGGCACGACCTGGACGAGCTCCCAGCCGTCAGCGCCCCACTGATCGAGGATGGCCTTGGTGTTGTGAATGAGCAACGGGATCGTTGCATACTCCCATGTAGTCATGGGCCCAGCTTAACCATTCGGCCGGGCCCACGACGAAGAAAAAGCGTTAGCTCACCGTGGCGCGTTTTGCGGCCTGCCGGCGGCGCAGCCGCGTAATGATGCGCGGCGCTACCGGGGATTTCAGCTCCGCGACGACGTCATCGTCGTCGGTTTGCAGCCATTGCCGCCAGTCGGTGACGTCCGGATATTGCCGCATGAGAGCTCGTCGCTCTCGTTCCGTGAGCCCACCCCAGACCCCGTAGGTCACGTTGGACTCTAAGGCATCGATCAGACACTCCATTCTGACCGGACACGAAAAGCACATGACCCGCACTTCGCGTTGCGCAGCGCCGCGCACAAAAAGCGTATCCGGCTCATCCTTGGCGCATGCCGCGTAGGCGGCCCACGTTTGGTCTTCGTCGACTGACATGGTCCCTCCCGATAATCGGACTGACAGTCTCAAAGGTACCCCGAATTTGCCGACGTGTGAAATTCACCATTAACACGAGAAGGGAGACGCATTTGACGAATCGCACAGGTGACCGTAGCCAACAACCGAACTAAGGTTGAACACATGCCGCTGACACCTCATACCGCCCAGCAATCTCGGGCGAAGCGACCGGCGCAGATCCTGGCGCTCCTGTTGGCCTTTGTCCTGGCCGTGGGAGCGGGCGGGGTCGCGATGGCTGGTCTGACGATGCCGGTCGTCCTCGCGGCGTCATCGACGACGTCCGCAGGCACCTCCCTGTTTGATGATCTTCCGGACGAGATCCAGATCGATGCGCCCTCCCAGCGCTCGGTCATGCTCGCGGCCGACGGCTCTCGCATCGCGACGTTCTACGCCGATAACCGCATCGTCGTGCCGATTGAGAAGATCAGCGAGAACATTCAGCACGCCGTCGTCTCCATTGAGGACCGGCGCTTTTTTGACCACAAGGGCGTTGACCCGGAGGGTATCGCCCGCGCGCTCGTGAACAACGCGCTGCACGACGACGTCGAGGGCGCCTCGACGCTGACCCAGCAGTACGTGAAGAACGCGCTGATCGAGCGGGCCCGCGTCTCGGGCGATGATGGCGCCGTGCACGACGCGAAGAAGCAGGAATACAGCCGTAAGCTGCGCGAAGCCAAGCTCGCGATCACCCTGGAAAAGCACGCGACCAAGCAAGAAATCCTCAACGGCTACCTCAACATCGCACCGTTTGGCCCCTCGGTCTACGGCGTGGAAGCCGCCTCCCTGCACTACTTCTCCAAGCACGCCGCCGATCTCACGATCTCCGAGGCGGCCCTGCTCGCGGGCATCACGCAGTCCCCGGCGCGCCACGATCCGATCAAGCACCCGGAGTCGGCCGCTAACCGCCGTGCCCTCGTCCTTGCCGCGATGGAGCGCGATGGCCACATCACCGCCGAGGAGCGCAAGGAAGCCGCGGCCCAGCCCGTGGAAGAGCTGCTGAACGTCCAGGACATGCGCCAGGGCTGCGCAACGGCCGGCACCGCCGCCTACTTCTGCGAGTCCGTCATCCAGCAGATCCTGACTGATGAGCACTTCGGCAAGGATGCCGATGAGCGCCGCCGGCTGCTGTACCGCGGCGGCCTGACGATCAAGACGACGCTCGATCCGGCCAAGCAGAAGGCGGCCTACGACGCCGCCGTCGGCTCGGTTCCCGTCGATGATCCCTCCGGCATTTCGATCGCCGTCAACGCGGTCGAGCCCGGCACCGGCAAGGTCCTTGCCATGGCCCAGAACTCGCCCTACGGCGATCCGACGGAGGCCAACCCGCACGCCCGCAAGATCAACCTATCGGTTGGCCGGGACCTCGCGGGCGGCTCCGGCTTCCACACCGGTTCGACGGGCAAGGTCTTCACCCTCGTCGAATGGTTGCGCTCCGGGCGCCACCTGTCCGATCGCGTGCTGACCAACCGCGGCGAGTACATGATCAAGCGCGACTTCCAGTCGTGTGAGAACCTCGCCAATACGCCCTACAGGGTTAGGAACATGGAGCTCGGCCCGGGCGGCTACTCGATGTCGGTGCTCGATGCGACCAAGCACTCGGTCAACCGTCCCTACATGGATATGACGACGAAGCTGAACCTATGCAATATCCGCAAGACGGCCAATGACCTCGGCGCCCTGACTCTCGGTAACGGCAAGCCGCTGAACGCCTTGCCCGCGATGACGCTCGGCGCAAACGAGCTGACCCCGCTGTCCATGGCGAATGTCGGCGCGACGATGGCCGCCGGCGGCAAGCGCTGCACCCCGGTCTTCCTCACCGAGGTCACCAAGCCCAATGGCGATGCCATCGAGGTCCCGCAGATCAGCTGCGAACAGACGGTGGAGCCGAACGTCATCAACACGGCCGTCTACGCGATGCAGCAGGTCATCTCCCCCACCGGCACCGCTAACCGCGCAATCCTGCCCGGCCGCCCGGCCGCCGGCAAGACGGGTACCGCTAACGACAACAAGCACGCCTGGTTCGTCGGTTTCACGCCGCAGCTGGCCGCTTCGGTGTGGATGGGCTACGCCGATGGCGATAAGTCGATGAGCTACCAGCGCATCAACGGCGAGTGGACGGGCATGGTCTTCGGTGGCAAGATCCCGGCGCCGACGTGGAAGAACTTCATGCAGGTGGCCCTCGACGGCGTCCCCGCCGCGCAGTTCCCCGCCCCGGATCAGAGCCTCGTGCAGGGCCCGCAGAATCCCGACGAGCGCCCCAGCGGTGACCGGTCGCAGACGAACGAGCGCGAGAACCGGCGCGAGGAGCGCAGCAGCGATCGCACTGAGGACGCTGCCGTGCCCGGCGTCGTGGGCTACTCCCAGGCCGATGCCACCGCGGTGCTGCGCCGCGCGGGCTTCAACGTCGCGGTCGGTGAGGCTCGCTCCTCCGAGTGGCAGGCCGGCGTCATCATGGGCCAGTCACCCAGCCGCGCTCCCCGCGGCGCAACGATCACGATCTATCCGTCATCCGGCCCCGGTAACTAGCCGCCGATGAGTTCTTCACACGGGACCTCGGCGACCACCTGGGCGCTGCGCGGCCTCGGGGCGGTCACGGCCCTCGGAGCTGCCGTGAGTCTCGGCGCCATCGTCGAGGCTCGCGCGGGCTTCATCCGCCGCGAGCACACGCTGCCGATCCTGCCCGCTGGGTCCAAGGATCTGTCCATCCTGCACCTCTCGGACTTCCACCTCCTGCCGAGCATGAAGCTGAAGTCGCGCTGGATCCAGAACCTGCGCGCCCTCGAGCCAGACCTCGTCATCAACACCGGCGACAACATGGCCTCGCGCCAATCCTTCGCGCTCGTGATGGAGACGCTCGAGCCGTTCTTCGACCTGCCCGGTGCCTTCGTTTTTGGCTCGAATGACTACTACGGCCCGACGTGGAAGAACCCGCTGCGCTACCTGTTGCCCGAGGCGCGCCGCTCGGCAACCTCCGACGAGGACCGCCAATTGCTTCCCGCCGAGACGCTGGCCGCGAGCATGCGCGCCGCCGGCTGGCACGATCTGCGTAACGCCACCGCGAGCCTCACGATCAAGGGTTCCCGCATCGCCATGGTCGGGGTCGATGATCCACACATTCACTACGACGAGCTCCCGGTGACCGAGCTGCCGAGCCATGCCGATCTTCGGCTCGGCCTCACCCACGCCCCCTACTCGCGTGCACTGAACGACTTCGATGCCCTCGGCGTCGATCTGGTGCTCGCCGGTCATACCCACGGGGGCCAGGTCAACCTCCCGGGCTATGGCGCGCTCGTCACCAACTGCGATCTGCCTTCCTGGCGTGCCAGCGGCCTGCAGGGCTGGCCCCTGGGCCACCCGGACCCTGCGAGCACGCCAGCGGTCCCCTGGCCGCCACTGCGGCGCTCCCCCGAGGCGCTACCTGCCAGCCGAATGTGGGTCCACATCAGCGCCGGGCTAGGAACCTCGCCCTACGCTCCGATTCGACTCTTCCGCCGCCCCGAGGCCTCCCTGCTGACGCTCACCGCTCGCTAACGGCGAGCCGACCAGAAGTGTGGCGAAGCGGACGCTTGCCAGTTTTTGTTTCGCGTCTAAAGCCCGATATAGTGTTCAGGTCACGGGGTGTGGCGCAGCTTGGTAGCGCGCTTCGTTCGGGACGAAGAGGTCGTGGGTTCAAATCCCGCCACCCCGACAAAAGGTGTGGTGGCATCGTTGATTCGGTGCCACCACACTTTTGTTTCTGAGAAGGAATGTGACGACGGCCGCCGCAATTGATGTCCTCAACATCGCGGTGCGGCAAGACCTACTGCAGCAGTGGCGCACGTGGTTTGCTCCCGAAGTTCAACCGTTCTTCGTCGCCGAACTACCGCAGGAGGTACGAGAGCAGTTCCCCAGGGACTTGATCTTCCCATGGAGGTCATCGACACCTTTGAGGCTTACAGTTCCGGCTGGACGGTACTTTTCGAAGCTCAATTCACCGCACTTCCACTATCAATGCGCCGAGCGCTGGCCCACACAAAAGCGCGCGGCTTTCGCACGATCTGGTGGCCGCAATCGCTGCGCGATGCAGGAGATGGCCCCGTTCTTCGCTACGTCACCCGCGGCGTCACACCGAGTCAGCACGCCGAAGTCGATCCCGCGACGTGGCGGCGGGCCCAACCAGTTCTGCCCCGCACGCGAGAACTTGCGGGGACATTCGCGCCTCGCTCCGGGCCGAATTGTTTCGGCACGGTCATGGCGGCTGCCGGCATCAGCGGAGCTGACCAGGAATGGATGGAGCAGCCTCCATTTGAACGGTGGCTAGCGGCTCACTCGCAACCGATCCGGGGGCGATCAGCTGATGATCATGCTGGCACGGTCTTGGTATGGCGGCAGCCCGATGGGCTCGCCGTTCATGCGTGCGTCACGATCGGGGACGGATGGGTGTTGAATAAGCCGTCCCAGGCGTGGTGCAGCCCGCGATTCATCTGGTCCACGCGGCACGCAATTTTCCACTCTCGCTACCGGGGTACGCATCTGCACCGCTGCCGGCTGACGCGTTAGCGGGGCGCGCCATCAGCTTGCTCCGCGATGTAGCGCCGAGCGTAAGCAAGCGCCGATTCCAGCGAATCAAAGGAATGCTCAGCATCCCCCAGGGCGCCCGCAACTCCGAGCCGTTCGGTCAAGCCTCGATGTGCCGGGTTCAACCCCTTAATCAGGACCAGCATCCCACGCTCCCGTAGCGACGTCACGATATCCGTCAGTGACCGAGCACCGGTCGCGTCCAAGATACCGACCCGAGATAGCCGTAGAATGACGACGCTGACGCCACGCAACCGCGCAGCTTCCGTTTCGATGCGGTCGGTCACGCCAAAGAACATCGCGCCATCGAGCCGCAAAATCGCGATGGTCGCATCCTGCTCCGTCGCCCCTGGGACCTCCTCACGAGTGATACCCGAGCGTTCCGAGAGTTTGCGCAGGATGAAGACCCCAGCGATCCCGATCCCGACCGCGATCGCCTGAATGAGATCCAGGCCAATCGTAATTCCCGCGGTCACGAGGAATACCACCGCGTCGGAGCGGGTAGAGCGCAGCACCGAGAACACGGTGTGCCGACTCGTCATCCGGGTCGCCGTCACCATAAGGACGCCCGCAAGCGCGGACAGCGGAATCCGAGACACCAACCCTGAGGCGAGCAGGACGACACCGACCAAGACGAGCGCGTGCACGAGCGATGCGAGTCGCGAGCGGCCTCCGGATCGGATGTTGACGGCGGTGCGGGCAATCGCGCCCGTTGCGGGCATCCCACCGAACAGCCCCGACGCAATAGAGGCCAGGCCTTGGCCGAAAAGCTCGCGATCCGGCTGGTAGGTGCCGCCAGCGATCATCCCGGCCGCGACGCGGGCGGACAGCAGCGATTCGATTGCGGCAAGCAGTGCGACCGCAAGCGCCGGACCAGCCAACGACTGGATGAGCGAAAGCGACATTGCTGGCAGTTCGGGCGCAGGCAGCGACGCCGGGATTTCTCCGATCCGCGGGACCGCAAGGCCGCCGAGTTCCGCCACGAGCGTGGCCACGATGACGCCAATGAGCGAGCCGGGCAACAGCGGATGGATCCGCGGCGCCACGATCGTCGTGGCCGCAACGATTCCCGCCAAGAGCAGCGTCAGCGCGGCGATGGACCACGTCGCATCGAGCGCCGCGTGCCACGCGGCCAGGACCGCGTTGACTCCCGGTGGGGCACTTTGCCCCAGGGCGCCCGGCACCTGCTGAAAGAAGATGATCGTCGCGATGCCGAGCGTGAAACCCTCAACAACAGGCCACGGAATGAACGAAACCGAGCGGCCCAGCCCAAGCACCCCGGCCGCGAGGACCGCGATCCCGGCCATCACCGACAGCAGCGGTACGACGCCGGCACCATGCGTCGCTACGACGGGCGCGAGGACGACGACCATGGCACCTGTCGGTCCCGAGATCTGCAGGTGAGAGCCGCCGAAGATCGCGGCGACGATCCCCGCAACGATCGCGGTGACCAAGCCGGCGGAGGCGCTCAGACCAGAGGACAGCGAGAAGGCGAGCGCGAGCGGCAGCGCGACGATCCCGACGGTGATACCGGCGAGAATGTCGGTGCGCCAAAACCGCGCGGCGAGGGAATAATCCTCGCGCTGGGGCAAGAGGGCAGAAAAATGCGTGCGGATATCCATAAAGAGTGAGACGGGAGTACCAAGACGGCATTCTCACCATAGCCCAGTTGCCGCGAAATTCTGCGACTTTGGTCCCCCGCCCCTAGCCGGCGTAGGTGCGTCGGCGCAGCGCGAGGATACCTGCACCGGCCGCTAGCAGCAGCGCGCCGAGCCCGAGCGACGCGCTCGCCCCGGTGATCGGGAGCTGCGCGGGCGCGGCGTCCTCGCACGTCGTCCCATTGCCGACGATGAATGTCAGCTGGCGGGGCGGACTAGCTAGGGCGCTACCGTCGACGGCCGTTGCCTGGAAGGACAGCTCGGCACTGTAGACACCGGGCTTGGTGAAGACCCGGGAGGCGTGCACGTGCGTCGCGTGATCGATGGCGATGCTGTGCGGGTCTGCGGCGGAATCGAAGACGGGGCTCGGCGCTCACCCGGCGCGCCGGGCGTCGCGATGCGCAGATTGCCCGGCCCTTTCACGTTGGCAAGGTTTAGGCGCACGCCGCCGGCCAGCTTCGAATAGTCCACGCCCTGCGTGTTCCATCCCGGCCAGATGATGCCCTTCTGCTGGATCGCCGGCAGGTGGTAGACGACGCTGCCGAGCGGGCCGAGGTAGTTGTAGTCGGCGCCGGCGAGCTCACGCGGGCGGGTGTAGCGGGCGGCGTCCGTCACGACGAGCGCGACGTCGGCAATATCGCGCTGCACGGAACCGGGCTCCACCTGTGCGGTGTCATCGCGCAGGCTCGCGCTGAGCGAGCCGTCCTTCAGGGTCGCGGTCAGGTCCACGTGGCCGCGGCTGAGCGCCACGCGACCACCGACGCAGCTCGGGCGCTGCGGTGGGGCTCGCGGTAGGACTCGGCGTTGCGGTCGGCGCTGGGCTCGAAGATCCCGCCGGTCATCTTGCCGCGGATTGCCGTGTCCGCTAACGTCAGGTCCGTGCGGTAGCGATCGCCACCGAGCAGGGTCACGGTGATGGTGTAGGAGCGATCCGTCGGCGCGTGCGGCGGGAAGTCCAAGCGCGGGCTCGGCGCGGGCTGCTCGGCGACGGGTGGCGCTTCGGCTGCCTGCGAGCTCGCCGAGACGGTGCGTGCGGCGGCACTAAAGGCGAGCGGTTCGCTGCGCCAGCGTGGCGCGGCAGAGCCCACTTCCGGCACGAAGGTGGCCTGCTGGGTCGAGTCGGCGCCGCCCGCGTAGTAGCTGGCGCTCGCCTTGCCATCGCGCACGGGGATGTCGGTGAAATGGAAGCCGTTGAGGCTCAGGTTCAGGATGCCACGTACCTTCGGGTCGTACGAATCGAAACTGAAGGTGGTGAGGCGGCCATCCTCGCGGCCGGTTAGCTCGCCGGGGGTAGGCGCCGCCTTGAACGTGTACGGCGTGGCTGGCTGCCCGGCGGGCGCGACGTCGAAGGCCCCGGTGAGGCTCGGGGTGGCGGTGGCTGCGGGCTTTGCGCCACCGACCTGCCACGTTTGGACCGTCGGGCGGGAGCGCACAATGGTGCCGTCGGCCAGGCGCGCGGAGGCCTGGCAGGTCAGCTCATAGCGGCCCGGACGGGAGAACAGGGTGGCGTTGTGGGTGTGATCGCCGGGGTAGACGGCGAGGTTTCGAAAGGCCGGATCCTTCGAGGACAGCATCTGCGAAGTGTGCCAGGTGTCGCCGTCGCGGTAGAAGCCAAGCGCCTCCACGCGGCCCGGCCCGCGCACGCCAATGAGGTCGAGGTAGACCATGCCGTCGCGGAATTTGTCGGCGGGAATGCTGGTGTCGCCGCCGAATCCGATCCAAATGGGTTCGTGGTTGCCGACGGGTACCTGGGGCGCCATGTACCACGTCTGGTCGGCGGCGTTGAGGAAGGCGAAGGCGTAGCCGGTTCCGGAGTAGACGATGTGGGAATCGAGCGGGTGGATATAGCCCGATCGGCCGACAATATTCCCCTTGCTCGTCAGGGTGAGCTGGCCGTCGGCGTAGGCGACCTGCGGGGAGTCGAGGTGGCTCGCGGTGGCGATGGGGCGGCCGTCATCCGGTCCGGCGGCTGCGGGTGGGAGGATGCCGGTGGCGGCGAGGGCGAGGGCGCTGAGGGCGAGGAGGCCCGTGCGCGCGGTCGCGGAGATCGAAGGCATGGAGAGCGCTTTCCGGCTGCCTGGGTGCGCAAACGCCGCCCCGGCTGCAGGGTTGCTGGGGCGGCGGGCGCGTGGGCGCTGCTAGGCGGCGCCGATATTGAGGCTGGCGCCTGGGATGGCTGCCAGCAGCTCGCGGGTGTAGTTCTGCTGGGGGTTGTTGAAGACCTCGTCGGTTGTGGCGTATTCGACGATCTTGCCCTGCTGCATCACCGCGACGTCGTCGGCGAGCTGGCGCACGACGGCGAGGTCGTGGGTGATGAACAGGTAGGACAGGTCGAGTTCGGCCTGCAGGTCGTTCAGCAGCCGCAGGATCTGGTCTTGGACGAGCACGTCGAGGGCGCTGACGGCCTCGTCGCACACGACGAGTTCGGGGTTCAGTGCCAAGGCGCGCGCGATCGCGACACGCTGGCGCTGGCCGCCGGAGAGCTCGTTCGGGTAGCGTCGCATCGCTGATTTCGGTAGCGCAACCATCTCAAGCAGGTCGGCGACGCGCTTGGCGCGGTCCGACTTCTTGCCAACGTTGTGCACCCGCAGCGGCTCTTCGATGATGCGGTAAATCGAATACATCGGGTCGAGCGAACCATACGGGTTTTGGAAGATCGGCTGGACGCGGCGCCGGAACTTAAACAGCTGGGAGCGGTTCAGTTTCCCGACGACGGTGCCATCGAAGTTCACTTCGCCTTCGGTGGGTTCGAGCAGGTTGAGCACGATGTTAGCGACGGTGGATTTACCGGAGCCCGACTCCCCCACGAGCGCCATCGTCGTGCCGCGCCGAATCCGGAAGGAGACGTCGTCCACCGCGGTGAAGTCCGTTCCCTGTCCGGGCAGCTTGCCGCGAATCTGGAAGACCTTCGTGAGGTTCTTGACTTCCAGCAGGCTGGAGTCCAGGTCCTCCGCATCAAGGTCTTGCTTCTCGTGGATCGCAGCGCGCGCCTTGGCGGACTCGATGCGCTTGGAGGCCAGCGAGGGCGCCGCGGCGACGAGTCGCTTCGTGTACGGGTGCTGGGGCGATCGCAGGATCTCGAGGGCCGGCCCGGATTCCACGACGCGACCGCGATGCATGACGACGAGGTGTTCGGCGCGTTCCGCGGCGAGCCCTAGGTCATGCGTAATGAAGAGCACCGCCGTGCCCATCTCGGCGGTGAGCCGCTCGAGGTGGTCAAGGATTCGGCGCTGGACCGTCACATCGAGGGCGCTCGTAGGCTCATCGGCGATGAGAAGCTTGGGCCGGTTGGCCAGGCCGATCGCGATGAGCGCGCGCTGGCGCATGCCGCCCGAAAACTCGTGCGGGTACTGCCGCGCGCGCCGTTCGGCATCATCGAGACCCGCGTGTTCGAGGGTTTCAATGACGCGAGCATCGAGGTCCTTCTTCTTTACGCCATTGGCGCGCAGGGCCTCTTTGACCTGGAATCCGATCTTCCACACCGGGTTGAGGTTGGACATCGGGTCCTGCGGCACGAGGCCGATATTGGAGCCGCGCAGGCCAACGATCTGCTTCGGGCTCATCGTGACGATGTCCTTGCCCTCGAACAGAATCTTGCCTCCAGTGACCTTTCCGGTTCCTGGCAACAGGTCGATGATGGCGTGGGCGAGGGTAGATTTACCCGAGCCGGATTCGCCGACGATCGCGACATGTTGGCCGGGATAGATCGTCAGGTTTGCGCCGCGCACGGCCGGAACCATGCCCGTGGAGGAACGGAACGCGACGTTGAGGTCTTCCATCTCAAGCAGCGGCTCACTGCTGGAACGCTTCGGGGTGTGCTGAGTAGTGGTCATCGTTTCCGCGCCTTCGGATCCAGGGCATCGCGCACGGCATCGCCCATCATGATGAAGCTAAGGACAGTCGCTGCGAGGAAGCCCGCCGGATAGAACAGGATCTGCGGCATCGTACGCAGCGAGGCTTGCGCCTTGGAAATGTCGGCGCCCCAGCTGACGACCCTGGGCGGTAGCCCAATCCCTAGGAAGGACAGCGTTGCCTCGAGCACGATGAAGATACCCAGGGAAACGGTCGCGGTGACGATAATCGGAGCCGCAGCATTGGGCATGATGTGGCGCGCCAAGGTCGCGAGCTTCGATGAGCCGAGCGCTGTCGAGGCCGTGACGAACTCTTCGTTCTTCACGCTCATGACTGCGCCGCGCGTGATGCGCGCGATCTGCGGCCAACCAAACATTGCGAGAACGGCGATCACCGTCCACACGTTGCGCTGCTGCTTAAACAGCTGCATGACGACGATCGCGGCCAGCACGATCGGGATCGCGAAGAACACGTCGGTCACGCGCGCCAGGATCGTATCGACCCAACCGCCGTAGAAGCCGGCCAGTGCGCCGATTATCGAGCCGAGGATCGTCACGGCGAGTGTGGCGAGGACGCCCACCGTCACCGATGCCCGAGCGCCGTAGATTGCCCGCGCGTAGATGTCGCAGCCCTGGCGGTCAAAGCCGAAGGGATGGCCCGGCCGGGCTCGCTCCAGCGAGTTTCCGAGCTCGCAGAACGTCGGGTCGGTTGAGGAAAAGAGCTGCGGAACAGCGGCGATCGCGATCATGAGGAAGATGAGAACCGCGGAGACCCAGAACAGTGGGCGTCGCTTGAGCGAATCCCACGCTTCGCGCCACAGTGAGGAGGGCGCGCCGTCCGTCTGCACGGCGTCGACGGCCCCGAGGCCGGTTTCGTCCTCTTCCGCGACGAAGCGCTCCTGAACGGGCGCATCTGCCAGGACTACGGGACGCGTCGTCTCGGGGAAAAAGTCCTCGGCTGCCTCATGTTCGGCCTGCGAGTCGGCAAGGCCGGGACCGTCGACGTCCTGGGGGCGCTGCCCCATGGCGTCGGCACCCAGCGGATCAATGTTTCGTTCGTCAGGCATAGCGAATCCTCGGATCGAGAAGTGCGTAGAGCAAGTCCACCAACAGGTTGGCCACGATATAAACCAGCACCAAGACGGTCGTCAGCGACACGACGGTGGGGGCCTCGGACTGTTGGATTGCTCGGAACAATGTGCCTCCGACGCCCGGGATATTGAAGATACCCTCGGTCACGATGGCACCCCCCATGAGTGCACCCAGGTCCGCACCAAGGAAGGTCACGACGGGAATGAGGGAGTTGCGAAGGACGTGCACGGTCATGACGCGCTTGCGGGATAGCCCCTTAGCGGTGGCCGTCCGCACGTGATCGGCCGAGGCCACTTCCGCGACGGAGGTGCGGGTCAGGCGCAGCACGTAGGCAAACGACACGGCGCCGAGCACGATGGCTGGCATCAGCAGCGTCATAAACGAATGGTCACCGCCGACGGTTGGCTTGAGCCACCCTAGTTTGACGCCGATGAAAAACTGCAGGACGAAACCGATGACGAACGTCGGAACCGCAATGACGAACAGCGAAACCATGAGGACGGTCGCATCGAAGATGCCGCCCTTGCGAAGGCCGGCAATGAGGCCAAAGCCGACACCGAAGACCGTTTCGATGACGAGCGCCATGAGCGCGAGTTTGATGGTGACCGGGTAGGCCTGGGCAATCACTTCGCCGACGGGGCGGCCAGAAAAAGTCGTGCCAAAGTCTAGGAAGAAGATGTTCTTTAAGTAGTTGAGGTACTGCAAAAAGAACGGCTGGTCGAGGTGATATTTGGCGCGAAGTTGGGCTGCTACCGATTCCGATAGGCCGCGATCGCCGCCGAGGGCTTGGATCGGGTCGCCCGGCATTGCGAAAACCATCGCGTAGATCAGCAGGGTGGCCCCAAGGAAGACGGGGATGAGCTGTAGCAGTCGACGTCCCACGTAGTAGAGCATGCGATCTCCTTACACGTGTGGGTGGGAGCGAGGCCGGCTGGCCTCGCTCCCACCGCAAGTTGGACGGATTACTTCTTGGTGACGTTGTACATCAACGGCACAGAGTTCCAGCCGAACTCAACGTTGTCCACGGTCGTGGCCCAGCCACCCGTGACGTTGGAGTACCACAGCGGGATGGACGGGAGATCCTTGAACAGGACTTCCTGTGCCTTCTGGAAGGAGGTGTTGGCGTCGGCCACGTCGCTGGCGGCCGAGCCTTCCTTCAGCAGGTTGTCGAACTCTTCGGAGCTGTAGTCCGAGTCATTGGAGCCGGCACCGGTGCCGTACAGCGGGCCGAGGAAGTTGAACAGGCCGGGGTAGTCGGCCTGCCAGCCGGTGCGGAAGGCGCCCTTAATCTTGCGATCGGTGACGTCGGAGCGCAGCTCGGCGAACTTCGGGTAGGGCTTACCAACGGCGTCGATACCGAGGGTGTTCTTGATGGAGTTGGCGACTGCGTCGACCCAGGCCTGGTGACCACCATCAGCGTTGTAGGCGAGGGTGAATTCGCCATCCCACTTGGCGATCTCGTCGGCCTTGGCCCACAGTTCCTTGGCCTTGTCGGCATCGAAGGCGAGGACCTCAGAGCCGGGCACGGACTCGGACCAGCCGTCGATGACGGGCGAGGTGAAGTCCTTGGCCGGGGTGCGGGTGCCGGTGAAGATCTTCTCGGTGATCTCCTCGCGGTTGATCGCGTGCGAGAGCGCCTGGCGGCGCAGCTCGCCTTCCTCACCTTCGAAGTGCTCCGTCTTGGGGGCGATCGTGAAGGACTGGAAGATCGCGGCGGGCTGGTTCACCGCGCGGTCGCCGAGCTCGGACTCGAAGTTGGCGAGAGCCGATTCCGGAATCGCGTCGATGACGTCGAGGTTGTCAGCGAGCAGGTCGTTGTAGGCCGCGTCCTGGGTTTCGTAGAACTTCAGCGTGACGCCGCCGTTCTTGGCCTTGCGGCCGCCGTCGTATTCCTCGTTCGGGACGAGCTCAACCTGGACGTTGTGCTCCCAAGCGCCTTCCTTGGCGAACTTGTAGGGGCCGTTGCCGATCGGGTTTTCGCCGAAGGCTTCCATATCGTCAAACGCGGCCTTGGGCAGCGGGTAGAAGGCGGAGTAGCCCAGGCGCAGCGGGAAGTCAGCCTCGGGCTGCTTCAGCGTGACCTTGAACGTCGTAGCGTCGACGACCTCGAGGCCCGTGAGGTCCTCGTTGTTGTCCTCGGCGAAGCCCTCAATGGGCTCGAAGAAGTAGGAGGAGAGCTGGGCGTTTTCGGCCTTAGCGCCGTAGTTCCAAGCTTTGACGAAGGACTCGGCGTCGACCGGGTCACCGTTGGTGAACTTCAGGCCGTCCTTGAGCTTGATGGTAAAGACCTTGGAGTCCTCGGTGGCGATGTCCTCGGCCACGGCATTTTGCGCAGCGCCCTTGGCGTCGTAGTAGACGAGGCCCTCGAAGACGAGGTCGATGATCTTACCGCCGCCAACTTCGTTCGTGTTGGTCGGGATAAGCGGGTTCTGCGGCTCGGTGGAGTTAACGGTGACGACGCCGGTTGAGGCACCACCATCACTCGTTTCGTTGCCGCCGCCCGTTGGGGTAGCGGTTGATCCGTTAGAGGAGTTCCCGCCGCAGGCAGCCAGCAAGAGGGATGCTGCCGCGATACCGGCGAGGGCGGAGTGGCGACGTAAGGTCACGTTCGGCCTCCCTTTCTCGTTGTGGTCCGGAGCTCGCACACGTGTGCGCGGACACAATTAGTGATTGACGGTAGAGTAACTCAACTCACCCCTCGGCTACGACCTTGCGGCCAAGCTGTAACCACATTGTGACCAGCGCGCGTTCCGTCGCGTGGGCAACGCGCGAAAATGGCGGCAGTTTTTTGGCATGGACCGCCAACGGGCTTTCACCGGCCGGCCGCTAATCTGACGAGTATGTCAACGACTACGTATTCTCCAGTCCTCGCCGACGTGGCAATCCCGCACGCTGATAGCCGCGCCGGTCGGATTGCCCGCACGACCGGTCTCATCGTCGCCGGGATCACGCTGACCGCCCTGCTCGCGCGCGTCGAGGTGCCCATGTGGCCGGTGCCGATCACGGGCCAGACTCTCGCTGTGCTGCTCGTCGGCGCGACGCTGGGGATGAAGCGCGGCGCAGGCGCGATGGCAGGGTATGCCGCCGCTGGACTCGCCGGGCTGCCCGTCTTCGCCGGCGGCGCTGCCGGTCCCGCGATGGTCCTTGCGCCGAGCTTTGGCTTCATCCTGGGCTTCATTCCCGCCGCCGCGCTCATCGGATACCTCTCCGAGCGCACGTGGGACCGCAAGCCGTTGCTCGCGATCGCAGGCTTCGGACTCGCCTCGATCATCCCGTTCCTGTTCGGGGTGCCCTACATGGGTGCGGTCTTATCGGCAGCGGGCACGCCCGTGACCTTTGGTCTCCTCATGGAGTGGGGCGTGACCCCGTTCCTGATCGGCGGCGCAATCAAGTGGGCGATTGCCGCCGCGATCCTCCCCCTTGCCTGGAAGGCGATCGGGCGCCCCGGCGCCACCGCCTAGAAAACGAGGAGTGCCCCGGAAGCCGACGCTTCCGGGGCACTTTGCGAATTTCATCGCCCTCGTGGCCGTAATCCTCCTCGCGGTGATCGCGGCGATCTGGCTTGTTCTCCGCACGACGCGGCGGCGCTAGGCCTAGCGCAGCTCCTCGGCAAGGAGTTCAGCCAGCTGGATCGTGTTGAGAGCCGCGCCCTTTCGCAGGTTGTCTCCTGACACCACGAAGGCAAGGCCGCGCCCGTCCGGCACGGACTGATCCTGGCGGATCCGCCCGACGAGCGAGGGGTCGGTGCCGGCGGCCGCGAGCGGGGTGGGAACGTCCACGACCCTGACGCCAGGAGCGTCGGCCAGCAATTCGGCTGCGCGCTGCGGCGTGATGGGCTCGGCGAACTCGGCATTGATCGTGAGCGTGTGGCCGGTGTAGACCGGCACTCGCACGCACGTGCCGGCGACCGCGAGCTCGGGGATGTTCAGGATCCGGCGGGATTCGTTGCGGAGCTTTTGCTCCTCGTCGGTCTCATTCGATCCGTCGTCGACAAGCGCGCCAGCAAGCGGCACGACGTTGCATCCGATGGGTGCGACATAGACGCGCGGCTCGGGCAGGTCGATCGCGGCGCCGTCGGTGACGAGCGCGGCGGGCTCGGCCGCGAGAACTGCGCGCAGCTGGCCGGTGAGTTCCTCAACGCCCGCCAGGCCCGATCCGGAGACGGCCTGGTAGGAGGAGACGATGAGGCGCGTCAGGCCGGCTTCGTCATGCAGCACCTTGAGTACGGGCATGGCCGCCATCGTCGTGCAGTTGGGGTTCGCGATGATGCCCTTGGGGCGGTTGGCAAGGTGGGCGGGGTTGACCTCGGCGACGACGAGGGGGACGTCGGGGTCCTTGCGCCAGGCCGAGGAGTTGTCGACGACGATCGCGCCAGCGGCCGCGAACTTCGGCGCGTAGGTGGTGGAGGTGGCGCCGCCCGCGGAGAACAGGGCGATGTCGATGCCGGAAAGGTCGGCCGTGGCGAGGTCTTCGACGGTGATGTCCGATCCGCGGTGGTTCAGCGTCTTACCCGCCGAGCGGGCGGAGGCGAAGAAGCGAATGGCGGTGGCGGGAAAGTCGCGCTCGGCAAGCAGATCGCGCATGACTTCGCCGACCTGGCCGGTCGCGCCGACTAGGGCAAGGGTGAGGTTCATCGTCCGGTTCCTCCATATACGACGGCTTCGGTGGTGGATGCATCGAGGTCGAAGGCCGCGTGGACGGCCTTGAGCGCCGCGGGGAGATCCTCGGCGGCGACCACGACGGAGATTCGGATCTCCGAGGTGGAGATCATGTGGATGTTGACGCCAGCCTCGAACAGGGCGCCAAACAGCGTGGCCGAGATACCGGTGTGGGTTCGCATGCCGGCACCCACGAGCGAGAGGATGCCGATCGACTCGGTGTAGGTCAGGCCCGTGAAGCCGAGATCGTCTTCGGCGGCCTCCAGCGCGGCGAGGGTGGACTTGGCCTGGTCCATGGGCAGCGTGAAGGAGATATCGGTGCGCGCCGAATCCGAGGAGACGTTCTGCACGATCGTGTCGACGTTGGCGTCGGCGGCGGCACACACGTGGAAGATGCGGGCCGCGACGCCGGGGCGGTCGGGGCAGCCGAGAACGGTGATCTTGCCCTGGGAGGCGTCATGGGCGACGCCCGCGATGATCGGATCTTCCATCGGGTCCTCCTTGGTGGGATTGCGCACCCAGGTGCCTTCCAGGTCGGAAAACGAGGAACGCACGTGCAGCGGAACGTTGTAGCGGCGAGCGAATTCGACGGCGCGCAGGTGCAGGATCTTGGCGCCATGCGCGGCCAGTTCGAGGGTTTCTTCCGTCGTGATGACGGGAATGCGACGAGCCGTGGGCACGACGCGGGGGTCGGCGGTGAAGATGCCGTCGACGTCGGTGTAGATTTCGCAGACGTCGGCCTTCAGGGCTGCCGCCAGCGCTACAGCGGTGGTATCGGAGCCGCCGCGGCCCAGGGTCGTGACGTCGTTATCGTCGTTGACCCCCTGGAATCCTGCGACGATGGCGACCTGGCCCTCGGCGAGGCTGCGCACGATGCGTTCGGGCGCCATCTGCTTGATTTGGGCGCGGCCGTAGGCGGTATCGGTCAGGACGCCGGCCTGCTGGCCGGTGTAGGAGCGGGCAGGCACGCCGCGAGCGTTGATCGCCATCGCGAGCAGCGACATCGAGATGCGTTCGCCGGCGGTGAGCAGGATGTCCATCTCACGCGCGGGTGGCTCGCTCGTAATGGCAGCGGCGAGGTCGAGGAGCTCGTCGGTGGAGTCGCCCATCGCGGAGACCACGACGACGACATCGTTGCCAGCCCGCTTTGTGGCGGCGACGCGATCGGCAACGCGGGCCAAGCCGGCGGCATCAGCGACCGAGGATCCGCCGAATTTCTGGACGATTAACGCCATGGCAACCTTCCTGGGGTCTCGTGTTGCTCGATGCTAGGCACCGGGCGGCCAGGACTTTCCAGGAATACCACCATGTGGGCAGTTACAGCCGTCGGCGTCCCTCGAAGGCGCGGCCGAGGGTGACCTCGTCGGCGTATTCCAGATCGCCCCCCACGGGCAGGCCCGAGGCAAGGCGGGAGACTGGCACCTCGAGGCCGCGCAGCATCCGCGCGAGGTAGGCCGCAGTGGCCTCGCCCTCGATGTTGGGGTCGGTCGCGATGATGACCTCGCTGACGTCACTCGTTGTGAGTCTCGTCATAAGGTCCTGGATGCGTAGGTCGCCGGGGCCGACACCGTTGATGGGATCGATCGCGCCGCCCAGCACGTGGTAGCGGCCGCGAAATTCCCGCGTGCGCTCGATCGCGGCGACGTCCTTGGGTTCTTCGACGACGCAGATAATGTCATCGCTGCGGCGTGGATCGGCGCAGATTCGGCACAGTTCGGCTTCCGCGACGTTGCCGCAGACTTCGCAGAAGTGGACTTTGTCCTTCACGATCTGGATCGCGGAGGCGAGGGCATCAACGCGGTCCTTGTCGGCCGCCAGGAGATAGAACGCGATGCGCTGAGCGGACTTCGGGCCGATGCCAGGCAGCTGGCCGAGTTCGTCGATGAGGTCTTGCAGGGCGCCGTCATAGATCGCCATTACGTCTCGTCAATCTCCTCGAGCACAACGCCGCCGAGTTCGGCTTTCAAGAGCTGGACGCCGCTGAGTTCGGACTCGGCATCGTCGACCACCTGATCATCGTCGCTGGCGCCGCCGTATTCGTCCTCATCGTCGGGAGGCTCACTCGGCTCCGGGCCATCGGTATGAGCCTCGGCCTGCGGCGTCGCCGAGCCGGTCAGCGGGGAGGCGACATCGGGCCGCTTGAGCTCCGGCTGGGCGGTGTTCGTTTCGCGGCCTCGCTCATCGACGTGATCGGACGGAAAGGGCACTCCCGGCATCGGAACCCCGGGGGCGGGTTTTTCGGATTTAGCGGGGGCCGGCGCATCAGCTGGCATTGGCACACCAGGCTTGCGCGGCGCCGGCCAGTACCCTGTAGCCGGTTCCTCCTGCTGCTCGGGCGCGGGCTCAGGCCGCTGGGGCTCCTGCCGGACGGGCTCAGGCCGCTGGGGCTCCTGCCGGACGGGCTCGGGCCGCTGCGGTGCGGGCTGCGGTGAGGGCGAGGGCTCCGGTGCCGGTTGCGGCTCCTTCTTCGCGGGCGTAACCGGTGCGGCATCATTCGCGCCGACCTGCTCGCCGTGCACGGTCACGCGGAGGCCGACGGCCTGGAAGATCGCTTCGGCAAGGTGCTCGGCATGGGGACCGTTCTCAAACCGTTGCCGCAGCGGGTCAATCTGGAAGAGCACGGGGACGCTATCGCCCGAGACGGCACCGACGACAGCGTGATCCTGCACGAGGGTCCACGTCACACGGCTGATGCCTTTGAGCACCTCCAGCACTTCGTCCCAGCGCCGGCGCAACATGTCGGCGTCCTCGGCCGATGCGCCCCGCTCCGCTTCGGCGGGTGCGGGCGCCTGCTTTGGTTCGCGTTGCGCTTCGGGTGCTGGTGCCTGCATCGGCTCGCGTTGTGCCTCCGGCGCGGGCTCTGGCTGCTCCTTGCGCTCGGGCTCGGGCACCTGCTGCGCTCGCTCCTCGCGCGCCGGCTCGGGCTTGCTCGCAGCGGGTGCGGGCTCTGGCCGTTGCGGGGCGTTAGGCTGCTGCTCCTGTCCGCTCGCCCTACCGAATTTTGGCATCTGCGGCAGGGGCCGGTCCGCGGGGCGGGGCATCCGCTCGGCAGGAACGCTCCCCTGCGCCGGTACGGCCCCAGCTGCGGGAGCCTCGGGCTGCGTCTGGGCGAGGATGAGCCGGGCACACAACAGCTCGAGCTGCAGCCTGGGCGATGTCGCGCCGGACATATCGATCAGCGCGTCGTGCACCGCATCCGCCGAGACCGATGCGCGGCGGGCCCCGAGTTGGCTCGCCTGGTGAGCCATGCGTTCGAGCTGATCATCGGGAACGCCGTGGATGGCGTCACGTCCCGCATCGCCCGCGATCGCGAGGACGACGAGGTCGCGGAGTCGCTGCAGCAGGTCCTCGGTAAAACGCTTGGGATCGTGACCGGATTCGACGACGTGGTCAACGACGCGGAACAGTGCCGCGCCATCGATGCCCGACATTGCGCCGACGGCATCATCAAGCAGCCCCGCCGAGGTGTAGCCCAACAGCTGGGCTGCGCGCTCGTAGCCAATCTCGCCGTCGATGGCGCCGGCCATGAGTTGGTCGAGCACGGAAAGCGAATCACGCACCGATCCCCCGCCGGCACGCACGACGAGCGGCACTACGCCCTTGTCGATCTGGATGCTCTCGGCCTCGCACAGGTGGTTGAGGTAGGCGGAGAGTTGCTCGGGCGGAACCAGGCGGAAGGGGTAGTGATGCGTGCGCGAGCGAATCGTGCCGATGACCTTTTCCGGCTCGGTCGTCGCGAAGATGAACTTCACATGCGCGGGCGGCTCTTCAACGATCTTCAGCAGAGCGTTAAACCCCTGCGGCGTGACCATGTGGGCCTCATCGAGGATGAAGATTTTGAACCGATCCCGCGCGGGAGCAAAGGCGGCGCGCTCGCGCAGGTCGCGGGCATCATCGACGCCATTGTGGGAGGCCGCGTCAATCTCAACGACGTCTAGCGAACCGCTGCCGCCGCGGGCGAGATCCACACACGACGGGCATGTCCCGCATGGAGTGTCCGTCGGGCCTTCGGCGCAGTTCAGGCAGCGCGCAAAGATTCGCGCCGACGTTGTTTTACCGCAGCCGCGCGGCCCCGAAAACAAGTAGGCGTGAGAGATTCGGTCAGCCCGCAATGCCGCGGTCAGCGGTTCGGTGACATGCTCTTGCCCGATCACTTCAGCAAAGGTCTCGGGTCGATAGCGGCGATACAGGGCGGTACTCACCCTTGAAGCATAGGGCGAAGGACGGACATCGTCAGCCCGGTCAAGCAGCCTGGGGATAGCAAGGACCCCCACGCACCCGTCAGAGCTCACTTACCCTTGCTGCATTCCTGCCCTGGGGGAGTTGGGTGAGATAACGTCACGTGGGGGCCACCGACTACTGTAACCGATAGTTGCGGTCATCGTCACGTCGGCAAAGCTGCGCCAGATTCGACGCTGGCCCACAAAGCCGCTAATATTACTGATTGCACATCATCGATGTGTCCATCCAGGAGGATTCGCCTAGTGGCCTATGGCGCACGCTTGGAAAGCGTGTTGGGTGCAAGCCCTCGGGGGTTCGAATCCCCCATCCTCCGCCACATTTTTCGCGATGATTATGCGAAAAACACGCCCTGCTAGTAGCTCGCCTACCGGCAGGGTTTCGTGCATTCACAAGGACATGAGCTCCAGGAAACTACCTAGCGAACCTCGGGCCGGAAGAAGTCCATTGGAACATCGAGCTGCTTGGCGTGGTCCCAAGGTTGCGCCCAGCCCCCGATCTCGATCAGCCCATCCAGCAGATGAGCGGTAAAGCCCCAGATAAAGAGGTCATCGACGACGAAGGCGGGACCTTTATAGCCGTGCATGAGGGTCGCGGTCGCACGATGATCGGGATCGGCGAGCTGGGAGATGTGAAGCTGGTGGACACTCGCGACCTCGCCGGTGTCCTTGGCATAAAGCTCGCCCGGCTCCCCCACCGTGCCAACGACGGGCGTGACGGCAAAATCCGAGCCACCGGTCCGGTGGTCCGCGAGATGCCCGAGGACCCGCACCCGCTCGGGGGCGAGGTCCACTTCCTCGTGGGCTTCGCGCAACGCCGCTTCAATCGCATTCTCGCCGGCTTCGATGGATCCACCGGGAAGCGCGACTTGGCCCGGGTGGGATCGTAGCGCCGCGGCGCGGCGCACCATGATGATGACCGGATCCTCCTCGTGGCTGAGGGCGGCAAGGACTGCGGCCGTCCGCAGTTTGCGGCCATCGTCGGTCACAGCGAGGGGCCGCTCGGCACTCGGAACGGAGGCGAGGTGGGTGCGAAGCCGCTCTTCCCAGGCAAACGTCGAGCTCATAGGCTCACCCTAGCGTCCATCATGCGGACGGCAGGGGGTGATGGGAGCAAGCGCTCGTTAGGTTGGCGGGACATCTATCCAGAGCAGCCGAGAGTCCTGGCTCGATAACGCTGCAGCAACCCGCCGCCCATGCGGCCCCGGTGCTAACGCCAGGTGCGATGGAGGTTTTGTCCATGACACGAATGCTCGCCGCGGTGTGAGACCGCAGTTACCCCGGCACTGCTCGGGGTACGACGCCCCACCCCATCCCGTAGCCACGGCAGATTTCTGCCCAACTTCGGCCTGCCGTTGGTGTCCTACCGTGAGGACTATTCATGTCTACCGCTACTACTGTTGATACCCCTGCGATCGCGTCCACCCCGCAACTCAAGTCGATCCGCGCCCGCGGCACCTGGACCGGAGCGCTCCGCACCGATGTTGAGGTCGGCTCGTTTTCCTTTACGACGGGCGAGCCCGTCGCGCTCGGCGGAGATAATTCCGCCCCCACCCCGATGGATTACGTCGTCGGTGGATTCCTGGGCTGCCTGACAGTGCTCATTGAGCTCGTAGCCCGCGAGCGCGGCATCGATATCGCCGTCATCCGCCACACGGCGACGGCCAAGCTCGACCGTCGCGGCTTTGCCGGGCTTGCTGACGTCAGCCCGTCATTCACCTCGCTCGAAGCGACGGTGTGGGTTGAGGCCACCGCGCTGACTGATGAGTTTGCTGAGCTCATTGACCAGGTAGAAAAGCGCTGCCCGGCCTACAACCTGTTCCACCAGGCCGGCTGCACGCCCGAGGTCACCTGGCTGCTCAACGGCGCTGAGGTAAGCGCGTGAGCAGCGTCGGCATCTGGACGGTGACACTCGCGCTCGGGTACACCCTCTTCCTTATTCTCGGCCCGCGTGCTCTCGCGGGCCGAGCTGGCGGCGCTGCGGACTTCTTTGTCGGCGGGCGATCCTTTTCACCGTGGACCGTGGCAGTGTGCATCACCGGCCTGTTCTCGGGCTCATCGTTTATCGCGATCCTCGAGTTGAGCTACCGCACCGGGGTTTCCGCGCTATGGTACGGCGTCGCTGAGATCACGCAGATCCTGCTCATTGCGCTACTACTCGTCGCCCCGCTGCGACAGCGCCTCGTCGTCACCGTCTCCGGGCTCATCGGCGATCGTTACGGCCGACTCGCGCGCGGCATTGCGGGCGGTATTACAGCCTTCACGTTCCCCATGTGGGCCGTGGCGACGGCAATCGCCTTCGCCTCCGCGCTGCACGTCGTGACCGGCCTGCCCGTGCACCTAACCGTCATCTTTACTGCCCTGCTGCTGTTGGCCTATCTCGCGGCCGGCGGCATGCGCTCGGTCGCGTTCGCCCAGACCTCGAACTGTGTCGCATTCGCCTTCATGCTGGGCGTGGGCGCCGTCGCGGTCCTTGGCACACCGGGGCTGCCCGCGCTCGCAGCCGCAAGCGATCAGCGGCCGGAACTGTTCTCCCTGTCCAGCGCCGGAACCGGGCTCATCGTCGCCTGGTTCGGTACGTTCATCGTCAACGTGCTGCTCGCGCAGGCGGCGTTCCAGATGTCGCTATCGTGCCGCACGCCCGCCGCTGGCCGGCAGGGGCTGATCGCGGCCGCGTGGCTCGCGGTGCCGTTCATCGTGATCGGTACCCTCATCGGAATCGCGGCAGCCCTGACGCTGCCGGGCGCCTCCAACGGTCTCATTGGCGTCGCCCAATACGTCGCGTCCGCGGTGCCCGCTCCCCTGGCGGCCTTGTTCTTCCTCGGCATCTGGGCGTGCGCCCTCGGTTGGGGTGGACCGTGCCAGTTCTCCGGCGCGACGAGCCTTGGGCGCGACGTCGGACTCGCGATCCGCCCCGATGCGAGCCCCGAGCAGCTCGTGACGTGGACACGGCGATCGCTCGTCGTGCTTACCGTCGTGATGATCGCCTTTGCGTTTGCGCGTACGAGCGAATCGGCCTGGTGGAACGTGCTCGCGTGGACGTTGCGCAATGGCGCTACGCTCGCCCCCATCATCGGGGTGCTGTTCTGGCCACTCGCCACCCGCCGAGCAGCTCTTTCCGCAATGGCGGGCGGGTTCGGCGCGGGTCTCGCCTGGTACCAGCTCGGTGGTTGGCAGCCGGCGACGTTTCACCTCGGAGTCCATCCCGTGTGGATCGGAATGGGGACGAACCTCCTCATCCTGCTGGCGGTCACGCTCACCGAGCAGCGAACAGTCCTCGCGGTGACGCGCGATCACGCACTGCGACGCTCGGGAGGGATCCTCGGCTTCGCGGCGCTCAGCATCGCCGCTACCACTGCGCTCGCATTCGGGTGGCTCCACGAACGCGGCCTGCTGGGACTTGCCGCATTCAGCGCACTCGCCCTTGCGACGGCGGCCGCTACCCGGTTGCTGCGCACCGCGGAAACTCCCGCGAAGCGCGAGTTCCAGGAGGCTGGGGCGGTCGCCGCCTCCTAGCTCGGCGATGCGGGGGCGGCAGACTCGTCGTCTCCGCATCGCTCACCTCGCGGATGTCGCGGCCATCGGCCTACGGTAGGGATCACCGCAGTACGTGAGGAGACATCATGAGCGATGACACCAGCGGCACCTTTGACCGCGACACCCGCTACATCACGGATCGGATCGTTGCGGATGCACCCGCGGGCGAACCGGCGGGCGAGAAGGTGGGTGACGTGACCTGGCCGGTGGAGGCCGGCCGCTATCACCTTGCCGCCGCACGCGCCTGCCCGTGGGCACACCGCACCATTCTTGTCCGCGAGCTCATGGGCTTGCAGGACGCCATCTCGCTCGGGCTCGCGGGACCAACCCACGACGAGCGCTCCTGGACCTTCGACCTCGATCCGGGCGGCCAGGATCCGGTCCTTGGCATCGAGCGCCTGCAGGAGGCCTACTTCAATCGGGTTCCCGACTATCCGCTCGGTATCACGGTGCCGGCCATGGTCGACATTCCGACGACGGCCGTCGTGACAAACGACTTCGATCAGCTCTCCAAGGACCTGGCGACGCAGTGGGGCGAGTGTGCCAAGCCCGACGCCCCCGAGCTCTACCCGGAGGACCTGCGCGAGGAGATCGAAAAGATCAACGAACGCGTCTACCCGGATCTCAACAATGGCGTCTACCAGGCCGGCTTCGCCACGTCGCAAAGCGCTTATGAGGATGCCTACGATCGCGTCTTCGCTACCCTCGACTGGCTCGAGGAACTGCTCGCGGACCGACGCTATCTGGTTGGCGATTCGATCACCCTGGCAGATATTCGCCTCTATCCGACGCTCGTGCGCTTCGACCCCGTCTATTTCGGCCACTTTAAGTGCAACCGGCAGACGATCTCCTCCTTCCCCGTCCTGTCCGCCTATCTCAAGGACCTGTGGCAGACGCCCGGATTCGGGGATACGATGAATATCGACCAGATCAAGGAACACTACTACGTCGTGCACACCAACGTGAACCCGACGCAGATCGTGCCCAAGGGCCCCGACATGTCCTGGCTGGATGAGCCCAGCGGCCGCGACCAACTCTCGTGATCGTCATCGTGGTGTTCGCGCCCGTGGAGCATGCGGACCGCATCCGGGATGCTCTGGCGGGCGCGGGCGCCGGACACGTCGGCAATTACAGCGCGTGCAGTTTCTCCGCACGCGGCCAGGGCCGGTTTCGACCCGAAAGTGGGGCTAGCCCGACGATTGGGACGCTCGGCTCGCTCGAAGTCGTCGAGGAAGTTCGGATCGAGGCGGTCTGCCCGCGTGATCGAGCCAAAGCCGCCGTCGCGGCAATGATCGAGGCACACCCCTACGAAAAGGTTGCCTATCACTGCTACGAAGCGCTGACCATCGAGGATCTCTAGCGCGTCATGACACGATGGTGGGCATGACAAGTCCGATAACCGAGGGAAGTGTTCGAGTCGACGTCTGGCTGTGGTCGGTACGGCAACTAAAGACGCGCTCGGCTGCGGCGCAGGCGTGCCGCGCCGGGCACGTTCGCGTCAACGACGAGCGCGCCAAGCCCGCCACCCCCGTACGCGTCGGGGACGAGGTGCGCTACCGCTTCCAGGGCTTTGATCGGATCCTTGAAGTAACGGGGCTGCTAAAGAAGCGGGTCGGCGCACCCGTCGCCGCAACGTGCTACATCGATCATTCGCCGCCGCGCCCCACCCCGCTCGTTGCACCGATGCCGGTCTTTCGGGACCGCGGCGCTGGGCGTCCCACGAAAAAGGAACGCCGAGCACTCGACCGCCTCATGGGCCGCGACCCCCGCTAGATACGCCAACGCCCCACAGCCAAGGGGGGCAGCGCTGTGGGGCATCGGGCCGCGTAAGTCGCGGCAGGAGGAACGCTTAGGCGTTCTTGGTTGCGGACACCTCGAACTGGAGGGTCACCTTTTCGGAGACGAGAACGCCGCCGGCCTCGAGGGCAGCGTTCCACTGCAGACCGAAGTCCTTGCGGTTCACGACGACGGAGCCTTCCAGGCCCGCGCGCTCGTTGCCCCACGGGTCGGTAACGACGCCCTGGAAATCGAAGTCGATGGTCACGGGCATGGTGACGTCCTTGATGGTGAGGTCGCCGGTCACCTGCAGGGTGTCCTCATCGACGGCCTTGACGTCGGTGGACTTGAAGGTGATGCTCGGGTACTTCTCGACCTCAAAGAAGTCCTCGGAGCGCAGGTGCGCATCGCGGTCAGCGCTACGGGTATCGACCGACTCGGCCTTGATGGTGACGTCGACCTGGCCGCTGTCCACACCGTTGTCGAAGTTCGCCGTTCCCGTGACATCGGTGAAGCTGCCGCGAACCTTGGTCACCATGGCGTGGCGAGCGACGAACCCGACCTCGGTGTGGCTCGGGTCGATGGTCCAGGTACCGGTGAGGTCCTTCAGAGTGGTCATGTGCTGTCTCCTTCAGTCAGACAAACGATGTAGTTGACGTTTCACCAATGAAGCTACTGCCGTCTTCTTCCCTTGTCAACCGGGTAATTCAAATTTGGACTAATCCGGGATGTGATCCTCGCAACTATGGAATCCGCAGGACGGCAACCGGATCTTGGTGAGCCGCCCACAGGGCTCCCGGTAGTGCGGAGGCGGTCGTCACCATAAGGGTCAGGATCGCAACGCCGAGTGTGAAGCTCAGTGGAGCGGTATGTCCCAGCCACGTCGTCGTTGCTAATCCCGCGACGCATCCGAGGACAATCCCCACGAGGGCTGGTAGCACGGTTCGACCGATGGTGTAGCCCATTATGACGCCGCGACTAGCCCCGAGAGCCATCCGACGGCCAAGGTCGGAGCGGCGCGACAGGGCATCGGAAAAGACTACGAGCACACAGATGATCGCCCCGACACCGAGCACTCCATAGAGAATGGACGTCGAATACCCGGCAAGATCTCCGGCAACAGATTCCGCTAGCTCAGTGATCGAGATGGGCGATTGGATACGCACTAGATTGGGATCTCCGGCAGAGATAATTGAGTTGGTCGCACGCATTGCGCGATCCACATCTCGATAGTCGGCCACAATTGCCTGCACGACCTGGCTCGGTTTGCCGGAGTCTCCACTGATGAGAACTGACTCCACCCCGTCGAGAACAACCTTCGCCTCATACCGTCCGACAACCGGCGCTTGGGCATTCGACGTTACGAGAGTGACAGCACCAAATGGCTCCGCGAGTCCAAGAGTCCGCTGGGCTATGGCATCGACGATGGCCTCGCCAGGTTGGGGCCAGCGACCCTCCTTAAGTTCAACGATCTCGGTGAGGTCACCAACCACAACCCGGGCCGGAGCCTGGGTCCCGCCGGGTCCGATGGCGGTATTGACCGCATCTTGGGCGATAGAGAACCCGTAAGCTCGTTCGACTATCGATAACGAGTTAATCGCCGCGACCACGTCGGAATTCAAGAACTTCATGTTCTGGACATCGACAACGGAAAATGCTCGTGAGCCAGCCTCTTCCAACCGTTGTTCGAGCTTTGCATCAGCGGCAGCGGCACGACCAACGGTCAACAGGGAAGCTAGACACACGATCGCAGCGACGAGCGCAATCGCGGCCGAGGAGACCTTGAGAGCCCATGCCGCAACAGCTGTTTCACGAACTAGCTCTTTGAGCTTCATATAAGCTCCAAGATCTCATCAGAATTCGCCACCACGAACGGGTCGTGCGTGACGACAATGATGGTCCTGCCGAGCGCCGCTTGCTGATGAAAGATATCGAGGACAATTTCAGCATTAGCTTTGTCGAGGTTTCCCGTTGGCTCGTCGGCGAGCACAACCTGGGGATCATTAACGAGCGCACGGGCCAGTGCCACCCGCTGAGCCTGGCCTCCCGAGATTTGTCCCGGTTTGTGGCTCGCTCGATAGTTCACTTGCGTGAGATCCATAAGCTCGCGCGCTCTAACAGCTGCATCCGCCCGACTCCACCCCGCGTAGAGCGCGGGCTCGATGACTGCGTCAAGGATGCTGCGGGTTGGGTCGAGCGCTGAATCCTGGAAAACAAATCCGAAACTTGTAGCGCGTGCACGAGCCCGCGCTAGATTAGGCGCTGCCGAAAGGGCAATTTCGTTCAGGAACACATGCCCCTGGCTAGGCCGCAGCATCAAACCAAGGATGTAGAGCAGTGTCGATTTCCCACAGCCTGAAGGACCGGTGACCGAGGAAACCGCACCAGGTGTGAAGGTGTGGGAGAGACCGTTATACAGCACTTCCTTTGAGTGCGGGTACGAAAATGCCACGTCCGTAATCGCCAACATGGCCTTTAACCCGCGCTGGTCTCATCGGTAGGGGTGTCACCTTCAACCGGCTGGCTGGGATCCTGACTTGGCGTACCTCCGGGTGCAGGCGTCGCGCCCTGTGCAAGCTGCACCTGCTCGCCCGCTCGTAGTCCGTCGACAACGACCAGTCCCTGGCCCGAACCTGTGACCGTGACATCTCGTCGCTCGCCATCGGAGATGGTGACGAACGTCGTTCCGCTCGGAGTGGATTGAACTGCTGCTGCCGGAACCACAATCCCAGTGACAGGCTCTTCTGGGCGCACCTCGGCGAGCAGCGATGTTTGGGGGGCAGCAGGAAGGACATCGCAGCGAGAGTCGCACACGCTGCCGCCATCGATGCCAGAGAGCCGCGCCCGGATCGAATCCATCTCGCTAGCTCGCTCAGTCGCGGAGATCACGCCGGTGAACGTCTCCCCACCGTAAGAAAAAGTCACGCGGGCCCCTACCGGGACAAACTCGCTTTGAGCACTGGAAACATCAACGAAGAATTCCCGATCTCCCACTGCTGCAGACACAATCTCGTCTCCGCTGCTCACGGCAACGCCGGGACGGAACCCGTCTTTGAAAGTGATGGGCGTGGGAAGCTCAGAGAAAGCCACGAGCGATCCAAGGGGCGCGATCCCGCTGGCGGGTGCACCCAGCTTCTTCTGAAGATCCTTCAATGCCGCAGAAGTCGATTGGCCGAAAGTCCCGTCAGGTTCAGAGCTCAGTGTTCCTTGCTGCTTGAGCATCTCCTGCAGAGCTGTGACATCGGCGCCCTTAACACCTTCGGCGAGGTCACGATAAAACGGGGCAGCAGACACAACGGCTACGACGGGCTGATCTCCAACAACGTACAAGACACCACCTTGCTTTGCTTCGCCCTCACCTACTCGGGTAACAACGCCGGTGAGCGAGTTCGTTGTCACGGCAGCCGTCGGAATCTGGATGGTTAGACCGAAATTGAAAACTCGACCCACTGTTCCTTCGCGAGCTTCAGCCGTGACTGTCTCGCCTGGTTCTTCCTTGACCGAACGCGATCCGAAGGTTACTGATGCTGCCCACCACCCGCTTGCAAAGACGAGAGCAAGCACGACTAGTGATGCGCCTACGATCACAGCGGATCTAGAAAACCCATGCCTGGAGGCCATTACAATCCACGCATTCTTAACGGAGAATACTCAGAACCGGGGTGGAGTGTACTCCACCCCGGTTCTTCCGAGTACTTACCGCTACTTGCTTCAGCCGATGTGAAAACAAGAAGTCGACACTTTGCTGAACGATTCAACCGTGTTCGTCTTCATTGTTACCGTTGCTTTGTAGTATCCGGAACCTGACCTGAAGCTAATTCCGCTGCCCTGGCGGGTGATTGTGGCGCCCGACGTCGCGACATATTTGTGGGTATGTAGCGCGGAGTTAGGCGTCGCAGTCTCTGCAGTCACAACCGCAGTGGTCGGGCATGTTTGGGTTCGTGTCGCACTTGCACCATTGGCGGGGCCTACCACAAGCACTGACGAAGCAAGCAAAGCTGCTGCCGCAAGCGCGGCAGAGATTCGATTTCGCTTCATAGTTTCCTTCTCATCATTGACTCATGTGTATGAAGGATTACACGCCCACTACCGGAAGTCAATACATCGAACGGTTACGGCTTGGTTACATCAAGGTTCTTGGTTAGCTCCTTGTAGCATGGCAGGCACATCACGGTGACAACTCAGCACGCAGTTCAAAGCTGAAGTGGTTCAGTCGGTCGCGCAAAACTGGGACCGATCACCGAAGTCGCCAACAAACTGCTGATCAAACGTAGGGACTGGTAGGGAACTTGTTCACGCCGTACCTGCAGAGTCATCCGGAGCCAATCCCGGAATCGACGCCATCTGATTACGTGCGGTCGACTTGGCTGGAAGAGAAAATCGGCAGGCCGCGGATGGCGAATGATTTTCCAAGAACTCGCTAATTCTTTTACCTGGGATCAAGTCTGAAGGAGAAGTCAGCCCTGCTCTAGGCGCATAAGGGAGACTACCCGATCAGTTGGATTTGCGAGAGGTTGGGTATACCTCAGACGTCCTTCTATTCGTGGAGATCCCGGGCTCGGGCGGTGAGAAGACTCAGGTGAATCGGGCCGCGCAAAGTGCCGAGATCGAGCGGGTCGTCTAACAGCAGCGTGAAACTACTAGCTGTCAACGGATCACCACCGAGCTCTGCAGCGACCACTCCCCTTTACTCGGTCGGTTTGGTAGCCGATCAGAGTTCTGGCTGGTCACAGTTCAGATGCAAACCAATGAGCGCACCACTCTTATCAATGAGCAGGCGTAGGTCTTCATCGATTGGCTTGAGCACGACTCCCCCGGAGTCCTTCACACCGAGACAAGCGCTGGTTGGTGATGACACCAGTCTGCTGACGTGCAGGAATAGCTAAGCCTGGCAATGGTCTTCGACCTGGCCCACACTCATGGCAATCAGCTCGGGGCGTTCGTTCTGTTCGTGGCGGTTGGATGGCGGCAAGCCCGGGCTGGTGAAGAATCCGAACGACTGCCGAGGCACCTAGTTGACCGGAACTACTCCCTGCGAACGATCCGCACCTACGGGTGCGGCACGGCCACATTCTGCCGATGGTTGGAGGCCAGTGGCCGGGGCCTGGACGGGCTGAGTGTGGATGGCATCCTAGCGTTTCGGATTGCCTACCGTACCGAGCAGATCCGGGTCCGCCCGGGGCTGAACGCAGTGAATCTGCAAGGCAGACCCACTGACCGACTATTGTTCCCGGCCTCGATCTACTTGTAGCTAGCTTCAATGGTCGGGCTGTTGGAGTACCAGGAGATTCGGGACCGGGCCGCGGTCATCCCGATCCCCCGGGGAAGGCCCTAGACATGGGCTGCGCCCGGGGCACACTCGGGTCTGCTCGCGCAAAACCGGCGTCGATCCAAGTCACGCTCATCGCTGCGGTTCCGCCCCACGCCGATTGCCGCAGGCGTTCACCCCCGCGGGAGGTTGCCTGCCTGTTGGCCGCCTGCGCACTGACCACGATCTGGCGATGGCTACGTTGATGCTTCCCTGCGGCTCGCGCTCGTCCGCGGCGCTGACCCTGGACGTGACCGACGCGGATGTGGGCACCCGTTTTCTGGCAATGCAAGGCAATGGAGACACAGACCGACGGGCACCACTGGATGCCAACCTAGCTGTACCCATCCGTGAGGTTGGCGGCAGTTCGTTCGCTTGAGATAGGAAGAACTGAACCGTCCTGGGTGTCATTCTCTTCAATTGTGTGAATCTGAGACGACCTCGCAGGAGGCAACTATGCCTCATGAGTACACACATCAGATTCGCGACCGGGTCCTATCCTTGGTAAAGGAGGGCTGCCACAATGGCCTGTGGTCTACCGGTGGGCGTCACCCGGCACGCATTGGCACCCGACAGGTCGCGGGTGTCACGAGCCGAGAGAATGGAGAATATTCAGCTGCTAGGCGATGGATCCAATCGTTAGAACAGGAACTGGAGGGCACCCGGCTTACGGCCTAGATGCTGAAAGACAACGGAATCCACGCACGAGGCAGTTCCCGGTGCTCAAAGCCGCAACCGAGCACAGCCAGAGGGCCTGATGAGGACCGCCCGCCACCCAACAACCCCTTAACGCCATGCAGGAAAACTCGCTATCTTCGACTAATCAAATACTGCTTTCCCCACTTTACAAGTTGGATAGAACAGCAATCTATGTAGAGGATCACTCGAAATACTTACGATCAGACTCGCAGTAGTGTAGTTTCAACTAACCCGGATGTGGCACGAGCCACACTTAAATGGAGGAACTATGTCAAAGCTCAGATCACTTCGAGCCACACTGCTTGCCCTCACATTCTTCGCCCTCGGAGGGACTGCGGTGGCGTCAGCCACCGTCGATATCTCACCCGCAACTAACGGGCTCATCTTGACAAGACATGTTGTCAACAAGACCAGCACCCCCAATTTCATTGACACCGCCAAAGAAATCGGACGCTGCCAAGTCGGAACGACCGGCGGAACCTGTACGATCCAGAGCGGCAAGACCGTTACACGGACAATTCAACTCACGACCGGAGTAACCCGCTGGTAAGTTGCATCATCCCTCTCTATCAGTTCAGCATCATCCGTGACGACCTCTCAATCATGCACCTCACCGGTCATGCGAGCAGGCGAAGCCTGGATCGCAAATCCCATCGGAACGAGATTCAGATACCAAATCGAAACACGAGGCCGTCTCGATGGCGCTCCTATCCCCCCAAAGCGGAGCGGATATCTGTACGCGTTCAACCCAACAGGGTCCATCTACTGCAAATTGATTGGATGAACCTACCGGCGGAGACCCTGCGCTGGACAGTTCTGGGTCTCCGCCGGACTGACACTTCGGCGATAGCTTTCCACGGATCTTGGCCAATTAGGAGAAATCTTGACAACACGAGTCGCCATGGCTCTTGCAGCCGTATTGTGCTTTACCGGCTGCAGCAGCGAATCGGGAACAGACCGTACGGCCGAATCCCTCCTAGGCAAAAGTCTTGGGGAAGTCGGAAGCACCATATCATCCGATGAGGTCTTACTTATAGTTCAGGATGCCTCCCCACGCTTCGCCAAACCACCCAGTTACACCGCTGATAATCTGCATGATAGTCGGTTCACAATCATCGCCGCGTGTTCAAACCGCCCCTCATTGAACGATAGTTCTCAGATCGAGATCGCCGTTGTTCCAACAGAATCCTTTCAAAAGGAAGGAAAAGAACGAATGGATCTCGGAGAATTCACTGATGCTGTAGTTTGCGACTTCAAATAGTGGTGATTCTGTACTGTCGCAATGTTCGCTCCTACCGATCCGATCAAGGCCGGTTGGGTTAGCCGACCCCCATGGGATGATGAACGTGGCCGCTGTCACGGGTGAAGGGCCAGCAATCCACTACAGGTTACGCGGACCCCGCGATCTCCGTTTGCGGAGACACCCGCCCGTGCCCACCCATTCGCGAATTTGTGACAGCGGGGCCACTGTCGAACGAAAGCCTGGCAATAACGGTCTCCTCAGCACCATTGCCGCACTGGGCATAATTCCCTCGCCTGGACGCTACGTGATGATTGGCGTGCCAACTGAATCGTTTGTAAGCGTTCGTAGTGGCCGGTCCTGGGCTGGATCGCAGAGTTGATGCTATAGTCCCTTACCCGTGGAGGCCCTTAAACGTCTGCCTACAATTGGGTGTCGTTGCATGGGATCTGTCCGGCGGAGAGCAAAGGTCGAGGCGAGGTTCTAGTCCACAATCCTGCGTGCAGGTAGTGCCATCGCCCGGTCACGTCATATGGTGAATGCTCGCGTCGTTTTCCCACTCCGCGCATGCTCGCCTGCTTTAGAGGCGATCGCTCTGACCGGGCCTGTCAAGTTTTTTGTGTAAGTTGATTGGTTACAAGTAGGGGTTGATACGGTCTGGGTAGGCGGCTGCGAGTTGGGCGAGTGCTTGTTTCCAGTTCGTGACGATTTGGCCCTCGACGAGCCGGCCGTGTGCTTTGCGTTGCTCGCGGGGTTTGCCTCGTTCTTTGTCTCGCTCGATCGCTCGCTTGTCCTCGATATTGCAGATCGCCAACCACAGGAGTTTGACGGCCGCGTCCGTTGACGGGAAATGGCCCCGATTCTTCGTCACCTTCCGTAGTTGATAGTTCAACGACTCGATGGAGTTCGTCGTGTAGATGACCTTGCGGAGCATCGGCGGG
>NZ_FNQV01000024.1 GCF_900107735.1 Bowdeniella nasicola | reverse complement strand
GAGCAAGATGGTGGGTCGCCAGCCGAACGGCTCGTGCGCCAGACGACGCACCACGGTGCCACGTGGCGTTCCCTCGCAGCCGCACCGCCGGCACCACTGGTCCGGCTCAACGACCCGGCAGGCCAACACGGCCCGCTTCGGCTCGATCTGTTGGCCGACGACCTCCAGGCCGAGCTCGTCGAGGCGGGTGAACGTGGTCAGGTTGGGGCGCGTGAAGGTAGCGTGAGGCACGTCGAGGTCTTCCGGATGATGAGTGTGAGAACTTCCATCTTCGGGAGGCCTCGACCCTCATCCGCGGACCGACGCGCCGCCGTGATCACCCCGCCTCTACACCCTCAAATGTGATGAGCCAAAAAACACTTGTAAGCCTGAGATTTCTTTCCGCACCCTTGGTCTAGCGAGTAAGCCGGCACCTCGGGAAGAGATAACGCCATTAACAGACCGATCAGAAGAACTCGAACTAAGATCTTCACTTGAACAGACTTCCATCCATCTTCGCATAAACAGTCGTCCAGCGGTTGTCTGCGAAGAGCAAGTAGTAATAGACCTCGTCGCGCGAATCAAAGTTAATCTCAGTCAATTTCTTTGTGGCAAAGTCCTGATCGATGCCGACCGGAATCTTACGGCCAATCCGGATTTCATAGGCATGCTCTGCATCCTCCATTTGATGTGCTGAGATCTCTTCAAGCTCTGGGCGAAGCGCATAGACCCGTATGGCCGTATCACCGGTGATTCCGTTTCTGAGCTCCTCACAGTTTTCGCAATGCCCGTCATCTATTTCATTGATATAGGACGGGTTACTCGAGTAGAACGCGAGGTCCACAAGTTCGTCGAAGTAGACGGCGGCGTCTTTGGCGCCCTGCTCGGACTGCTCGGTCAGCGTCGCGGGTGGGGTGGGTTTGGCCCACTTGGGGAACAAGCGCTCGAGGTCCTCCTTGGGGACTTGCGCTCCAACCTTGAGGTCATCCAGCGTCCACTCGCCAGGGGCGGGAGTGGACTCGGATGGGCTCGGGCTCGTGGCACCCGTCGTGCTAGAGGAGGCCGATGTTGGTGGATCCGCGGGCTCGCTGGTGGAGCACGCGGACAATGCCATGGCTGCAGCGAGCGCGAGGGCAGCGGTGCGAGCCAGGGAACGCGACACTAAAGTCATGACGCTCACAGTAACGAGAGATGCGTCGGGATGGAACTACTTTGTCTGATCTGTGGATAACGACCGTGGGGCTCGGTTAGCGAGAGATGCGGGCGGCGAGCGTCTCGGCGGCGGCCTTGTAGGTCGCGAGGAATTCGCGGGCGACGCCGGAGTACCACGTCGAGGAGAAGCGTTTGCCCTCGTCGTCGGCGAGTCCGTAAGCGTCGACGCCGAGGGCGCGACACAGGGCGATGGCGCGGGGCAGGTGGTAGCGCTGGGAGACGAGGGCGATGCGGGCGCCGGGGTGGGTCTCGCGCGCGAAGCGGCAGGTGCTGATGGAGTCGAGGCCGGCGGGGTCTTCGGTGATGTCGGCGGCGGGGATGCCGGCGCGCTCAAGGTAGCTGCGCATGACGGCGACTTCGGACCAGGCTGCGTCGCGGCCGTCGCCGGAGACGATCACGGGCGTGCCGGGGCGATGGTGGGCGGCGGCGGTATCGAGGCGGAAGTGCAGGTAGGGCGAGGGGGTGTCGGCGCCCCAGATCGCGGCGCCGAGGACGACGATGACGTCGGCCTGCTCGGCGCGCTCGCTGTCGATGCGGCCGGCCGCGGCGCCGTAGCGCCAGGCTTGGGGTGCGAGCGCGAGCAGCAGCGCGATGCTCACCGCGATGGCGACGATGCGGCGGCGGGACATGCGGCGGCTGGGGCGGCGGCTGGGGCGGCGAGGTGGCTCGGGCGTGGCGGCGTCAGGCTCGGGCGTCGTCGCGTCAGGCTCGGTCATGGCGGTCTCCTGCTGGGCCGCCCCGCGCGAAAGTGGCGGCGGTCGTGATGCGGTGGTCGGCGAGATCGAGCTGGTCGGCGCGCTCGCGGCGCGAGGCGCGCAGAGCGCCGGGGACGAGCGTGAGCAAGATGCCGGCGGTGCGGCGCGCGAGGCGCTGCGCGTCGTGATCGGCGCTCGCCGCCGCAAACAGCTCGTCGACGCTACGGCGGTAGGCCGGCTCGTCGCGGTAGCGCCGCACGGCCGCGAGGTGGCCGAGCAGGCAGGCGATGTCGTCGATCCGATAGCCCGGTCCAAGGGTGTCGACGTCGAGCAGGCCGGTGATGGCGCGTCCGTCGGTCAGGACGTTTGCCTCGTAGAGGTCGCCGTGGGTGGGCACGAGGGGGCCGGGGGCCGCGGCCGCTACCTCGGCGGCGACGACGTCGGCGATCGACTCGATGCGAGCGTCGGGCACGAGGCGCGCGGCGAGCTCGGCGTGCGTCGCGATGCGCTCGCACCAGGCGCGCCGGCGCGGCAGGCCCGTGGCGGCGTCAGGCAGGCGATCGAGCAGCGTGTGCACCTGGCGGTAGGTGGCCGAACCGCCGACGGCGGCGAGCAGCGTCGTCAGGGGTGTGCCCGCGAGCTTTGCCATGACGACGCAGCCCTCGCGGCGCTCGAGCAGAGGCGCGACCGGCAGGCCCGCGGCGGCCAGGAGGTCGTGGGCCCGGATGAGGCGCGCGATGCGCGCGGGGGCGGCGAGTTTGGCGTAGGCGGTGGACCCGAGCGCGATTACCGCGCGGCGCGTCGGGCGGTAGGCGATGAGGCGCGCCCCCTCCCGGTCGAGCAGCTCGGCGAGCTCGGGTAGGGCCGGGTCGTGCGGGTAGCGCGCGATGAGCGGGCCGGTGGGGGCGTCGGCGAGGATGAGACGCTGGCGCTCGCCTGCGACGTCGGCGTCGAGCAGGACGACCTCGTAGGGCAGGTGGTAGCGGGCGATGACGCGCTCGCCGGTCAGGGGCGTTCCCAGGGCCGCGGCCGCGGCGGCCAGCAACGGGGCGAGCTCGGCGCGGTGGCCCGTTGCGGGAACGGAGAGGGAGGGCGTCATGCCGCTATCCAACCACATGCGCGAAATCTGTCAGAATAGGGACGTGCGCGATCTTTCTACCCTCCCGAAGTCGCACCTCCATCTGCATTTCACGGGCTCGCTGCGTCCCGAATCGCTCATCGATATTGCGCACGATCTCGGCGTGCGGCTGCCCGAATCGCTCACCGATAATCAGGCGCTGCGGGTGCCGGCCGATCAGCGCGGCTGGTTCCGCTTCCAGCGGCATTACGACGCGGCGCGAGCCGTCGTGCGCAGCGAAGCGAGCATGCGCCGGATCGTTCGGCAGGCCGCCGAGGACGACGCCGCCGAGGGCAGTCGTCGGCTCGAAATCCAGGTCGATCCCACCTCCTACGCCCCCTTCGTCGGTGGCATCACCCCCGCGCTGGAGATCATCGTCGACGAAGCAAAGGCCGCGTCGGCCGCGACGGGCGTCGAGGTCGGTGTCATCGTCGCCGCCTCCCGCATCCGCCACCCGCTCGATGCCCGCACGCTGGCGCGACTGGCCGCCCAGTACGCCTCCGACGCGCCGGGCGGCGTCGTCGCCTTTGGGCTGTCCAATGACGAGCGGGCGGGCGATACCTCGGACTTTGCGCCCGCCTTCCGCCTCGCGCGCCACGCCGGGCTGCCGGGCGTGCCGCACGGCGGGGAGCTGCTCGGTCCCGATCACGTGCGTCAGGTCGTCGCCCACCTGAAGCCGCGCCGGCTCGGCCACGGCGTGCGCACCGGGGAGGATCCGGCCCTGCTGGAGCGCCTCGTCGCCGATGGGATCGCCTTCGAGGTGTGTCCGGCCTCCAACGTTTCGCTCGGCGTGTACGCCGGGCCGTCGCAGGTGCCGCTGCGCACCCTGATCGATGCGGGCGCCGAGATCGCGCTTGGCGCCGACGACCCGCTGCTGTTTCATTCCCGGCTCGTCGACCAGTACGAGATTGCGCGGCGCGATCACGCCTTGAGCGACGCACAGATCGCGAACCTTGCACGCTCCTCGATCCGCGCCTCGCTCGCCTCCGATACCTCCAAGCGCACCTGGCTCGCCGAGGTCGATGCGTGGGAGGCGAGCGAGCAGTGACCGACGGCCCCCTCCGCCCGTGGCGCCGGGTTCGCCCGCTGCAGCTGCGCCCGATCCGCACCCGCAAGGATGACCCGCTCGATCGCCTGTCGGCCGAGCTCGTGAAGGTCGACGGCTGCTGGGTGCGAATCTTCCGTAAGGCCTATTCCGGCCCGGGCGCGCCGCCCGGTGACCGGTTCCCGGGCCTGTCGCCCGCCGGCACGGCCGAGGCCCCCGAGCGCCCCACCTTCGTACTCATCCACGGGATCGGCGTCTCCTCGCACTATTTCGTCAACCTCTCTGAGGACCTGGCCCGCCTCGGTGACGTCTTCCTCATCGACCTGCCTGGCTTCGCGAACCTGCCGCAGCCGCCCGAGGTGCTGTCCATCGCGGGCTTTGCCGCGATCGTCCACGACGTGCTGACCGCGCACGGGGTGCATCGCCCCGTCATCGTCGGGCACTCGATGGGCGCGCAGGTCGTCACCGAGCTGCTCGCCCGCGCGCCCGGTTACGCCGAGCGCGCCGTGCTCATCGGCCCACCCGTCAACGACGCGGAGCGCAGCGTGGCGCGCCAGCTCACGCGCTTCGTGCAGTCCTCGCTGCATGAAACGCGCAGCCTGCGCCTCATCGCAATCCGCGCCTACCTGCAGTGCGGGCTCGCCTGGTTCGTCGACGTGCTGCCGCAGATGATGCGCTACCCGATCGAGGAGCGCATCCAGCTCGTGACCGAGCCCACCCTGCTCGTGCGCGGCGAGTTCGATTACGTCGCGCCGACGCCATGGCTGCAGCGGCTCGGCGCACGCAACCCGCACGTCGTGGCGGGCGCCGCGCACTCGGTGATTTACGCCCACGACCGTGAGGTCTTCGAGCTCATTTCCGATTTCGTCGCCGACGAAGCCCATCAGCCGTGATCCTTCGACGCCTGCTCGCCGCCGCGCGCCGCGCCCGCGGCGCTACCCGCGATATCGGCCGCGATCTGGTGTCCTCGCTGCCGCACTGGCGCGACTGGTCGGCCGATTACCGCTCGCTTGCGATGCTGCGCCTGCGCGCGCCGCTGGACCGCCTCGCCGCGCGCCTTGCCGGAGCGGGTCCGCTGCCCCCGCAGCGCCGGCTCGACATCGTGGTGCTGCCCGGCATTTACGAAACGGCCGCCGACCTGCGCGAGCTCACGCGCCCGCTCGCTCGCCGCGGCCACACGATCCACCGCGTGCCGCGCCTGTACCGCCAGCTCGCGCCGATGGCCGTGCTGCGCGCGAGCGTCGAACGCTTCCTTGCCGAGCGCGAGCTCAGCGACGTCGTGCTGCTCGCCCACTCCAAGGGCGGCCTCATTGGCAAGGAGGTCATGATGGGCGCGCAGGGCGCACGCGTCCGCGGCATGGTCGCGCTCGCCACGCCGTGGCACGGCTCGGCCTATGCGGCGCTGTTTTGGCCCGGACTCGGGGTGCGCTCGCTGCGGCCGGGATCGCCGCTCATTGCCGCGGCCCAGAGGCCGCATCCCTCGGATGCGCGCATCGTCTCGATCCATCCGAGCTTCGACCCGCACATCCCCCTCGGCTCGCGCCTACCGGGCTCCCGCAATATCGCGGTCCCCACGCCCGGGCATTTCGCGGTGCTATCCGCACCGCCCGTGATCGACGCCGTCGAAGCGGCGGTCGCGTCCATGGAGGCGGGCGATGTCCGCGACGCGAGCTGAGGCGCTGTGCGCCCGCCAGGGTGTTCCCGTGCGTGTGCGCAGCTATGAGCATGATGCTGCCGCCACGAACTTCGGCGCGGAGGCCGTCGCGAAGACGGGCCTCGGCGCCGATCGCGTCTTCAAAACGCTCGTCGTCGATTCCGGCGGGGCGTTGGCCTTCGCGCTCGTGCCCGTCGCCGCGCGCCTGGATCTTCGGGCCGTCGCGCGAGAGCTCGGCGGGAAGAAGGCGCGACTGGCCGATCGGGCCGTGGCCGAGCGCGCGACGGGGTACGTCATGGGCGGGATTACGGCGCTCGCCTCGCGCAGCGCGCTTGCCTGCCTCGTCGATTCCAGCGCGGCGGCAGAGCCGAGCTTCATCGTCTCCGCGGGAGCTCGCGGCCGCAACCTCGAACTCGCCTATGCGGACTTTGCGCGCCTGACCGGCGCGCGCCTAGCCGCGATCGCTACAGCAGGATAGGTTCGGGCACGAGCTCGATACCGAAGGCCTCCTGCACGCCCTCGCGCACCTGCCGCGCCAGCGCGCGCACATCCGCGCCGCTCGCGCCGCCCCGGTTAGTGATCGCGAGCGCATGTTTCGTGGAGAGCGCTGCGGGGCCGGGCAGGCCGAAGCCCTTGTCGAAGCCCGCATGGTTGATGAGCCAGGCGGCGCTCGTCTTGACCAGCCCCTCGACGACGGGCGGCTGCTGGCCGATGCTGCGCACCTTCGTCGGGTCGGTCACGGCAAAGCGCGGCGCGCCCTCGGGCAGCCGGTCCGCGTGCTCGGCCGCGATGACGGGGTTGGTGAAGAACGAACCCGCCGAGTACGTGTCGCGATCGCCCGGATCGAGCACCATGCCCTTGGAGCGGCGCAGCTGCAGGACGGCTTGGCGCACGTCGATCGCCGGGGCGCGGTCGTTCAGCTCGACGCCGAGGGTGCGCGCGAGTTCGGCGTAGCGGATCGGCTCGGACAGCGAGGCATTACGCATCTGGAAGGAGACCTCCAGCACGACGTAGCGGCCCGTTGGCCCCCAGGTGCGCCCGCCGCCGGCTTCCGCATCGCTCAGCGAGCGCTTGAGCAGCGAGGTGCGGTAACCGAAGCCGAGCTCAGCGAGGGTCAGCAGGCGCCGCTCGCGCTCGAGCCGGTCATAGACGCGCACCGCCGAGATCGTTCCGGAGACTTCCTGGCCGTAGGCGCCGACGTTTTGCACGGGCGCCGCGCCCACGGTGCCGGGAATGCCCGAGAGCGCTTCGACGCCCATCCAGGCGTTTTCGATCGTGTGCGCGACGAACGCGTCCCAGGGCTGGCCCGCCGAAACCCGCAGCGCCGCTCCCCCGCAGCCGTCTTCGGATTCCAGCTCGATGTGCTGCCGGGTGTCGCGAACGACGACGCCTTCGAAGCGCTCATCGCGCGCCACGAGGTTCGAACCGCCACCGAGGACGAGGAGCTCGCGCCCCTGCTCGTCGGCGTCCCGCACGGCCTCGATCATCGCCTCGGTCGAGTCCACCTCGACGTAGTTCGCGATCTCGCCCCCGACCCGCACGGTCGTGAGCTCGGCGAACGTCGGGGGCTGGGATTGCTCCGTGCGCGGCGCCCACGAGGCGACGGGTTCAACGGTGATATCAGGGCCCGGTTCGGGGATGGAGCAGCTCATAGCTCCACTGTACTCAGGCCCGCGCGACGATGGCGCGGGCGCGCGTCAGGACGCCCTTGGACTCGTGCAGCACGGCGATATCGACGCGGACGCTCTCGGCATCGACCTCGCCCGCGGTCCCGATAATTTCCAGGCTCGCCTCGCCGTCGCCCGGCACGACGACCGGGCGGGAAAAGCGCGTGCTGATCTCCTTGATGAGGTGGGGATCACCGGCCCATTCTTCGACGGCGCTCGCGGCCACGCCGAGGGTGAGCATGCCGTGGGCGAGCACGCCGGGCAGGCCGGCAGCGCTGGCGGCGGCGTCGTTGTAGTGGATCGGATTATGGTCGCCGGATGCTGCGGCGTAGGCGACGAGATCCTTGCGCGTGAGGGAGACGGTGCGGCGGAATAGTTCGTCGCCGACGGTGATCTGGGATGTCATGGCTAGGCTCCTCTCACGGCGAGCGTCGAGGTCACGGTGGCGACGAGGTCGCCGTCGGCGTCTTCGATCCGGGCGCTCGTGGTCACGAGGGTCAGTGGTCCCCGGTCGGTGATGGCAGCGACCTGGACCGTCGTAGCGAGCACATCGCCCGCGACGATCGGACGCACGTGGGAAAAGGACTCCTCGGCGTGCACGACGCGGGAGAAGTCGATCCCCGATTCCGGGTCGCCGATGTAGGAGGCTTCGGCCGCCTGGGCGGGCACGACGGCGAAGGTCGGGGTCGCGACGACGTCGCGGTAACCCTCGGTTTGGGCCGTTGCGCGCTCGAAGTGGATGGGATTGGTTGCCCCCGTGGCGCTCGCGAATTCTCGCAGCTTAACCGCGGCCACCTCGTAGGTGTGGGGACCATAAAAGCGACCCACGAGGTCAGTGTTGACACTCGTGGGTCTCTTGGTTGTCTCAGTCATGCCCTCTAGCGTATTAGAAGACGTGACCCGCCGCCCTACCGCGTTTCGCGGTGATTGGTCTTCTTGTTGCAGCGGGGGCAGTACTTGGGGAGCTGAAGCCGATCCGGAGTGTTCCGTCGGTTCTTCTTGGTGATGTAGTTGCGCTCCTTGCAGTCCTCGCAAGCAAGGGTGATCTTCGGGCGCACATCCGCGGACTTGCTGGCCACGATATATCCTCACGTTTGGCGGTAACCGCGAAGCGGTTCTTACTGAAAAGTTAGTAGCGGAGGCGGGGATCGAACCCGCGACCTCACGATTATGAGTCGTGCGCTCTAACCATCTGAGCTACCCCGCCAGGCTGGATGCTTTCACATCCGAAAGTTCTTTCCAACCCCTCAGCCTACTACGGCCGAGCGTTGGACAGAACCTGAGCCCCGAAAGGGAATCGAACCCTTGACCTTCTCCTTACCATGGAGACGCTCTGCCGACTGAGCTATCGGGGCGGCGTAGACGACTTTACACAACAACTGCGCACAAAGGGAAATTGCTGTCCGGTGTCGTGCCACACACTTTTTGCGGCGACTTCTTAGACGTCGCGATGCTCGATCGATTCGTGCGTGCCGCCCGCTGCATCGCGCGTGACGTGACGCTCGGTTGCGCTGCGGTTGGAACGCGCGCCCATGGCGATTCCGATGAGCACGAGGATGATGCCGGCGGCCAGGCAGATGTATCCGATCATCTGCAGATCGACGCCCTGGACGCGATCAGCGACGGCGAACGCGAGGATTGCTCCGACGACGGCGAGAAAAACACCAAAACCAATGGACGGCCCGCGGTACATGGTCACTCCTTTAAGGATGAGGGGCTCCGGGGGAAGCCCACAGGGTGGTTTCATCCTCACACGTCGGAGCCACGGGCGCGCGTTGGGTGCCGGCCGCGCCTTTGACCCAGGGGCATTCAAGCTGCGCTAGATACGCGAAAACCCCCTAAATTACGGGGGTTTTGGCTGGTGGCGGGTGAGGTGTGCAGTGTCAGAACATAGTTGACACCAATCTGCGCGGGCCTGGCCGGTGATACTTGACAGCTGTCTCGCGACATCCTTGACAGCCACAGCACACTGACACATGACAGATGTCTCGCGACATCGTTGACACCTTCGGCATGGTCGGAGTATGCGCAACCACAAGAACCTCGTCATCGTGCGTTCCATCCTGGACCAAGGGCTAACCGTGAGGGGCCTGTCAAGTTTTTTGTGTAAGTTGATTGGTTACAAGTAGGGGTTGATACGGTCTGGGTAGGCGGCTGCGAGTTGGGCGAGTGCTTGTTTCCAGTTCGTGACGATTTGGCCCTCGACGAGCCGGCCGTGTGCTTTGCGTTGCTCGCGGGGTTTGCCTCGTTCTTTGTCTCGCTCGATCGCTCGCTTGTCCTCGATATTGCAGATCGCCAACCACAGGAGTTTGACGGCCGCGTCCGTTGACGGGAAATGGCCCCGATTCTTCGTCACCTTCCGTAGTTGATAGTTCAACGACTCGATG
>NZ_FNQV01000022.1 GCF_900107735.1 Bowdeniella nasicola | reverse complement strand
GCCCGGTCGGCTGCAGCAATAATCTGCGTGCGCAGCGTCGATACCGCATTAAATGCGCGTTCGATGTTGCGGGCCGCAATCAACTTATGCAGCGCCTCAGGCAGATCAACACCGTTCTCCACCGCCGCGGCAAGGATCCCAATCCCGAGATTCAATAGGTCTTCCGACACGACAGGCGCAGTACCTGCGGCAGGATGGCTGGTGGACACATCAAAACCAGCCGCCTCGAACAACGACTTCAGTTCCATAATGCGCCTCCCTCCAGCCAATCAGCGAGTGGATGATCTGTGCCTGCTGCGGGGTGCTGCAAGCGACTGACCACGATCAAACCAACACGTCAACACCCAAAAACCTTGGACCCCCGAAAACCCGGATGCGCAGAGCGTCGGGAGGCGGGGTGTGGAGAACAACGGCCAGGACAGAAGAGAGCGGCCGCCTCAGAACGTAGTACTGAGACGGCCGCTCTTTGTAGCCGGTTAGCCCTGAGAAGGTAAGAGCCAGGAGCGCTCAGAGTTGAAGTCGACTCGGACTTCGCTGCCTTCCTCGTGAATCTGGGCGGGATCCGGATCGGATTCGATCACGACGATCGTGCCGTGTTCGGTTTCGACTTCGTATTCGACGTTCTCGCCGTAGAAAACCGCAGCCAGAACCTGTCCATGGTCGCCTACAACATTGTTCGTCGAGCCGTTGGCGGCGACCTTCTCTAACCGCACTGATTCCGGTCGGACAAGTACGAGCGCAGGTCGACCAACTTCGACGTCGGGATGGGCAGGGATGGTGAACTCACGTTCGAGGACCTTAACAGTCGCACTATCGCCAGCTTTGTGTAACACCTCGGCTGACAGGAAGTTTGCTCGTCCGATGAAGTCTGCGACGAATTCGGATGCTGGACGGCGGTAAATCTCATCGGGTGAGGCAGCCTGCTCAATTTTTCCAGCATTCATCACGACGATCCTGTCTGACAGACTCATCGCTTCTGCCTGGTCGTGGGTCACGTACAAGCTCGTGATTCCCAGTCGGTGCTGCAGGCGCCGGATTTCTTGGCGCATGCGTACGCGGAGCTTGGCATCGAGGTTAGACAGGGGCTCATCGAACAGGAGAACCTTCGGTCGCATCACCATTGCTCGGGCGAGGGCGACGCGCTGCTGCTGCCCGCCAGATAGCTGGTTAGGGGCACGGTCGGCGAGGGCGTTGAGATTCATGGATGTCAAGGCCAGATCGACCTGCTCCTTGATCTCTTCGGCAGGTAGCTTTTTGAGCTTTAATCCATAGGCGATATTGTCCCGGACCGAAAGGTGAGGGAAGAGCGCGTAGGATTGGAACACCATCGCCATAGGACGCTTGTTGGGCGGCTGATCGACGAGATTGACGCCGTCGAGTTCGACACGCCCGCTAGTCGCGTCCTCGAATCCCGCGACCATCCGCAAGGTCGTCGTCTTTCCGCAGCCGGAAGGACCTAGCAGCGTGACGAATTCTCCCGGGTTGATATCGAGTGAAATACCGTCGACCGCATGGACAGCTGAGTCTCCCGAGCCGAAAGTTTTTCTCAGCACGTCGAGTTTCAATCGACCTGTTTCCTCGGTCTGCTCGAATTCTTCAATCGTGTCAGTATGTGCAGTCATCTCATGCTCCTGCGGGGGTGATGGGGGCCTTAACCGCAGGGTTGCCACGGACAGCCAGGTTGATAAGGCCCAGGACGGTCATAACGATGACGATCAAAATGGTGCAGAAGGCGAAAGCGTTACCAAAGCGACCAGCGTCGACTTCGGAGAGAATCTGCGACGTCATGATCCGTGTGTGCGGCGTTGTAATGAAAATGATCGGTGACAGTGTCGTCATGGATCGAGCAAAGGCGTATGACAAACCGGTCAGGAAGGCCGGCCGGATGAGCGGTAGCGTCACGGTTCGGAAGGTCGTGAGACCGGAGGCTCCGAGCGACGTTGCGGCCTCATCGATTGCCGGATCGATCTGCTGCAGCGCCGCGATGCCCGAACGCTGTCCAGCAGGCATCGACCGCGCGATAAAGACCATGACGATAGCGATGGCACCGCCGAGAATAGCTCCGCCGCCGGCAACCGCAGGTAGGACGGTGACTCCTCCGATCTTCAGTGGCGTGTTAAAGGTGATCGCATAGCCGATACCGATGACGGTTCCGGGCACAGCGAGACCCAACATGCCGAAGAAGTCGAGCAGGTCTCGGCCGCGCTTGAGTCGTCGGACCACAAGCCAGGCAATGAGCATGCCGAGGATACCCGCAATCGGGGTTGCGATGAGGGCCAGAATTGTCGTGTCAATGATGGCGTCGTTACCGATTCCCGAAAGCAGGTAGGTGAAGTTATCTAGCGTGAAGGTGTTGTTAACGCCGAGGATCTTCACGAATGCTCCGATAAAGACGGCCGCATAAATAGTGATGACCAGGGCTGTTACGATTCCAACGCCGGTGAGGATCGGAACGCGCGCTTTCCAGGACGTGTTGAGTTTTCCCTGGCCGGCTGGCTTGCCGGTAACGGTGACCGTGGATGCTCGGCCGGTCCAGTACCGCTGAACGATGAAGACGAGCAGCGCCGGGATAAGAAGGACCAAGGAGTATGCGGACCCGGCAGCGGTGTTGTACTCGCCGGTAATAGCGATATATGCCCGTGAGGCGAGGACAGTGAAGTCGCCACCGATGACGAGTGGGTTGGCGAGATCCGCAATAGCCTCCACAAAGAGCAGGAGGAATGACGCTGCGAAACCGGGCACGAGGAGCGGCAGCGTTACGGTCCGGAAGATCTTCCATTTCGACGCTCCCAAGGACGCGGCTGCCTCTTCCATCGCTGGATCGAGTGATCGCAACATGCCAAGGAGGTTCATGTACGCGACCGGGAAGAAGGACAACGACAATACGAGTGTCAGACCGTCGAGACCGTAAATGTTCCACGGCATGCCAAGGAACTGCTTAGAGACGATTCCGTTGCGACCAAAAAGCGTGATGGCGGCCGTCGCGACCGCGAACGGAGGCGAGACGATCGGGAGCAACGCGATCAGATGCAGGATTCGCTTGCCACGGAATTGCAGGCGAGCCTGCGCGTAGGCGAATAGGAAACCGACGGCGGTCCCGATCGCTCCAACGAGCGCCCCGAGAACGACGGTATTGCGGATGATGCGGAGATTCACTGGGGAAGTAAAAATCCGTTTCAGCGCGGACAGTCCCTCCTCACCAAAGGCCTTGGCGAGGATTTGCGCCAGTGGCATTCCAACGAGGAGTAACAAGATGAGGACGACGGCGACGATCAGCGAGATCGTGACCGGATCCTGTTTCACACGGGTGCGGGCGGAGCCCCGCGCCGGGCGTGGTACGGCGGCGGGGGCTCCGGGCACGTGAGCGACTGTGCTCATGAGTAGCCTTCAGGAAATCTAGTCGCGCGGCGCCGCAGCGATCTCTTCGTCGAACTTAGCGGTCAGTCCGGGCTTTTCGGCGGCGGCCTTCGCGAAGTCGTAGTCGATGAGGTTGACGTCGTCGAGTTTGACCATCCGGTCATCGACCTTGGCATCGGGGTGCGTCAACACCTGGTAAGAGCCGACGGTCTGCCCAATATTCTGGGCATCAGTGGAGATCGCGAAGTCGATGTACTTCTTTGCAGCCTCCTCGTTCTTGGCGCCCTTGATCATGGCGACACCGCCGACTTCGTAGCCGGTTCCTTCCTCGGGGAAGGAAACCTCGAGATCACTCATGCCCTCTTCTTTGTACTTCACGCAGTCGTGGGAGAAGACGAGGCCTACGGCCACTTCGCCGCGTCCGGCTACCTGACCGGGCGCGGTACCGGACTTGGTGTACTGCAGGACGTTCGGGTGCAGTTTCTTCATGTAGTCGAGACCGCCCTCATCGCCGCCGTTGAGCACGACCTGGGTCCACAGCGTGGTGAATGCCGTTCCCGAGGTCGAGGGGTGGGCGGTGGAGACCTGCTGCTTGAGCTTCGGGTCGAGCAGATCATCCCAGCTGTTGGGCTGCTCAACTCCGAGGTTCTGCAACACCGACTGGTTGGAGCAGAAGCCGAGGACGCCAACGTAGACGCCGGTCCACATGTGGTTCGGATCCTTGTACTTATCGGGGATCGCCTCGGCCTCGGGGGAGGCGTATTCAGCGATGAGGCCCTGCTCTACTGCGGCGCCATAACCATCGACGGGGCCGCCATGCCACACATCGAATTCGGGGCTGTCCTTGGCAGAGGCGAGGCGGGCGACCGTCTCGCCAGATGACAAGCGGACGAAGTTTGCTTTGATGCCTGTCTTCTCAGTGAACGCTTCGGTCCACTTCTGGCACAGGTCCTCCATCGCGCCGCAGGCGATGGTGATCTGGCCGCTGTCTCCATCGGATGAGCCATCGCCGTCAGATGAGCCGCATGCGGCGAGGCTGAGGGTCAATGCCAAGGCGCTGGCGGTGAGGGCGGGAGCTTTGAGCTTCATGGTGTTCTCCTCGTTGAGTGGTGATACTTGCAGCGTGCCACTGCTATCTCGCGTGCGGGAGCAAAAAATGGTTACAAAAGGTCACGGTTGCGTGACCTGGCGAAAATAAAGGAGAAAGGCTCGCTATTTCTTCAAGCTGTATCCGGCGCCTCGTCGGGTCACGACGAGGTCACCTGCCTCGCCGAGTTCTTGCCGCAACCGGTAGATGGCGGTCTTCACCATTTGCTTGCCACCGAGGCCCGAGGACGTTTGCCACACCTCGTTGAGGAGTTCTTTGACAGTAACGACCTCACCTGGTCGGGCAGCGAGTGCTCGAAGAATCGCGTGAGAGGTCGACGTGAGTTGGAGGCGATCACCGTGATAGATCGCGACGGGCTGGCTTGTGTCAATGGCCAGTGAACCTACCGTGATGACGTGCGATCCACCCGTGCGCGTTCGAGCAAGCAGGGCTTTGACGCGAAGCGCAAGCTCGCGGGGTGAGAAGGGCTTTGCAAGGTAGTCATCGGCCCCGGCCTCCAGACCCGCGATGCGTTCGTCTTCGGAGCCGAGGGCGGACAAAAAGATGATGGGGATGTCGCTGGCGGTTCGGATACGCGAACACAGCGCCAGGCCAGAGAGGTCGGGCAGCATGACATCGAGGACGACGGCATCAAAGTCCTTGGATCGCAACGTCCGCCAGCCCGCTTCTCCGGTGGTAGCGACGGTGGGCTCAAAGTCATGTTTGGCGAGGACAAATGCGATGATGTCGGCCATCTGAGGCTCGTCCTCGACGATGAGGATGCGACCACTGCCGTCGTTATTCATCGCTGTCCTCCCGAGCCGTCGGAATCGTGAAGTACATCGTCGTGCCGCTGCGGGCTGCGGTATCGACTAGGACGTTTCCACCGTGTAGCTCCACGATAGCTTTGGTGATCGTGAGGCCGAGTCCGGTTCCGTCGCGGCTGGTGGTGTGAAACGGATCGAACATGCGCCTGCGGGTGGAGGGATCGATGCCGTGGCCGTCGTCGGCGACGGCAAGCACCGCCTGGCCCTCGCCCTCGGTTACTCGAAACGTGATGACCGCGCTGGCTCCGGCATGGCGGATGGCGTTATTTCCGAGGTTCCACAGGGCTTCTCGTAACAGGCGCGGATCTGCAAGAACCGGGATGGGGCGGCCTCTGTTATCGAGTTGGATTCTGGCGGTGTGGATCGCGCGTAATTCGCGAACCGTGGCTCGCACAAGCGAGCGCAGATCGAGCCGCTCGACATTCAGGTCGAATAGGGTCGCTTCCAACCGAGCGTGGGTTAGCAGGTCTTCCGCGAGCGAGATGACGTGCGTCGTGTTGTCCATGATCGTCGCGGTAAAACGCTGCTGCTCTTCGGTCAATGGACCGGCCGAGCCGTCCTGCAAGAGCTCGCCGGCGCCGCGAATCAGGGCTAGGGGAGTACGCACTTCGTGGGAGAGCATCGCAATGCGCTGGGCGCGATCCTTGGCCAGGGCGCGAAGTCGTTCGGCTTCGGCTCTCATAGCGCGGTGGGTATGGCTCGCCTTGCGCAGTCGGACAATACTCGCCGCGGCAACCACGGCGGTCACGGCGAGGGCCGCGATGAGGGTGAGGACGGCGGCCGCCGGCCACTGCGCGAGGGGGCTCATTGCACGAGCTCGAGGGCGAGCTCGACGTTGTCGGTCATGACCTTGTCGACGCCGAGGGCGGCCATGGCGCGAAGTTCCGGCTCGCTGTTGGGCGTCCAGCAGGACACGTCGAGGCCGAAGGCGTGAGCGGAGGTCACGAGGCCGAGGCTAACCCCGAAGAACTGCGGGTTGATCGCGCTCGGTTTGAGGTTTGCGAGGATGCGAATGTCCGGGGTGAAAAGGCCCTCGTCGTTCAGATAGATCTCGGTGCGCGCGGAATGCTGGCGGACCTCGATGAGGCCCGGCAGCTCGCCACAAAACGCGACGCGGCCTTCGAGTCCTTTGATCTTGAGAAGGCCGAGGGCGGCGAGGGCGACCTCGGGGCTTTTTTGGTCCAGGATGATAGGGATGTTGTAATCGGCCGAGAGTTGCAGGACTTCGTCGAGCGTCGGGATGCGGTCCTCGCCGGTGCCAAGCGCCGCGAGACTTTCCGCGCTGTGGGCGGAGATCGGGCGGGGATCGGCCCACAGCCGGGCCGTCGTCGCGTCGTGAATGACGGCGATCGAGCCGTCGCCGGCGAGCTGGATATCGACCTCGACGCCGGCGACGCCGAGTTCCATGGCGGCGCGGATTGCGGGCAGCGTGTTCTCGGTGTGGCGCGCGTGGTAGCCGCGGTGGCTGATGACCTGCATGTCTCAATCGTCCCAGTCTTTGGTCAGGCACCTGTGTGCGACATGCGTGGCTCTACCCTTCTGACATGGAACGCAATGAGGCCCGCGCAATCTTCGGTTCGGTCATTCCTGCGATGGTCACGCCCTTTGCCGAGGATGGATCAATCGACTTTGACGCGGCGGCACGGCTCGCCGATCACCTGGTGGGGCAGGGCTGTGACGGCATCCTGCTGTCGGGGACGACGGGGGAGTCGCCAACGACGCACACCCCGGAAAAGAACGAGCTCATTCGCGTCGTGAAAGAGGCCGTCGGCGACCGGGCACGCATCATGGCCGGTGCGGGGTCCAACGATACGAAGCACGCGGTGCGGATCGGGGAGCAGGCCGTGGAATCCGGCGCGGATTCGCTGCTCGTCGTCTCGCCGTATTACAACAAGCCGAGCCAGGAGGGCATTGCGGCTCATATCCTCGCGGTCGCTGACGCGGGTGGCGTGCCCGTCATGGTCTACGACATTCCGGGACGCACCGGGGTGAAGATCGGCCCCGAGTGCTCCGAGCGGATCGCCGAGCATCCGCAGATTGTGGCGTTCAAAGAGGCGACGGGCGACGTCGTGGGCGGGATCGCGCGCGGGCGCGCGACCGGCACGGCCGTGTATTCCGGCGATGATGCGCTCAATCTCGGTTTCCTTACGCACGGTGGGGTGGGCGTCGTCTCCGTCGTCGCCCACGTCGCGGCCGATCGCTACCGCGCGATGGTCGATGCGCTCGATGCGGGAGATTTGGCGCGCGCGGCCGAGATCCACCACGAGGTGCTGCCGCTGGTGGATGCCGTCATGGGCGAGGGGCTCGGCGCGGTCATGGCCAAGACCGCCGTCGCGCTGCAGGGTCACCTCCCCGCCGCCTCATTCCGGCTGCCGCTGACGGCGGCGACGTCGGCCCAGGTCGCGCGACTGCGCAGCGCGATGGAAGCGCTGAACTACCTGTAGCGGCCGGCCCGGATGCGGGCTGCTGGCCGCGCCGATTGGACAGACCTCGTAGAATTAGCGACGTGACTGCCCTCTTCAGTGAACTTCCTGCCCCGCCCCCACTAGCCGACGAGACCCTGCGGATCGTCCCGCTCGGCGGCCTTGGCGAGGTCGGGCGCAATATGACCGTCTTCGAGATCAACGGCCGCCTGCTCATCGTCGACTGCGGCGTCCTGTTCCCCGAGGATGATCAGCCTGGCGTCGACCTCATCCTGCCGGATTTTTCCTACATCGAAGACCGGCTCGATGACGTGCTCGCTATCGTCCTGACCCACGGCCACGAGGACCACATCGGCGCGGTGCCCTTCCTGCTCAAGCTCAAGCCGGACATTCCGCTCATCGGTTCCTCCCTCACGCTGGCCTTCATTGAGGCCAAGCTCGCCGAACACCGCATTACGCCGCTGACGCTCACCGTCTCCGAGGGCGACATCGAACAGCTCGGGCCCTTTGAATGCGAGTTCGTCGCCGTCAACCACTCCATTCCCGATGCGCTTGCCGTCATGATCCGCACGAAGGCCGGCAACGTCTTGCACACCGGCGACTTCAAGATGGATCAGCTGCCGCTCGACGGACGCATCACCGATCTGCGCGCGTTCGCACGCTTTGGCGACGAGGGCGTCGACCTGTTCATGGTCGATTCCACCAACGCCGAGGTGCCGGGCTTTACGACGCACGAACGCGAAATCGGGCCGGTAATCGACTCGGTGTTTGCTGCGGCGCCCGGCAAGATCGTCGTCGCCTCCTTCGCCTCCCACGTCCACCGCATTCAGCAGGTGCTCAACGCCGCGAAGAACCACGGCCGCAAGGTCGCCTTCGTCGGCCGCTCGATGGTGCGCAACATGGGAATCGCCGAAAAGATGGGCTACCTGACCGTGCCCGAGGGCGTGCTCGTCGAGCTGAACAAGCTCGCGGACCTGCCCGATGACAAGGTGGTGCTCGTCGCGACGGGTTCGCAGGGCGAGCCGATGGCGGCGCTCGCGCGGATGGCGAACCGCAACCACAAGATCGAGATCGGCGTGGGCGATACCGTGCTGTTTGCCTCCTCGCTCATCCCGGGTAACGAAAACTCGGTATCGCGCGTCATCAACGGGCTCACGCGCCTGGGCGCGAAGGTCATTCACCAGGGGATTGCGCGCGTGCACGTCTCCGGGCACGCCTCGGCCGGCGAACTGCTGTACTGCTACAACATCGTCGGGCCGGAAAACGTCATGCCAATTCACGGCGAGATCCGCCACCTCGTGGCCAACGGCAACCTTGCCACCGCGACGGGCGTGCCGCGCGAGAACGTCATCCTGGCCGAAGACGGCGGCGTCGTCGATGTGAAGGACGGCGTCGCGAAACTCGTCGGCGCGGTGCCGTGTGGGCTCGTCTTCGTCGACGGTTCCTCCATTGGCGAGATTACCGAGGCCGAGCTCAAGGACCGCATGATCCTCGCTGAGGAGGGCTTCATCTCCGTGTTCGCCGTCATCGACGCGGCGCGGCGCGAGGTTCTCGCCGGCCCGCACATCCAAGCCAAGGGCGTGGCCGAGGGCGATGAGGTCTTCACCGCGATCGAACCCAAGGTGCGAGAGGCACTCGATAAGGCGCTCGCCGAGGGCGTGAGCGAGGAGCACGCGCTGCAGCAGGCGATGCGCCGCGTCGTCGGTCAGTTCGCCTCCAAGCGGCTGCGGCGCCGGCCCATGATCATTCCCGCCGTCGTCATGAAGTAGGGGCCATGGCTCGATTTATCTCAACCGGCAGCTGCGTTCTCGACCTGCCGATGAACCTGCCGCATTTCCCGACGCGCGGCGGCGACGTGATCGCCAAGAGCGCGGGCGCCGTCGTCGGGGGCGGTTTCAACGTCGTATCCGCCGTCGCCCGCCAGGGGATCGAGACGCTGCTCGCCTCACCGCTTGGCACCGGCGCAAACTCCGCGCAGGTACGGCTCGCGCTGGAAGCCGAGGGCATCGAGCACGTCGGGGAGACCCTCGTCGGCGATACCGGGCTGTGCCTGACGCTGCGCGAACCCGACGGGGAACGCACCTTTATTACGACGCTCGGCGTGGAGGCTGAGCCGAGCCACGACGAATTCGACTCGATCGACGTGCGCGAAGGCGACGTCGTCTACGTCTCCGGCTACGATCTCGCCTACCCGAGCTCTGCGCCCGTCGTCTCGCGATTTGCCGCCAACCTGCCCGAGGGCGTCCGCCTCATCGTCGACACCGGCCCGATCGTCAACGAGATTGCGCCCGAGCACCTAAAGCCGGTGCTCGCGCGCTGCGATCTCATTTCGCTCAACCGCCGCGAGGCCGGACTGGTGGCCGACATGACGGGCGTTTCGGAGCGGTTTGCCGCGATCCGCTCGCTTGTTTCCGAGGAGTGCCATGCGCTCGTGCGGGCCGGCTCCGAAGGCTGCTGGGTGCAGGTGCGTGCCGGCGCGGTACCGGAGCGCGTACCCGCATTTTCGTTCACCGTCGTCGACACGACGGGCAGCGGCGATGCGCACACCGGCGTCGTGGCAGCCTCGCTCATGGACGGCCTGGACTTGATCGAGGCGATCCGGCGCGGCAACGTCGCAGCGGGCATGTCCGTGGAGCGGCTGGGCCCAGCGCGCTGCCCGAGCCGCAGCGAGATCGACGATTACCTCGCGGCGCATTAGGGCAATTACCCCGCGGCGCATTATCTGGGCCCTGGGTGGGGGAACTGCTCGCCCTTCGTGCGTGCATGCACTCGCGCACGCGCGCACACCCGCGCGCCCTCGTACGCGTACGCGCACGCGGGTACACGCGCACGCGCGCGAGGAAGCCTCGCATACAAACGTGAGGCCGGAAACAACGTCGCCGCCCGGGGTGGCGGCCCGCGGCCAGCGCCCAGTTCACGGTAACGTCTGAATATCATGTCCAAACGCACGTCTGCCTCAGCAGCGAAGAGCGAAGCCCCCACCCGTCGGCGGGATGGCTGGGCCGTCGCCCTCATTGCGCTCGCCATCGTCGTGGCGATCCGCGAATGGTTCAACCTATCCGGCGCGGCCGGCGCGATCCTGCATCACGCCTCCGCCGGGCTCGTCGGCTTGCTCGCCGTGCTGCTGCCTATCCTGCTCGTCATCATCGCGGTGCGCTTGATCGCGCACCCGGAAAACGTCGCCGCCAATGGCCGCGTCGCGATCGCACTCGCCATTCTCATCTCGTGCATCGCCGGCCTCATTCACATTTTCAAGGGGCGGCCAAACCTGCTGGAGAACTTCGCGGCCGTCGAATCCGCCGGCGGCATCGTCGGCTGGGTATTTGGTGAACCGCTCTCGATCCTCTTCACGCACTATGCGGCGATCCCGATCCTGCTGTTGCTCATTGGCGTGTCGATCATGTCGATCACCGCGACGCCGCTGTCGGCAATCCCGGACTTTTTCCGCAACACGACGATGTACCTGTCGTCCCGCGGCGAGCCCGCAGCGGAGGAGCCCTTCGATGATGCCGACGGGCAGCAGGCGTTAGCCAAGCGTGCCCGCCGCCGGCGCAAGAGCGTTGAGGCCGAGGACAATTACGACGGCGATGAGCCCTTCAGGCAGGCCGCGGAACTCGACGGCGCCGCCAAGCCCGCGAAACCGCGCCGCTCGCGCGGCAAGAAGACCGAGGTCTTTGACGCCCAGGCCGATGACGATGCGACCCGCATCCTTGCCGCGGGCGCTGGGGCCGGTGGTGCCGGTGCCTCAGGGGCAGCAGCCGCTGCCGCCACGGGAGCACCCGCCGGTGACGCGGCAGGCGGCGATGGCGCGACGACGGAGCTCAGCCCGCCGCCGCTCAACCCGCTACCGGACCGCACCGAGCAGCTGACGCTCGGCTCCGACGTCATGTACGAACTGCCCACCGACGACATGCTCGTCAAGGGGGCGCCGCACAAGGTCCGCTCCGCCGTCAACGACCGGGTCGTCGAACGTCTGACCCGCGTCTTTGAGGAATTCTCCATCGACGCCCAGGTCACGGGCTTCTCGCGCGGGCCGACGGTCACGCGCTACGAGGTCGAGCTCGGCACCGGCACGAAGGTCGACCGCGTCACGCGCATGGCCAAGGACATCGCCTACGCCGTTGCCTCCGCCGACGTCCGCATCCTCTCGCCGATCCCAGGCAAGTCCGCCATCGGCATCGAAATCCCGAACGATGACCGCGAAACCGTCGCGCTCGGCGACGTGCTGCGCTCCTCGGTCGCCCGCCGTTCCACGCATCCGCTCGTCGTCGGCGTTGGAAAGGACGTCGAGGGCGGCTACGTCGTCGCGAATCTCGCCAAGATGCCGCACCTGCTCGTGGCGGGCGCGACCGGCTCGGGTAAGTCCTCCTTCGTCAACTCGATGATCACCTCGATCATGATGCGCGCCACCCCGGAGGAGGTGCGCATGGTCCTCGTCGATCCCAAACGCGTCGAGCTGACGATTTACCAGGGCATCCCACACCTCATCACACCGATCATCACGAACCCGAAGAAGGCCGCCGAGGCACTCGAATGGGTCGTGCGCGAGATGGACATGCGCTACGACGATCTCGCGCAGTTCGGCTACAAGCACATCGACGAGTTCAACGCGGCGGTGCGCAAGGGCCAGGTCAAACCCCTGCCGGGTTCGGAACGCAAGATCGCGCCCTACCCCTACCTCCTTGTGATCGTCGACGAGCTCGCGGACCTCATGATGGTCGCCGCGCGCGATGTTGAGGCCTCGATCCAGCGCATCACGCAGCTGGCGCGCGCCGCCGGCATTCACCTCGTGCTCGCCACTCAGCGGCCCTCGGTCGACGTCGTCACCGGCCTCATCAAGGCCAACGTGCCCTCCCGGCTCGCCTTTGCCACCTCCTCGCTCGCGGACTCCCGCGTCATCCTGGATGCCGCCGGCGCCGAGAAACTCATCGGCCAAGGCGATGCCCTCTTCCACCCGTCGGGCAAGGCCAAGCCGATGCGCGTGCAGGGCGCCTGGGTCACCGAATCCGAAATCCGCCACGTCGTCGATCACGTCAAGAACCAGATGAAGCCGGTCTATCGCGACGACGTGATGGAGACGGCGTCGAAGAAGAAGATCGACGAGGATATTGGCGATGATCTCGAGGATCTGCTCGCTGCGGCGGAGCTCGTCGTCACCTCGAACTTTGGCTCCACCTCGATGCTGCAGCGCAAACTGCGCGTTGGTTTTGCCAAGGCCGGCCGGCTCATGGACCTGCTCGAATCGCGGGACATCGTCGGGCCCTCGGAGGGGTCCAAGGCGCGCGATGTGCTCGTCCCGCCGGAAGAACTGCCGACCGTGCTCGCGATGCTGCGCGGGGAGGAAGTTGCGCCAACCGAGGCGCAGGACGACGATGAAGGAGAGGCATCCGCCGACGAGATGGACACGATGATCCATCCGGCTGATGCCCACCTCGAGGTCGTCGAGGCAGCCGGTGAGGAGGACGCGTGGGATCTAACCGATCGGAGCTAACGGGCAAGGTTCCCGTGCTCAATATCGCCAACGTTCTCACGGTGGTGCGGATCCTGCTCGTGCCCGTCTTCATCTACCTGTTCCTGCGCGGGGATACGACGAGTCAAATCTGGGCGACGATCACCTTCATGATCGCGGCCGCTACCGATCAGCTCGATGGCCATCTCGCGCGCAGCCGCGGCCTCATCACGGACTTCGGTAAGCTCGCGGACCCGATCGCCGATAAGGCGCTCGTCATCGCGGCCCTCGCGCTGCTGTCAGCGACGGGGCTCGTGCCCTGGTGGGTGACGACCCTCATCGTCGTGCGCGAACTCGGCATCACCGTCCTACGCTTTTTCATGGTGCGCCGCTCCGTCATGGCCGCCTCACGTGGTGGCAAGGTGAAGACGGTACTGCAAATGCTCTTCATTACCCTCATGCTCGTGCCGTGGACGGGACTTGGGCTCGGCGGGTTTGGTCACTCGATGGTCACCGTCGCCGAGGTCATCATGTGGGCAGCGCTCGCCGTCACCGTCGTTACGGGCCTCGAATACTGCGTTTCCGCCTGGCGGATCGCTCGACGCACCCCATGAGCAGCGCGCCCGACGATCTGTGCGCCAAGGTCGAATACGTCGCCCAGGTCCTCAAAGGCCGCACCCTGGGCTGCGCCGAGTCGCTCACTGCAGGCCTCATCACCTCCACGCTCGCGACCGTCCCCGGGATCTCCGCGATTTTGCGCGGGGGGGTGGTGTGTTACGCCACCGACATTAAGCACTCACTGCTCGGCGTTGATCAGGAACTGCTGCGCCGCCACGGGCCCGTCCACCCCAAGGTCGCCGCCGAACTAGCTCTGGGAGCCGCCCGCCTGCTGCGCGCCGACTTCGGTCTGGCGACGACGGGCGTTGCCGGCCCCGGCCCGTCCTATGGGAAGGCCGCCGGGACCGTCTACGTCGCTGCCTGCGTTGATCACCACCTGCTGGTGCGCGAACTCGCGATTGAGGGGGACCGCGATCGCGTGCGAACGGTCGCTGCCGGAGCCGCGCTCGATCTCGTATCCACACTCGGGGAACAAACCGGGCCGCCCGTGTGTTATGGATAGTGATGATGAAAAACATGACGCACCCTGGCGCCGGCACCCGACCGGCACAACGCTCCAACCCTCGTGCCATTATGCGGCAGTTGGCGGCCCCGGCCGCTGAGCCCATCGTGCTGCGCGAGGTCATCGGTGCGGTTCTGCGCGAGATCCGTCTCGATCAGGGACGCACCCTGCGGGAGGTCTCCTCTGCAGCGCAGGTCTCCCTCGGTTACCTATCCGAGGTAGAACGCGGTCAGAAGGAAGCCTCCAGTGAACTCCTCGCTTCGATCTGCGACGCGCTCGACTATCGCCTGTCCCATTTCCTAAAGGACGTGGCGCTGCGCGTCAACGCCGCCGAGCAGGCGGCCGCCGTCGTCGTGCCCGACACGATTCCGGCAAACCTCACTCCGGCGATGCCACGCGCCTAACGTGCGTCGCTCCGAGCTTTTCGAGGCTCTCACCGCCACCTACGGTGAGGCCCTCGGTACTTCGTTGGCCGCCGATCTTGCCCTCGTGCAGCTCGGCGGCCGAAGTATGAATGCAGCCCTCGCCGACGGCATCGATCCGGCCAAGGTGTGGGCCGCGTTTTGTGACGAAATGGAAGCAGACGACGAGGTCCGCTTCTATCACCGCTCGCTCACTCGAGAGCGGAGCGCCGGCCGCTCCGGATAAAAATCACGACACGCCCATCCTGGTTGCGCTTCGAACACGTGTTCGCCTTATGCTTGCTGTGGGAATAACCAGGCGAAGAGTTATCCACAACTGGAATCTTCGCCCACCGCAATGTCACAGGTCGGGCATACGGTGGTCCCAGGTCGCCACCCGGAGAGGGCGGCACCTTCAGAAACGACCTGAAGGATACGTCGGCGGAGAGCCGCCTCGATGGAAGGAACACCATGGCCGCACCCAAGGCTGATCGCAGCAAGGCCCTAGAAGCCGCACTCGCGCAAATCGATAAGAACTTCGGCAAGGGCTCCGTCATGCGCCTCGGCGATGACAACCGTCCGCCCGTTGCCGTCATCCCCACCGGCTCCGTCGCACTCGATGTCGCCCTCGGAATCGGCGGCCTGCCCCGCGGCCGCGTCGTTGAAATCTACGGGCCGGAATCCTCCGGTAAGACGACAGTCGCGCTGCACGCCGTGGCGAGCGCCCAACGCGCCGGCGGAGTCGCGGCGTTCATCGACGCGGAGCACGCCCTGGATCCGGAATACGCCAAGAAGCTCGGCGTCGATACGGACGCCCTGCTGGTCTCTCAGCCGGACACCGGCGAGCAGGCCCTGGAGATCGCTGACATGCTGATCCGCTCCGGAGCGCTCGACATCATCGTCGTCGACTCCGTCGCCGCGCTCGTGCCGAAGGCCGAAATCGAAGGCGAGATGGGCGATAGCCACGTCGGCCTGCAGGCCCGCCTCATGAGCCAGGCCCTGCGTAAGATCACCGGCGCTCTGTCTGCATCCGGCACCACCGCGATCTTCATTAACCAGCTGCGCGAGAAGATCGGCGTCTTCTTCGGCTCACCCGAGACCACCACCGGCGGTAAGGCACTGAAGTTCTACTCCTCGGTTCGCCTGGATGTCCGCCGGATTGAAACCCTGAAGGAAGGCAGCGAGCCCGTCGGCAACCGCACCCGCGTCAAGGTCGTGAAGAACAAGATGGCTCCGCCCTTCAAGCAGGCAGAGTTCGACATCCTGTACGGCCAGGGCATCTCCCGCGAGGGCAGCCTCATCGACCTCGGCGTCGATAACGGGATCGTGCGAAAGTCCGGCTCGTGGTTTACCTACGAGGGAGACCAGCTCGGCCAGGGCAAGGAGAATGCTCGCCGCTTCCTGAAGGACAACCCCGAGCTCGCCGCCGAGATCGAGCACAAGATCCTGTCGGCCCTCGGCATCATCGTTGCCGGAACCGAGCAGGCGGAAAACGTCGCCAACGAGGTTCCCGCGGGGCTGTAAGTCATGTCAGAGCCGACCACGAACCCGTGGATTGAGCCAGACGAGGAGCGCGCGCCCGTCCGTCGAGGGCGGGCGCGCTCCCATTGGCAGCGGGAGCCCGAGCGGGAGGGTGAGGAACCTCAGCCGGTCAGCGATGAGCAAGCCGAACAGATCGCGCGCACGATCATCTTGAATCGACTCGATCGTTCCTCCGCATCCCGCTCCCAACTCGCGGAGCTGTGCGCGAAAAAGCTCGTCCCGGACCATATCGCCGACCGCGTGCTGGACCGCTTCGAAGAGGTCGGTCTCATCGACGATGCGGCCTATGCTGCGATGCTCGTGCGAACACGGCACGCAGAGCGCCAACTCGCGGGCAAAGCCCTGCGTGCCGAGCTGGTGAAGAAAGGCATCACCGGCGCGGCAGCAATGCAGGCGCTCGAGCAGGTCGACGAGGATGATGAACTCCAGGCGGCCCGCGAAATCGTCGCCAAACGGATGAGGCAGTCATCCATGCAAAGCGCCCCGCGCGATGTGCAAAAGCGCCGACTCCTTGGAGCACTCGGCCGCAAGGGCCACAGCTCGTCGGTGGCGTATCGCGTCATCGACGAGGCGCTCGGTCGCGACTAAGCATCAACTGAGAGAATTTCCCCGGAAACCGTGACGGTCTCCGGCGAAAATCTGTATCTCGGCGTGATCGCGGGCAAGGGCTAGATGTAGTTCCCCGTGAGGTTGTGAACGCGTTCTGATGGAGTAAGACCACCGATCCCGGTATGGGGTCTGTGATGATTGTAGTGATGAAGCTAGGCGCCGTAGGTTGCGGCCCTGGCTTCATCAGTGCCATAGGTGTCGGCATATGCCCATTCCTCAGCCAGTGTGCGGTTGAAGCGTTCGACCTTGCCGTTTGTTTGGGGACGATACGGACGAGTGAATCGATGTGTCACATGTTTGCCGAGCGATTCTTTGAAGAGCCCGGACCGGTAGCAGCTGCCGTTATCAGTCATCACCCCGGTGACCACGATCCCGGCGGCTGCGAAGAAGGTTCGT
>NZ_FNQV01000002.1 GCF_900107735.1 Bowdeniella nasicola | reverse complement strand
ACATCGCTGAGTCCCTCAATTCCCGCATCGCCGCCGTCAGCTACTACCACCGGGGCTTGTCCGAATCCCACCTGCTCACTGCCGTGGATTGGGTTCTGTACTTCCGCTGGGTCGCACCCAAACCCGTGCCGCAGATCTACACCCAGTGGCACCAGGCCGACAGACCCCGCAGGTGGATCATCCCCAAAAAATCGAACAAGCCGAACGAGAAAATCGGACCCGCCCACTACGACACCCACACCACCGCCGAAGAAGGCCTCTGGCACGAAAAGGAAGGGCAGGACGCTCCAACTAGACAACGACACGCCGTCTAAAGCAACACGTTTTGGCCGGTATCCCGATGCTTCCGTAAACCCCTCCGAAAAGGACAACAGAAACGGCGAAGCCCAGGTGAGAAACATGCTCTCACCTGGGCTTTTCTGTCGGGCTGGCGGGATTTGAACCCACGACCCCTTGACCCCCAGTCAAGTGCGCTACCAAGCTGCGCCACAGCCCGTAGTTCGATGACCTCGAACTAACCTAGTTGAGTATAGGGCACCGCGGCGCCCGAATGCGAATCGCGTGCGGCGTGATTCGCGCGAGATCTAGGCGGTCTCGCGTTCCTTGTCAGCAACGTCACCATCGGAGTTGTGGCGTCGTTTCGCGGGCCACCAGATCCACTCCGCTACATCGTGGGTAAATCCACCGACAAGGAGCGTGCGGACGATAAAGGTATCGATGAGGACACCCAGCGCGACGATGACCGCAAGCTGCAGCATGAAGAGCAAGGGAATCACCGAGAGCACCGCGAATGTCGCTGCGAGGACGAGCCCGGCAGATGTGATGACGCCACCCGTTGTCGCAAGGGCTTTTCGTAGGGCTTCCTTCGTCGGGTGGTGCATCGATTCTTCGCGCACCCGCGTCATCAGGAAGATCGTGTAGTCGATTCCAAGCGCGACGAGGAATACGAATCCATAAAGCGGGACCGAGGGATCGGCGCCTGGCAGATCGAGCAGGTGGTTGAATGCCAGCGCCGCGAGCCCCATGGTGGCAAGGAATGATAGACAGTTCGCCACGATCAACATCAGCGGCGCTGCCAGCGAGCGCAACAAGATGATGAGCATGATAAAAATGCCCAGCAAGGTGATGGGTACGACCCGCCAGATATCAGCACGTGCCGTGTCTCGCGTATCGAGCTTCTCCGCCGCGGCTCCTCCCACGAGGGCGTCAGAGTCGGCTTCATGAGCAACTGACCGAACGGTGTTGACGACGTCCCACGAGCGGGGATCATCCGGCAGATGCTCGGTCGCGACCTCGAGCATGACCTTGCCGTCGACAACCTTGGGTTCTGGGGGTGCCTGTTCCTCGCTGGGAGCTCCTTCGGCGTCTGCAGGTGCACCTTCCGCATCGGCGGGTGCCCCTTCAGCATCAGTGGGAGCACCTTCTGCATCGGGCGGCGGGCCTTGCTCGCCTTGGCCGCCGGCGCCCGGGGGCATTCCCTCGGGCACATCTGCGTAGGGCTTAACGTCTTCAACCCCATCCAGATCAGCGATCGCGTCGGCGACGCTGGAGGCTTCATCTTCGGTGACAATGACCTGAACCGGTTGGACGGCACCAGCGGGGAAATGATCTTCCAGAACTTGGTTTCCGGAGACTGCGTCGCTGCCACGGATGAGGATATCCGAGTCGGAGGTGCCGTTCGCTTTGAACGTCGGTGCTAGTGCCGACGCCGTGATCAGGAGTAACGCAGTCCCGATCCAGACCATGCGGTCGCGGCGGGCGACGAATCGAGCCACCGCTGACCAGAGCCGATGCTTCTCCCGATGCTCCGAGTCCGTGCGCGGAATCGAGGGCCAGAAGAACCGGCGGGAACGCTTGCCGAGAATCAGCAGCAGTGCGGGCAACAGCGTCAGGGCCGCAAGGAGTGCTGCCACGATTCCGATCGTGGCGATTGGACCGAGAGAGCGGGTGGCAGACAACCCCGAGAGCAGCAGCGCAAGCAGACCGACAATAACCGTCGCGCCGGATGCCACAATAGCGGGCGTGGCACCCTTCAAAGCGGCCACCATCGCGTCACGCGGCAGCTCGTGTTCGCTGAGCGCCTCGCGGTAACGGGCCACCAACAGCAGCGAGTAGTCGGTCGTTGCGCCGATGACGAGGATCGACATAATTCCCTGGCTCTGCCCATCCAGGGTCAAGATCTCGTTGGCCGCGAGTTGGTAGACAAGCAGCGCCGCGCCACACAGGGCGAACAGGTCAGTCGCGAGGACCGCAATCGGGAGAATCGGAGAGCGGTAAACGATGAGGAGGATGACCGCCACGACACCTAGCGCGACGAGGAGCAGAAGAAGATCGACTCCGCCGAATGCGCCGACGAGATCAGCAATATAGCCGCCGGGACCCGCGACATGCAGCTCCATTCCAGCAGGAACGTCCGCATCTTTGATGGCGCTGCGAAGGGCATCGACAACCGTTCCGATGCCGCTCGTCCCCTCACCGCGCGCGTCGGCTACCTTTTTCGGAACATCGAGAGGAATGAGGATCGCTTTGAGGTCCTCAGAAGGGATTGCCGCGGCCTTCTCAGCTTTGGAGAGTTCGCCGATCGTGACCTTATCCCCGGTAGTGGGGTCCGTGATCTCCGTATCGAAGAGTGTTTGGGCGAATTCTTGGAACTGGCCTATTTCTTCCTTGGTCAGCTCTTGGTCACTAGCGCCGGTGACCAGCACCGGGATTGTGTCCGCTTCCAGGAATTCCTGCGCGGCGGCCGCAGCTCTCGTCGATTCCGCATCAGCGGAAAGGAAACTCGCGGAGTCGTTTTCTTGGACGCTCGATAGTTTTCCCTGAGCCATCCCACCAAACGCGAGGATGACCAGCCAGACGGCGAGAAATACCAGCCGAATCGGCAATCGTGTGAGCAGTTTCGGCATGGTGCCCTCCCTTGGCAGCGTCAGGCTCCTATTTTCGTTGACGTCGCTCCCGCACGCAAACGGAGATTTCGATGGGGGTTCCCTCGAATTCGAAATTCTCGCGCAGTTTCCGTTCAATAAACCGGCGATACTGATGTTCGATGAAACCTGTCGCAAAGAGGACAAAGCGCGGCGGGCGCGCCGAGATCTGGGTTCCGAAGAGGATTCTCGGCTGCTTACCACCGCGGACCGGGTGTGGATTCGCGGCGGATATCTCGCCCAGGAATGCGTTCAGGCGCCCTGTCGGGATTCGGGTGTCCCACGAGTCGAGTGCGACATCGAGAGCGCGCGTCAGGCGGTTCGTGTGCCATCCCGTCTTGGCCGACAGCCGGATCATCGGCGCCCATTCGATGCGACGAAGCTCCTGTTCGATTTCACGAGCGAGGAAGAGGCGGCGATCCTCGTCGACGTCATCCCATTTGTTGAAGACGATGACCAGGGCTCTGCCGGCGTCGATCGCGAGCTGAATGACACGGACATCCTGCTCGGTCATGGGTTCGGAGGCGTCAACGAGAACGACCGCGACCTCTGCCTTTTCCAGGGCTTGTTGGGTGCGGAGCACGGCGTAGAAATCGGCGCCCTCGGCCTTGTGTACCCGGCGGCGGATGCCGGCGGTATCGACGAACCACCAGTCGCGGCCATGGATCTCGATCAATTCGTCCACTGGGTCACGGGTCGTACCTGCGATCTCGTTGACGACGACGCGGCCCTCCCCCGCCAGTTGGTTCAACAATGAGGATTTACCGACGTTGGGACGCCCGACAAGGGCAACGCGGCGTGGGCCGTCAGCCGGCAGCGGGTTGGCAACGGCGGAGACCTCCGGCAGGACTTCGAGCAGGGCGTCGAGCAGGTCGCCAGAGCCGCGGCCGTGCAGGCCGGATACCGGGTAGGGCTCCCCGAGTCCAAGCGACCACAGCATAGCGGCGTCGCTTTCTTGGGTGCGTGAATCTACCTTGTTGGCGGCGAGGATGACGGGCTTTCCGCTGCGTCGCAGCATCTGCACGACGCGCTCATCCGTATCAGTCGCACCGACCGTAGCATCGACCACAAGGATGACGACGTCTGCGCGCTCGACAGCGATTTCGGCCTGCGCGGCAACAGAGGCATCCAAGCCGGCAACATCAACTTCCCACCCGCCGGTGTCGACAAGCGTGAAACGCCTGCCGTTCCACTCAGCCGGGTAGGCGACGCGATCTCGGGTAACTCCGGGCGTGTCCTGGACGACGGCCCCGCGATAGCCGATGATGCGGTTGACGATTGTGGACTTGCCGACGTTGGGACGTCCAACAATTGCGACGACGGGTAGCCCCGCCTCGCCACCGTCTGAGGTCGTTTCGACCTCATCACCTTGCAGGAGTGCTAGGTCATCGGCGTCGAGTTCGTAGTCGTCGAGTGAGGCTCGCAGGGCACGGGCGCGCGACTCGTCAGACTCGGTCGTCTCAGGGGCAGTGTTCTCGTCGGTCACCCCTTCATCTTCTCACGATGCTAGGAAAGCAGGCGCCGCCGGTAACCTTCGGCCACTGCGGCGGCCCGGTCATTGACTCCGAGTTTGTGAAAGATGTGCTGCAGGTGGGTCTTGACGCTAGCTTGCCCAATGAAGAGTGTCGCCGCAGCTTCCTTGTTCGACGCACCATCGGCAACGAGCTGCAGGACCTCTAACTCCCGATTCGTCAGGACGCCGGATTCCGGTCGCGACACGCGACCGATGAGGTGCGCAGTCGCCGCCGGAGCGAGCACTGCTTCCCCGCGGGCTGCTGATCGCACGGCCGCCACGAGTTCGGCCGGGAGCGCGTCCTTCAGCAGGTAGCCAATCGCCCCTGCTTCAATCGCTGGAAGCACGTCATTTTCGCTATCGAAGGTCGTCAAAATGATGACGCGAGCACTTGGCAGTGTGACACGCAGCTCTGCCGTCGCCTGGACACCATCAAGAATCGGCATCCGCAGGTCCATCAAGACGACGTCTGCGGCGAGTTGGACGGCTAGCTTCACGCCTTCTTCCCCATTGCCCGCCTCTCCGACGACCACGATGTCCTCGAGGTTAGAAAAACTGCCTCGCAAGCCACTACGCACAATGGGATGGTCATCGACAATCAGCAAACGAATCATGATGCGACCTCCGCTGTCGCAGTAAGTACGGGCACGGACGCGCTTATCGCTGTGCCCTCCCCTAGCTCGGACTCGATGGCTAGGTCGCCACCGATTCCGCGGACCCGCTGCCGCATGCTCGTCAGCCCGAAACCGTTTGTCGGCCCATGCATTCCTCGTCCGTCATCGCGGATATCTAACAAGACATCCTGATCACCGTAGGAAAGTGTGAGTGCGACGCGTGACGCCTGGGCATGCTTTGCGACATTCGTCAGCGCTTCCTGACTGACTCGAAAGAGGGACACATCCAGCGCCGGGCTTAGCGTAACCGGCTCACCCGTGATCTCAACGTGGACCGGCACCCCGTTGGTCTCCTGCCAGGTAGCGGCCAAGGTGCGCAGTGCCTCGGGCAGTTGTGCGTGGCCAAGTTCCCGGGGCTGCAGCGCTTTGACAGAGCGACGTGCCTCGTCCAGCGATGACTTGGCAAGGAGCAAGGCGCTCTCGACTCGCGCGGTGCTGTCTTGCGGGTCCCGAGCGCCTTGGGCCGCGTGAAGTTGGGTGATCACACCGGCGAGCCCTTGCGCGATGGTGTCGTGGATTTCGCGTGCCAGCCGGCCCCGCTCGTCATGAACTCCAGCTTCTCGAGCTTGCACCACAAGCTGCGCGTGCAAGCCGGCGTTCTCATCGAGAGCTGCCTGAAGCCGCGCGACGAGTTCGTCTCGCTTCTCCTCGGCCTTCACTGCCTGCAGCGTGATGACCAGGCCTGCTCCGATTGCCGCCGTCTGCACAAGGATGATCATCCCGGCGAAGGCGACATCCTGGGTCGATATGGTCGGCCGTCCGAGAAGCGGGATGCCGTTGATGACGAAGGAGGTGACGAAGATACCGAAGAGGCCGGCCCGCCATGACGCCAAGATATGGGCATGGAAAAACCCTGTAATCAAGAAGACCACAAAGGAGTCATCAAGGAGGACAAGAGAGCTGCCAAGGACGAGCAACGTAAAGAAGTACCCGACCGCGTTTGGCCGTGGCTGCTCGCCGCGCATGGTGGGGCAGGTGTGCCCCCAGTAGATGAGCGCGGCTGAGGCACCAACAAGAGTTAGTGCCGTCAGCGCGCGCCAGGGCTCAAAGGTGGTCGCCCCGGTAGCCAGCCGTACGGCGAAGACGACGCTAGCGAGTGCAAGGAGTACCCACGCTACCCACAGCAGAAGTCCTTCCCACAGACGTGCGGGATGGCCGGGCGGTGCCGGTTGTGGTCTCACGAGTCCCCTACTCCCATCGAAATAGCTTCGCTGCTACCGCGGATGCCACCAGAGCGATGGCTGCCATCATTGTAAGCTGCGCCCACATCGGCCACCCGAGGCCGACGGTGTGAGCGGCTGCCGCAGGATCCCATGAGACCAGGAGATTCTGGACCCCCGGAGGCACGAAATCTCCGATAGTCATGACGATGTCCGGCAGCATGAAGCGAGGCAGAAAGACTCCGCCAAAGAACATGGTGACCAGGAACAGCACCATCGAGATGCCGTTCGCTGACTGCGCTGTCGGGGTGGTTGCTGCGCTCACCATGGCGACGCCGACAAGTGCCGCGAAGCCCAGGACGAACGCGAGCATGAACGTTACCGGTTGCTGAGGAAGGCTCACATCGAGAACCAGCCAAGCCGCGACGATAAGGATGACCGCAGACAGGACAACAAAGACGAAGGCGACAATGAGCTGGGCCACGAGCAGCATCGACGGATGAACGGGCGTCGTTCCTAGCCGCCGCAGAATGCCGCGCTCTCGATAGGTCGCCACGACGATCGGCACGTGTTGAACGCCGATCGCGATCATCCCAATCACGAGCGCTGATGGCGCCCAGTGGTCAACGAAGCGCACGCCAGCAAATTCTGGTGACGGTTGACGCAGGATCGGAATCGAGCCCAACCCGAGCAGCAGCACGGTCGGAAACAGCAGTCCGTAGGCCACTGCTATGGGATCGCGCAGGAATAGTTTGGTTTCTGTCATGATGAGCTGCCGTAGTGCGGTCATGCGTCCTCCTTGGTCGTGAGGGCGACGAAGGCGTCCTCGAGATTGGGCTCTTTGGTTCGAAGTTCTTCAGCGATGATTCCGTGCCTGGCTAGTTCACCGGCGGTGGTAGCTAGCAGATGTCCGGTGCCCGTGACGGTCCACATCCGATGCTCCACAGTGACGTCCTCGACGCCGGGCAGCGCCGCGATCGTGCTCGGATCGAGATCCTGGCCGAGCCGGAAATGGAGGGTCTGTGCGCCGCGCACTCGGTCGACGAGAGCTGCGGGGCTGCCCTGAGCAATGACCCGCCCGTCATCGATCATGGCGATCTCATCGCATAGGCGCTGTGCCTCGTCCATGAAATGGGTGACGAGAAGGATGGTGACGCCGGTATCCCTCACCCCTTCAATGAGCTACCAGGTTTCTCGCCGCGCTGAGGGATCAAGCCCGGTCGTCAATTAGTCGAGAATCGCGACCTTGGGATTGCCGATAAGAGCGAGCGTAATCGACAATCGCTGCGCAAGGCCGCCCGAGAGCTTTGCGTAGGGCGTGGTGCGATGCGCCGCGAGATTGAACATGTCGAGCAGTTCGGCACTCGAGCGCGGATGGGGATAGAACGAGGCATAAAGATCCAGAGCTTCGATCACGGTGAGGCGATCCGGGAGCGCGCTTTCTTGCAGTTGAACCCCGAGTAGCTGGCTAAGTTGCCTATGCTGCGTGGCGGGGTTGAGACCGCAGACCCGGACGGTACCCGAATCTGGCGTGCGCAGGCCCGAAATGCATGCCGAAGATCTGGCCCGGGCTAACGGTCAGTGAGATATCGTCGACGGCCACCTTGGGGCCGTACGTTTTCCTGATGTTTTTCAGCTCGATTGCTGTCATACCTGACAGGCTAGGAATTCGAGCCGGCTTTCACATCCACGAACTGGGTGCGCTCGCGGTTGATTGAGGTATCCCCCGTTTGGGGGATGGGGCGTTACATGTCCGGCAGGGCAATCCCGGTTCGTGCGGAGGCTTCCCGGATGTGGCGTGACATGGTGTCGGCGATTTGGCTCATGGCCTCAGCGGTGGCGGCGCGCCCCTTGAGATCGGCGACGTCGACGGTCATCGGGGTGCCGAACTCGACGTAGAGCTTGGTTCGGGGCCGGGGCACGTGGGAGCGGGAATCACCTGGGCCGCGGGTGCCAAGGACCGCCGTCGGGATGATCGGTGCGCCCGAGCGCAGGGCGAGCCAGGCGACCCCGGCGTGGACGGCTGAGATATCGCCGCGCCCGCGGGTGCCTTCGGGAAAGATGCCGACCAGGCGATCTTCCTCGAGCAGCGCCAGGGCGACACGTAGGGCCGCGGATCCGGAGGATCGATCGACGGGAATCTGGCCCGAATACGTCATGAGGAAACCGAGAGCGGAGTCGAAAAACTCTTGCTTGACGATGAAGTGGGATCCGCGCGGAAGCGCGCCGTGGACGACCGGACCGTCCATAATGCCGACGTGATTGGCGGCCACGATCGCGCGCGTGTGTTGGGGAATGTTCTCGGCGCCGACGACGGTCGTATTCCAGTAGATGTGATCAAGGAACCACCCGACCCGCCGAGACCACGTGGGGCCCCAGCGCCGGATGTCGCTCGGTTTGACCTGCTGACCGCGTGCCCCGATCATGATCGGGCGCGTTTGGCGCGTGCCGCATCGACGATGGCAGCGAGTGCGGCGAAGGTCTGGTCGGGGGTGAGGTCGGATGAATCGACGGTGATGACGCCGTCGGCTGCGGTCGTGAAGTTGGAGACTGTTGAATCATCGGCATCGCGGCGGATGACTTCGTCTCGCGTCGCGGCAAGGGAGGACTCATCATCGGAGCCGAGCCGCTGGCGGGCGCGCCGGGTAAGGCGGGCGTCTTCGGATGCGGTGAGCAAGATTCGCACATCGGCATCGGGGGCGACGACCGTCGTAATATCGCGCCCCTCGGCCACGATCCCCTTGCCCCCCGAGCGTCCGCCGTCGCGTTCAGCGGCGATCAATTCGCGCTGCCAGGACTTCATTAGGGCCCGCACCTTCAAGTTCGTCGCGACCGCGGACACGATTCGCGAGACGTCGGCAGAATACAGCGCCGCGCCGAGCTCGCTGCCTTCGAGCAGGACGCGCGGCCTGGCCGGGTCCATAACAATCTCGAGCGGCATGTTCTCAATCGCCGCGGCAACCGCGTCGTGATCGACCAGATCGAGGCGCTGGTTGCGCGCGTAGATCGTTGCCGCGCGGTACATCGCCCCCGTGTCGAGGTAGGACAGTGCGTAGCTGCGCGCGAGTCGTTTCGCGATCGTCGACTTTCCGACGCCTGAGGGTCCGTCGATCGCTATCACTAAGCCGGTCATCTCACGACACTCCAATCGAGGTTTTCCAAATGGGCGGCAAGGAACTCGCCAACGGTGGGCTCAACCGAGATGGTGGCAAGGCCGACCTTCGCGCCGGCGGCGTGTTCCAGGCGCACGTCTTCGATGTTGATTCCGCCGCTGCCAATATCGGCGAACAGCCGCGCAAGTTCGCCGGGCTTATCCGGCACGTAACACACGATCTCCTCGTAGGTGCGCTGCGCGCCGCCGTGTTTGCCCGGGATTCGTGCGACACCGGCGTTGCCCGCTTCGATGGTGGCCGCGAGGGTGGCGACGGCAGCTGGCGGGTACAGCTCCGACTCGCATTCAACCAGTGCCTCGATCACCGACCCGAGGGCGTCGTGGATGCCCCGTAAGTGCGAGAGGACGGGAGATGCGTTCACGCTGAGGATATTGGACCACAGCATCGGGTCGGACTTGGCAATCCGCGTCGTATCGCGCAGTCCCTGGCCCGCGAGTGACAGTGCGCCTTCCGGTACCTCGGCGAGGCAGGAAGCGAGCAGCGAACTGACGAGTTGGGGTACATGGCTAACAGCCGCGACCGCGTCGTCGTGCTCGGCGGCGTTCATGACGATCGGCAGGGCGCCGACGTCGACGGCTAGGGTGGCCACGAGGTCTTGCGCCTCGCGTGAGGTGGCCGGAGTGGGAACCACGACCCACGGCCGCCCTTTGAAGAGGTCGCCGTCGGCGTTCGGGGCGCCCGAGCGTTCCTTGCCGGCCATCGGGTGCGAGCCGACGAACCGCTCGAGACCGCTCGGCGCAGCCGCGAGAATATCGTCGATGACGTAACTTTTGACGCTCGCGACATCGGTGACGATCGCCTTCGGGTATGCCGCGAGTTCGCGCACGACGACTTCGGCGGTCACGTCCGGCGGGGTGGCGACGATGACGAGGTCAACGTCCGTATCGTTCTCCCCCGGTCGAGTAACTTCGCCCGCTCCGAGCCCGCAGGCGAGCGAGAGCCCCAGGGGCGAGACGTCATCGAGCACCACTCGGTGCCCGAGGGAGGACAGGGCAAGGCCCAGTGAGGCTCCCAGCAGGCCCGCGCCCACGACACGAGCGGTCATGATCTGCTCCTAGAGTCCAACAGTGTGCATGAGCTCGGCGAGCTCCTTGCTATTCAATGGCCGCGATTTGCCCGGGCGCATGTCGCCCAGGTCGATCGGCCCCACCGACGTGCGCACGAGACGCACCACGGGATAGCCGGCCTCTTCCAGCATGCGGCGCACGATGCGGTTGCGTCCCATGTGGATCGTGATCTGCACGAGACTCAGCTCGTCCTGGGACTCCATAAGGATGAACTTGTCCGCCTTGGCGAGCCCGTCTTCTAGCTCGATGCCCTTGCGCATGAGGTTCGGGATTCCTCGGTGCATCTTGCCTTTGACGGTCGCGACGTAGGTTTTTTGCACCTCGTAGGACGGATGCGTCAGCCGGTGAGCGAGCTCTCCGTCGTTTGTCAGGAGCAGGAGGCCTTCGGTCGCAATGTCGAGGCGTCCCACGTGGTAGAGTCGCTGCCCGTAGTGACCGACGTACTCCCCTAGTGCCGGACGCCCCTCGGGATCATCCATCGTGGAGACGACGCCCTCGGGCTTATGGAATGCCACGGTTAAGTGCTCGTCGTTTTCGGTAAAAATGCGGCGATTATCGACGTGGATGATGTCGGTTGGCAGCGCCCGCGAACCGAGTTCACGCACCACCGTTCCATTGACTTTCACTCGGCCGGAAGCGATGAGTTTTTCGCACACGCGACGCGACGCCACGCCTGCGTTCGCCATTACCTTTTGGAGGCGTTCGCCCTCTTGAGCCATCTCTACCATTCCTCTTCGCTTTCCAATTCCTCACCGTCGGGCAGATAGGGTGCAAGCGGCGGGAGATCCTGCACGCTATTTAACCCCATCTTTTCCAAAAAGTAGGTTGTCGTCTGATAGCGCATCGCGCCGCTGTCTTCGCTGCCGGCTTCCTCGATCAACCCACGCGCCAGCAGCGTACGGACGACGGAGTCGACGTTCACGCCTCGGATCGCACTGATTCGGCCGCGCGTGACCGGCTGCCGGTAGGCGATGACCGCGAGGGTCTCTAACGCCGCCTGCGTCAGGCGCGAGGTTTGCCCGGCGAGGACGACCTCCGCCACGATGCGCTGGTATTCCGGCGCCGAATAGATGCGCCACCCGCCGGCGCGCTGCAGCAAGCGAAAGCCCCGTGGCCGTGAGCCGCCGACACCTTCATAGTCGCTGGCTAGCTCCTGAAGCAGCTCACCGATTTGGGCACCGGACACGCCGACGGCGTCGGCGAGCGTCTCCTCCGTCAGCGGGGTCTCGGCGACCATAAGGATTGCTTCGAGCGCAGCGAGGTGATCGCGCGGATTAAGATCGTCAGTTCGCTGCATCGGTTGGGCCTTCCTCGTATTCGTCTCGCAGGTGAATCTCGGTGGACTCATCGCCCAAATAGACGACGGCGAGTTCGTCTTCGGGGTGTGCCTGGTCAAAGTCGAGGACCTCGTCGCGATACAGCTCGAGAAGGGCTAGGAACCTCGAGACGATGACCGCGGGCGACGAGGCATCCGCAACGAGAGCCCGAAACGTCAATCGCGACGTACTCTTCAGACGCTGCAAGATCACCTGGGCCTGCTCTGCGACCGGGACGACCGGATGGTGCAAATGGTCGACCCGTACCTGCGGTTCGCTCGTATCTCGGCTAAACGCCGCTGCGGCGATCGCTGCGAGTTCGTTCGGTCCAATCGACCAAATGAGCTCGGGCAAAAGCTGTGCGAATTGAGGTTCCAACGGCACTAGGCGCGGATGCGCGGCGGACGCTTGCCGCAGCCGGTCCTCAAACTCGGCGGCCACCTCTTTGAATGCGCGGTATTGCAGGAGGCGAGCAAACAGAAGATCGCGTGCCTCAAGCAGCTCGAGGTCCTCCTCATCGCTATCGGCGCTGCGCGGCAGCAGGCGCAGTGCCTTCAGGTCGAGCAGCGTCGCAGCAATGACGAGGAACTGGCTCGCCTGAGATAGGTCCCATTCTTCGCCGGAGGAAAATGCGTACGCGAGAAACTCGTCCGTCACCTGCGCGAGGGCTACCTCAGTCACATCCAACTGATGTTTGGATATCAGTTGGAGGAGCAGATCGAACGGACCGGAAAAGACGTCCAGCTCGACGGAAAACCCTTCCGACGGTGCTGCGGACATTTAGGCAGCGGCCCCGCGCGCAATGAGTTCGCGCGCTAAGCGGCGATAGAGCTGGGCGCCCGCATGCTTCGGCGCGTAGCTGGTGATGGGCTCGGTAGCGACCGTGGCGTCGGGGAATTTGACCGTACGCGTGATCTTCGTATCGAAGAGACGGTCGCCGAAGGCCTCGCCGACCCGCTCGATCACTTCGCGCGCGTGCAGGGTACGCATGTCGACCATCGTCGCGACGATGCCATCGACCTTCAGCTTCGGGTTGAGTCGGCTGCGGACCTTATCGATTGTCTCCACGAGCAGGGCAACGCCGCGCAGGGCAAAGAACTCAGCCTCGAGCGGGATGAGGACGCCGTGGGCGGCGGTCAGCGCGTTGACGGTCAGCAACCCGAGCGAGGGCTGGCAGTCGATGATGATGACGTCGTAGTCGTCCATCACCGGATACAGCACGCGCATGAGGGCCTGCTCGCGTGCGACTTCGTTTACCAGCTGTACTTCGGCTGCCGACAAATCGATGTTCGCGGGCACGAGGTCGAGACCCGGGTTTGAGGTCTGGTGGATGATGCGCCGAACGTCCGGCTCCGCCGCCATGAGGTGGGTGTAGATCGTTTCATCAAGTTCATGGGCGTTGATGCCAAGGCCGGCGCTGGCTGCCCCTTGCGGATCGAAGTCAACGATCAGGACCTTGCGGCCGTAATCGGCCAGCGCGGCGCCCAGGTTGATCGTTGTCGTTGTTTTCCCTACCCCGCCCTTTTGATTACACATGGCAATGACGCGGGCCGGACCGTGGCCAGAAAGTGGCTCAGGAATGGGAAAGCCCTCTTCGTCGGCCGGGTCCGGGATCAACTTCGGTTGGTTCAACGTCACGTCCCTAGGGTAGTCGATTATGATCCGTACAACTCTCCGGCGCCTTGGCGCAGGATCTCTGGTGCCCCACTTGTCAGGTCGACGACCGTTGTGGGTTCGGGCAGCGTGACCGGCCCCTCGACGACGACATCGAGAAGATGGCCGTACCGGTCTTGGATTTCCCATCCTTCGTTCATGGGCTCCTCCTCCCCCGGCGGAATCAGGGTGGAGGACAAGATGGGTTCACCGTGCGCCTTGAGGATTTCCTGGGTGATGGCGTGATCGGGAATTCGCGCGCCAACGGTGTTCTTCTTCGGGTTCAAGGTCATGCGCGGCACTTCCTTGGTTCCCTTCAAGATGAAGGTGAAGGGACCAGGGGTGAGCTGCTTAATCAGGCGGAAGGCCGGATTATCGACAATCACGAGCGGTCCGAGCTGCGCAAAATCCGCGCACATGAGGGTGAAATGGTGTTTTTTGTTCAGCTGACGGATCGTGCGGATGCGATCGAGCCCTTCCTTGTTCGCAAGCGAACAGCCAAGGGCGTACCCGGAGTCCGTGGGGTACGCGACGACACCACCCGCTGCGAGCGTCTCAGCTACCTGGTTGACCAGGCGTTGTTGCGGGTTAACGGGATGAATGTCGAGATAACGGGCCATGGTCTCAGTTTACTGCCGGGCCGCGCATTCGACGTCACATCCGCCGCCAACCGCGAATTGCGTGCTCTTCGCGATAGCCAAGACGTCGATAGATGCGCAGCGCGGGTTCGTTGCTTTTCCACACGCCGCATTGGACGACCGCGCCGCGCGTCAGCCCGTAGTTTGTCAGCGTCGCCATCATGGCTGCCGCGATCCCCTGCCGGCGGTAGGCCGGATCGACGCCGAGGGCAGACAGCGAGATTCCGGCCTCGCCGCCTACGAGATGCTCGGGCAGGTCCTGGACTGCGACGATGCCCGCAATGACGCCGTCGGGGGCTTCGTAACCCCACCACTGATAGGCGGGGTCATCGCTTTGGACGTGTGTGTCGGGATTGCAGCGAGATTGCGCATCGCGAATTTCTTCCTGACTCAGCGTAAGAGGCGCAACCCGCTCTTGTCCGGCCTGGTGCGCGACGGGAGTGCGGCATGCCATCCACCACCAGTCACCGATGGGAAGAAAACCGGCTGCGCGCAGGACCTCATCATCGGCGTGATCCTCGCGAGCTTCCGCCATTACGAAGTGGACGTCCTCGGGCAGGTAGGACTCGATGAGTTCGGGTGAACGCTCCCCTACGACGAGGACATCGCCTCGCTCTGGGTCCGTGGGAAGCAAGATGAACGATGGCGTTGGGCCGTCCAGGGAGAAGACTCGGTGGCCGGCCCAACGCGTCGTTGCCGCAGCAATGTTTGGCCAGTGTGCTGCGGCCTCCTCATACGAGGAGATCACTCCTTGTCCGCCTCGGCGTCCTCCGGGCTTGCGTCAACACCGGCTTCCTTGCGTTGTTCCGCCGTGATCGGTGCCGGAGCCTGCGTCAGCGGATCGAAGCCGCCGCCGGACTTCGGGAATGCGATGACATCGCGAATCGAAGGCGCCTTGGCAAGCAGCATGACGATTCGGTCCCAGCCGAAGGCGATTCCGCCGTGCGGGGGCGCACCGAACTTGAAGGCGTCGAGCAGGAAGCCGAACTTCTCTTGAGCTTCTTCCGGTCCAATACCCATGACCTTGAAGACACGTTCCTGCACGTCTCGACGGTGGATACGAATCGAGCCGCCACCGATCTCATTGCCGTTGCACACGATGTCGTAGGCGTAAGCCAGCGCATTGCCCGGATCCTCTTCGAAGCGGTCAATCCATTCGGGATTGGGAGAGGTGAACGCGTGGTGGACGGCGGTCCAGGCCGAATGGCCGAGATCCACGTCATCGTCCTGACCGGCAGGCTTGAACAGGGGTGCATCCACAACCCATACGAAGGACCAGGCGTCGTCATCGATGAGGTTGCAGCGCTTGCCGATCTCCAGGCGAGCGGCCCCGAGCAGCGCCCGGGAGGAGTCGACCGCGCCGGCTGCGAAGAAGATCGCGTCGCCTGGTTCGGCTCCGGCGGCAGCCGCAAGACCATCGCGCTCCGCATCGGAGATGTTCTTGGCAACCGGGCCGCCAAGGGTGCCATCTTCTTGGACCGTGACATATGCAAGGCCACGGGCACCGCGCTGCTTTGCCCATTCCTGCCACGCATCGAACTGGCGTCGGGGCTGCGAGGCACCACCCGGCATCACGACGGCACCGACGTAGGGGTTTTGGAAGACCCGGAACGGGGTGTCCTTGAAGTAGTCGGTCAGGTCAACGAGTTCGAGATCAAAGCGCAGGTCCGGCTTATCGGTGCCGTACTTTTCCATCGCTTCGGCGTACGTCATGCGCGGGATCGGGGTCGACAGGTCGTAATCAACGAGCTTCCACACGGCCTTCAGGACGTCCTCGGCAACGGCGATGACATCGTCTTGTTCGACGAAGCTCATTTCGATATCGAGCTGGGTGAATTCCGGCTGCCGGTCGGCTCGGAAATCCTCATCGCGGTAACAGCGCGCGATCTGGTAGTAGCGCTCCATGCCGCCAACCATCAGCAGCTGCTTGAACAGCTGCGGGGACTGCGGCAGTGCGTACCAGGAGCCGGGTGATAGCCGCGCCGGGACGAGAAAGTCGCGGGCGCCTTCGGGCGTCGAGCGAGTCAGCGTCGGAGTCTCAATCTCGACGAACTCGTGCTCATCGAGGACCTTGCGAGCGGCGCGCGAGACATCGGAGCGCAACCGGATCGCCTTCTGGGCGCTGGAACGGCGCAGATCGATGTAGCGGTACTTCAGGCGTGCTTCTTCCCCAACCTGGCCGGCGTCCTCGGCGTGATCGGAGATCTGGAAGGGCAGGGCTGCACACGGATTGAGGACTTCCACGTCCTCTGCGATGACCTCGATGGCGCCGGTTGGCAGCGTATCGTTCTCGTTGCCCTCGGGCCGCCGGTTCACGGTTCCGGTGATCTTCAAGACGAATTCGCTGCGGAGCTGGTGGGCGACGTCCTCGCGAACGACCACCTGGCAGATCCCCGAGGCATCGCGCAGGTCGATAAAGGCGACCCCACCGTGATCGCGGCGACGGTCCACCCAGCCGGCGAGGGTGACGGTCTGATCAATATGTTCTTCGCGCAGGTCCCCTGCGCGGTGTGTGCGGAGCATGGTGCATCCTTCCCTAATCGGTGTGCGAACCGCGAAACGGGCGGTCGCGCGCTTGAGTCTACCGCTGATGCGGGCGACAATCGGCTGGTGACAGACATCAAGCCGCATTCCGAGAGCGATGCGTTTCTTCGCCGCTTACTGTGGCTTTCGGTCACCCTGATCACCGTGGGGGCCTTCGAAGCGCTGGCATTAACGACCGTTATGCCGCGCGTTGCCGAAGCCCTCAACGGCGATCACCTCTACGCCATCGCCATGGGAGCGCCGCTGGCCACCCACGTGATTTCTACTACGTTCGGTGGCAAATTGGTTGATGCCAGGGGGCCTTTCCTTCCCACGATCATCGGTTGTGCGCTTGCGGCCTCGGGACTCGTCATTGCTGGCCTCGCCAATCACATGGAGGTTGTCGCGATCGGGCGTGCCGTGATGGGGCTGGGCACCGGCATGCTCATGGTCTCGCTTTACGCCATGGTGGGATCTCTCGTCCCCACGGCGAAGCAGCCGATGTTCTTCGCGGTCTTTGCCGCTGCCTGGGTTGTGCCCTCGATGTTCGGTCCCTACTTCGCAGGCCTCATCGCGGAAAAATACTCTTGGCGAGTCGTATTTCTTGCTGTCGTTCCAATCCTCGTGCTCGCGATCCTCGCGATGATCCCGATCCTGAAGCCCCTGCCGCGTAAGCACGAGAGCGTCTGGAAGGATCGCGGCGCCTACCGCCTTGTCCTGATCGCCACCGGAGCGGGCGGCGGTGCTGCTCTCATGCAGGTGGTGGTCGCGCGGCGATCGATCCTCGCGGCTGTCCTGTTTCTCATCCTTGCTGCGGGTGTCTTCTACTTGCTGCGCCAACTCCTGCCGGCAGGCTCCCTGACCGCACACAAAGACCAGGTCGGCGCGGCCATTGCGACCCGCATGTGGATCAATGCGCCGATCGTGGCTACTGAGTCCTTCCTGCCGCTCATGCTGGTCAAGATTCATGGCTGGGAGGTCAGTAGTGCGGGCATCATTTTGACCATCGGTGGAATTTCCTGGGCTATCGGATCATTCGTCCAGGGCAAGATCGCCGATCCTGAGCTCCGTCATCGGTTGCCGATCATCGGCGGAGGCCTCGCCACGATCGGCATCCTGGTCGCAGCGTTTTCCGCCCTGCCGTTCGCTCCCCCATTGCTGACCGCACTGGGATGGTTGCTCGCGGGCGCGGGCATTGGGCTGACGCTTCCTGCCATGAGCGTTGTCGCCCTCGGCAAGACTCCGCAGCATGAGCACGGTCAGATCTCGGCGTCCCTGCAGATTGTCGACGGCATCGGCGCTGCCCTGGCCGTCGGTGTCGTCGGGTTCTTCCAGATGGTGCCCTACATCGTCGGTAACGGAAAGTTGGATGGCAATCCCTTCGTTCCGGGGCTTATCTTCATGGCCTTGCTGGCCGCGCTCTCGACGTTCACTGCGACTCGTGTGCCCAAGCTCACCGCCTCGGACAACATTGGTTCCGCAGCGCGGGCAGACTAACGCGATAGGGTGGACGGGCCCCGCTGGAGAGTCCGCGGGTGACATTTTCTGAGCGCGCACCCCGAGCCTGGTTTCTCTGTTAGGCCATTGGTGCTCCTGATCGGGTCAGCTACTCCCGACAGCCGCTTAGCACCGATGGGATTGATCATTTCATGACAACTTTTGCTGACCTTGGCCTGCCCGAGGAGCTCCTCGACACCGTCACGGACCTAGCATTTACCACCCCAACAGATATCCAGCGCGAGGCCATCGGCCCGCTCCTTAGCGGCCGAGATGTCGTCGGTATTGCGCAAACCGGCACCGGTAAGACAGCCGCTTTTGGCCTTCCCCTGCTCGCTCGCATCGAACCCGATGCCTCCCAGGTTCAGGCCCTCGTGTTGTGCCCGACCCGTGAACTTGCCTTACAGGGCGCCGAAGCTATCAAGACCTTCGCCTCCCGACTACCCGAGATCACGATCGCGGCCGTCTACGGTGGCGCCGCCTACCAGCCGCAGATGAAGGCGCTCAAGCGCGGCGCCCAGGTCGTTGTCGGAACCCCGGGCCGCATCATGGACCTCATGGAAAAGGGCGCTCTTGACCTTTCCCACGTGCACGTCCTGGTGCTGGATGAGGCCGACGAGATGCTGCGCATGGGCTTCGCCGAAGACGTCGAGCAGATCGCCAGCCAGTGCCCGAAAGAGCGCACCACGGCCCTGTTCTCCGCGACCATGCCGCCGGTGATCGCCAAAGTCGCTAAGCAGCACCTGTCCGATCCGGTCCGCCTCGAAGTCACGAGGCAGGCCTCCACCGTCGATACGGTGACGCAGGAGTACGCCGTCGTTCCTTTCCGCCACAAGAATGGTGCGCTAGCTCGGGTCCTGGCCACGACGAGCGCCGATGCGGCCATCGTCTTTGTGCGTACCCGCGCCACCGCTGAAGAGGTGACTGCCGACCTGACCGGGCGCGGTATCGCCGCGGCCGCGCTGTCCTCCGATGTACCCCAAAAGGAGCGGGAACGGCTCGTGGAGCGCCTGCGCGGCGGCTCGCTCAACGTCATTGTCGCGACCGACGTTGCGGCCCGCGGCCTCGATGTTGAACGTATTGGACTCGTCGTCAACTTCGACGTGCCCCGGGAAGGCGAGGCCTACGTTCACCGCATTGGCCGGACCGGCCGCGCCGGGCGTTCCGGGCGTGCACTGACCTTCTTTACCCCGAAGGAAAAGCACCGCCTTCGCCAGATCGAGCGCCTGACCGGCTCCGAACTGACCGAGATCCGGATTCCGAGCCCGAAGGACGTCTCGCACCATCGCGTCACCCAGCTGCTCTCCGAGGTTCCCGCCCGCATCGAGGCCGGCCGACTAGAGCTCTACCGCGAGGCCATCGCCGAATCCGGTATCGACGTCACCGACCTCGCGGCCGCGCTGCTCGCTCTCGCGGTCAAGGACAACGGGCCGTCGAGCGACGATTCGGAGCAGATTTCCAGCGTCGACTTCGATGACCCGCGCAGCGGCCAGGGCCGCGGGCAAGGACGCGTCCGTGTTCCGGCCGGCGGGACGCGCTACCGCGTGGAGGTCGGGCACAAGGACCACGTGCTCCCGGGCGCGATTGTCGGCGCCATCACGGGCGAGGCAGGCCTGAAGGGAACCGACGTCGGCAAGATCGATATCTTCCCCACCTTCTCCCTCGTCGATATCCTCGTCGACCTCGATGCTGAAACGCTCCGCACGATCGGCCGCGCCCAGGTCCAGGGCCGGGCGCTGAAGATCCGTCCCGACCGCGGGCCGCGCGGCGGCAAGCGCACCGACCGCAAGCCGGCGGGCGGGTTTGCGCACACGGGCTATAAGGGCAAGAAGCGCCGCGAAGAGGCCGGGCACTGGGACAAGCCCAAGCGCAAAGGCTACGGACGCAAGAGCTTCTAGCGCGTGCCTGCCGCGCGTCTGGCCGCGTCGACGAAGAAGGAGTAATCCTCCAACTGTTCGCGTACCGGCTGGATGAGTTGGCGCTCGATTCGTGAATCGACGGCCGTCATGACCCGGGAACGGGTGATGGCGGCCCGTCGCTTTGCGCCGGCGCGCGCCGTCAATCGCCCGATGAGAGCAAGCAGGAGGCCGATGGCAAGGCCCGCGAGCAGGATGAGCGTTGGGACTGGGATGCCGTGCCACGTCGGAGCCGAAAGGTCGAACTGGAGGTAGGAGGCGACCGCGATCGCCGCGAGCCAGCCGCCGCCCACGAGGACCGCGATCGCTGCCAGGACCTGGATGATGCTCGCGAGCGTCCACCAGTGGGCGGGGGCAAGCGGCAGCTCGACCCGCGCGAGGGCTTCATCCAGGCTGTCGGTCAGCGCCGGAATGCGAGCCTGGGTATCGGCAACGAGCTCATTGCGCCACCTATCGGGCAGATTCTTCGCCGAGCCCAAGACGAACTCATGCGCGCTGGAGCGCACGTTGGCGGCCTGCACCGCCGTCGGGGCGGGAAGCGAGGTGGTTGGCACGATCGCTTCGCGCTCGATCCGATCCTTGCGTCCAGCCGCGATGTGGAGTTTTGCCAGCGGGTCGGGCCGGAGGCGAGCAACCCAGCGCACGAACGGCCACCCCACATGCTGAGTGCTGCGGCGCTGATAGGAACGCGCCACGGCCGAGGTGAGCGCATCCATCCCGGCGGCCCTCGCAGCGGCGGTCACGAGCGGCTGCGTCGGCGCGAGCGAGGTCTCGGAGGAATCGACCTCGGCGAGGAGTCGCTTGGCCACGTGGGTGATTTCGGCGCGGGACTTTGCGCGCACCGCTTCCTGCCGGGAGGCAATGCCTTCGAGGGTTTCGCGCAGCTGGGTGACGCCCGCGCCCGTCTTCGCGGATGTCGTCACGACCTCGACCTTCGACAGTCCGTCGGCGGCGAGCAGGCGCTTGACGTCGGCGACGACGCCGGGCACATCAGCGGGCGCGATCTGGTCGATCTGGTTCAGGACGACGACCGTGACGTCCGCGTGGCGTGCCAGGGGCGCGAGGAAGTCGTGATGGACGACGGCGTCGGCGTATTTTTGCGGGTCCATGACCCACACGAGGACGTCGACGACCTTGGCCATCTTCTCGCTGAGCTCGCGGTGGTGACGTTCGACGGAGTCGATGTCAGGCAGGTCGACGAGAACGAGATCCTTGCTGAGGACTTCGCTCGTCGCGCGTTGGGAGACCTCGAGCCAGTCCAGCAGCGCCGTGGTCTCGGCATCGACGGCGCGCGCGAGGGCCAGCGGTTCGGTGGTTGTTGGCCGGGTGTGGGCCACGCGCGCGAAGGATGTCTTCGTCAGCGCATTCAGGAGCGAGGATTTTCCGGAGCCCGTCGTTCCGAACAGGGAGGCGACGGTCCTCGTCGTATCGACGCTGCCGCGCGCCGAGACGTTGGAGACTACCTCCCGACCGGCTTCGATCACGGCCGGGTCGAACCTGCCATCGGCGAAGTCGAGGGCACGGGTCAGGTGATTGAGGTGCTCGGCGATGGTGGCCATCAGGCGGTCAACCCTTCTGCTTTGCGGGCGCGTGACAGGTCGATCAAGGCATCGTGCAGGGTATCGGGCGCTGCGGGATCGAGCCCCAGGTCGGTCAGCGGCGACCGGTAGGCCTGGGCATGCCAGGCCAACAGTTCGCCCGCGCGTTCCTCCAGGTTCTTGCGCGCATTGCGAGCCATCTTGCGGACGGCCTCATCGCCGAAGACCGCTTCCAAGAGTTTTTGTCCGACGACGGCGGTGCCGCCGGCAGCGGCGACCTCCATGCCGGTAATCACGCCACCGGTGGAAGCCAGGATCACGAGCATGAGCGCGATCCCGAGGGTGTTGACGCCGAGCGACATCATGCGAGCGGAGAAGCGTCGATCCTCGCCTTCACTTCGGACCATCTCGAGAACGTCGCGTTGCCAGGCCCGAACCGTCTGCGCTGCACGGTCATCGAGCTCGCTTCGCGGTGGCAGGTTGATGTGGGCGCGCATGAGGAGTTCGCGGGCGGCGGGCTCGCGCTGCCAGGCGTAGTCGACCTCGCTGCCGGCACGCGAGGCTTCGGCGGCCAGCAGGGTGAACAGCCCGGTTTCGATCGCTTCTTCGACCTCGGCTTCGGGCGCGGGCTTGCCCTTGAAAAACGCCCCGAGCCGGTCCCGCATCCGCCCGACGGCCGCTTCGATCGATCGGATGAAGTCCCCGGTGCCGACGAACTCCTGCCAGCGCGCGAGCACCTCGCCACGCAGCATCGAGCCATCCTTCGTGGCCTCGGTGATCCGCGAGTGTGCGTCCGCATAGGAGTCGTCGACGCGGCGCGCAAGGTCCGTATAAAAGGAGATCGTGTCGCGCGAGGCATCGATCGCATCAGCGCCGGTACGAACGAGCTCGTCGAGCGCGCCGGCCAGCGTCGTGCGTGCGACCATGGCTCGCGTCGCTGCGCTATCCGTCAAGCCCTTCAGCCATCCGACGATTGGCTCGATCGATTCCACGGGGATGCGTCCCGTGTCGGTAATGTTCTGCTCGCCGATAGTAAAGACAGGTGCCTGCGCCAGGCCGGCGTCGGTGAGGCGACGGGTGAGGTCGGAGCGGACTTCGTAGGCCGCCCCCGACGGAACTCGATTCAACACGACGGCGACGACGACCTTGCGCCGAGCAGCCTCGCTCAAGAACTCCCACGGTGCCGCATCGGCGTAGCGTGCCGCTGTCGTGGTGAAGATCCACAGGTCGGCGGCCGAAAGCAGCTGACGCGCGAGCGCGCGGTTCTTTTCTTCCACCGAGTCGATATCGGGCGCGTCGAGGAGCGCGAGTCCCGGCGGCACCCGCCGCGTCGCGCGGATCTCGACTTCGCTCGTGCTGCCCTCTTCCACGGGCGACATGCGTTCATCGATGCCGCGTCGCACCCGAGCCAGATCCGGCAGGATGCGCGAGCCTTCGAACCACGAGGTGTCATCGGGGTGGTGAATGAGCACGGGCCGGCGCGTCGTCGGCCGGATCGCCGAGGTGTGGGAGACGTTCGTGCCAAGCAGCGAGTTGACGAGCGTGGACTTCCCCGCGCCGGTCGAACCTCCCACGACCGCGAGCAGCGGAGCGTCGAGCGCTTCATAGCGAGGGATGAGGTAGTCGTCGAGCTGGGTCATCGCCTGGCGGCTCAGCGCCTTGCCGCGCTGCGCGTCGCGGAGCTCAAACGGAAACTGCAGGCCAGCAAAGCTCGTGCGGACCTTCCTCAGGGCATCCCCGACGTGACGGGCGGGCGCGGCCGCATGCTCGGTCATGATGGCATGTCTCCTTGTCGCCAGCGGGCCACCGGGTAGAGGTCCTTATCCGGGGCCTGCCAGGTGCGCGGATCAGCCTCGACCTGCTCGCCACTTCGAATGTCCTTGACTTGATTGTCGCCCGGGAACCAGACGAAGGGAATTCCTAGGCGGTCGGCGTGGCGAATCTGCTTGCCGAATTTCGCTGCCGTTGGAGCAACATCGGCCGCAATACCGCGCGCGCGAAGCTGTGCTGCGATCTCGTTGGAGGCGTGGCGTTCACTCTCGCTCGCCACGGCGACGAGCACGACCGTTGCGACCGGCCGCCCCACTTCGGCGCTCGCCAGCAGCCGCGAGAGCAACCGGGTGACGCCGATAGAGATGCCAACACCCGGGAAACTGCGCTTTCCGACGGTTGCGAGCGAATCGTAGCGCCCCCCGCCCCCGATGGATCCGAGGTCCTCATGGCCGACGAGCAGCGTCTCGTAGACGGAGCCGGTGTAGTAGTCCAGGCCGCGTGCGATCTTCAGCACCGCGCGGATCGCGCCCGGTCGCGTCGCCTGCGCCTCCGTGAGCAAATCCCCCAGCTCGCTCAGGCCCACCTCGAGCAGTTCGGTCGACACACCGAGCGCGCGCACCTGCTCGAGGACGTCCTTGGCGTCCTCACCGGAAATCCGCGCGAGGTCAAGTGCCGCTTCGGCTTGCTGCGCACTCAGCCCACCATCGTCGACGAGAATCCGCGCGACCCCTTCCTCGCCGATCTTGTCGAGCTTGTCGACCGCGCGCAGCGTGCCCGCAACATCGGCGATCTGCAGGCCCTCGTAGAAGCCCTCACACACCTTGCGGTTGTTGACCTGGATGATCGTTTGTCCAATATCAAGGCTGTCGAGCGCTTCGGCCATGACAAGCGGGAGATCAACCTCGTAGTGGAATGGCAGCGTGTCCTGGCCGACGACATCGATATCGGCTTGCACAAATTCCCGGAACCGGCCCTCCTGGGGCCGCTCGCCGCGCCAGACCTTTTGGATCTGATAGCGCTTGAAGGGAAAGACTAAATGTCCGGAATTCTCGACGACAAAACGTGCGAATGGCACGGTCAAATCGAAATGGAGCCCCAGCTGCGCGTCACTACTATCGCTCTTCACATCGTGGATTCGCGACAGTGCGTAGACCTCCTTGGACGTCTCGCCCTTTTTTGCGAGCGTCTCCAGCTTTTCCACGGCCCGAGTTTCCAGCGGGCTAAAACCATGGAGCTCGAAAGTGCGACGCAAAGAATCGAGCATCTGAAGCTCGGCAAAACGTTCGTGAGGCAGGAGTTCAGGGAACCCAGAAATCGAGGAGCGAACCATGGCTCCTATTGTTTCACGCCCGGGCGCCCTGTTCGAACTACTCGCCTAACGCGCGCCGAATTGCAGGAAGGGGTTTGTTGCCTTTTCATGGGCCATTGTCGTGGCGGGGCCGTGTCCGGGAAGAATCATCGTCTCGGGATAAATGACGGTCGCCAAGGTCCTCAGCGAGGATTTCATTTCCTCATCATCGCCACCCGGAAGATCGGTGCGGCCCATCGAGCCCGCGAAAATCACGTCACCCCCGAGCATGACGAGGCGCACGCCCGAGTCACTTTGCTCGCCGACGCTGCCGAAGCTCGCGAGCTCGGCGTCTGCGGTTGCTTGGGCAAGGAACACGGTGGAGCCCTCGGTGTGCCCGGGCGCGGGAATACCCCGAATAACGATGCCCGGAGCAATCGGCGCGCCCTCGCCCTGGCAGACCTCGGGGGCCAGCTCGACGAGGTTCGTCGGGGCCGATAGCGGATAGCCGGCTAGGGCTTCAAAGGCGAACTCGGGCGGCAATCCGTAGTTTGGTGCGGTGAAGCGGTAGCGATCGGGCGACGGCACGATGACGGGCTGTTCGCCGGCAACCGCTGCCGCATCCCACATGTGATCCGGATGCGCGTGGGTCAGCAGCACCGCCGCCACGGATGCGTCGTGCTCGGTGAGCCACTGTCCGACGGGTTCGCTGGTCAGAGCACCGGGATCGACGACGACAGCTGATTTAGATTCGGGATCGAAAAGCACGTAACAATTAGCGGCGAGCACGGGGGAAACGAAGCGACGAATGATCACGATTCGATTATATCGAGCCACTCATGAGGAAAGGTGATCTGCAAGACACTAGAGTGGTGATGTACTGTGCGCATCGATTACGCGCGCCCTCGCGAGTCCCCTGCGGTATCGCAACCACGAAAAGGAGTGAGTCCGTTGACCGAAGAGCAGCAGAATCCCGAACAGGTTCCCGCTCACGAAGGTGGCCGGGAGACCGAAGCACCTACCGAGGCTCCTCCAGCCGACGCCACACCTGAGGCCGAGTCGGCCCCGGAGGCTGCGGCCCCCGAGGCGCCGAAAGAAGAAGAAACGCCTTCGCAGGACGCCGCCGAGACAGCCCCCGCGGTGCCGACGCCGGCGCCGCCTGCCGCAGCTCCCGTGCCGAGCCCAACTCCGCCGCCCGCAGCGCCCGTGGTGCCGCCGCCATCGGCCGCTCCCCTGACCGCCCCGACGGGAGTCCCGCAGGTGACCGTCGCTGCACCGAGTCTGGATGCTGACCAGGCCGGAGAATACGGCCGGGTTGATGACGAGGGCAACGTGTGGGTACGAGAGAATGCCGGCGAGCGCTCGGTCGGCCAGTTCCCGGATGCCTCCCCGCAAGAGGCCCTCGCATTCTACGTTCAGCGCTACCTGGATCTCGATGCCGAAGTCCGACTGGCCGAAGCGCGCCTGCCCCACTTGAATGCCCGTGAGGTGGATTCAACGCTGACGTCCCTGAAGGAGCAGGTGGCGGCGCCCGCTGCCGTTGGCGATCTCGATGGGCTTCGCGCCCGCGTCCAGGCACTGGAGTCCGCTGGCGCAGAACGCAAGAAGCAGGCGGCAGCGGAACGCGAAGCGGCAAAGAAGGCCGCGCTCGAGCAGCGCGAAGCGATCGTGGCCCGCGCCGAGAAGATCGCGAATCGCGATCCCCAAAAGACCCAGTGGCGGCAGTCCGGCCAGCAGATCCGTGACCTGCTCGGAGAATGGAAAGAGGCGCAGCGCCGTGGCCCGCGCCTTGACCGGCCTACCGAGGATGCCCTGTGGAAGCGCTTCTCGCACGCCCGCACCACCTTTGACCGTCATCGTCGCCAGTTCTTCTCCGAACTTGATGCCAAGCAAAAGGAGTCCAAGGCTAAGAAGGAAGAGCTCATTGAGCGCGCCACCCAGATGTCCGATTCGACGGATTGGGGACGCACGACGATCGCCTACCGCGATCTGCTTGAAGAGTGGAAGGCTGCGGGACGCACCAATCGCAAGGAAGATGACGAGCTCTGGAAACGTTTCCGCGCGGCCCAGCAGGTCTTCTTCGATGCACGCAACGCCTCCAATGCCCAGGCCGATCAAGAGCAGCAGGAAAACCTCGTGAAGAAGCGCGAGCTGTGTGAACAGGCTGAAGCGCTGCTACCGATCACGGATCCCAAGCGCGCCCGCTCCGCCTTGCGTCCGATCCAGGATGCCTGGGAGCAGATTGGTTTCGTGCCTCGCAACGCGATGAACGAAGTCGAGGGCCGGATGCGCAAGGTCGAGGATGCGATCCGGGAAGCCGAACAGGAGCAGTGGCGCGCTACCGATCCGGAAGTGACGGCTCGCAAGAGCGCACTCGCCACCCAGATCGAAGATGCCCTTGCTACGCTCGATGACAAGATCGCTCGCGCCAAGGAATCCAACGATTCTGCCAAGGTCGCCAAGCTGGAGGAAGAGCGCGCCGCCAAGCAGGCCTGGCTCGACACCATCAGCTAGTTATACCTAGTTTCGGGGCGCTGTGGATATCTTCCACGGCGCCCCGAGGTCGTGTCTACTGACGGTATGCACTCCCCGATCGCCCACCTTCGTCCCACGGGACCAAGCGACGCCGTCATTGATCCGCTCTTGGAAACCGATTCCTGGCAGCTCGGATTTCTCACGACGAATCCGTCACTACTCCCGATCCGCTCGGACCCGGATCTCCGGTCACGCATCGTGAGCCATCGGCTGCAGGGCGACTATGTCATCGCTGGCCGGTCGGCGCTCTTCGTGTGGGGCGCGCGGGTGCCCGACATCCACGAGATCTATCCGCGGGCCAAGGCCCCGCCGCCAGGCACCCGCGTCTTGGACGTGCACCTGCACTATCGAGATTTCGTGCGATTCGGTAGCCGCGTCGTGACCGAACCCTATCGCAGCATCATGGACACGCTCAGCGTCCACGGGTTGACGTACCTGAGTGACATCATCGACCTTCGCTCACGGATTTCTTCATCGAAGCTTGCCCACCGCTGCCGGGCGTCAAAGATCGCCCGCCCCGTGTGGGAGGAAGTCGTGGAAATTTTAGAGATGATGGGCCACTAGCGGCTTTGCCGACGTGCGCCTGGCCGGATGCGGGAGGCTTCATAGACCCCGTCAACACTGCGCAACGCAGACAAAATATGGGTCATATGGGTGGCATCGGCGAGTTCGAAAACGAAGCGCAGTACGGCCAGTCGGTCGCGGTTGACCGAGGTGGAAGCGGAGTGAATGTTGACGTGGTTATCCGACAGGATCTTCGTAATATCGTTCAGCAGTCCCGCACGGTCGATAGCCTCGACCTGGACCTGGACGAGGAAAGAGCCCTGCCGGTGCTCCCCCCAGCTAACTTCGAGAATGCGCTCGGGCTCTCGTTTGAGGTTGGCAACGTTCGCACAATCCACGTTGTGCACGGAAATCCCGGAACCGCGAGTCACGAACCCGATGATGTCGTCACCTGGAACGGGTGTACAACACTTGGAGAGCTTGACCCATGCTTCGCCCTGCTGCATGCCCTCGACTATGACGTTGGGTTCATTCAGGCTCGCGCGGCGTTCCTGCTGGGTGCCGGGCACCGTCGCCTCGGCCAAATCCTCTTCAGCGCCTTCGTCGCCGCCGACGAGCTCGATGACTCGCGTCACGACATTACCGGCTGAGATGTGGCGCTCGCCTACCGCGGCGTACAGGGCCGAAACGTCCTGGTACTTCAGCTCATCGGCAAGGGCCGTCAAGGATTGATGGCTCATGAGGCGCTGGATGGGAAGGTTCTGTTTCCGCATCGCCTTAGCAATGAGGGTCTTGCCTTCTTCAACGGCCTCTTCGCGACGTTCCTTGGAGAACCACGCACGGATCTTGTTACGTGCGCGGGCCGAGCCGACAAAGGTCAACCAGTCGCGGCTGGGTCCGGCATTTTCCGCCTTCGAAGTGAAAATCTCGACTGTATCGCCGTTATCGAGCTGGGTCTCCAAGGGAACGAGCTTGCCGTTAACCCGCGCTCCCACAGTGTGGTGGCCGACTTCGGTGTGAACCGAGTAGGCGAAATCGATCGGGGTCGAGCCGGAGGGCAAGGTGATGACGTCACCGCGCGGGGTGAAAACGTAGACCTCGGTCGAGGCCATTTCATAGCGCAAGGACTCGAGGAACTCGGCAGGGTCCTGCGTTTCTTTTTGCCAGTCCACCAGCTGCCGTAGCCAGCGCATGTCTTGCGGATCCGAGCCGGGGGCATCCGTGTGCGTCGTAGCGTTCGGATTCTGCTTGTACTTCCAGTGGGCAGCGACGCCAAACTCCGCGGCCTTATGCATCTCATAGGTCCGGATCTGCACTTCGATCGGCTTACCACCGGGGCCGAGGAGCGTCGTGTGGAGCGACTGATAGAGGTTGAACTTCGGAACCGAAATATAGTCTTTGAACCGGCCGGGCAGCGGCTTCCAACAGCCATGCAACGCACCAAGAACGCCATAACACTGGGTCACGGTGTCAACGAGCACTCGGATTCCGACTAGATCGTAGATGTCGTTGAAGTCTCGACCTCGCACGATCATCTTTTGGTAAATCGAGTAGTAATGCTTCGGCCGGCCAGTGACCGTTGCCTGAATACCCGCCTTGCCCAGGACATCTTCGATGCGCGATAGGACATTATTGAGGTATTCGGTGCGCGCAGGGGCGCGGTCCGAGACCAGGTGGATGATCTCTTGATAGACCTCGGGGTACAGGGTTTCGAAAGAGAGATCCTCGAGTTCCCACTTGATGGCGTTCATGCCGAGACGATGCGCTAGCTGGGCATAGATCTCAAGGGTCTCGCGAGCCTTGCGTTTCGCGGATTCGGACGGAACATACTTCCACGTGCGGGCATTGTGCAGGCGGTCGCCCAATTTAATGATGAGAACGCGAATGTCTTTCGACATTGCCACGACCATCTTGCGTACGGTTTCTGCCTGCGCAGCATCGCCATAGTTGACCTTGTCGAGTTTGGTCACGCCATCAACGAGCAGTGCAATATCGTCGCCGAACTCCGCGCGCAGGTCGGACAGCCGGTAGGAGGTGTCTTCGACCGTATCGTGCAGCAGCGCGGCCGCGAGCGTTGACGGCGTCATCCCTAATTCGGCGAGAATCTCTGCCACCGCAACAGGGTGGGTGATGTATGGCTCGCCGCTCTTTCTAAACTGACCCTCGTGCGCCCGCTTCGCGACAACGTAGGCACGCTCAATCAGATCGGTGGGTGCCTTGGGGTGGTTCTCATGCAGGGCCTTGACGATCTTCTCGATCGCCGGATCGACCTTATGCTTACGCGTCCCGAGCCAGTGCAGCATCGAGCGCTGCGACGTGTTCCCACTTGGGGTTGTGGACTCGGGTGAACTCATACCCCTAGTCTAAGCCAGCCTGGCTAGTTCTCTGCTCACTCGTATGTGACGACGGAGTCAACTTGATAGCCTTCGAGCTTGGATCGCCCGGACAGGCCCGCAAGCTCGAGAAGCATGCAAAGCGCCTCGACACTGCCTCCGGAATGCTCCACGAGGTCGATCGCAGCCCGTGCCGTGCCACCGGTTGCCAGCACGTCGTCGATGATGAGGACGCGATCCCCATCCTTCACGATCTCCGGATGGACCTCCATGCGGGCCGTACCGTATTCGAGGGCATAGTCCACGCCGAAGACCGCTCCAGGAAGCTTGCCGGCCTTGCGGATCGTAATCATCCCGATTCCGAGTTCGACCGCGAGCGGCGCAGCCAAGATGAAACCGCGGGATTCGAGCCCCGCCACGGAGTCGATTCGACCCCGGTAGTGCTCAGCGAGACCCTTGATGAGTTCCCGGAATGCCGGACCGTCAGCTAAGAGGGGGGTGATGTCTCTAAAGAGCACACCCGGTTCCGGAAAGTCTGCAACTTCGCGGATATGGGTTTTAACGAGGTCCGTCAATTCGACCGGCAGCTGTGGCGAGCTCATCGGCGACCCTTCTTCTTTCGAGGCTGGTGACGCGTTCCCAGGTGCTGTCCCGGCTCGACCACGTCAGTACTAGTGTCCACCTTAGCGGCTGCCGAGGACTTCGGCCGTGACACTGGAACGGTGGCCTCCTCGGGGTCGATCTCACCGCGTTCGATCTGGACTCGACGGGTGTGTTCCTTGATGCGTGCTTCTCCGTTACGGAAGACGACCTCAAGCGGAGTCGCAAGGAAGATCGAGGATAGGGTCGAGATGATCATGCCGATAAACAGCGCGAGCGCAATATCGCGCAAGGTGCCAGCTCCCAGTAGGAACGCACCCACGAAGAGAATCGAGCCCACGGGCAAGATACCCACGATCGACGTGTTGATCGAGCGGACGAGAGTCTGATTGACCGCCAGATTCGCCTGATCCTCGTACGTCACCTGATACTGCTCGAACAGGCCCTCGGTGTTCTCACGCACCTTATCGAACACCACGACAGTGTCGTATAGCGAGTAGCCCAAAATAGTGAGCAACCCGATCACGGATGCCGGCGTCACTTCAAAGCCGACGAGGGCGTACAGGCCAATCGTGACGATGACGTCGTGAATGAGCGCGAGGATCGCGGCCAAGCCCATTCGCCATGCGCGGAAGTAGGCCGCCATCACGATCGTTACCAGCACCATGAAGGTGACGAGGCCTTGGAGGGCCTTCTTCGAGACATCGGCACCCCACGATGGTCCGACGGAGCTAGAGGTCACGTCATTATCGGCCACGCCGTAGGCGGCGGCTAACTCATCTGAGACCGTCCGCAGCATTTCGCCGGAGGTCTTGCCTTCGGGGACCGGAATATTCTCGGTCTGGATACGCACCGTGTCGGTGCCAACGGTGGAAACACGAGGCGGTTCAGACACCCCGTTTTTCGCAAGGACATCGCGCGCCGCATCGCCAGTGTGGACCGATGTCTTGGAAATGGTGAACTCGGTGCCGCCGCGGAACTCGATTCCGGGATTCAGACCCTTGATGCCCACGATCAGCCCGGACAGGACCATCGCCGCAATGGCGATGATAAACCACCACTTGCGTCGCTGGACGATCGGATAGGACCGCTCCCCCGTGTACAGCTCGTTACCGAATGTGGCTAGTGAGATCATTTGCTCTCCTCCTCAGCCGCTTCGCGTTGAGCTCGCCGTTCGGCAGCGCGCCGCTCCGCAATGGTTAGCGTGCTAGATCCCTTCACAGGGGCCGCGACCTTCGCCTTTTTGGGTTTGGGGGCCTCGATACCGCGGCCACGGCCGCGATAGACCGGAGTAGCACCAAGATGCGTCGGATCCAGTCCGGACCACTTGTGGCCGCCACCAAAGAACCGGGTTTTCACCAGCAGTTCAAGCAGCGGGTGCGTAAACCAGAACACGACCAGTAGATCGACAAGCGTCGTCAGGCCCAAGGTGAAGGCGAAGCCGCGGACGCCGCCCACGGCGAGGAAATACAGCACGATGGCCGCCAGGAAGTTCACGGCGTCCGAGGCCAGAATCGTGCGGCGAGCGCGCTTCCAGCCGCGAGAGACCGCAGTCTGGAGATCTGCGCCTTCCCGCACCTCGTCGCGCACACGTTCGAAGTACACGATGAAGGAGTCCGCGGTAATACCGATAGCAACAATCAACCCGGCGACACCAGGCAGCGAGAGTCGATAGCCCTGGGTCCAGCTCAACAACGCGATCGTGCCGTAGGACAGGATCGCGGCCATGAGCAGCGAGGCCATCGTAATGACCGAGAGTCCGCGGTAGGTGAAGATCATGTAGATCATGACGAGGCCGAGGCCGATAACGCCCGCCAAAATACCGCGCTCAAGCTGCTCGGTCCCGAGAGTCGCAGAGATCTGTTCTTCGGACTGCACTTCGAAGTTCAACGGCAGCGAGCCGAAGGACAGCTGCTTGGCCAAGGCGAAGGACTGCTCCTGAGTGAAGCCACCCGTGATGGAGGCCTTACCGTCAAGGATTGCTGACTGCATCCGCGGCGCCGAAATCACGAGCCCATCGAGCACCATCGCGAACTGGTTGCGGGGCGGCGGAAGCGAGACGAGGCGCTGCGAGGTTTCGGCGAACTGCTTGGTGCCCTCGGACTTGAACTCAAGACCAACTTCGTAGTCACCGGTCAAAACCTGACCGTTAGAGTGCGGACGTCCCTGCGCGCTCGAGATCTGGGTGCCTTCGACATCCGTCGGCCCGAGAATGAACTTAGCGCTACCTTCCGGGTCGCACGCAACAATCGGCTTATCGGCCGGGTGAGTTGCGCCGCCGGTGACGTTCGCCGGATCGGTGCAATCCAGTTTCAAGAAGTCATAGAGGACCTTCTCGGTGACCCAGGCCGGGTCCGAGTTATTCGCGGGGTCAGTCGCGGGTTCCTCGGAAAGCTTGCCGTCCTTATCTTGGTCGGCAGCAGCGAGATACGGATCGTCTGCGCCCTCGATGTCCTCACCCTGCGTGCTCTTCAGTTGCTCTTCGGTCACGACACCGGGGTTACCGATTTCCAAGACCGGTCGAAAGCGCATCAAGGCAGATTGCCGGACGAGGTCGAGCGTCTCATCGCTCGGCGTACCTGGAAGTCCGACGACGATGTTTTGCTGGCCCTGCCGGGTGATCTCGGCTTCTGCGACGCCAGAGGCATCCACGCGCTGGCGAATAATGGCGATTGCTTCGTCAATATCCTCGGGCGTGATTTGTGAGCCGTCGGTCGTCTTGGGCGTCAAAATGAGCTGGGTGCCACCTTCAAGGTCCAAGGCGAGCTTGGGCGCCCAACTTGCATCGGAGGTCTTCGTCCCGATTCCCAGCGACGCGAAGATCGCGATAACTAGGATCGCGAGGAGTGCCAGCGGCCGTAGCGGACGTGACGGTTTGATCGGTTCCGGTTTGGAACTTTTGGGCGCAGTATTCACAGGTGTCTTTTCAACGGGACGATTGGGACGACGAAGTCGGCGCGCGCTTATCGCTGCGTCGTGGGGCCCTCTCCGGGCTCATTGTTGTGAGTATCCAACCGCTCGCCGAATTCGGGCTCATAGCCTTCGGTGAGCGCAGGGTTAGTGGGGTCAGCGCTCTCGCCTTCGATTTCGAGTTCCTCTGCAGTGGCGTAGGGCGGAGCCTGCTCCATGGCAATTGCGTGTTTGTGCCAGACCGTCTCATCACCGGCAGGTGATTCGAGGGTGACGGTATCTCCATCGATATCGACGACGGTGCCGTAGAAACCGGACTGGGTTCGCACCTGGTTTCCAATAACGATGGCGCTCTCGCGTTGTTCCATGATCTTTTGGCGCTGCTTCTTGCCAAAGAAGTTCATCAGCAACACCATGCCGATCACAACAACGAGCATCATCAGCAACGGATCCATGTGTCTCTCCACGGTTGGGGCAGGGGTAACCGTACCGATTCTAAGGCAGTGCCGTCACTTCACAAAGACGACGTGATGTGTGTGACCTTATAGTCCCGGGAAAGCTCCGTCGGCAGGTGGAGTCAAACCGAGATGATGGTAGGCCGCTGCCGTCGCCATTCGGCCCCTGGGTGACCGGACGATAAACCCTTCGCGCACAAGGAAGGGCTCGGCCACGGTCTCCACCGTTTCAGCCTCTTCCCCGACGGCCACGGCCAATGTGGTTAGTCCGACCGGGCCACCGCCAAATCTCGTGCACAGTGCGTGCAGGACGGCTCGGTCGAGGCGATCGAGTCCCTTGGCGTCGACTTCAAAGAGCTCAAGCGCTGCTTCGGTGGCCGCGAGATCAAGTGCGCCGGTGCCGTGAACCTGTGCCCAGTCTTGGACGCGACGCAGCAACCGGTTGGCGATCCGAGGAGTTCCGCGCGAGCGCGCCGCAAGCAGAGCGGCAGCCTGCGGATCTAGCGTCGCGTTCAGCAATCCCGCCGAACGGGTGAGAACACGCTCGAGTTCATCATCGGAGTAGAACTCGAGATGGCCCGTCAAACCGAATCGATCACGCAGGGGCGCCGGCAACAGTCCGGCGCGCGTCGTAGCACCGACGACGGTGAATCGCGGCAGGGTGAGCGGAATAGAGGTGGCTCCAGGGCCCTTGCCGACGACGACATCGACCCGAAAGTCCTCCATGGCCAGGTAGAGCATTTCTTCAGCGGCTCGCGCTAAGCGATGGATCTCGTCGATAAACAACACGTCGTGTTCGTTCAGTGAGGAAAGGATCGCCGCGAGATCTCCAGCGTGCTGGACGGCCGGACCCGAGGTAGGCCGCAGCACTCCCCCGGTCTCGGCCGCGATGATCATGGCGAGGGTTGTCTTTCCGAGCCCGGGTGGCCCTGAAAGCAGCACGTGATCGGGCGCCGCCCCGCGCTGTGCAGCGGCGGTGAGCACGAGATCGAGCTGGGCCCGAAGTTTGGGCTGGCCAACGAACTCACCGAGACTTCCTGGGCGAAGCGCGGCCTCTGCGGCACGCTCGAGGTCTCCCGCCTGGGCGTCAACTACCCGTTCTTCTTCGAAGTCCATCACTTCTTACCGCCAAGGTGCTGCAGCGCGGCCCGCAGGATCTGCGCGGTCGTCATGCCCGGTTGGTAGACCGTCTCGACTGCAGCTTCGGCCGCCTTCAGCTGCCAGCCAAGTCCCACGAGTGCATCAGCCACACTCGGATCCGCCTGGCTCACGGGTGACGCGGCAGCAACCTCCTGGCGCGGTGCCCCAAGTTTGTCTTTCAGTTCAAGGACCATGCGGGAGGCCGATTTCTTACCAATCCCGGGGACCTTTTGGAGTGCGTTAATGTCATCGGTAGCGACGGCTTGTCGCAGTTCATCCGGGTTATGGACGGCAAGGACCGCGAGTGCGGTACGGGCACCGACCCCTGTGACCGTCTGCAGGGCACGGAAACAGGTTCGCTCATCATCGTCAGCGAAACCGTACAGCAGCATCGCGTCCTGGCGAACAATAAACTCGGTCACCACTGTGGCCTCGTCCCCGGTACGCAAAGCAGCAAGAGTGGCCGGGGTAGCCTCGATCCGCATCCCAAAGCCGCCGGCGTCGATGACGACGTGGTCGAGCCCAATCGTGCTGACCTGGCCCCGGACGTGATCGATCATGACATCTCCTTACGCGCAGCTTGCGAGTACAGCATAATAGAACGGCTGTACGAAACGATGGTGGACTCGCCGGAATCTTAGGATGGTTTCTTGCCGAGGCGTCCGCGCCCAGAGCGGTAGCCGGTGCGTCGTGCGGCTCGCTCTGCCGCCGCCCATCGTTGTTGGGCGCTGGTTTGCTGGGCGGTATCGGTCGCCACGGCACTGCCTTGACGCCAGACGTGACAGATGGCGAGGGCTAGCGCGTCAGCGGCGTCGGCTGGTTGCGGAAGCTCTGCAAGTCCGAGGATCCGCTTGACCATGTGCTGGATTTGTTCCTTGGGCGCGTCGCCGTATCCGGTGACGGCCGCTTTCACCTCGGATGGGGTGTGCTGGGCGACGGGGACTCCGCGCGATGCGGCGGCAACCATTGCGAGGCCGGCAACCTGAGCCGTGGCCATCACCGTAGAGACGTTGTGCTGGGCGAAGACTCGCTCGACGACGAGCACCTCCGGCCGATAGGTCTCTACCCATCGATTGAGTTGGGTATTGATCTCCGCGAGCCGGAATTCCAGGTCTTTGTTGGGGTGGGTGCGTAGCACGTCGGCTGCGATGAAGCCCGGTTTAGCGCTGCCGATGCTGCCAGGGATCGGGGCGCTAGGACCGGACACGACGGCGATTCCGCAGCGGGTGAGGCCTGGATCGATTCCCATGACACGCATAGCTTCGATCCTAGATCAGTGCAGACAGGCCCTTGACCAACAGCGAAATGCTGCCGGCCGTGGCCACGACGATCGCAAGGGCTCGTGCGCGGTGAGCTGGGATCCGTTTCGCCAACCGGCCACCGATAGCGGCACCTGTTAACACCGCGGCGATGACAACCGGAATGACCCACCAGGGCGGCAGGGTGCTCCCGGGCGGCAAGCCCGGAATGAGCTTGGCGAGAACCGAGACCGAGTTAAGTACCAGAAAAATGGGCTGGAGCGAGGCCGCAAATCGCACGTGGTCCCACCCGGTAATCCGCGAATCCATCACGAGGATGGGGCCGGCCATGCCTACGAGTGCGTTCATGAGACCGCCGGTAAATCCGCTGGCCGCATCGATACTTCGGGCGCGAGCGGGGTGACTACCGAGCCGGAAGCTCGTCAGGGCGAGCCCCGCGAGCAGGAGCACCGCGATCAGCACCTCAAGCCAGGCGGAGGTGACGGCGTGGATCACAGCGACGCCCGCGATAATCCCGATCGTCCCGAGACCGCAGATCATTGCGACTCGGCCCCAGTCGACGTGGGCCCGTAGCGAGATCGTCAGGACCGCCGCGGTCGCGATGGCCGCAGTATTGGTCGTTAATACCCCGATCACGGGCCCCAGGCTCAGCGCCAGGATTGGTCCGGCGACAATCCCGGTGCCCATCCCGGAAATACGTTGGAGGCCGCCTCCGAGGAGGAAGGCGGCCACCACGATCGCTAGGATGAGCGGGCTCAGGACTAGTCCTCGTTCAGTTGCGCCATGACCTCATCGGATGCATCGAAGTTGGCGAAGACGTTTTGCACGTCGTCGCAGTCCTCGAGCGCATCGACGAGCTTCAAGCACTTCTTCGCGCCCTCAAGGTCGACCTCAATTTCCGTTGCCGGCACGAACTGAGCCTCGGCGGAGTCATACTCGATGCCGGCGTCCTGCAGGGCGGTGCGCACGGCTACAACATCGCTTGCTTCGCAGCGGACTTCAAAGACCTCGCCATGATCTTCGACTTCTTCGGCCCCGGCATCCAGCACGGCGGCAAACACATCGTCTTCGGTGACGGACTCCGTCTTCGGAACGACGATGACGCCCTTGCGAGAAAACAGGTAGGACACCGAGCCCGGATCGGCGAGCGTAGCGCCGTTACGGGTGAGCGCGACGCGCACGTCGGAGGCGGCTCGGTTGCGGTTATCCGTGAGGCACTCGATGAGGAAGGCGACGCCTCCCGGTCCATAGCCTTCGTACATGATGGTTTCCCAGTCGGCGCCGCCGGTTTCCTCGCCGGAGCCGCGCTTGACGGCGCGCTCGATGTTGTCGGCCGGGACGGAGTTGCGCTTGGCCTTCTGGATCGCATCAAACAGCGTCGGGTTTCCGGCGGGGTCGCCGCCCCCGGTGCGGGCCGAGACCTCAATGTTCTTGATCAAGCGCGCAAAGAGCTTTCCTCGCTTGGCGTCGAGGGCTGCCTTCTTGTGTTTCGTCGTGGCCCACTTAGAGTGACCGGACATGGGTGTTCTCCATCCTCGAATCGTGTTATCCGCGTGCCATTATCTCATGATTCGCGGCGGAGCTTTGAAGCCACCTGCCGCGCACGCTGGCGTTCGGCCCGCGTGGGCTTAAAGGGCGCTGCGGCATACCTCGCGCGGGTGAGTAGCTCGGCTGCTTCCCGGGCTTCGGCCGCGAGATCGTTGCGCGCGGCCGCAAGCGAATCGGCGAGCTGGGTCTCAGTGCTGCCCTCGGGCACGCCAGAGCCCGATCGGCGCAGCGCGTAGAGCAGGGCGTCGTCGACGTCAGCAATCAGGGCCTGCTCGATGCTGGTGGTGCGCCGCCAGTACAGGAAGCTAGCAGCCGCGATCGAGGCCAGCACTGCCAGCAGGGCGAGGTAGCGCGGCAGTTCGCTCGGCTGCGAAGAACTGACCTTTGTTCGCGGCGCAGCTCCGACATCGCTTGGTTCGGGCTGCGGCGCGCTCGGGCTCGCAGAGGCTGTTGGGGCGCTTGGCTCGGCCTCAGTCGTCGGAGCGAGGGTCGGCCCAACCGAGGGCAACGTGCCGGGGAAGGTCCCGAGTCTGCGCTGCAAGGAACGGTCAACGGCGGGTCCGCCAGGGGTCGGGTCAACGGTGATCCAGGAGCCATCGAGGAAGACCTCGACCCACGCGTGTGCCTGCGCGCTGGTAACGAGGAAGCTCTCGCCGTCGGGGCGGCCTGGTGCGTAACCGACGGCGACGCGGGCGGGGATGCCGAGATCGTTGGCGAACAGGGCGAAGGCGGCGGCGAACTGTTCGCAGTAGCCTTCGCGCGTCTCAAGAAAGTGCTCGAGCGGGTCGGCCCCCGCGGGCGTAGACACGTCAAGCGAGTAGTCAAAAGTGGAGAAGTAGCGCAACAACTCCCCCAGCTGCTCATCGACCTGGGTGCTCTCCCCGACGATGGAGACGGCGAGCTCGCGTCGTTGGTCATCGGGATCCACGCTGAGGTCACTCATTGACTGGGATGACACCGACATTGTCTCGCTCAGGTAATCCTCGATCGTGGGCTGCGAGGTGTAGCCGACGAGATAGGGGTCGATGATGCCAAGTGCGCGCACGGCCGGCGCGTCCTCGGGCGGGATGAAGACCCCGAACTCCGGTCCGGCGATCTGCAGGGGGCGGACGGGCACGGGCAGGAAGCCGGCAATTTCGTCCTCGGGCACGATCTCGAGCTCGTGGCGCGGCTGCTCGCTTGGTTCCGGCGCTCCGCCATTGGCCATAACAACCGAGGGGGCAGCGCCCATGGACCAGCTGCGGCCGTCGAATGCGGTGAGCACCGCAGTTCGCAGGTAGATCTCTTCGGAGGTACGCAAGATCGGGTGGTTTGCTGGGGCAATGGAGTTTTGCACGATGGACACCCGCGGGTCGAGCGAGGTCATCCCGGTGATGCGGTAGAGCGATTGCGCTCCGCCGGTAGCAAAGTGCTGTGCCAGCGGCAGGGAGGTCGGCGTCAAGGGTGCTAGGGCCCCGATGAGGCCCCCGAGGATGATTGCCACCAGTCCGGTTGCGAGCACCGTTGTGGGGCTTTTCATCAGGCGCACGCGAGCGAGATGGAGAGCGGCAATGCTGAGCACCGCCGCTGCGGCGAGGATGACGTTGATGCGCTCGCCTAGTTGCCCGGTAAAGACTTCGGGCAGGGCGAGCAGCACGAGCAGCACGATGATAGAGAACAATCCAGTCCTACTGGCAGGACCGACCCACAGGCCGCGGCGCCGAGAGCGCTCGACCAGATGGATGGTGCTCCTACCGGCCGACAGGTCGGTGTCAAAGGCGATCGCGAGCAAGCTCGTCATGATCGCTAGCAGGGTGCCAAGAATCGCCGATGGCGCATCGCCCGGATACATGCGTTCGAGTTCGTTCGCTCCCCCGCCAAGGAGCCCGGCCGGGCTATCGAGGCCGAACTGACGCAGGTAGAGGCCAATGGGAACGAGCACCTGGAGAGCGGCGATGAGGATCGTCGAATCGCTGGAGCGAATCGAGCGCAGCACGAACCCCAGCCCAACGATGATGCCGGCGGCGATCATCGCCGTTCGAGTCCACGCGCCAGGAGCGAGTTCCGCGACGATCCGAACTGCGAGGACCGATACCACGAAGGCGAGGAGCGCACGCAAGAGTCGGGAGGCGACTGGCGCTAGGCGCCTGCGGCGTTCACTCGCGCGCACCCCCGTCACGTCCATGGGGCTTGCGGCCGGTTGGGAGGAATCCGCGATCGGGATTGCTCGAACCGGGATTCCGCGCAGCTGGCTGGGCGGTGTTCCCGCCCCGGCCCACAGCACGACGCGGGCATCATCGAGGTAGCCGAGCTCGGCGGCGAGGTCGGTATCGGGTTCGATGAGCGCCAGCGTATGGCGCATGTCCCGCTCATCGTCGCCGACGGTGAGCAGTTCGCCACGGGGGCCAACGAGCGCGACCTGGGCGCCGAGGTCGTGGAGGGTTTCCGCTACCCCGACGGCCGTGGCGAGGACATCGGCGAAGGACACCCCCGCGTGCGTGGTGCGGTTGTCGATCGCGATCGCGATGATGGGTTTTGAGACGCGTTCTGCGACCTTGGTCATGAGCGAGCCGGTTTTGGCGCTCGCCTTCCAGTGCATGGATTTGGGACTGTCTCCGGGCAGATAGCCGCGGGCCTGCATCGCGTCCAGGATCGAGGAGGTCTGCTGGCGCTCGGACGTGACGATCTCGGACAGCAAGCGCGCATCGGCGGGAGCTGATCGCGGCAGGACGAGAATGTCCTCATCGCTACGCACCGGGCTCGCGGCTCGCGCGAGGCCAAAGGGCAACAGGGCGAACAGGTCGAAGCGCGGCAGGTGTGCGACACCGTAGCCGAGCGTCGGCAGCTGGAAGCTCCACAGGCGGGACTGCCATGTCGGCACCTGCCCACTCGTGATGGCCGGGTGGTGAGGTCGCGGCGTGATCCTGCGCTCGCGGTACGCGAGGGCGAGGAGGCTCGCAAAGATGATGCCGACCAGGACTCCGGCGGCGAGTGCTCCCGCACGCAGGCTGCAGGTCGTTGCGAGCCAGAGCGCACCAGCGATGAGAGCGATCACGATGATCGCGACAAGGCTTGGGCGCACGCGCCTCATGAGCGCGGTGTCCGAGAGGGCAGGGGCGTGCGGGCCAGGATATTGGTCAGGACGTCACCGACGTTGTCGCCGGCGCGCGCCGCCGCCGGGGTGAGCGTGAGGCGGTGCCGCCACGTCGAGTGTGCTGCCGTCTGAATATCGTCGGGTAACACGTGGGTGCGGCCCGCGGTGATGGCGATGGCTTTGGCCATGACAATGACGTGGATGACGCCGCGGGGAGAAATGCCGAGTCGGAAGACGTCGGTGCGGCGCGTCCCGTCGGCCAGGCGGACGGCGTAGCGGTACAGCGCATCGGCGACGTAAACCTTGCGCACCAGGACCTGGGCGGCGAGCAGGTCTTTGGCGCTCGTCACGGCGGTCACGCTCGCAGCCGCGGTTTCGTCGGGGCGGGCGGCGGTACGAGCCGCGACCATGGCAGCCTCGCCTGCTTCGTCCAGGTAACCGATGGATAAGCGGGCGGTGAAGCGATCGCGCTGAGCTTCGGGCAGCTGGAACGTGCCGTCCATTTCGACCGGGTTGGCGGTCGCGATGACGAAGAAGGGCTGCGGAGTGAGGTAGGTCGTGCCATCGACGCTGACCCGTCGCTCCTCCATCGCTTCCAGCAGCGCCGACTGCGTGCGCGGACCGGAACGGTTGATCTCATCGGCGAGGACCAACTCGTGAAAAATGGGGCCGGCTTCGAACTTCCACGCACCGTCGGCGGGGTTGTAGACCCGCACGCCGGTAATGTCACCGGGCATGAGGTCGGCCGTGAACTGGATGCGGGAGAAACTGAGCTGGCAGGCGCGGGCCAGGCCCGTCGCGAGGAGTGTTTTACCGACGCCGGGAACGTCTTCAATGAGCAGGTGGCCGCCGGTCAGCATGACCTGGAACGCGGATCGGATGACGTCGTCTTTTCCGGTGAGCCCCCGCGAGACGTGTGAGACGACGCGCTCCGTGATCTGGGATACGGCCCGGGCCTCGTTCTCGGTCAGCTCTGTCATCTTTTCGACCTCGTTAGCGAATCGTTGGCGTCGTGCCGTCCCAGCCCTCACGCCAAATGGTGGAGGCAAAATCAGGCAACATGCTTGGATAGACGTTCTGGCCTGATTGTGTCATGTCAGTCAATTCCTGGGGGGTCAGCCACGCAAACTCATCCAAGACGTCCTGTTCTATGACGCTGTGTCGAGTGGTGTCGAGCGTGTCGACGGGGGCGTCGAGCGTATAGGTGTAGAACAGCTCGTGCTGGACGCGAGTGGCGGCCGCGAAGTGGAATTGCTCGCTGCGTTGCGCAATGGGGCCAATCAGCGCTGCCGGATCAAGTTGAATGCCGGTTTCCTCGAACAGCTCCCTGACGGCTGCGGCGCGCGGATCCTCCTCTGGGCTCCGGCCGCCTCCGGGGGTGAACCACCAGCGATGATCTAGGTCGTCGATATCGTGACCGAGGATCATGAGGATGCGTCCGGCGGGGTCGAACAAGAGGACGCGGGCCGCGTCGCGCTCGGGATAACCCGATGGCCCGATGGGCCATTCAGCCGCATAGGCCTGAGCTGGGTTCGCGGGCGGCTCCGGTGCGGAGTATGTCGAGCCCTTTAAATCCGCGTCAAAGGTCGTCGGCATGGGCGCAAAACCCGCAAGGCGCAAGATCCGTACGAGGTGGTCACGCCGGATGCGCACGACCTGAGTTTGCCGGGAGTCATGGAAGGTTCGCGCGAGCTCGGCCTGGTACCACGACAGCAACAGATCATCGAATGCCGGGAGGCGACGCGCAGGCGAGTGATCGGGCAGCGAGGCGAGGATCTGGCGCAAAACCGCGGTCAACTCGGTTTCGACCCGCGCCCGATCGCGATCGACGATTCCGTCGGCCAGCGTGCCATCGGAGGTGAAGATCTCCTGCTTTTCCAAACCATCTGCCACGATCGTTCCGGCCCGGCCGAGCGAGGCGTGAGCCGCGTCGGCGAGCAGCATTGACGAGGCGGGGTCCAGTAGGCCGGAACCGGCCAGTTCCTGGGCTGCGCCCGCACGCGCGACTAGCTGAGCATCTAGAACGTGTCGGCACGAGATGAGCATCTTGTGCAAGCGATCGAGGCCGCGAGCAAGAATGACCGCTCGAACGAGAATGATCAGGAGCGCGATACCGAGGACGGCGATAACGTAGGGCAGCAAGTTCACGTCAAATCGCCGTTCTTCTTCCAAGCTCCGGCGAACAGACCTGCGCTCGATTGCGGAACGCCGGCTGAGACCGCGAAGTCATAGGTGGAGACGATCCGTTTACCAACGCTGTCCCAGTCGTACTGGCCGCGCCATTCACGCACATATTCGTCCCGCGCGGTGCGCTCTTCCGGCTCCCTGCGCAGAACATCGATGATCGTCTCGGCAAGGGAGTGTGGGTCGTTGACGGTAAACAGATCTCCGGCGCGTCCCTGGTCGAGTACGTCACGAAACGCTGTGATGCCCGATGCCACGACACTAGCTCCGGCTCCCATGGCCTCCACGAGGACGATACCGAAGGACTCGCCACCGGTCTGGGAGGCGACGTAGATATCGCTGGAGGCAAACAGTGCCGCCTTGTCGGCTTCGGAGATGCCGCCAAGGAAGGTGACCGCATTGCCATAGGGAGCTAGGGCGGCACGTTCCGTGCTGGCCTCTCCCCTGCCGGCGATGAGGAAGCGGGCATCCGGGTAGTGCTTGAGGACCTCGGGAATGGCTGCGGCCAGGACGGGAAGCCCTTTTCGAGGCTCGTCCAACCTCGCCAGGAAACTGACCACGGGAGCATCGGGATTGCCGGTGATGCGAGTACCCGCCCATTCAGGTTTGGCTGGCACGTCGAAATTCGAGAGTTGGACGCCATTGGGAATGATCGCCGGATTAGCTCCGAGGTGTTCCACAATCGTTCGGCGCGCCTCGGAGGAGACAGCGATCGGAGCCGTGATCTTGTCGAGCATCGGCTGAAAGGGCAGGCGCAGGGTCCACATAGCCCGCGAGTGCGACTGGTTGGAATGGAAGGTCGCGACGATCGGAATCTCAGCTTGCCATAGCGTCAACATGCCAAGTGAAGGCGTAAGCGGCTCATGAATATGGACGACGTCGAGATTCTCGTCCGCGAGCCATTTTTGGGTGCGCTTCGCGGCCTTCGGACCAAAGCACAAGCGCGCTGTTGACCCGTTGTACGGGACCGGGAAAGAACCCCCCGAAGAGACGTAATAGTCGGGAACCTCGGTTCCCTTGTCGATCGGAGCGAAGACGGAGACCTCGTGTCCCTTGCCGCGAAGCCATTCGGCGAGGTCCCGGATATGAAACTGCACGCCGCCGGGAACATCGAAGGCGTAGGGGCACACGATTCCGATTTTCATGCCGCCCCCTCCTGTTTGGCTCGGACGCGAGCGAGATCAAGATCGGCATCAAATACCGGCTGCAGCATGTGCCAATCCAGCGGGTAGCGTTCGAGGTAGTGGCTCATGGCCGCGGTCCACTGGGCGGTCAGGTCCGCGATGCCCTCAGACCCCGACGCTGCAGTTGTGAGTGGGCCGGTGAATTCAAGTTCGATCCCCCACGGTGATCCCGCCGCGCGGCGAGCCTGACCGGTCAGGCGAACGTGCCGAATCCCCACGAAGTACAGCGGAATCTTTGCCGCGAGCGATAGCGCCGCCGGACCTGCGGCGACACGAGCCGGCTGCCCACACAGCGAGGCCGGAAGGCCCGTGTGCGACAGGTCGCGATCCGCAAGCAGACACACGAGGTGATGGTTGGCGCGCGAGTGGCGAAGTAACTGCGGAAATACTCGAGAGCCCCGTTCCAGGGCGATGATCGTCATCCCGGCATCCTCGCGCAACTTGACGAACGCTCGGAAGAGTTCTTCGGGCGACAGGTGCTCGGCAACGGTCAGCACCGGGGCTAGGTGGCGGCTCCCCCACGCGCCGGCAAGGTCCCAGTTGCCGAGGTGTCCCAGCGCCAGCAGCGTCGAGCCATCGGCGATATCGCGCCGGGCTTCCTCACTCATGACGACGCTGACCCGCGCGTCAATCTGTTCCTTGCTGTAGGCGCCCAGCCGCAGGGCTTCGGCGTAGTAACGGAAATAGTTCCGCATCGCGGTCCGGCTCGCTTTTGACACCGTCGCGGGATTAGCCGCGCGTATCCGCAGCAGGTTCTTTTCCAGCTGCTTGACACCGCTACCGCGGATGAGCCAAGCGACATCGGCCGCGAAGGCGCACGCTGCCCTGACGAGGCCGTCGGGCAGGCGCGGCGCATAGGTAAATGCCGCGTTGAGCAGCCGGTCGGTTACAGTCATGGGCGAGCCTGCTGGTACACCGTTGCGAGGCGCTGACCGATGGTGATGGCCGCGGCAACAGCGAGGTAGGTCAGGGCGACGGGCAAGATCCAGGTGGGAAGTCCGCACCCGACAAGCAGGGTGGCCAGCAGCGCGATGAGCAATCGATCGGATCGCTCGGCGATACCGACACTCGCCTGGTAGCCCGAAGCTTCCGCACGGGCGCGGGCATAGGGCACGACGGAGCCGAGGATCGCGGCAGCAATGCCCGCGTACAGTCCCCAGCGGCCGATGCTCCCCGGCACCCCCGCGAGGTAGATCGTGATGGCCGCGAAGATTGCGCCGTCGGTGATGCGGTCGAGAGTGGCATCCAGGAAGGAGCCCCAGGGCGAGTCGCGGCCAATGAGGCGCGCCATCGTCCCATCGAGCGAGTCAGTGAAAACGATGATGCCGACGGTGAGCGAGCCGGCAATGAGATAGCCCGGCGCGATGAGTGCCAACGCCGCGACGGAGGCCGCGATCGTGCCCGTGATCGTGACGGCGTCGGGGCTGACACCGGCCTTGACTAACGCTCGCGCGATGGGGGTGAAAACTGCCTTGATGACACCCCGTCCGTGCTGTCCTAACATTCGTTCCAACCTGTAGCGAGCAGCTCACGTGTGTCGCCGAGGACCTGCGGGAGCGCTTTCGTTTGAGCAATGATCGGGAAGAAGTTGGCATCGCCCTTCCACCGCGGCACGATGTGCTGATGCAGGTGGGCGGCAATTCCGGCGCCGGCAACATCCCCCTGGTTCATTCCGACGTTGCAGCCATCGGGTTTGCTCACCTTGGCAAGCACCCGCATCGCCCGCGCGGCCAGTTCCCCGAATTCGTCTCGCTCCTCAACCGTGAGTTCCGGGTAGGTCGCGACGTGCCGATAGGGGCATACCAGGAGGTGTCCGGGGTTGTAGGGGTAGAGGTTCAAGATGACGTAGCACAGCTCGCCGCGCGCGATGATGAGCGCCTCGTCGTCGCTGCGGTGGGGTGCCGCGCAAAATGGACACTGATCGGTGGAGGCGTCGGCGGGCTTATTCTCGCCCCCGACGTAGGCCATCCGGTGCGGGGTCCACAGCCGCTCGAAAGCGTCCGGGACCCCTGCCGGAAGGTAGGACTCGCTAGTGCTCATCGGGCGCGAAGTTGTCGTCATTGCGGCGGGAGCGAACGGCAGCCACGATTTCCGCTACGGCTTGGTCAACGGGCACAGCGTTGCGCTGCTCGCCTCCCCGGTAACGGAACGAGACGGCTCCGGCGTCGACGTCCTCACCGCCGGCGATCAAGGTGAAGGGGATCTTGTCCTTGGCCGCGTTGCGGATCTTCTTTCCGAACCGGTCATCACTGCGATCGACCTCGACGCGGATGCCTTCGGCGCGCAGCTTCGTTGCGACCTCTTCGAGGTAATCGTCGAAGGCATCGGCGACGGGAACGCAGCGAACCTGCACGGGCGCGAGCCAGGCGGGGAACGCACCGGCATAGTGTTCGAGCAGCACGCCGAAGAATCGCTCGATGGAACCGAACAGCGCGCGGTGAATCATGACCGGGCGCTGCCGGGAGCCATCAGCGGCGGTGTATTCCAGGTCGAAGCGCTCCGGCAGGTTGAAGTCCAGCTGGATCGTCGACATCTGCCAGGTGCGACCGATCGCGTCCTTTGCCTGAACGGAGATCTTCGGCCCGTAGAAGGCCGCGCCGCCCGGGTCGGGCACGAGATCCAGGCCGGAGGCCACGGCCACCTCTTCCAGGGTGCGCGTTGCCTCCTCCCAGATCTCGTCATCACCGACGAACTTCTCCGGGTTCTTGGTCGAGAGCTCCAGGTAGAAGTCATTCAGACCGTAGTCCTTGAGCAACTCGAGGACGAAGGTCAAGAGCTTCGTCAGCTCATCCTTCATCTGATCCCGAGTGCAGTAGATGTGGGCATCGTCTTGCGTGAAGCCACGGGCTCGGGTCAGGCCGTGAATGACACCGGACTTTTCGAGTCGGTAGACCGTGCCGAATTCGAAGAGCCTGATCGGCAGCTCGCGGTAGGAGCGACCGCGCGAGGAGAAGATCAGGTTATGCATCGGGCAGTTCATGGGCTTCAGGTAGTAGTCCTGGCCCTGCTTGGTGATCTCCCCGGTTTCGGGATCCCGCTCCTCATCAATATGGATCGGCGGATACATGCCATCGGCGTACCACTGGAGGTGCCCCGAGGTCTGGAAGAGCTTTTCCTTGGTGATGTGGGGGCTATAGACAAAGTCGTAGCCCTCTTCGATGTGGCGCTTGCGCGAGTATTCCTCCATCTCCATGCGGACGATGCCGCCCTTGGGATGGAAGGTAGCGAGCCCCGATCCGATCTCGTCGGGGAAGGAGAACAGGTCGAGTTCTGCTCCGAGTTTGCGGTGGTCTCGGCGCTCGGCCTCTGCTAGGCGATCGAGGTGGGCGCGCAGATCGTCCTTGCTCGCCCAGGCCGTGCCATAGATGCGCTGCAATTGCGGGTTCTTTTCGCTGCCGCGCCAGTATGCTGCAGCCGAACGCTGCAAGGCGAAGCCGTTGCCTATGAGGCGAGTGGAGGGCAGGTGGGGACCGCGGCACAGGTCCTTCCAGGCGACCTCTCCCCCGCGTCGGACGTTGTCATACATCGTGAGTTGGCCGCCGCCGACCTCGACCGAAGCACCTTCGGCAGCGGCCTCGGCATCGGAGCCTTTCAGGCCGATGAGTTCGAGCTTGTAGGGCTGATCGGCGAGTTCTTCGCGTGCTTCCTCATCGCTCACGTCTCGTCGAGCAAAGGTCTGGCCTTCCTTGACGATGCGGCCCATGCGCTTTTCGATCGCTTTGAGATCTTCCGGCGTGAAGGGCTCGACGTTACCGAAGTCGTAGTAGAAGCCGTCCGTGATCGGCGGACCGATGCCAAGATCCACGTCGGGGTGGATGTCCTGGACAGCTTGCGCGAGCACGTGCGCGGCGGAGTGACGGAGGATCGCGAGGCCCTCATCACTCGTGATGGTGATGCCGGTGACCGCAGCGCCATCGGGAATCGTGCGGAAGAGGTCTTGCGCCTCACCGTTGACGTGCATCGCGATGATGCTGCGGTCCTTTTCGAACACGGTCGTTCCGGTGGTTCCCTCGGGCAGCGAAGCGTCGTGGCCGTCAATGGTTACCTGGATGTCAGACACCGGTCCTCCTCGTGAAGCGAATGCATGTCGTGCCCTGTGGCACGCTCCCGAGTCTAGCGACGCTCGCGGGCTTTCCCTACTTTGGGACAAATGTTGCGCTCGTGGTGTGGGGCGCACCTCATCGCGGAAAACAAAAAATCCCTTTGCGAAACGCAAAGGGACCTTTGGAGGTGGGTACGGGATTCGAACCCGTGTATACGGCTTTGCAGGCCGCTGCCTCGCCTCTCGGCCAACCCACCATGGTCGGGCCAAGGGGCCGGACCTGGAGCGGATGACGGGACTCGAACCCGCGACCCTCACCTTGGCAAGGTGATGCTCTACCAACTGAGCCACATCCGCATCCCGGGTCTCCCCGGTTGCTTCGGCGGTGGTGGGCGATACTGGGTTCGAACCAGTGACCTCTTCCGTGTCAGGGAAGCGCGCTACCGCTGCGCCAATCGCCCTTTAGCGACCCGCCGTTGCGTGGGCGATACTGGGTTCGAACCAGTGACCTCTTCCGTGTGAAGGAAGCGCGCTACCACTGCGCCAATCGCCCGACACAAGCGTTGTGTCGCGGTGATCTTGCGATCACCTGCGGGTTGAAACTTTACCGGGCTTGCCTACCAGTTGCAAAACCGGTGACCGGTGCCGTGTCTCACATTGCCTGTGCACTACTGCAATAAGAAAACCACCCCACCAGGGGTGGTCTCTTCGAGCGGATGACGGGACTCGAACCCGCGACCCTCACCTTGGCAAGGTGATGCTCTACCAACTGAGCCACATCCGCGTTGCGCCTGAGCGCCCACTTATCTTAGACCGGGGGCGCGCACGCGGTCAAAACCGCCGCGAATGACGCGCCCCACACTCCGGGGCGGACTATGCCAGCGCCTTCACATACCCGTTCGCAGTCTTGTCGAAACCGACGTTTTCGTAGTAGTCGGGTCCACTGCTGGGCGCGATCACCCGGGTGAAACCGTGGTCGGTAAACCACGCGGGGTTAGTAAAGACGAACTCGCCCGGCGTGAAGTCACGGTACTTCTCGCTGACGTAATCCAGCACGATCTGCGCTTCACCATCTCCCGCATCTTTAGCAAGGACGTAACCAACGGTCTCCGTTCCCCGCATGATGAGGAAGGCGTGGGTGGCATCCCGAGCGCCGTCGAAGGTGGGATTGAACTTCTTGATGTCACTACTCTGCTGATCGATGAGGTAGCGCAGGTACGAATCATCGACATCGGTGTCGACGACTTGGTACGTCGCTTCATCGTGACGAGTGTTCAGCAGTCGGTACAGGTTCACGATCTGGATGATCGAGAGCACGACGTTCAAGCCGACGATTGGCCAGGCTTGGATGACGGAGTTGTAGATGACATGAATGATGCAGCCAACGAGGTTGATCATGCGAAGGCGCATGATCCGCTGTTGCATCATGGAAAACACGAGGATCGCAGAACCGATCCAACCGAATAACTCTAACCAGGGCATTGCCTGATTTTACCTTTCATTAACCTGCGAAACCTGCGGTTGGTCTCGTCTAGGCCGCAGTGTGACGAAACTCCGAGCACAGGCGCCGACTCTGACGGCATTGACGTGTCACCCTAGTGACATGCAGATTTGGCCTGGAACGTCTTATCCGCTCGGCGCCACCTTCGATGGTTCGGGCACTAACTTCGCGATCTTTTCCAACATCGCGGACAAGGTTGTCCTGTGCCTGATCGCTGATGACGGGACCGAAACTCAAATAACGCTCACCGAACAGGACGCTCACGTGTGGCACTGCTACCTGCCCGGCGTCCAGCCCGGAACCCGCTACGGGTACCGCATTCACGGCGAATACGCTCCCGAAAAGGGCTATCGGTGTGACCCTTCCAAGTTGCTCCTCGATCCGTACGCCAAGGCCATTGATGGCCAGATCGATGGCGATCCCTCGCTGTATTCCTACACTTTTGGCGAACCCGACAAGCGCAATCAGGACGACTCAGCAGCCCACGCCATGCTCTCGGTGGTGATCAATCCGTTCTTTGACTGGGGCCACGATCGCCCGCCGCGCCACGAATACCACGACACGATCATTTACGAAGCCCACGTGAAGGGTATGTCCGCCCTACACCCCGAGGTGCCGGAAGAACTTCGCGGCACATACGCGGGCATGGCGCATCCAGCAATCATTGACCACCTCGTCGAACTCGGGGTCACGGCCGTAGAACTCATGCCGGTCCACCAGTTCGTCGATGACCCGCACCTGCAAGAACGCGGACTGCACAACTATTGGGGATACAACACCATCGGGTTTTTCGCGCCCCATAACGGTTATGCCGCCTATGGCACGCGTGGCCAGCAGGTCCAAGAGTTCAAGGCCCTCGTCAAGGCCCTGCACGAGGCCGATATCGAAGTCATCTTGGACGTCGTGTACAACCACACGGCCGAAGGCAACCACCTGGGCCCGACGCTCTCCTTCCGCGGGATCGACAACCCGGCCTACTACCGGCTCGTCGATGAAGATCCCTCGCACTATTTCGACACGACGGGAACCGGTAACTCGCTCCTGATGCGCTCGCCCGCGGTCCTGCAGCTCATCATGGATTCGCTGCGCTACTGGGTCGAAGAGATGCACGTCGACGGCTTCCGTTTCGACCTTGCCTCCACCCTGGCCCGGCAATTCCACGAAGTCGATCGTCTCGCCGTCTTCTTCGAGCTCGTCCACCAGGATCCGGTCATCTCTCAGGTCAAGCTCATCGCCGAGCCCTGGGACCTTGGCGACGGCGGATACCAAGTCGGCAACTTCCCGCCCCTATGGACCGAGTGGAACGGTAAGTACCGCGATACCGTGCGCGATTTCTGGCGCGGTGAACCCTCCACGCTCGCTGAGTTTGCGCGGCGCCTGACGGGCAGTGCGGACCTGTACGAACACTCCGGGCGCCGCCCGGTAGCCTCCATCAATTTTGTCACCGCCCATGACGGCTTTACGCTCGCCGATCTCGTGTCCTACAACGAGAAGCACAACGACGCCAACGGCGAGGGCAACATGGACGGTGAGTCCCACAACCGCTCCTGGAACTGTGGCGCAGAAGGACCCACCGATAACGAGCAGATCAATCGCCTGCGATCGCGCCAGCAACGCAATTTCCTCACGACCCTGCTCGCGAGCCAGGGCGTGCCGATGATTTCGCACGGCGACGAGCTCGGACGCACCCAGCAGGGAAACAACAATACGTACTGCCAGGACAACGAGCTGTCGTGGATTAACTGGGATCTGACTCCCGCTAACGAGTCGTTGCTGGCCTTTACGAAAGCCCTCATCCAGCTGCGCAAGGATCACCCGGTGTTTCGCCGTCGCCGGTTCTTTGAGGGCCGCCCCGAAAAGAGCGCAACGTCCGATTTGAAGGACATCGAATGGTTGACACCCTCGGCCGCGACCATGCTTGACCGCGATTGGAACACCACCTACGCGCGTTCGCTTATGGTCTACCTCAATGGGGAAGCGATCCCCGAGCCGGATTCGCGCGGCCAAAAGATCCACGACGAGTCCTTCCTCATTTTGTTCAACGCGGCCGAAGAACCCATCGACTTCACGATTCCAGATAAGGAGTTTGGTAGGTCGTGGCGGGTGGAGGTCGACACCAACTCACCCCAAACCCTCGGCACGGTCGTCGCCCCCGGCGCAACCGTCATGGTGGAAGCGCGCTCGGTCACCTACCTCATGTCACACGACGCGAATCCCGAGCTCAGCGATGATGTCGACCTCGCCGAGCGCGGTGAGGCCAGCGCCGAGCGCTACAAGGTCATCCCCCATAACCCGACTCCCCCGCCGTCGCTGAAAACCAAACCGGACCAGCCACCGCAGGCATTACAGAAGCCGGAAAAACGGGGCCCAGCTGACCGTTCGTAGGCAGCGCGATAGATTGAGGTTATGCCCGCTTCACCGCTCCATCGCCCCCTAGCTGGCCGACGTACCCCGGTCACGACCTACCGCCTGCAACTCACGCCGGACTTCGACTTCGCGGCAGCGCAGGCCATGCTGCCGTATCTGAGCGAGCTCGGCGTCACCGACTGCTACCTCTCGCCCATCTTGCAAGCGGCGCCCGGCTCGCTGCACGGCTACGACGTCGTAGACCACAACGCGATCTCGGCAGAACTTGGCGGGCGGGAGGCCTTCGAGGCGTTCTCCCGCGCCGCGCATGACGCGGGCCTGAACGTCCTTGTCGACCTCGTGCCCAACCACATGGCCGTGCCCACCCCGGCCTGGCACAACACCGCCCTGTGGTCCGTCCTCTCGCTCGGTGCCGACTCGCCCTATGCCTCATGGTTCGACGTCGACTTTGGCGACGACGGCCTCCTCATGCCGGTTCTCGGCGAACGAATCGGTGAAGCCATCGGCTCCGGCCACCTCACCTTCGACCACGCGCAGATCCCCGGTCAGGACGGCGAAGTCCCCGTCCTGCGCTACTTCGACCACGTCTTTCCCGTGCGCGCCGGCACCGAGCACCTGCCGCTGACCGCACTCGTCGACCGGCAGCACTACCGCCTGGCCTATTGGAAAGTCGCCGACGAAGAGCTGAACTATCGCCGCTTCTTCGACGTCGGAACGCTGGCCGCCGTGCGAGTGGAAAATCCCGAGGTTTTCGACGCTACCCACGCCCTGCTGCTCGAACTGTTCAACGCCGGCTTGATTGATGCCTTCCGGATCGACCACCCCGACGGGCTCGCCGATCCGCAGGGCTACTTCGAGCGCCTCTTCGAGGCAACGGGCGGAGCCTACATCGTCGCCGAGAAGATTCTCGAAGGCGATGAACCGCTGCCCGGAGCCTGGCCCGTAGCGGGTACGACGGGCTACGACGCCGCCTGGCGAATCGGCGGCATCCAGGTCGATGCCCACGGCCAGGGCGACATGGCCCGCATCATGACCGAGCTCACCGGCGATCTGCCGGGCACGCTGGATGAAGTCATCGAGGCCTCCAAGCGCGAGATCATCGACACCTCGCTCACCGCGGAGATCCACCGCCTCGCCCAGCTTGCTGCCGACATCTTCCACGACGACATTCGGCTGCGCGATCACACGCGCGCGGCAATCCAGTCCTGCCTGACAGAACTCGTCGTCGCCATCGATCGTTACCGCGCCTACGTCCGGCCCGGCGAGCCCGGTGAGCCCTGGCCACCGATGGACCCGGAGCAACGCTCCGCGCTCAGTGCCGCCGCCGACCGGGCCCGCGAGCACCTCACGAGCGATGAGCTTCAGACACTCGACGTCCTGCTCGATCTGCTGACCGGAGCCGAGGCCGGCAGCGCCGGACGCACCCACGAAGAACGCCGCGCTGAACTCGCGATCCGCTTCCAGCAGGTGTGCGGCGCCGTCACCGCCAAGGGCGTGGAGGACACGGCCTACTACCGCTGGACCTTGCTCGCCTCGCTGACCGAGGTCGGAGCCGATCCCCACACCTTCGGTTTCCATCCCGATGACCTGTACGCCTGGGCGCAGCAGATCGGTGCCACGCACCCGGTCTCGATGACGCTCGGCACGACGCACGATACGAAACGCGGCGAGGACGTGCGCGCCCGCATGTCCGTCATCAGCCAGGACGTGCAGGGCTGGCGGCGCCTCATCACGCGCCACGCCCACCTCTTCGACGGCGTCCACGGGCGCCTCACCAACCTCATGTGGCAGGTCCTGTTCGGCACCGCTATCGAGTCCGACCCGATGACCGCTGACCGCCTCTCGGCCTTTGCGATCAAGGCCGCGCGCGAGCAGAAGGACGTCACGAGTTGGACGCGCGTCGACCAGGAAGCCGAAGCCGCGCTCACTCAGGCCGTGACCGCAGCCCTCGCCGATGCGGAGCTCCAATCCGACCTCGCCGCATACGCTCAGCAGCTATCGGCCGGGATCCGCACCGCCATCCTGTCCACCAAAGCCGTCCAGCTCAGCCTCATCGGGGTCGCCGATATCTACCAGGGCAGCGAAGTCTTGCGCTCCTCGCTCGTCGATCCCGACAACCGTCGCAGCGTCGACTTTGGCGCCCTTGCCGAGGCCCTGGCGGAACTGGACGCCGGAAAGAACCCAGCAAGCCTGGATGAGGAAAAGCTCTGGCTGACCGCAACCCTTGCTCGCCTGCGTCGCGCGCGGCCCGACGTGTTCCTGTCCGGCATCGTGCGCCCACTTCCGACGACGACCACCCTCGCCCTCGCCTTCACGCGCGGCGAGGACGCGGATATCGCCGTGGTCGCCGAGCGCCTCGGTACCCGCATCGCGCAGCGCGGCGGCTTCCGCGATCACGTCGTCGTCCTACCGCCGGGCAGCTGGCGCGATCTGCTCACCGGTGAAGAGTTCGACGGCAGCAACCTCCGCCTCGCCGACCTCCTCGCTACCTACCCCGTCGCCATCCTCACGACCACCAAGGACTGATCATGGTTCGACCCGTTCGACTCTGGGCCCCCAACGCACGCGCCGTCGACGTCATCACCGACGCCGGACGGCAGCCGATGCAAAGCGAGGCTGCGGGCTGGTTCATCACCGAGCTCGCCCCTGGCACCACCTACTCGTTCTCGCTCGATGGCGGCCCCGCCCGCCCCGACCCGCGCTCCGCCTACCAGCCCGAAAGTGTCCACGGCCCCTCGCAGGTCATCGACCTGTCACGTTATTCCTGGCGCAGCGCACCCGAGGTTGGGATCGACGCCCTGACCTCGGTCATGTACGAAATCCATGTCGGCACCTTCACCTCCGACGGCACCCTAGCGGCAGCTGCAACGCGCCTGCCCGACCTCGCTCGCCTCGGCGTCACCATGGTCGAACTCATGCCGCTGGCCGCATTTCCCGGCCGGGCGGGTTGGGGTTATGACGGGGTCGGCCTGTGGGCGGTCCACGAGGCCTACGGCGGACCCGAACAGCTACAGGCCTTCGTCGACGCCGCCCACGAACTCGGCATCGGTGTCTGCCTGGATGTCGTCTACAACCACCTCGGTCCATCGGGCAATTACCTCGCGGAGTTCGGCCCCTACTTCACCGACGCCCACCACACCCCGTGGGGCGCCGCCATCAACCTCGATGGGCCCGACTCGCGGCCGGTGCGCGACTTCATCATTGACAACGCCCTGCGCTGGTTCACCGACTTCCGGATCGACGCGCTTCGCCTGGACGCCGTGCACGCCCTGATCGACGACTCCGCCACGCACCTGCTCGCCGAGCTGTCGGATCGGGTCGGTGAGCTTCGAGCGAGCACCGGTCGGCCGCTGCGGCTCATCGCTGAGTCCGATCTCAACGACGTCGCGATGGTCACCCCAACCTCCCGCGGCGGCCTCGGGATGGACGCCCAGTGGGACGACGATATCCACCACGCCGTCCACGCCTGGCTCACCGGCGAGCGGCAAGGCTACTATGCCGATTTCGGAGAATCGACCGTACTCGCCAAGGCGCTGACCGAGGTCTTCGTGCACAACGGCACGTTCTCCTCCTTCCGCGGCGTCCACTGGGGCGCACCGGTCCCGCCCGATGTCGACGCCCGCCGGTTCATCACCTTTACCGAAAACCACGACCAGGTCGGCAATCGCGGCATGGGCGATCGCCCAAGCGAACGCCTGCCCTCCTCCCTGGTCGCGGGCGGCGCCGCGCTCATGCTGCTCGCGCCCTTCACCCCCATGCTGTTCATGGGTCAGGAGTGGTCCGCCTCCACTCCGTTCCCGTTCTTTACCGACCACGCCGAAGACGAGCTCGCCCACGCTATCCGCGAGGGCCGGCGCAAGGAGTTCGCCGAACACGGCTGGGCCGATCTCTACGGCCCCGATGCCGCCGTGCCCGATCCCCAGGACCCGGCGACGGCAGACTCGGCCGTCTTGAACTGGGACGAGCGGACGACGGAACCGCACGCGCGAATGCTGCAGTGGTACACCGACCTCATCGCGCTGCGCCGCGAGTATTTCGGCGACGGCGCCCACGAGCAGGTCGTCACCCCAAGTTTTGGCGACCACTGGTTCGCGATGCGGCGCGGCCCGCTGACCGTCCTCGTCAACCGCTACGAATCCGAGGTCAGCATTCCGGACGTCAGCGGTGAGGTCGTGCTGTCTTACTGTCAGCCCGGTACCGAAGTGTCGCGAATTGATGCGGGCGTGTCGCTGCCAGCACTGTCAACCGCGGTGCTATCCTCCGGCGCGCCGACGACGTTCTAACGCCACACGTGCCTTAATCTTGCGGTGTGGCCGAACAGCTCGCACCCAGCGAATTCAGTGACGCACTGGCGTCGCTGCGTGGTCACCGCCTCCGCCCCGAGATCACTCTCACGGAGATCCCCGGACCGACGAGGCTCGCGCCCTTTGCCGCGGCCCTGAGCGCCGAGGTCCTTACCGATGACGATGAACTGACGGGAGTCGGCCGCTTCGTCATTCTCTATGATCCCGAGGGCCAGCCCGCCTGGCACGGTGATTTCCGAATCATTGTCCTTATCAAGGCCCCGATGGATAACGAGGTCTCCGATGACCCCCTCCTTGGCGAAGTCGGGTGGTCCTGGCTGACCAGTGCCCTCGAAGATCAGGGCGCCGGCTACCACCACCTGTCCGGGACCGTCACGCGCGTCCTTTCGGAGTCCTTCGGTGGACTCGTCCTATCCGACCAATCGCTCGAGATGGAGATCCGCGGATCGTGGACTCCCGTCACGAACGATCTGGGGCCGCACATCCAAGCGTGGTTAAATCTCGTTGAGATCTCCTGTGATCTAGCGCCCCTGCCCCATAGCGTGCCCGAAAGGGGACAATGACCGAATCCGAGCTCCCCCTGCTCTCCTCCCCCGCCGACGGCGTCCCGGACGTCATGACCGAAGAGGCGGATCTTCGCGACTATATTCGCCGCCTGAAGCGCGGCCGCGGACCCCTCGCCGTCGATACCGAGCGGGCCTCCGGCTTCCGCTACACCTCGGACGCCTACCTCGTCCAGGTCCGCCGCGAAGGCGCGGGAACTGCCCTCATTGATCCGGAGTTCTTACCGGATCTGTCCGCACTGTCCGAGGCGATGACGGACGTGACGTGGGTGTTGCACGCTGCCTCCCAAGACCTGCCCTGCCTCGCCCGCGTCGGCATGCGGCCGCAAGAAATCTTCGATACCGAACTCGCCGCCCGGCTGCTCGGCGACCCGAAAGTCTCGCTAGGAGCGGTCGTCGAACGCGAGCTCGGAATCCGGCTCGCCAAAGAGTTTTCCGCCGTGGACTGGTCCGAGCGGCCGCTGCCGCACGAATGGCTCGTCTACGCGGCGCTCGATGTCGAGTTGCTGGATCAGGTCATGGCCAAGCAACAGGCGCGGCTGCAGGCCGCCGGCAAGCTGTCCTGGGCCCGGGAAGAATTCGAATTCATCCGCAAGGCCGATCCACCAAGCACGAAGCCCCACCAGTGGCGCCGAATTTCCCGGCTTTCGGACCTCAAGGGGGGACGTCAGCTGGCGATGGCACGCGAGCTGTGGAAAGAACGCGATGCCATTGGGCGTGAGACCAACACCTGCCCGTCTCGGCTGTTGCCCGATCGCAATATCATCGCGCTGGTGAAGGCCAATCCGCGTACCTCCCGACAGGTCAAGAAGCTCCCGGGCCTGCGCAATCGGCGGCTCGCGGATCACTGGTTGGCCGCGATCGAGCGCGCCCGGCTGCTCGATGACAGCCAGCTGCCCTCCAAACGTGGTCCCGGTAAAGCGGGCCTGCCCGATCACCGCCGCTGGTCCCAATCCAATCCGGAAGCCGCCGAGCGACTCGCCGCTATTAGGGATGTCGTTGCCAAGGTCGGCGAGGAGCATAACGTGCCCGCCGAGAATATGTTGCTACCAGCCCACCAGCGATTGCTGGCGTGGGTAGAGTTTCCTGCCAGCCCAGCCGCCGTGCGGGCGGCCCTCGATGAGATGGGGACAAGGTCCTGGCAGATCGGGCTCCTTGCAGAGCCGATCGCGCAGGTACTTCGCGCGCTCTAACCGCTTAGGCCAGGGCGATTCACCTTGCTCGGCGGGTGGTGGCGAAGGAATTTGCGCCACTGATTGACGTATGCCGCGAGGACGTACCCCCAGCGCTTCGGGTGGCGTTCGGCGGTGTTGAACAACGGGCTTGCGACTCTGCCGGAGGCCACGAGTTTGGCGATTCGTGCCCGCTGACCGGGTGTGTACAGCATCAGCAGGCTGATCGGCACGACCGTATAGAGCCCTTCTTTGGCGACCGTGTAGCACCGCTCAATAACCTCGCCCGCCACGAAATCCCGCAGATAAAATTCTGCCGGATTCGCCCCCACCGCCGTGAGATAGTGGTGGGCGCGTCCAAGGCGCGCGTTCATCTCAAAGATCATGGGCGAGCCGGTGCGCGGATCGATCTTGATATCGAAACACGCGAATCCGCGCCACTTCAGATCCGCCACGATCTTGGCAGCTTCGGCGACAATGCCCGGATCCATCTCCGTGATGATCGCAGCCGAATTACCGATAGCGCTCGGCGCGTGTTCCTCCAGCAGCACCCGTCCTAGCCCGGCGAAGACGACGCGGCCGCCCTCCTGGCAGTACAGGTTCAGCACGCGCATCTGGGAGTCCGGTCCCGGGACGTACTCCTGCAACAGGAAGTCTCCCTGATAGCCAGCATCGTCGGCGGCGCCGAGCGCGATGCGGGCCTCCTCAGGACTCTCGAAGGTGAAGACCTTCTTCTTTCCGACAAACTCCACCTCGTGATAGGCGGGCGTGTCCGTGGCCTTGGCGACGATGGGGTAGGTCAGGGCCTGGCCATCGAGCGGAATGTCGCCGCCCGGTTCGCGCACGATGCTGCGCGGATGCGGTACTCCCAGGCGTTCACACATCGCGGAAAAACTCGCCTTATCGGTTGCTTTCGCGACGGTCTGCGCATCCGGGTATGGCACGATCCAGCGCGGTGGCAGCTGCTCGCGCAAGCTCAGCAGGCTCTCGACGTTCCAGTCCGCGCTTGCCACGGCGATGATGTGGGGGCTCGTGATGCGGGAGTCGAGCTCGAGCAGCCGGGCCTTCAGGACGGCGAGGTCTTCCATGTCGGGTTCGACGATGAGCTCGGCGATGGAGGAATCGCGCACGATGCCACCGCCAAAGGCGGAGATGATCGCGGGTTTGTTGCCGGTGGCCTGGAAGAACGCCCGCGCTACGGAGTAGGCGCCGATATCGCCGCCGAGGACGACGGCGGTCGTTGAGGAGTCGGAGTGCATAGCTTCTTTTCTAGTACACGGTCAGGCCGCGCGCAGCGAAGACGTCGCGGGCCGCGGCAGTTTCCTCGGCGCTCGGGGGCTCAACGTCGCCGAGCTGATAATCGAGTCCGAGGCTCGCCCACTTATCGCGCCCCATCTGGTGGAAGGGCAGGACCTCGACGCGGTGCACGGCGCCCCATGTCGCGACGGTGTCAGCGACCCGCTGGATGTTATCGGGATCATCGGTGAGACCGGGGACGAGCACGAATCGGATCCACATGGGAATGGCGAGCTCATTGAGCCGTGTGCCAAAGGCGATCGTCGGCGCAAGGTCGCGACCGGTGACGCTGCGATAGGTCTCGGGAATGCCGGACTTGAAATCAAGCAGGACGAGGTCGAGGTTGTCGAGCATCTCGTCGCTGGCGTTCGCACCTAAGAAACCGGAGGTATCGATCGCCGTGTGCACGCCAAGGGCCTTACAGCCGGCAAGCATGCGAGCGAGGAATGCGGGCTGCATGAGGGGCTCGCCACCGGAGAAGGTCACGCCACCAAGGGTGGCGTCAAAGACCGGGCGGTAGCGAGCGATGCGCTGCAGCAGATCATCAGCCCGCACGGCCTCCCCGTCACGCATTTTCAGCGTGTCGGGGTTGTGGCAGTACAGGCAGCGCAGGGGGCAGCCGGCAAGGAAGACCGTCAGGCGCGTGCCGGGGCCATCAACTGCGGTGACGAGCTCCCAGGAGTGCAGGGAGCCAATCTCCCCGGCCCGCACGGCCGCGAAGTGTTCGGAACGACTCATCGCCTCCGCGGCATCGATACCGGCGAGGCCAGCAGAGCCGCGAAGGCGAGGGACGTCATCGCCGGCGGGCTCGAGCCGGATTTCTCCGGTCACGCCATCGCCGGCGATGCCGCCATGAGGATGGGTCATGCGGTCCTTACATGGAGCCGTGGAACGTCCGCGAGATGACGTCGAGCTGCTGCTCGCGGGTCAGTCGCACGAAGTTCACGGCGTAGCCGGACACGCGGATTGTCAGCTGCGGGTACTTCTCCGGGTTTTCCATGGCGTCATACAGCGTGTCGCGGTTGAGCACGTTGATGTTGACGTGGAAGCCCTCGGAGCCCATGTAGGCGTCCAGCAGGCCGACGAGGTTCTTCACCTGCTCGTCCTCGGTGCGGCCAAGGCCGGAGGGAACGACGGTGTTGGTGAGCGAAATGCCGTCCTGCGCCTCGGAGTACGGAAGCTTCGCAACCGACAGGGCCGAGGCCAGCATGCCGTGGGTGTCGCGTCCGTTCATCGGGTTGGCGCCGGGGGCGAACGGCTCGCCGCCGCGACGGCCGTCGGGCGTGTTGCCCGTGTGCTTGCCGTAGACGACGTTCGAGGTGATCGTCAGGACGGACTGCGTGTGCACCGAGTTGCGGTAGGTCGGCAGCGCACGGATCTTGTCCATGAAAGAACCCACGAGCTCGACGGCAATATCGTCGACGCGGTCATCGTCGTTACCGAACTTCGGGAAGTCGCCTTCGACGAGGTAGTCCACCACGATGCCGCGATCATCGCGCACCGGGGTGACCTTGGCGAACTTGATGGCGGACAGGGAGTCGGCCGCGACCGACAGGCCGGCAATGCCGCAGGCCATGGTGCGCAGGATTTCTTTGTCGTGCAGCGCCATCTCGATGCGCTCGTAGGCGTACTTATCGTGCATGTAGTGGATGCAGTTCAGGGCATCGACGTAGGTCTGGGCGAGCCAGTCCAGCAGGTTGTCGAACTTCGCGCGAACATCGTCGTAGTCGAGGATGCCTTCGCCCACGGGCTCGGAGACCGGAGCGACCTGCTTGCCGGAGTTTTCGTCCTTGCCGCCGTTGATGGCGTACAGCAGGGCCTTGGCGAGGTTGACGCGCGCTCCGAAGAACTGCATCTGCTTGCCGATCGCCATCGCGGACACGCAGCACGCGATGCCAGCGTCATCGCCCCAGGACTCGCGGATCAGGGAATCCGACTCGTACTGGATGGCGGAGGTATCGATCGAGACGCGGGCGCAGAATTCCTTGAAGCCCTCGGGCAGCTCGGGCGACCACAGCACCGTCAGGTTCGGCTCGGGGGCCGGGCCGAGGTTGTACAGGGTCTGAAGCATGCGGAAGGAGTTCTTCGTGACCAGGGTGCGGCCGTCGTTGCCGGTGCCGCCAATGGACTCGGTGACCCACGTCGGATCGCCGGAGAACAGCTCGTCGTATTCGGGGGTGCGCAGGAAGCGCACGATCCGTAGCTTGATGACGAAGTCGTCAATGAGCTCCTGGGCGCGCTCTTCGCTCAGGGTGCCATCGGCCAGGTCGCGCTCGATGAAGACGTCGAGGAATGTCGAGGTACGACCAAGGCTCATGGCCGCGCCGTTTTGCTCCTTGACGGCCGCGAGGTAGGCGAAGTAGAGCCACTGGATGGCTTCATGGGCGTTCGTAGCGGGGCCGGAGATGTCGTAGCCGTACGAGGCGGCCATCTCTTTCAGCTCGCCAAGCGCGCGGATCTGCTCGGTGTTTTCCTCGCGGTCGCGGATGATGTCTTCGGTGGAACGCACCGAATCGAGCTCGGCGCGCTCGGCCTTCTTGGCTTCGATGAGCTTATCCACGCCGTACAGGGCGACACGGCGGTAGTCACCGATAATGCGGCCACGGCCGTAGGCATCGGGCAGGCCGGTCACGATGTGCGCGGAGCGGGCCTTGCGCACGTCCGGCGGGTAGACGTCGAAGACGCCCTGGTTGTGGGTCTTGCGGTACTTGGTGAAGATGTCGCGAACAACCGGGTCAACCTCGTACCCGTAGGTGTTCAGCGCGCCCTCAACCATGCGCCAGCCACCGTAGGGCATGATGGCGCGCTTGAGCGGTGCATCGGTCTGCAGGCCGACGATGAGTTCTTCATCCTGATCGATGTAGCCGGGCGCATGAGCGGTGATCGACGCCGGGGTGTGCGGGTCGATGTCGTAAACGCCCTTTTCCCGCTCTTCGGGGAACATCTTGGACAGTTCGTTCCAGATGTGGGTGGTGCGCTCGGTTGCCGGCGCAAGGAAGGCGCTATCACCTTCGTAAGGAGTGTAGTTCCGCTGGATGAAGTCGCGGACATCGATCGTCTCGCTCCATCGTCCAGTAGTGAAGCCGCGCCATGCTTCCTGAGTGGTGTCGGCGGCGGCGGTGTCGGTAGCCACGTTACGGGCCTCCTTCAGTGATCGGTTTCTACCCTCTTACCGTAACGAAAAGGTCACAATCGCGCAGGGGACTTTCGACCGATTCGACCGGTGTCCTCACTCACACCTTTTGGCCGTAATAATCTCCCAAAACCTCCGAACGCAGCTCGACAAAATTTCCTTCGGAAATCGCCGTACGAATTCGGTCAACGAGGGTGATAGTGAAGAACTCGTTATGGATCGTCGCAAGCGTGGAGGCGACCATTTCCTTGGCCTTGAATAGATGGTGAAGGTAGGCGCGCGTGTAGTGCGTGCAGGTGTAGCACGGGCACGAGTCGTCAATCGGTTCGAAGCGCGTGCGGTTCTCGCTGCGCAACAGATTCGTTCGCCCCGTCCGGGTGTAGACCGCCGAGGTCCGAGCCACGCGCGAGGGCGAGACGCAGTCGAAGGTATCGGCACCGACGGCAATGGCATTGAACAGATCGTCGGGCTCGGAGATCCCGAGGAGGTGCCGGGGCCGGTCTTCGGGCAGTTCTTCCGTCACCCAGCGAACGATGGTGGCGAGGTTTTCCTTTTCGAGCGCACCGCCAATTCCGAAGCCGGGGAACTGATGCCCGTCGACTTCCATGGCCCCTAGGTCGCGCGCGGATTTACGTCGCAGGTCCTCATATTGCGCGCCTTGAATCACGCCAAACAGGAGTTGGCGTGGGCGCTCGGGGTGGGAGTCCATGAGGCGCGTGATCTCGCGCAGGCTCCGCTCTGCCCAGCGCCGAGTCCGCTCGAGCGACTCGACCTGATAGTCATAGGAGTTCAGCAGCGTCGTGAGTTCGTCGAAGGCAAAGATGATGTCGGCGCCCAGCGCGTGCTGGACCTGCATCGAGACTTCGGGAGTGAAACGATGCTTGGTGCCGTCGCGGTGGGAGGTGAACCAGACCCCGTCATCATCGACCTGGGCGCGGCGGATCTTGTCCTCGGCGATGTCCGTATCGGCATTGGCTTTGCCAGCAAACTGATCGGATAGGACTTTTTTGAAGCCCGACCCGAGTGAGAGCACCTGGAAGCCGCCCGAGTCGGTGTAGGTCGGGCCCAGCCAGTTCATGAAGCGGCCCAGTCCCCCAGCCTCTTCGACGATCTCGGGTCCGGGCTGCAGGTAGAGGTGGTAGGCGTTGGCGAGAACGGCCTGCGCGCCAAGGGAGGCGATGGTCTCCGGCAAAACGGCCTTAATGGTCGCTTGGGTCGCGACCGGGATGAACGCCGGGGTGTGGATGTCGCCGTGCGGTGTGTGAATGATCCCGGTGCGTCCACCGGTCTCGAGCTGCGTGCCGAGAGTGAAGACCTCACTCATGCGGTCTCTCCCGCCCGGTAGCGCTTGAACAATGCGATCACTCGGTACGTAATGGGCAGCAGCATCACTTCGACGCCGACCTTGTAGGCAAAGCCGACGAGGATGTAGTTGAGGAGGTTGCCTCCCGTAAGAATCCCGCCGAAGGCGATCGTGCAAAAGATGATGGTATCGGCGCCTTCGCCCACGACCGTCGAGCCGAGCAGCCGCGCCCACAGGTGGTTTTCGCTGTGCCGTTTCATCACCGTCAGCACGAGCGCGTTCAGATATTGGCCGACGAGATAACCGGCAAGGGAGGCTGCCACGATACGCGGCACGAAGCCGAGGACCGCCGCGAAGGCCTCTTGGTTTTCATAGTCGGCGGCCGCTGGCGCAATCTGGACCAGATACAGGGTCAGCGAGGCAATGATTGAAACCACGAAGCCCAAGATGATGGCGCGCTTGGCGCGAGCAAAGCCGAACACCTCGGCGAGGACGTCCCCGAGGATGTACGTCAGCGGAAAGAGGATCGCTCCCCCATCGAAGATCAGCGACGCGGGACCAATGTCGAACTGGATGAGTTTCGTTGCCGCGATGTTTGACAGCAGCAAGAACCCCACGAAGAGGGTGACGACGACGTCATACCGCAGCGCCGCCGGAGGTGGCGCGACCTGGGCGTCCGCGCGGGTTTGAACGCTCACTGATCGCCTCCCACGGCATCGAGAATGGCATCCGGTGTCAGGCCGAAATCGTCAATGAGCTGTGCTCGGCTCGCAGTGGTGTGGAAGTGCTTGGGGATCCCGAAGCAGTGCACCGTCGTGGCGGCGCCGCGCCGCGAGAGTTCATCTCGCAGGCTATCGCCCACGCCGCCATCAACCAGGCCGTCTTCGATATGGATGATGAGGTCGCTGTCTTCTGCGAGCTGCATAAGCGTGCTCGAATGCGGCAACACCCACCGCGGATCGGCGACCGTGACCCGATCGCCGCGCGCAGCCAGTGCCTTTCCAACCGCGATGCCGGTGGGCGCGAACGGCCCAAGGCCGACAATCAGCACCCGGCGACCACCGGCCTCGGACTCGTCCTCGTCGAGGATATCGACCCGGTCATAGCCCTCACCGATCGAGCGGATCGCGGGCAGTGGCTCGGGCAGTGAGCCCTTCGGATAGCGGATCAGCGTCGGACCGCCGTCCTCATTCAGGGCGGTGTTGAACATCTCCGTTAGCTCATCGCCATCGCGCGGCACGGCGACCCGCATCCCCGGAATCGTGCGCATGAGGGCGAGGTCCCACATGCCGTTGTGGGAGGCGCCATCATCGCCGGTGATGCCGGCGCGATCGAGCATGAAGGTCACTGGAGCATTGTGCAGTGCCACGTCCATCAGGACCTGGTCATAGGCCCGGTTCAAGAAGGTGGCGTAGACCGCGACGACGGGGTGCATGCCGCCAAAGGCGAGCCCTGCGGCCGAGGTCACGGCGTGCTGTTCGGCGATACCGACGTCAAAGACCCGGTCGGGAAACTCGGCCCGCATCGGGGCAAGGCCCACGGGGTGAAGCATCGCTGCCGTGATACCCACAACGTCGGGCCGCTTGCGTGCCGCCTTGACGATCTCTTCGGCAAAGACGCTGGTCCAGCCAAAGCGCGAGGGCGCGACCGGCAAGCCCGTCTCGGGGTGGATGACGCCAACGGCGTGGAAACGGTCATCGACGTGGTTCTCGGCCGGGGTGTAGCCGCGGCCCTTTTCGGTGATGACGTGCACGAGCACCGGACCGCCATAGGCCTTGGCGCGGGTGAGCGCGAATTCCACCGCGATGGTGTCATGGCCATCGACCGGGCCAATGTACTTAATGCCGAGGTTCTCGAAGAATCCCTGCGGCGCCAGCACATCCTTGACGCCCTTCTTTAACCCATGCAGCGCGTCGTAGGCCATGTGGCCCGGAGTTCCGCCCTTGTGCAGGGTGCGCTTGCCCCAGTCGAGGATCTTCTCGTAGCTCTTCGTCGTGCGCAGGGCATCGAGGTGGTGCGCGAGGCCGCCGATCGTCGGCTCATAGGAACGGCCGTTGTCGTTGATGACGACGACCAGCCGCGTATCGTCTTCGTCGGCGATCGTATTCAGCGCTTCCCACGCCATGCCGCCGGTCAGGGCGCCATCTCCGATGACGGCGACGACGCTGCGGTCGTTGAGCCCCTTGATGCGGTTAGCGCGCGCGATTCCCTCGGCCCACGACAGGGCCGTCGAGGCGTGCGAGTTCTCGACGATATCGTGCTCGGATTCGCTGCGAGCCGGATAACCGGAGACACCGTCGCGCTTACGCAGGGCAGAAAAATCGCGGCGGCCCGTCAGGATCTTGTGGACGTAGGACTGGTGCCCGGTATCGAACACGATCCGATCTTTGGGCGAGTCGAACACGCGGTGCAGCGCGATCGTCAGCTCAACCACGCCGAGGTTTGGGCCGAGGTGTCCACCCGTCTTGGACACGGATTCGACGAGGAATTCCCTAATATCGCTCGCGAGCTCTGCCAGCTCGCTCGGAGTCAGTTGTCGCACGACGTCAACAGAGGTGATGCGGGATAGCTGACTCATGGTTCTCCTAGCAGGCGGCCATTACTTCGACCTCCTACTCTATGCCGATTTGGCCCCTGATGCGCCATACAATGGAGGCTATGACCACCACCACGATGCCGTATGGCACTTGGCCCTCTATTCTCACGATCGACTCCCTCACGGCCGCGAAGACAACGCTGTCAGACCCGCTCATCGCCGATACCGGGATCGTTGTCGGTCGCACCGGGGCAAGCGGCACCACTCGACTCGCACTCGAACGTGACGGTGAGATCGTCGACTTCCCACTGCTGGATGAGTCGGGCACGGAGATCCCGATCGGCTCCCGATTGCACGAATACGGCGGGCCAGCCATCGCCGTTGATGGCAGCGACGTCATCGTCTCCCATCGCACCACCGGCCGCCTGTACCGCGCATCGCTGAATGCAGCGCCGGGCGAGCGTGCGCTCGCGATCACGCCCGATGACGGATGGCGGTACGCCGACCTGCAGGCGCGCGACGGCCACGTCATCGCGATCGCCGAAATCCACGACGATTCCCGCGCCGATGGCTACCCGCGCCACGCGATCGTCGACATCGACTGCGCCGATGGCGAGCGCACGGTCATCTACGACGGCGCGGACTTCATCGCCGGCGTGCGCCTATCACCCTCGGGTGAACGCATCACGTGGTACGAGTGGGACCTCGGGTTGATGCCGTGGGAGGACACGCGCGTCATGCTCGGCGAATGCTTCGAGACGGCCATCACCGAGATCACGCGCATCGACGGCGGAACGTCCTCTGCCATCGCGCCGCTATTCGTCACCGACGACGACCTCGTCTTCATCGATGACCTCTCCGGCTGGTGGAATATCTACCGCGCGGAACTCGGCGAGAAGATCCGGGTGCGGGCGCTCCATCCCGCGGAGGCCGATTTTGCCGATCCGCCCTGGGTCATGACGATGCCGTACGCGGTGCTCGATGACGATCACCTGCTCGTGACGTGGGCCGCCGACGGGCAGCGCCACCTCGGCTCGCTCGCCTGGCGCACCGGTGAGCTCGAGGAATGGCTCATCGGCTACGACCCGCTCGGCACCCCCGCCGTCGCGGGCGACCGCGTCGCCGTCCTCGGGGCCAGCGCCACCGCCGCACCGGCGGTCATTGCGATTGACCTGCCACACGCGCGCACTCGCCTCGTCCTTGCCTCCGATGATTCCCCGCTGCCCGAGGAATGGACCTCCCTGCCCGAGCCGCTGACCTGGCAGGTACCGGCCGGAGATGGCTTTGGCACCCACGAGGCCTACGGCTACTTCTACCCGCCAAACCACCCCGAGGTGGCCGCACCGCAGGAGGAGGCTCCGCCGCTCATTGTCATGGTGCATGGCGGGCCCACCTCGGCCACGAGCCCCACCTACCGCGACGCCATCCAGTTCTGGACGACGCGCGGCTTTGCCGTCCTGGACGTCGACTACTCCGGATCCTCCGGCTATGGCCGCGCCTACCGGGACTCGCTCGCCGGACTGTGGGGCGAGATCGATAACGCCGATATCGCCGCGGGCGTCAGCCACCTCGCCGCCGAGGGCCTCATCGATGCCAAGCGCGCCGTCATTCGCGGTGGCTCGGCCGGTGGTTATGCGGTGCTGCGCGCCCTGACGACGCTGGAGACGTTCGCGGCGGGTACCTCCCTGTTCGGCGTCGCGGATCTGAGCTTGCTCGCCAAGGAGACCCACATGTTCGAGGCGCGCTACCTCGATGGGCTCATCGGACCCTACCCGCAGGAAGCCGAACGCTACGAGGAGCGCTCCCCCATTAACCATCTCGACGCGCTCACCGTCCCGCTCCTGCTGCTGCAGGGCGAGGATGACAAGGTCGTCCCGCCGAGCCAGGCTCGCGTCATCTACGACGCCACGGCGAACGCGGGCAAACCAGTCGCACTGCGCATGTACCCCGGCGAGGGCCACGGCTTCCGCGCGGCCGCGGCCCGCAAGGACGCGATCGCGACCGAGCTCGCGTTCTACGGTGAGGTCCTGGGCTTTAGGCCGCACGACGTCGAGGTCGACGTGCCGTGGGCCTAGCCTGACGCTGTCTCCATGACCACCCCGATCACGCCTCCGAGCCCGCCGGTCCGCCGGCTGCGCTCGCTGCTGACTCATCACCGCAGCGCCTTCGCCGCCCTGTGCGCGCTCGTCGGGATCGGGGTGGGCCTCGCCGCCGTTCTCTTCCAATACCTCATCGCCGCCGTCTCGCGCCTTGCCACCGGTTACGCCGATTACGGCGCGACGCTTGGCGCGCCCCACGGCGCAACGGGCTGGCATCCGGCCTTCGTCATCGCCGCGCCGGCGATCGCGGGCCTCATCTGCGGGGTCGCGATCAATCGATATTCGCCGTTCGCTCGCGGCCACGGCGTTCCCGAGGTCATGCTGGCCGTGCGGCGCAAGGGCGGCGTCATCCCAGGCCGCGTCGCGATCGTCAAGATCATCGCGACCGCGCTCACGATCGGCGGCGGCGGCCCCGTCGGCAAAGAGGGGCCCATCGTCCAGGTGGGGGCCGCTATCGGATCGTTTTTCGGCCAGAAACTCAAACTCTCCACGCGGCAGCTGACGCTGCTGTGCGGCGCGGGCGCGGCAGGCGGCATCGCCGCAACCTTCAACACCCCGCTCGCCGGCGCCGTCTTCACCCTCGAGCTGATCCTGGTCTCCTTCACCGCGGAGACGATCGGCATGGTCGTCATCGCCTCGGTCTCCGGCGCGGTCATCGCCCACCTGATCCTCGGCGACACCCAGGTCGTCTCCATCCCCGCCGTCCTGCTCGAATCGACGACGGACCTGTGGTGGGTCGCGCTCGTCGGCCTCGTCGCGGGCCTGGCCGGAATCGCATTCTCGCGCTCGATCTATCTGGTCGACGACGCCATGAACCTGGCCTACCGCGGACCAGAATGGGCGCGCCCGGCCGTCGGCGGCCTGCTCGTGGGCCTCGGCCTCGTGGCCGTGCCCGCGATGTACGGCGATGTCACCGCGACGCTGCACCGCGTGCTGACCGGGCAGTTCGATGCCGCAATGATCGCGCTGCTGCTCGTCATGCAGATCCTGCTGGCCGCCCTCGTCATCGCGATGGGCGGCTCCGGCGGGGTATTCGGTCCCACCCTCTTCGTCGGCGCGACGACGGGCGCCTTGCTCGCATCGGCCTTCGCACCCTTTGCGGCCAGCTCCCTTACGACCTTCGCGGTCATCGGCATGGGCGCTGCCTTCGCGGCCGCCGCTCGCGCGCCGCTGACGAGCGTCCTCATCATTGTGGAGATGACGGGCCAATACGCTCTCATCTTGCCGATGATGCTCGCGGTCGGGCTCGCCACGGGCCTGTCCGCCTTCCTCACCCGCTACACGATCTACACGACGAAACTCGTGCGCCGCGGCGACGTCCTGGACGACCCGGTCGAACAGACCCTGCTAGGGCGAGTGCGCGCCGAGGGCCTCATGGGCCGCGAGCCCGCCGTCATCGGCGAGGCGCTGTCCATCCGGGACGCGGCCGCTGTCATTCGCGAATCAGGCTCCACCGCAGTGCCCGTCGTCGCGCCCGATGGCACCTACCTCGGCACGCTCGGGGCGCTCGGGATTGCGGCCGCACGCGAGGACGGCATCGACCCACACCGTCCCGTCACCGACATCGCCCTCGCACGCGAAGCCGTCAACCGGCGCGAGTTCGCCTCGGTCGTCCTGCGCACGCTCGTGGACGCCGGCATCGAGGGCATTGCCGTTGTTGATGACGACGGAAAGCTCGTCGGCTGGGTCGCGCAGCGCGATCTCGTGGGCCGAATCTATCGTCAGCAGCGCCGGGCCCTGCAGCAGGCGGAATCGGCGAGTTCGTGGGGGTCGCGCATGAGCACCCGGCTGGCGAAGTACCGCCGCCACCGGGACTCTCTGGAGGCGCACGAGCGCAAGCGCCCCTAGGGTGACACCATGAGAACACTACTGATCGCGGGAGCCTCCGGCTTCCTCGGAGGGGCCCTCACCGCCTACGCCAGCGAGAACTCCTGGCACGTCAAACACCTGGTACGACGCGAGGCTCGCAGCGGCGACGAGGTCTCGTGGGATCCGGCGCGCGGCGAGCTCGATCCGGCGGCGATCGCGGCCGCCGATGCGGTCGTGTGCGTCTCGGGCGCCGGCATCGCGGATCGGCCGTGGACGCCGGCTCGGCAGCGCGAGATCATCTCCTCGCGGGTCGGTAGCGTGAACCTCCTCGCCCGCACGATCGCCGAGCTGCCGAGCGAGCAGCGGCCAGAGGTGTTCGTCAGCGGCTCCGCCATCGGTTACTACGGCTCGCGCGGCGCCACCGAACTGAGCGAGGACAGCGGCCCCGGTGAGGGCTGGCTGCCGCAGGTGTGCCTGGCGTGGGAGGCGGCCGCCGAGGCTGCCGAACAGGCGGGGGTGCGCACGATCCAACTGCGCACTGGCCACCTCATGGATACCGGCGACGGCCTCCTTGGCGTCTTGGAGCCGCTGTACCGCTGGCACCTGGGAGCGCAGCTCGGCAGCGGCGAGCAGTATTTTTCCTCCATTTGGATCGGCGACGCCGTCGCGGCAATCATGTTCGCGATCGAGGACCAGGAGATTTCCGGCCCGATCAACCTCGTGGGACCGAATCCGGTGACGTTCAACGCGTGGCACGAGGCGCTGCAGGACGCGCTCGGGCGATCCTCCCCGCTCGTGGCGCCGACTCCCCTGCTGGCCGCCCTTGGTACCATGGGCGAGGAACTTTTGCTCACGAGCCAGCGCGTCGTGCCGCACGCACTGACGCAGGCCGGCTTCACCTTTGCCGCGCCGACGGTGACCGAGATTATCGATCGCGCGCTGGCCGGCCCCTACGCTGATTAGGACCGCTTCAGGGCCGCCGTTCAGCGCCAGATAGGGCGTGTCGGCCAGGTGGAACTCGACGGTGGCAACCGAACCCGGCGGCACACGTGAGGCTCCCATCATGCACCCCGTCGCCGAGCCTGCCTAGGGCACAACGCAATCGGTCCGAGCCCTCAAGGGCCCGGACCGATCTTGGCGTCGTGTGGTTACTTCGCGAGCGAGCGCAGCACGTACTGCAGGATGCCTCCGTTGCGGAAGTACTCCCGCTCTCCGGGGGTATCGATGCGCACTCGGGCGTCAAACTCGATGGCCGAGCCGTCGTCCTTGCGCGCCGTGACCTTCACGGTCTTGGGGGTCGTGCCCTCGTTCAACTCCGTGATTCCGGAGATGTCGAAGGTTTCCGTGCCGTCAAGGCCGAGCGAGTCGGCGTTTTCCCCGTCGGGGAATTGCAGCGGCAGGACGCCCATACCGATGAGGTTGGAGCGGTGGATGCGCTCGAAGGACTCGGTGATGACGGCCTTCACTCCGAGCAGCGCGGTTCCCTTGGCCGCCCAGTCACGCGAGGATCCGGAACCGTACTCGGTGCCGCCGAGGATAACGAGCGGGATGCCCGCTTCCTGGTAGGCCTGAGAGGCGTCGAAGATCGAGTCCTGCTCACCGGTGAGGAAGTTCTTGGTGTAACCGCCTTCGACACCGTCAAGCAGCTGGTTGCGCAGCCGAATGTTGGCGAACGTACCGCGGATCATGACCTCGTGGTTACCGCGACGCGAGCCGTAGGAGTTGAAGTCGCGACGGCTCACGCCGTGGGACTTCAGGTACTCGCCTGCGGGAGAATCGAACTTGATCGCTCCGGCCGGTGAGATGTGGTCGGTCGTGACGGAGTCACCGAGCTTGGCGAGCACGCGCGCGCCGGTGATGTCCTCGACGGGGGTGAGCTCCATGCTCATGCCCTCGAAGTACGGGGGCTTGCGCACGTAGGTCGATTCCTCGTCCCACTCGAAGATGTCACCCTCGGGGGTCTGCAGCGCACGCCAGCGCTCATCGCCCGCGAACACATCCGCGTAGTCCGATTCGAACATCTCCTGCGTGATCGAGGAGTCCATGACCTGCTGGACCTCATCCGGCGAAGGCCAGATGTCCTTGAGGAAGACCTCGTTACCGTCCTTGTCGGTTCCCAGCGGCTCGGCTTCGAAGTCGAAGTCCATGGTGCCGGCCAGGCCGTAGGCGATGACGAGCGGCGGGGACGCGAGGTAGTTCATCTTCACGTCGGGGTTGATCCGGCCCTCGAAGTTGCGGTTACCCGAGAGCACCGAAACGACGGCCAGGTCGTTATCGTTGATGACCGCGGAGATCTCTTCCGGCAGCGGGCCAGAGTTACCGATACAGGTTGTGCAACCGTAGCCCACGAGGTGGTAGCCAAGGGCTTCCAGCGCGGGCCACAGCCCGGCCTTCTCGTAGTAGTGGGTCACGACCTTGGAACCGGGCGCCATCGAGGTCTTCACCCACGGCTTGACGCTCAGGCCCCGCTCGACGGCATTGCGCGCGAGGAGCGCGGCGGCGAGCATGACCGACGGGTTGGAGGTGTTGGTGCAGGAGGTAATCGACGAAATGACGACCGCGCCGTGATCCAGCTCGGTTTCCGTGCCGTCTTCCATCGTGACCTTCACGCGCTTGTGCGGACGACGGCTTGCGGTCGGGGTATCGACGATCGCCTCTCCCGAATCCTCGCCGTAGACCGGCGCGATCGGATCCGAGGCGGGGAAGGTCTCCTCCACGGCCTCGTCGAGGCCGGAGGCCTCCTGTTCCTCTTCAGAGACGTAGTTCGGCAGCGCTGCGGCGAAGGCTTCCTTGGCCTCCGACAGCTCAATACGGTCCTGCGGACGCTTCGGGCCGGCGATCGACGGAACGACGGTCGACAGGTCGAGCTCGAGGTATTCGGAGTAGGCGGCCTCGCGCGACGGGTCGTGCCACAGGCCCTGCTCCTTGGCGTAGGCCTCGATCAGCTTGCACTGCTCTTCGGAACGGCCCGTGAGGCGGTAGTAGTCGACGGTGACGTCATCGATCGGGAAGATCGCAGCGGTCGAGCCGAACTCGGGGCTCATGTTGCCGATCGTGGCGCGGTTAGCCAGCGGAACGGCGGAGACACCCTCGCCATAGAACTCGACGAACTTGCCGACGACGCCGTGCTCGCGCAGCATCTGGGTGATGGTGAGGACAACGTCGGTGGCGGTCGCACCCGTGGGGATTTCGCCGGTCAGCTTGAAGCCAACGACGCGCGGAATGAGCATGGAAACCGGCTGCCCGAGCATTGCGGCCTCCGCCTCAATACCGCCAACGCCCCAGCCCAAGACGCCAAGGCCATTAACCATCGTCGTGTGCGAGTCGGTACCCACACAGGTGTCCGGGTAGGCTCGCTCGACGCCGTCAACCTCGCGGATCATGACGCCGCGCGCCAGGTACTCGATGTTGACCTGGTGGACGATGCCCGTGCCCGGAGGCACGACCTTGAAGTCGTCAAAGGCGCCCTGGCCCCAGCGCAGGAACTGGTAGCGCTCCTCGTTACGGCCATACTCGAGTTCGACGTTGCGCTCAAAGGCGTCGGCGCGGCCAAAGACGTCGATGACCACGGAGTGGTCGATGACGAGCTCGGCCGGTGCCAGCGGGTTGATCTTGTCGGGGCTGCCACCAAGATCTGCGACGGCTTCGCGCATCGTGGCAAGGTCGACGACGCAGGGCACGCCGGTGAAGTCCTGCATGACAACGCGAGCGGGAGTGAACTGGATTTCGGTCTCCGGCTCATCGTCCGGGTTCCAGTTCGCAAGTGCCTTGATGTGATCGGCGGTGACGTTCGCACCATCTTCGGTGCGCAGTAGGTTCTCGGTCAGAATCTTCAAGCTGTAGGGCAGCTTGTCAGCGCCGTCAACGGCGTCCAACCGGTAGATCTCGTATTCTTTGCCATCAACATCGAGCGTGGCGCGGGAGTTGAATGAATCCACCTGGTTCTCCTTTGCAGTCCTTCGTTAGCCGGGCAGATAACCACCTGCCGACAAACTCTCTCGATATCAAGATACTTTATCGACGGCATGTCGTCCACTCGACACTCCACCTCCGTTCTAGCACCCCGCGCGACCGCTCACCCGTGGATTGAGGCCGCAAGGACCTCACAACTCATTGCTCAGGGCAGCGTGAGCAGCGCGGTGGTTTCGAGGTGGTGAGTGTGCTCAAACAGGTCGAACGGGACGATCCACTGCACGTCGTAGCCCTTGCGAACAAAGACCGCGAGGTCTCGCGCGAATGCGGCCGGATCACATGCGATGAGGATGACCGCCACCGCACCGGAATCGGCGAGCAGCGATGCGACATCCTTGCCCAGGCCGGTTCGTGGCGGGTCGACGACGATCGCGTCAAAGCTGTGCTCAGCAAGGAGTGCTCTTACGGACCTTCTATCGATGCGGCCGTGGCGAACTTCGACACTGGAATGGACGTTCGCACGCGCATCCCCCGCGGCCGCTTCGCTGCCCTCCACGGTGATAAGCCGGCCGCGGCGGCCGATAACGTCGTGGATCGGAGCAGAAAACAGCCCCACCCCACTAAAGAGCTCAAGGACGGAGATCCCCTCGGGGTCGCCCGGACCCAACAGCCCCGAGCGCACCTGCTCCGCCAGGAGCTGGGGTGCGGCCTCATGCGCCTGCCAGAATCGATCGGTGGACAGCTGGTAGCTGTACGTACTGCCGGCAACGCTCACCTGCTCGGTGATACGAACATCGGCGCCTGCCTCCACGACGTGCACCTCGCCAGTCGAAGTCGCCACATGCCGCAGCTGAGCTCCGGCGGGCCCGGTGACCTCACTGAGGTCGGCGATGGGGGCTACGGCCAGCGGCATTCGGTCAATCGCGACGAGGTCGTTGGAATGGTAGCGCCGCATCGCAGGCCGTCCCTCATCGTTAAGGATCGTGCGAAACCGCGTGCGGGTACCGCGTGAGCCCGGTGATGCCACCCGAATGGGTTCGCGCACGTCGTTGGCAGCCTCGGCGATGTCAGCGCCCCCGATGCGACGTAGCGTGTGGTCGAGGACCGCCTCTTTGAATTCACGCTGCCCCAGAGGACTTAGATGACCGAGCTCCACTCCCCCAATATTGTGGCGGGCGGCCTCGGGCCAGATATGCGCGCGGCGATGGGGACTCGCGACGACGACGTCAATAGCATCGCCAAAGGCTCGAGTCGCGAGCTCCTCGGTGATCTGGACTCGCACGGTTTCGCCCGGGGCGGTGTGCCGGACGAATACGACTTTGCCGCTGGGCAAGCGTCCAACGCAGGTGCCGCCGTGGGCTACGCCCGTAATCTCAACGATCGGTTCCATGGCCACTTTCTTGTACGTCGGCGAGCTGGAAGGGAACCGAGGACATCACGACCCCGGGCGTAAAGAGCAGCCTCGACTTCAGCCGCAGCGCGGTTTGATTGTGCAAAATATGTTCCGGCCACGTTCGAACCACGAACTCGGGCACGAAGACCACCACGAGATCGCGCGGCGATTGCTTCCGGATGGAGCGCACATACTCGACGATTGGCCGGGATATCTCGCGGTAAGGCGAATCCAAAATGGTGAGATCGATCGGGATTTCGGCTTCCCGCCAGTCGGCGCGCAGTTGCTCGCTTGCCTCCGGATCGACATTGACGTGGACCGCCGACAGTGTCGAGGGACGGGTGGCCCGGGCATAGGAAATGGCCTGCAACGCGGGGCGGTTGAGGCTGGAGACGAGGATCAACGCGTGAACCCGTGACGGCAGTGCTCGGGAGGCCGACAGATCGGTCACGGCCAGCTGGCGGCCGACCCGATCATAGTGGCGCCGGATCCGGTGCATAAGGAAGAACACGAGCGCGATCAGCACGAGCGTGATCCACGCTCCGTGCAGGAATTTCGTCACCAGCGCGACGACGAGGACGAGCCCGGTGAGCGCACACCCCACGGCCGCAATGATGCGTGAGCGGCGGATGCGGCGGCGCTCCGAGGCGGAGGTCGACAGCCCAAGCTCGCGCGTGAAATGGCGGTACATGCCGAACTGGGAGGTCGTGAAGGAGATGAATACTCCGACGATGTAGAGCTGGATGAGCCGGGTTACCTCAGCATCGAAAATCACGATCAACACGATGGCCGCGACCGCGAGGGCCAAGATGCCGTTAGAAAACGCTAACCGGTCCCCGCGCTTGTGTAACTGGTGCGGCAAGAAACCGTCGCGGCCAAGAATCGAACCCAAGACGGGAAAACCGTTGAACGCCGTATTCGCGGCGAGCACCAGGATGAAGCCCGTCGTGATCGTGACGAGGAGGAAGAGCGGGAAAGCGCCCGCGAAGATCGTCTCGGCGAGCTGCCCGATGACGGGAGCCTGGTGATAGCTCGGCCCCACAGGAGCCCCATTGTCCAGCAGCTGGGTAGCCGGGGCGTAGGCGAACTTGAGGTTAGTCGCGCGCCCGAGCAGCACCACGGACATCAACATGACCGAGCCGATGAGGCCCAAGAGACCAAGCGTAATCGCGGCGTTATGGGATTTGGGTTTGCGGAAGACCGGGACACCATTGCTGATCGCCTCGACGCCGGTCAGGGCTGCGCAGCCCGATGAAAAGGCCCGCAGCACGAGGAAGCCGCCAGCTAGCCCCGTTAACCCGGCATCCAGGTCCGATTGGGCGATGAGGTCGAAACGCGCGCTTGGCGCGGGCTGCAGCGATCCCGTGAAGTATTGGAACGCGCCAACAACCGCGAGCAGGCCAATGGCGAACATGTACAGATACACCGGGGCCGATAGTGCCCGGCCCGACTCGCGCGAACCACGCAGATTGATGAGCGCCAGGATGACGACGGCTCCCACGGCAATGGGGACCTGATAGCCGTACATGCCTGGCAGCACGGTGATGAGGTATTGGGCACCCGATGAGATGGAGACCGCGACGGTGAGGACGTAATCGACGAGAAGCGCGGATGCCACGGTCAGGCCAGCGTTGCGCCCGAGGTTCGTTGTGGCAACCTCATAATCCCCACCCCCGGAGGGATAGGCGTGGACGTTTTGTCGGTAGGCCGTGACGACGACGAGCATGACGATGACGACCGCGAGGCCCACCCACGGCGAGATCGTGAGCGCGGCGACGCCCGCAATGGAGAGGGTGAGGAAGATTTCGTCCGGGGCATAGGCGACCGAGCTCAGGGCATCGGAGGCGAAGACGGGAAGCGCCAGGCGCTTGGGCAGCAGCGTATGGCCGAGCCGGTCGGAGGCGACGGGCTTGCCAAGAAGAAAACGCTTGAAGGCGCCAGGATGTGCGGACACGCTTTTCATGCTAGATCCGATTGCGCCCACATTGGTAACGCACGGCGAAGAGAGTAGCGTGAGTCATTGTGCACTTCGTAATTATGGGATGTGGGCGCGTGGGCGCCATGCTTGCCTCGCACTTGGATAGCGCGGGCCATTCTGTCGCGGTGATCGATGCCAATCCGGACGCGTTTCGGCGGCTCGATCCCGAGTTTTCCGGCCGTCGCGTGACCGGAGTCGGATTCGATCGCGATTCCCTCACCCAGGCCGGCATCGAAGACGCCTACGCCTTTGCCGCCGTCTCATCAGGCGACAACTCCAACATCATCGCTGCGCGCGTCGCGCGCGAGGTGTTTGGGGTCGAACACGTCGTCGCCCGCATCTATGACCCACGGCGCGCCGAGGTGTTCCAGCGCCTTGGCATCACGACGGTCGCGACCGTGTTGTGGACGGCGGACCAGATCGTGCGCCGGATGCTGCCGATGGGCGGCTCAACCGAGTTCCTCGATGCCTCGGGCCGGATTGCCCTGACGGCACTGCCAGCGCCTGCCGCCTGGATTGGGCGCCCGCTCACCGAGCTCATTGACGATACCGAGACCCGGGTCGCGTTCATTACGCGCCTCGGCAAGGGCATGATCCCGGATGACCGCACCGTCATTCAGGAACAGGACCTCATCCACTTTGTGGCTGCCAAGAAGGATGTCTCGGTGATCGAACGCCGCATCACCAAGGGGCCCTTAGGACAGCATTCATGAAAATCCTGATTGCCGGAGCCGGCTCAGTTGGGCGCTCGATCGCCAGGGAACTGCTCACCCACGGCCACGAGGTCACCCTCATTGACAAGAACCCCGCCGCGATGCGAATCGCGTCCGTGGCCGATGCGGACTGGCTGCTTGCCGATGCGTGCGAACCGATTGCCTTGCAGCAGGCGAGCACCGATGACGCCGACGTCGTCGTCGCCGCGACCGGTGATGACAAGGTCAACCTGGTCGTCTCACTGTTGGCTAAGACAGAGTTTGGGGTGCCGCGCGTGGTGGCTCGCGTCAATAATCCAAAGAACGAATGGATGTTTGACGAGGCCTGGGGTGTCGATGTTCAGGTTTCGACGCCTCGCATCATGACGGCGCTCGTGGAAGAAGCAGTCTCGGTCGGAAACCTCGTGCTGCTGTTTACCTTCCACTCCTCTGGAGCCTCGATGTACGAGATCACCTTGCCGGTGGACTCCCCCGTCCTTGGAACCCGCATCGCGGACCTCGCATTGCCCTCATCGACGCAATTGGCAACCATCATTCGCGCGAATCAGCCGATCGCACCGACCCCGGATGACACGTTGGAAAGTGGCGATGAGGTGCTGCTGATTGTCACTGAGGACGGTGCTGATGATCTTCAGGCGTTGCAGGATCTGCTTGCGCCTCGTCATGAGGATTACGATCCCGAAGAACCAGCCAGCTAACAAAGATTGCGGTCGCGAACAGCGGGATCCCCATGACTAGTCGTGCCGTTCCCAGCGCCGCGACATTACCTGAGGCATACAGCGGCCACTGTACGGCCAGGCGGAGCACAAACAGCGCCGCCCACATGACGGTCAGCAGGTAGTAGCGTCCCATCTTCGGGCTCGTGCGCCAGTTCCTTTCGCCCCGCGCAAGACCGTCGATGAATCCGATGATGGGATACCTGAACAGTGCCGATAGCAAGACGATGGAGCCGTAGGCCGCGTTGATGACGAGCCCAGGCGCGAAGTAACCTTCGGCGCTGCCGGAATATCCCGCCCACAGCACACACAGCGCGACACCAAGGAACCCGCCAAGGGCCTGGTTCACGGCGGTGCGGGCGATGAGCCGCGCAACAAGTAGCGCGGCCGCGACGGCAAGCGCGAGCCCGGCTGCCCACCACAGTTCGTGGGTGGACAGGTAGATCGCAAGGAAAACGATGACGGGAGCAACGGATTCGATGACTCCGCGTACGCCACCGATCGCGGCCGACAGGTCGAACTCGTCGGCACTGATCTGTTTCATCCCGCGCTTCGGGGACTCAGATTCGCTCACAGGTCGAGGCTCCCCGATGGCAGCAGACGATACTCGGGATCAAAAATCACGATGTCCCCATTTTCTTCGTACACGGTGCCCGTCGCGATGAGATGACGTCCCGGCGTGATGCCAGCGATCTCACGACGTCCATGAAAGACCAGATCGAGGCTGCCGGAGGAGTCGGTCAGCCGGGCGCGTAGTTGCGGGTTGCGCGACTCCGGCCGATACGTCACGGCGCTGACCCGGCCTGCCACCCGGGCACGCATGCGCGGGTGGACTTCAGCAATCGGTAATCCGTGCTGCGTCGAGGTCGCCATGGCGTTATCGGATCTCCGTGATCTCGGGCCCTCGGGAGGGCATATTAAACGATGGCGTACTGGGCTCTGCTTGGGCTTGGCCGGGGATCGTCAGCGCGATGATGCGTTTGGGTGGCAGCGGTTCGTCACCACGGTCGACCACCACGCCGCGCAGCGCTTCTTCCAGCGGCACGGCCGCCTTCATGTCGGTAGCTGCGGGGCCGATGAACAGGGCCTGCAGGAACCATCGCGGACCGTCGATGCCCACGCATCGAAGTGGACGAATTCCGCTTCCTGCCGGTGTTTGGACCGGGAGTTTCATGACGACTTCAGAACCGAAGGGCCCGTGCTGTTCGATCGCCTCACCGTTTTGCGCCTCGGCACTTTCGACTCGTTCGGCCCGTAGGTCTTTCCAGATTCCGGCCGACTTCGGGGCCGCATAGGCCTGCAGCTGCATTACCGAATCGCCGAGTCCAACTGAGACCGCCAACGGCGCCCGGGTTGCTGAATCGAGCTCAATACGGATGTTCATCTCAGGCTGGATCGGAATCTTGAGGACGCCAAGATCGAGGTAACCCTCAAGGTCATCGACCTGCTCGATATCGAACGGACCCGTCGGCAGCGCATCGTCTTCGCTGGGCGTCTCCTCCGCGACGGATTCACGGGCCTTATCGATCTTCGACTTCTTACGACCAAACCATGCCATCAGTTTTCACCCTTTCGATTGCGCCCCGTCGATCCGAACCCGCCGGCCTCCCGCGCCGAGGAACTCAGTGATTCCGCGTCCTCAAATCGCGGCAGACTCACCTGCTGAATGACGAGCTGGGCGATTCGATCGCCGACGTTAATGGTGACACTCGAATCCGGATCGGTGTTATGCAAGATAACCTTGACTTCGCCACGATATCCGGCATCGATCGTTCCGGGCGCATTTAAGACGGTCAGGCCTTCGCGCGCCGCGAGTCCGGAGCGCGGGTGAACGAAACCTGCATAACCGTGGGGAATCTCGATGGCGATCCCGGTTCCCACGAGGGCCCGCCCGCCGGGGGCGATGACGCAGTCCTCATTGCTGATCAGATCCGCGCCCGCATCATCGTGATGCGCGCGCACCGGTAACTGGGCGTTTGGATCTAACTTCCGCACGGCAATACTCAACTCGTTCACGGGCCTAACGGTATCGCGGTTTGTTGGACGGTCCCAATGTGTCACAGTAAGAAGGTGACTGCGACGCGCTATTCCTCCCGGTTAACGCCCCCGCCCCTCATGATGATCGTCCTAGGTCTGCTCGGGGCATCCTTTGGGCTCATCTTCGTTCCCGTCTCGACGACGCTGGCGTGGATTGTGGCCGTGATCGGAGGTCTCGTCGTTGTCGGGCTACTCATTGGCTCTGCGCCGGTCACCGTGGTGGAAGATGGGGAGCTGAAAGCCGGCGGAGCGCACATTCCGCTGCATTTTCTTACCACCGCCGAAGAACTCGATGCCCCGGCGCTACGAGAAGCGATGGGACCGGCGGCCGATACTCGAGCCTGGGTCGTCCACCGCCCGTGGGCCAGCTCCGCCGTGAAGGTCGGCATCGATGATCCGCGGGATCCCACGCCATACTGGCTGTTATGCGTGAAGGACCCGCACCGTTTGGTGCAGGTCCTTCACGAATCGGCGGTTCACTAACCGGCACACTCCGCGCAAATCATCACGCCGCCCTCATCGGAGGCCAGCTGAGAAATGTGGTGGACGAGGAAACACTGCATGCAGGTAAACTCATCCGCCTGCGGGGGCAGGACGCGAACCGAGAGTTCCTCGTTCGACAAATCCGCGCCGGGAAGTTCAAACCCTTCCGCGGCTTCGGTTTCGTCTTCGTCTACCGACGAGGATTGTGATTCACCGCGCCGCGCCTTGAGTTCTTCTAGCGACGACTCATTCATGTCGTCGTCGTTCTTGCGTGGGGCGTCGTAATCGGTGGCCATCGGGCGTCACGCTCCGCTTATCACTAGGGTGGCTGCTTCTCACGCACTGAAAGGTGCGTACCAGGGATTCTTACCATAAATTCGAACGCGATGCGCGCGCTGGAGCGAGATCCTGACGTGAGGGGTCCATCACCCTAGGCGCTTGGCTCTCCTTAGCGAAGCGGAACGGCGCGCCGAGTGCTCCGATCGCTTCCGACCAGGTAGTGTTCAGGCGTAAGAGCGGGAGGTTTGATGACCAAGCTGAACTTTGTGTCACTCCAGTCCGATGGCACCCACATTGTCCTTTCCGACGACAATGGGAAGACGTATCACCTTCCCATCACGCCGGAGCTTCGCCACGCCCTGCGGCGGCCCAGCCCCGTCGTGCAATCCACACCTGCCAGCGGCACGCCGAGCCTGCGCCCCCGCGATATTCAGGCGATGTTGCGCGCGGGAGCGAGCGTGGAAGAAGTCGCCGCCAATGGCAACGTGAGTGAAGAACACGTCCGTCGCTACGAAGGTCCTATCGTCGCCGAACGGGACTGGGCGATTCAACAGGCCCGCGAATGCACAGTCGGCCATGAGCTCGGCGCGCCGACCCTCGGCGAGATCGTCGTGGACCGGCTCGCTGAACGCGGCGTCGATACAGACTCGTTGCGGTGGCACGCATTCCGCGAGTCCACGGAACCTTGGAATGTCACGGTGAGCTTCACTGCTGGCGGAAAAGAACGGGTCGCCCGTTGGCGTCTCGATATCGCAGCACGGTCCGTCAAAGCCATGGAGGACGAAGCTCGGTGGCTGTCAGAAACGGACTCGGCCTCACCTCGAGCACGCCGTCACGTCCGTTCCTTTGATCCATTGGTTGATTCCGCCGACAGCCCGGATGAGGGCGAGGAGAGCAGCGAGCAGAATACTGAATCGCTGCTGGATCATCTGGCGAAGAACCGCGGCCGTCGTCCAGAGCCCTCCCCCTTTGGCGCGAGCGATGAGACCTCGGACCTCTTCTTTGGCGGGGGCGACGATATCCCCGCGGCTCACCCCTCCCGCCCCGAGGAAGCCAACGATGCGGTTGTCCTATCGTTTCCTGATCGGGAGCCAGAGCCACCCGGCGAGAACGAGCTCGATATCGAGGTCGAGCGGCCCGAAAAGCCGAAAAAGTCCAAGAAATCCGGTCGCCGCTCGGTGCCGTCGTGGGATGAGATCGTCTTCGGCGGAAAGTCCGATAGCTAGCTGAGTTCGACAGCGAGCGGGACGGTCATTTCTGCCTCGCTCGTGGCGCCATGGGCGCCGACGAGGCGCATCTGATTCTCGCTCATCCAGCGTGAATCGCTAATCCCCCAAGTCCCCTCGGCGACGATGGCGAAGTCGCCAACCCTGGGTGCGACCCGCGCGCTGACGCCGCCGAGCGCTGCCAGCATGTCATCGCGTGACCACACTCGCGCGCAATCGCCGAGCCAGGTCGCTGTGTGCTGCGCAATCTCACCGACGCGGTCCGGCTCGTCGACGAAGACCTGCAGCATGCGTTCTTCGCCCGCAGTCACGCACTGAGTGGCGTGCGGACTCGCAGCAATATCTCGTCGCTGCGAGATATCGACCATTCCGTGATCGGCCGTGATGGCCAGGCCCGAATCGCGCGGGAGCGCGCTCGCGAGCGAGGACAGCTGCGCATCGACGTGTTCGAGCTGAGCGGTCCATTCCTCTGATTCCCACCCGTGAACGTGTCCGGCATGGTCGAGGTCCGCCCAGTACAGATAGACGAGACGCGCACCCCGGTTGAGCTGGGCGAGTGCCGCCTGTACTCGCTCCTCGAAAGTCTCCGCGTAGACCTCCCGCATACCGCGCCACGCTGCCAGGGTGAGTCCGGAGTCCCGAAACTTTTCCGGGCCGATGGAGCACATCGTGCCGTGATGGTCCGCGCGCTGCGCGATCGTGGGCTCGGCCTGCCACACCTCGGGCGTGACGGGCGAATCAGCGAACGACAGCAACTGGATACGCGAGCCACTTTCCGGATCTCGCGCGGTGAAGCCAATCATGCCGGTGCGGCCGGGATCGTAGCCCGTCGCGATACTCGAAATCGCGCAGGCGGTTGTGGACGGAACCGTCGTACGCGCCGACTGCAGGTTCCGACGCCGCAAGAACGGAATGTGCCCGCGGCGCGCCTCAAGCTGGGTCAGGCCCATGCCGTCGATGAGCACGACGATATAGCGGGAAGCCGCAGGCAGTCCGACGGCGCTGGCGGCCTGCTCCCAGGTGTCCTCGGGGTCACTGCTGACATAGCCGACAGTGTGCGCCGCCGCGGCGAGGACGTCGCGCAGAAGGATCATGAGATCGCGGCAAACTGGGCGCGCCGCAGGGCGCGCGCAAAATCAAGGGCAGCCGTTAATCGTTTGGCGCCATCGCCTTCCGCGCTGACTCGGATCACGATGTCCTCCTGGGCGGCGCCACCACTGCCGTGGCTGCCAGCGCAATCGGGATCATCGCACGAGCCGAAGTCGATCACGATGCGCGAGGCGCCACCCCACCCAATCGCGAGGACCAGATCCGCTGCGGGGCCGCCCTCGGCCGAGTGGCCATAGACGGCGTCCACGCTGAGCAGCTTCGTTAGCGGGACCGTCTGGACCTGAATGTGGACCTCTTCGCTCGATTCCGGAAACGGCAGGTCCGAGGCGTAGACGTGAATGAGTCGGGAGGGCGTGACGACAAAGAGGTTGGCATAGCGCGCAATGGTGCCGCGATCGAAGGTGGTTTGAGCGCCGGCGAAGAACCCTAAAATGTCTTCCTCAAACAGGCACTCCTCGAGATAGCTCGCCATGGCGGCGGGGTGGAATGCGGCCTGATTGAGTTCGGCGATGACGTCACTCATCGTGCACGTGGAAGTCGTCATGCCTCCCATTGTGGCACTGACCGCCGATTTTCACGCCGTCGGGCTGCGCAGCGCGCGCCGGGCGTCATCGCTGCGGTGGGCGGCTCGAACCGTCACGGATGCGCCCGCGACGTGCACGCCCGTCTCCCCCACGATGACCGGGTGGAGCCGGATCCGCGCGACATCCGCCAGGTCATCCTTGAGCAATGACACGCGCGCAATGAGCTCTGCCAGGGCGTCGATATCGAGCGGAGGCAATCCCCGGTAGCCCTTCAGCCGCACCGCGGCCGCGACCTCCTCGATGATCTGGCGTGAATCGGCCTCGGTTAACGGCGCGATGCGGTAGGAGATGTCCTGCAGGATCTCTTCCGCGTCGCCGGCGAGCGCGAAGGAGATGACGGGGCCATACAGCGAGTCTTCCCAGGCGGAGACGACGCACGCCGCGCCGGCGGGCGCCATCGACTGCACGTCCCAGCGCTCTTCGCCGCGCGCTAGGAAACGCCTAGCCGCAGCTCGCACCGCTTCGGGATCGCCAAGATCGAGCGCCACGCCCCCGAGGTCTGCGCGATGCCGCAGCGCACTGCGCCCGGATTTCAAGACGACGGGGTACCCGAGTTTCTCCGCGGCCGCGAGCGATTCCTCCTCGGTCCTCGCTTCTATAGCTGGCAGCAGGTCGATGCCATAGCAGGCCAGGAGTTCCGAGCTCTGCTCCTCGCTCAGCGCCGCGTCCCGTTCGCCGGCCGCGGCTTCTACGAGCGCGTGCGCCTCGGATAGCTTGAGATCCTCAAAGGCGACGAGTTGCGCGTCTACCAGCTCGCTGCGGCGTTGTTCGGCGTGCGATAACCGCGCAAGCACCGACAGCGCCGTTTCCGTGTCGCTAAAGTGCGGCAGCGGCCCGGTCGGCGTCGGAATCCGATCTTCCCTGGTCCCGCCGACGACCGCGACCCACGGCACGAGGCGTTCGATGCCGAGCAGCTCATCGCGCGCATCGGCAAGGGCCCGCGTCTGCGTTTCGTTGACGGCGGTCAGCGCGACGATGACGGCATCGCACTCCCGCTGCAGGGCTTCGGCCTGGGCTGCAAAGGGCTCGAGGGCTTCCAAATCGATATCGAGCCGAGCCGCCACCTGAAGCTCGTGTCGGCGCGCGGCGGCGGTGAGCGCGGTCGCCAGCGCGTCGGAGGAGGTGATCATTCCGAGCCGGGTGCCTGCCGGCACTCCCTGCTGCGCCGCGACCCGCGTCAGGTCGAGGATCTCGCGCGGTGAGCGGCTCGCGACGACGCCGGATTGCCGCAGGATGTGGTGCAGCACGCGCGGGCCCTCGCTCGAGGTCGAGACGAGATGGCCGGGCAGCGTATCGGAGCCCACGCCCGCGGTGATGAGCGCGAAGACGGGGCGCCCGGTGGCAAGGTGGCGCGCGATGCGCGCGAACTTCCGCGCGTTTCCGACCGTATCGAGGCAGATGAGCGCCGGGCCCTCGCTCGGGTTCGCAGCCCAGTACTGCATCGTGTCATTGCCGGAAATATCGAGGCGGTGCCCGGCAGCAACCATCGTGCGCAGTGCGAGCCCGGAGGTCCGAATGCCCGTCAGCAGCTGAACGGCTGCCTCCGCGCTCTGGACGAACAGGTCGACGTTGCCGCCCGTTGGCACCCCCGCCTCGATAGTCAGGTCCGTGCCGTCGATCGTGACGATGCCGTGGGACGCCGGTCCAAGAAGGCGCATGCCCGCTCCCCTGGCGGCGCGCAGGATTCGCAGCGATGTTTCCGCGTCGACGGTGTGGTGTCCCGAGTAGACGATCGCCGCTCGCACGCCCCGCTCGCCGAGCTCATCGAGGACATCAGCCAGCTGTGGCGTGGGGGTCGAGATAAGGGCAAGCCGGCCCGACAGTTCTGCCTCGCTCGCCCGCACGAGGTCCGCGCCGGATTCTAAGAGTCGGGCCGCGAGCGGCGCGAGGACCGCGCGTTCATCATCGAGCAGCACGTAAGCACCCGGCGCCATGAGCGCTTGCATCGCCAGCGCCTCGGAGTGCTGTTCGCGTTGCGTCATGACGCGCCACGCTTCTGTCGTGGAGCGCAAATCGATCCGAATCTCGATGACGCCATCGTCGAGCGAGGTGTGCAGGCGGTAACCCGCATCCTTAAAGACATTAATCATCTTGCGGTTTTGGGGCATGACGAAGGCTTCAAACTCGTGGATCCCCAGCTCCCGGGCCGCCGCCGCCAGGTGATCGAATAGGACCGAGCCCAATCCCCTGCCGTGCTGGGAGTCGGCGACGTAGAACGCTACTTCCGCCACGCCGTCGCGCGTTGTATTAAAGCCCCCGATCCCCGTCATGACCGCCTCGTTCCCGCTGCCTTCGAACAGCGCGAGGGAGACATCGCGATGCTGGTCGACGTTCAGGAAATCCCCGACGTCCTTATCGGACAGGTGCGAGCGCGGTGCGAAGAACCGGTAGTAGATCGAGGACTCCGACTGTCCGGCGTGCAGTGCGCGAAACGCGGCGTCATCCTCGGGCCGGACGGGGCGGATGTGCATCGTCGCGCCATCGCGCAGCACCACATCTGCTTCCCACTGGGCCGGATAGGGGTGTGTTGCCTCCATGTGCCCAGACTAACGCCTCCAATTGACCGCTTTGCCGTGTTGCACCCCTGAGTTTGGCGCGAAATCACGGATAATCATGACATGGCTAACCGCTCCAAGGAGCCCACCAGCGCGCAGCAGATCGTGGATATCGACGTCTCAGCAGAGATGGAGTCCTCCTTCCTCGAATACGCCTACTCCGTCATCTACGCGCGCGCCCTGCCCGATGCCCGCGACGGCCTTAAACCGGTCCAACGCCGCATTCTTTATCAAATGGACCAGCTGGGGCTCCGTCCCGATAAGGGCCACGTCAAGTCCTCGCGCGTCGTCGGCGAGGTCATGGGTAAGCTCCACCCCCACTCTGATACCGCGATCTACGACGCGCTCGTGCGGATGGCGCAGGACTTCTCGCTGCGGCTGCCGCTCGTCGATGGCCACGGCAACTTCGGTTCCCTCGACGACGGTCCGGCCGCGCCGCGCTATACGGAGGCTCGACTCGCCGCCGCGGCACTCGCCATGACCGATTCGCTTGGCGAGGACACGGTCGACTTCGTCCCCAACTACGACAACCAATACACCCAGCCCGCCGTGCTACCCGCGGCTATCCCGAACCTCTTGGTCAATGGCGCATCCGGCATCGCCGTCGGCATGGCGACGAATATGGCCCCCCACAACCTGGGCGAGGTCATCGCGGCCGCGCGCCACCTGATCGATCATCCGGACGCGAGTTTGGATGACCTCATGAACTTCGTGCCGGGCCCGGACCTGCCCGGCGGCGGCAAGATCGTCGGCCTGGACGGAATCCGCGAGGCCTATGCCACCGGTCGCGGTTCCTTCCGCACGCGCGCGACCGCGCGGATCGAGAACGTCACGCCCCGCAAGAAGGGGATCGTCGTCACCGAGTTGCCCTACCTCGTCGGCCCCGAGCGCGTCATTGAGCGGATCAAGGACGCCGTCGACAAAAAGCGCGTCACCGGCATTTCCGCGGTCACCGACCTGACCGACCGGCACCACGGACTTCGACTCGTCATCGAGGTCAAGAATGCCTTCAACCCCGAGGCCGTGCTCGAAAAGCTCTATCGCGCGACCCCGCTGGAAGAATCCTTCGGCATGAACAACGTGGCGCTCGTTGACGGCCGGCCCCAAACACTGGGCCTGAAAGAGCTCCTGCGGGTCTACGTCGATCACCGCATCGACGTCGTACGCCGCCGCTCGCAATACCGGCTCAACCAGCGCCAAGAGCGCCTCCACCTCATCGAGGGCCTACTCATCGCGATCGCTGATATCGACGAGGTCATCCAGGTCATTCGCTCCTCGGAAACGGCCGATGAAGCGCGCTCGCGCCTCATGATGGTCTTTGACCTATCCCAACCGCAGGCCGAGTACATCCTCGAGCTGCGCCTGCGCCGCCTCACAAAGTTCTCGCGCATTGAGCTGCAAGGACAAGCCGAGGAGCTCGCGCGCGAGATCGCGGAGCTGGAAGAAATCCTCGCCTCCGATCAGCGGCTGCGTGAGGTGGTCTCCGACGAGCTCGCTCGCATCGCAATCGAGCATGGCACGCCGCGCCGCACCGTCCTACTGGAATCGGCCGGCACGCCACGCACCGCCGCCGACCCGGCCGTGCCCCTGCAGGTGCCCGATGTGCCGGCCACGATCATGCTGTCAACGACGGGCTTGCTTGCCCGCCTCGACGCCCCCGATGCGGGCCTCGCCGCCACCGAGAACCAGCTGCCGCTGGAAGACGACGCCCCCGCCGTCTCTCGCTCGGGAGCGCGCGGCGCCCACGATGCCCTAGTGGCAACAGTTCGCGCCCGCTCGCACGGGGAAGTCGGCGTTGTCTTGTCCTCGGGCCAGGTCCAGCGCATCAGCGTCCTCGATATTCCCGCCCTCGCGGTCACCGGCTCCGCTCCCTCGCTCGCGGGCGGTGTGCCGGCCGGCGAGCTCGTCAGCATCCCGACGGGTGAGACGATCGTGGGGCTTATCGACGTCGCCGACGATTCCGCGATCAACGTCCTTGCCACCCGAGACGGCAAGATCAAACGCTTCACGACTAAGGACTTCCCGAAGAACGCGGACGCCTTTGACATTGTCGGCCTTGCCGACGGCGATCGCGTTATCGGCACGGGACGCACCTATGCCGAGGATGATCGCCTCATCCTGGTTACGAGCGACGCCCAGCTCCTGCATTTTGCTGCCGATGCCGTTCGTCCCCAGGGCCGCGGCGCCGGCGGCATGGCGGGCATCAAGCTCGCCGAGGGTGCTCACGTCATCGCCCTCGCGGTCGTCTCCGATGCGGAGATCGCGGCCGCGAGCGTCGTCACCGTCGCGGGTAGTTTTGAACATCCGATGGCCGACCAGTTCGTCAAGGTGACCCCGCTGGATCGCTATCCCGGCAAGGGACGGGCCACCATGGGCGTTCGCGCCCATCGCATCCGCAGCGGTCACGACGGACTGGTGCGTGCGTGGGTTGGGCTGGATCCTCGCGCAGTCGGCAGTGCGGGCCAGGCGCTCGAATTGCCGGAGCTCGACGAACGGCGCGACGGTTCAGGCACGCCCGCGGCGGGCGCGATCGCAGGAATCGGCTAAAGCTCGACGACGTACTGCGTCGTCGTGTGCGTCGGCTCAAAACCGAGCGTCGCAAAGACCTGCTGGGCGCCCGTCGGGTTCTGGTTATCCGCGTCGAGCCCAGCGTATTCCATGCCGTCGCGACGCATCGCCTTCATCGATTTCACGAGCAGCGATTTTGCTACGCCCTGGCTGCGCCACTCCTCCAGGACCCCGATCGCTTCGATGTAGCCTTCGGACCAGCCGAGGGCGGTCCAGTCCTCTTCCCACTTTGCTGCGAGCACGTACCCGGCGATTCGTGCCCGGTCGGTGGAGCGGTCAACCGCGACGTAGGACCATTCCGGCACGAACCGTTCGCGCGCTCGTGTCCATTCCTTCTGGCTCACGGCCATGTCTTCGCCCGCCTGCTCAAAGGCGAGGTCGTGAACCTGCTTGACAGCATCGTGAAGCTCTTCGGTCCAGGGCTCGATACGTACGTGCGAGGGGACCTCGATCTTCGGCAGGTCATCGTCCAGCTGCCGTCGCATCTGGGTCACCACGCCGTGAGCGACGAAACCGTGGCCGCTGAGGAGTTCGTGCGAACCAGACTCGGATTCGTCGACGTGGATTTGGACGTATGCCGGCACGCCCCGAGCGCGTTCGCTGACAAGGCTCCGTGCGGCCGCCACTTGCCAGGACAGCAGCTTGGTGGCGATCTCGGCGTCGCGCGCATTGGGATGGATGGTGCCCGACAGTGTCGCTACTTCAAAGGGCGCATCAAAGTCGGGAATCCGAACAAAGCCGTACGCGAGGAGATCATTGCCGTGGAATCCGCCGACGGAGTTGGTCGTATAACCGGGCGCGAACAGTTCGCTGAGCTCACCGCTCGTGGTGCGAAATGGCGGGTTTTCGACGTCCTCAACATCGGAGACGAGCTGCATCAACCGAGAATGGTCATCGGCTCGAAGCGGGCGCCACAGGAGGTTTCCGACGCCCTGGAGGTCAGGTACCGAACTGCTGGCGGGACTGCGCTTGGCGCGCCGCGCCTCTGTCAGCTGCTGAAACTTGCTGCGCAACCCGAATGTGGCCCGGTCTGGGGGTTCGTGATAGTGATGCGAGCGGCTCAGTTTCGGGTTGTGGCCGTAATCGCCCACGCGCCATCCTCCCTTCAACAACTAACGGTAATGTGCCTCAGCATATCGCTATGCGTCGATCTGCTCCTGCGAAACCTGATCCGCACCCGCCACAATGAACTCCTTGCGCGGGGCGACATCCGACCCCATGAGGAGCTCAAAGATCCGCTCGGCAGTGAGCAGCGCGTCCTCGTCTGCCATCGAGATTCGCCGCAGGGTCCGGTGGGCCGGATCCATCGTCGTTTCTGACAGCTGGTCGGCGTCCATTTCGCCCAGACCTTTGTACCGCTGGATCGGCTCCTTGTAGGTCCGTCCTTGCTTCTCAAGTTGCGCCAGCGTGCGATGGAGCTCTGCATCGGAGTAGATGTATTTCACTTCGCGCTTGCGCCGGCCCTTGGCATTGATGTCGAGCCGGAACAGCGGCGGCACCGCGGCATACACGCGACCGGCTTCCACAAGCGGTCGCATGTAGCGGAAGAAGAGCGTGAGTAACAGGGTACGGATATGCGCGCCGTCGACATCGGCGTCGGTCATGATGATGATCTTGCCGTAGCGGGCCGCATCGAGGTCGAATGTGCGCCCCGATCCGGCACCTATCACCTGGATGATCGCCGAGCATTCTGCGTTCTTCAGGATGTCTGCTGGGCTCGCCTTCTGGACATTCAAGATCTTGCCTCGGATTGGCAGGAGCGCTTGGAATTCCGAGGAGCGCGCTAGCTTGGCGGTACCGAGGGCCGAATCGCCCTCAACGATGAACAGCTCGGAGTCCTCAACGCTCTTGGTTCGGCAGTCCGCGAGCTTTGCTGGCAGGGCACTCGACTCAAGGGCGTTCTTGCGACGAGAAATCTCCTTGTGCATCCGGGCCGATACCCGAGCACGCATTTCGCCAATGATCTTTTCCATCAGCTGCGTGGATTGCAGCTTGGCGTCGCGCTTATTTGAGGCAAGGAGCGCACCCAATTGCTCATCGACGACACCGGCGACGATGGCGCGTACCTGCGGAGTGCCCAGGACCTCCTTGGTTTGGCCCTCGAATTGCGGTTCCTCAAGGGAAACCGTGACGACAGCCGTCAGACCCGCGAGGATGTCATCCTTTTCGATCTTCGGATCCTTTGCCGTGTACTTCAGTCGCCGCGCGTTGGCGTCGATTGCTTTGCGGATCGTGCGGGTTAGTCCCTGTTCGAAGCCCTGGATGTGGGTGCCGCCCTTGGGGGTGGCGATGATGTTGACGAATGAGCGGACGAGCGTATCGAAGCCACTTCCCCACCGCAGCGCGATGTCGACCGTGCAGTTGCGTTCGACGTCCTCGGGCTTGAGACGACCATTCTTATCAAGCTGTTGCACCGTTTCCGTGAACTTGCGGGTCTCTCGCAGTCGCCAGGTATGGGTCACCGCGGCATCGTGTGACAGATAGTCGACAAAGTCCACGACTCCGCCATCGTGGCGGAATTCCTCTCGGACAGGCTCTTCGCCCCTGCGATCTTCAACGATGAGGGTCAGCCCTGGGACCAGGAACGACGTCTGGCGCGCGCGCTCCGTGATCGTGGTGAGGTTGAAGTGCTCAGTCTCGGGGAAGATTTGGCGGTCAGGCCAGAACCGAACACGGGTACCGGTTTTCTTTTTGGCGATTCGCCCAAAGCTGCGCAGCCTCGATGAGGAGGTAAACGGGGTGAAGGTTGCTTCCGGGTTCGGCTCTCCCTTGTCGACGAATTCGCCTGGTTCACCTCGCCGGAAACTCATCGCGTGCGTTTTGCCACCACGATCAACTTCGACATCGACTCGCGCCGAGAGCGCATTGACCACGCTCGCGCCGACGCCATGCAGACCGCCGGATGCCGCGTAGGATCCGCCGCCGAATTTACCGCCGGCGTGAAGCTTGGTGTAGACGACCTCTACACCGGAAAGCCCTAGGCCAGCGACCTCATCAACCGGGATTCCGCGGCCATCGTCTCGAACTTCGACGGAATCGTCATCACGCAAGATGATTTCAATCGTCGAGGCATAGCCCCCGATCGCCTCATCCACGCCGTTATCGATGATCTCCCAGACGCAGTGCATGAGCCCGCGAGAATCGGTGGAGCCGATGTACATGCCGGGGCGTTTGCGAACTGCCTCCAGGCCTTCGAGGACTTGGAGGTGGCGGGCTGTATAGCTGGAGCGTTGGGACACATCGGTCATCGTAATTCAGAGCGCTGACATAACCGGCAATGGCGCGCTATCGGCTAGATAATCAGGCATGTCTCACGTACCTCGTTCAGCCCATTGCGAAGATCTGTGGATGAGAGTCTCGCTTCCGGGCAAACAGTGATTGCATGGAGACATGGAAACGACCACTGCACCCACGAAAGAGTTGGAACCACTTTCGGCTTCCGACCGTTGCGACGCCTGTGGTGCGCAAGCTTACGTGCACTACGGCCTTGATACGGGCGAGCTGTACTTTTGTGGTCACCACGCACGGCTGTACTCGGAGAGTCTGAGCGGTCGCGGCGTGGTACTGCGAGACGAGACGGCGAAGCTGTCCGAAACGCCCTAATCCTACGAAGCAAAAAACTCGGGGCGAGCCGTAAGCTCGCCCCGAGTTTTTTGGTGCCTAGTCCAAGTAGTCACGCAGCACTTGGCTGCGGGACGGATGGCGAAGTTTGGACATCGTCTTGGATTCGATCTGACGGATCCGCTCACGCGTCACACCGTAGACCTTGCCAATCTCGTCCAACGTCTTCGGCTGGCCATCGTTGAGTCCAAAGCGCATCGAGATCACTCCGGCCTCACGCTCCGAAAGCGTATCGAGCACTGCATGGAGCTGTTCTTGGAGCATCAGGAAGGAGACGGCGTCCGCCGGCACGATCGCCTCGGAGTCCTCGATGAGGTCACCGAACTCGCTGTCACCGTCTTCGCCGAGCGGGGTGTGCAGCGAGATGGGTTCGCGGCCATACTTTTGAACCTCGACGACCTTCTCGGGAGTCATATCGAGTTCCTGAGCAAGCTCTTCTGGCGTAGGTTCGCGCCCAAGATCCTGGAGCATCTGGCGCTGGACACGGGCGAGCTTGTTGATGACCTCAACCATGTGAACGGGAATGCGGATCGTGCGAGCCTGGTCCGCCATGGCGCGGGTAATGGCCTGCCGAATCCACCAGGTCGCATAGGTGGAGAACTTGTAGCCCTTCGTGTAGTCGAATTTCTCAACTGCACGGATGAGACCGAGGTTGCCTTCCTGGATGAGGTCAAGGAAGAGCATTCCGCGTCCGGTGTAGCGTTTGGCAAGCGAAACCACGAGTCGAAGGTTTGCTTCGAGAAGGTGGTTCTTTGCATCCTTGCCGTCAGCAGCGATCCACATCAGTTCACGCTTGAACTTCCGATCAATCGCGTCGCCTTCTTTTTCCAGCTTGTCTTCGGCAAACAAGCCAGCTTCAATGCGCTTTGCAAGATCGACTTCCTGCTCAGCGTTCAGCAGCGCGACCTTGCCGATCTGCTTGAGATAATCCTTGACTGGGTCGGCGGTAGCGCCGGCAGTAACGACCTGCTGAGCCGGACCATCATCGTCTCGATCGGAAACAACGAAGCCACGGTCTTCCTTCTTGGTCCTCGTGGACTTCTCGGCCGGAGCCTCTTCTTCGCTCTCTTCTTCCGCTTCTTCCTCGTCCTCTGCCGAATCAGCAGAGTCCGCTGATTCAGCCGATTCGGCGGAGTCAGTCAGATCGATCTCTTCTTCGTCGATCTCCTCATCGGGGGTCAACGCAGAGTCGTCCGTGGTTACCTCGTCAAGATCAGTGTCCTTGAGGGTAGCCTTCGGGTCCTTCGCCTTGGCTTCCTCGGCAGCGGTCGTCTTTGCTGTCGATTTCTTCGCCGGCGCCTTTTTCGCTGGAGCCTTCTTAGCAGCCGTCTTGGAAGCCGTCTCAGTGGTCTTGGCGGGCGCCTTCTTGGCCGGTGCCTTTTTTGCAGCCGTCTTCGAGGCAGTCTCGGTGGTCTTCGCGGGAGCCTTCTTCGCCGGAGCCTTCTTGGCAGTGGCCTTCGAGGCTGCTGACTCAGTTTTTTTCGCTGTGGCAGTCTTGGCGGGAGCCTTCTTCGCGGGGGCCTTCTTTGCAGCGGTCTTGGGAGCAGCTTCGGCGGTCTTGGCCGGGGCCTTCTTCGCCGGGGCCTTCTTAGCTGGGGCCTTCGCGGTCGTTTCCGCATCCTTTGCAGGCGCCTTAGCAGTCGCGGTCTTCGTCGCGGGAGCCTTCTTCGCCGCGGTTTTCGTCGCTGACTTGGCGGTAGTCTTCTTCGCTGGCGCCTTCGCTGAGGTCTTCTTGGCGGCAGCTGAGGTTGAACTCTTCTTCGCTGTGGTGGTCTTGGTATCCGATGCTGAGGAAGTGGAGGACACTAGGGGCCTTTCCATACAGAGAATTAAAAACGCGACGGCACTTTCCGTGCCGCCGCTTACAATTATAGACCTTAGGCACTAAGAGCCGCCTTGTCAAGGGCTCATTCCCCGCATGATTTCGGCATTTATCGCTGCTCGCGAAAGCAGCGACGCGGCCATCACCTGTGCGAGATGGCCGCGTCGCTGGCGGGGACCTAGTCTTGCTCGTACGCCTCAATAGGCGGACACGAACAGGTGAGGTTCCGGTCTCCCCATGCACCATCGATGCGGCGGACGGGTGGCCAGTACTTGCTGGCAATCGCGGATGCCAGTGCAACCGCATCCTCGCCACGGTTCGATACCGAGTACGCGCCCGCATACACCGCGACTTCTCGCGAATACGGGTGAGTCCATTCACCGACGAGTGCGCAATGGGCAGTGTGCGGCGCGTTGACGAGCGGATTGTCGTCCGCTGGCCATTCGCCACTCTTGACCCGCATGGCCTCCTCGTGGATCAGGATCATCGCTTCGCAGAAGCGATCGATCTCGCCCTTGTCTTCCGACTCTGTCGGTTCGACCATGAGTGTTCCTGCCACGGGAAAGGACATCGTCGGGGCGTGGAAGCCGTAGTCCATGAGCCGCTTAGCGACATCGTCAACCGTGATACCGGTTTCCTTCTTCAGCGGTCGCAGGTCCAAGATGCACTCGTGAGCGACGAGATCGTTTTGGCCCTTGTACAGCACGGGGAAGTACGGATCGAGTCGCTTGGCGATGTAATTGGCCGAAGCCACTGCCGTTGCCGTTACCTGACGCAATCCATCGGCTCCCAGAAGGGCTAGGTATGCCCACGGGATGGGAAGGATCGAGGCGGAACCGTAAGGCGCCGACGACACTGCCCCCTCTTTGCGATCTGGCAGGGCACGATGCCCTGGCAGGAACGGACGTAGATGCTCGCGAGCATGCACCGGCCCTACTCCGGGGCCGCCACCGCCGTGCGGGATCGCGAACGTCTTGTGCAGGTTCAGGTGCGAAACATCTCCCCCAAACTTTCCGGGACGCGCAACCGCCACCAACGCATTGAGGTTCGCGCCATCGATGTAGACCTGGCCGCCGTGCTCATGCACGATTGCGCAAATCTCTTCGACTGCTGCCTCATAGACCCCGTGGGTCGATGGGTAGGTAATCATGATCGCGCCGAGCCGCTCGGCGTGCTTTTCGCACTTTGCCTTGAGGTCCTCGACATCGACGTTGCCATCGTCATCGCACGCCACAACGACGACCTGCATGCCGGCGAGTGCCGCCGAAGCAGCGTTCGTCCCGTGGGCGCTGGATGGGATGAGGCAGATTCGGCGGTCGGTGTCACCGCGAGAATCGTGGTAGGCGCGAATTGCCAGCAGCCCCGCGAATTCACCTTGAGCTCCCGAGTTAGGCTGCAGGCTCCCGCAGTCATACCCGGTGATGGCGTTTAGCCACCCGGTGAGCTCATCGATCATCTCGCGGTATCCGACGCTGTCAGATTCCGGGCACAGCGGATGCAGTCCCGCGAACTTCGGCCACGTAATTGCCGCCATCTCAACCGCGGAATTGAGCTTCATCGTGCACGAACCGAGCGGGATCATCCCCCGGTCGAGAGCGTAGTCCTTGTCGGATAGCCGACGAAGATAACGCATGAGCTGCGTTTCGGTGTGATGGGAGTTGAAGACCGGATGTGACATGTAGTCGATCTCGCGGATCTTCTCCACACCAAGCGTGTAGTCAGGCGCCTTCGCCTCGCCCTCGGCCCCGAACTCGGCCAGTGTCTTGACGATGAGGTCGATCGTCTCATCGCTTGTCATCTCATCAGTAGACAACCGGAGTCGGTCATCCTCCTGATAAGCCAAGACCCCGGCTTCATACAGGGCTTCGAGCGCTGCGTCAGCCTGGTCCTTCAGGTCGAGTTCGATCGTGTCAAAGAAAGCGTCGTGAACGATCGTGATTCCGACATCGGCGAGACCGCGTGCCAGGGAGATCGCCTTCGCGTGAACTTCCTCTGCCATCGCCTGCAGGCCACGAGGACCGTGCCACACGGCATACATCGATGCCATAACGGCGAGGAGAACCTGCGCCGTGCAAATGTTGCTCGTCGCCTTTTCGCGGCGGATGTGCTGTTCTCGCGTTTGCAGAGCGAGACGGAACGCGGGGGTACCATCGGCGTCCTTTGAGACGCCAACGAGTCGTCCGGGCAGCTGTCGTTGCAGCTTTTCGCGCACGGAAAGGTAGCCCGCGTGCGGACCACCAAAGCCCATGGGCACGCCAAAGCGCTGAGTGGTACCTGCCGCAATGTCGGCTCCCAGCGAACCTGCTGAGGGCAGCACTGTCGCAGCGAGAAGGTCTTGCACGATGATGACCAAAGCGCCGGCACCGTGCGCAGCTTCAGTAAGCGCACGCACATCTTCCGCAGGCCGGACTCGACCCGAGGCTCCCGGGTACTGAATGACAACGGCGAAGACGTCATACAGGTCAGTGCCAGGTTCAAGATCAGAGATTTCCACCTCAACGTCGGCCGCGTCGGTTCGCGTCTTGACTACATCGAGCGTCGTCGCAAACAGGTCCGAATCGATCAGGACCTTGCTTCCCTTGCGCGAAGCTCGGCGGGCGAGCGCAATGGCCTCAGCAACTGCGGTCCCTTCATCCAGCATCGACGCTCCAGCGACGTCGGTTCCCGTGAGTTCGGCGACGACGGTTTGGAAGTTCAGGAGCGCTTCCAATCGACCTTGCGAGATCTCCGGCTGGTAGGGCGTGTAAGCCGTGTACCACGCCGGATTTTCTAGCACGTTGCGTTGGATCACCGCTGGTGTGCGGGTGTTGTAGTAGCCCTGCCCAATCAGCGAGGTGTTAACAATGTTCTTGTCCGCATACCGCTGCAGCCGAGCGATCACTCCTGCCGGAGAATCAGCGTCGGGGATCCCATCGGAGAAGTCCTCGTACAGGATGTTGCTTGGAACCGCGGCGTTGATGAGCTCCTCCAGATCTCCATAGCCCAGAGCAGCTAAGAGATCGACTTGCTCCTCCCCTGTCGGTCCAATGTGACGCGTGGCGAAGCTGGTCACTGACCGCCACCTGCCGTCAGCTCTTCGTACCCGGCTGCATCCAGCAGTTCGCCTTCTTCTTCGACGTTCACCTTGAACAGCCAACCAGCCCCAAATGGATCCGAGTTCACCGTCTCAGGCGCATCAACGACATCGTCGTTGACTTCTTCGACGGTGCCGGTCACCGGGGAGATGAGGTCTGAAACAGACTTCGTGGATTCGATCTCACCGCAGGTTTCCCCTGCAGTGACTTCGGAGCCGACCTCAGGCAGATCGACGTACACAACGTCGCCGAGGGCATCGGCCGCGAAATCGGTGATGCCTACCGTGCCGTCTTCGGCAATCCACTCGTGGTCAGAGCTGTACTTACGATCGGTGGGGAAAGCCATGATTCTCCTAAGTTTTGTGGCTATTTGGGGCGGGAGTAGAAGGGGGTATCGACGACGGTCATCGGCTGGGTCTTACCGCGAACGTCGATATCCAGTTGGGTGCCGACGTCTGGCGCCGGAAGGGTCACTCGCGCGAGCGCGATGGGGTATCCGAGCGTGGGTGACAGCACGCCAGAGGTCACCACACCGACCTCCTTGCCGTCATGCAAGACCGTGGATCCGGCGCGGGCTGCCCTGCGGCCTTCCCCGCGAAGTCCAATCAGCGCGTAGCGAGCTTCGCGCTTGGAAAGGGCCTGGCTGCCGACAAATTCGTGGTCGAATTTGACCATCCGCCCCATGCCAACATCAGCTGGCGAAAGCTCGGCCGAGAGCTCATTTCCGTACAGCGGCATACCGGCTTCCAGCCGGAGGGTGTCGCGGCAGGCAAGGCCACAGCGTGTGATGCCTGCGTCCGCACCCACCTCAAGGAAGACATCCCACAGCCGTCGCGCTTTGTCCGCGGCAAGGTAGACCTCGAAGCCATCCTCGCCGGTGTAACCCGTGCGCGCGACAAGGACCTCTTCTCCCTCAAACTCGGCACGAGTAATGGAGTAGTAGCGAATATCAACAGCGTCTGCGAATCCGGCGGCCTTCATGACCTCGACGGCATGCGGCCCCTGCACAGCGATGATGGCGCGGTCGCGAGTACGGTCGTCGACCTCGATGTCAGGATCAACCTCCGAGCATCGCTTCGTCACTTCACGGACCACGACCTCACGGTTGGAGGCATTGGCGACGACAAGATACTCATCGTCAGCTAGTCGGTAGACGATGAGGTCGTCGAGGATTCCGCCTTCGTCATTCGTCAGCATCGAGTACTTTGCTCGGCCAACGCTCATCTTGTCCATTGGCGAAATAAAGCAGCGGTTCAAGCCCTGGGCGGCCTGTGCGCCAGAGATGAAGATCTGCGCCATATGCGACAGATCGAACATGCCGACGGCAGTTCGTACAGCTTCGTGTTCCTGACGATCAGAGGTATAGCGCACCGGCATATTCCATCCGGCAAAGTCAATCAAGAGCGCGCCCGCGTCCTCGTGCGCCGATAGCAGCGGCGTGGTGAGCAGGTTCAAATCAGGGCTCATGGGCATCTCCGTCCTTGGATTTCTCCCCCTCTGTCGCTGTGCCTGAGAGATTCACCGGACGAGCCGGCTTACACCATCGGCGAGGCATGTGCCTTCTTTCCAGATTGGCCTGATCGTGACGGTGCTGGTGCCTGAGAGTGTGCGGGGGTGCTTGCTCCTACGGCGTCGGATTTCCGACTCTCCCGACTCGATTCCTAGCGGCCCGGTATGTGGTTGTGAACCAACGGTACCAAGGCTTTGTGTCGGCCGTCACCCGCGCCACAGGGTGAGTCACGATGCTGCCCGAAAAGCTTCCTGCTCCCCGACCTTCCATGGCGGCGGCATCCCCACAGACAGTGCGGCGCGCACCAGGAGCGCGAGACTGTAATTGGCGTCGGTGGCTAGGCACTGGTCGGTGAGAATCCGCGCCCGCACTCCATCGCCGGCGTACCAGGACAGGTATCCGGCGATGCCGCACATGGCGGCGTGGAGGGGACCGCGCACGTGGTGTGCCAGGCGAGCGAAGACCCCATAGGCGTGGTGGAAGTCCTTTGTCGATCGAGGTGGTCCAGCGATACACGCCTCATTGATTCGCTCTTTGCTATAACCAACAAAGCTCGGAACCGAATCCCCCCGTTCGATCAGGGAGGCGATCACGGTATCGCGTGTGACCCGGTCGAGCATCGCGCAGGCGAGGGCAACGTGCATCTCGCGGCTAGCAACGCCCTGCTCAATAGCGCTCCAGAATGTCCGTAACTGGCTTGGCTCAAACTCGCCTGCTTCGGGTCCATCCGACACCGCGGCCGCTGAAGGCTCAGGCAGCGCGAAGGAGTCCAGCGAATCCTGCGTCGTTCTCCCCTCCACCACCATGCGCATGACTTCGGGAGTGGACTCCCACATCGTGCGTGAGATGGAGGAATGGCCCCCTTCGTCATCGTTCACCACAACATCCGTGTCGTCGATGACAACTGTCCCGATGACTGCAAGTTTCCGGTCAATTTCCGCACAGGCCACGTCGATTGCGTCGCTAAGGCGGGCGATGTGCTCTGTCGTAACCACGACGAGGCACGCAGCGAGCGGAAAGCGCATGATCGGTTGCAGGGTATCGGCCAGCTCGCGCGGCCACATCTGCGCGATGTCGTCCAGGTCGAGACGCGCGACCGGTCCGATAAGGACGTCGGTGCCGTGGGAGCAGTTCAGTCCGATGACGATGAATGAGTCCTCGGGAAAATAGCCGAGGGCGTAGGGAAGCGTCGATGACGCAGAAATGAGGAGGTCTCGTTTATCGGCCGAGGACAGAGCCGTGAACTGTGTAGTTTCCATGGCTCTACTTCAGGCGACGTCAAGGACTTAGACGTGGAACCACGGAACAGATCCGCTTTGCCCAAGTCATAAATCGCGCCTGTGTATAGTCGCGGCAATCACCGTATCCTTGACGACATGGCCTTCCCCGATTCCTTCCGCGAGCATGTCGCCGTTCGCGTCCATGAAATCCTTGCTCAGACCGAGGATGAGTTTGGTCCAATGTCCCCCGATGTTTCTGAGTTTCTAGCTCCCGCGTTTGCGTTGACCTCGGGCGGCAAGCGAATGCGAGCGCTCCTCATGGCGACGGGTTATCGAGCAGCTGGTTCAGGTTCAGAGATTACTGACAGCGTGGTTGAACTCGGTGCGGCCCTTGAGCTGTTCCAAGCGGCGGCGCTGGTTCATGACGACATCATTGACGACTCCGATACGCGCAGATCCCAGCCATCAACTCACGTGAAATTCTCGGCTCTCGCCCCCGCAGATGCGTTGGAGACGCCGAGGGTTTTCGGCAAGAACGCCGCGATCCTCCTCGGTGATCTGCTCATAGTCCTTGCTGACCAAGCTGCGGCTCGCGCATTCGAAGGACACGAGCAGCGCGTTCAGGAGCGTTGCCGCAGGCTTTGGGATGAGATGACCAGCGAGGTCGCGATCGGGCAGTACCTCGACACCCTGAATTCGACGCTTCCGCTCCGATCGGTCTCCTCCGACGAGGCACTGGCGGCAGCGCTGAAGGTCGTGCGGCACAAGTCTGCTCGCTATTCCGTGGAACACCCCCTAACCCTCGGAGCAGCCCTTGGTGGCGGAAATGATGCACTCATCAAGTGTCTGAAAGCCGTCGGGCTGCCGCTAGGCGAGGCTTTCCAGCTGCGCGACGATGATCTTGGCGTGTTCGGCAATCCCGAGGCCACGGGTAAGCCAGCTGGCGATGATCTGCGGGAAGGAAAACGGACCCCGCTGCTTGCCATCACTCGCCAACTCGCCGACAGCGATCAGCGCCGTCTTATCGAGCAGCACTTGGGCGACCGCGCCATGCCGAGTGGCGTCGTTGAGACGCTACGCAGCATTGTGATCGAGACGGGGGCCCGCAGCCGACACGAGGTTCTCATCGACGAGCGGCTCTCACTGGCGCTCGACGCAATCGACAAGGCCGGACTACCCGATGCTCCTGCGCAGGAGCTCATGCAACACGCGCGCAATCTCGCGCATCGCGACGCCTAATTGCTACAGCGCGGTCGAGAGAATCGCGCGCCGCACGCCATGGATATGGCCCGCGTGCAACGCGGCAAGCGGAGACGACGTCAACTCCCCGTTCTCGCTCGCAAGCCATTCGGATGCCTCGGCCACCGTCAGGCCGTTGTCGAGCAGGGCAAGCACAGTGCCTCGAAGGGCCGGATTAACCTCCAGCCCGGCCTCTCCTTGCAGCATGGCGTATTCCGGAATTCGCTTGCCGTCGGGGGTCGTGAGCTCGATGAGATCGTGGGCTCGCACGAGGTTTCGTACGCGGTGCTCCTCGACGCCTAATTTCGCTGCCAACTCGGCGCGCGTAAAGAGATGTCCCGTGGCGCTCGTCTGTCCTTCATTCACATCGTCCATCCTAAAGGCTCCTGATCACAGCCCCACTTGGCGGAGCGGAAAAGTATAGCGATCTTCGCCATTTGTTTGGTAGAACGACACGCCGCGCGATATAGTCCCATCAGCAACATTTTTCTCGTTTGGCTCGTTCGCCACATCAGTCACCGAGCCTCGGGAAGAACCGTTCCCACCATGCATTAAGGATCACGATGACCCTCCGCTCGACCCGCGCAGCGGCCGCCAGTGCAGCAATTGTCGGGCTGATCGCCCCTGCCCTCGGCGCCACTCCCACCTCCGCGCAAGCCATTGGTGTTTCTCAGGCCACCGGTTCCCTCGCTCATAAGCCCTCGCCGCTCGTGCCCGCCGCTAAAATCGCGCCGAAGGTCGAGGTGACCTACCAGGTACAGCGCGGCGATTCGTTCTGGTCCATCGCGCGCAAGTTCAACGTCGACATGCACGCACTGGTCTCCCACAACGGTTTGAGCACCTCCACGATCATTCATCCCGGCCAGGTCCTGAAAGTCCCGGCTCCCGCGACGAGCGCTCCGGCTGTCCCCGCACCTGCCGCGCCGGTCGCAACCGCTACCCACAAGGTCGCCTCCGGCGAGACCCTGTCTGCGATTGCCCGCAAGTACTCGACGACGACGTCAACGCTGGCCTCGCTGAACTCGCTTGCCAATCCCGACCGGATCTACGTGGGGCAGGTCCTGAAGGTTGCTGGCTCCGCTGCGACCCCGAGCGCGCCGGCCAAGCCCGCACCTGCGCCCGAGGTCAAGACCGCGACCCACAAGGTCGCCGCGGGCGAGACGCTGTCGGGAATTGCACGTAAGTACTCGACGTCGGTCTCCGCTCTTGCCAGCCTCAACGGGATCACCAACCCGAGCCGGATTTTCGTCGGCCAGGTCTTGAAGGTCGCCGGAAACGCGAGCACCCCGGCGGCAACCACTCCGTCAGCTCCTTCCAAGGACCGGCTCGTCCCCGACACCTTCCTTGGCCGGACCTATCCGGAAGCCGTCGTTAACGCCGCGAACCAGAACAAGGCGCTGCTGAATTCCATCGACGTTCCTTCGCGGGCGCAGATGCAGCAGATCGTGCGGTCCAAGGCCATCGAAATGGGCGTCGACCCCTCGCTCGCCCTCGCGGTCGCCTTCCAGGAGTCGAGCTTCAACCACCGCTCGGTCTCCCCCGCCAACGCGATCGGCACGATGCAGGTAATTCCCTCCTCGGGACAGTGGGCCTCGCAGCTCGTCGGGCGCAAGCTCAACCTCATCGACCCGCACGACAATGCCACGGCCGGGGTTGCGATCATCCGCCAGCTGCTGCGCAGCGCCCCCAGCGTCGATCACGCCATCGCGGGTTACTACCAGGGTCTCGGCTCGGTCAAACGCAACGGGATGTTCGCCGATACCAAGGTCTACGTCCAGCGCATTAAGGGCCACCAGGCAAAATTCCGCTAAACCACTAGCGTCAGCAGCGCCATGCACCCCGCGGTGCGTGGCGCTGCGCCGCGTGGTAGGGCTCCTGCTTTACCATGCGAGATGTGGAGCGTCCGCAACCTGAATCCGATGCGGTGATCATCGATCACCGCTACCGCATCGTGCGCAGAATTGCGCGTGGCGGGATGTCACAGGTGTATGTCGCCCACGACCAGCGCCTGGAGCGCGATGTTGCCCTGAAGATCATGCACCCCTATCTCGCCGAATCGGAGGAGTTTGTCCGGCTCTTCCGTCGCGAGGCCCGCGCCGCGGCGCGGCTGTCCCACCCCGGAATCGTCGCGGTGCATGACCAGGGGCAGACGGGCGATTCCTTTTACCTCACGATGGAATACGTCGACGGCGGCAATCTTCGCCACCGCCTGATGGAGGCGGGAACGCTGAGCCTGGGCGAGGCGCTCGACATCACCGAGCAGATCTTGTCGGCGCTCGATGCCGCTCACCGTGGCGGCCTCATCCATCGCGATATCAAGCCCGAAAACGTCCTCATGCCCTCATCAGGCGGCATCAAGGTCGCGGACTTCGGCCTCGCGCGCGCGGTCTCCGAGGCATCGATGTCGGGCACCTCGACCGTCCTTGGCACGGTCGCCTATCTTGCCCCGGAGGTCGTCGTCGATGGCGCTTCCTCCCCCGCCGCCGATGTCTACGCCGTTGGCATCCTGCTCTACGAGATGCTCACCGGCCAGCCCCCGTTCACGGGCGAGCGTCCCATCCAGGTGGCCTATAAGCACGTGAACGAATCGGTGCCGGCCCTGTCCGATACGCTGCCGTGGATTCCGAGCGAGGTCGATGAATTCCTCGCAGCCCTATGCGCGCGCGACATCGCCGACCGGGAGCCCGATGCAGCGACGGCGGTGCGACACCTTCGCCGCATTAAGGACGATATCCCCGCAGACCTGCTCGCGCGTCGCCACGAGGTTGCTCCAAGTGCTGACAACGAAACTTCGGCGGCACACCCGAGCGACACCCAAGCAATCGAGAGGCACCGCACGGCCGTCTTTGAACGCCCAGCACCATCCAAGGTTGCGGTGCCGGTTGGCGCCGTCACCGACAAGCCGCGCCCTGCCCGCCGCACCGGCCGGCGACGTTGGCCCTTCTTCCTTTTAGCGTTCGTGTTGCTGGCTTCGGGAGCGTTCGCGGGCTGGTGGTTCACACTCGGACCGGGCGGCACCCGACCCGTCCCGGAGGTTGCCGGCCTTGCCGAAGCCGTCGCCGTCGATAAGATCCGCGATTCGGAACTCGCGGTGCACGTTGAGCGCGACTATCACGACACCGTCGCCTCCGGGCTCGTAATTTCCACCGACCCGGCCTCAGGCTCGGCGCGCAAGGGCTCGACGGTCACGGTCCTCGTATCCAAGGGAATCCGAACGGTCACGGTTCCGACGCTGGTCGGCGAATCCGAGGATGCGGCCCAAACGGCACTCAAGGGCGCAGATGTCACGGCTGGCCAGCATACCCGGGAGCATTCCGATACGGTCTCTGCCGGTCGAGTGATCTCGGCGAGCCACGAAGCTGGCGCCGTCATCCCACACAACGAGGCCGTCACGCTCGTTATCTCCGATGGGCCCGCTCCCATCACGTTCCCCGACGTGCGAGGCGCCAGCCTCGACGATGCCTCCGGAACGCTAAAAAACCTCGCGTTGAGCATCACGACGTCAGAGCAGTTCTCTGACGATGTGCCCAAGGGCCACGTGATCTCCATGTCGCCCGAGCCCGGTAGCGCGGGCCACAGGCTTGACCAGGTCTCGCTCGTGGTCTCCAAGGGGCCGGAACTCATCGAAGTTCCCAGTGTCTTTGCTAAGCAGGTCGACGAGGCCACGCAGATTTTGAAGGATGCCGGTTTCGAGGTTCGAATCGAAAAGCTCCTCGGCGGCGTCTTTGGAACCGTGCATTCCCAAAACCCGTCCGGGGGCACGATGGTCCCCAAGGGCTCAACGATCACACTCAAGATCGTCTAACGCCAGTGGGCCCGGCAATTGCCGGGCCCACTGGGGTCTCGCGCGAGGTTAGTGCTCGCTAGGCTCTGCGGCCTCGACGCTCTGGCCGATATCGGCCATCATCTCGGTGAACCACGGCTGCGTGATATCGAAGGCCTTGCCACCGGCGATCCGCGGGAACTCGATCGCGCGCAGCACGTCGCCCTGCTCCTCATCGTGGCCGATGACGCCGGAGACGTCGTCGAACGCGCACTGGACAGCGAGGTCGGTCATCGACTTGATGAGGCGGAGGTCCTCGGTGTTGGCCGCGGCCGAGCGGGAGAAGTAGCCCGACTTTTGGACCATGACCTTCTCGGCCCCGATCTTCTCCGCGAATTGCTTCGCGAACCACTGGCCGGGGTTGATGGTGTCGAGCTTGACGTGACCGAAGGGGTCGCGCTGAACCTCTTCGCCCTTGGCCTCGAGCTCGGCGACGATTTCGGGCACGCCCGCACCTTCGGACAGGAAGATGTTGACGTTGCCAAGCTCATCCATGACGCCGCGCAGACGATCAGCCTCGGCGTCGAGATCGACGTGCATTTCCGGCAGGAAGACCGCGTGAACGTCCCAGCGTTCCTGGGTCAGGCCGAGGGCCGGCGCCCACTTCTGGGTCGGCAGCCACTCGCGGTACTCCTTGGCTGCGGCGGCGGTCAGCCAGCCACAGTGGCGTCCCATGACCTCGTGCACGATGAGCATGCGCGGGTTGGAGCGGTGTTCGCCGATGATGTTCTGGGCGAAGCGGGAGGCCTGTTCGGCCGCGGTCCAGGCGCCAAGCGACTGCCGGATCGGGATGACGTCGTTATCGATCGTCTTCGGCAGGCCCACCACGATCATGTGGTAGCCGTTGTCCTCCAGGTAGGCGGCCAGATCCGCCGCGGTGGTGTTGGTGTCATCCCCACCGATGGTATGCAGGACGTCGACGCCGTCCTTGCGCAGCTGCTCAGCGGCGACCTCCAGGGGGTTCTCCCCTTCCTTGACCAGCCCACGCTTGACGAGGTCCTCGGCGTTGGTGAGCTTGACACGGGAGTTGCCGATGGGCGAGCCACCGAAGGCGTGCAATCGACCGGCGTGCTTACGGGCCTCGTCATCGATCGTGAGGTAGGTGCCGGTGAGCAGGCCGTGGTAGCCGTACTGGTAGGCGATGATCTCGACATCGGGGGCGAGTTCGGTGTAGCGCTCGATAAGGCCACCGACAGCAGATGAAAGGCACGGGGCGAATCCACCAGCGGTGAGTAGAGCGACGCGACGGACGGTCATCGATTTCCTTCCCTAGGGGTAAGTCCTTCCCCCAGTTTAGTCCGATGCGACCTCGCTACCGCAGCGAAAGTCCTAGTCCGCGCTCGGCGGTTCCTTCTCATCCTCATCGGTCCGCGCCGACTTCTCGCTGCCGGGCAGCGGCCATTTCAGGGCCTCGCCCGCGACGCGCTTGCCCTCTTCGACTTCTTCATCGCTTGGCTCTGGCACTTCCAAAACTGGGGTGGGGCGGCCGCCGGGGGCCGCAGGGGGCGTCATCGATGGCGTGGTCGCCTCCTCGATGCTCATGCCCTTAGCGATCTTCGACTTCACCGTCGCGGCGTACATGTCGACGTATTCCTGGCCCGAGAGCTGCATGAGGGCGTACATGATCTCATCGGTCACCGAGCGCAGAATGAAGCGGTCGTTTTCTAAGCCTCGATAACGCGAGAAATCCAGGGGTTCGCCGATGACGACGCCGATGCGCACGAGCTTGGGGATCCGTTTGCCGATCGGCTGGGCGATGTTCGTCCCGATCATCGCGACGGGAATCACGGGAGCTCCAGACTCCAGAGCCAGGCGCGCGACACCAGTCTTGCCACGGTAGAGCCGGCCGTCAGGGCTGCGCGTTCCTTCGGGATAGATCCCGAACAATCCGCCTTCGTTCAGGCGCTTCAACCCGGTACGCAGTGCCGCCTCGGAGGCGCGGCCTCCCCCACGGTCAACGGGAATTGTGCCGACGCCGCGCATGAAGGCAGCAACCGCTTTTCCCTTGACGCCCTTGCCGGTGAAGTAGTCCGACTTCCCGAGGAAGACGACCTCACGGCGGATCATGAGGGGCAGAAAAAAGGAGTCGATGACCGCCAGGTGATTGGAGGCAAGAATAGCCGGACCGGTCTCCGGGATATGGTTGGCCCCACGAACCCACGGTTGATAAAACACCCGCATGGCGGAACCAACCGTGGCTTTCATGAATTGGTAAAACACTATCCAGCCTTTCACGTACCTGGTTTCCATCCTAGAGTCTAGGTATGGCAGGACGCGCATCTCTTCCGGGGGACGATCATTCGTTATCGGACGATGAACAACGAGCTTGGGACAACCTTACCCGCGAGATCGGTCCCCTGACGAACCTTGGCAATCCCCGTGACTATCAGGTGGAAGACAACGAGGACGACGACGCCTTCGTACCGCCCGACCCGGACTTGCCGCCCACCCCCATGCACGTCAAAGTGCCATGGATGGTGCTGATTATCGCCATTGGGCTGATCGTGCTCGTCGGTTTTCAGGGTTGGCCCTGGTACTGGGGATTCGCGGCCTTCATTGGCGCAGCCTGGGCGATCATCACCCTGCTGCGCCAGCTCCCGCATGAGCGGGGCAACCGCGAACCAAGGGTCTAACTAGTCTCGTCGGGCCAGGTCTCCGGCACCGATCATCCCGCCGTCGTTTTCAAACTTCGATACGACGATCGGGGCGAGCGGGCGGTTTTCCATCGCGAACAGGTTTTCCTTAAACGATCGCCGCGCCGGCTGCAGGAGGACTTCCCCGGCCCGTGAGACACCGCCGCCGATGGCGATGAGCTCCGGGTCGAGCACTGCCGACAGGGATGCCGCTCCCCGACCAATCCAGTACCCGAGATCGCGCACGAGCTTCAGCGCTGCCTCATCCCCGTCGGCAGCAGCCCGGGTAACGTCCTGGCCCTGGAGCTTGCTCCGATCGCCGGCATACTCGCGAATCGTCGACATGAAGGAGGGCTCGGCGATCTCGCGGCTGCGCGCCGAGCGAGTCAGCGCCGTGCCGGAGGCATACATCTCCAAGCAGCCTTCGTGGCCGCACCCGCAATAGTGTCCAAAGGGCACGGCGACCATGTGGCCGATCTCGCCCGCGCCGCCAAAGGCACCGCGCACCAGGCGTTCGTTCATGATGATGGCACCGCCGAGCCCGGTGCCGATCGTCATCATCACCATGTTGGAGACGTCTTTGCCTACCCCGAACTGGAACTCCGCCCAGCCAGCGGCATTAGCGTCGTTTTCCACGACGACGGGAAGGTCGAGCCGATCGGCCAGGATCTCGCCGAGCGGGTGATCGCGCCAGGCGACGTTACCCGCGAACCGGACGGTGGAGCGGTCGGCGTCGACAAAGCCGCAGGCCGCCACGCCCACGGCCTCAATCTCGTGGGTGCGGGCAAAGTTCTGCACTGCCGAGACGATGCCGTCCTCGATAACCTCCGGGGACTTCGGGTCGGTGGGCCACTGCGTGGATTCGAGCAGCTCGCCACCTTCGTCGACCACTCCCGCGGCAATCTTGGTTCCGCCAATATCCACGCCCACCGTCGTCATGGTGATTTCCTTTCGTTTTGGAAACTCGTTTTGTGTCTAGTCACGATTCTACGAACAACCCCGACGTTAAGGCGCATTCCCCGCCAGCGGACAGTTACGATCAGCAAACTGCCCTCGACCACTTACTGGAAGACCCCTCATGAAGAAGGAATTCTCCGTTCCCCTGCCCGTTACCGTCGAGGACGACATGACGATCGTGAGTTATCTCGTCCGCCACGCCTCCGAGCGACCAGAGATGGTGGTGTTTGAAACCCGCACGGGGCAGACCTGGCAACCGCTGACGGCCAGCAAAGTGCTCGAGCAGGTCCGCGCCCTGGCCGCGCTGCTGTACCGACGCGGAATTCGGCGGGGCGATAAGGTCGCGATGATGTCGCGTACGCGCCTGGAGTGGTCGCTCATCGACCTGGCGACGTGGTACCTGGGCGCCACCGTCGTGCCCGTGTACGAAACGAGCTCGCCGGAACAGACCCAGTGGATCCTCGCCGACTCCGGCGCGAGCCTCGCGGTCGCCGAAACCTCCGATCTCGCCGATGTCATCGCCGCCGCCCGAACGATCGATTCCGGACACCTGGCCGAGGCCGTCCTCGTCATTGAGGACGGGGACCTTGCCGCGGGCGCGCCCACCGAATCCGAGCTTGAGGCAATCAACGCCGAATACGCTCAGCGCTCGCTCGATGACGTCGCGACCATCATTTACACCTCGGGCACGACCGGCCGGCCGAAGGGCGCCGTGTTGACCCAGGGCAACTTCGTCGTCCTGTGCGAGGGCACCCTGATCGACCTTCAAGAGGTCGTCGAAGGCGAGGGCGTGCGAACCCTGCTCTTCCTTCCTATGGCCCACGTCTTTGCCCGCATCCTGTCGGTGTTGTGCATCATTCAGGGCGTGCCTCTCGGGCACACACCCGACACTTCCCAGGCCGTGACGGACATCGCCACCTTCAAGCCGACCTTCCTCATGTCTGTGCCGCGCATCTGGGAAAAGGTCTACACGGGCGCGGAGCAGAAACAGGGCGGCGGGCTGAAACGACGCATCTTTATCTGGGCCGTTCGCGTCGCGATCGCCTACTCCCGCGCCCTGGATGCCTCCGGCCCGAGCTCTGCGCTCAAGGCGCAGCACCGCCTGGCAGACAAGCTCGTGCTCTCCAAGTTGCGCGCGGCGCTCGGCGGCAACCTCACCTACGCGATCTCCGGCGGCGCACCCCTTGGCGCACGACTCGGGCACTTCTACCGCGGGATCGGCCTGACCGTGCTGGAGGGCTACGGCCTGACCGAGACGACCGCCCCGCTCACGGTCAACCGGCCCGGCGCCACGAAGATCGGCACCGTCGGCTACGCGCTGCCGGGCACCACGATCGGCATCGACGACGATGGCGAAATCATGTGCCGGGGCGTCGGCGTCTTTTCGGGCTATCACAACAACGAGGAGGCCACCCGGGAGGCCTTCCGCGACGACTGGTTTGCGACGGGCGATCTCGGGGACATGGACGAGGACGGCTTCGTGACAATCACCGGCCGGAAGAAGGAGATCATCGTGACGGCCGGTGGCAAGAACGTCGCCCCGTCCATGCTGGAGGACCGCCTGCGCGTCCACCCACTCGTCTCCCAGTGCATGGTCGTCGGCGATGACCGCCCCTTCATCGGCGTCCTCGTCACGCTCGACCGGGACATGCTGCCGATCTGGCTGAAGAACAAGGGCCTGGAGCCGATGGATATCGCGGAGGCGAAGCAGCATCCGCTCGTCCTGGAGCGACTGCAGGGCGCGATCGCGCGCGCAAACAGCGGCGTCTCGCGTGCGGAGTCCATCCGCGAGATGCGGATCCTCGATGACGACTTCACGATCGACAACGGCGCGCTCACACCCTCGCTGAAGGTCAAACGCCACATCGTCGCCGAGCGCTACGCTGCCGACATTGACGCCCTATATGCCGACGCCAAGAAGGCGCGCGATTCGAACGGCGGCTAGCCCCCACGTCCCAGGCGGGGCTTAGGGTAGGCACCATGCTGCCTGCTCACCCCGCCGTACCCGGTCGACGCATCGTGCTTGATAGCGGGGGCAGCGAGGCAGTCCAGCTGAGCTTCGATGACCTTGGCACCCCGCTCTCGGAGGTCACCTTTGTCGTCGTCGACCTGGAGACGACCGGCGCGCGGTCCTCGGGCTCGGCGATCACCGAGATCGGAGCCGTCAAGGTGCGCGGCGGCCAGGAATTAGGACACTTCCAAACGCTCGTGCGTCCGGACGAGCCGATCCCGCCGAACATCGTCTCGCTGACGGGGATCACCAACGCGATGGTGGCATCGGCTCCCAGCATCGAGGCGTGCTTTGCCGCATTCATGGAGTTTGCTGGCTTTGACCGCGGCCACGTGCTCGTCGCTCACAACGCCGGATTCGATGTCTCCTTCCTGAAGGCCGCTGCCTCCCAGCTTGACTACCGGTGGCCGCGACCCATGGTCGTGGACACCCTGTGGCTCGCGCGTCGCGTCGTGACAAAAACCGAAGCCCGCAACCACAAACTCGCCACGTTGGCCGCCCTGTTCGGGGCGCGCACCTCCCCCACTCACCGGGCGCTCGATGACGCCCGCGCCACCGTCGACGTCCTGCACTCGCTGCTCGAACGCGTGGGCCCGCTCGGCATCACCCACGCCGAGGACCTCGCCTCCATTACCGCGCCGGTCCCCCAGCGTCGACGCCGCAAGACTCACCTCGCCGACGATTTGCCCACGACGCCCGGGGTTTATCGCTTCGAGGGGCCCGGCGGCGAAGTGCTATACGTCGGCACTGCCACGAATATTCGACGCCGCGTGCGCAGCTATTTCACCTCGGCCGAGACCCGCAAACGGATCGGCGAGATGGTCGACCTCGCCACCCGGGTACGTGCCGAGCCGTGCTCGGGGGTGTTGGAATCCCGCGTGCGCGAACTGCGCCTCATCGCCGCGCACGACCCGCCCTATAACGTCCGCTCCAAGCGCCCGGCCGCCGCACGCTTCGTCGTCCTGACCTCCGAGGCGTATCCGCGCGCCCTCATCACCGCCAAGGTGCCCGTCGACGCGACCGAGGTCTGGGGCCCCTTCCCGTCCACCGCGATGGCGCGCAAAGCCGTCGAGGCGTTGCAGCGCGCCACCTCGCTGCGCTCGTGCACGCCGCGGCTGCCCACTGCTCCGGCCGCGAACGCCCACGCCTGCTTGGCCAAGGAGCTCGGCACCTGCGCGGCGCCCTGCGTCGATCCCGCGGCCGCGGCCAGCTACCTCGAATCGGTAGAGCTTGCTCGCACGTGCCTGGCCGGTGACCTTCGCGGCCTGCGCGCCGCGAGCCTGGCTCGGATCGAGGCGCTCGTCGCCGCGGAACGATTCGAGGAGGCGGCCGTGGAGCGTGATCGTTATGCGGCCGCTCGCTACGGGGCGCGGCGCTTCGATAGCCTGCGTCCTTTCCTGCTGTGCCCCGAGCTCGTCGCCGCACGGCCAGCGGGAGGCGGTCGTTGGGAGCTCATGATCGCTCGCTATGGCCGCCTCGCGGGCACCGTCATGCTGCCGCGTGGCGCCGCCGTCGCGCCTTACCTCTCCGCTACGCGCGCGATGGCAGACGACGTCGCCCCACCGACCTACCTCGCTGAACGCGCATCGATCGAGGAGACGGCCCTGCTCGCCGATTTTTGTGCCAGCGACGGCGCCAGGCTCGGCGAGTTCCCGCTAACCGCCGTCCCTCTCGCCTACCCGCTCACCTCGGCGCTGCGCCCGGATGTGGCGCTGTCCTCGCTGCCGGGCGACGTCGATGGCGCCGCCAGAGCACTAGATGAGGAAGAATGGGAGCTATCCGCCCCCAGCGCGAAGGAGCAGCCATGATCACCGCCATCATTCTTATCGACGCCGTTGCCCACCGAATCCCCGAGGTCGCAAAAGACGCCGTCGAGCTCGAGGGCATCAGCGAGGTGTTTTCGGTGACGGGCGATATCGATCTCATCGCGATCGCTCGGGTCGCGGCGCATGAGGATCTAGCCGGCGTCGTTGCCGACCGGCTCTCCAAGATCGATGGCGTGATCAACACGCGTACCTACATTGCGTTCCAGGCCTACTCCAAGGAAGACCTGGAAGAGGCTTTCTCCCTGGGCCTGGGCGACTAGCGGCCGGAAAAGGCCACCCACGCGTTCAACGTCGCGAGCGCTGCGCCGCTACGCAGCGTGTCGAGTGCGCGTTCGTATTGCGCCGCTAGATCGGCGCCCAGCTCGCCATGCTGACCGCTGGCCGCCACCATGGCCGCCGCGGCATTGAGCGCGACGGTCTGCGCGATGATATCGATCTCACCGGAAAGCACGCGGCGCGCGACGTCGGCGTTGAACTGCGCGTCTGCACCGCGCAGGTCGGCAATCTCGGCGGCCGGCAGTCCCAGCTGCCGAGCGTCAAACTCCTCGTAGTGGACGGCTCCGTCGACGACCCGCCAGACCTGATTCACCGCGGTTGACGTTAATTCGTCCAGGCCATTGGCGCCGCGGAAGACCATCGCCGAGGTGCCGCGCTCGGCGAGCACTCCCGCAACGAGCGGGGCGTGTCGCGCGCTTGCCACCCCGATCGCGCAGGCCCGCGGCCGCGCCGGGTTCGTCAGCGGCCCGAGCACATTGAACGCCGTACCGATGCCAAGCTCGCGCCGCGTTGGCGCCGCAAATCGCATCGAGGGATGGAACAGGTTGGCGAAGAGGAAGCAGATCCCTACCTCGCGATAGCCCTGCGCCGCCCGCTCCAACTCGAGCCCCAGGTCGACCCCGAGCGCTTCGAGCACATCCGCTGATCCGGACGCAGAGGAGGAGGCGCGGTTGCCGTGCTTTGCCACGGGCAGTCCGCTCCCGGCGATGACGATCGACGCCATTGTCGAAATGTTCACGGTCTTAGCGCGGTCACCACCGGTACCGACGATGTCGATCGCCCCCGCAGGAAGGTCGATCGGGGTGGCGTGCGCCAACATCGTGTCGGCCAGGCCCTTGAGTTCGGGAACCGATTCGCCCTTGGTGGCAAGGCCGACGAGGAAGGCACCGAGCGTCGCCGGTTCAACCTGGTCGGCCATGATCTGACCCATGGCCCAGCACGTCTGTTCGTAGCTGAGGTCCTCCCCGGCAACGAGGCTCGCGAGAAGGTCGGGCCAGAAGAACTCGTGGCTTGTCATTGGCGGCGCTGCATCGCAGCGATCTTCTCCTGCACCTGCCGCGGGTTGAGCGGGAAGGGCAAGACGTCATCGGCTTCGGACCAGTGGGCAAGCCACGTGTCCTGCGGACGCGCGATGAGCAGCATGATCGGCGGGCAGTTAAAGATCTCCTGCTTCAGCTCCTTGCTGAGCGCCATTCCGCCGACCTTGGCGGCCTCGCCGTCCAGCACCAAGAAGTCGTAGTCATGGGCCGCGACCTTTTCGCGCACCGCAGCGGCGGTCGCGGTTTCGTCCCAACGGATCAACGGCAAGTCGCGAGCGGCCCGACGACCGACGGCCCGGATGACCTCAGCGCGCGTGGTGACATCATCGCTATAGAGCAGAACATCCACGTGCTCAACGCTGGGCTGGTCCATGAGTTTTCCTCCTACGTGTGACTACCCCCATGCTAATCGTGTTTTGCGCCCAGGCGGTAAATCCGTCTCGACGCCACGCCCTCGCGATCAACGTCACACACAGAAATTGGCGGCGAGTTTGCCACGATAATTGGGCCCAAGGGCCCACACTCCGGCACAAAATGTGTGGAATGCACCCGATATGGGACATAATGACAGCGTGTCGTCATCATCAGTCGCCATGAGCAAACCCCGTGTCGAGGTGAACCGACCGAACACCCTAGCGGTCGGCACCATCGTTTGGCTGTCCAGCGAACTCATGTTCTTCGCTGGCCTGTTCGCGATGTATTTTTCGCACCGATCTGCCTCAAGCGAGATCTGGCCGCAAAATACTGATCTGCTGAACTTCCCGTTCGCGCTCGCAAATACGTCGATCCTGGTCCTGTCCTCCGTGACGTGTCAGCTCGGTGTGCACGCAGCGGAGAAGTTTAAGAAGGTCCGGTCTGGAGCGCTGTGGGATGTCCGCCGCTGGGGCGCGATCGAGTGGTTCACGCTGACCTTCATCATGGGCGCCATCTTTATTGGCGGCCAGGTCTTTGAGTACGCCGAGCTGGTTCACGAGGGCCTCCATATCGGAGCAAACCCCTATGCCTCGGTCTTCTACATCACGACGGGCTTCCACGGCCTGCACGTTGTCGGCGGCCTCATCGCATTCTTGTTCTTGCTCGGCCGCATGTTTGTGGCGCGCCGCTTCACCCAGCACGAGGCCACGACGGCTATCGTCTGTTCCTACTACTGGCACTTCGTCGACGTCGTGTGGGTCGTGCTGTTCGGCATTATCTACATTCTTAAGTGACCGCCCCTACTACCCGACAAGGACCTATATCGTGAAGGCTCTTGCAGCAGGACGGCGGAGCAAGCGGGCTCCCCTCATCCTCTTGTTACTCTCGCTGTTTCTGACCGGCTGGGTGTATGCAGCACTCTCGCCGGCCGCTGACGCCGAAACCGGTTCTGCGGGTGAAGTCAAGCAGGGCGAAGCCCTGTTCCAGTCCAACTGTTCGACCTGCCACGGCAACCAGGGTCAGGGCACGGATATCGGCCCCTCGCTCATCGGTGTCGGTGCCGCCTCGGCCGACTTCCAGCTGTCCACGGGCCGGATGCCGATGGCCGCCAACGCTCCCCAGGCTCCGGTGAAGACCCCGACGTTCACGTCGGAAGAAATTGCCGCGATGTCGGCCTTTGTCGGCTCGCTTGGCCCGGGCCCACACATTCCGACCGATGATCAGGTCGACCCTGCCAAGGGCAACGCTGCCAAGGGCATGCAGCTGTTTAGGACCAACTGCGCGATGTGCCACAACGCTGTCGGCGCCGGCGGTGCACTGTCGAGAGGCAAAGTCGCTCCTCCCCTGTACGAAGTCACTCCCCGTGAGATCTACGAGGCCATGCTGACCGGCCCGCAGTCGATGCCGGTCTTCAACGAAGCGTCCGTAACGCCCGAGGGCAAGCGCGATATCATCGCCTACCTCGTGGAGCAGCGCGACCCCTCACCGGGCGGCCTGTCACTCGGCTCGCTCGGCCCGGTTTCCGAAGGCCTGTGGGTTTGGGTAATCGGTCTCGGTTCCCTCATTGGCCTGTCCGTTTGGATTGGAGCGAAATCTTCGTGAGCACTCACCAGCCTGACTTCCCCTCACACGCCGCTAGCAACGATGTTGCTGAACGCGACGAACACCCCCAGCGCTTCGAGAACCCCGGCCTGCCCCCGCACAAGGAGCGGCTGTCTGATACGGACGAGCGCTCTGCAAAACGAGCCGAGCGCCAGGTCGTAGCCCTGCTGGTCATCTCGATCATCGCCGCCGTTGGTGGCGTAGCGGGTTACTTCGCCTTCGATACTGCCGGCGGCGCTCAGGCCGTCCGGTTCTCGACGCTGTCGATCGGCGCCGGCCTCGGCATCGCGATGCTGTGCATTGGTCTTGCCGCTGTCCACTGGGCCAAGGCCCTCATGGTCGATTCCGAAATCGTCGAGGAACGTCACCCGATCACGTCGGATGAGCTCACTCGCGAAGAAGCCGTTCGAAAGCTCACCGACGGCGTCGCTGATTCCCGAATCCAGCGCCGCCCGGTTCTCAAGGGCGCGCTCGCCTCCGCGTTGCTGCTGGCTCCGCTGCCGTTCGCGGTTCCGCTGATCGGCAACCTCTCCTCTGATTGGAACATCTCCAAGTTCCGTCATACTGCCTGGGCAAACCGTCCCGATGGAGCGCAGGGACGTCGTCTCGCGCGTGATCCCGAGGACGAGCCCATCAAGGCGAGCGACGTCACGATCGGATCTGTCTTCCACGTCATTCCGCACGAGCTCGGCAAGCTTCCAGGCGAAGAGCACTTCATGGAAGAAAAGGCGAAGGCCGTCGTTCTGCTGGTGCGTATCGATCCCAACGAACTCATCGAGGCCGAGGACCGCAAGGACTGGTCCTACGACGGCATCGTTGCCTACTCCAAGATCTGCACCCACGTGGGTTGTCCGGTGGCGCTATACGAACAGCAGACTAAACACCTGCTGTGCCCCTGCCACCAGTCGACCTTCGACATGACGGACGGCGCCAAGGTGGTCTTCGGTCCGGCCAAGCGACCGCTGCCGCAGCTTCCGATCACCGTCGACGATGAGGGGTACCTCATCGCGACCAGTGACTTCCACGAACCTATTGGCCCGAGCTACTGGGAGCGCCTGAAGTGACGACATCAACGAATTCTGCGGCGCAGAAGAAGCCCCGCACCATGTCGGGTCCGGCTAAAGCTGGTGACTTCCTCGATTCGCGTACCGGCGCGGCTAAGGCAGTTCGGGAGTTTGCACGTAAGGTCTTCCCCGACCACTGGTCGTTTCTACTGGGTGAAGTCGCTCTATACAGCTTCATCGTGCTGGTCCTGACCGGCGTCTTCTTGGCGATCTTCTTCGTGCCGTCAATGGCCGAGGTGCACTACCCCACCGACCAGCTCCCGACCTCGATGCAGGGCGTGGAGATGTCGGAGGCATTCAAGTCCACACTTGAGCTCTCGTTCGAGGTTCGTGGTGGCCTCTTGATGCGCCAGATGCACCACTGGGCTGCCCTGCTGTTCATGGCGGCCATCACGGCCCACATGTTCCGCGTCTTCTTTACGGGCGCCTTCCGTCGTCCCCGCGAACTGAACTGGGTCGTCGGCTTCACGCTCCTGATCCTAGGTTTGCTCGCCGGCTTCACGGGTTACTCCCTGCCGGATGACGTCCTTTCCGGAAACGGTCTGCGAATCGCGGACGGTGTCGCCAAGTCGATTCCGATTCTCGGTTCCTACGTCTCCTACGGTCTCTTCGGCGGCGAGTTCCCGGGCACTGTGATCATTCCGCGGCTGTTCACCGCGCACATCCTGTTGGTTCCCGGCCTTATCCTGGCGCTGGTCTCGATTCACCTCATGATGGTCGTCGTGCACAAGCACACCCAGTACCCCGGGCCCGGAAAGACGAACAAGAATGTTGTGGGCTACCCGGTCCTGCCGGTCTATGCAGCGAAGGCCGGCGGCTTCTTCTTCATCGTCTTTGGTGTCATCGCTCTGATGGGAGCTTTCCTTTCCATCAACAATGTGTGGAACTACGGCCCGTACGATCCCTCTCCGGTTTCAGCCGGCGCCCAGCCTGACTGGTACATGCTGTTCCTCGAGGGTGCATTGCGCCTGATGCCTGGACAGACCGAATACGTCATTGGCGGCTACACGCTCTCACTGAACATCTTGGTGCCCGGCGTCGTCATTCCAGGCGTGCTCTTCACACTGTTGGGCGCTTGGCCGTTCATTGAGAAGGCCGCCACCAAGGACACGGGCGAGCACCATATCCTTGATCGTCCGCGCAACGCTCCGGTACGCACCGCGATTGGCGTCTCGATAATTACGGCGTTCCTCGTTCTCGTGATCGCAGGATCGAACGACCTCGTGGCCACCCACTTGGGGCTCGACCTCAACCTCATTACGTGGGTCCTACGCTTTGGGTTCTTCCTCCTTCCGTGGCTCGCGTTCTACCTGACAAAGCGGATCTGCCTGGCCCTGCAGCGCCGCGACCGGGAGCTTGTCCTGCATGGGCATGAGACCGGACGTGTGGTCCAGCTGGAAAACGGCGCGATGATGGAAGTCCACCGTCCGCTGAACCCCTATGAGCGCTGGACGCTGGTCTCCTTCGAGGACCGTGCACCGATTGAAATCGAGCCCGAGGTCGACGCCAACGGCATCGAGCGAAAGGGATACAAGGCCGATCGCATCAAGCAGCGCCTGTCTCGCTTCTTCTACGAAGATCGGGTGCGTCCGGTCTCCCCGCAGGAACTTGCCGCCGCGCATGAGGAGCATGCCCACCTGGCATCGACCTCCGTCGCGACGTTGGATCCGAAGGATCAAGAAGCGGTGTATCGCGCTCTTGAGGCCAAGAGCAAGGTTGACTCAAACCGTAGTTAACCGACACAGCTGATAGCGGCCGGTTTCCCCAAATTAAAGGGGAAACCGGCCGCTCGCTGTTGGCGGAAAGAGTCGCGACATAGGACTTTAGGCCATAGATTAGAAGCGTGAACGTCTCCGTCGCAACCGGCGGCGGAGAACGATGAACAGGAGAATTCATGGCTGTTTACACTCTGCCCGACCTCCCCTACGACTACTCTGCTCTCGAGCCTCACATCTCGGCGAAGATCATGGAGCTGCACCACTCCAAGCATCACAAGGCCTATGTGGATGGCGCGAACACTGCTCTGGAGAAGTTGGCGGAAGCCCGCGAAAAGGATGACCTGGCAGCGGTGAACCTGCACGAGAAAAACCTCGCGTTCAACCTCGGCGGACACTCGAACCACTCGGTCTTCTGGAAGAACCTCTCCCCCAACGGAGGTGGCGAGCCGGAGGGCGAGATCGCTGACGCGATCAAGGAGAACTTCGGCAGCTTTGATGCCTTCAAGGCACACTTTGCTGCTGCAGCTACCGGCATTCAGGGCTCCGGCTGGGCGATCCTTGCCTACGACACGATCTCAGGCAAGCTCGTGATCTTCCAGCTCTTCGACCAGCAGGGCAACATTCCGGTTGGTGTGGTGCCGCTGCTCATGTTGGACATGTGGGAGCACGCCTTCTACCTCGACTACCTCAACGTCAAGGCCGACTACGTCAAGGCGTTCTGGAACATCGTGAACTGGGAAGACGTCGCCGAGCGCCTCGCACGCGCCAAGGAGAACTACTCCGGGCTCCTCGTCTAGCCTCTAAGCGTTCACGCGCTCTCAGGGCGGTTAGGCTCCGGCCTCGCCGCCCTGAACTGTGTGTGGGCGCCTCTGCCGACCCCTGAGGGGCTTGTGGACACTTCCCCCGACCAAGGCCCTTCTGGGCCGACACGCACTGTCCCAGCGCCTTGCGCGGACGCATATATAGCCGGGCCGCCTCCTAGGTTGCATAGGAGGCGGCCCGAGTACGTGAAGGAAGGTGCGTCTTCCTTAGTGCGCGTGGATCCCGCGGGAGAATTCGAAGAGCTGGCCGACCAGACCGATAATCGCGACGGCAACGCCGATCACCACTACCCAGCGACCGATCGCAAGACCAGCGAACACCAGGGTCGTAGCGATGCCAAGAACCAGCGGCCACCAGGAGTGAGGTGAGAACTCGCCGAGCTGGCCCTCACGCTCCGCGATTTCGCCGTAGGGGTCATCCTCCGGGCGCTTATCGATTCGGCGGCCGAGAATCCACAAATACCCGCCTACGAGGACACACATGCCTGCGAGGAGCAGGAAGGCCGTCGTACCGACAGGTTCCATGTTCGCCACGATCATGTAGCCAATGGCGACCGGCCCGAAGAAGAAGATGCCCAGGAAGAACATCAGCATCTCAACGCGCAGCGGCTTGGCCTCGTTCGAGTAGCCGTCCGGCTTCGCGAGTTGCTCTGAAAGCAGTACCTTGTTCTGTTCCATTACTTGCTCTCCTCGCTCGAGATAGCGGCCGGCATGCGGATCTGCTCCGGATCGACTCGGTCGAGCGCTGCCACCTCAGGATGATGCAGGTCGAAGGCCGGACGCTCGGAACGAATCCGGGGCAGCGCGTGGAAGTTATGACGCGGCACCGGACACTCGGTGGCCCATTCGAGCGAGCCACCAAAGCCCCACGGATCGTTAACGAAGACCGTGCGCGGACCGCGCTGGGTCTTCCACACGTTCCAGATGAAGGGCAGCATCGACAGCGCGGTAATGAATGCGCCAACAGTCGAGATCTGGTTCAAGAAGGTGAATCCGTCTTCAACCATGTAGTCAGCAGTACGGCGCAGCATGCCCTCGACTCCCAGCCAGTGCTGGACGAGGAAGGTGAGGTGGAAGCCCGGGAAGAGTAGCCAGAACTGGATCTTTCCAAGGCGCTCATCGAGCATGCGTCCGGTCATCTTGGGCCACCAGAAGTAGAAGCCACCAAAGACCGCGAACACCACGGTTCCGAAGATCACGTAGTGGAAGTGCGCGACGACGAAGTAGGAGTCGTGGACGTGAGAATCCATCGCCGGGCTGGACAAGATAATTCCCGTCAGGCCACCGAAGACGAAGGTGACGAGGAAGCCCAGGGCGTACAGCATCGGCGTTTCGAAGGTGATCTTCCCCCGCCACATTGTGCCAATCCAGTTAAAGAACTTCACGCCGGTGGGCACCGAGATCAGCATCGTCATCAAAGCGAAGAAGCTCAGCATGACGGCGCCCGTGGTGTACATGTGGTGCGCCCAGACTGTCACAGACAGTGCCGCAATCGCGACGGTAGCAAAAACCAAAGTCTTGTAACCGAAGATCGGCTTACGCGAGAAGACGGGAATGATCTCGGAGATGATTCCGAAGAACGGAAGCGCGAGAACGTAGACCTCCGGGTGGCCGAAGAACCAGAACAGGTGCTGCCACAAGATCACGCCGCCGGATTCAGGGTTGTAGATCTGGGATCCGAGGATGCGATCGGAAGCTAGGCCGAAATACGCGGATGCGAGAACCGGGAAGGCCATCAGGACCAACACGGAAGTGATGAGGATGTTCCAGGTGAAGATCGGCATCCGGAACATTGTCATGCCGGGTGCACGCATCGTGATGATCGTGGCAATGAAGTTCACGGAACCAAAAATCGTGCCGAAGCCGGTCATGGCAAGGCCGAGGACCCATAGGTCGGCACCCAAGCTGGGTGCGTATGGGCGGGTCGATAGCGGGACGTAGCCGGTCCAGCCAAAGTCTGCAGCGCCGCCCGGCATGATGAGGCCGGCGCACGCCAGGAGGCCGCCGAAAAGGAAGAGCCAGAAAGCGAACATGTTCATGCGCGGGAAGGCGACGTCAGGGGCTCCGATTTGGAGCGGGACCAGCACGTTGCCAAAGGCCGTGAACATCGGCGTAGCGAACAGGAACAGCATGATCGTTCCGTGCATGGTGAACAGCTGGTTGAACTGTGCCTTCGATTCCAGCAGCATGCCCGGCTCAAAGAGCTCGGTGCGGATCACCATGGCCATGATGCCCGCCAAGACGAAGAAGAACATCGAGGTCCACATGTACATGTAGCCGATGGTCTTGTGGTCCGTGGAGGTAATCCAGCTGACGATTGTCTGCCCGAGCTTTTGACGCTGTGGCCGCAGACCGGGCACCTGATCTACGTGCTGGGTCGTTCCGGTAGCCATTAGTAGGATCCTCCCGGCTTGTAGGTACGGTCAAACTCGGCGCCGCGCTCGCCGACATTTCCGGCATCGCGCAGTTTTTGCATTTCTGCGTCGTACTCGCCACGCTCAACGACCTTGACCTGGAAGAGCATTTCCGAGTGGAACTCACCGCATAGCTCGGCACACTTGCCAACGAACGTGCCCGTCTCCTGCGGAGTGACGTGGAAGACGCGCTGCTCGCCGGGGATCATGTCCAGCTTGGTCAAGAAGGCGGGGATCCAGAACGAGTGCTGAACATCGCGCGCGTGCAGCTGGAATTCAATGGTCTCGTTCACCGGCAGGTACAGGGTCGGCAGGCGGTCGAAGTCGCCTTCCTTGCCTGTCAAAGCGATGCGTTCGCCCGCGTAGTAGACATCATCATCGAGGTAGTTGAAGTCCCACGACCACTGTTTGCCGTAAACGGAAATGTGATTGTCCACCTCACCGGAGGTGTCCCACAGTTCATCGGTCGTCTTGACCGTGTGGTAGAACAGCACACCCATCATGAAGATCGGGATGACCGTGTACATGATTTCCAGCGGCACGTGGTACTGCAACTGGACCGGCAGAGTGTTGTCATCCTTGCGCTTGCGGTAAACAATGACGCACCAGATGATCAAGCCCCAAACGAGCACACCAACTGCGAGACCTGCGATCCAGGCGCCGTTCCACAGGCTGATGATCGAGGCTGTCTTATCGGTCAGCCCCGGCTTGGACGGGAGAAATCCCGTTGACAGTTGGTCGGCCGAACAGCCTGCCAGGCTGAGAGAGAGGACGACACCTAACGCAAGAACGCGCCAGCGTGTGCTCCTCTCGGTGCGGGACTTCATTCGCACGGTCACTCCTCCGCATGAAACTCTTCGTGGGACTTTCGTCCTTAGCCACAGACTACCTGGTGATTCGACTCGCTGTCAGAACGTGTTCCCCATTTGTGTCATTGTGTGGAACACGTCTCAGCGCTCTGCCCGATATGGGCGAATTATTTCGCCGAAAGCACCTTGATAATGTCAAACACCGCGGCCTGGGCGGGTCCCTGACCCGAGGCGGGGCTTAGGAGAGCGAAACGCGCGCCGGGGGCTGCGCCAACCGTGTCAGGCATTGCTGCCGCATCCGCGGTAATGATCTGAGCGCCTCCTGGCGTCGGCTCGCCATTAAACGTACCGCCGACCACCCGCACGATCATTTGCGAGTTTTCGGCGACGGTCCCCTCGCCGGTGCCTTCGGTCAGCTTCACGAGCTTGGGTTCGGTTGGTTCGGTCGTACTCTTCTCGACCGTCACGGACTTCAGCTGCCCATCGGCGTCTTCTACGGTGAGGCCAAGTTCGGCCGGATCCGATACCTGTTCCCCGGCTGCAGGTGCCGGCGTGTCGGGTGCGACGGAGTCGAGAATTTCTACGACGAAGACGATGGTGTCGCCCGCTTTAATCCCGCCGTCGGGAGTGCCATTCGGGTAGCCGTATTCAGACGGGATTGACAGCTCGACACGCTCGCCGACGCGAGCACCCGTCAGGCCGTGCTTCCAGCCCGGGATCACGCCATTGAGGGAGAACGCAATGGGCGCGCCGCGGTCATAGGAAGAGTCAAACTTCTCCCCGTTCCACACCTGGCCGTGATAGTGGGCATAGACGACGTCGTCGGGACCGACTTCGGCGCCATCCGGCTTGGCATCGAGCGTGTAGCGCTGCAGCTCGGCAGGCGCATCACCGTTAAAGGTGAGTTCCGGGGCGCTGCCCGCATCGCCCTTGACTTCAAAAATTGGGGAATCGACAACCTTGACAGCGACGTCGGATTGGGGCGCGGTCGTCGACGGCGCAGAAGTCTCGGGGTCCGTGGCGGTGGAGTTACCAGAGCAAGCGGAAAGGACAAGGGCAGCGGCAGCGGTAGCTGCAAGCGCGAAGCGTTTCATTCTGACTTTCAGTTAGTGGGTCGTAGACAGCACGATGCCCGGGTCGCGGCTTGGTGCGCGCCCGGGCGTGAGCTCAAAGCTAGTTGAAGGACTCTCCGCATGCGCACGAGCCTGCGGCATTCGGGTTGTCGATCGTAAAGCCCTGCTTTTCGATGGAGTCGGCGAAATCGATGGTGGCGCCAGCCAGGTACGGCACGCTCATCTTGTCAACGACGACCTCGACGCCATCGAAGTCGCGTACGGCGTCGCCGTCGAGCAGACGCTCATCAAAGTACAGCTGGTAGATCAGGCCGGAACAGCCGCCAGGCTGGACGGCCACGCGCAATCGAAGGTCGTCGCGTCCTTCCTGCTCCAGAAGGGAGGAAACCTTCTGGGCTGCCTCCGTCGTGAGGTTAACTTCATGCGTGGGAAGTTCATTGATGGTGTCTGTCATAGCGACCTCCTCGGATTGTCTGAAAGCAGCCTACGTCGATTTGTCCTTGGGTGCTAATGCGTTCCGCGTTCGGCAAAACGGCTCACGCGCGTATCCAGGTAGCAGCAAGTGCACGGCCCACTTCGCGGTAGCTGCGCTCCGCCCGGACGTAATAATCGGATACGCCAATACTGGCGAGGTGGCGCCGCGGAAGTCCCGTGACGTTGCCGACGAGAGCCAATGGTGTGCCGGATTCCATGCTGTAGCCGCCGAGGGTTGCCGCCCAGCCGCTCAATAACGCGGTCGGGTCTGACTCATCAGTCAGCACAATGGTGAGGTCCGCGTCCTGAACGAGATCCGACCAGCCGTAATGCTCGGCGATCGCGGTTGGAAAGGTCACCAACCGTGCTCCGGCAGCCGCCAGTAGGAAGGCAACTCCCCCGGCTGTCCCACTACCTTCCAGCCGAGCGATTCGGGGGGAGGATCCAAACTCGCGGGATACCTCCGCGACGAACTGCCCGATCGCGGCGTCATGGCGCTGTGCATCGTCGTGGCTCACCGCTCCGGTGGTTGCGAGTTGGGCCGAGCGGGAGTGTAGACCCAGCAGCGGCGCGTGGTCTACCGCGCCGATCGTCATCCGGGGAGCAACCCGCTTCAGGGCCTCCCGCTCGTTAAGATCCAGTGCCGTGAAGACGCCCTGTCCGCCGTCATGCATGACCGTCAGACCCGCCACGACAGTCACGTCATGGGACTCGGCAGCGGTCAGCAGGTCGATAACGTCGGGAACCAATGGCGCCGTTGAGGACAAGGGCTCCTGACGGGCATCTTCGCCCGCTACGTCAAGCTGCGAGCCAACGCGCCACAATGCGGGTAGTTGGTCGGGTGACAGTTCACTTCCCGGTACGTGTGACATGTCGGTTTCGGGGCGGCGATCATGCCAGCCCGCAACGAAGTCCGAACGTGCCTCAGGGTCGTCGGCAACTAGCAATACGCGCAACGGAGTTCTCCTGTAGCTGGGCAATGGGGCTGATCATAGTGCACGATGGAGGCATGAAACTGGCGAGACTGACCACCGCTGCCGTGCTGTCGCTGGCGCTCGGCACCCTCGGCTGCTCCGGGACCAACGTCAAACCGGTTCCAGCTGAGGAACTGCAGCAACGGATCGCACAGAGTGTGGAATCCGAGCTGGGCGATGCCCCGGCCGTGCTGTGCCCGGCAGGTATTGAAGCGGAGGTAGGCGCCGAAGCGCAGTGCTCGATTTCGGGCGGCTCTGAGCCGTTGATCGCCACGGCGAAAGTGACCGCCGTCGATAGTAAATCGGGCGAAGTCAAGATTGCCGTCTCGGTCGCACCAGATCCGGCTAACCCCGCTCCCTCTCCTACCTCGCCAGCGCCGGGCGAAGCGGATACGCCCGGCGAAGACGAATCGCCTTCGCCGAGCGAATCACCGACGAGTTAGAGCTCTGGCTCGATATCGCCCGCGAGGGCGGCGAGCACGATAGCGCCCGTCAGGGTTGCGCCTCGAAGCTCACCTAGGTGGACAGACTCGTCTGCGCCATGTGCACGGGTGTCGGGATCTTCGATCCCGGTGATGAGGATGTCAGCGTTAGGGAACACCTCCGAGAGCACCGAAATAAAGGGAATCGAGCCCCCCATACCAATGTTGACGGCCTCGTTATCCCACGCTTGGGTCATGGCCCACCGAGCAAGGCGCATCATCTCAGTGTCATCACCGGCATCGAAGGGCTGACCGAGCTCGTTGATTGTCACGTCAACATCCGCGCCAAACGGCGCGTTGCTTTCCAGGTGGGCCTTCAGTGCATCGGCGGCCGCCTGCGGGTCCTGGCCCGGCGCGATACGCATGGACAGAGCCGCAGTGCACGAGGGGATGATGGTGTTGGACTTCATGTCCACGCTCGTCACGTCCATGCCGATGACAGAAATCGCCGGCTTCGACCACAAGCGTGTGGGAATCGAACCGGTGCCAGCGAGTTCGTAGCCGGGGACGACTCCGGCATCAGTTCGCCACGTCTCTTCGGGGTAGTCCAGGTCAGATTCCGGCGCCATGTGCAGCCCGGGGACAGCGACGTCTCCGTTGTCGTCGTGCAAGGTCGAGATCAGGCGCGACATGCAGGTCACGGCGTCGAGGTAGGGTCCCCCAAACATGCCCGAGTGAACGGCGAAATCTCCCGTCTTCACGGTGACGGTGACGTCGACGAGGCCTCGTAGGCTGGTCGTCAGTGCAGGCGTACCGACCTTCCAGTTGGCCGAATCGAGCACGATGATGACGTCGGCATCGAGCTTGTCGCGGTATGTCGTGAGGAAGTTGTGGAACGAAGGCGAGCCAATTTCTTCCTCACCTTCGAAAAAGCAGGTGACGGGAACGCCAAGGTCATCGCCGAGGAGTCGAAGCGCCCCAACGTGGGCCACAATCCCGGCCTTGTCGTCGCCGGTGCCGCGACCATACATGCGCTCGCCGCGCACCTCTGGCTCGAACGGGTCATCTTGCGTCCAGTCGGCGACATCGCCTGGCGGCTGGACATCGTGGTGGGCGTAAAGGAGCACGCGAGGTTTATCGGCCTTGCCAGCCTTATGCGCCACGACGGCTGGCCGGCCTTCGGCGCCGTTGGCATCCGGCGCCGTCAGGATCTCGACGCTGTCCATGCCGACCCCGCGGAGCAGTTCCGCGGTGTACTCCGCTGAGGCTCGTACATGCGCCTGATCGAAGGCTGCGGACGAGACCGAAGGAATACGAACCAGGTTCTCCAAATCCGTGCGCACCTGGGCGAAGGCCTCATCGATGCGTTCTTTCAATTCAGCTACTGTGATCACGAACACGAGCGTACCTGGCCGCGGCCCAATCGCGTACCATCGAAGCGTGATCTTCCGTAAAAAGCCCACCTCAGAGCTGCCCGCCGAGCCGGAACCTCCCGTCTCGGGCAAAGGCCGTCCGACGCCAAAGCGACGCGAAGCCGAAGCAAAGAACCGTCGGCCGCTTGTCGTCGATGATCGCAAGGCGGCCAAGGAAGCCGCTCGCCGCCAGCGCAATGAGGCATACGCTCGGCAACGCGAAGGCATGTTGACGGGCGATGAACGCTACATGCCGGTGCGGGACAAGGGCCCGGTCCGTCGGTTTGCGCGCGACTATGTCGATGCCCGGTGGAATATCGGCGAGCTCTTCATGCCGGTCGCATTCCTCATGATCATCGCCATGGTGATTGTGACGTGGCTGCCCGCGGTCGCCACCTACGTCACCTTGGGCATGTATGTCATTGTCTTCGGCGGCATCATCGATGGTCTTTTGATGGTCTTCATCCTGCGCCGCCATTTGAAGGCGCGCTTCGATGCCGATCAGATCCCGCGCTTCACGGGTATGTACGCGTTCTCGCGCGCTTTCATGATCCGTCCGTGGCGCATGCCGAAGCCGCAGAACCGCCGTGGTGAGTTTCCCGGTCATCACAAATGACCACCCCACCGCCGCTGCTAGCGCGGACTCCGTTTGCGGTGTTCGCTTCGGTCATGGGCCTTGGCGGTCTCGCGGCTGCCTGGTTCCAGGCCTCCGTAAGACTGGGCGCCCCGCAGGGAATTGGGACCGCCCTCCTTGGCATCGCAGCGGTGGTGTGGCTTGGCCTCGTGGCTGTGCAGATCGCCCGATTGGTTAGCTACCCGCAGGCCGTTCGACGCGAACTATCTGATCCATTTCCCGTCGTCTTTCTGGCCACGTTAAGCGTGGGAACGCTCGTATTGTGCGCTGCAGCCTTGCCGCTCCTTGGAGGGTCGGTTGCGTGGGTGTGGTGGCCGGCCATGGTGGGCCACCTTGCGATCTCGGTCCACGTTTTTGGCGCGTGGCTCGCTCGAACCGACATCAACCTCACGACACTATCCCCCGCATGGTTCATCCCCGTGGTCGGAACGATGGTCGCGTCCTTTGCTGGAGCGAGCATTGCACCGACGGGCTTGGTGATGGCGCTGTGGGGACTCGGGTTGCTCTTGTGGTTCTCGCTCCAACCGATCGTTCTTCGCCGGATTTTTGTCCACGACGAGGTCCTGCCTGCGCGGATCGTTCCTACGTTAGCCGTGCTCATTGCCCCTGCACCCGTGGCGCTGATCGGCTGGCACGCGATCATCGATGGTCCGGTGAATTCGGGGTATGCCCCCGTACTGTCGGTCATGCGTTCGGTAACTCCGCTCGTCGATGCCACGCTGCTTGCTACCGGGATGCTGTTTCTCGCCCTTGTCGTATTGCCGAGGAATCGGCTCTGGTCCTCGCCGTTTACCCTGACCTGGTGGGCAACGACCTTTCCCATCGCTGCGCTCGCCAATGCCGTCATCATCGTGTTCAGCTCGGTGGCGCCGTGGGCAGCTTGGGTGTCCTTGAGCCTCGCGACGGTGTGGATCGGATACCTTCTGACGCGCTCTTTGGTGTCGCTAAACCGGGATGCGGCTGCTTTTATTTAGTGGCGAGAGCGCGGTTCATTGCTCCCGGCCATGCGGGACCACCGTAAACAAATCCGGAATACGCCTGTAGCAGGTCGGCTCCTGCGTTGAGCATCGCCCGTCCATCCTCGGGGGTTTCAATTCCTCCTGCCCCCATGAGGACCGGCCGCAGCCCAAGCTCGTTGCGCACGAGGCGCACCACCTCAAGGGCTCGCTGCTTCAGCGGTCGGCCCGAAAGGCCGCCCTCACCGTAGGAGTGCGCAATGGTCGTGTTCGTCGCGACCATTCCGGTAATCCCTTCGTCTCGCACCAACTGCGCCACTTCGGCGATCTGGGAATCGGCTAGGTCCGGCGCGATCTTGACCAGCAATGGAACATCGCGCGCAGCCGAGCGGGAAGCTGCCGTGCGGACCGCATCAATGATCGGGCGAAGAGAGTCAACGGCTTGAAGATCTCGCAGGCCCGGGGTGTTCGGCGAAGACACGTTGATGACCAGATAGTCCGCCCATGGGGCCAGAAGACGTGCGGAGTACCCGTAATCGTCCGCGGCGTGCTCAGCCTGCGTGATCTTCGACTTGCCCAGATTGATACCAACGATCGCGGACCGCCCTGCAGCGTTCGACCTCAGGTCCCGCATCCGTGCGGCGACAACATCCGCTCCCTCATTGTTGAACCCCATCTTGTTCCGAAGCGCGCGTTCGTCGAGATGCCGCCACATGCGAGGTTTCGCGTTGCCGGGCTGGGCGTGTCGCGTCACGGTTCCGATCTCAACGAACGCGAAACCAAGCGCCTTCAAGCCGAGTACGGCGGTGGCGTTCTTATCCATTCCGGCCGCTAGTCCGAGGTGGCCGGGGAATGGCCGCGGGAAGACTCGCAGTCGTTCGTTTCGCACGGGGCGAGAAGGTTCGCGACCAAATGTCGCCCGAAGCCCCCGCCTGCCCACCTCGTTGCCGCCAGCTAGCGCGATCGCTGAGAGCGATGCGCCGTGGGCTGTTTCCGGATCCGACTTGGTGATGACGTGGTCGAAGAGGGTGCGGTACATGATGCTCACTCTAGTTCTGGGCAAGGCGTGCGGGATTCGACGTAAACAGCCACGCGATGCCGAGGAAGGGTAGGACGAGCGGAACGAAACCGTATCCGGCGCCAAAATGTGACCACACGGTCGCGCGGGGAAAGAGCTCGGGGTGGAGGAAGGAGACGATTCCGATCGTGATGACGCCGAGAGCTTCGAAGATCACGGCCCCCCACGCGATGCGTCGCATCCGCTTTCCGTTATGCGCCAGCGATACCGTGGCCAGGATGTAGATCACGGCGGCGAGTGCCGACAGGCTATAGGCAAGTGGCGCTTCGCTTGGGTTGCGGATCAGCTGGACAGCGGATCGAGCGGTGGCGGCAAGGGCAAAGATGCCATAGATCAAAATCAAGACGCGCCCAAGCCCGTAGGCGGGTCGACGCGTATCAGTTGCCGATGTCGTTACCGTGCTCATGCCACCCATATCTGCCAGACCCGCCACAGGCATACGACCTGCGACAGGGATACGATCACCATCGCGATAGACGACGTTCGCGTGCGATCAACGAATGCCCATGCGCCAGCAATGGGCAACAGGATCAGGCACGTCAGCAGATAACCCCACAGAGTTATTGCATCGGAAACGACGTAGCCGCGAGCCTGGTGTATCCCCGCAATAATAGCCGTCACCACGACTACCGCCTCGATGACCGCAGCGAAAATCAGCTGCTTGAAAATGACCGCCCGATCAACGATGGCAAAGTAGGCAGCCCACAGCGCCAGGACACCCGTCAGCGCGGCAGACAACCAGATGGCAAGATACACGTCCGCCAGATTACCGTGTCCGCTTACTCTGCGTCGTCTACCCTATGGTGTGTGAACACAGTTGATTTGCATGCCAAGAAACTATCCGCTCTGAAGTCCGACATCCTCCTTTTGGGCGCAACAAAGGTCGATGACAAAGTCGTCCCGTTCTGCGGCTCTCAAGTCTCCGAAAAAGCTGATGCGGCACTGGCCGCTTTGATCGATACCCTCGACGTGTCCTGCAAGGAAGGCAGCGTCACGAAGGTCGTCTCCGATGAGTTCTCCATCCCGGTGGCAATCGTCGGTGTTGGCGAGGATCCATCTCCGGAAGCCCTGCGCCGAGCAGTGGGCTCCGCGATCCGCTCGCTTGCAGGCTACTCCCACGTCGCCATTGCCCTGCCCGCCTCCGGTGCCGAAGAAGTTGGCGCGATTGCCGAGGGCGCTCTCCTGGGTTCCTACGCGTTTGCGCAGTATAAGAAGTGCGATAAGGACCCGGTTGAAAAGGTCACGATCGCCACTACTCTGGCCGGCGAAAAGGACGTAAAGGCCGCCGTTGAGCGCGCGTCGATCCTGTCCTCGGCAGTTAACCGAGCACGCGACTTGGTCAACATTGCTCCGAACGATCTCTTCCCCGAGACCTTCGCCGACTACGCTACGCAGGCCGCTAAGGGCTTGAAGATTAAGGTCGATATTCTCGACGAAAAGAAGCTCGATGCTGGCGGCTACGGTGGCATTCTCGCGGTCGGGATGGGCTCGACTCGCCCGCCACGCCTCGTCCAGCTGTCTTACTCCCCGGCCAAGGCGAGCGGCCACGTGGCGCTCGTCGGCAAGGGCATCACCTTCGACTCGGGTGGTTTGTCTCTGAAACCTGGCAAGGGCATGGAGACGATGAAGTGCGATATGGCAGGCGCCGCAGCGGTCCTTAATGCCGTCGTCGCCGCCGCCGAGCTCAAGCTCCCGGTCAAGGTCACCGGCTGGCTGGCACTCGCGGAGAATATGCCGTCCGGCGGCGCACAGCGTCCCGGCGACATCATCACCATGCTCGATGGCACGACGGTGGAAGTCCTCAACACCGATGCCGAAGGCCGCCTGGTGATGGCTGATGCGCTAGCGCGCGCCGTTCAGGACGAGCCCGACGCGGTCCTCGACGTCGCGACCCTGACGGGTGCCGCTGTCGTTGCTCTTGGCGAGCGGGTCGCGGGCGTCATGGGCGATGACGAGCTGCGCTCCGATGTTGTTGCTGCTGCCGATGCTGCGGGCGAGGCCTTCTGGCCGATGCCGCTGCCGGAGGAACTGAACGATGGCCTGAAGTCCCCCGTCGCAGACCTGCAGAACATTGGCGGGCGTTGGGGCGGGATGCTGAGCGCTGGCCTCTTCCTCAAGCACTTCGTGAAGGACACTCCCTGGGCTCACCTGGATATTGCCGGTCCGGCATTCCACGAGCATGCGCCCTACGGCTACACGGGTAAGGGTGGCACCGGCTTCGCAGTGCGCACCCTGGTCAACCTGTTGGAGAACTTCGAGAAGTAAATCCCCTCGATCACAACGGTCCCGCACCAAAGGTGGCCCGCCTCATAGCGGCCACGGTGCGGGACCGTAGTTGCTCGAGCGCTACTTAGTGGGACAATGGTCCCGAGGATATTCAACGGGGCGCATGGCCCCATCCATGAGGAGTAGCACGTGACAGATACGCCGACGTACGACATCGTCATCCTAGGAGCAGGAAGCGGTGGCTACGCCGCCGCGCTGCGTGGCGCTCAACTCGGACTGAAAGTCGCCCTGATTGAAGGCGACAAGCTCGGTGGCACCTGCCTGCACCGCGGATGCATCCCCACCAAGGCGCTGCTGCACGCCGCCGAAGTCGCGGACACCGCCAAGGACGCCGCTTCGGTTGGGGTCAACATGAGCCTCGAAGGCATCGATATGCCAGGTGTCAACAAGTACAAGGATGGAGTCGTCGCTCGCCTGTACAAGGGTTTGCAGGGCCTCGTGGCATCCCGCAAGGTTGAGCTGATCAACGGCTGGGGCAAGCTCGTTGATAAGGACACCGTCGAAGTCGACGGCAAGAAGCTCAAGGGCAAGAACGTCATCCTCGCCACTGGCTCCTACTCCAAGACGATCCCCGGCTTGGATATCGGCGGCCGCATCATGACGAGTGAGCAGGCCCTCACCCTCGACGAGGTTCCGAAGTCCGCGATCGTCCTCGGCGGCGGCGTTATCGGTGTCGAGTTCGCCTCCGTGTGGAACTCCTTCGGCGCCGACGTCACGATCATTGAAGGTCTTCCAAACCTCGTGCCGAACGAGGATCCCTCAATCTCCAAGGCGCTGGAGCGCGCGTTCCGCAAGCGCAAGATCAACTTCAAGACGAACACGATGTTCAAGTCGGCGACGCAGGACGAGAACTCGGTGACCGTCGAAACCGAAAGCGGCGACTCCATCACGGCAGACGTGCTGCTGGTCGCCATTGGTCGTGGCCCCGTGACCAAGGATCTCGGCTACGAAGAGCAGGGCATCTCGATGGACCGGGGCTTCGTTCTCACGAACGAGCGCCTGCACACCGGCGTCGGCAACATCTACGCCGTCGGAGATATCGTTCCCGGCCTGCAGCTCGCTCACCGCGGCTTCCAGCAGGGGATTTTCGTCGCCGAAGAGATTGCCGGCATGTCGCCGCAGGTCATCGAGGAGTCCGGCATTCCGCGCGTAACCTACTGCGAGCCCGAGGTCGCCTCCGTCGGTATCACCGAGGCGAAGGCCAAGGAACTCTACGGGGATGACAAGGTCAAGGTCGTCGAGTACAACCTCGCAGGTAATGGCAAGTCCCAGATCCTGAAGACCACCGGTTTCATCAAGCTCGTTGGTGTTGAGGATGGTCCGATTGTTGGTGTCCACATGATTGGCGCCCGTGTCGGCGAACTCGTTGGCGAAGGCCAGCTCATCGTCAACTGGGAGGCCTACCCCGAGGATGTCGCCGCCCTTATTCACGCTCACCCGACGCAGGACGAGGCCATGGGCGAAGCCGCCCTGGCCCTGGCCGGCAAGCCGCTGCACGCCCACAACTAACGTTTGAACTAAGGAGACAACTCAACATGTCTGAATCCGTCAAGATGCCGGCACTCGGTGAATCCGTCACCGAAGGCACCGTCACACGCTGGTTGAAGGCTGTCGGCGAAAAGGTCGAGGTCGACGAGCCACTGCTCGAGGTCTCGACCGACAAGGTCGATACCGAAGTCCCCTCCCCTATTTCGGGAACGCTAGAAGAGATCCTCGTCGAGGAAGACGAGACTGTCGATGTCGGTGCAGAGTTGTGCCGCATTGGTGATGGCTCGGGAGCATCCGATGAATCCAAGGACGAAGAACCCAAGGACGAGCCTAAAGACGACGAGCCTGAGGAAGAGCCCAAGGACGAGGAACCCAAGGAAGAGCCTAAGGACGAAGAGCCGAAGGACGAACCTAAGAAGTCCAGCGGTGGTTCGGGGGGCGAGGCTGTCAAGATGCCGGCACTCGGTGAATCCGTCACCGAAGGCACAGTCACGCGCTGGTTGAAGGCCGAAGGTGACAGCGTCGAGGTCGACGAGCCGCTGCTCGAGGTATCGACCGACAAGGTCGACACTGAAGTTCCGTCCCCCGTTGCAGGAACGCTGAACAAGATCCTCGTCCAGGAAGACGAGACCGTCGATGTTGGCGCTGACCTCTGTTTGATCGGTGATGGTTCGGATTCCGGCGATGCCGATGATGAGCCGGCCGAAGAACCCACGGCTGACGAGCCCAAGGACGAGAAGCCTGCCGAAGAAGCACCGGATCAGGACGAGGCGGAGAAGGCAGAGGAGCAGCCGAAGGCTGACACTGACGCCAAGGCCGAGCCCTCGGATGATGATGATCCGGCCGAGGTCCGCTCCGCTCCGTCGCGCTCGGTGAAGTCCGACCAGGTCTACGTCACCCCGATCGTGCGCAAGCTCGCCAAGGACAAGGATGTCGACCTCTCGCAGGTCGTTGGCACCGGCGTCGGTGGCCGTATCCGCAAGGAAGACGTCCTGGAAGCCGCTCGCAAGGCGGAAGCTGCCAAGGCTGAAGCTGCGGACGCAGCTAAGGCAGCTCCGGCTGCGAAGAAGGCTGCTCCGGTCGAGCCGAGCCCGCTGCGCGGCACGACGGAGAAGATGTCGCGCCTGCGCAAGGTCATTGCCACCCGCATGGTGGAGTCGCTGCAGACCTCCGCTCAGCTCACGACGGTCGTCGAGGTCGATGTCACGCGCGTTGCTGCGCTGCGTGGCGCGGCCAAGGACAAGTTCGCGGCAACCGAAGGCACCAAGCTGACCTTCCTGCCGTTCTTCGTTAAGGCCGCCACCGAAGCGCTGAAGGCCCACCCGAAGATCAACGCCACGATCAAGGACGACCAGGTCGAATACCGCGACACCGAGAACATCGGTATTGCCGTGGACACCGAGCGCGGCTTGCTCGTGCCCGTGATCAAGGGCGCCGGCGATCTCACGATTTCTGGGATCGCTAAGTCCATTAACGATCTGGCGGCCCGTACGCGTGACTCGAAGGTCACCCCGGATGAGCTCTCCGGCGGCACCTTCACGATCACCAACACTGGTTCTGGCGGTGCGCTGTTTGACACCCCGATCATCAACCAGCCCGAGGTCGCGATCCTCGGCGTTGGAACAATAGTGAAGCGACCGATGGTTGTCAAGGACGCCGACGGTAACGAGTCGATCGGTATCCGCTCGATGGTCTACCTCGCGCTGTCCTACGACCACCGTCTGGTCGACGGCGCCGATGCAGCTCGCTACCTCATGGCCGTGAAGGCTCGCCTCGAAGAGGGCGACTTTGCCGCCGAGGTCGGCCTGTAACAGACCGCTTCATCGGGCCCGGAACTCCATTCGAGTTCCGGGCCCGATTGCTATGATTCGGCGCGTTCACACGCTTCGATCAGTGAGATTCTGTCCGCCTCGATCGTGAATCGCATGCACACAGCCTCCGACGCGGGCACCTGCGCTGCCTTACCGTCCTCGAGGCGGCTGTGCGCGCTAGCGCTGACCAGCCCTTCAATCCCGTTATTTACCTCGAGGCCCTCGCGGAAGTCGGTCTCAAGACCAGCAATACGAACCTTTGACTTGGCCCATTCCCGTAAGGTCTGTCGATCGGTAAGGAACGCTGGTGCCTCGGGTGTATAGACCCGCTCGAGCAATTGCTGATCGCCCGACATCAACGCCTCGTCTCGCAGCTTGAGCAAAGCCTCGAGCCTGCTGATCGGATCGACCACCTCAACCTTGGTGGGCAGCGCGGGCTGGGTCGCAGGCGCCAGAGTCACATCAACATGCGAAATCCTTCCTTCGGCAGCCTCGCTCATGAGCGCCCGACCGCCAAACCAACCACCCAAGATGACGCACCCTGCTGCGAGGATCGCGGTCACTTTCGGGACGACGCTGCGCGAGCGTCGGGCCCGCGCGCGACATCGCGGCTTGATTTCGGTTGCGGGCAACCGGCGTCGAATCCGTGCCGCGGCGAGAGAGGCATCGCTTGGCATGCTCACGGGCTCGGGGCGTGCCAACTCGACGTGGCGAGCCACGAGGTCTCGACAGCTCGGGCGCGCTGTCGGATCGTGGTGCAGCGCGTCGTTCAGCAGCGCAGTGAGACAGTTGACCGGTGACAACGCGCGTATGAGCGCAGCAACGGAGTAGACATCCCCCGCGATTGAGGCGGGCCCACCGGCCATTCGCTCCGGCGCAACAAAGCCCTCGGTACCGACTTCGGTTGACATTGGAGCGCACACGTCGATGAGGATCGCTTGTCCATCGGCGGTGATCATGACGTTTTCACTACTCACATCGCCGTGAATGATTCCTCTCTCGTGCAGCGCTGCCACGGCAGAACCAACGCCATCCCAGATGTGCGCGATCTCCGGTCCCGATAACTCGCCGCGAGCGGCAAGAATAGTGGCGAGGGTCGTTCCGCTAAGAGCCTTGTAGGCCACCATGACCCGTTCATCATCGACGACGACAACATCGATCACCGTGACGATGTGAGCGTGGTGCATTGTTCGAAGGTTGCCCAGACGACGCTGAAATGCGCGGGCTTCTTCGGCGCTCGGAACGGCAACAAACGCGAGAACACAGGCAGTGCCCGCTGGCGTTCGCCCTTCAAAGACGTCGCCGGCTGACAGCTGGGTCAGGACCTGGTATCCGCTGATCTCCATGTGCCTACGCTAGGCATGAAACAAGGCCCTTCTAGAGTTATCCACAATCGGACATTTTGGGCGCAAGCGATCGCGTCAGTTAGGATCGAGGTCGTGCGCGTTGTAGATCTCTTGACCACCGGGCGCCGAAGCTACGGTGACGTCGATACGATCCAACGAAACCTCCATGCAGACCTCGTTGCCGGACGCGGCGAGCCCGCACTCGTCCTGTGCGAACTCGACAGCGTCTACACGGCAGGTCGGCGCACCGCGCCATGGGATCGGGTTGATCCCACCCTCGACGTCATTGACATCGACCGGGGCGGCCGCATCACCTGGCACGGTCCCGGGCAGATCGTCGCCTACCCCATCATCCGACTCACCACTCCTCTGGATGTCGTCGCCTATGTCCGGGCCCTGGAAGCGGCCGTCCTCGACACGCTCGCAGATGTGGGCATCACGGGCGACCGGGTTGCGGGCCGATCCGGGGTGTGGCTGCACGAACCGGAGCGCAAGATTTGCGCCATCGGGGTGCGCGTTGCGCGCGGAGTCACGTTGCACGGTATTGCCCTGAACGTCGCCAATTCCCTGGAGCCCTATCGCGCGATCGTCCCATGCGGAATCTCCGATGCCGGTGTTACGACGATGAATCACGAGCTCCCAGGTTCATTCCCGCCCGCTTCGCTGCCTGAGGTCGCCGCACAGTTGGCCACCCACCTCACCGCCCGCCTTTCTCCCCTATCCGCTGATCCCCTGATTAAGGAAGTCGTATGACGATCGCTCCCGAAGGCCGCCGCCTGCTGCGGGTCGAAGCAAAAAACGCCGAGGTTCCGATCGAGCGGAAACCCGAATGGATCCGGACGACGGCCTACATGGGTGAGCAGTATCGGGACGTGAAGTCCCTGGTTCGCGGCGCTTCCCTGCACACCGTGTGTGAAGAGGCCGGATGCCCCAATATCTTCGAGTGCTGGGAGGATCGCGAGGCGACCTTCCTCATCGGCGGCGAGACGTGCACGCGACGCTGCGATTTCTGCCAGATCGATAGTGGTCGCCCGGGTACCTATGATCGTGACGAGCCCCGCCGCGTTGCCGAGTCTGTCACGCACCTGGGCTTGAAGTACGCCACGGTCACGGGCGTCGCCCGCGATGACCTGCCCGATGGCGCTGCCTGGCTCTATGCCGAAACGACACGGCAGATTCACGCCGCATCCCCCGGCACCGGCGTCGAGCTGCTGATCCCCGATTTTCGCGGCCAGGCCGACGCACTCGCCGAGGTCTTTTCTTCTTCTCCCCAGGTCCTTGGCCACAACCTAGAAACCGTGCCACGGATCTTTAAGCGCATCCGGCCGGCCTTCCGCTACGAGCGCTCCCTGCAGCTCATCTCCGATGCTTCCGATGCCGGGCTCATCACGAAGTCGAACCTCATCCTTGGTATGGGCGAGACGCGCGAGGAGATCGAAGAGGCCATGCGGGACCTTCGCGAGGCCAAGTGCGACCTGCTGACGATCACGCAGTACCTGCGGCCATCGCGGTTGCATCACCCCATTGAGCGCTGGGTGAAGCCCGAGGAGTTCGTCGAGCTTTCGGAGCTCGGCTACGAGCTTGGCTTTGCCGGCATCATGGCTGGCCCGCTCGTCCGCTCGTCCTATCGTGCGGGCCGCATGTGGGGTCAGGCGATGGCCAAGCATGTCCGTCACATCCCGGATGCTCTCGCGCACCTGTCCCAGCCGGTGACGGCTCATCAAGAAGCTTCGGCCGTCGCGCAGCGGATGCGTGAGCGGGCCGCCAAAGAGCCGGTAAGCTAACAGACATCATGTCTAGCCAATCAACTGCACCCGCGAAGCGGCGCTGGTATCACAACATCGCGGACGCCTACCGCGTAACTCAGGCGTCCTTCCCGTGGATGAAATGGGCACTCATCGGCCTGTTCGTCGTGATCTTTGGTGGCGCGCTCGCCTGGGGTATCGCCTCTGGTCACTGGCTCTACATCCCCTTCTTGGGGCTGCTGCTCGCTCTGCTCGCCATGATGATCCTGCTGTCGATGTACACGCGGCGGGCGTCCTACATGCAGATCGAGGGCCAGCCCGGCGCCTCCGCTGCGGTGATGCAGCAGATCAAGGGCTGGAACATGGAGCAGGAGCCGGTCGGGATGAACCCGCGGACGCAAGACATGGTCTTTCGTGCCGTCGGACGCCCCGGCGTCGTCCTCGTGATCGAGGGACCTGTCAGCCGCACGAAGCGCATTGTCGGCGATGAGGAACGCAAGCTGCGTCGTATCCTGCCCAACGTCGATATTCACAAGCTGTATGTCGGCAACGGCGAGGGCCAGGTCAAGCTTGGCAAGCTCGAATCCGCGATGCGTAAGCTGCCCAAGAAGCTCACCAAGCAGGAAGTCGCTGCCGTCGTGAAGCGTCTGAGCTCGCTCGGCGCGATGAAGCTGCCGATCCCCAAGGGCATCGACCCGTATAAGGCTCGCCCGGACCGTCGCGGTATGCGAGGCCGATAAGAGCTACCCCAAGCGCGCATGACCACATTATGCGCGCTTGTTTCTTGCCTGCCCCCTTGCTCGCTACGATCAGTAGTGCCCGGCTCCGCCAACAGAAAGGCCGCCATGTTTACCACCGCCGCCGAAGCCATCGAGTTCACAAAAACCGAAGGCGTGCAGTTCATCGACGTTCGCTTTTGCGACCTGCCGGGAATCATGCAGCACTTCAACATACCGGTGCAGGCCTTCACCGAGGACCTCTTTACCGAGGGGCTCATGTTTGATGGCTCATCGATCCGGGGCTTTCAGGCGATCCACGAGTCGGACATGAAGCTCGTGCCGGACGTGACGAGCGCGTTTATCGACCCGTTCCGCCCGGCGAAGACGCTCGTCGTCAATTTCTTCATCGTCGACCCGTTTACCGATGAGCCCTATTCGCGCGACCCGCGCAATGTCGCGGCGAAATCCGAGGCGTACCTGCGCTCGACCGGTATCGCCGATACCGTCTACGTCGGGGCCGAAGCCGAGTTTTATGTCTTCGACGATATTCGCTTCGCGACGTCTGCCGCCGGCGGGTACTACCACATCGATTCGGAGGCCGCGGCGTGGAATACCGGTCGCGTCGAAGACGGTGGCAACCGCGGCTATAAGACGCCGTATAAGGGTGGTTACTTCCCCGTCTCGCCCTCCGACCACTTCTGCGACCTGCGCGATGAAATGGTGCGGCAGATGTATGCCGTCGGGCTCAACGTCGAGCGCAGCCACCACGAGGTGGGCACCGCCGGCCAGCAGGAAATCAACTACACCTTCGACACGCTGACCGCCGCGGGCGACAACATGATGAAGTTCAAGTACGTCATCAAAAACGCGGCGTGGGCGGCCGGCAAGACGGCGACGTTCATGCCGAAACCGATCTTCGGCGATAACGGCAGCGGGATGCACTGCCACCTGTCGCTGTGGAAGGATGGCGCCCCGCTGTTCTACGACGAATCGGGCTACGCAAACCTGTCGGATACGGCCCGGTGGTTCATCGGCGGCCTACTCGAGCACGCACCGAGCCTGCTCGCCTTCACCAACCCGTCGGCCAATTCCTACCACCGCCTCGTGCCGGGCTTCGAGGCACCGGTCAACCTCGTCTACTCTGCGCGTAACCGTTCGGCTTGCATTCGCATTCCGATCACGGGCACCTCCCCGAAGGCCAAGCGCGTGGAATACCGGGTGCCGGATCCGAGCGCGAACCCCTACCTCGCCTTCGCCGCCCAGCTCATGGCGGGCCTGGACGGCATTCGCAATCGGATCGAGCCTGCCGAGCCCATCGACAAGGACCTCTACGAGCTCGCGCCCGAGGAGCACAGCCAGATCGCGCAGCTGCCCTACACGCTCGACCAGGCGCTGATCGAACTCGAGCGCGATCACGACTACCTGACCGAGGGCGATGTCTTTACCGACGACCTCATCGCCACGTGGCTCGATTACAAGCGCACCCACGAGATTGAGCCGCTGCGCCAGCGTCCGCACCCGCACGAGTTCGAGCTGTACTTCTCGATCTAGCCCTCGCCGTACATGGCGGGCTCCGCGACCGCGCGGGCGCGGCGGGCGCGGCGGGCCCACTGCTCGTCGAACTCGTCGCGTTCGGTGACCTCGGGGCCGACGAGGCCGCCGATCAGCGAGCGCTCGTGGGCATCCGCGGGGATGACGTCGATCGCATCGCCGCTGCGCCGCAGCGCCAGGGTGGCGCCGGCGCGGATGTGGCTCGCCATCCGCCAGGCCGCCAGCAGGCGCTCGGCCTCCTCGGTGCTGAGGTAGCCGAGCTCGCTCGCGGCAGCGATCGCAGCCTTCGTGCTCGTGGTGCGCAATGCCGGCTCGTCGGCGCCATAGCGCAGCTGGATGAGCTGGATCGCCCATTCGACATCGGCAAGGCCGCCCGGCCCGAGCTTGACGTGCCGCGCCGGGGCGACACCGCGCGGCAGGCGTTCGGTTTCCATCCGCGCTTTTAGGCGTCGGATCTGGCGGAGATCGGCCGGGCTCGGGCCGCCTACCCGGTAGCGTGCGGCATCGATGCCCGCACGCAGGCGCTCTTCGAGAGCTGGCGGCGCGGCGAGGATGCGGGCGCGGATGAGTGCGTGACGTTCCCACGCCTCACAGCGCCCCGCTAGGTAGTCGAGGTAGGAGTCTGCGCTGCGGGTGAGGGCCCCGGATTTGCCCTCGGGACGCAGCGCCAGGTCGACGGCTAGTGGCGGGGCTTCGGCGGGATCAGCAAGCAGCGAGCGCCACCGGGTCACGAGCCACGTGGCATCGGCGGCGGTCATGTCCTCGTAGATCACGACGGTGTCGGCGTCGGAGGAGTAGCTCATCTCGCGCCCGCCCATGCGTCCCATGGCGATAATCGCGAGGCTTCCGCCCACCTGCCGGCCGTGCACGCCAGCAAAATCGTCGCGCGCGGCGCGCATCGCGTAGTCGACGATGACGTCGGCGACGTCGGTGATCGCCTCCTGGCGCGTCGTGGAAATCCCCTCGATGACGTCGCTCATCGCCGCGCGCAGCAGTTCGCGCTGGCGCATGCGCCGCAGCAGCAGCGCGCGCGTAGCCGCATCCTCGTGCCGGGCAAAAATCGCCTCGGCTTCCGCGGCGAGTTCCTCGCGCGTGCGCGCGGCGCGTCGCTCCGCCTCAGCGAGCCAGGTGACGGCGGTCGGCACGGCGACGATGTGCTCCCCGATATAGCGTGACCGGCTGAGCAGGTGCGCGAGGGTGAGGGCGACGTCGGACTCATCGCGCAGCAACCCGAGGTACCAGTGGGTGGTCCCGAGCTCGTCGGACAGCCGGCGGAAGGCGAGCAGGCCGCCGTCGGGATCGGGACCGGCGGCAAACCACGAGAGCAGGACGGGCAGGAGTTGGCGTTGGATTGCCGCGCGGCGCGAAATTCCGCTCGTCAGCGCCTCGATGTGGCGTTGGGCGGCTGCCGGATCGCGGTAGCCGATGCCGATGAGGCGCTCGCGCGCGGCGGCCGGGCTGAGCGAGAGGTCATCGGCCGATAGCTGCGCCGTCGCGGGTAGCAGCGGGCGATAGAAGATCGCCTCGTGCAGGGTTCGCACGCGGCGACGAACCGCCTCCCACTGCTCGGCGATATCGCTGACGCCGAGCAGGCGCGAGAGGCGCACTTGGTCGGCGGGCGCGGTTGGCAGCGTGTGGCTGCGGCGCAGCCGGTGGAGTTGGATGCGGTGTTCTAGGGTGCGCTCGAAGGTGTAGCACGCGGTGAGTTCGGCGGCCGCCTCGCGTCCGATGTAGCCCCCGGCCGCGAGTGCGGCGATCGCGTCGATCGTGGAGCGCACTCGCAGCGTCTCGTCGGTACGCCCGTGCACGAGTTGCAACAGCTGGACCGTGAACTCGACATCGCGCAATCCCCCGGGGCCGAGCTTGATGTGGCGGTCCTTGTCGCGCGGGGAGATCGAGGCCTGCACGCGGCGCCGCATGGCTTGCGTGTCGGCGACGAAGCCGTCACGTTCGACGGCGCCGAAGGCGAGCGGCCAAATCTCGCGCTCGTAGCGTTCCATGAGCTCGGGATCGCCGGCGATTGGGCGCGCTTTGAGCAGCGCCTGAAACTCCCAGGTGTGCGCCCACCGGGTGTAGTAGGCGCGGTGAGCGGCGAGGGTTTTGACCAGCGGCCCGTCCTTGCCCTCGGGCCGCAACGCAGTATCTATCGGCCACAGCGGCGGCTCGGGCCCGTCGGGCGCCGTGCAGATCTCGAAGGTGTGGCGCACGAGCGTTGTCGCGAGGGCGAGGCCCGCCTCGTCGGTGTCGGTGATGGGGATGAGGTCGACGTCGGAGATGTAGTTGAGTTCGCCGCCGCCAAGCTTTCCCATGGCGATGATCGCGACGGGAACGCAATCGGCCTCCGGGTGCTTCGCGCGCGCTAACTCGAGCGCGGCGCGCAGCGTAGCCGTGACGAGCTCACTCATCGCGCGCGCCACATCCGGCATCGCATCCGGCGTTCCCGCGGCAATATCGGCCGCCGCGATCTCGAACAGGCGCCGGTAGTAGGCCGCGCGAAGCTCGGTGGCATTGCCCGGCTCGCCGAGGTCGACGGCCGCGGTCAGCGAGGGGGCCGCGAGCGTGGCAAGCACGTCCGGGTGGCGCAGCGTGATCGCGCTCATGGCCCGGGAGGCGCCAAGGAGGGCGGCGAGCAGGGCCCGCGGCCCCGGCTCCCGCCACAGTGCGCCGAGCTGTTCCGGATGGGCCTCGGCCAGCTGGACGAGCTCGACGAGCGCACCGTCCGGATCTGCCGCGTGGGCAAGGTCCTCGGCGAGATCGTCGTCGAAGGCCCGATCGGTTCGGCCCAGTGCTCGGCCCAATGCGGCCGCGAGGCGCTCGGCGCGCGCGGGATCGCTGAGCCGGGCTCGCGCCGCAAAGGACGCCAGGTAGGGCGCGCGCTCACTCACGGCTAGGAACCCGGCAGGAAACGATCAAGCTCGAAGGGCGTAATCTGCGCCCGGTAGTCCTGCCATTCCTGGTGTTTATTGCGGATGACGAAGTCGAAGGCGTCCTCCCCCAACGTACTGGCCATGAGCTCGGAGGCCTCGAGATGCTCGACGGCGCGATGGAGCGAGGCGGGCAGCGCGTCGATCCCGAGCGCGCGCCGCTCGGCATCCGACAACCGCCACACGTCGTCTTCGGCGCCTTCCTCGAGGTCGTACTCGCCCTCGATTCCGGCCAGGCCCGCGGCAAGGAGTGCCGCAAAAGCGAGATAGGGGTTGGCCGACGGGTCTAGCGCCCGGTATTCGACGCGCGCCGACTGCGCTTTATCGGGTTTGGCGAGCGGCACCCGCACGAGCGCCGAGCGGTTATTGTGCCCCCAGCAGATGTAGCTTGGGGCCTCGCCGCCGCCCCAGAGCCGCTTGTATGAATTGACGTGCTGGCAGGTCAGCGCGGTGATCTCCGGTGCATGCCGCAGCAACCCGGCAATGAAGCGCCGCCCGGTAAGCGACAGCTGGTACTCGCCGGCCGGATCAAAAAACGCATTGCGGTCGGCCTCAAAGAGCGAGAGGTGAGTGTGCATGCCCGAGCCCGGGGCATCGATCATCGGTTTCGGCATGAAGGTCGCGATCACGCCATTTTCGGCCGCAACCTCCTTCACGATCGTTTGGAAGGTCATGAGGTTATCGGCCGTCGTCAGCGCATCGGCGTAGCGAAGGTCTATCTCGTGCTGGCCCGGGCCACCTTCGTGATGGGCGTATTCCACGAGGATCCCCATCGCCTCCAGGCGAGAGACCACTTCGCGCCGCACGTCGGTGCCGAGCCGCGTGATCGTGTGCTCGAAATACCCGGCGTGGTCGACGGGAACGAGCCTGCCCTCGCGGTAGGCGGCTTCGTCAAAGAGATAGAACTCGACCTCGGGATGGGTGTAGAACGTCAGGCCGGCATCGAGCGCCCGCGCCACCATCCGCCGCAGCACCTGGCGGGAATCGCCGCGGGCCGGCGATCCGTCGGGCGTCACAATGTCGCAGAACATTCGCGCTAGCCCGGTCTCGGGCCCGGCAAGCACCTGGAAGGTCTGGGCATCGGGGCGCGCGATCATGTCGGCCTCGAAAACCCGCGCGAGGCCCTCGACGGCCGAGCCGTCGAACCCGACGCCCTCGGCGAAGGCGCTCTCCAGTTCTGCCGGTGCAATCGTCACGGATTTCAAGACACCGAGCACATCGGTGAACCACAGCTGGATGAAGCGGATCTCCTCGTCCTGCACGCTGCGCAGCACGAATTCCTGTTGCCGGTCCACGTCGGGCTCCTCGCGATTGATTCAGATGCTGATGACTCTTAGTTTCTCACGCCTAGTCGGCCCGAAGCCGGTGATGGCATGCTGGGACTATGAACTCCATCCGGATCGCGCTCGCGCAACTCAATCCGACCACCGGCGATCTTTCGGCCAACGCCGACGCCATCGCCCACGCTGCCAATCAGGCCCTGTCCTCCGGGGCCCAATTCCTGGTCTGCCCGACCGGCACCCTGTCCGGTCCCAACCTGGGTGACCTCCTCTCGCGCTTTGATTTCTCCCAGCAGCTCGGCGCGGCGGTCGAACAGCTCGCGGCCCGACTGCCCGAAATCTCGATCATCCTGCACGAGCCCGCCCTCTCCTCCTCAGGCACGCTCGCGGGTTCGTGGGTGGAGTTAACCGAGGGCGAGGTGATGGAGCTAGCCTCCTACGACGAAATCGACGGCATCCTCGGCACCGAGATCGGCACGATCGCCCTGCGCCAAACGGAGTTGTTGGAGATCGATCCGGGCTTCGACCTGAGCGCCGCGGAAGCCGGCGCGATTGCCACGATCGTCGTCGATAACGGGGTCTTCGATGTCGAGCATGAACGCACCCGTATGGCCTTGCTTGGTACCTACCAGCGAATCAACGACGTGCCCGTGTGCTACGCCAATCTCGTCGGCGGTAACGACTCGCTTGTCTACGACGGCGGCTCGTGTGTCCTGTCTCGCTCCGGCTCGCTCATCGCGCGCGCGGCAGACTTCGCCGAGGGCCTCCTGATTGTCGAGCTGTTCGAAGACGCCCACGTCGTTAATCGCGGCGAGAGTCACGAGGCGCTCGAGTTGCCCGAGCGCGTCTATACGGCCGTAACGACGGGACTGCGCGACTACGTAGGCAAGAACGGTTTTTCTACCGTCGCCCTCGGGCTTTCGGGCGGCATCGACTCCGCCCTCGTTGCCGCGATCGCGGCCGACGCCATCGGCGGGGAGAACATCATCGGCGTCTCCATGCCCTCGCGCTACTCCACAGACCACTCCCGCTCGGATGCCGACGACACGGCCGAGCGCCTCGGTCTCGACTACCGAGTCCAGCCGATCGGGCCCATGTTTGACGCCTTTGAGGCAAAAATGGACCTGGACGGAGTCGCGGAAGAAAACCTGCAAGCCCGTATCCGAGGCATGATCCTCATGGCGATTTCCAACTCCGAGGGCGCACTCGTCCTCGCAACGGGTAACCGCACCGAAGTGGCTGTCGGTTACTCGACGATCTACGGCGATTCGGTGGGAGGTTTCGCCCCGCTGCGCGACGTCCCAAAGACGCTTGTCTGGGAGATCTCGCGCTGGCGGAACCAGGCGGCCGCCGAACGTGGCGAGGTGGAGCCGATTCCGGAAAACTCGATCACCAAGCCGCCGTCGGCGGAGCTGCGCCCCGGCCAGCAAGATACCGATTCACTGCCCGATTACCCCATCCTGGACGCCATCGTCTCGGCGCTGATCGATGAGGACGCTAGCGTCGACGCCCTGGTCGCTGACGGCTTCGAACTGGAGACGATCGAACGCGTCATCTCCCTGATCAAGGGCGCCGAGTGGAAGCGCGGCCAGATGGCTATCGGCCCCAAGGTCTCCACGGTAACCTTTGGTGTTGACCGCACCTACCCGGTCGTCAACCGCTTTGCGATGAGGAGCACCTCGTGACCCCCGACCCGATTCACCGCCCCGCCCCCGCCACTCCCCCGATCGGTCTGGCCGTTGGCCAGGGCCAACCCAAAGACGGCAAGAAGGGCGTGCCGGTGCCCGGCCGGGTGCGAGTCCACCATCTGCGCGCGATGAAGGAACGCCACGAACGCATCACGATGCTGACCGCCTACGACGCCGTGACCGCTCGCATTTTTGATGAGGCCGGTATCGACACGATTCTCGTGGGCGATTCCATTGGCGACAACATGCTGGGATACCCCTCGACCATCCCGGTGACGGTCGACGAGATGATCCCCGCAGTGCGGGCCGTCACGCGCGCCACCCAGCGTGCTTTGGTGATTGCCGATCTGCCATTCGGCTCTTACGAGGCCTCTCCCGAGCAGGCCCTGGCGACCGCCGTACGGATGCTGAAGGAAGCCAACGCGCACGCCGTGAAGTTCGAGGGCGGAGCCCACCTCGCCGGCCACGTCGAGCTGCTCACCCGCGCCGGGATCCCCGTCGTTGGGCACCTCGGATTCACGCCGCAGGCCGAAAACGTTCTTGGTGGAAAGCGGGTTCAAGGTCGCGGCGATGCCGCCGAGACTCTCGTCGAGGACGCTATCGCCTTGCAAGATGCCGGCGCCATCATGATCGTGCTCGAAATGGTTCCGGCCCCGCTTGCCGAACGCATCACCGAGGTCCTCGATATTCCCACCATCGGAATCGGAGCGGGCGTCAACTGCGATGGCCAGGTCCTCGTCTGGACCGACATGGCGGGCATGACGAGCTGGTCACCGCGCTTTGCCAAGCAGTTCGGCAACGTGGGCGCTGAGCTCTACAACGCTGCACGGGCCTACAAGTACGAGGTGTGCGAGGGGACCTTCCCCGCTGCTGAACACTCCTACCAGGAATAGTGGGGCGTTTGAGTTTTAGCGAAAGCTCGCGATGATATGTCAGCCCTTCGTGTCGTCTCCGGCATGAACGGGCGCCCATAGAACCGCACCAGCCCCGCGGTCGCACGACTTCGCTAGAGCGTCGCCGCGGACCATTGGAATGATGCCGCCGGTCAAGTCTGACGCTCACAAGCGCGAAGAGGAGGCTAGTCCTCCTCGTTCCACTCCCGGTCTTCTTCTTCCCACTTCTCGTTGCGTTCCTTGGCGATCTGCATCGCGTGCTCGGCAGCCTCGCGCGTGGGATAGGGCCCCATTCGTCCGCTTGCGCCCGACTGGCGGCCCTCTTCGACCTCACCGGTTGCGATGACGTAGTAATACTCAGCAGCCATGCCTACTCCTTCTCCTTTTCACGTGCGGGGAGCCGGGGCTTTAGGATCGAAGCATGACCTCGATCGATCGCGCTCCTCGCGGAGTACTGACCCCCGGCACTCTCTCTCCCAAACGTACCGTTCCCGGACACATCGCGCGCCCGGAATACGTCGGCCGAACCGGCCCGGAGCGCGTGACAGCTAGCGAGATTAAATCGGCTGAAACAATCGAAAAGATCCGTGCCGCTGGCAAGGTCGCGGCCGGCGCTTTGGCGGAGATCGAGAAGATGATTGCGCCGGGCGTCACGACCGATGAGATCGATGCGGTCGGTCACGCCTACTTACTCGACCACGGGGCTTATCCCTCGTGCCTGGACTACCAGGGCTTCCCTAAATCGCTGTGCACCTCCATCAACGAGGTCATCTGTCATGGCATCCCTGACGACACTGCCCTGGCTGACGGCGATATCGTCAACGTCGACGTCACGGCTTACCTCGACGGTGTCCACGGTGATACCAATATGACGTTTCTCGTCGGCGACGTTGATGAGGAGGCGCGCCTGCTCGTGGAACGCACCAAACTCGCGATGGAGCGCGGCATCAAGGCCGTCAAGCCCGGTCGCGAAGTCAACGTCATTGGCCGCGTGATTGAAAAGTATGCCAAGCGCTTTGGCTACGGTGTGGTGCGCGAGTACACGGGCCACGGAGTCGGTGAGGCCTTCCACTCGGGCTTGATCATTCCGCACTACGACGCGGCTCCCATGTATGACACGGTCATCGAGGTCGGCATGGTCTTTACGATCGAACCGATGCTCACCTTGGGCACGGCCGAGTCATATCAGTGGGATGACGGATGGACCGTGGTGACGAAGGATCATTCGCGAACCGCGCAGTTCGAACATACGATCGCCGTAACGCCAACCGGCGCAGATATCCTGACGCTGCCTTAAGGAGAGACATGAGCGACGCATTCGGAATCGACATCGGTGGATCGGGAATCAAAGGTGCGCCGGTCGACTTGGACACGGGCAGCTTTGCCGATGACCGCTACCGGATCCCGACCCCGCACCCCTCCACCCCGGACGCGGTAGCTGATACCTGCGAAGAGCTCATCAAACACTTCAAGCCGGCCGATGACGTCCCGGTGGGAATCACCTTTCCGGCGCCCATCAAGCACGGCACGGTCGGTTTCATTGCCAATCTCGACCAGTCCTGGAAGGGTGTCAACGTCCCCGAGCTCTTTTCCGAGCGCCTCGGTCGCACCGTTGTTGCGGTTAATGACGCGGACGCTGCGGGCTACGCCGAAGCGAAATTTGGTGCGGCAGTTGGCCAGGAGGGTCTCGTCATCGTCACCACCCTCGGTACGGGGATCGGCTCGGCCTTCATCTATAACGGTCAGCTCATTCCGAACACCGAACTTGGCCATCTCGAGCTCGACGGGCACGTCGCTGAACATCGGGCATCGGCGGGCGTGCGTGAGCGAAACGAGTGGAACTTCAAGAAGTGGGCGAAAAAGCTGCAGAAGTACTACTCACATCTCGACATGCTCTTCTCCCCCGACCTCATCGTGGTCGGTGGCGGCGTTTCCAAAGACCACGACCAATTCCTGCCCCTCATTTCGGTTCGCTGCCCGATTGTTCCGGCCACATTGCGCAACCAGGCGGGTATTGTGGGCGCGGCTGCGCTCGCCAGCGAAGGCTACGAGGGTTAGTCCCCGCCCTCGAAACCGCCGCCCTCGCCGAAGAGTTTCGTGACGGCTGACAGCTGGCGCGCATAACGCCGGGATTGGCGGGTGATGCGAGCGGCGATATTGGAGCCGCTGCGCCGGCGGGCTTTGAGCAAGAAGTCGCGGCCTTCGGGATTTCTGGTGTAAATCGCCTGCATCGGCAGCTTCATCTTTTCCAACTCGGAGATGAAGATGTCCACACTCTGCCTGCGCAGTCCGATCGCGTCTGGTACCGATTGGGCAAAGAAGATGCCCCGGATCTTGATCCGATGCGCCGGGGTGATCAGATATCGGGCATTCGTGATCGGCCCACACAGTTGGCGCATGGCGGTCGCGAACTGCTGGCGGTCGGAAAAGGTGCCGCCTGACAGGCGTAGGCGCGTCCGTCTCGTTGGGTCATACTCGGGCATGTCGACCTCGACGGCCAAGGTCTCCGAAGAGATGATCCCCAGTTCCTTCAGGGTTCGAGCAACGGCAATGGCCTCAGCCCGTAGGCGGCGCTCACTACCGGTGATCTGAGCGACTGAGCGCATCCGCATCCAGGTGGCAAGACCACCGACCAGTAGCGTGCCAGCGATCACGAGCGTTTGGGCAAGAGGGCCGGAAACGAGCCGGGTCCCCGCCTCGGTCGCGCCAATCCCTAGGGAGAACAGGACGACGAGCACCGCGAAGACAATGACATCAAGGTAGGGAAAGACGCCAGCGGACACGTCCTGCTCGGTTTCCACCTTGAGCTGCATTTCGAACGGTTGGCTGTCGGGATAGTTGCCGTCGGCGAGGGCGGCCGCCCACTGCGCACGCATCTCATCGCGCCGATAGGCACGGTTCATCATGGTCTCATTGGCGTCTGCTATGCGGTGGTAGGCCTCCTCGGGAGGCTTATCGAAGCACCGCTCAAACCCGTTTTCGATCACAGGAATATCCGCTCGCGGTGCGACGAATGCTTCAAAGCGTGTCATCAAGGAGCGAACATCGTGGGAGGCAAGGACTCGGGCTCCCTCGCCAGCGCGCCGGTTAAGGTGATCGGCGATGAGACCTTCTTCTACGACATCACACGTGGCGATGTGCCAAATATTGGCAGTCTTGTCGGGATCCAGCGGGTCAATTCGAATGACCCGGCCGCGCATTTGATTCGTCAGCATGAAGGCGCGCACGGAACTCGCCATGATGAGAGCGTTGGCTCGCGGAGAATCCCACCCCTCCCCCAGCAGTGCAGCCGTGCCGACCAGGACTGTAAACAAGCCCTCCTCAAATGCCTTCGTCATCACCGGCACCGAGACCCGAGTGCCGCCAGAAAACGCCACCTGGAGGTAGTCATCGGTGACGTCCTTGGCCTGGGTGACCTCGCCGCCAAGCTCTGCTGCGTATTGCGTGATCTCGTTCAGAGCGGCGCGAGGAATGACAATGACCGACCCGGTGAGGGCCGCGATGCGGGCGGCGTGCCCGACGCGGCGACGCAAGGCTTCAAAGAGCGGAATAACCCCCATATGGACGATGGAATCCTCCCGCCCGAGGCTCGTCAGGTATTCGCGTCGCACGTGATCGGCGAGAACGACCATCCGGAGGCGCTCGCCCATCCCGTTAACTTCTTCTTCGGCGATATCGCTGACGGCACGGATCTTCCCGGCTGACTGGGTCAGAAGGCGATTGACCTTGAGTTCGCCCGTCACCGAAATCTTGTTCCCGTCGAGGAGGTTAGCGCTCACAAGCTCGCCGCGGATTTCGTCCACTGCGCTCGAGGTGAACATGTCGCTGTGATCGAGGATGAACTGCAACCCGAGTTCGTCTGCGAGTTCTGGTCGACGCTGGGTGAACAGCGCCCGGATACTGCGCGGCACCTCCTGGTCCGTCGCCGTCAGGAGTCGGATCAAGGCGTAGAAGGAATCCTCATCATCGAGCGCTTCTTGCACCTGGGTATCGGTCAGCCGCACGAGATCTGCCGCGATCTGACGCAGGCTTCCCGACGCGGTGAGCGAGGCAATGACGCCGACTCCACGCTCCCGCAATTGGGCGATCTCGGCGCGCTCCTGCCGGTTCGGCTCGGTGACATAGACATAGTCCTGGTGCGGGCATAGGTCGCCGGTTGCGACGAGTTCGGGGGCGAAGATCTCTTCGTCGATCGGTCCGCACAGCTCTTCATAGCGTTCCCACTGGGCGGGCGTCGAGTCATACGGCGGGGTCGCTGTCAGGGCGATCGTCGTGAGCTCCGGGCACGTGGCGCGCATCGATTCCATAAAGGCCGTCAGCGCACGATGCCACTGGGCCCGCAGATGGTGGGCCTCGTCCATACAGATCGTCGTGATGCCGCGTTCGGTGACGGCGGCGAGAACATCGACGTCGGCGAAGTCCTCGCCGGTTTCCTCATCGAGAGCGCGGGTATAGGCCGAGAACAGCGCTTGATAGGTGATGACCGTGATGTGTGCGGGATGGTGCAGCGAGGTGGAGCACCAAGCTCGGGGATCGGCCTGCGGGTCGGCCGCGTTTTGGAAGTGGGTGGCAAACCGGTCGATCCACTGGTCTCTGATAGTGATCGTGGGTGCTAACACGAGGGCGGGGGCATCGAGTCGGCAGATGAATTCGAGACCGAGGATCGTCTTTCCGGAGCCGGGAGCCGCAACGATATGGATGCGCTGATCCGCTACGAGATCCTCGTAGCGATCAAGGATCCGCTGCTGATAGGAGCGGAACGTTCCAGAAAACCCCCACTGGTGGTGGTCGGCGAGGTCTGATGCATTGACATCGGGCGTCGTCATAGGGCCATGCTAGCCCGGGGCGGATGAGCCGGCCGATACGCCGGGTTCTGTGCCGGCTCCCAAAGGAACCGGTGGTGACCATCTATCTTGGCCGCACGTTGCCGTGCGGCTCTAGCAACCTACCCGCAGGCGTTGAGCGGGCCGCTCGCCTGCTGCGCGGTCTTGCACCGAACGGGGTTTACCTGGCCGCCTCCGTCACCGAAAGCGCCGGTGGTCTCTTACACCACCCTTTCACCCTTACCTGTTGCCAGGCGGTCTACTTTCTGTTGCACTTTCCCGCGGGTCGCCCCGGGTGGGCGTTACCCACCGTTCTGCCCTGCGGTGCCCGGACGTTCCTCGACATCTGCCGCGGTCACCTAGCCAGCTCATCCACCTTCAGTCTACCGCTAGGCTGGGCTGCGTGATTATCACCCTGCCACCCTCTGAGGGTAAGTCTGAGCCCGAAATTGCTGCCGAGCCACACGTCAGTTTCCCTCAACTCGATGAGCCGCGTGCGCAGGTCGCGGCCGCACTGGCCGCTTTCGGTTCCTCGGACGCCGCCGCTGCGGCGCTGAAGGTCGGACCTAAATCGCGCGCGGACCTAGCCTGGAACATCTCACCGGGCAGAGCGGGGTTCGCGCACGAGATCTACACCGGGGTGCTGTTTGATGCCGCCCAACTCAGGGCTGCGCGTCCCGATCGCGACGTCTGGATCTTTTCCGGTAAGTACGGCGTTGTCCGCCCCACGGACGTCATTGCTCCCTATCGACTACCCGCTGGATCAAAGCTGCCCGGGCTTGGTGTCCTCGCTTCGTATTGGAAGCCGCGACTCAGCGCCACCCTGGACGAGGCGGCTCGCCGCGACGGTCTTGTGATCGATTGCCGCTCTGGCCTCTACCAGCGCATGTGGCAGGTGCCGGCGGGCGTCGCGCACGTGAGCGTCCAGGCAGTTCGCGAGCGCAATGGGGCGCGCAGCATCGTCTCACACATGGCCAAGCACTATCGCGGCCTGTTGACGCACGAGCTCACGACGACCCGAGCGAAGGTGGCAAGCGTTGCCGACGTTGCTCGGATTGCGAAGCGAACGGGCTTCGGGGTTGAAGTCGAGTCACGCAGCGCGGATGCCGCAACGCTGACGCTGGTGGTTCGTGACTAGAGGAAGACGCCGAGCGCGCGCACGGTGAGTGCGCCGTCATCGGAATCGATGACGCTCACCGAGCCGGGCGCGGGCGCGATGGAAAACCGCGAACCACTCAAGGGCTGCAGGATTGCGCCCGCATCGGAGGCAACGAGGACGACCGTGCCGGTGCTGTGGGCGGCCTGGGTGAGTGTCTCCCGGCTCTCCTCGATCTGGACCTCGGCGCCGAGCGAGCGCAGGTGACGCGCGAGTCGAATCGCGCCGTCTTGGCTCGGGGCATCCGAGCGGTGCGCGATTCGGACGGGCAAGAACCGCGCGTCGGCCCCGATCTTTAACCGATCGACCATGGTGAGAGTCTGATCGGTCATCGGTGCAGCAACGACGACCACGCGCACCCGTCCGTTGGGAGGCGCCGCGGGCTCAGTCACCTCGTGAGCTTCGATTCCGGATTCCACTGTGCCGCGCTGATCCATCGACTTATTCGCCATCTCATCGGCGCGCGCATTGTGCTCGCGCGCGACCCAGGTATAGGTCACGAGGTCTGGATCGTAGGCACGCTTGACCTTCAGTGCGAGGTCTCGCATGTCCGCGTGTTTGATCTTCCAGCGTCCGCTGAGCTGTTCGACGACGAGTTTCGAATCGGCTCGAACCTCGACCCGGTCGCCGGGCGCTGCCAGCTCAGAAAAGCGCTGCAGGGCTCGCAACACCGCGGTATATTCCGCGACGTTATTCGTGGCAGTGCCAAGAAACTCGCCGTAGGCCAGGCGCTCGACGCCATCACGAAGGATGACGAAGCCGAGCGCCGCGGGCCCCGGGTTACCGCGCGAACCCCCGTCGGTGTGGATAACCCAGCTCACGACATCCGCACAATGATGTACTCGTGCTCGTCCGACACGTAGACCTCATCCGCCGGGGTGGAGCGGATCGCATCGAGCTCAGCGAGCGAGAAATCGAGCGTCACCGGCGAGGTGACCTGGCCGTGTAGTTCAACGACGGCAAGTCCACCCGTGCGAGCGCGCACCTCGTCGTAGAGCGATAGGACGTCGTCCGGGATCTTCTCGGCAATCGTCTCGCGGTCGGCCTCAGCCTTGGCGATGCGGCTTTCGACCTCGCCGCCTTCGCGCTCCGCCTGCTCGCTCGCGGCCGCGATCTCGGTTTCGATCGTGGTGGCGCGCTCGCCTACGGCGTCGAGCTGGGATTGGCGCGCCTCGAGGTTCTCCATTGCGGCAAGCTCCGCGTCTTCCAGCTCGCTTTGACGGGCAGCAAGGTTCGCGAGTTCGGATTGGAGGTTTCCCAAGTCCTTCGGTGCCAGCGCGCCGGAGTCCAAGACCTTTTGCTGACGTTCGCGGCGCGTGCGCACGATCTGGACCTCGCCTTCGGCGAAGGACACCTCTCGCCGGGCGTCCGCGAGCGCCGTCTCCGCTGCAATACGTTCACGTCCCAGCTGGCCCTCCGCCTCCCGCAGCTCATCGAGCTTGGCAAGGATCGGCAGCTTGCGGCGTTCTGCCGCGAGGCGGGCGAGAAGCCGGTCCTGCTCCTGCAGGGCGATCAGGAGTTGCTGGTCAGCGGGCTGAGCGGTCGTCATGGCGCATCCTTCTTCACATAGATCGTGGTCCAGGGGTCGGTGTTGAGCTGCGAGACGCTCACGGTGAGTTCGTCGCTGGCGGCGCGCGATAGGACCTGTGCAGCGCGCGTCATCCAGGGCGATTCCGTTGCGAAGTGGGCGGCATCGAACAGGATGGGGGCATCGTCGTGTTCGAGTGCCTCAGAGGCGGGATGGTGCCTCAGGTCGGAGGTCAGCATGGCATCGACGCCCAGGTCGCGTACGCGATCGAGGTAGCTGTCACCCGCACCCGGGCACAGCGCGATCGTCTCGATTCGTGCACTGCGATCGCCTCCGATCGCGACGCCGCGCGCCGTGGCGGGCAAGAGCTCGGCAAGGCGCTGCCCGAGCTCATTCGCCGTAATCGCGGTTGGCAGTCGGCCATAGCGGCCAAGGCCAAGTGACGGATCGTCCTGCGCAGGATCGACGGGCTTGATCTCCGTCAACTCCAGCAGCTCTGCCAGCACGACGGCCGTGCCCTCGGCTGCCGAATCCGCGTTCGTGTGCGCATTAAACAGCGCGGTATTCGAGCTAATGAGCCGGTGGATGAGCGCACCCTTGGGAGTATTGGCGGCAACCGTGGAGGTCCCTTTGAGATAGAGCGGGTGGTGGGTGATGAGCAGGTCGGCGCCGGACACAATGGCTTCATCAACCGTCGCGGCGACGGGGTCGAGCGCAAAATGCACGTGCCGCACACTCTGGGCTGGGTCTCCGCAGATTAGGCCGACAGAATCCCACGGCTCTGCAAGGCCCGAGGGAAACGCACGCTCCATGAGGTTCAGGACGTCTGCAAGCGATAAAGTTGCCACACACCAAGCCTACCTGCGCCACCAGAACAGGATGCCCACCCATGGCTCTGCCCGACCCGATGACCCTCACGCTGCTGCTGGGGGCCTCCCTCCTCGCGGGCTTTATCGACGCCGTTATCGGCGGGGGCGGCCTTATCCTTATCCCTGCGATGCTCGTCGCGGTCCCGGGCCTCGCCCCCGCCACGGCGCTCGGCACGAACAAGGTAGCGGCGCTATCCGGCACGATCGCCGCGGCTGTTTCCTACCTGCGTTCGATCCCCCTCCCAAAGCGTCCGCTGGTGGCCGCAGCCGTGACGGCCTTTGGGCTAGCAGCGCTCGGCGCGCTAACCGCGACCCTCGTCAATCCCGACATCATGCGTCCCGTCATTATCGTCGCGGTACTCGCCGTCGGAACCTACGTCGCGCTGCGGCCAAACTTTGGTAAAGAAGGCCGGTCGATGCCACGCGCCACCCAGAAGTGGTACATCGTCGCCCTCATCGCTGTTGCCGTCATCGGATACTACGACGGGGTTTTTGGGCCCGGCACGGGCATGTTCCTCATCATCGCGTTCACCTCAATCCTTGGCACCTCCTTCCTGCATTCAGCCGCAGCCGCCAAAGTTGTCAACGTGGCGACCAACGCGGGAGCGCTCCTGGTCTTCGGGCTCGGCGGACACATCTGGTGGTCCCTTGGCCTCGTGCTCGCGGTCGCGAATATCGCAGGCTCGTTGCTGGGCTCTCGGCTCGTGCTGTCCAAAGGCACGGCACTCGTGCGCGTGGCGCTCCTGGCAATCGTGGTCGCGTTGAGCGTCAAACTCCTCATCGATCAGTTCGCGTAGTGAGATTCGCGCCTAACGCTGCCCGGCGCGAGCCCAGTCCTGATAGTCCTTAAGGCATGACTCGCTACGACCACGTCCTCGATAAGTCCCATGGCCAAACGAGTTTCGATCGCTCTATCGCTCCGGTCCTCACGATCACGCCCGGAACGGGCGAGACGATCGCGATGCAAACCGACGGCGAACTGTTTGTGCAGCTGCATGAGCGTGGCAGCCTCGAGGCCGTGACCGCGCCGATCAACCCAGTGACAGGCCCCATCTACGTTGACGGCGCCGAACCCGGCGACGCGCTGCGGGTCACGATCCACGACATCGTCCTGGGCGATCACGGCTGGTCCGTCTACCTGCCCGGCGCGGGCGCCCTGACCGAACGCATGGGAGATGAGCTCTTCTCCCGCAAAATCACGCTCACGAACGACGCTGCCCTGCTCACTGAGTCCATCACCGCGGAGCTGCGTCCCATGATCGGCTGTATCGGCACCGCACCGGCGGGCGAGCCCGGCTCGACGGTGATGCCCTCCTTCGGCTCCGGCGGCAACATGGACTTGACCGACGCTAGCCCGGGCTCGATCGTCTACCTGCCCGTCGAGGTGCCGGGCGGACTGTTGTCTCTCGGCGATATCCACGCCGTCATGGCGCGTGCTGAATCATCCTTCGTCGCCATCGAAGCCGAGGGCACCGCGGTGATCAGCATCGACCTGGTCAAGGGTGCCAACCTGCGGGCCCCGCGTGTGGAGACCGAGTCCGAATGGTGTTTTATCGGTATCGGCGATCCCGTCCAAGACTCGATCAAACGTGGTTACGAAGACTGCTTCGATTTCCTCCTTGAGGCCGGTTACAGCCGAGAGGACGCCTACGTCGTCATGTCTGCCCTGGTGCACTCGGAACTCGGCGGCCCCACGGGCTCAAAGACGCCTGATCCGCTCCACCCTTTCACCGCCATCGGTGCCGTCACGGTCCACCGGCTTCCCAAGGAGCTCGTGGACTAAAGCCTCCGGTTGCCGCGCTCGTGGCTCGTTGAGACGATGGAGCATTAGGGAAGCTACCGGCGGGAAGAGACATGATCGACTTCGAAGCTGTCACCAAGAGGTATCCCGACGGCACCGAAGCGGTACGCGATTTCTCGTTACACATCCCCTCCGGCTCACTGACGGCGCTCGTCGGATCCTCCGGATCTGGTAAGACGACGCTGTTGCGCTGTATCAACCGCATGGTCGATCCGACGTCGGGCGCCATCCTCATCGACGGAGAAAACGTCGCCGACCGGCCCGCGGTCCAGCTGCGCCGTTCCATCGGCTACGTCATGCAACAGTCGGGCCTTCTTCCCCACCGCAAGGTCATCGACAATGTTGCCACCGTGCTCCGCCTGAACGGTCAACCTAAGAAGGAAGCGCACGCACGGGCGCGGGAGGTTCTCGATGTAGTGGGCATCGCCCACTCGATGTTTGAGCGCTACCCCAGCCAGCTGTCCGGCGGTCAGGCCCAGCGCGTGGGTGTTGCCCGCGCCCTCGCGGCCGATCCCAATATCTTGCTCATGGACGAGCCCTTTGGCGCCGTTGACCCGATCGTCCGCGCCGAACTCCAGGCCGAAACTCGCAGGCTCCACCGGGAATTGAACAAGACGGTCGTCTTCGTCACGCACGATATCGACGAAGCCTTTGCCCTGGCCGACATCGTCGTCATCATGAAATCCGGTGGCCAGGTCGCCCAGATCGGCTCACCCGCCGAGATCCTGGCCAATCCCGCCGACAACTTCGTTGAGCAGTTCGTGGGCCTTGATACCAAGCGGCGGCACCTTCGCATTGAAGAGCGCGACGGCGAGCAGATCGTGGTGACCGCCGACGGCCGCGTCGCGGGTGTGTTGGACTCATGAACTGGGCACTCGCGAACGCAGATTACCTGGCCCTTCTGACCTGGCGGCACGTCTACCTGTCGGCGATCCCCATCGCATTGGGTTTTCTCCTCGCGCTGCCGGCCGGCTGGCTCGCCTATTCCGTCAAGCCGGTGCGAGGCCTCATCTTGGGTGCCGGCTCGCTCCTGTACACAATTCCCTCCCTGCCGCTGTTCGTCATCCTCCCCACGCTCCTCGGCCAGGGTTACCTCTCCGCCATCAATGCCGTCGTTGCGCTCACGATCTACGCCTTTGCGATTATGGTTCGCTCCGTGGCGGACGCCCTGGACTCCGTCCCCTCGGATGTCCTGAACGCTGCCGAGGCTTGCGGCTACTCCAGCACCCAGCGCGCACTTCGCGTCACGCTCCCGCTTGCCGGTCCGGTCATGCTCGCCTCCCTGCGCGTCGTTGCCGTCTCGACCGTCTCACTGTTGTCCATTGCGGCACTCATCGGGATCTCCAACCTCGGCTCGCTCTTTACTGACGGCTTCCAACGCTCTTTCATCGACGAGATCATCATCGGGATCGTGCTCATTATCGCGGTCGCCTTCATCTTTGATCGGCTTATCGTGCTCGCTGGTCGCCTGCTGCTGCCATGGACGGCGAAGGCGGGTGCCCGCGCATGAGCATTCTTTCCGACACCATTGAGTGGTTCTCCCGTCCCGAGTCATGGAGCGGACCAGCAGGAATTCCCGTGCGCCTCGGCGAGCACCTGGGGTATACCGCCCTCGCGGTTGGGATTGCCGCGCTGGTGGCAGTACCGCTCGGCCTCTACATCGGCCACACAGGCCGCTTCCATACCCTTGCCGTGACGTTCACGGGCGCCCTTCGCGCCATCCCAACACTTGGTCTCTTGACCTTCCTCGTTCTCTTGACGGGAATCGGGCTCACCCCACCGATCCTTGCGCTCGCTATTCTGTGTATCCCGCCTCTCTTGGCCGGAATCTACTCGGGAATCGAAGCCGTGCCGCGTGCGGTCATCGATGCCTCGCGCGCGCAGGGTATGACAGAGTGGCAGATCCTCTCGCGCGTCGAGCTTCCGCTCGCCTCCCCCATCATCGTCGGCGGTCTTCGCTCAGCGGTGCTGCAGGTCATCGCGACGGCGACCGTCGCTGCGTTTGTGCCCCTCGGAGGACTTGGCCGCTACATCATCGATGGTCTGGCTGTGCGCGATCTGCCGCGAGTGATGGGCGGCTCCCTCATCGTGGTGGCGCTTGCCTTCCTCATCGACATGCTTTTTGCTCTCGTTCAGCGATACGCCGCGCGTGTCGCCAATCCTGCGGCGCGTACGCCGCAACCATCTCGTTCGCTTAGTCCCGATATTGACGTGGAGGTTTCCCATGAAGCGACGTAATCTCATTCTCCCCGCACTACTTGCCAGCGCCCTGGCCCTCGCCGGCTGTTCCGACCCCAATGCGGACGATGCCAAGAAGACGACGTCTCCGACAGGCGACGGCGGTTCAGCAAGCTCCATCGCCGTCGGTTCGGCGCAGTTCCCGGAATCCGAAATCATCGGCGAGCTGTATGCCCAGGCACTCGAAGATGCCGGCGTGCAGGTCAAGCGTTCGATGCAGATCGGTGCTCGCGAAGTCTATGCACCGGCATTGGAAAACGGCGAGATCGATCTCGTGCCCGACTACACCGGAAACCTCCTGGCATATTTTGATCCGGAGACAGACAAGACCGATCCTGCGGGCATCATGGCGGCGCTTCCTGACGCGCTGCCCGACGGCACCGAAGTGCTGGAGGCTTCTCCCGCTGAGAACAAGGACTCACTGAACGTCACGCAGGCGACGGCCGAAGAGCACTCCCTCGCCTCGATCGCTGACCTGAAGAACGTCGAGGGAATTTCACTTGCTGCGAATCCGGAATTCGCTGAACGTTCCTACGGTATTCCGGGATTGGAACGCGTCTACGGCATCACCGGTGTCAAGTTCGTGCCGATCAACGACGGCGGTGGCCCCGCAACCGTCAAGGCACTACTTGATGGCGACGTGATCGTGGCCGATATCTACTCGACCACGCCAGCAATCAAGGACAACAACCTCGTCACGCTGGACGACCCCGAGAACCTCATCGCTGCTCAGCACGTCATCCCGTTTGTGCGAACCGAGGCGATGACCGACGACATAAAGGCCGTCATCAATAAGGTCTCGGCGGAGTTAACGACCGATGCCCTCATCGAGATGAATGGCCGCAGCTCAGGTGACGAAAAGGCATCTGCGGCCACCATTGCTAAGGACTGGCTGACCGAAAAGGGCCTCATCGGTAAGTAACCGCTACTGGTAGCTCACGAAGTCTGGCTGCGGTTCGATTCGATAGGTCTGCTCGGGGGTGAGCATGGGGTGGTCTTCATCAATGAAGTTCTTCCAGCCCCAATGCACACCCTCGGGCGCGTCCTTCAAAAGCGCTTGCCATGTGTCGTTCTTCTGCGGCTGAGTGCCTTGACCATCGGCATGAATGAGAACTGCAACCTCCGGGTGTGAGGTGTTGACCTGTGCCCGATCGCGCAGCATCTGGATTTGGAACTGGTGCAGAATCACCATTTTCTGCGGCAACTTGTTCTCCTTGGTGTGCTGCGCGAGGTAGTCAATCACCTGGTTAACTTCATCGATTTCCACATGCCCGATACGCGTCAACGGGCGCTCGTTTGGGCCAAGCCGCCACTCTGGGTCCAGAGCGATCCCTACGTGCGGGTACTTCAGGAGCTCCTCGTACTGCTTAACTTGGGAGAGAAAATCCGCTCGGCCAGGCTGGAAGTCAATCACCACGTACTGGCCAGCCTCACCAGCTGCTTCAATCAGCGGGGTGAAGTGCTCGATCGCCCATTCGTTGGAATAGTTGCCGTCATCGCCGGCCTTTCCAGACGCCACCGTCACAATGATCTCCAGAGCGGGAATGACCTTGTCCTCCGTGAGCTCCTGATACTCGGCTGCCAATTTCGCCGCTCGATCAATGGTGGCAGGTCCGTCTTGTTCACCAAGAACACCAAGACTGTGGGTGACAGGAGTTCCGTAGAGTGCCACGTACCTTTTTCCGGAGAAGACGAGCTGTCCGCCGCCGGGTAATTCCTGACCGGATTTAGCAACCTCGACCTCCCACGCAAAGTCCTCTGCGTCAGGGAAGGCATCGCCAATACCGATGACTGACCCCGCTTCCTTTACCTGTTTGATCAGTTCTCCCGAACCCCTGAAATCGCCTTCGCTCGGACTCGTCTTCACTCCGGCGGCGGCAGCCGTAGCCTCGGCAGCGACTGTCGCTGGATCCTTGCTCACGAGAGCTAAGGTGCCGCCGGGCACTTTGTCGGCTCGCAGGGTTAGTGAGCCCTTTTTGGGTACCTCGACGGTGTCGTCCGGCGAGGTCGTGTCAGTTGTTTCGAAAATGGTACGTTCCGGAAGTTCGCGCAATGCCTGAGCATCATCGGATTCAGGCAGCGGACTCCCCTTAACCTCAACTCCGGTAGCAGCTGTGAGGTCTGCCGCATTCGCGGGAGCTCGATAAAGGTCAACCCCCGAATCATCGGGAAGGCTAACGTCACCGGCGACAATGACCGCTTCGGCTCCGAGTCGCTTGAGCTCCTCAACAACGCCTGCGGTATCAGTTGAGACAGCAAGGGTGGGAATACCCAGGGCTCGTCCAATAGATGCGGCGCGAATCGTTTCCTTCGGTGATCCTTCAGGGGCGAGGACAGCGAGGCTCGATGACCCGAAAAGCGCGGAGGATGCAGCAATCGACTGCGCCTGAGCATCTCCTTTGAAAGTAACTGGTTTTGCTACTTCGAGATACGTGACGTTGGCGGATTCCTCTTCTGTCGAGGCGCCTGCATCGGCATTGTTACCGCTCGATGTACACGCGCTTAGAGCTAATGCTGCGGCGGCAAATAGTGCGCTGATAGTCCGGGTTGAGCGAGACACGAGTCTTCCTTCCACGATCGCCTGTCTGGAGGCAACCTGGCCATCGTAGACACCTTTTGGCGTCCAATGCGAATGTCAGCGCCCGCCGGCACTACCCCCACCGCCGCCTCCACCGGAGGATCCGCCACCGCTGAATCCACCTGATCCTCCCGATGATCCAGACGACGATGGCTGAGAAACCATCGACGTCGAAGACGATGATCCAAACTGGGAGACGGAACTCGAGAAGTCAGTATACGACGTGATGTTTCGGCCTTGGTACCAGCTGCTGTACCCGGTATTCCCGCTACGTTGGACAATCTGGTCCATGACAACGCCCCAGCGGTCTTCGATTCCGAAAGCCATCGCCCAGGGTAGCCAGCGGGAAAACTCGGCCTGCTTCGATTCGTGAATGATCTGGTCGGCCTCTGCCGTCTCGAGGTATTCTTTGAACCCTTCAGCTTGCTTGAACAATGCGTGGCCGTAGGCCGTACGAGCTGTCTTCTTCCCTGAACCAAAGGCGGAGATCATGATCGAGCAGAAGATGACCAAGACCACGGCGAAGGGCAGCCACGACATCACGCTGAACCTCTGCGTAGCCGCGGTGATTGACACGCCGGTCCCGAGCATATTCAGCATGAAGAAACCCAAAACAATGAGGAAAAAAATCATTCCCGCTGACGATTTTGAGCGCTTCTTCGGTTGAGACTTGAACAGCTGTTTGCGCTCGACCTCTCTCATAAGATCGTGGTCAATCATTGCGGCTGAGGTATGAAACTTTCGTTTCAGACGGGATATATAGACTTGCGGACCGTGCTCGCTAGGGTTTGCGAATACGCGCAGCGCTGACAGCGTTCGGTTTTCGTAGCTTGCGAGTCCTTCCGGCACCTGGTCGGTGAGCGTGAGCGCCCAATCGTTGGGTTTCTTCCCTGAGAGGGTAGTCCACGAAACCTCAGAGACCCACAGGTATCCCTTGATCGCGAGATCGACCAACATGACACCGAGACTCTTATCGGTCCGGGCTTTATTCATGAGAACGACAGTTTCGGCTGGAGTTAAATTCTCGGGCGGTGTGAAACGAACGGCGATTGGAGTTTCCTCTGCAGGCCCAACCGGCGCTCCTGGAGAGATGACACCGGGGGTTACTCCCATCCACGCCTCATCGCGCTCTCGGCGGCGATGAATCCTCCGCAGCCCAAAGCTGCCCGCAACGACGACACCCACGACAGCGGCAAGCACTCCAGCAATCATGGACAACATGCTCGTAAACTGCCGCGATCGATCAGGTGGAGCGTCGACCAGGATTGGAGCCGTTGAGGCAAAAGTGCCGGAGGGGAATGCGGCCATGATGGTTACAGCATCGCGCTTCTGAACGTCAGAAAAACTGTAGGTCGACCGATTCAACGAGGAATTGTAGGAGTTACAGGGGGTATCAGATCCTGAAGGACCGACAAAACAGGAGATATCCTTGACTTCCGCGGGACCCGACACCGTGACGTCGATCGAACGTGCCGGCACGTCAAGATTGTCGAAGATGTTCCAGTAGAACTCCTCCAGACCCGCGTTATCTCCTTCTTTGATCGCGTTGATCGCTCCTTTGACCTGGTATGTCAAAGTGTAGGTTTGAATTCCGGTAACTCGATCGTCGGACCCATCGGGGGCTCCGATCGAGAGCTTCAGCAGACCTCGAGACTCGCTTTCACGCCAGACGCCAGCCGGCGCTCCCGACGCTGAGCTCACGTGCTCGCCACTGACCTCATAGACGCGGATCTTGTCCGGATCTGGCGAGTAACCCATTTTCGTGACAAGGGTTCGGTAGAACCCAAGTCCCCGGCGCTGGCCGAAATCCCACCGGTACGTCTCCCGGATATTGGCATCACCACTACTGTTGAGCTGGATTTCGACGTCGAGGTGATCAATGACATCGTCACCGGGGTTGCCATTGGCAGCTGGGAGGCCCCTTACGGACGTCTCGTACGTGCGTAATGGCTGCGCTGTCGCCCCAGCAGCGATGCCAGACGTCAGAGCCAAGGCGCACAAGGCTGCGAACAGCACGCGTATCAATCGATGCACGAGGGTCCTTCCGTGGACGGTCAATTCGTCGCGGTCATCGTATCGGACGATCACGTGTAGCCGGTAACGATGACCACTTGACTAAGTATTCACCGTCTTCACGTTACGGCTAAACATTGGCCCCAATGAAAACAAGCAGAGGCTGCATCTGTTTCAGTTCGGTCATCGGCGGCACCACGAACATGGTCGTGGGTTTGGCTCGTGGGAACTTCAAGCACGTGGAAAAGGCAAGCACGATCCAAGACCGAGACTCACCGAAGATACAAACGCGACGCGAGGCAGACATGGAACTGTGTTCCGAAAAGTGGGCCCGGAGGGACTCGAACCCCCGACCAACTGGGTGTAAACCAGCTACTCTAACCAACTGAGCTACAGGCCCGGACCGACACAACCGTGCCGGCTACGAAGGGAAACTTTACACGCCTGGGGCTCGCACGACTAATCGCATCGCGATCCAGTCCTTAGCGGCGTCGACACTTGCCGACGCATGCATGCCAGCTGTCGTCGCGGCATCTTCAACGTCTGCCACCGCGACGTGACCGGACCGGCCTGCCTTCGGGGTCATGACCCAAATATCGCCGCCATCATCGAGGTTGGCCGATGCATCCATGAGGAGGTCGACGAGATCGTCTTCGTCGGCGTCCTCCGAGCGCCACCAAATCATGGCGGCATCGGTAGTGTCTGAGAATTCTTCATCGGCGAGTTCTTCGCCCGTAAGAGCCTCTATCGATTCGCGGAGCGCCATATCGACGTCCTCGTCGTAGTAAAACTCCTGGATGACTTGACCGTGGGTGAATCCGAACTTACGCGCTGCCTCGGATTCAGTGCTGGTAGGCACTGATGCACTCCTATCATTTTCGAGGCTCGCCGCGGATGTTGCGTTGAGCATGCCCCTACAGTAGCGAGACTCGGTGGCGTTCGCCACGGTGATCGAGCAAACATGACAAAAGTCCCGGTTCTGTCGGACAATGGAGTGACATCCGGTCAACGCGCGCAGACGCGCGAAACGACGACAAACGAAGACGAGAGCGAGGTTCTCCGTGCCGCTACGTGATGAGTCCCAACCGCTAATTAACGGGCTACTGAGCCAAATCGGTGACATCGATTCGGAAGAAACCGAAGAATGGCTTGATTCGCTCGACGCACTCATCGACGATCGGGGTGGTCCTCGCGCACGCTATGTTCTGCTATCGATGCTGAAGCGCGCTCGCGAGCGCAACGTCACCATCCCCTCGTCGCTCAACACCCCTTACGTCAACACCATTGGTGTTCACGAAGAGCCCTACTTCCCCGGCGATGAAGCCATGGAGCGCACCTATCGCCGGTGGCTACGATGGAATGCCGCCGTGATGGTGACCCGCGCACAGCGCGAGGGCGTTGGAGTCGGTGGCCATATCTCCACCTACGCCTCGATCGCGACACTTTATGAGGTGGGCTTTAACCACTTCTTCCGTGGCAAGAACCACCCCGGAGGCGGCGACCAGGTCTACTTCCAGGGCCACGCGGCTCCCGGCAATTACGCACGTGCTTTTGTCGAAGGTCGACTGTCCGAAGCAGACATGGACGGGTTCCGCCAGGAATACTCCCGGCCAGCTGGTGGGCGAGGCCTGCCAAGTTACCCGCACCCGCGCCGGATGGAAGATTTCTGGGAATTCCCGACGGTCTCCATGGGTCTTGGACCCGCGCAGGCGATTTACAACGCCTGGGTCAATCGCTACATGCACGAGCGAGGCATCAAGGACACGAGCGAACAGCACGTGTGGGCGTTCCTTGGCGACGGCGAAATGGACGAGCCAGAATCGCGCGGCATGCTGCAGCTTGCCGGCCAACAGCAGCTCGACAACCTCACATTCGTCGTCAACTGCAACCTGCAGCGCCTCGATGGCCCGGTGCGTGGCAACGGCAAGATCATCCAGGAACTTGAATCCTTCTTCCGCGGCGCCGGCTGGAACGTCATCAAGGTCATTTGGGGCCGCGAGTGGGACACCCTGCTTAACGCTGATAAGGATCGCGCGCTTGTCCACCTCATGAACAACACAGTCGACGGCGATTACCAGACCTTCAAGGCCAACGACGGCGCTTATGTGCGCGAGCACTTCTTCGGCCGCGACCCGCGGACCAAGGCCCTGGTCGCGAACTGGACCGATGAGCAGATTTGGGCGCTGAAGCGTGGCGGCCACGACTACCGGAAGGTCTACGCCGCCTACAAGGCTGCCGTTGAACACACCGGCCAGCCGACCGTCATCCTCGCCCACACCATTAAGGGCTACGGTCTGGGTCCCTCGTTCGCCGGTCGTAACGCCACCCACCAGATGAAGAACATGAAGATTAAGGACCTCAAGGCCCTGCGCGATCTTCTCAACATCCCGGTGACTGACGAGCAGATTGAGGAAAACCCCTTCACACCCCCGTACTACCGCCCATCGGATGACGATCCGGCGCTGCAGTACATGCTGGAGCGGCGCCGCGCCCTCGGCGGCTTCATTCCGGAGCGCAAGGCCCCGAAGTCTACGGAGCTCACCTTGCCGGGTGACAAGCCGTTCGAGATCCTGGCCAAGGGCTCGGGCAAGCAGAATGTGGCGACGACGATGGGATTTGTCCGGCTCCTGAAGGAGCTCATGAAGGATAAGGAGATCGGACGACGTATCGTTCCGATCATCCCCGACGAAGCACGCACGTTCGGCCTGGATTCAATCTTCCCCACAGCGAAGATTTTCAACGTTCACGGACAGAACTACACCGCGGTCGATCACGACCTCATGCTGAGCTACAAGGAGTCCGAGCAGGGCCAGATCCTGCACACTGGAATCAACGAGGCCGGTTCCGCCGCGGCGTTCCAGGTCGTCGGAACCTCCTATGCCACGCAGGGTGAACCGCTCATCCCGGTGTACATCTTCTACTCGATGTTCGGCTTCCAGCGCACTGGTGATCAGTTCTGGGCGGCAGGTGACCAGCTTGCCCGTGGCTTCATCATCGGTGCGACCGCCGGCAAGACGACCCTCGCCGGTGAAGGCACCCAGCACATGGATGGGCACTCCCCCATCCTCGCTGCGACCAACGAAGCCATGGTCCACTACGACCCGGCATACGCCTACGAGATCCGCCACATTGTGCGCGACGGTCTGCAGCGGATGTACGGCAAGGACGATCGCGACCCGAACGTCATGTACTACCTCACGGTGTACAACGAGCCGTACCAGCAGCCTGCCGAGCCGGACGATGTTGACGTCGACGGCATCATCAAGGGCATCCACCGCATCGCTGACCATTCCGGCAACGGCCCCAAGGTCCAGCTGCTGGCTTCCGGCGTTGGTGTGCCGTGGGCGATGCATGCCAAGGAAATCCTCGCCGAGGACTGGGGAGTCGACGCGGCTGTATGGTCCGTCACGAGCTGGAATGAGCTGCGCCGCGACGCGATCGCAGCCGAGCAGCACAACTTCCTGCACCCCGAGGAGGACGCCTGGACGCCCTACGTCACCGCCAAGCTGTCTGACAGTGAAGGTCCCTTCATCGCCACGAGCGATTACGACCACATGCTGCCCGATCAGATTCGTGCGTGGGTACCGGGCGACTACTACGTCCTTGGTGCCGACGGTTTCGGCTTCTCCGATACCCGCGCCGCTGCACGTCGTCACTTCTTCATCGACTCGCACTCGATGGTGGCGCGCGCCCTGCAGGCGCTGGGCAAGTCCGGTCAGGTGGACGGTGATGCCGCCCGCCAGGCCATCGAGAAGTACGACCTGTTTAACGTCAACGCCGGCGAATCCGGCAACGTTGGCGGCGACGCGTAAAGCGCGCCCCTAGCGCACAGCGGCCTGCTGACCTCACGGTCTGCAGGCCGCTTGCCGCATCGAAAGGCCACCATGTCCCAGTCGCTCTACTCCCGCCAGCCACGCGCCACCGATATCGAAATCCTCGAGAAGTTCGATGAACTCGTTGCTCGAGGAGCCAAGAAAATGTCGGGATGGCACATCCAAGGAGTCGATCTACGCGAACGCTCCGCAGAATTGCGCGCACTTGACCCGACGGGTGCGCTCTTCCTTGGCTGCGCACTCACTAAGGCGGACGAAGAATCCCTGCGCGCTCGCGGTGGCCTCGTTTTCCCGCGGATCCGCGATATCCCTTTCAACATGTACCGGGCGAGCCTCTACACCCCGCAACAGCTCTACGCCGGGCTAGACGAGGGCGGCTACGAGGCTACTTTCGATGCGCAAGTTTATGCGTGGACCAAGCGCCAAGACACCCGCGGAGACGTTCGAGTCACGCTCGCGACAGCGCTGCACGATCACGGTATCTCCGATGCCCTGGCCGATATCCGCAGTCGCGGGGTCTTTGCACCCCATATCGCCGGGGTCATGGGCGGCCATGCATTGCAGCGCGGCTCCGATCAGTACGCGAAAGCAGCCCGATTCGGCCAGGTCCTCGCCCGGCAAGGCCTCACTGTCGCCACCGGCGGCGGTCCGGGCGCAATGGAGGCCGTTAATCTCGGCGCATTCTTCACCGCCGACGGCACCCGCCTGCACAGTGCGCTGGAGTCCTTGGCGAGCGTGCCAAGCTTCGTGCCCGATGCCACGGCCTGGGCGCGCGTCGCGTTCGACCTCATTCGCGACTATGAGGGCACGCCAAGTCTTGGCATTCCGACCTGGTTCTATGGCCATGAGCCGCCCAACCTGTTTGCTACCCATACCGCGAAGTACTTCACCAATGCCCTGCGCGAGTCAATCCTGCTCGAGATCTGTGACACCGGAATCGCGTTCCTGCCAGGCCACGCCGGCACTGTCCAGGAGATCTTCCAGGACGCGTGCGAAAACCACTATTCGCCGCCCGAGGCCGTAGCCCCGATGGTCCTCATCGACCGTGACTACTGGACCCGAGTCCTGCCCGCCTGGCCGCTGCTGTATGCCGTCGTATCGTCAGGCCCAGCGGCCTCTTCCATCTTCCTAGTGGATTCCGTGGATGAAGCCGCTGAGATCCTTTCCGATCACGCGCTCAGAGCATAAGCGAGCCGAAGAGGAAACCGAGTCCGACGGCCAAGGCAATATTGACGATGCCCGGAATCATGAACGGGTGATTGAAGATCGCGCGTCCAACGCGGGTAGAGCCGGTATCGTCCATCTCGACGGCAGCCAGCAACGTCGGATACGTCGGTAGGACGAACAGCGCCGAGACCGCAGGGAAGGCCGCGATCGCCGCGATCGGGCTCGCGCCGAGTGCAATTGCCGTTGGCATAAGCGCCTTGGTGGTCGCGGCCTGGGAGTAGAGCAGCGCCGCTGCGAAGAACAGCACGACGGCAAGCAACCAGGGATAGGCCGTTAGGGCCGAGCCGGCGAAGGCAGTAATGGCCTCCATGTGGGTGGAGACGAACGTCGTTCCGAGCCACGCCACCCCAAGGACACAGACGCACGCTGACATGCCGGAACGGAAGGTCTGCATTCCAAGGATCTCGGACGGATCGATGCGGCACAGGACCGTGATAGCCATCGCCGCTGCGAGCATGATCGACATGATCGCCTCGGTCCGAGGCAGCGTCGGATCGGAAATGATGTTGAGGTTTTCCGAAATGAGCGCCGCATAGGTCACCACAGCGATGATCGCGATGAGGAAGATGAGCACCGAGCGCTTAGCCCCCGGGCGTTCCTCGTACTCGTGTGCTCCCCGCAGCTCGATGAGACCCTGTTCCTTACGCTCAAGGTAGACCGGATCCGAACTCAACGGTTTGCCGAGCATATTCGCCAGAAAGCTTGTGGCAACCGTAGCCAAGAACGTCGACGGAATCGCGATGGCGAGCAGGGTTAGGTATCCCACCCCCAATGGCTCGACAACCGAGGCCATGAAGACGACGGCCGCCGATATTGGGCTCGCGGTAATGGCCATCTGTGAGGCGACGACAGCAATCGATAACGGCCGCGAGGGGCGAATGTCGTTCTCCTTCGCTACCTCGGTAATGACGGGCAACGCCGCAAATGCGGTATGCCCCGTTCCTGCGAACAACGTCAACAGATAGGTGACTATCGGCGCGAGCAGCGTGATGCGCTTCGGTTTCTTTCGCAACAGGCGGTCGGTGAGCGCGACGAGCCAGTCCATGCCGCCGGCAGCTTGCATCGCGGCAATCGCGGCGATCACCGACATGATGATGCCGATGACGTCGAAGGGAATGTCTTCTCGGGAAACGGGCGCCCCCGTGGCGCCAAGCAGGATGACTCCCAGGCCACCGGCAGCGCCGATCGCGATCGAGCCGTACCTGGCACCCAGAAAAATGGCAGCCAAAACAATGAGTAGGTGTACCCAAATCATGACAGTGAATCCTCACGTGGTCAGTGGTGAAATCGGCGACGGGTCGGCCCGCTGAGCGTCATTGCTCAGGGGCTGGGGCCCGCTACCGCGGATGTGGTGGTTAGGTCGTCGGCAAGCCGCGCTCGTCAGGCGCGTAGATCTTGCCGGTGTATTTCGGCTTCATGAAGGCCTCTGTCGTGAGAATCTCATCAACTTGCTCCTCGGTGAGCAGGCCCATCTCCACGACAACCTCCTTCACCGACTTGCCGGTCTTCGCGCACTCTCGACCAACGCGGTCACCATTGTGGTGTCCGATGATGGGGTTGAGATAGGTGACGATACCGATCGATTGTTCGACGTAGGCACGGCACTTGTCCTCATTGGCCGTGATGCCGTCGACGCAGCGCTCCCGCAGTGTGTCACTCGCTGCGGAAAGGAGCCGAAGCGACTCAAACATCGCTTCTGCCATCGCGGGTTCCATGACGTTGAGCTGGAGCTGGCCCGCCTCGGCCGCCATGGTGACCGTCGTGTCGTTGCCGATCACCTTGAAGCACACCTGGTTGACGACCTCCGGGATCACCGGGTTGACCTTGGCCGGCATGATGGAGGAACCGGCTTGCATCTCCGGGAGATTGATCTCGTTTAGGCCCGCCCTAGGGCCGGAGGACAGGAGGCGAAGGTCGTTAGAGATCTTCGACAGCTTGTGAGCTAGCCGCTTCAAGCACGCATGGACGAGGACGTAGTCGCCGTTATCGCTGGTGGCCTCCACAAGATCGGGCGCCGAGGTGATCGGCAATCCCGTAACCTCCGATAGCTTCTCGGCTGCCACGTGCGCGTAGCCATCGGGCGTGTTCAACCCTGTACCGATCGCCGTCGCTCCGAGGTTGACACCGAGAAGGTAGCTGGAGCAGCGCTCCAGTGTAACGAGCTCTTCTTCCAGGTTTGTGGCAAACCCCTTGAACTCCTGCCCCAAGGTCATAGGGACAGCGTCCTGGAGCTGGGTGCGCCCCATCTTCAACACCCGCTCAAACTCTTTCGATTTGTCCAAGAAGGAGTTGGCGAGCTCATGGATATGGCCCATGAGGTCATGCACCATGCCGTACATGGCGAGCCGCAGCCCGGTTGGATACGCATCGTTCGTCGACTGCGACTTGTTGACGTGATCGTTCGGGTTGATGATGTCGTAACGACCTTTGTCATAGCCGAGGTGTTCCAAGGCAAGGTTGGCGATGACTTCGTTCGTGTTCATGTTGACGCTGGTGCCAGCGCCACCTTGGAACAGGTCGATGGGAAATTGGTCGAGGCAGCGGTCGTGCTCAAGCAGCTGGTCACAGCCCGCGATGATCGCGTCCGCGATGTCATAGGGCAGTGCGCCCAGCTCTTTGTTTGCCAGCGCTGAGGCCTTCTTGACCTGTGCCATCGCGCGCACGAACTCTGGCACGCTTTGGACGAGGCGTCCGGAGATAGGGAAGTTCTCGATCGCCCTGAGGGTGTGGATCCCGTAATAGGCGTCGCTGGGAACTTCGCGGGTACCGAGCAGATCTTCTTCGATCCGTGTGGTCATGTGTGGTGAACTCTCTCGTGTCGTCATTGACAGGTGTCTTCTAATCATCGTGTTGCCGGACTGCTGCACGCAGCCGCTCGCGATTCACGTAACTTACCGCGAGAAGCGGAATATCCGCCGGGCAAACTTCGGCACACTCCCCGTGCAGGGAGCATGGGCCAAAATGTTGATCCATTTCGGCGATCATCTCGCGAGCTCTGCGTCCTCGCTCGCTCGCGGGAATCGGTAGTAGGGACAGGTGGGCAAGTTTGGCGCCGACGTAAAGATTGGCGGAACCGTTGGGGCATGCGGCAACGCAGGCACCGCACCCGATACACGCAGCAAAATCGAGTGCGCGTTCCGAATCTTCGTGCGTGATGCGGTCGCTGTCTGCGTCTGGCGCAGTTCCCGGAGCGACACTGGGTGCGCCACCGACATTGAGAACATCGGTGAGGTAGCCGCGTTCAACCATGAGATCGGCGATGACGGGATAGGCAGCGGAGCGAAATGGTTCCAGGGTGATCGTCTGGCCGTCGTCAAACGATGCGAGGCGTTGGTGGCAGGCGGGGGTCCGCGGTACGGGGCCATGGGCACGGCGATCGATCGTGATCCCGCAGGCTCCGCAAATCCCCTCACGGCAGTCCGATTCGAACACGACAGGATCGCCTCCCGCCATGACGATGTCATCATTCATCTTGTCGAGAAGCTCAAGGATCGACATCGACGGTTCGAGGTCATTGACCTCGTAGCTTTCGAACTGACCCGCGGCCTCGGGGCCCTCTTGTCGCCAAACTTTCACGATGAGTTTCATCGGTAATCCCTCACTTGCAGTGGCACGGCGGCAAATTCCAGCGGCTCCACGTGGCGAGTGAAGCTCGCGGTGCCCTCCCAATTCCCTGTTTGCCACGCCGAGATGAGAGCCCAGTTTTCGTCGTCGCGCTTCGCTTCGCCATCGTCATGCTGATACTCCATGCGGAAATGGGCGCCGCAGGACTCTTTTCGATCCAGCGCATCGACACACATCACTTCCGCAAGTTGAAGGTAGTCTTCAACCCGCCCGGCGTACTCGAGCTCCTGGTTAATGCGGCTAGCTGATCCAGCGATCCTCAAGTCCTGATAGAAGTTCTCTCGCAGCGTTCGAATCTGAGCGATTGCGTCGGTGAGTCCCTCTCGGTCTCGACTCACTCCGCACCCGCGGTAAAGGATCTCTCCCAAAGCTCGGTGGAATGACCGCGGGGGCTTGGTCCCACCGATATTGAGGAGACGATCAAAGCGTTCATAGGCGTCGTTCAGGGTTTTCTGGACGACTTCGTCATCCTCATGCAATGGTTCCGTCCCGAGGTGGTCGGCCAGGTAGTTCGGCACGGTAAATGGAATCGTGAACCAGCCATCCACGCAGGCGGACAGCAGGGAGTTTGCACCTAGTCGGTTGGCACCGTGATAGCTCGATCCGGCTTCACCCGCGACAAACAGTCCGGGTATTGAAGTCATGAGCTGGTAGTCGGCCCAGAGTCCTCCCATGGTGAAATGGGCTCCCGGAGCGATCCTCATCGGCACCTCATACGGGTTTTCACCGGTGGCATCTTCATACATGTGGAAGAGGTTCCCGTATCGGGCGCTAATCGTCTCCTTGCCGTAACGCTGCAGTGCGTCCCGGAAATCGAGGTAGACCGAGTTCTTAAGCGGACCCACTCCATGGCCGGCATCAATTCGTTCGCGCGCAGCACGGGAGGCAACATCTCGCGGTGTGAGGTTCCCAAATGCGGGGTATCTCCGCTCCAAGTAATAGTCGCGCTCATCTTCGGGTATGTCGTTTGGCTCCCGGGTATCGCCCGCAGTTTTCGGTACCCAGATCCGTCCATCGTTTCGAAGCGATTCACTCATGAGAATCGATTTCGATTGCCAGTGCGTCGAGATGGGTAGGGCTGTCGGATGGAACTGGATGAATGACGGCATCGCGAGGTATGCGCCGCGGCGGTGGGCGCGCCATGACGCCGAGGCGTTGGAGTTCTTGGCCAGGGTGGAATGGTAATAAATATTGCCGTACCCGCCGGTCGCCAGCACGACAGCGTGGGCGGTAATTGGCTGCAATTCACCCGTGAGAAGATTCCGAACGATGACTCCCTGGGCACGACCGTCTTTCACGATGAGATCTACCATCTCGTGACGGACAAGTAACCGGAGCGCACCGCGAGCAACCTGCTGTCCGAGCGCTGCGGCACCCGCTATTTGCAGTTGTTGACCGGTCTGCCCTCGGGTGTAGTACGTCCGTGAGACCTGCACGCCTCCAAAGGATCGTGTGTCAAGCGAACCGCCATATTCTCGGGCAAAAGGAGCCCCGAGCGCATTCATGTGGTCGATAACTCGGGCCGACTCTTCAGCTAGCCGAAAGACCTCACGTTCGCGACCGCGGTAGTCACCACCTTTAACGGTGTCTTTGACGAAGCGGCCAAGAGAGTCATTGTCGACTTTGCGGCCTCGCGCGGCATTGATCCCGCCTTGAGCAGCAACCGAGTGCGCCCGCCGCGGCGCATCGTGATAGGTCACTGCCGTGACCTGGTATCCCAGATCGGCTAATGCTGCCGCGGCTCCCGCGCCGGCAAGCCCCGTACCGATGACAACGATCGAGAACTTTCGGCGATTGAGCGCGGAGACTAACCGATAGCTGTCCTTCGCCCGCTGCCACGCAGTTGCGGGATCCCCGTCAGGACTGTGCGCTGACAGGGTCGTTCCCACCTCAATGTCGAGGGGTGATGATTCCGTCTTCTCGTTCATGACAGCACTCCCGTCAGCACCGCGATCGGCACACTAATATTGACGAGCGCGATGACGATTCCGGCCGCATATGCGATCACCTTCCACACTCGTCGCGTCCGGGGACCGGTCACAGCAAAGTCGGTCGCCAGCAGCCACAGGCCGTGAATAAGGTGCACGGCAAGCGCCCCCATCGCAATGAGATAGAGCAGCGAAAACAGTGGCCGGGAGAATGACGCGATGAGGTTTTCGTAGGCAAACGAACTGGTATGCGTCGGCGCCTGGAAAGCACCGTTAAGGTGCCCGGTTGTGAGATCCAGAATGTGAATGATGATGAAACCGAGCAGTGCGATCCCGGTGATAAGCATCGTTCGCGAGACCCATGACTCAGCCCTGAGGCCGCGCGCGCGATGTGGTCCCCGAGCGGACCTCGAACGGAACGTCAGCGCTAGTGTCGCAGCGATATGGATGATGATCGAAATCAGCAGGACCACGCGAAAGGCCCACAGCAAGCCCATCTCCGGCAGTAGCGGCTCGCCCGCAACGCGCAACCAGTGCGCATAGTCATTGAAATGCGCGGGCCCAAAATACGCTTTGATGTTGCCGACCATATGGATCGCCACGAAGGCCGCAAGAATTGCTCCGGTCAGCGCTGCGGCAAGTTTCAGGAGCCATGACTGCGGTCCCGTCTGTGGGCGCGCCGCAACCATGATTCGTCCATCGCGGACCTTGATTGTCGAACTATCAGTCTGACGAGGCAACGCACGTTTGTGCGATGTCATAGACGAACTCATGCAGCATCTCCCTTGATAACCACTTCGAGGCTAACACCTCACAGCAGTGGGCTGCATAGTACCGACGAGTGTTCGACCGATGTCTACCTGTTTGCACGAATGTGCAGGATGTTACCGCCCCAGTTCAGCATTCGTTATTACGAACTCGGCTCCCTCAAGCAAGGGCGGTGATGAGTCGCTTAACCTCGCGCCGCGTAGGCGTCTTGAATCGCCACATCGAGATCGGTAAAGTCCTCCGACTCATCGCTGGCATCCCGCAGCGATTTCAGCAACCGTTCGGCCTCGGCAGGGCGACCGGCCTCACAGGCGGCGCGGACCAGCTGGCGACCGGCATCCGTGACGTGCGTGGTCGGGTCCCAGTTTCCGACACCCAACTGGACTGCCTCGCCCGGCAGATTGGCGCGACGTAGCATTTGCAGCGATTCGAAGAGCGCTACGCCGGTGTCCTCGCGTTCGCAGGCGGTCTTCAGTCGCCGAATGGCGCTTTCTCGGTCCTCATTCAGCGAGAGGCGAGCCAGCTGGATCAGCGGGTACCACGCGCGCGAGTTGCCGACGTATTCATCGGCAAGGGCCCAAACGGCAGTGTTGATGCGTTCGCGCTGGTCGGCAGGAAGTTCATCGGCCGTCAACGGATCGGGCATTTCCTCATACCTCGCGCCCACCGAGACGAGTCGCGCCAAGGTGGCAAAGGCCTGCTGGTCATTGGGATCATCGAGCAGCCGCTGGCGCAGTGCCTCTTCCGCCTGGCGCAGTCCCTCTTCAAGCGGGTTTTCTGCTTCCTGAACGGGGCGAGAGACCGCGCCGGGAAGGTCAGCCGGTTCGGAGTCCTCAGGGCTCGAAGCGTCTACTGGCACATCAGATTCGAGCGTCTCTTTGAGTGTGGGATTGGTTTCGATGGCTTCGTGAACCATCGCTTCATCCTCGTCGTGCATTTCTTCCTCCGGCATAGCAGCGTTCTGCTCTCACACTATCGCGCGCTAGGGTATCAGCGCACCAGTAGGTTAATCCGTAGGATTCACTGGGCCACAGAGCATGGCACGTCTGCCTGAGGTTCCCGTGAGGCGGTATGCTTCCCGCCATGACGACACTTCCTTCTCGCGCGCCAACGGATCTGCCCGAGCACGTCATTTCGGCGCTTCGCAAGGGCTCCGATGAACTCAAGCTCACGGCGGTAGCGCGAATGGAACGCGATCTGCAGTGGTGGCGTGATCTGTCGAGTGAAGATAGGTCGTGGCTGGGACTCGTCGCTCATGAAGGCATCAACCGATTCGTGGCCTGGATGCAGCTCGAGGACGATGCGGCGCGGCCACAGGATATTTTCCGCGTCGCTCCCCCAGAGCTCACCCGTACGATCTCCCTGCAGCGCACCTTGCAGGTTGTTCGACTCATTGCCGAAGTCGTCGAGGAGCACAGCCAGCAGCACGTCGCACCGGATTACCGGCGAGATCTGTACGAGGCTGCCCTCATCTATTCGCGTGAAGTGGCATTCTCTGCCGCCGGTATCTATGCGCGCGCCGCTGAGTCCAGGGGCCAATGGGATGCACGGTTGGAAGCTGCCGCGATCGATGCCATTGTGCGCGGCACTTCCCCGGCGGTGATGCGCTCACGTGTCGCTACGGTCGGGTGGAAAGGCCGAAACCGCACGTTCGTCATCGTCGGACCGGCGCCGCATCAACTCACCGAATCGACAACGGCGGAACTCCGGGAGGCGTGTCTGCGCGCGACCTCGGATGCCCTCGTCGGGATTCAGGGTGACCGGATCATTGCTGTCCTCGGCGCGGATGAGAATCCAAGCAAGATTGCATCTCTCATCGAGCACCACTTCGGTGACGGCACCATCATCATTGGCCCGAGCGTCGACGACATCGTCAAGGCTGGCACCTCCGCACGTGCCGCCATCGCCGCTCACCAAGTGATTCGAGCACTATCAGCGCCCGCTCGAATTATGCAGGCAGACGACCTGCTCCCGGAGCGAGTCCTTGATGGCGATCAGCTCGCCCGCAACACACTGATCGACGAGATCTATATTCCGCTCGTCAGCGCCGGCCCTGTGCTCGTTGAGACCCTGGATTCATATCTCGGCCAGGGACGCTCCCTGGAAGCGGCCGCGCGTGACCTCTACGTCCACCCCAACACGGTTCGCTATCGCCTGCGCCGCATTGCGCAGGTCATCGGGTGGGATCCGACCGAGGCTCGTGAGGGCCAGATTCTGCAGATTGCGCTCACTGTGGGCCGACTGAGCGGCGGGACGCTGCCAGGAACTGCCGCTTTGTAGACCATCCACAAACGAGGTGGGTCGACTTGGTGGCCCACACAGGCGGCAGATGAAACGAAACCTGGGAAGGTGGAGCAGTGCTCGCAGTTTTATGTCCTGGCCAGGGTTCGCAACGACCCGGCATGCTCACCCAGTGGCTAGAGTTTGCCGACGAGTCGGATTTCACCGCCGCCTCGCACATCGAGGCATGGTCGCAGGCTGCCGACCTCGACCTTGTCGAGCTCGGTTCGCATGCCGATGACGAGACCCTTCGCGACACAAAGAACGCCCAGCCGCTGATTGTCGCCCTGTCTATTTTGAGCTGGCGGATCGCCCAGGCTCGTGGGGCGCGGATCCCGCAGGTTGTGGCTGGCCACAGCGTTGGAGAGATCGCGGCGCTGGCCATCGCGGGCGTCATCTCCGATGGCGATGCCGTGCGACTTGCAGCAATCCGTGGCCGCGCGATGGCGCAGGCTGCCGCCGAGAACGAGACGACGATGGCCGCCATTGTCGGCGGCAAGCGTCCCGAGGTTCTGGCCGCTCTCGATGCCCACGACGTCACTCCCGCGAACATCAATGGCTCAACGCAGGTCGTCGCCGCCGGCTCCACCGAAGCGATCACCGCGCTTGGTGAAAACCTCCCGCGTGGTGCACGACTCATCCCCCTGTCCGTCGCTGGAGCCTTCCACACCCATTACATGGCTGACGCAGTTCCGGCCGTACGCAATGCTGTCGAGAATCTCGTCGTCAGCAATCCCAATTGCACGCTCCTGTCGAACCATGACGGCGCCGCACTCCACGCGGGTTCCCAGGCCGTGTGGCGGATCGTCCAGCAGATGACCTCGCCGGTGCGCTGGGACCTGTGCCAAGAGCAGTTGATCTCCGAGGGCGTCACCCACGCGATCGAACTCGCTCCCGCGGGTGTGCTGGCGGGCCTAGCACGCCGTGACCTCAAGGGGGTCGCCACGCTCGCCCTAGCGCCTGACAACGTCGCCGATCTGCCCGGATTCTTAGGCCAGGAGGACAACGCATGAGCCGCCAACTATCGATTGCTGAGACCCGCGCCGGCTCGCAGGTGCTCGCGTTTGGAGCCGTTCGCGGCGAACGCATTGTGCCAAATGATGACATCGTCGAGCCGATCGATTCCTCCGATGAATGGATTCGGCGTCGCACCGGTATCGTCACGCGACGCTACGGGACGGCAGCCGATACGGCAGTCTCCCTAGCAACCGCTGCGGCGATGGACGCGCTGTCGAAAGCCGGCCTTCAGGGCTCCGATGTCGACACCGTCATCGTCTCGACTGTGACACATTTCGAACAGACCCCGGCTGCCGCCGCGATCGTTGCAGATGCCATTGGAGCGACCCCTGCGGCTGCCTTCGATATCTCGGCGGCCTGCGCGGGCTACTGCTACGGAATCGCGATGGCCGACTCCCTGATTCGCTCAGGCGAGGCCACCCACGTCCTTGTCATTGGCGCCGAGAAGTTCTCGGACTTCATCGATCCGACCGACCGCTCGATTTCCTTCATCCTCGGTGACGGTGCGGGTGCCGCTATCCTGGGTCCCGCTGATTCCCCCGGCGTCTCGCGCACCGTATGGGGCTCCGATGGTGGCCAGGCCCAGGCCATTCGGCAGACCCATTCGTGGCTCACCATCCGTGATGGCTCGGATATGTCGTGGCCAACTCTCCGGCAAGAAGGCCCCACCGTCTTTAAGTGGGCCGCATTCTCGATGGCAGAAGTGGCCAAGGAGATCGTTACGGCAGCGGGTCTTGCTCCCGAGGACATCGATGTCTTCATTCCGCACCAGGCAAACATTCGAATCATCGACCAAATGGCAAAGTCCGTTGGTCTGCGTGACGACGTCGTGATTGCGCGCGACATCGTCGATACCGGTAATACCTCGGCGGCCTCAATCCCGCTGGCAACCGAGCGTCTGTACCGGGATAGTGAAGTACGTGGCGGTGAGCTCGCCCTCCAGGTTGGTTTTGGAGCCGGGCTCGTTTACGCCGGGCAGGTCATTCGCCTGCCGCACCGCGCCTGACGGCATCAGGTCCATCTAGAAAAAACCAAGGAGAAACCATGGCACTGAACAAGGATGAGATCCTCGCTGGCCTCGCCGAAATCGTCAACGAAGAAACGGGTGTTCCGACGGAGGATGTCCAGCTGGACAAGTCCTTCTCCGATGACCTGGACATCGACTCGCTGTCGATGATGTCGATCTGCACCTTCGCAGAAGAGAAGTTCGACGTACGCATTCCCGACGAGGAACTGCAAAACCTCGTGACCGTAAACGACGCGGTGTCCTTCATCGAAGGCGCCCAGAACTAAGCACCCCCACCTGGATAGGACGCATCATGGCCCACACGACCACACCCCGACGCGATGTCGTGGTGACCGGCCTTGGGACGACGAACCCGCTAGCCGGCACCACCGCCGAAACCTGGCAGGCTCTGTTAGCAGGCACCTCCGGAATCCGCAGCCTCGAGGCCGACTGGCTTGACCAGTTCGAATTGCCCGTGCGTTTTGCCGGAACCGCCGCCGTCGACCCAGCCACGGTGCTTCCTGGCCCCCAGGCTCGAAAGATGGACCCGTCTTCTCGACTCGCCGTTGTGGCAGCCGACGAGGCGTGGGCAGATGCCGGTAGCCCGGAGGTCGACGGCGAGCGATTTGGTGTCGCCGTCGCCTCCGGCATTGGCGGCATCCACACAACCCTCAATGCCTGGGACACGATGAAGGACAAGGGCGCGCGGCGAGTTCTGCCGATGACCGTGCCCATGCTCATGCCGAACTCGTCGGCCGCGATCATCTCCGTGCGCCTTGGAGCCAAGGCTGGCGCACACGCTCCGACCTCCGCCTGTGCATCCGGCGCGGAGGCTATCGCGATGGGCGTCGAGATGATTCGTAATGGCCGCGCAGATATCGTGCTCGCCGGCGGAACCGAATCCGCCATCCATCCAATGCCGATCGCCGCCTTTGCCCGCATGATGGCACTTTCCACCCGAAACGACGATCCGCAGGCCGCGTCTCGTCCCTACGACGTGGACCGAGATGGTTTCGTCATGGGCGAAGGTGCCGGCATCGTTGTCCTGGAATCTGCCGAGCATGCGGCAGCGCGCGGCGCGAAGGTGTATGCGAGCATCGCGGGAACCGGGATGAGTGCTGACGCATTCGACGTCGCACCGCCCGACCCGACGGGCGCCGGGCAAGAACACGCGATGCGCCTCGCCCTCGCTGACGCCGACCTCAGCGGCAGCGACATTGTGCATGTCAATGCGCATGCGACCTCGACTCCCCTGGGTGATGGCATCGAAGCTGCGGCAATCTCGCGGGTCTCTCCGGATGCGATTGTCAGCGGCACGAAGTCGATGACTGGGCACCTGCTGGGTGGCGCCGGCGCCATGGAGGCGGTGTTCTCCGTCCTGGCTGCCCACCACCGCGTCGCCCCGCCAACGATCAACCTCGACAACCCCGAACCGGATCTGCCGATCAACGTGACGCGCAACGAGCCAGTCGAACTTCCTGCGGGAGCGGTCGTCAACAATGCGTTCGGATTCGGCGGCCACAACGTCGCGCTCGTGATCACCAGCGCGTAGTTTTTAAGAACATCACGGCGCCGGTAAGGTTGTCCGTGGCCCCTGTAGCTCAGCCGGTTAGAGCAGCGGACTCATAATCCGTCGGTCCCGGGTTCAAGCCCCGGCGGGGGCACTAGCGATATCCGCGAAACCCGATGGCGAGGCCTTCGTCGGTGCGTTTGACGATGAGCATCTCGAAGACCGCCCAGATAGCAAGGGCGACCCCTAGGAACTCTAGGGACTCTTCGATATGGATGAGCAGCATCGTGTGCCACGTCGTCTTGCCATGAAACTCGATCATTCGACCACCCAGGGTCTCCATGACGACAGCACCCAAGAGGAAGATCGTTCCGGCCGCCACGAGCATCAACATGATGGGCAGCGGCAATCGCCACACGAGCGGCAGCAACACCGCAATCACTCCGATTGCGACGACAATCCCGCCGATCACCCACCGGTAGTAGAACGGGTCGAAAGGCAGGTACGGCGTGAGGATCGAACCCAACCGGTAGAACTGTTCGTGCAGCATCGCGGCCTCGTCAGCGGAGGCGTAGATGCCGACCGCCGCAAAGATGAACCACAGCCACTTCAGCCGCGGCGCCACCACTCCGACAACCGCCGCAACAATTCCCAGCACCAACCACATGGACGATGCCAGCCACGTGGGGATGTTAAATTCAAGGTCGACGTTGAAAAATTCCCACAGCGTAAACCAGCGGGTCTGTTCAAAGTCGGTTTTCACGACCTGGAGATAGAGCAGTCCGGAGGTGATGACGAGGATTGCGGCGAGGGCGGTGATAACACAGAACACCCACACTCCTGCTTTGGAAGGCAGCGGGCGTGCTGAGGCCTGTGGCGTCGCTTGAGACATGGAAGACGTCTTTCGCTCGGGAGGGGCAAGTGAAAATCCGTCCCCCGATCTTACCCCTCTCCCTTGCTTCAGGCTAACTGCCCTCGCCGCGCGTTACGCAATCACTCCTCGATAGATCCGTTCGTATTCCAGCGCCTGTGCCCGGTAGTAATCGCGATGTTCCACTCGGGGTTGAATTGCGGTACCGACGGGTGGCTCTGCTGGAGTCACGTCCGGAGCGGCATGCTCGAGCGCCAGGAGCGCAGTGCCGCGAAGTGTCGAGCGTTTGAACGTCGCAGGCACGACGGGCTTACCAAACGCATCGGCAACCATGTGCAGCCACGCTGGCAGCCCTTGCGACATGCCGCCAGTTGCGACGACGTGGTCGATTGCGGGATCGACCGCGAAGAGCTCGCGAGCAACGCGTCCATAGGCCTGGGTGAGGCCCTCGAGGCTGCCGCGATAGATATCGCGCACGGTGTGCCCAGCAAAAAGCCCAGCAAACACGCCACGCGCGTCCGCGCGCCAGCCGGTTGCTCGCTCCCCCGTCAGATACGGCAGGAAGAGCGGGGTGCCGGGCTCAGGAGCGGCGCGACACCAGCGATCGATTTCCTCTTGGTCGGGCAGCTGCAGGAGCGTCGCAAGCCACGCCGGTACTCGGCCCGCGTCGTTAATTGCCCCACCGAGCAGCGAGCGATTGCGATCAATCCGGTAACACCACAGTCCAGCCGGAACCTGGGTCGGGTGTTTCGGCAACAGCACCCGCATCGCGCCCGAGGTCGAGGCGCCCATGACGCAGGCCGAGACCCCGGGTGGGACCGGGCCAATATTGGACGCGAGACCATCGGCAATGACGGGGTACCACGCCACATCGCGCAACCCCGGCCAGCGCTCGGTATCGGGGTTGACGTCCACTAATGGTTCGTCCGGATCGGCGATCGAGCTGAGCTGCTCGATCTCGATGCCAGCTGCGCGAACCATCGATTCGTCCCACTGACCGGTGAGGCGGTTGATCATTCCGGTCCACGACGCGGTCGCCGTCCCTGCGACGGTTTTCCCAAGGAGCCGGAGATAGATGTACTCCCCCAGCGACATCCACTTCGCTACTCGGCGCGGATCCTGCCCAGTGGCATCTCGCCACCAGCGAAGGCGCGCCGGAACGTAGGAGGTGTGCAGGAAGGCCCCGGTCCGTTCGTGCGATGCGTCGACATCGAGCGCACCGCGCAGCTGATCGACGAACTCCGCGCCGCGCGAGTCGGCGTAGGTAAAGCACGTCGTTACCGCGCGATCCTCCTCATCGACGCCGAGAACGCTGGCGGCGAAAGTATCGATCGCCACGCCGCCAATCTGACCAACAAAATCAGTGCCCACAACCGTGTCGAGAAGCTCTTCAACTTCCCTTACGACAAGGTCGGGATCGATCGAGACTTCGCCGTCTGACTTGGTCGTGAAATCGTGCGGAACCTTGAGCCGCCGACCGGTAATCGGCGTGCCGGTCGCATCGTAGAGACAGCAGCGGGTTCCTGACGAGCCCACGTCCAGGGCCACAATGAACGGAACGACTGCGTCCTTTTCGGAAACGTCAAAGGAAGCCATGGCTCACTCCTAGAATGCTCCTGCGACCAGGTAGATCGCGTAGACGAGCACGAATCCCAGAACGGATTCGATGCCTTGCTGCACGGTCCAGGTCTTCAGGGTAGTCTTGACGTCCATGCCCATAAGTCGGCCGACGAGCCAGAAGCCCGAGTCGTTGACATGGGAGCAGAAGACGGAACCCGCCGCAGCAGCGAGGGTCAAACACGCCAGCTGGATCTCGTTCATGTTGCCGGCTGCGGCCGCAACCGCCGGGGCGAACAGGCCCGCCGTCGTGACGAGCGCGACCGTGGCCGAGCCCTGCGCGAGCCGCAACAAGACAGCAACGACGTAGATCGCAAAGATCAGCGGCAATCCGAGGCCGGACATGGAATCCGCCATCGCATCGCCGATGCCGGAGGCGCGCAGCACGCCACCGAACATGCCACCGGCACCGGTAATGAGAACGACCGAACAGATCGGACCGAGAGACGAATCCAGCAGCTTTTCCAGTGCCGTCTTGTCCTCGCCGCGTGCGAAGCCCAGCACGATCATCGCGACCAGTAGCGCGATGAGCAGCGCGATCGGGGTTTCGCCGATCATCTTCAGGACCTGTACCCACAGCTGGCTGCCGTCCACGTGGCCGGTCTTCTCCAGGGTGGACAATCCGGTGTTGAGGAAGATCAAGAACAGCGGAACGAGCAGCAGCCCAATGATTGTGCCAACGCTCGGCGGATTCTTCGGCTGGTCCTCGTCGAGCTCACCGAGCAGTGTCGGCACCGGCAGGGGGTACTTCTTACCGATGTAAAGGCCCCACAGGTAACCCGAGACGTACCACAGTGGGAAGGCAATCAACAGGCCGACGATGACGATGTAGCCAACGTTGGCGTTAAAGAACTCCGAGGCCGCAACCGGACCCGGGTGCGGGGGCAGGAACACGTGCATCACGGAGAACGCGGCGGCCGCGGGGAACCCGTAGCGCAGGACCGGTTCATTCATCCGTCGCGCGATCGCGAAGATGATCGGAAGCATGACGATCAGACCCGCATCAAAGAAGATCGGGAAGCCCATGATGAGAGAAGCGATACCAAGCGCAAAGGGGGCTCGCTTCTCCCCAAACGTACGGATCATTGCCTCAGCGAGTACCCGAGCGCCTCCCGAGGATTCAATGAGCCGCCCCAACATGGCACCTAACGCCACAAGGAGGGCAACAGAAGCAAGCGTGCCACCAAACCCAGTCGTCATTTCCTTCACGACGGCGCTCGCCGGGATTCCGGCAACAAGCGCAGTCAGGAGCGAGACCAATACCAATGTGACGAATGCGTGGATGCGGAAAGCAATAATCAGCACGAGGATCAAAGCGATCGCGCCGATGGCGATTCCCAACAACGGCCCGGTTCCTAGCGTCTGTTCCCAGTCTGGTACTTCCGCTGGCAGGCGTTGGAGCAACGATAGGTATGACATGGCGACTCACTTCTTTATGGTCTGTAGGACACCCTCACCATAACCCTGCGGGAGTCGAATATGTCGGATCTCCAGATAGCGGGTTACGGTTACGTCATGTTCACTTCGCGCGCTAAAATCCCTGCCACCCTCGCCGCGTATCTGCCACGCGCTGCCCGTTCCACGGCGATCGAACTTGCCGACTCTCGAGCGCTTGCGATCACTCCCGGCGCACTACTGATCGCCAGCGCTGAGGGCACCGAGGAAATGCCCTGGACTGATTTCCGCTCCGCGCACTGGAACGGGGATTCTCGACTCCTCACCATCTCGCCGGTCGTCACCGAACGGGGGGATCTCGTCTTTGAAACCCTCAACGACAACGTGTTCACCTTCACCACCGCCGTGCGGGAACGAATCGAGGCTTCGATCGTCCATGACAGGACACGCGAATTCGGTGACGATGGAATGGTCCAAATCCTCATTAGACGCGGCCGAGATGGCCAGTTGTTCTCCCAAACAATCGTCGCCGGCTCGCCCGAGGTGGTCACCGCGAATCGGGAGGTTATCGATGAGCTCGAGCGCTCCGCGCGGGAAGCCGCCGGCCTGCCCGGTTAACTGGTGGTAGACATCACTGTCGGGCGGGGCCCCTAAGCCCGTTTTCGTTTTTGCCGCCCCGCGTTGACCTGTTAGTCTGTATCCGCACCTTCCCGCGTAGCTCAACGGCAGAGCATCCGACTGTTAATCGGACGGTTACTGGTTCGAATCCAGTCGCGGGAGCAAATATGCCGCGATCCGCTTCGGATCGCGGCTATTATTTGTCACAGCCCGAATCGAAAGGATGGCCATGCGAATCCTCTCCCGCGCGGCACTGCGCATTGATCGCGTTCGCGATAGCAAGGAAGCTGGCCTCCTGTGCGAGGCCGCGGCTCGACTCGGGTTTCAGACAGTCATGTCCCCCACCGACGAGGGCCTGGCAATCGAACTGTCCCGGCTCGATGACTTCCCACCCGTTAACGACATCGCAGCCCTGGCAGTCTTTGACGCTCTCGCGGCCGGAAAGTCTGTAGACGACGCGCTGCAAGAAGCCGCCACGTGGCTCGCAGCTAACGATATGAAGGATGTCAACTAGCCATGGCATATCGCGATATTCGCATCGTCGGAGACCCTGTCTTGCGCACCGTGTGCGATCCGGTCACGACCATCGATGACGGTGTGAAGGCCCTCGTAGAGGACCTCCTGCAAACCGTCGATGACGATGGCCGAGCCGGGCTAGCGGCGAACCAGATCGGTGTGAGCTTGCGAGCGTTTTCATGGAATATCGATGGCGAAATAGGCTATATCCTCAACCCCGTCATCGTGGAAATGTCCAGCGACGAATTCCAAGACGGAGATGAGGGGTGCCTTTCGGTGCCCGGCCTGTGGTTCCCCACGGAACGCGCTTGGTATGCGCGCGCGGAAGGAACCGATCTGGACGGCAAGAAGGTCGTCGTCGAGGGGGAAGAGCTTATGGCTCGGTGCATCCAACACGAATGCGATCACCTCGATGGCATGCTCTACATCGATCGGTTAGATCGAGCTAACCGAAAGAAGGCCATGCGCGCGATCCGCGCGATGTAGCCGCCTGGCGCGGTTTCGTGCCATACTGAAGATAACCTCTGTATCTTGGCGGTCGTTGGGGAAGACGCCCTGTCGAGTAACTGGAGGTCAACATGGCTAGCGCACCAACGCGCGGCGTGGTTTTCGTGCATTCCGCACCGAAAGTCCTCGCTCCCCATGTGGAGTGGGCACTCGGTGCGGTCTTAAACATGCCCGTTCAAATGCAATGGACCGATCAGCCTGCCCTGTCGGGGATGCTCCGTGCCGAGTACTCCTGGGTGGGACCCGTTGGCGCTGGCGCCCAGCTCGCCTCCGCTATTCGGGGCTGGGAGCATCTGCGCTACGAAGTCACGGAGGAAGCCTCCCTTGGCGTCGATGGATCACGCTGGTCGCACACACCGGACCTTGGCATTTTCCACGCCCACATCGACTCGGTTGGAAACATGCTTGTGCCGGAAGACCGCATCCGCGCGGCGATGGAATCCCACACCGATGCAGGTGCGCTGCGCGCCGAACTCAACCTCGCCCTTGGTCAGGCGTGGGATGACGAACTAGAACCCTTCCGCTACGCCGGTGCCGGTGCTCCGGTTCGCTGGCTGCATCGCGTCGGTTAACGTTGCCAGGCGCGGATGATGGCGGCGACATCATCCGAGTGTTTCGTCGCCAATAGATGGGAGGCGGGCGCGCGCACGATGTGGCTCGCGCCCAGCTGGCTCGCCATCGCTGAGTGCTGGTGGCTCCAGGAACTTTCCAGGCAGAGTGTCGCCGTCACGATGAGCGCCGGTATCGACAGCTCGTAGCGCTGCCGCGCGGCAGCTGTCAGCGTCGCGAATCGGCGATAATTGAGGTTGTCACGAGCTGCATTAACGAAACGCGACTTTCCGACAAGGAGTTGGCGCAGGGCCTCTTGCAGGGCGGGTGGCAATCCGTCCCGCTGTGGCCGGGCGATGGATGGATCGAGCAGCACTAGTGCGCTGAAGGCCGCAGGATGGCGGTAGGCGGCGCACTCGGCGACGAAAGCCCCCATTGAATGACCGATCAACACCGGGCGGCTCGTTCCCGCTGCCGCCGCGACGAGGTCAGCCCCTGCGGCGAGATCCTCAAAGAGCGGGTCGTCCACGCCAAAAGCTGCAACGAGCCGCGCTCCCAGGGCCGTTGCTAGCGGCTGCACGTCAGCGGCGGGCCTGCCGAGGCCCGCGACGTAGACCAGCTGGTCCATAGCTGCCTTCCGAATGTGATCAGCCATGCCGATAGCGTAGCGAGCTGGAGGCGCTGCACTAACCCGAGTCCCGCATTGACGTGGAAGATCTCGGCAGCACCTGAGGCGATGATGACAAGGATCGTGGCGCCCACGCAGATCCACGCCATGACCCGGGTGGAACGAGCCGCGGGCCGCAACCACGTTCCGGCGGCGACCGCGAGGACCGAGGCAATCGTTGCCGTCGAGGATGATAGGACGTGGATCGTGTCTTGCACCGTCGGGAATGTTGAATGACGCAGGACGCAACCGGTATCAAGCGATTGCGCACACGACATGGGGAAGAACGAATCGATGAGCGTGGCGCTTGCCCACACGGCGAGCAGCGCCCGTAGCCAGGCGATCCGCGGCCCGCGTAGCAGGGCTGCCGCAATGAGCAGGAGGACGCTTGCGATGCGATCGCCCCACCGGAAGATCTCGGCATGCCCGAGCCCGTCGGCCGCGAGCTCCGAGGCATAGCTTTCGACGACGCTGAGTTCGGGCACGAGCCAAGGCGAGATCACCCAGGTGGCATAGGCCAGCGCGGCGCCCACGAGGGCGAGAGCAGCTCCCTTGTGCACGTTATGCACCCGCGGGCTTGACGAGCGGGAAGGGCAGCGTTTCTCGCAGCGACTTGCCGGTGATGAGCATGACGACTCGATCGACGCCCATGCCGAGTCCGCCTGACGGCGCCATGCCGAACTCGAGCGCGGATAGGAAGTCCTCGTCCAACTCCATCGCCTCCGGATCGCCGCCGGCGGCCTTGACCGACTGCTCGGTCAGCCGGTCGCGCTGGTCGATCGGGTTGGTGAGTTCGGAATAGGCGGTGCCGAGTTCGACGCCCCACGCGACGAGGTCCCACCGCTCAGCGAGCTTCGGGTTGTGGCGGTGCGTCCCGGTCAACGGCGAAACCGAAAGCGGAAAATCGATGTTGAACTGTGGCGTCGTCGTGCGCTCCTCAATCAGGTGTTCGTAGAGCTCAAGGACGAGTTCGCCGTGATCCCAGTCAGGCCGGTAGGCGATGTCGAGCCCTTCGCATACCTGCTGCAGATCCTCGACGCTCGTTTCCGTCGTGATCGGTGCGAGATGAGCAACGCTCGTGCCCGCTAGTGCGTCGGAGATGCCGTCGTAGATCGGTACGATGGGCCACTCCCCCGAAATATCGACCATCTGACCGTCGGGCCCGGGAACGATACACTCGCCGTGGACGGCGATCGCCGCATTTTGAATGAGGCGACGAATAGTGTGGAGCATGTCGATGTAATCGGCGTGCGCGCGGTAGGCCTCCAGGATCGTGAACTCCGGGTTGTGGGAGAAGTCCACGCCCTCGTTACGGAAGGTGCGGCCGAGCTCGAAGACTCGCTCAACGCCGCCCACACACAGCCGCTTGAGATAGAGCTCGGGCGCGATGCGCAGGTACAGGTCGAGGTCATAGGCATTGATGTGCGTCGTGAATGGGCGCGCGTTTGCGCCACCGTGGATCGGCTGCAAGATGGGCGTTTCGACTTCCAGGTAGCCTTCGGCAAGCAGGCTTGCGCGCAGCGAGTTCAGGATCGCGGACCGGGCCGCCAGCGTCCGGCGAGCCTCATCGTTGATCGCGAGGTCGACGTGGCGCTGACGAACCTGGGCCTCGGGATCAGTCAGGCCGTGGTACTTATCCGGCAGCGGTCGCAGGCACTTGGCGATCATCCGTACGTCGGTGGCGAGCAGCGACGGCTCTCCGGTGCGGGATTCACCGCGACTACCTGACACCTCGATGAGGTCGCCGAGGTCGACGTTGCTTCGGATGAAGTCGAGCGCCTCGGGCGCGCCAGCATCGACGATCACCTGGCACTGTCCACTCCAGTCGCGTACGACGAGGAAGACGACCGAACCGAAGTTTCGTTGCCGAATGACGCGGCCCGAGATCGTGAGACTTGCTCCGGTAGCAGCCTCCAGCAGTTTCGCCGCGTGCTGCGGGCTCGACGCGCCTACGGGCCACGGGTTGATTCCCTCGTCGATGAGTGCGCGTGCCTTATCGGTGCGCACCCGCACCTGCTCCGGTACCCGCCGAACGATTACCTCGGTGTCGAAGGTCGGGGTTTCTACCAGGTGGGCCTGGGGGTAGGCGCCGGTGACCTTGGATGGCAGCCCCTTCAGCGGGATGCGAGGCAGGTAGCCTTCCGCGAGCCCCATGGCGACGAGCGCACTACCCAGGGTGCGCGTTTCTTCGTAGGCGACGTAACGCGGGAACCACTCGGGCGCGTATTTCTCATTGGCGCGATAGAGGGACTCGAGTTGCCAAAAGCGCGAAGCGAAGAGCAAGATGCGTCGCGTCAGGCGCAGAATCGGTCCCGCGCCGAGGGCTGCCCCGGCTTCGAAGATTTCGCGGAAGACAGCGAAGTTCAGCGACATCCGGGTAAGGCCCAAGCCGTCCGCATTCTCCACGATCGAGGCAACGAGGAACTCGTTAACGCCAGCGGGCGCATCGGGGCTTCGCCGCATGAGATCGAGCGAGATCCCGTTCGGCCCCCACGGCACGTAGGAGTGCATTGCTACGCGCGTGCCGTCCGCATCGAGGACTTCGGCGAGCAGGCAGTTGCCGTCGGCCGGGTGCCCGAGGCGGGAGAGCGCCATCGAAAAGCCGCGCTCGGCGCCGCCCGTGCGCCACCGGTCAGCATCGGCGACGATCTCCGCCATCTCGGCTTCACTGATCGCGCTGTGCCGACGAATCCGCACGCTCATGCCGCGCTTACGGCTGGCGTTAACGTGGCGCCGTACTTCCGGGGAACGCAGCGCGGATCGGTTCGTGAGATGGACGACGGCCTCGTCGCCAACGCGCAGCACCTTCAAACCGGCCTTCGCGTATGCCGCGGCGCCAGCGCTGGAAGCGCCCAGGACGGACGCGCTCCAGCCGTAGCGTCGGCACACCTCGCGCCACTGCGCAATGGCGGCCGGCCATGAGTCGGGATCGCCCACGGGATCCGAGGAGGCCAGAGCGTTGCCCGCTTCCTGGCGGTAAGTGATAGCTGCGCGGCCATCCGGCGAGAACACGACGGACTTATCGCGCCGCGTCGCAAAATAGCCCAGAGAGTCGTTGGCGCCATAGTGCGAAAGCAGCGTCCGGATGAGATCTTCGTCTTCCTCGGTGAGAGTGTTGCTGATCCGTTGAGAGCGCAGTAGCGTGACGACGGCCGCGATGATCGGCAGGGCCCCGAGCACGCCCAAGGTGGCGCGCAGGTGGATGGTGCCATGGCCAAGTTCCCGAATGGAGTCCATCGCCCCGAGCGACAGGATGTGCTGGATCGTGTAGATCAGGCGTTGGGAGCTCGGGACGTCGGATGGGAAGGCCATGACGATGAGCCAGCCGACGCCGATGGCAAGAATTAGACCCACGACGAGCACCATGATGGAGCCAACAAAGTTGGCTCGCCGGATCCGTACAACGAATTCTTTGCGTGCATATAGCAGCAGCGCCAGCAAGATGACCTGGATCGCGATCCCGGGGATCACCCAGGTCAGCGGCACACGCTCGCCGGACGACAGGCCCAAAATGTTGGTCAGCAGGATCAAGACGAGGGCAGGCACCGTGACAATGAGGACGACGCGCTTGCGCGTGAACATCGCTCCGGCGAGTAAGAACAATACGACGAGCCAGGACAGCGATGCGCGCGGTACCGGCATGAGGTAAAGGTCGACGTGATTCAGGAAGTGGCGCATCGGCCGCCCGATATGGACAAAGCCCATCCCGAGTAGGTAGAGCACCCCGTAGGCCGTAAAAAGCCAACCGAAAAACGTCGGAATACGCTCTTTAAAACGCGCAGAGGAATTCACGTTTAAACCTTACGGTTGCGCCGCGGCGAAATGATCCTGCTCCAGGGCCGATTTCTCTCCGACTCCAGTCGGACATTTCGGGATTTCGCCTCACCCGTTCCGCTGGGGTTATCCCTGACGACGCCGCCGCTCCGTTTCCAATGCAACGAGTTGAGTGAAGATTTCGTGATAGTCCGGGTCTTGCGGCTGAGCCCGCGAAAGCTGGCCGCGCAGGTGGGCGATCTTGCGATTGAGGTCCATCCGCAGCAGTGCGTTGAGAACCTCGATCGTGTAGGCCCGCAGCGGCTCATCCCCCAGCGGGATCGGTGAGACCGACAGCGCTCCGGCGGCCGAGCGCAGCTGGTCGGGAATTTCCTCGACGACAGCCTCAAGCCAGTGGGAGGGCGATTCTGATTCCGTTGCACTGCCGGTCCCACCAACAGCCTGGATGGCGTCAAACAGCGCGCGGTAGATCGGCACGACGAAGGCCGCTCCCTGCAAAGAGTCGAAGCCGCAGGCATAGGCGGTTGCCGGTTCTTGCAACGCGAGTTGCAGCGCTTGCGCCTCGAGCTTGACGACGGGATCGGAGCGATCGGGCTGCGCGGGCGCATCGGCGCGCCCCGCGACGGGCCGCTCGGCGGGATTCACGCGCTCGGGATGGCTGAGCCGGGGCGCCGTCCGCACCTCGTGGGCGACGGTTGCGACGTCCATGCCGAGCCAGCCTGCCAGTTGGCGCGTGTATTCACCACGCAACGCCTGATCGCGGATCGTCGCGACGACGGGGGCGCAGCTCTTCAGTCCTGCGACGCGACCTTCGGCGGTGTCGAGATCGAGCTCGGCCAAGGCCGAGTGAATGACGAACTCAAACAGCGGTTGGCGCTGGGCGATGAGCCGGGAAACGGCCTCATCTCCGTCGGCGAGCCAGAGATCGCACGGGTCGAGACCGCGCGGCTCGACCGCAACGAACGTCTGCGCTCCAAACGACTGGTCCTCGTTGAATGCCTTCAGTGCTGCCTTGCGTCCGGCCGCATCACCATCGAAGGTGAAGATCACTTCCCCACCGCGCACCTGTCCGGAGGCTAGGCGCAGCCCCGAGGCTGCGTCCTTGGCATCGCCGAGCAATCGGCGCACGATTCGCACGTGGTCCGAGCCAAAGGCGGTGCCACACGTCGCGACGGCGGTGCCGACGCCCGCGAGGTGGCAGGCCATGACGTCGGTGTAACCCTCGACGATTACGATTTGGCGGTCCTTGGCGATCTCGCGTTTGGCGAGGTCGAGACCGTAGAGCACCTGAGACTTCTTATAGATCATCGTCTCGGGGGTATTGAGGTACTTCGGCCCCTTATCGTCCTCGTATAGGTGACGCGCGCCGAACCCAATCGTCGAGCCGATGACGTCTCGGATCGGCCACATGACGCGGCCGCGGAAGCGGTCGTAATGGCCCCGATTTCCCTGGGAGACGAGGCCGGAGGCGGCCAGCTCTTTTTCGGTAAAGCCGCGGCCGCGCAGGTGGGACAAGAGGTTATCCCAGCCTTTGGGCGCATAGCCAATGCCGAAGCGTACGGCGGCTGCCTGGTCAAAACCTCGCTTTGAGAGGAACTCGCGGGCAATCCGGGCCTCGGGTGAGAGCAGTTGGCTGCGATAGTACTCTTCGGCGACCTCGTGGGCTGCAAGCAACCGCCGCCGCAAACCAGGCGCCGCCTGGTCCTTTGCGGGCGCGGAGCCTTCCTCGTAGCGGAGCGTCATGCCGAGGCGGTCGGCCAAATGCTCGACGGCCTCGACGAAGCTCACGCCATTGATGCGCTGCACGAAGTTGATGACATCTCCGCCCTCCCCGCAGCCAAAGCAGTGCCATCTGCCCACCGTCGGGCGGACGTGGAAGGATGGCGTCTTTTCGTCGTGGAACGGGCACAGTCCCTTCAGCGAGCCGACGCCTGCAGGACGTAGCGTGACGTGTTGAGAGACGAGGTCATCGATGCGGGTGCGCTCGCGTACCTGATCGATGTCCTCTCGTTTGATCAACCCAGCCACGTTTCGTCCTAATTCAGTTCTGAGAACATTCCGCACAGCCGCGCATGCCACTGGTGTGCCGATGTATCGGTGAGGGAGGCCAGCTGATCGACGACAACGCGCAGGCGCTCGGCCTCGGTGCGCGCGGCCGCCCAGTCGCCAGCAAAGGCTGGCTCCAGGCCTTCCCCACCGCTTGTCATCAGCGTATCGGCCAGGTCAAATAGAATCGTTCGCTGCGACAAATACAGCGGTTCGGCCTCGCGCGGCGCCATGACGAAATGCACCGCAATCCCCTTCATCACGGTGATCTCGGCCAACGTATCAGCGGGAATGACGAGACGCGCGTCGTATCGCACGAGCCTGCCCGGGCCGTGGGCGTTGCGGGTGGCGTTCTCCACGGCTGAGCAGAAGCGCCCGATGAGCTGGCTCGTCATATTCTTCAACGCCGCGAGATCCGCGCGGGACCCGGTAAAATCGGCGACCCAGTACGGTTCGCGACGGAGCCGGCCAAGCGCGTCATAGAGATCATCGGCCCGCACCTCCGAGCCGTACCAGGCGACGGTGGCGTCGATAACCTGCGAGATGAGGGCATCATCAGCAAGCACGTGCGGGGCAAGCCGGCCGGAGGCGATCGCGTCCTCGACGTCGTGCACGCTGTAGGCGACATCGTCCGCGAGGTCCATCACCTGGGCCTCGATGCAGCGCTCGCCGTAGGGCGCTCCCGTACGCATCCAGCCGAAGATGTCGGCATCGTCGTGATAGACGCCGTACTTGGAGCTGCGCGTGCCATCGGGGCGCGGCGGTGCGGCGCCTTCCGCCCAGGGGTACTTGCACGTCGCGTCGAGCGATGCGCGCGTCAGGTTCAGTCCGACGCTACGCGTCGCACTCATCGTCTTGGCCTCCAGGCGCGTCAGCAGCCGGAGCGTTTGCGCATTGCCCTCAAAGCCTCCAATCTCGGCCGCGACCTCGTTCAGCGCGCGTTCGCCGTTATGGCCAAAGGGCGGATGGCCGATGTCGTGCACGAGGCACGCCGTTTCCACGACGTCCGGGTTGCACCCCAGGATTTTGCCGAGTTCGCGCCCGATTTGAGCGACCTCCAGGGAGTGCGTCAGCCGAGTCCGCACAAAATCGTCCTGGCTGGGCCCAAAGACTTGAGTCTTGGCTCCCAGGCGCCGCAGCCCGGCGCTGTGCAAGACGCGCGCCCGGTCCCGCTCGAAGGCCGTGCGCGCCGAGGACTTCGGTGGTTCGGCCTCGTAGCGTTCCTGTGAGGCAGCGTTATAGGCTCGATCAGCCGAGATACCTTCGGGGAAAACACTCACACCCTAAGCCTACTCAGTGTTATGCGAGCGGGTTCACGCACTGTGGATAACCGGTCAACCTGCACGAATCCGGCTCAATGGGGAACAATGGGCGCATGACCCTTGATCCGCACACCACGACGCTGCGCCCCGACCTGCAGACGATGACACTTGTGCACCGAGCAGGCCGCGGCGAACAGGCCTGGTGGCGATCCGTCGTACTCTACGAGTACTCCTTTACTGCGGGCGCCCAGCCGGAGCTAGCAACCGAGTGCATCGCAGACGCGGTGCGCCTTGGCGTCGACGGTGTTGTCGTGCCGTCGGGCCCGGATGCCATCTCACCGGAGGTCGCCGCCCAGATCGTTTCGGCCCATCAGGCCGCCGGTTTGCGGGTCATTGCCTCGCTCGCGCCCTCGCGCGGCCAAGACGGCCTTCTTGCTGACGCGGAAACCTGGCTCAACGCGCACGTCGACGGAATTGATCTACGTTCGGCGCTGGCGGCAAAGCAGGTGACCTCGACGGGGCCGTTTCACGCCCTGATCGCCGAGCACCGCCACGAGGGCCTGCTCGCCGGTGCCATGCGCGAACGCGATGATCTCACGGGCCACCTCGCCGAGGATTGGCTCGGCCACCTGCGCGATGACTCGCTGACCGATGTGCCGTGGAACGCCGACGAGATCCGCAACGCCGTCACCAAGACCTTCGATACCCGCGACGCGTTGGGCGCCTCCCCCGCCTGGACTACCACCTACGCGCTTTACCGCACCGGCCCGGCCGGCGACTCGTGGCAAGCCGACCGGATGCCCGTCGCCCGCGTCCGCGCGGCCGCCCTCATGGTGATGGCGCTACCCGGCGCCTGCTACCTGCTGCAGGGCGAGGAAGTGGGACTGCGTGACTGGTCGCTCGACCACGATCCGGCCGCGCGCGCCGCCCAGGTCCGCGAAGCGCAACTGGCCCAGGCCAATGACCCGACGTCGATGTTCGAGCATTACCGCCGCAGCCTGCGCCTGCGTGATGACTACCAGCTCGGCACTGGAACAGTGGCGTGGGTCGACGGTGCCCATCGCGCATCAGGCACCCTTGAGCTGCTCAATCGTTGCATGCTCATCGTCTTGAATACGGCCGCCGAACCGGTACTGCTGCCCGAGTCAGTCAAACTCCAGCATGCCTCAACCGATATTCGCCGCCTGTCCGACGGGAGGCTGGTGGTCCCGTCGGACGCGGCGGCGATGATTGAGCTTCCGCCCTTCGCGATGTCGGAAGAGGGCTAGCCCTTCACGCTTCCGGCCGTCAGACCGGAAACGATGTACTTCTGCAGGAACAAGAACAGCAGCAGGATCGGAATCGCGGCGATCAGCGCTCCCGCGGCAAACAGGCCCCAGTTCGCATCGAGGCGGTCCGAGACCCACTGGTACATCCCCACCGCGACCGTCCAGTTCTTTTCTGACTGCAGCAAGATGCGCGCCAAAATGAAGTCGGAGAAGGTTGAGATGAAGCTCAGCAGGCCGACGACCGCGAGGATCGGCGCTACCAGGCGCAAGATGATCGTCCAGAAGATCTGCGCATGGGAGGCCCCATCGATCTTCGCCGCCTCATCCAAAGACGCCGGGATCGTGTTGAAGAAGCCGTACATCAGGAACGTGTTCACACCGAGCGCGCCACCGAGGTAGACGCAGATCAGTGCAAGCCGGCTGTTCAGCCCCAGCACCGGAACCGCATCCCCCAGCGCCAGCAGCAGCAGGAAGATCGCCACGAAGGCGAGCAACTGCGGGAACATCTGGATGACGAGCAGACTCATGAGGCCCATCCGGCGGCCGGTGAAGCGGAAGCGCGAGAACGCGTAGGCTGCCGCAGCTCCCATAAGCACCGTTCCGATAGCCGTCACGCCACCAATGAGCAGCGAGTTGAGCACCCACTGCCAGAAGTAGGTGTCGTTGAGCTTGGCGAAGTTCTCGAACGTGATCTCGTTGAAGAGCTTGTTCGACCCGGTCATCGTGCCCGTCGGGTTCAGCGAGGCGGACAGAATATAGATGATGGGGAAGGCCGAATAGATCACGGCCAGGACGCCAACGATGTGGCGCCAGCCGATCTCTCGAAACCACCGCTTACGCGAGATCTTGTTTTCGACCGTGACCTTTTCACCGGTCTGCGTCTGGACCGTGGTGACATCTGAGGTAGCCATGTTAGTTGATCTCCTCCAGGGTCTTGGTCTTCTTAAAGCTGATGAGCGAGATCGTTGCGACGATCAGGAAGATGACGATCGACAGGGCCGAGGCCAGGCCGTAGTTCTTCGCTGCGCCGCCATCCAGACCGGCCACGGAATAGACCATGGTGATGAGGATGTCGGTTGCGCCAATCGGGGCCGACGTGTCGGTAAAGCGTGGCCCACCGCCCGTCAGCATGTAGATGAGGTTGAAGTTGTTGAAGTTGAATGCGAATGAGGAGATCAGCAGCGGCGCCACCGCCACGAGCAGCAGCGGCATCGTGACCGAACGGAAGATCCTAAAGGGCGAGGCCCCATCGATTTTCGCTGCCTCAATCACGTCGTCCGGAATTGCCTGAAGCGCACCGGTACAGATGAGGAACATGTAGGGGAAGCCCATCCACAGGTTCACGAAGATAATCGCGAATTTTGCGAGCCATGGATCGTTGAGCCACTCGACCCCGACTCCCCCGAGCAGGACCTGGTTAATGAAGCCAAAGTCGCGGTTCAACATGCCCTTAAACAGCAGTGCCGTCAAGAACGCGGGGAATGCGTATGGCAGCAGCATGAGGGTGCGATAGATCTTGCGACCCTTCATGCGCTCATCGTTCATCACGATGGCGAAGAACAGGCCGAGGAAGAAGGTCGTTGCAACCGACAGCAACGCGAAGGCGAAGGTCCACAGGAGCACCTTGACGAAGGGGCCCGCATAGCGCGAGTCTCCGAAGGCTTCCTTGAAGTTGTCAAAGCCAACGGGCACGCGCCAACCGGTTGAGATTGTTGTGCCGTCCTCGGCTTGGAAGTTGCCCGTGTTATTGGGCTTGTAGACCTTGCCCGATGCGAGGTCGGTGAGGGTATCGCTCGCTTCGTCGTAGGTCATCTGGGGCGTATAGGCATAGCCCGTCATACCGTCCGAAGTTCCGACGGAACCCTGGTTCGGGTCATCGGAGACGGGTACCCGAAGTTGGGTGATTTCGGTTTGCCGCTTGGCGATGTCACCGAAGTTTAACACCTGCCAGCCGGGAACCTCGGTGACCTTGGTGCCATCGACCTTCGCGTCAGGCGCGTCAGCCAGCGGTTCCTCCGAGGTTCCGACCTTGACGGCGCCATCTTGCACGACTGCGAAACCGAGCTCGCCGTCCTTGTCGATGACAGTCAGCGGCATCGCGGCACTGCTTTCAACCCGGCGCTGGTTCTGGGCCAGGATCGCGCTGATGGCATCGGACTTGTCCGAGTTATGGCCATCACCGTAGTTCGTGAAGGCCACATATCCGGTGTAGAGCACCACGAAGATCTGGTAGACGAGCAAGAAGACCAAGCCCGGCGCCAGATACTTCATGGGGAGCATGCGCTTGGAGAAATAAATGATGTTGACGACGATGAGGATCGCTAGCATGATGCCCGTGATCATCGTGTGTCCACCCTGCCAAGCGGAAAGCAGGATGTAGACGCCAAGGGCGTTGATAATCGCCATGACGACGAGCTTGGCGATGAAGCCAGGCTGGATGCTCGTCGCGTGAGATTCGCGCGCAGCCTTCGCGCGGTTTTTCGCTACCTTCGTATCGGCAGCCGACTGGTGATCCGACATCGATACCCCTTACGCATACGACCGCGGGGCGCGGCCTAAGTGCCGCGCCCCGCAGATGACGTTACTTCTTGATGGCGGCTTCGATGTCGCCGACCATCTTGTCCCAGCCGGCGACGGGTTCAACGTCGCCGTTGATGATCTGGGCTTCAGTCACGCCCCAGAAGTTCCACACGGCGCCCATTTCGGGAACCGAGGGCATCGGGATGCCGTTTTCCGCGACCTTGGCGTAGCCCGCCACGATCGCATCGGACTTCACTTCGTCGGCAGCAACCTGCAGCGCGGGAACGCGTCCGCCGGCCTTGTACATCTCAACCTGGATGTCCTTGGAGCCGATGTAGTTCAGCAGGAAGTTGTTCGCGAGGATCGCGTTGGGGGTCTTGGCGCTGATGTAGAAGCCCTGGACACCCACGAACGGTGCGGCAACCTCGGAGCCAGTCGTCGGGATCGGGTCAATCGCGAGCTTCAGATCCGCGAACTTCTCCAGCATCCAGGGGCCACCGATGATGAACGGCGCCTTGCCCTGAGCGAACTGCTCGGTCGCAATGTCGTAGGTGATGGAGGTCGAGAGCAGGCCGGTGCCGTTCTTGCCGTTGTCCTTCAGCCAGTTGGCGAAGTTGTGGCCGGGCTCGCCGGCAAGGCCGAGCTCGCTGGTGTAGGAGCCGTCGTCATTCTGCTTGAAGACGTAGGCCCCGAAGGAGTGCTGGAAGGGAGCCATCGTGTAGGGATCGCCCTTTTCATCCACCTGGATGAGGAAGGGGTACTGCGTGCCGGCGTCCTTGCCCATCTTGACCATGTCGTCGAAGGTCGCGGGGGCTTCCGAGGCAAGCTCGGTGTTGCGGATCAGGCCGATATTCTCCACGGCGTAAGGCACGGCGTAGACCTGGCCATCGGAGGTGAAGGCCTCAATGGCCACGTCCTGGAATTCACCAGACTTGTCGCCGATCTCGATCGGGGACACGACGCCGTTCTTGACCATTTCGCCGAGCCAGTCGTGAGCGCCAACGGTGATGTCCGGGCCCTTGCCCGAGGGGACCTGGCTGTTGAACTCGGCGCGAATGTCATCGAAGTTCTTCTGGACGATCTGAACCTCGACGCCCGTGTCTTCCTTGAACTTGGCTGCCGCAGCTTCCACCGGCTTGATGCGAGTCTCGTCGACCCACACGGTCAGGGTCTGGCCTTCGCCGCCCTTGTCGCCGCCAGCTTCGGTCGTCGTCGCATCGCCGGTTGGCGTTGCGGTTTCGGTGGTTCCGGATCCGCCACCGCAGGCGGCCAGAGTGAGGGTAAGCGCGAGGGCTGAAACGCCCGCAATGCTCCGTCGCATTTGATGTCTCCCATTCAGAGTATCAACGTGTTGTCACCTTGAGCGTACGCTCGTCCTGCAACTCTTGCAAGCGTTTACATCCGTTTTCAGCTATGCTTACAGTCACGTTTCAATAACGGGGGAAAGGCACGTGGCATGTCATCACGCATTCGGCTGAGCGATGTCGCTCGGCACGCCAAGGTTTCCACGGCAACAGTTTCACGTGTCGTCAACGACCGACCCGGCGTCGCCAAAGACAAGCGGCGCGCGGTTCTTGCGGCGCTTGACGTCCTCGGCTACGAGCGTCCCACCGAGTCGGCCCCACAGTCGAGCGGCCTCATTGGCCTCATTGTCCCCGAGCTATCGAATCCGGTGTTCCCGCTCTACGCCCAAGAGATCGAACAAGTCCTGTCCACCGAGGGGTACATGCCGCTGCTGTGTACCCAGTCGCCCGGGGGAATCACCGAGGACGAGTACGTGCGCACGCTCCTTGACCGGCACGTCGCGGGAATTATCTTCGTCTCGGGTTTGCACGCCGATTCGGCTGCAGACCCCGAGCGCTACACCAACCTCGCCGATACCCCATTTGTCACGATCAATGGCCCGAATCCCGAGGTCAGCGCGCCGTCGTTTTCCTGCGACGATGAGGACGCGACCGCGCGCGCATTCGATCATCTCGTCACGCTCGGTCACACCAGCATCGGGCTCGCCGTCGGCCCACAACGGTTCATTCCCACGCAAAAGAAGGTCGCGGGTTTCACCGCCGCCCACCAGCGTGCGGGACTGAACACCGAGCCGCACATTTCGTCCTCGCTCTACACGATGGAAGGCGGCCAGGCCGCCGCCGCCGAGCTGCTGCGCGCCGGCTGCACCGCGATCATCTGCGCCTCCGACATGATGGCGATGGGTGCCGTGCGCCAGATACGTCAACTCGGTTTGCGAGTTCCGGACGATATTTCTATCGTCGGCTACGACGACACACCGCTCATCGCCTACACCGATCCCCCGCTGACCACGATCCGCCAGCCCGTTGGCCGCATCGCGCGGGCGGCTGCCGGAACTCTGATCCAGATGATCGATGGCCGCACGACATCGGCGGCGTCACTGGTGTTCGCACCCGAACTGGTCGTGCGTGCATCGACCGGTGTCCTCACCCCCTAGTTAGGAGACACATGTCTGAGCCTGCAGCTACCTACCCCTGGTGGCATTCGGCTGTCATTTATCAGATCTATCCGCGCTCCTTTGCCTCGTCGAAGGGCCCGATCGGGACCTTGGCCGGCGTGACGAAGAACCTGGATTACCTGCGCGACCTAGGGATTGATGCCATCTGGCTCTCACCTTTTTATCGCAGTCCGCAGCACGACGCGGGCTACGATGTCGCCGACTATTTCGACGTCGATCCGCGCTTTGGCACCTTGGCCGATGCCGACGAGATGATCCAGGCCGCACACGAGCGCGGCTTGAAAGTCATCATCGACCTCGTGCCGAACCACACCTCGGAGGACCACGAATGGTTCCAGGCGGCGCTTGCCGCCGGCCCCGGCTCCCCCGAGCGTGAGCGCTACTACTTTCGCGACGAGCCCAACAACTGGCTCTCGATCTTCGGCGGTTCAGCCTGGACGCGAGTCAAGGATCGCGCAGATGCGCCCGGCAGCTCCTACGCCGACGATGAGCAGTACTACCTCCACCTGTTTGATTCCTCGCAGCCGGACCTTAACTGGGACAACCCCGAGGTCGCGGACCTCTTCGATAGGATCCTGCGATTTTGGCTCGAGCGAGGCGTCGACGGTTTCCGGATCGACGTGGCGCACGGGCTCGTGAAGGATCCCGCGCTGCCGGATTACGCCGGCCACGTCCAGATGGTGCAGGGCGATGACGGCGAGCGTCCGCCCATGTTCGATCAAGATGGCGTCCACGAGATTTATCGGCGGTGGAATAAGGTCCTGGCCGAATACGACGGGGATCGGATGCTCGTTGCCGAGGCGTGGGTCGATCCGCCCGAACGCCTCGCCCGCTACGTGCGCGACGGCGAGATGCACCAGGCGTTCAACTTCGACTACCTCGTGGCCCCGTGGGACGCCCGCGAACTGCGCGCCGTCGCCGAGCAGGTCATGGCGACCTTCGCCGCCGTTGGCGCCCCAACGACCTGGGTGCTGTCCAACCACGACGTCGTGCGCCACGCCTCCCGACTCGGGCTGCGTGAAACCGGCAAGGGCCCCAACGGAATCTTCGCCACCGACCCGCAGCCCGATCGCGAACTCGGCCTGCGTCGCGCCCGCGCGGCCACGGCGCTCATGCTCGCCCTTCCAGGCTCGGCCTACCTATACCAGGGCGAAGAGCTCGGCCTGCCCGAGCACACGTCGCTGCCCGATAAGGTGCGCGAAGACCCCGCATTCTTCCGCACCAACGGCTTAGAGGCGGGCCGCGACGGCTGCCGCGTACCGCTACCGTGGCGCGCACACGAGCCCGGCTACGGCTTCTCGCCCAGCGGCGAGACATGGCTGCCGCAGCCGGAGGACTGGGACATCTACGCCGTCGATACGCAGCTGTCGGATCCGACCTCGACGCTGTATCTGTATCGGGCGCTGCTCCACCTGCGAAAGGCCTGGCAGCTCGGCGAAGCGGATTTCGTCTTCCTCCCCGACGTTCCCGAGCACGTCGTCGCCGGCGTTGCCCGCACTCAGACGGGGGCCGAGTACCTCGTCTTTACGGCGATCGGCAAGGCGGCGCCGCTGCCAGCGGGCTGGCAGATCGAGCTCGCGACGGACGATCTCACCGAATCCGGCGAGGTCCCGGCCGATGTGACGGTATGGGCTTCGCGCGCCTAGCCGCCCGAGATCCCGAGTTCGGCCTCGTGTAGCGCCCTTTGGTGCGCCTCGGATAACTCCTGGCTGTCGAGCCACCCGTCGGGTAGGTGGGGCCGGCGCTGATGCCCGGCCCGCCCCCGCGGGCCCTCGACGGCCGCCCCGGGGTATGGCTCGCTCGCATCGAGCTGGTCAAGCTTCGCGCGCAAATCCGCGAGCGAGTCGATCATCGCGAGCTCATGGCGCAGCGTGCCGCCGACGGGATAGCCCTTGAAGTACCAGCCCATGTGCTTACGCATCTCGCGGGCGGCCTTAAACTCGTCGCCGAAATGCTCGGTCATGAGCTCGGCGTGGCGGTACACGACGTCGGTGACGGCCTTCATTCCGGGGCGCACCCGCAGCTCGGAGCCGTTGAATGCGGCGACGATGTCGGTAAAGAGCCAGGGTCGCCCCTGGCAGCCGCGACCGATGACCACGCCGTCACACCCCGTCGTCTCCATCATGGCGAGCGCGTCATCGGCGGACCAGATGTCGCCGTTACCAAGCACCGGGTAGTCCCCCATTGTGTCCTTGAGGCGCGCGATCTCGGGCCAGCGCGCCGTGCCCGAATAGTGCTGGGCTGCGGTGCGGGCATGCAGTCCGACCGCAGCGATCCCGGCGTCGCGCGCGGCGTTGGCGGCCTGTAGGAACGTGAGGTGATTGTCGTCGATGCCCATGCGCATCTTGACGGTGATCGGCACGCTGCGGCCGGGGCGGGATTCGCGTTCGCTCATCGCGACGGCCCGGCGCACGATCTCTTCGAACAGGCCGATCTTCCACGGCAGCGCCGCCCCGCCCCCGCGGCGCGTCACCTTGGGTACTGGGCAGCCAAAGTTGAGGTCGATGTGGTCGGCAAGGTCCTCGGCGATGAGGATGCGAATGGCTTCGGCGATCGTCGCGGGATCGACGCCGTAGAGTTGTACGCTGCGCACCGCCTCGAGCGGATCCGGCTCGACCATCAGCATCGTCGCCGGGTGGCGCTCAACCAGCGCGCGAGAGGTCACCATCTCGGTGACGTACAGGCCGGCTGGCGCGATGAGGTCCCCGCTCGGGAGCTCACCGGGGTAACCGGCAAGCCCCGCTTCGCGGCATAGCCGACGAAATGGCGGGGTCGTCACGCCCGCCATCGGCGCCAGCACCACCGGGGTGAGCGCCGTGACCGGCCCGAGCTTCAGCGCGGGGTAGCTCATTGGGCGGCCTCCTGCTGCACCTTGCCGCGCGTCGGCGCCCGATGGACGAGGGCGACGGCGATCGCGGTCGTCATCGGGATCGCAAGGATCAGACCGATCGAGGACACGAGCGTCCGCACGATCTCCTCGGCGATCTCACCCGCCCCGAGCGTCGCGAGAAAGGTCCGGTCGATGAGCGCGGCCAGGATGAGAAGCGGCAGCGCGGTTCCGACGTAGGCGAATGCCAGCGTGTAGACCGTCGAGGCGATGTGGTCCTCCCCGATCCGCATTCCGCCGCGCCACAGTTCGCGCTTGGTGAGTTTCGGATTCGCGGCGTGCAGCTCCCACACCGCCGATGCCTGCGTGATCGTCACGTCGTTGAGCGCACCCAGGCACGCGATGACGAGCCCACACAGGATGAGATCGCCCAGCCGCAGGTCGGGAAACATCGTCGAGATGAGCTGGCCGGTGTCGCCCTGCGCACCCGTCACGTGCGCGGCGCGCAGCGCCCACAGCCCGACGGCCAGCGTGATGGCCAGCCCGCCGAAGGTGCCAAGGAGCGCCGTTGTCGTGCGAATCGAGACGCCGTGCGCGAGGTAGACCGCGCAAAACATCATGAGCGAGCCCGCCGTCAGCGCGACAGCGACGGGGTTCGCACCCGCCATGATGGCGGGAATCGCGAAGAAGACGATGACGCCGAGGGAGGCCAGCAATCCCACGACGGCGGCGAGCCCCTTGATGCGCGCGACGAGCGCGACGACGAGGAGGTAGCCCGCAAACAGCAGCCCCATCGGCAGCTGGCGTTGATAATCCAAAAAGACGTACGGCGAGCCCGATTCCATCGCGTCCGCGAGGAAGACGACGGAGACCTTGTCCCCCTCGCCCAGCCCGTGTTCGAGGATTTCGGGCGGGACCTGCATTGCCGTGGTGGCGCCCTCGTTATCGCCGCTCGTGAGGCGAATTCCGGCGGCGGGAATCGCCTCGTCACGAGCGCCCGAAATATCGGTCACGACGGCAGAGATCGGCTCCGCGTTCGCATCGATGAGTGGGCGCGAGCCAATCGCCGAGCGATCGGTCGGCCACAGCATCCACGTCGCGACGAGGGTCGCGATGAGGAGCGGAAGCACGATCGCGGCGAGGACGAGCTGCGCGCGTCGGCGTGCCGTTGCGGGCAGCTCGCCCCCGCCTGCATGGTGTTGATGCATTAGCAGCCGACGAGCTTGGCCGCGAGGTAACCCTTCAGGTGATCGACGCCGACGCGCTCCTGTGCCATCGAGTCGCGATCGCGTACGGTCACGGCATTATCCTCGAGCGAGTCGAAGTCGATCGTCACGCAATATGGCGTACCGATCTCGTCCTGGCGGCGGTAGCGTCGGCCCACGGCCCCCGCATCGTCGAACTCGATGTTCCACGCGCTGCGAAGATCCGCTGCGATCTGCTTCGACAGCGGCGCGAGCTCCGGCTTGCGAGACAGCGGCAGCACGGCCACCTTGACCGGCGCCAGGCGATGATCCAGGCGCAGCACGGTGCGCTTGTCGACGCCGCCCTTGGTGTTGGGAGCCTCGTCCTCCTCGTAGGCCTCCACGAGGAAGGCCATGAGCGAGCGGGTCAGGCCCGCCGCGGGCTCGATGACGTAGGGAATGAAGCGCTCGCCGGTGGCCTGCTCGAAGTAGCTGAGGTTCTGGCCCGATGCCTCCTGATGCGTCTTCAGGTCGTAGTCGGTCCGGTTGGCGATGCCCTCCAGCTCGCCCCATTTGCTCCCGGCAAAACCGAAGGTGTATTCGATATCGACGGTGCGCTTGGAGTAGTGGGAGAGCTTCTCCTTGGGGTGCTCATATAGCCGCAGATTCTCGCGCTTGATGCCGAGGTCGGTGTACCAGTTGATGCGCTGCTCAATCCAGTATTCGTGCCACTCTTCGTCGGTGCCGGGCTTGACGAAGAATTCCATCTCCATCTGCTCGAACTCACGCGTGCGGAAGATGAAGTTACCGGGGGTGATCTCGTTCCTGAACGACTTACCGATGTTGGCGATACCGAACGGCACCTTCATCCGCGCCGACGCGGCAACGTTGGCGAAGTTGATGAAGATCCCCTGGGCGGTTTCGGGACGCAGATAGTGCAGTCCGGTCTCATCGTCGACGGCGCCCAGGTAGGTCTTCATGAGGCCCGAGAACGCGCGCGGCTCGGTCCACTTGCCGGGCTGGCCCGTCACCGGGTCGTTAATGTCGGCGAGCCCATTTTCCGGGGCGTGGCCGTGCTTCTCTTCGTACTCTTCGAGCAGGTGGTCTGCGCGGTAGCGCTTGTGGGTGTAGAGCGATTCTACGAGCGGATCGGTGAAGGCCTCGACGTGCCCGGAGGCCTGCCACACCGCCGTCGGCAAAATGATCGAGGAATCAATCCCGACGACGTCTTCGCGGGAGCGAACGATGGCGTTCCACCATTGGCGCTTGAGATTTTCCTTCAGCTCGACGCCGAGCGGTCCGTAATCCCACGCAGAGCGGGTACCGCCATAGATCTCACCGCACGGGTAGACAAAACCGCGTCGCTTGGCGAGGTTGATGACGGAATCGAGACGGGATGGAGCCTTAGCCACGTTGTTCTCCTGAGTTAGGGGCTGCACACCTGGCTGGTGCACTTCAGCTTTAGGGTACCGACATTCTCCCCGAAACCGGCAACCACCCCGCGCAGGTGAGCAAGGACATGGGAGCCGGACTTGACTCTCACCCCATCCACGATGAGAATCATTATCATGCGAAAGTTAGTTGCCATGTTCTCCCTTGCTGCCCTAGCGCTGGCGGCCTGCTCGTCCGGTGGCTCGAGCGATACCCCGAAAGCCGATGGCAAGCCGCAGGTCCTCGCATCCTTCTACCCGCTGCAGTACCTGACGGAGCAGATCGGCAAGGATCACATTGACGTCTCCTCGCTGACCCCGAAGGGGGCAGAGCCCCACGACCTCGAACTCGCTCCCGCGCAGGTCTCTACCATCGGCAAGGCCGACGCTGTCATTTACCTTTCCGGTTTCCAGCCCTCGGTCGACAAGGCGATTACCGAGGTCAAGCCGGACTACGCCTATGACGCCGCCAAGGATGCCAACCTTGTCGCGGCCGACCACGACCACGGTGACCATGACCACGGTGACGACCACGACCACGCCCATGGCAACCTCGACCCGCACTTCTGGCTCGACCCTGCTCGCATGGCCGACGTCGCACCGAAAATTGCCGCGACGTTGAGCGCGATTGACCCGGACAACGCCGCCGACTACGAAGCAAACGCGAAAACCGTCGCCGAGAGCCTGCGCGAGCTGAAAGACTCCATCTCCCAGGGCCTAAAGACGTGCGAGAAGGACACGATCGTCGTCGCGCACGAGGCCTATGGCTACCTCGTTTCGGACGCGCACATTCAGCAGGTCGGCCTCTCCGGGATCGACCCGGAATCGGAGCCGTCCCCCGCAACCCTCGCGGCCATCAAGAAGCTCATGGCTGAGAAGCACGTCACCACGGTCTTTACCGAGAGCCTCATCAATCCGAAGGCAGCCGAGACGTTCGCGAAGGAAACCGGCGCGAAAACCGCCGTCCTTGACCCCCTTGAGAACCAAGCCGATGACTCCAAGGACTACGTCGCCGTCATGAAGGAAAATCTGGAGGCGCTGCGCTCTGCCCTAGAGTGTAACTAATGCGTGATCCTGCCCCAGTACTTTTTTTCGACGACCTGAGCGTCGCCTACGGTCCCGCCACGATCCTGCACGACGTCACCGCCACGGTGACGCGTGGGGAGGTCGTGGCGGTCCTTGGCGCTAACGGGTCCGGAAAGTCGACCCTCATGAAAGCCGCCCTCGGCCTCGCGCCCGTGACACGCGGCGAGATCTACCTCTTTGGCGAGCCCATTTCGCAGCCCGCCAAGATTCCCTTCGACCGTATCGGCTACGTCCCGCAGCGCGCTGCCGCCATTGGTGAAACCCCAACGACGGCGCTGGAAGTCGTCATGTCGGGACTGATCGGCAACTGGCGATTGCGCCCGCGCCGCGGCGCGAAAGCCACCGCTATGGAGGCCCTGGAAAAGGTCAATCTCGCCGAACGCGCTAACGATCCGATCCGCGTGTTTTCCGGCGGCCAGATCCAGCGCACCCTCATTGCCCGCGCCCTCGTTCGCCGCCCCGAGTTGATCGTGCTCGACGAGCCCCTGGCCGGAATCGACCGCCACTCTCAAGAGCTGCTGCTCAACGCGCTACACGAGCTCCACGATGAGGGCACGACGATCATCGTCGTTCTGCATGAGCTCGGGCCCTTTGAGGGCTTCCTTGACCGCTCGATCGTGCTCGCCCAGGGATCCATCGCGCATGACGGCGCTCCGCCCGAGCCGCATGGCCATCACGCCCATCCCGACCACGTCCACCAGCACCACCCGCACGGCGATGACGCTCCCCCGGCGCTCGCTCCCGATCTTTCCTGGGGCTAGACCATGATCGCCATCCTGTCTGACATGCTCTCCTCGCCCCTCATGGTGCGTGGCCTCCTTGCCGCGCTCCTCGTCGGGATTTCCGCCCCCATCATCGGCACCTACCTCGTGCAACGTCGCCTCGCGCTGCTAGGCGACGGCATCGGGCACGTCGCGCTGACCGGCGTCGCCCTCGGCTGGCTCGCTGCCGCCTGGGCTGGCGCCGCCAATCAGGACCAGTGGGCGATCCCCGGCGCGGTCGCCGCCTCCATCGTCGGCTCGGTCATGATCGAGGTCGTCCGATCGCGCGGCCGCACCTCCGGCGACGTCGCCCTCGCACTCCTGTTTTATGGCGGTATCGCCGGCGGCGTCCTGCTCATCTCCATGGCGGGCGGCACCTCCGCGAACCTCACGGCCTACCTCTTTGGCTCCATCGCGACGGTCACGAGCGCCGACCTCACCTGGACCGTCATCCTCGCCGCTCTCATCATCGCCGTGGGACTGGGCCTTCGCCCGGCACTCTTTTCGCTGTCCTACGACGAGGACTTCGCGCGCGCGACCGGCCTGCCCGTGCGCTTCCTTAATATCCTGATTGCCATCGTCGCGGCCCTGACCGTCTCCGTGGCGATGCGGGTCGTCGGCGTTTTATTGGTCTCAGCCATCATGATTGTTCCGGTCGCCATCGCCCAGCTGGTGTGCCGTTCGTTCGCGGGCACCATGCATGTCGCGATGGCTATCGGTGCCGCCGTCGCCGTTGCTGGCTTGACGATCACCTACGTCAAGCCCTACAGCGCAGGTTCCACAATCGTCGTACTCGCGATCGCGATTTACGGGGTAGTCTCGATGGTGCGGCCCCTGTTTCATCGGGTGGAACCGCACCACAAGCACGAAGATGACGCGGACTCGGAATTCGGAGGACAGGAGACATGCAACGCATGACCCGGCAGCGGATTGCCGTGACGTCGCTCATGGAGAGCCTCGACGACTTCCGCTCAGCACAACAGTTGCATGACGACCTCAAAGAGCGCGGCGACGCGGTCGGCCTCGCAACGGTCTATCGCACCCTGCAGTCACTCGCGGATTCGGGCATCGTCGACGTGCTGCGGATCGAAGACGAGAACGTTTACCGCATGTGTAAGCGGACCGGGCACCACCACCATCTCGTCTGCCGCAATTGCGGCACGACGGAGGAGCTTGCCGGGCTGGAGGTTGAGGACTGGGCGAAGAAGATCGCTCGGGAGCATGGTTTCGTCGAGGTCGATCACACCCTTGAGCTGTTTGGCCTGTGCGCGAACTGCGCAGCTGAATAAGGTCGATCGTCTCCGTGCCTGAGCTGATAAAGGATGGGCCAATCTGGCTCGTCGTCGCATTCCTCTTCGTCGTCGTCTTTTGTCGCGCCCAAGGCACCTATTGGTTGGCGCGCGCGGTTGCCGCAGGCGCCATGCGCTCCCACAGCGAACGTCCTCTCATCGCCAAGATCGCCGCATGGTTTACGGGGCCCGGACCAGAACGTGGCAAGCGCGCACTGGAGCGCTGGGGACTAGTCATTATCCCCGTCTCGTTTCTCACCGTGGGCTTCCAAACCGCCGTCAACGCTGCGGCCGGACTCGTGCGCATGCGATGGCGCCGTTACACGCTCGCTATGCTGCCCGGCTGCCTCATGTGGGCACTGCTCTACGGCCTCGGCCTCCTCGCGGTGTGGGTCGCCGCCATCAATGCCGTGGCCGGATCGTGGTGGACGCTAGCGGCGCTGCTCGTAATCTTTGCCCTGGCCATGATCGTCTCCCGGCTCCTGCGCTCCCGTAAGAACTCAGTCGAGCTGTAGCGCTGCTTTTGCCCGCAATCACGCGACTTTAGTTCGCTGAGAGCGAACGGCACCCGAGAATCCGCCGCATTCGAACAAGCGTGTCAGTGGTCGATGATGTGATGACGTTATGGCAGACAACACCGAATCAGAGCCGCAGTCGGGACATTCCGCCCCGCAAGCGGTCGCGGTGCTCGATGAGCAACTCGGAGCCGCTTGTGCGAGCGCTTACCGAGTAGCGTTTTCTGCCCTGTCCCCCGCCATCGAATTGGCGACGAGTTTTCCCTATGTCCACACGAGCACTCCCACGAACCTGCAGTGTCTCAACGAGTGCATCAAGGTTTCGAATCGGGCCGATGCCCAGATCGTGCGGCACATCTTTCAAGTCTTCGAAAAGCCCACCTTCGTTCACAAGGATCGCTTTGGCGTCGTCGATGCCACGCCCGAGGTCATCGCAGCGGAAACGGGCATGTCGACATACAAGGTCCGCCAGTTGCGCGACGTGGGCTCCATCTTGCAGACTCTGCCGCTATGCTCCGACCAGTTCGATCAGGGTTTGGTCTCCCTGTCAGTTATCCGAGCCGTCACCTCGAAACTCAGTAACTCTGCTGCCCAGGTCTGCCTTGCGGTCGACGCCGCCCTCGCGCCCCGCTTGGCGACGCTTTCTCCCAACGCCGCTGCGAAGGAAGTATCCGACCTCCTGATCGAGATTGCGCCCGACGAAGAGGACAAGGCTCACGTTCGGGCTTCGGAGAAGCGCTGCGTCTCCCGGCCGGTGAAAACAGCTAACGGGATGGCGAAGTTCTGGATCAATATGCCTGCCGAACAGGCACTCGCATTGGACTCCGTCCTGAACGAGCTCGCGCACAGCGCGATCCGCAACGGAGACTGCCGGACGTATCCCCAGCTGCGCGCTGATCTCCTCGCAGAGATCATGGTCAAGGTCATGTCGGAAGGATTCGCGACCGAGACCACCTGCGGTGAGCCCTTTGTCATCCCGCCGATGAAGATCTCTGTCACGATCCCCTTCGAGGTGCTCGCACGTGCCAATCCCGATTGGGATCCGCACCCGAATTCAGCCGATGGCGTCCTGGGCGACGACGTGAGCATGGACGAAGGCGAGATTAAGGTCCTGGACGATCTTGAGCACGTCATCCTTGGGCCTGTGACGATCAACGACGTGGTGTATGGACCAGGGGCGAGCGTCCCGCAGTATCCCGCACCGGCTCCCATCGAGCGCGAGGACGCTGAGGCGTCCGCCTCGCCCTGCGGTCGCATCGAAAGCGCGTGGCTCGAAGGCTACGGCGCTATCCCGCCCGCGTTGGCAATCCTGCTCTCCGCCGGCGGAACGTGGCAGCGTATCGTGACCGACACCCTCACCGGTCAACCACTTGATATCGGCCGCGAGCGGTACCGCCCGCCGGCCGCAATTGAAACCGCAGTCAAGCGGCGGGACCGCTTTTGCCAGGGCCCGCGCTGCGGCCGTCCGACGGGTCGATTCGAAATGGACCACGTCATCGAGTGGCAAGACGGCGGACCCACCTCGGTGCGCAATCTCATGCTGCTCTGCCACCGTTGTCACAGCTTGAAGACCCGCAAACTCGCCAGACTTGTCACGGTGTATTCCGATGGAACCCGCGTGTGGCAGATCGGTTCAGCCCGTTCTGTGGAATCTCCGCGGCGCCCATTCCGCCGACGATATAGCCCTCCAGATGACGAAGATCCGCCACCGTTCTAGGTGGAAATGGCGTCAATTGCTGCACCGTAGCGGCGATCCCGGCGGGCATAGATCTCTACTGCTCGCCACAGTGACCGGCGGTCCACCTCCGGCCATGGTTCGTCCAGAAAGACCATCTCGGCATACTGCGATTGCCAGGTCAAAAAGTTCGACGTCCGCTGCTCTCCCCCGGTTCGCATGAACATGTCAACCGGGGGAAGCTCCGGCACGTAGAGGTACTTTTCGATGGTCTTCTCGGAAATTCCCTTTGGCTGGATTCGACCAGCAGCCACATCAGCCGCAATGGCTCGGACGGCATCGGTAATCTCTGATTTGCCACCGTAGTTCACGCACATCGTGAGGGTACATACGTCGTTGTTCTCGGTCAGTTCCTCGGCCGTAATCAGCTCATCGATAACCGATTTCCATAACCGAGGCCGCCGCCCCGCCCAACGAACCCGGACCCCCCAGGAATTCATCGTATCGCGCCGGCGGCGCAGGACGTCGCGGTTAAAACCCATGAGGAACCGAACCTCGGCCGGTGAGCGCTTCCAGTTCTCAGTTGAGAACGCATAGGCGGAGATGTGGGTAATGCCGATCTCGATAGCTCCCGCCACAACATCGAGTAGTGCGGCTTCACCTGCCTTGTGCCCTTCGGTACGTGTCAGGCCTCGGGCATTTGCCCACCGGCCGTTTCCATCCATCACAATCGCCACATGCTTCGGGACGAGTTCGGTAGGAACCCTCGGTGGCTGAGCGCCACTGGGGTGCGGCGGAGGAGCAACAGGAGCCATTTAGGAACCTTCCGGAAAGTGGCGAATCAGGGACAGTGAACGCAGCCGTCGCTCCATATTCCACTGGACGAACGCTGCCACGAGACCCGAGGCTTCGCCCCGAACCCGCGCTGAGCTATCTTCTGCTTCCTGCCAATCGCCGGACAGCAGCGAGCCTAGAAGCTCCATCGCTTTGGGATCCGGAGAGGCAGAACCGGGCGGTCGACAGGTATCGCACACAGCGCCACCGGCGCCGACGTGAAAGGAGCGATGCGGTCCCGAGGCGCCACAGACCGCGCAATCAAAGAACGACGGCGCCCAGCCAGCAACGGCAAAAGCGCGCAGGAGGTAGGAATCCATCACCAGCTGCCCGCTGATCCTGCCGGTCGCTAATGCGTGAAGCGCACCAAGCAGGAGGAGGAACTGCTGGGGGCCCGCGTCCACGTCGTCATCGGTGAGTTTCAGGGCAGTTTCAGCCATGACGGCCGCCCGGGTGTACTTGTCGAAGTCCCGGGCAAGCGCATCAGAATATGGATGGATCGACTCAACCTGCGTCACCGTATCGAGGTTGCGCCCACGGTAGAGCTGCACATCGATGTGGTTGAACGGCTCAAGGCGCCCGCCGAAGCGAGAAGAGGTCCGGCGGACGCCTTTGGCTACGGCCCGGCTCTGGCCGTGATGCCGGGTCAGGAGCGTGAGGATGCGATCGGCTTCACCCAGCTTGTGGGTGCGCAGCACGATGGCTTCGTCACGATAGGTCTTCACCTCGCCATTGTCTCAGGACGCGTCTCGCACTGCCCGGTTGACAGCCGAGATAATGGCCTTAAAGGAGGCAGTCGTGATCGACGGATCGATCCCCACTCCCCACAGCACCTGACCATTGACTTCGGCCTCGATGTAGGCGGCCGCCGTCGCGTCGCCGCCCGTCGAGAGGGCATGCTCAGCGAAGTCCAGCACGTGAATGTCGATCTCGAGCTGGCCGAGCGCCTTCACAAAGGCGTCGATCGGACCGTTACCGGTCGCGGCCAGGACCCGATCCTCGCCGTGATCGGTGAGGTTGACCGTCAGCGTGGCGTGCTCGCCGTCGTCCGCGGTCGTCACCGTCGTGCCGCGCAGGGAGAACCGACCCCATGGCTTCAGGCCCTCGGCCGTGCTGGCGGGCAGGTACTCGTCGGCGAAGATCTGCCACAGCGATTCCGCGGTGATCTCGCCGCCACCGACTTCGGAGTGGCGCTGAACGATCTGGCTGAGCTCGATCTGCAGGCGGCGCGGCAGTTCGAGGTGGCGCGTCGAGCTCATGAGGTATGCGACCCCGCCCTTGCCGGACTGCGAGTTAACGCGGACGATCGCCTCGTAGTTGCGGCCAAGGTCGTGCGGATCGACCGGCAAGTACGGCACGTTCCAGGCCACGGCGTTCTCATCGCCGCCGGCGGCGGCAATATCGGCTTCTCTGCGGACCATGCCCTTGGCAATCGCGTCCTGATGCGAACCGGAAAATGCGGTGTAGACAAGGTCGCCGCCGTAGGGGTGGCGCGGATGGACGTCCATCCGAGTGCACTGTTCTACGACGCGGCGGACGTGATCGACGTCAGAAAAATCGATCTCCGGGTCAACGCCTTGCGTCATGAGGTTCATGCCCAGAGTGAGCAGATCGACGTTTCCGGTCCGCTCCCCCTGCCCGAACAGGCAGCCCTCGACTCGATCGGCGCCCGCCATGACGGCAAGTTCGGCCGACGCGACTGCCGTGCCGCGATCATTGTGCGGGTGGACCGACAGAGCGATGTACTGCCGCCGCGACAGGTTCCGGCTCATGTACTCGATCTGATCGGCGTAGACATTCGGGGTGCAGCGCTCGACCGTCGCGGGCAGGTTGAGGATGATCTCGCGCTCGGCGCTCGGCTGCCAGACGTCCATGACGGCTTCGCACACCTCGAGCGCGAAATCGAGTTCCGTATCGACGAAGATCTCCGGGGAGTACTGGTAGCCGAAGACCGTGTCGTCGTCGAAGATCTTCTCCGCGTACGCGAGGACCTCGCGCGTGCCCGAGACGGCCAGTTCCTTGGTAGCGTCACGGTCGGCGCGGAAGACGACGTCGCGGAAGACGGGGGCCGTGGCGTTGTACAGGTGGACGTTCGCGCGTGGCGCCCCGACGAGCGCGTCGATGGTGCGGTGGATGAGGTCCTCGCGCGACTGCGTGAGCGCCGAGACGACGACGTCACCCGGGATCGCCTCATCCTCGATCAGCTGGCGAACGAAATCGAAGTCCGTTTGGGATGCCGCCGGAAAGCCGATCTCGATCTCCTTGTAGCCCATCGCGATTAGGAGGTCGAACATGGCTCGTTTGCGGGCGGGGTCCATCGGTTCGATGAGGGCCTGGTTACCGTCGCGCAGGTCGGTGGACAGCCAGCGTGGGGCGCGAGTGATTCGGCGCGTGGGCCACGTGCGATCCGGCAGGTCGACGGGATTGACATCGAGGAAGGGCCGATACTTCGCGACGGGCATCGCGGAGGGGGCCTGATAGGTGGTGCGTCCGGCGGTTTTCATCTGTCCTAAGCTCTCCGTGCCGTGGGGTGGGTCGGAAGCAGCACTTGTCGCCGCGCTGGAAGGCCGACCCTATGACAGGCTTTCAGCGCGGCTACGAAGGAGCAGGATCGCTAGCCACATACGGGGATCTTAGCCCGCAGGCTCACGTTGGCGTCAATCGTCCCACCTGGTGACCTTAAATCGGCATGAGGCCTGCGAAGATTCCCCAGTAGGCGCCGGAGATGAGCATCGCTAGGGCGCCACCGAGCAGGCCCAGCAGGGTGATCGACAGCCATAGCGGCAGGGCGACAGGCGCCCGGTGGGTTTGGCCCAGGGCACGCCCGGCGAGGACCAGGACGAGGACGGCGAAGATCGCCGCGAGCCGGGTGATCACCCAGCCGCCGTCCACGGCGAGGGCGTTCGTTCGGTAGTTCAGCGCGAGGTTAGCGACGTTGGCGATGTAGGCGGCATACAGCACCCACGCGCCCGCGGCGGCAAGCGCTGCGGCGCACGAGAGGCGCAGCAGCGTCGCGGTACCGGCACGGGAGATTGCCTCCTCCCCGCTGCGGCGTCGAGGTAGCAGGTAGGCAGCCCCGCCGAACAGTGGCCCGGCCAGCGCGAGCGCGGGACCGAGCAGGACGCCGTAGAGCATCATGTCGCCGCTGGCATACCATCGCGGCTGCGGGGGTGGTTCGGCCAAGAATCGTTGCACCGGCTGGGCGCCGGCGATGCGAGGACTCGCCGCGGCGGTCTCTGGGAGGCCGTCGATCCAGCGCGCTAGATCCCGCAGGAACTCGGGCACAAGCTGGGTATTGACTTTGATTCCGTGGTCCGCGCCGTCGTAATAGCGCACCGTGTATTTCGAGTTTCCGGCGCGCGCAATATCGCTGATCACCTGTTCGGCGCCTTGGATGACCGGCATCGAGGTGTCGCCCGTGCCGTAGGCCATGAAGACAGGGGCGGTAATGTGGCGCTGATAGGGCCGGACGTCGAAATCGGCGTAGTTGAGGATGCCGCCGGGAAACTGTGCGCCAAGCCCGCGCGGGATGACGTTTAAGAGCGCTTGCGGAACCTGGGTGTTACGCAGGTAGTTATCGGTGGCGTAGACGGCCTGCTCCCGGGGCGGAACGACGGGGGCCGAGACGAGAATGAGGAACGCGGTTTCCGGGTTTCGGCCCGCGATGATGGAGGCGATATAGGCGCCTTCGGACTCGCCGTAGACGCCCACCTGTGCGTCGTCGACCTCGGGCAGGGCCCGCAGGTAATCGGTGGAGGTGTGGTAGTCCGTCGCCATGGCGAAATAGTCGCGCTCGGCGGTGGTGTAGGTGTCCATCCGCTTATCCGGCACCATCGCGACGATTCCGGCTGACGCCAGGGCGCGCGCATGCGGCTCGAAATGCAGGTGCGTGGCGGAGCCGGCACCGTGCAAGAACACGAGACCTGGGCGCGTTCCCGGCGCGCCCTTGGGGCGATAGATCGAGGCTTTGACGCTGACGTCGGGCGCGAGTCTCACGTCGACGATCTCGCGTTCGACCTCGTACGTTCCGGGCGGCGGCGTGAGCGCGGACGAACCGATCGTCGTGTCAGCGGTTTGGACGGTGATTGAGGCGGATAGCGGCGTCGGCGACCAGCCCGGGCCGGAGAAGTTGCCGAGCAGCGTCAAACCGAAGACGGCTACCAGCCACAGCGTGACGCTCCCCCAGTTGGCTGGTAGCCGCCTAGAAGCCGAGTCGTCCGAGGAGCTTTGGGTCACGCTGCCAATCCTTTGCGACTTTCACGTGCACGTCGAGGTAGATCTTCTCCCCCAGCAGGGCCTCGATCTGGCTGCGTGCCCGGGAACCTACTTCGCGCAGGCGCGAGCCGCCACGGCCGATGACGATCGCCTTTTGGGACTCGCGCTCGACATACATGGTGACGTAGACGTGCAGCAGATCGCCACCGTTTTTTGCTGGTAGGCGCCGCGTTTCCTCGACGAGGACCGCCAGCGAGTGCGGCAGTTCCTCGCGCACGCCCTCAAGGGCCGCTTCGCGCACGAACTCGGCGATCAGGACGTTTTCGGGCTCGTCGGTGATATCGCCCGAGGGATAGAGCGGCGGGCTCTTCGGCAGGTAGGACACGAGCACGTCGGTGAGCGTATCGACCTGATGGCCGGCGACGGCCGAGACCGGGACGAGGTCGGCAAAATCGGCAAGCTGGGAGGCTTCGATCAGCGCCCGCGCGGTGCGTTCCTTGCCGGCGAGGTCCGTCTTCGTGATGGCGGCGACGAGCGGAGTCTTCGTGGCGGCCGCCTCGGAGACGATGAAGCGGTCACCCGGCCCGATCTCATCGGTCGCGGGCAGGCAGACGACGATCACGTCGACCTGGGTGAGGGTTTCGCGGACGACGTCGTTCAGGCGCTTGCCGAGCAGCGTGCGCGGGCGGTGGAAGCCCGGGGTATCGACGAGCACGAGCTGGGCGTCGTCGCGATGGACGATGCCGCGGATGGTGTGGCGCGTGGTTTGCGGGCGCAGCGAGGTGATGGCGATTTTCTGCCCGACCATCGCGTTTGTCAGGGTCGATTTGCCGACGTTGGGCCGGCCCACCATGCAGGCGAATCCCGCTCGGAAGTCCTCGGGGTATTCGGCGATGAGGTGGGCGGGGGTGACGTCTTCGCCCGCCATGAGTTCGTCGTCGCTTGGAAAGTTCATTCGTCCTTCTCTTCGTCTTCACTCATCCTACGTGCGAGCACCGTCTCGATCTGCCGGCGGCGGCCGCCGGCACGTTCCGCGACAAGCTCCAGGCCTTGGACCCGGGCGATTGCGCCCTCGATCGGCACGCGGCCGAGCGCCTTGGTCAGCAGGCCGCCGACCGTATCGACGTCGTCATCGTCGACGGGTAGATCAAAGATCTCGCCGAGCTCGTCCACGGGCAGCCGGGCCGGCACGCGCCAGGTGCCATCGGCGAGCTCCTCGACCTCGGGTTCGGCGTGATCGTGCTCGTCGGTCATGTCGCCCACGAGTTCCTCCAGAAGGTCCTCCAGGGTGACCAGGCCCGCAATGAGGCCGTATTCGTCGATGACGATAGCCATGTGGAAGCTGCGGGTTTGCATCTGTTCGAGCAGCTCATCGACCAGCAGCGTCTCGGGTACGAATTCGGCGTTGCGTGCGATGTGTTCGACGGGGATGGCGCCCTGGGATTCGTCGTTGCGCGGGTTTTCGCGGCGGCGCAGCGCGTCCTTGAGGTAGAGGATGCCGCGGATGTCTTCGATGTCGTCGCCAATGACGGGGATGCGGGAGTAGCCAGAGCGGACAAATAGCCGCATGGCCGACTCGAGCGTGGCATCGGCGTCGATCGTCACCATTTCCGTGCGGGGCACCATGACTTCGCGGGTAATGGTCCGCCCGAGCTCGAAGACCGAGTGGAGCATTTCGCGCTCGTCGTCTTCCAGGTGCTCGGACTCCGAGACGAGGTCGACCATGTCGCGCATTTCTTCGGCGGTATCGGCCGTTTGCTCGCGCGTCGTGCGGCCCGGTGCGAACCGGGAGCTCAGCACCCAAATCGGGCGGCCGAGGGTGGCGAGCGCGAGCAGGATCGGGGCGAGCGCGTGCGTCGTATCCGCCGGGTGGCGCCGGCCGAGGCGGCGCGGGGAGGCACCCGTGATGACGAGAAGCAACAGCGCGGAGATTCCGACGGCGGCACCGAAGGCAAGCCACCAGGTGGTCACCGTCGTAGCGAGCACCAGCGTGATGGCGACGGCGGCCGTCATCTCCGCCATGACGCGCACAAAGCCGGTGCCAAGGATCGCGCTGTGGCGCTCATCGATCAGGCGTTGCACGGCGGCGGCGCGCGGCTTGCCATCGCTTGCGAGTTCGGCTGCGTGGGCGCGGGTGACGCGCGTGAGCGCGGTTTCGCCGGCGGTCAGGACCGCGCCGATGATGAGGGCGAAGAGCGCGAGGAAGATCAGGGCGAGGTCGGGAACGCCGTTCATCGGCCCGCGAGGAAGGTCAGCAGCAGTTTACGCTGCAGGTCGAACATGACCTTTTCGTCGGCCGGCTCAGCGTGATCGAAGCCGAGCAGGTGCAGCAGGCCGTGGATCGTCAGCAGGAGCATTTCCTCGGCGCTGGAATGGCCGGCATCGCGCGCCTGTTTCGCCGCAACCGAAGGGCAGATGACAATATCGCCGAGGCAACCCTCGGACAGGTGCTCGGCGTCCTTGCCGGGACGCAGCTCGTCCATCGGGAAGCTCATGACGTCCGTCGGGCCGGGCAGATCGAGCCACTTTTCGTGCAGCTCGGCCATTTCGTCTTCCTCGACGAAGCGGATGAAGACCTCCGCCTGCGGATGCACGTGCATCTCGTCGAGGACGAAACGCGTGACTGCCGCGAATTCCGTCAGTTCGATTGCCGCGCCCGTCTCGTTTGCTACGTCAACGCTCATGAGCGCTTCCTCCCCTGGTTTGATGCTGCCGGCCGTGTCGCGTCCCACCGCTCGTAGGCGTCGATGATGTCGGTGACGAGCCGGTGGCGGACGACGTCGGCGGACGTGAGATAACAAAAGGCGACGTCGTCGATGCCGGTCAGGATTTCTTGCACGACGCGCAGGCCGCTAGCGGTGCCGCGTGGCAGGTCAACCTGCGAGGTATCGCCGGTGACGACGACGGTGGAGTTAAAGCCCAGGCGCGTTAAGAACATCTTCATCTGCTGGGGCGAGGTGTTTTGAGCCTCGTCGAGAATGATGAAGGCATCGTTCAGCGTGCGCCCGCGCATGTAGGCCAGGGGCGCGACCTCGATCGTGCCGGCGGCCATGAGGCTCGGGATGGATTCGGGGTCCACCATGTCATGCAGGGCGTCGTATAGGGGGCGTAGGTACGGATCGATCTTGTCCGTGAGCGAGCCGGGCAGGTAGCCGAGCGATTCGCCGGCCTCGACCGCGGGCCGCGTGAGGACGATGCGGTTGACCTGGCGCGTTTGCAGGGCGACGACGGCCTTGGCCATCGCGAGGTAGGTCTTGCCTGTGCCGGCGGGGCCGATGCCGAAGACGATCGTGTTGGAGTCGATCGCGTCGACGTAGGTTTTCTGCCCGAGCGTCTTGGGACGGATCGTCTTACCGCGGGTGGAGACGATGTCATCGGTGAGGACTTCGCTCGGCCGGGCGGCGTGGGTGCGCACCATGGTGATGGCGCGGTCAACGGCGTCGGCGGTCAGCGGGGTGCCGGTACGCGCGACCTGGATGAGTTCTTCCAGCAGGTGCAGCGCGGTCGTGACCTCGCCGCCGGGGCCGGCGAGCGTGAGGGTGCGGTCCCGCACCCCGAGGGTGAGGCGGGGGAACCCCTTCTCGATGCTCGAAAGGACTTCGTCGCGCATACCAAACAGGGCGACGGGGTCCAGATCGTGGGGAATGACGATGGAGTCAGTTCGAAAGTCGTTGGCGCTCATGTGTGCCTTCATCCTACGCGGTGCGCCCACCGACCCGCGCGGCTCGCAAGGTGTGCGATCGCGATGGGTCCGGCCGTTGACGAGCGCATCACGTGCGGACCAATGAGCGCCGCCTCGGCGCCAGCGGCGCTCAAGGCTGCAAGCTCTGCATCGTCGATCCCGCCCTCGGGCCCGATGATGACGGCGACCTGCCCGGTTGGCGGCAGCGCGATCTGCGCGATCGGCTGCGTGGCGCTTTCGTGGCCGACGATCCACGTGCCGCCGGCGGCGATGAGATCGGCGAGCGCTGAGCTCGTGACCATGGAGTGCACGCGCGGCACCCACGATCGCCGGGATTGCTTGGCGGCACCGGTGGCTATCGCCTGCCAGCGCTGTTGCCGTTCGATCGCTTTCTTGCCGTGCCACTGGACAATCGAGCGGTTGGCCTGCCACGGGATGATGGCATCAACGCCGACCTCGCAGGCCATTTCGACGGCGGCCTCGTCACGCCCCGACTTTGCGAGGGCTTGGACGAGGATGAGGCGCGGCTCGGGAGCAGGCTCCTCATGCACCTCGGCGATATCGATCGTGAGTTCGGAGGCCGACTTATCGGCGCTTGTCACCGTCCCGCAGACACGAAGCCCCTGCCCGTTGACGACGTGAACGATCTCGCCGGGACGTAGGCGTCGGACGGCGACGGCGTGGCGCGCTTCGGCGCCGCGCAGTGTGAGCGATGACCCGACGCTCGCAGCGATGAGGTCGGCGTCGAGAAAGACGGGTGCGGTCACAACCCGATCTTTTCCCGGAGCCTGCTAAAGACCGAGGAGGCGGGAGCAATCTTGGGCTCGACGCGCTCTTCGCCCCGCAGCTCGGCGAGCTCGGCCAAGAGTTCTTGTTGGCGATCGGTGAGGTTCGTCGGGACGGCTACATCGAGGTGGCACAGCAGGTCGCCGCGACCTGCGGACCGGAGGTGGGTGACACCGAGGCCGCGCAGGACCTCCACGTGGCCGGAAGGCGTGCCGGGCGCGATCGTAATGTCGCGTTCCCCGTCGAGGGTCTCAAGCGTGATGACGGTTCCGAGCGCAGCGGCCGTCATCGGGATGGTCAGCGTGCAGTGCAGGTCATCACCCTGCCGCGCAAAGACCGGGTGGGCGCGGACATGGGTTTCGATGTACAGGTCGCCCGCTGGGCCACCCCCGGGGCCGACCTCGCCGCGACCCGTCATACGGATGCGCGTGCCGGAATCGACTCCGGCCGGGATGTCGACGGTGATCGTCGTGCGGGTGCGAACGCGGCCGTCGCCGGAACACTCGGTGCACGGGGTTTCGATGATGGTGCCATGGCCGCGGCATTCCGGGCAGGGCGCCGTCGTCATGACCTGGCCGAGGAAGGAGCGTGCAACGCGCTGAACACTGCCGCGACCACCACAGGTTGAGCAGGTTACCGGGGAGGTTCCCGGCGCGCAGCACGTGCCCTGGCAGGTCGAACACACGACGGCGGTATCGACCTGGATGTCCTTGGAGGTGCCGAACACGGCATCGGCGAGCGTGATGTCGAGCCGAACGAGGGCATCTTGGCCGCGGCGGCCTCGCGGCACCGGGCCGTGGGCGCTGCCGCCGCCGGTTGCCGCCGAGAAGAAGGTGTCGAAAAAGTCGGAGAAGCCGCCGAACCCGCCGCCGGGCATCCCACCGCTGAACGCGCTTTCGCCGCCGAGGTCATACATTTGGCGCTTTTCCGCGTTGGAGAGCACATCGTAGGCGCGCTGGACTTCCTTAAACTCATCCTCCGAGCCGGGTCCTGCGACGTCGGGATGGAGCTTACGCGCAAGCTTGCGGTAGGCGCGCTTAATCTCTTCGGTGCTCGCCTGCTGCGAAACGCCGAGGATGTCGTAGTAATTTCTCACGAGTCGTCTTCTCCAGAAAGGATGCGGGATATGTAGCGGGCTACGGCGCGCACGATCGTCATCGTGGCGGGGTAATCCATCCGTGTTGGGCCCAAGATACCAAGGGCCGCGAGAGTCTCCGCGGGGGCGGAGTAGGTCGATGAAATGAGCGAGGTCTCTGCCAGCTGATCGTGGTGGGTCTCGGAGCCGATGCGTACGGTCACGGCCTCGTCTTCGGTCATCTCCGTCAGCAGTTTGAGGAGGACCACCTGTTCCTCGAGTGCCTCAAGCACCGGCCCGATGGAGCGCCTGAAGTCCGAGGGCGTGCGGGCCAGGTTCGCGGTGCCGGCCATCGCGACACGGTCAACTGATTCACTTTGCAGAATCTGCTTGAGCTCTTCGTGGATGGTTGCCAACAGGGGCTCAATCTCTTGCGGCACGAGGGCCGACAGCTCGCTAACCGGCTGATCGAGCTCGGGCAGGCGCTTGCCCACGACCGCCGCATTGAGGGCGGTCTTCAGCGCATGGAGTTCTTCGTCACTCAACTCCAGTGTGCAGCCAATCGTGCGCTGTTCGACACGGCCGGAGTCGGTGATGATGACGAGCAACAACAGTCGCGGCGACAACTGGACGAGTTCGAGGTGGCGCAGCGCGGTGCGGTGCAGCGAGGGGTATTGGACGACCGCGACCTGATGGGTCAGGGTCGCCAGGAGCCGCACGGAGCGGTCAATGATGTCTTCGAGGTCGACGGCGTCGCGCAGCAGGGTTTCAATCGCGCGACGTTCGGCGGCGGACAGCGGTTTGAGACCGGAGATCTGGTCGACGAAGGCACGGTAGCCGAGGTCCGTCGGGATTCTGCCGGCAGAGGTGTGCGGTTGGGTAATGAGGCCGGCATCTTCCAACGCTGCCATGTCATTTCGAATTGTCGCTGGGGAAACCCCTAGCTGATGACGCTCCACGAGAGCCCGAGAGCCCACCGGCTCCTTCGTGCTGACGTAGTCTTGCACGATTGCTTGTAGCACCTGGAGTCTGCGATCACTTGCCACGGCTGTCCTCCTTCCGCGCTGTCACTCGAGAGTATCGAGTGCCAAGTCTACCGCTGATGTCCGGTTTGCCTACCGTGGGGTGTGGTCACGTTCGTCACCCGCGAACTGTTCTAGCCTTGGGGGCGTGATGGATCGCTATGGGACCAATATTTTCGACTCGGACCCGCACGCCAGTCGGCGCCCTGCCTCGCGGCAGCACCAACTGAGCTTGGGCGATGTCCTTGAGGACGCCGAAACCGGCTGGGTGGGCGCGGCGATCAGAGTGGAAAAATCCGGCGGGGTGCACCTCGTGGACTTGGAGGATCGGCACGGCCGGATCCGGTCCTTTCCGCTAGGTCCCGGCTTCCTCATCGATGGCAGCCCTGTCATCGTTACACCGCCGAGCGCTCCGGCGGCTCCCGCAGCCCCCACCCGAACGGCTTCCGGCTCACGCGCTACCGGCCCGCGTGCCGCTCAAGTCGCGCTGCCTTCCCGGATCTGGGTGGAGGGACGCCACGACGCCGATCTCATTCAGAAGGTATGGGGCGAGGATCTCGCCTATGACGGGGTGGCCGTGGACCTCCTCGAAGGTGTGGATAACCTCGCGGCGATGCTCCGAGACTTCTCACCTGGCCCCGGCCGGCGGGTGGGCGTGCTCGTCGACCACTTCGTGGCGGGATCTAAAGAGACCCGCCTGGTGAATGATGCACTGGCCAAGCTGCCCGGACGCGACCATGTCCTCGTGCTTGGCCACCCCTACGTGGATGTCTGGCAAGCCATCAAACCCGAACGCGTGGGTCTGACGTCGTGGCCGGAGATTCCGCGACATATCGATATCAAGGTCGGTACTCTGCAGGCACTAGGGCTCCCCCACGCCAACCAGGCGGACATCGCGCGCGGCTGGCGGGCCATCCTTGCGCGCGTTCGCACCTATGCCGATCTCGAGCCAAGTCTTATCGGCCGGATGGAAGAGCTCATCGACTTCGTCCTCGCAGATCGCTACGGACAGGACTAACAGCTATGGATTATTTCGCAGACAACGCCGCCAATTGGGACGACCGCGCCCGGCTCCACGCCGAAGCCGGCTACGGGATGTCCGAGCTCATCGCGGACCCCGCGGCGATCAGCACCACGGTCCGCCGGGACCTCCCCTACCTTGGAGACCTATCCGGGGCTCGCGTCTGCCATCTGCAAAGCCATCTCGGCACGGATACCGTGAGCCTGGCTCGGCTTGGTGCGGAACAGGTCGTTGGGCTCGACCTTTCGGGCGAGTCCGTTCGTCGTGCCCGCACCTTCGCGACCCAGGCGGGCTCCGAGGACAGAGTCTCGTTCGTCCAGGCCAATGTCTACGACGCACGCGAGGCGCTCGACGGCGAGTTCGACCTCGTCTATACGACGATCGGGGTGCTGTGCTGGCTTCCCGATATCGCGTCGTGGGCGCGCGTCGTGGCGAGCCTGCTGAAGCCCGGCGGGCGGCTCTTCTTGCGCGATGACCACCCGATGGCGATGACGATCGGGGACGATATTTCGCGGGGATTTGTGATCGAGCTGCCGTACTTCGAACAGCGCGCGCCGATCACGTGGCTGAGTGAGCAGAGCTATGTCGAGAGCGCGGAAGGTTCGGCGCCGCTTACTGCGGCGCGCAATCACCAGTGGAGTCACTCAATCGGTGAGGTCATCACCGCGGTATTGGACGCCGGTTTGAGGCTTGATGCATTCGAGGAATCGTGGACCGCGGCGTGGCGGATCTGGCCCGATGCGATGGAGGAATGCGAGGATGGTTTCCGCCTCAAGCACGGAGGCGAGAACCTGCCGTTGCAATTCCTCCTATCGGCACACCTGCCCTAGATCCCGAGCAGCGCATAGGTGACCCGGTCGGCTAGCAGCCGGCCCCGCAGTGTGAGAACAGCGCGCCCGTCGGCGGCCGCGGTGGCATCAATAAGTCCGTCGCCCACCAAGGTATCGATCTCAGCTCGTGCGTCCATCGGGATGGCAATTCCCTCACGCAACCGGATACCGAGCATGACGTGCTCCTCGTGGCGCGCCCGATCGGACAGTACCTCGCGGGCGTGTGCGGGCGAGACGCCGGTCGCGAGCAACTGAGCGTAAGCGCGAGGATGCTTCACGTTCCACCACCGCACCCCGCCGATATGCGAGTGCGCTCCCGGCCCGAAGCCCCACCAATCGGAGTTACGCCAGTAATGGATGTTGTGTCGGCATTCGTGGCCGGGGCGTGCGAAGTTTGAGACTTCGTACCACGGGTATCCGGCAGAGGTGAGGAGCTCGTCGGCGATCTCGTACCGGTCGGCCTGTACGTCGGGGTCGACGTCAGGCAGCAGACCGCGCCGAACGTCGGCGCCCATCTTTGTTCCCTCCTCGATCCCGAGGGCGTAGGCCGAGATGTGGTCCGGCTCGAGAGCAATAGCCGCCTGCAGCGACGTCCGCCACGAGTCATGTGACTCGCCGGGGGTGCCGTAGATCAGATCGAGGGAGCACGATAGGCCAGCGTTTTTGGCGGCAGCAATGGCCGTCGCGACATTGTCCGGATTGTGGGTTCTGTCGAGCACCGAAAGGACGCGCTCGTCGGCGGATTGCATGCCGATCGAGACCCGAGTGAACCCGGCAGCTGCGAGCTCAGCAGCATAGCTGTCGCTCAAGGTATCCGGGTTCGCTTCAGTCGTCACTTCCGCGCCTGGTACCAGCCCGAAACGCTGTTTCAGCGCATCAAGCATGGCTGCGAGATCTGCGGCAGGCAGCAAGGTCGGGGTGCCGCCGCCAAAGAACACGGTGTCGAGTTCTCGCTCTGGAAACTCGGCGAGCACGGCGCCCGCAAGCTCAATCTCGGTGGCGAGCGTATTGGCGTATTGGTCTCGGTCCGCGCCGGGGCCAAGCTCTCTGGCCGTATAGGTGTTGAAGTCGCAGTAGCCGCAGCGCACCGAGCAAAACGGCACGTGGACGTAGGCGGACCATGGACGCTCGGCGGCGCCGTGGCGGGCTGATTCGGGCAGCGCGCCCGATTCGGGTGCTGGCTCGCCGTCGGGAAAAGCCGGCACTATCGGGCCTTCCGGTAGGCAACCAGGTCGTAGGGGAAGCGTCCTTCGGCTTCAGCGCGGGCTTCGAACTTGGTAAGCGTTCGTCCCGCAAAACGACCCTGGTTATAGAGCTCGAAGTCGGGGTGTGCCGACAGGACGTGAATCATGTGCGAAGCGTAGGCGCGCCAATCGGTCGCTAGTCGCCAGGCACCACCATCGACTAGCACCTGGGCGACGTCGGTCGCGAAAGTCTCCTTGACGAGTCGACGCTTGTGGTGGCGCGACTTCTGCCAAGGGTCCGGGAAGAACGTCCAGACCTCATCGATGCTATTGGCGGCAAAAAGGTGAGTCAGTCCCTGCTCGGCGTCCGCCTGGATGAAGCGAAGATTGCTCACGCCGGCCTGGTTGGCCTTCACAAGCGCCTGGGCGATTCCGGGCCGCCAAACCTCAAAGCCGACGAAGTGGGTGTCGGGGTTGAGCGCGGCCGCGTGAACGATCTGATCGCCCGTTCCGGTGCCGATTTCGATGATCGTGCGCTGTGCGGGGCCACCAAAGATCGCTGCCAGATCCAAGGTCTGATCTGGAGCGACGGTCGTAAAACCGTCGGCTCGTTCCACCTCGATCACACGATCGTCAGCGAACCTCTCCCACGCCGCGGCCTGGGATCGGGTCATGCGCTCACCGCGACGGACGAATGATGTCGTTCGGGCGTGATACCTGTTCGTCATCCTGCTATCCCTCCCGCATGACGGCCGCGATGAGGTACTTCAACGTGTAGGGCGCCACGGTCATCTCGCCGGCGTCGTGCAGCGCGAGGATCGCGCGCGCATCAGCGGGATCGTGGTGTGAAAACCACTGTGTCACTGAGACTCCATGGCCGGGTCGATCGAGGAGTTCGACGCTATCGCCCGCGGTGATCGTGCCGGGCTTGTGGACCTTGAGATAGACCCCGGGTCGTCCCCGCTGACGAAAGGTGCGATTCCAGCGCTCAATACCCATGTGAAACGAAAACGTCGCGCACGGGTTACGCGGCCCCGTCACCTCAACCTCGATACCCCCGATGCGCCACTTTTCACCGATCTCTGCATCGTCGATGCCCCAGCCCGTGGGTGACGCGATGCGCAGGTTCTCGCCAAAGTGGCCATAGAGCAGGTCTGTTGCGAGTTCACGTTCCCAGTATGCGAACTCGGCCGAGTCCATAACGTAGATGGCTTTATCACGGCCACCGTGGTGTTTGCGGGCGCATTGGATATCGCCCTGCAGGCCAAGGTCGTCGACCACCACGGCCTTTGCGGTCGGCCGCTTGTCAATCGCGCTCAGACCCACCGGTCCCGGCACCACCGTCAAGACAGGGTGCGCTAAGCACACCGCCTCGACTCGTCCGAGGACGGTCATTTCTTGCCCGTCGGCGCATCCGAGGATAGCGCCGCAACAAAGGCCTCCTGCGGCACCTCGACGCGACCGATGGCCTTCATCCGCTTCTTGCCTTCCTTCTGCTTTTCCAGCAGCTTGCGCTTGCGGGAGATATCGCCGCCGTAGCACTTGGCGAGCATGTCCTTGCGGAGCGCGCGGATGGTCTCGCGAGCAATGATGCGCGAGCCGATCGCGGCTTGAATGGGAACCTCGAATTGCTGGCGCGGGATGAGGTTCTTGAGTTTGCCGGCCATCTCCACGCCGTACTCGTAGGCCTTGTCGCGGTGGACAATGGCGGAAAAGGCGTCGACCGTGTCGCCATGTAGCAGGATGTCGACCTTGACGAGATTCGCGACCTGGTCGCCCGTCATGTCGTAGTCGAGGGAGGCATAGCCCTTCGTACGCGATTTGAGCTGATCGAAAAAGTCGAACACGATCTCGGCGAGCGGGAGCTCGTAGCGCAGCTCGACACGCTCCGGAGAGAGGTAGTCCATTCCAAGCAGGTTGCCGCGGCGGTTTTGGCACAGTTCCATGACGGCCCCGACGAAATCACTTGGCAGCAAAATCGTCGCCTTGACCATGGGCTCGTGCACGGCGTGGACCTTCCCGTCGGGAAACTCCGACGGGTTCGTCACGGTCACCGTGGTGCGGTCTTCCATCTCGACGGTGTAGACGACGTTGGGCGCAGTTGAGATGAGGTCGAGATTGAACTCGCGCTCCAATCGCTCCCGCACGATTTCGAGGTGAAGCAGGCCAAGGAATCCGCAGCGGTAACCGAAACCAAGGGCCGCGGAGGTTTCCGGCTCGTAGACGAGGGCAGCGTCATTCAGCTTGAGTTTGTCGAGTGCCTCTCGCAGCGCCGGATAATCCGAACCGTCAATCGGATACAGGCCTGAAAAGACCATCGGCTGTGGATCGCGGTAGCCCGCGAGTGGCTCGGTTGCTTCGCGAGCGGTCGTCGTGACGGTGTCACCGACACGCGACTGGCGAACATCCTTCACACCGGTAATGAGGTAGCCGACCTCGCCGACGCCAAGACCCTTCGACGGCGTGGGCTCCGGAGAAATCACCCCAATTTCCAGCAGCTCGTGACGGGCCTTCGTCGAGAGCATCTCGATGCGGTCGCGCGGCTCGATATGACCGTCGATGACGCGCACATAGGTGACGACGCCGCGGTAGGTGTCGTACACCGAATCAAAGATCATGGCGCGGGTGGGTCCGTCGGAATCACCCTGCGGAGCGGGGATTTCGGCGACGATTCGGTCGAGCAATTCGGTCACGCCGGCGCCGGTCTTACCGGAGACCCGCAGACAGTCCTCGGGCTCGCCACCAATGAGTCCGGCAAGTTCCTCCGCATACTTCTCGGGCTGGGCCGCGGGCAGATCGATCTTGTTCAAGACCGGGATGATCGTCAGATCGTTTTCGAGCGCCATATAGAGGTTGGCGAGAGTCTGCGCCTCAATCCCCTGGGCCGCATCCACGAGCAGGACCGCACCCTCACAGGCCGCAAGCGAGCGTGAGACCTCATAGGAGAAGTCGACGTGGCCGGGCGTGTCAATCATGTTGAGCGCGTAGGGCTGCTCGCTCACGACCCAGGGCATCCTGACGGCCTGAGATTTGATCGTGATCCCGCGCTCGCGTTCGATATCCATGCGATCGAGGTACTGGGCGCGCATGAGTCGCTCCTCGACTACCCCCGTGAGTTGGAGCATGCGGTCAGCAAGCGTCGACTTACCGTGGTCGATATGCGCAATGATGCAGAAGTTACGCAGCAGCGACGGGTCGGTGGCCGCGGGGCGAATGGCATCAAGGGCCGGGTTATTGCTCAGGGGCACGAACAGATTCCTCATTTCCCAAAACGTCGTCCGCGCCATTGTCGCATGACCGCAAGGATCTAACCCAGTTGCGCCAAGGACGAACGCGCCACGTTTAGGCGTGCTTTGGGCCGCCGGCGGTGTCAGAGTAAAGACATGACATCGTCGCAGACTGTCACGAAGCTGCTGCCAACCCTGCTGCGCATTGCACACAAGCCGGGAGGGCTGCTCCTCATGGCTGCAGCAGGGGCAACCGGTCTGCTGGCCCTCATGTCGCTGGCTGTCATTGCCTCCTCCTCGTCACCGATCCGGTTCTTGCCGCTCGCGCTTGCCATCGTGCTATGGATCTTTATCGCGGCGTTCGGCATCTACCGGGAAATCCTGCGACGCAACTTGGACGATCTCGAGCGTCAGGCAACCGGCGTCGCCGTCGTCATCGATGATGACGTCGTCAGCCATGATCAGGAAGTCGCGCCGTATCAATCATCGGGTGCGGTGAACTCGGCGCTGCACGACGAGGCACAAGCCCTCGGTGAGGCCTATCGCGAAACGACAATTCGCACAGCGAAGTACTTTCCGCGCATCGAAGCCGCCCAACGCGGCCTTATTCGCGCCGCGGGTGGGGTTGTCAATGCGCCGTACCTCAAGCACGACCTTCGAATCATCATTGGGTCGTTTATCGGGACCGCAGCGGCGCTCCCCCTCGCCCTATTCGGCTTCATCGTGTGCGCATTTGCCTTGCTCTTGAGCTAACAACGCGTCTCCTTTGTACAGTGGAGACGTGAATTCCCTGTTTCGACGCGGTTTGCGACTTGTCTCCCAACTCGCGACCGATGCCTTAAAGTCATCCCGCACGAGCGCCTCACCGCGCCGGGTCCAGCCGGCGCCACGTGCCAGCGCAACCATCGGCGAGTACGACACGACGCGCGGCTTGCCTCGCTTCGAGTACTCACCTGAACTCGACGGTGATGCCGATCCCGGCGAAGTCGTCTGGACGTGGGTGCCCTACGAAGAAGACGCCACCCAGGGTAAGGACCGTCCGGTCCTCGTCCTCGCTCGAGAGAGCAATCAGCTGATCATCGCGCAGCTCACAAGCAAGGACCACGACCGGGACGCAGATAAGGAAGCGCGCTACGGCCGCTACTGGATGGATGTGGGCAGCGGCGTCTGGGATCGTCGCGGCCGCCCGTCAGAGGTGCGTCTCGACCGGCTGTTGTGGGTCTCGCCCGATGTTATTCGGCGCGAAGGTGGTCGTCTCGACAAGCCGGTCTTTGATGCGGTGACTGACGCGTTGATTTCTCTTCATCAGGGCTAGCCTGCCGCTCTTGCCAGGACTTGCGTGTCTTGGCGGATCTCTTAGCGCGTCGCATGCCGAGAATTCCTGCAATGATGCCGATCACGATCGGCATCCACAGCTTGGGATGGTCAATCAACCACTCCAACCAGGCAGGCAATGCAGGAAGTGATGGCAGCGAGATCTCGGGCCAAGGAATATTGATCTGTGGCCACGGGATATTGATTTCTGGCCAAGGGATATTGATCTGTGGCCACGGGATATTGATCTCGGGCAGGAAACTGAGGAGCCACGTCACTATCCGTTCGATCAGTGGTGCGGCGAGAATGACGATGAGCGCCCACCCCACCTTGCCCATGCCCGCCATGATCGGGAAAACCAAGCGTTTCCAGGGGGAGGCTTCCATTGCCTTGAACCGACGCTCTGCCGGCGAGTTGTTCGGGACATCAAACAGCGCGACTTCGTGGCTGCCGCGATCGCGAAAGTAGATCGAGCGAGGTTCCCCAAATAGGTTGACATCGATGTCGATGAAGGGCTCATTGCCGATCGGCACGGTCCGCGTCGGGATGTCAGGCTCGTCATCCTCTTCGTCGGCCTCGAGCTTGACGGGCACTTTCGCTCGTTCCATGTTCTTTAGGCGCGCACGAACCTCGCCATTGACGGTGAAGAGCATCGACCGTTCTTTGCCTGCCGTGCGGCGATCCTTCAGCTTGGTGAGTAACGCAGTGAGTCGATTCTTGGGGCTGTCGTGTTCTTCCCAGTCAGGAGGGTCGGCGTGCTTACGCGGGAACTCCGGGTCGTAGGGGTGAAGCTCGACGGGCCGCGCGATACGGACGACAAGCTCACCGAACTCGGGATGGTTGAGTCGCCACTCTTCCACTGCTGTCCCCACTTTGTTTCATTAACGGATTTACTATACCGACGCGCCAGGGTGCGGCGATTCACACCCGGTGGTGGGCATTAGCGCGCGGATTCACTAGCGGCGTCAGGGGGTTTCGGTGATAGTGTTGATCCTCGGTGTACCGCATGGTCGTGTGGCGCACCTGTCGGAGCCAACCACGTGCCATCCCCACGGCCCAGTCCCGGCGCCGACACTATCCCTCACTGACCGAATCCGATCGCGCAAGCGAACAACGAAAGAGTTCACCACAAGTGGCTAACATCAAGTCTCAGATCAAGCGCAACAAGACGAACGAGAAGGCTCGTCAGCGCAACAAGGCTGTGAAGAGCGAGCTCAAGACCTACGTCCGTCGTGTCCGTGAGGCAGTTGCTGCGGGCGATAAGGACGCCGCCGAGAAGGCGCTGACTGTCGCGAGCCGCAAGCTCGACAAGGCTCACTCCAAGGGCGTCATCCACAAGAACCAGGCAGCCAACCGCAAGGGCAAGCTCGCCCGCGCCGTTAACTCCCTGTAAGGACGCTCCAGCATACGCTGATTCGAAACCGCCGAGACCGCTCAGGTCATCGGCGGTTTTCGTTTATCTAGCCGCGTGCCGCGCCAATGGCCAAAATGGCTTTCTCGACCGCATAGACCGGATCCTTGCCTCCGCCTTTGACGTCCTCATCGGCTTGCGCGACCGCAATGATTGCGGCTCCCAAGCCTTCCGGACGCCATCCGCGCAGCTCGCGGCGAGCGCGGTCGATCTGCCAGGGCGCGAGCCCTACATCGCGCGCGTTCAGCCCCCGCGCCTGCATGCCGCCCACCTTCGCCAACGAGCGAAGTTTCATCGCCAACGCGGCAACGAGTGGCACCGGTGATGTGCCGGTATCGATCGCATGTCGTGACAGTGCCAGGGCTTTGGGAATATCGCCCGCGAGCGCCGCATCGGCAACGGCGAACCCAGAGGCTTCCACCCGGTTTCCGTAGTAGCGCTTGACGACATCTGTCGTGACAGTCCCGGAAGTATCAGCAATGAGCTGCGCGGAGGCTGCTGCGAGTTCAGCCACATCCGAGCCGACCGCCTCAACGAGCGCGGTCACAGCCTCCCTATCGATACGTCGCCGAGCGCGCCGAAAGTCCTGCGCAATAAACGCGGCCTTATCGCCATCGGTTTTGATTTCCTCACACGCAACTACGGGCCCCGCAGTAGCTAGCGCATCGAGGAGCTTCTTACCGCGTTGTCCCCCGCCGTGGTGAACAATGACCCAACAGTCCTCTTCGACGTGCTCGAGGTAGTCCAGCATTTCCGTGAGAAACGCATCGTTCATTTGGTTGGCGTTGTCCACCATGATGAGTCGCCGCTCGCCGAAGAGAGACGGTGAGGTCAACACGCCGAGCTGCGCAGGTGCATAGGCTGCCGCATCAACATGGGTGATTTCGGTATCCGGGTCGATGTCGCGGGCTTGGCGCATCAATCGGGTTCGTGCGCGATCGGCGAGGACCGCTTCGGGACCTTTAATGAGGACGATGGGCGCAAGTTCCACGACGTCCCAGCTGAGTCCGGCGGGGGCTTTTCGTTGACGGGGAGGCACGCCTTCACTTTCTCACGATCCGCCGCGGCGCGTCACAGCGACACCGTCCGGCGTGGCGTGAAAGGTCAATGCGCCGTCGCGATCGGTGCGGAAGATTGTTCCGCCGCTCGCCTCATACAGCTCGATCGCCGACGCTGTGGGGTGGCCATAGTCGTTATCGGCTCCTACCGAGATGACCACGACAGGAGCCGCCAACTGATGTGCGAGTTCTGGCAGCTGACGCCCCGAGCCGTGGTGAGCCATCACCAGCACATCGATCTCGGGACAGCGCGGGACCGAACACACCGCTGATAGCCGACGATAAAGCTCGGCCTGCCCCTCCAGTTCAAGGTCGCCCAAGATGAGGGCGCGGATGCCCCCGGATTCGGCATACACCACAAGCGAGAGATCATTAGCACCAGCATCGTGGTCCCAACTATCGGCGACTGCGCGGGTAGGGCCCCAGATTTGCCACGTGGCCTGCCCACTTGAACCGGTGAGGTACCTTCCCTCCCGCACGGCATCGGTGATGTCGATGTCGGCCGATGCGGCGAGTTGAGACGTCTGCTCTGTGTTTGCGCTCGGGTGACGGCTGGGACCGATGATGATCTGCCCGACGTCCACACCGACGAGTACATCGTGCAAACCACCGACGTGATCGGAGTGCGGGTGAGAGAGGAAAACGATGGGGAGATTTGAAATGCCGGCCTGAGATAAGCAGCGTTCAACACCGGCGCCGGGACTGCCGGCATCAACGAGGAGTGCCGAGGTCGGTCCCGCGCGGATGAGGAATGCCGAGCCTTGTCCGACATCGCACTGCCACATATCCCACTCACGGACTCCACCGCTCGCCCAGCGGTAGGTGACAACGCCGCAGATGACGGCAGCCATAGCGATTGCCAGTGCCGCCCGCATGCGGCGACGGGAAGCCTGACGTTTTCGTGGCCGGGTGGATAGCCACCGGTCAGCGGCAATGACCGTACCAAGAACCACGAGGCATCCACCGATTGCGATCGCGACGCCACCAATCCCCTCCGGCAGGCCGTAGCGAGCCACGGGCAATTCGGCAAAGAACTGAGCCACTCGCGCTAGCCACCACGTAAGACCCGACGATACGTGGGCCAGAACGCTTGCGGCCCGGGGAAAAACCGGAGCGAGCAGGGCCGCCGGCATCGCGGTCAGCAGGGCTGGGATGAACGCGGGTGTGGCGATGAGATTCGCGAAGATTCCATAGGTTTGGACCTCGGAAATCATAAGGGCAATGATCGGCGTACATGCCAGTTGTGCAGCTAGCGGCACAGCGAGCGCACGGGCCAGTTGTTGGGAGAAGAACCGCGCTAACACGCGGGTCATGATGGGTGTCAGGAGCATCAGGCCAGCGGTCGCGGTGACGGACAGGGCGAAGCCGTAGCTGCGAGCAGAATGCGGCCAGATCGAAACGACGGCGATCACCGCCACGCTGAGGGCTGGCAGGCCCGTCGGTGCTCTGCCGCGCAGCCGCGCAAGCAGCACGACTAGGCCCATGACGGTGGCGCGTTTGATCGAGGGCATCGGGCCAACGAGCAAGAACATCCCAATGAGGGTGGCCGCACCCGCGGCAATGCCCGCCCACCGTGGCAGCGCAGCGGTCAGCAGGAGAACGGTCGCAAGGATGACGGCGACGTGGGCACCGGAGACCGCCGTCAAATGGGTGAGGGAGGCGGCCTTCATAGCGTCATCGAGACTTGCTGGCAGGCGGGAGCGATCGCCGATCGAGATGCCCGGCACGAGGCCCGCCCCCTGGGGCGAGAGTTCGTCGGCCACGGCCCGGAAGTCGGTTCGGATCCGAGCGGTGAGGGCCCCAAGTCCGCGTGGCGGTGAACTCTCGGCCAGTTTGCTGGCGGACAGGAGCGCGGCCGACTCTTCACCGGGGCGCGCCGCCCGCAGCCGCCCGCTCGCGGTGATTCTACTGCCCGCGCTGATACCGCTTGTTGGCCCGAGGATCGTGACGACCTCACGGCTGGCATGGCACTGCCCTTTCAGGCACACGCGGGTAGCGTCGGCGATGAATCGGCGGCGGTCCCCTGCCCACTCCGGGCCGGTGATCGCGACCGGATCGGTGCGGGCGATCGCCTCGATAGAGACGACGAGGTTGTCGGTGCCGCGCTTGGCCGCCTCGGCGATGATGGTCCCGCGGGTCGCGACATGCACGCCGCTCGTGAGGATGCCGAGCCCTAGCCCGACGGCGATAAAGACTGCAAGGACGCTGCGTTCGCTGTCGCGGTGGCGGCCGCGCCGGCGGGCGTGGCTGAGCGCCGCAAGCAGGCTCGCCATAAGGAAGGCCGCGAGGGCGATCGTGCGCGGCGCGGAAAGGACGAGCCATGCCCCGGCCCATGTGCCAAGGGCCAGTGGAGCAAGGCGTAGATCGAGAGCCGGGCGGCGAGATTTCACTTCGCCTCGACCTTTTCGCGCAGCCGCGATAACAGCGCGGGTCCAATCCCGGATACGTCATCAAGCGCGTCGACGGAAGTGAACGGCCCGTTGGTCTCGCGGTGGTTGATGATGCGTTCGGCGAGGGCGGGCCCGATGCCGGAGATCTGTTGGAGCTGTTCGCTCGTCGCGGTGTTGACGTTGATCAGTCCCTCGGCTGGCGTTGCGGCCCCTGCCGCGGCGGGCGGGGCCTCCCCCGGTTTGGGAACGTGGATGTGCTCGCCATCTTCCAGATGGCGCGCGAGGTTCTGAGCCGCCGGATCGGCCCCCGCGCGCAGTCCCCCGGCCGCCGCGATCGCGTCGGTGAGCCGGGCTGTGGCCGGCAGCGTGTACACGCCCGGCTTCTCGACCTCGCCCGTGAGGTAAATGACGATATCTGCGCCCGCTGCGGGCTCTTCGGGGACAACGACGGGGCCCGATGGCGAGGCCGTTGCGGGCGGGGTGGCAATGACCGTTGCCGTTGTACCGGTGGCCAGATGAAAGCCGAGCGCCGCGACGGCACTGATGAGGGTGAGGGCCACAAGCGCGAGGACGACGCGCGGGCCCGCCAACACCCGGACTCGACGGCGCTCTATGGGTTCGCTCCCAGCGCGCAGATCTGACATGCCGCCAACCTAGGGCGGCCTGCCTTCTCGCGGCGGGCGCCGGCGGAGGGAAACGTCTACAAGAGGCCCGAAGATGCGCTAGTGGATATCCGCGGCCAGCGCGGGGGTCAGGCACAGACCCCAGTAGGTTTGCCCGGTGTGGACGGTCAGGGCCTCCGGCAGCGGGGCAACGCGCAGGTCGCGGACGGGAACGTCCGCGACGGCGAGAGCAGCGGCGACCTCATCAGGAAACGGATCGTCCCCTGGGACGTGGCAAAAGCAGTCGACGCCGTCGGCGGGCACCGCTCGCGCGGGCCGCGCCCCGAGGTGAGTGAGCGCGCGGGCGATCATGCGGTTGCGGGCACGCTTCTTGCCGCGCACGGCCTCGGCAAGGCGGAGCTGTCCCTCGCGCACGTCGATGATGGGAACGATGCCGAGGGCGGTGCCGATCATCGCGCTCGGCAAGGCGAGTCGGCCGCCAGCGACGAGCGGCTTCAGATCGCCAACGAGCAGCTGCGTCATGGATTTGGCAACGACCTCGCGGACGATGGCGGCCGCGGCAGCCGGCGATGTCGCGCGGGAGGCCGCAAGGACGGCAAGGCCGAGCGTGCCGCCCGTCGTGAGGGTATCGATGACCTGGCAGTCGGCCCCGTGCTCCACGACGATTTGGCGCAGCGCCTGGGCCGTGCCTGACAGCTTGGAGGACAGTACTGGCGCGATGACGGGACGCGTACCGGATAGGCTGGCGCGATCTAGCGCGTCGAGCAGTGCGGCCGCGCTGGGTTGGGACGTCGTGGGGCGGCCCGCTGCGTGTTCGACGCTGAGGGGTACCTCGATGATCGGAACGCGGGCCGCCTCGCTGCTCGCGGCGGGCAGCGCACACGAGGAATCCGTGAGCAGCGCAAAGGTCATATCGCTAGCTTGCCACGAATAGGATAGGCCTATGACGGATACGCCTGATCTCGCTGCCCTGAAGGCGGCGGCGGCCGCGGCCGCCGCCGAAGCCGCCGAAGCCGAAGCCAAAGCCGCCGCCGCGCGAGCCGCAGCCGCTGAAGCCGCCCTCGCCGCCGCCGCTGCCGCTCCAGAGCCCGCGGCCCCGGAGCCCGCGGCGCCGAGTGATTCGCCCCAGGTCCAGACCATCACCGAGGGCTACCACTTCGACGGCGAAGTGCTTCAGCTCGGCGTCCTGCTGGAGGACGGGCAGCCGGTGCCAAGCGCCCGAATCTCGCTACCGCTTGCCATGATGAACCGCCACGGCCTCGTCGCGGGCGCGACGGGCACCGGCAAGACGCGCACGCTGCAGCTCATGGTCGAGGGGCTATCAACGGCGGGCGTGCCGAGCTTTGTCATGGATATCAAGGGCGATCTGACGGGCCTGCTTGAAGCCGGCCAGGGCTCCGATAAGCTGAGCGCCCGCACCCAGGCGCTCGGCCAGCAGTGGGCCGGACGCGCATTTCCCGTCGAGCTCTACCGCCTTGGCAGCGCGGGCGTCGGGATCCCGGTGCGCACGTCGATCACCGACTTTGGTCCGCTACTGCTCGCGCGCGTCCTAGAGCTGAACGACACGCAAGAATCCGCGTTGCAGCTCATCTTCCACTGGGCCGATTCCCAGCAGCTGGCACTCATTGACGTCAAGGACCTGCGCGCCGTCGTCGCCTATCTCGCAAGCGATGAGGGCAAGGAGTCGCTGAAGGCTATCGGCGGTATTTCGTCCGCGACGGCCGGCGTCATCTTGCGTAAACTTGCCGCGCTCGAGGCGCAGGGCGGTGACGAGTTCTTCGGCGAACCGGCCTTTGATACCGCCGACCTGCTCGCCATGACGGGCGAGGGCGGCGTCATCTCCGTGCTCGAGCTGCCGAGCGTGCACGATCAGCCCGTGCTGTTTTCGACCTTCGTCATGTGGCTGCTGGCCTCCCTGTTCCAGACGCTGCCTGAGGTTGGCGACGGGGAAAAACCGAAGCTCGTCTTCTTCTTCGACGAGGCGCACCTGCTGTTTAACGGCGCCTCGAAGGCCTTCCTCGATGAGGTCATCAAGACAGTGCGGCTCGTGCGTTCCAAGGGCGTCGGCATTTTCTTCGTCACGCAGACCCCCAAGGACGTGCCCGCCGACGTGCTGGCACAGCTGGGTGCCCGGGTGCAGCACGCGCTGCGAGCCTTCACGCCGCAGGACGCGAAGAAGCTGAAGGAAACCGTCTCCACGTTCCCGACTTCCCCCTATGACCTGGCCGAGGTGCTGACCTCGCTCGGCACGGGCGAAGCCGTCGTCACCGTGCTGGACCGCAAGGGCCGGCCCACCCCCGTCGCGCCGACGCGCCTGTTCGCGCCCGCTGCGAACATGGGCGAGGCGAGCCCGGGCGTTGCTGAAGCGCACGTAGCCGCGTCGGCGAAACTCGCTCGCTACAAGGACGCCGTCGACCCGGAATCCGCCTTCGAGCTCCTCGAAGCGCGCGTGGCTGCCGAGGCGCGGGCACGCGAGGAGGCCAAGGCCGCCGAGGCCGCCGCCAAGGAGGCCGAAAAGGCGCGAGCCGCCGCCGATAAGGCGCGCGAGAAGGAATACGAGCGGATGCGTCGTCAGGCCGAAAAGGACGCGGAGGCCGCGCGGCGTGAGCAGGAGCGTGCGGCCGCGAAGCGCTCGCGCGTCATGGAGGACATGCTGCGCACCGCGGGCCGGACGCTCACGCGTGAGATCACTCGCTCGATCTTCGGCACCCGCCGCCGCTAGTCGCGCGGCGGCACGATGTTGACGAGCTTGGGCGCGCGCACGATGACCTTCATCGGCTCGCGGCCAGCCAGGTAGCGCTGCGCACCGGCCGAGGCGATCGCGAGCTGAGCGAGGTCATCGTCGGCGATATCGACGGGAACCTCGAGCCGGTCCCGTACCTTGCCCGCGACCTGCACGACGCACGTCGTCGTCTCATCGACGAGCTTGTCCGCATCCGCGAGCGGGAAGGGCTCAAAGGCCAGCGAGTCGGCGTGCCCGAGGCGCGACCACAGTTCCTCGGCGATGTGCGGCGCGAGCGGGGAGACCATGAGGATGAGCGGCTCGATCGCGGCGCGCGGCACTGCCGCAAGCCCGGTGAGGTGATTGTTCAGCACGATCATCTTGGCGATCGCGGTGTTCATCCGCAGATTGTCAAGTTCCTCGGTGACGTCGGCGATGGTGCGCGCCACCAGGCGCGCGGTCTCCTCGCCCATCGGCTCCTCGTTGACCGTGACCTCGCCGGTGTTTTCGTCGACGACGTTTCGCCACAGCCGTTGCAAGAATCGCTGCGAACCGACGACGGCGCGCGTCTCCCAGGGACGGGACAGGTCCAGCGGCCCCATCGACATTTCGTAGAGCCGGAAGGTGTCAGCGCCGTAGGTCTCGCACATCTCATCGGGCGTGACGATGTTCTTCAGCGACTTGCCCATCTTGCCGTATTCGCGCGTGACGGCCTCGCCCTGCCAGGTAAAGCCCGCGCTCTCATCGCCCTCGACCTCATCGGCCGGCACGTACTGGCCGCGCGAATCGGCGTAGGCATAGGCCTGGATATAGCCCTGGTTGAACAGGCGGTGGAAGGGCTCGAAGCTCGTGACGTGGCCCAGGTCGTAGAGCACCTTGTGCCAGAACCGGGCGTAGAGCAGGTGCAGCACGGCGTGTTCGACGCCGCCGACGTACAGGTCCGCGCCGCCGGAGCCGCCCGGCGTTTTCGGGCCCATCCAGTAGGCCTCATTGGCCGGGTCGATGAGCACATCGTCGTTGTTCGGGTCCAGGTAGCGCATCTCATACCAGCACGAGCCCGCCCAGTTGGGCATGGTGTTGGTATCGCGACGGTAGGTCTTCAGCCCATCGCCGAGGTCGAGCTCGACCTCGAGCCATTGCGTGGCCCGCCCCAGCGGCGGCTCCGGGGAGCTCGCGGCGTCGTCCGGATCGAAGGTGCGCGGGGAGAAATCGTCCATCTCGGGCAGCGTGACGGGCAGCATCTCCTCGGGCAGCGCATGCACCTGGCCGTCCTCGTCGTAGACGACGGGGAACGGCTCGCCCCAGTAGCGCTGCCGGCTAAAGAGCCAGTCACGCAGGCGGTAGGTCGTCGTGGCCTCGCCCAGGCCCTGCTCGGCGAGCCAGGCCGTCATCGCGGCCTTCGCATCCTCCTTGGTCATGCCGTTGAGGCTGATGTCCTCGTTCGCGGAGTTAATGATGACGCCGTCGCCGGTGTATGCGGCGTCTTCGACGCCATCGGGCGAGTCGATCGTCGGGATGATCGGCAGCTCGAAGCGGGTGGCAAAGGCGTGGTCGCGCTCATCGTGGGCGGGCACCGCCATGATCGCTCCGGTGCCGTATCCCATGAGGACGTAGTCCGCGACGAAGATCGGGACCTGCTCGCCGTTGACGGGGTTGATGCCGTAAATACCGGTAAAGACCCCGGTCTTGACGCGCTCTTCGTCCTGACGTTCGGCCTCCGAGCGGCGCGCGGCCTGCTCGCGGTAGCGGGCGACGGCCTCGGCCGGGGTTTGCGCTCCCCCGGTCCACGCCTCGCGGGTGCCGCTCGGCCACGAGGCCGGAACGAGCAAATCATCGCCGCTGCCAAGCAGCGGATGCTCGGGCGCGATCACCATGAACGTCGCGCCAAAGAGCGTATCGGGCCGCGTCGTGTAGACCTGCAGCGGGGTTTCGCTGCGACCATCGCCGCCGGGCACGGTGAAGGTAACGGTCGCGCCCTCGGAGCGGCCAATCCAGTTGCGCTGCATCGCGCGGATCTTGTCGGGCCAGTCGATCGTCTCGAGGTCATCGACAAGGCGGTCGGCGTAGTCGGTGATGCGCATCATCCACTGGCGCAGGCGGGAGGCAAAGACCGGGAAGTTGCCACGCTCTGAACGACCCTCGCTCGTGACCTCTTCATTGGCGAGCACGGTGCCAAGTCCGGGGCACCAGTTCACCGGCGCGTAGTCGATGTAGGCCAGCCGGTGGCTGTCGATTAGCTCGGCGCGCTCGGCGGCCGAATACTCTGCAAAGGGGCGGCCGTCGGGCGTGGGGCGCACGCCGGTGGTGAACTCGTCGACGAGGTCGGCAATCGGGCGCGCCGAGCCTTTGCCGCCATCGCGTCGGGTGGCCTCGGGGTCATACCAGGAGGAGTAGATCTGCAGGAAGATCCACTGCGTCCACTTCACGTAATCGTCGTCCGTCGTCGCGATGGAGCGTCGCAGGTCGTGCGAGAGCCCAATGCGCGAGAGTTGGCGGCGCATATTCGCGATGTTTTCGTCAGTCGTGACGCGTGGATGCTGGCCCGTCTGGACGGCGTACTGCTCGGCGGGCAGGCCGAAGGCGTCGTAGCCCATGGTGTAGGCGACGTTCTTGCCCTTCATGCGCTGGTAGCGCGCGACGACGTCGGTGGCGATGTAGCCGAGCGGGTGGCCGACGTGCAGGCCCTTGCCCGAGGGGTAGGGGAACATGTCGAGCACGAAGAACCGCTCCAGCTCGGCCTTCGGCCCAGCAAGATCACCCACGGGATTGTCCGCATTGAAGGTGCCGCGCGTCTCCCAGCGCTGCTGCCAGTCGGCCTCTAGCTGGCCCGCAAGCTCCGCCGTATAGCGGTGAGCGGGGACAGCGGCCGGGGTGTGGTTCTCAGTGGTCATGCCTCGCATTCTAGCGGGCTAGATGTAGTTCCTTGGGACGTTGCGAACGGTCGAGATGAGATGAAGACCTCCGGCAGGATGTGGGTTACCACACTCGCATCCAGTCACCGGAGGTCTTCATGTCTCACGCTAACGCACCCCTTACACCCGAAGGGCGCCGCCGTCTTGCCATCCTGATCGTGGACGAGGGCTGGCCAATCAGGCGCGCAGCCCAACGGCTCCAAGTCTCGCCCTCGACCGCACAGAAATGGGCGGCACGTTATCGCGCTGGTCTGCCACTCACAGACCGTTCCTCCCGCCCGCGCACCTCACCAAACCGGCTCCCAAAGAAGCGTGAGCATCGCATCCTCTCG
>NZ_FNQV01000025.1 GCF_900107735.1 Bowdeniella nasicola | reverse complement strand
TCGGGGGGTGTCCCTATGGTGGTTGTCAAGCAGCTGCAGAGATTCGGGGCTCGTATAGCGTGCCTGTTTTCATCATCGCGTACATGACGTTCAGTCGGCGACGCGCCAAGCACATGACCGCCGCGTTGTGGCGCTTGCCCTCGGCTCTCTTCCGCTCGTAATACGCCTTCGACAGCGGGTCGTGGCATGAGGCGACCCACGCGGACCGGAACAAAGCGTTCTTCAACCGCTTGTTCCCAGCGCGGGCGGGGAACTCACCTCGGATGGACGTCCCGGACCGTCGGGTCACTGGGGCGATCCCGGCGTAGGCGGCCAGGTGTCCTGGGCTTGGGAACGCGGACATGTCGCCGGCGGCCAGGAGGATCTGCGCTGCGGTCTTGACCCCGACTCCCGGCATTGACGTCAAGACCGTGGAAAGAGGGAAGTCGTCGACCAGCTTCTCGACCTCTTCGGCAACGATGTCCCGCTGGTGCTTGAGCTCTTTGATCTGTGCTGCGACCCTCGGGATGACGAGCTCGACAGCTTCTGCACCGGGCACCGTGACAGTCTGCTCAGACAGTGCCGTGAAAACCTGGTCGATGAGTGGGCCCGGGTCTTTCCTGCTGTGGTTACGTGCCCACCGCTTCACCCCGGCCTTCCCAGCAGCCTTGAGTCCGGCGGGTCCGTGGTAACGGATGAACAGATCCAACACGATCGCCCGGGTGAGGACGACACCAGGGAAAACGCGTTCCAAAGATGGGTAGATCTGGACCAGAAGGGACCGCAGACGGTTGATCGCGCGCGTCGACTCGCGAGCGAGGTCCTCGTCGAACCCGGACAGCACCTTCAGCGCCGATAAGACCTCGGAGTTGCGGTCCACGGCTCGGAGCGTGTGTGGCATTGTCCTGGCGGTATCGGCGATGATGAACGCGTCCCTGGCGTCGGTCTTCGACCGTCCCGGATACAGGTCCGCGGCTTTGCGCATCGCCAGCCCGGGTAGGTATGCGACTCCCGCGCCGAGATCGCGAGCGACAGCGATCGGCAATGCCCCGATCGTGTTCGGCTGGTCAACGACGACGAGCACCGAACCGTGCTGCTGAAGATTGGTGATGACTTTCCGCAGCGCGGTCTCATCTTGGGGCAGCTCGCGGTCGTACACGCGTTGCCCGTCGGCAGTGAGAGCGCATCCGTGGTGGGTGGACTTCCCGACGTCGAGTCCCAGTGTGATGGCGTATTCGGTTGTCATGACAGGCTCCCTTGTCCTGCTTGTATCCCTGGCCGCTGGTGTCATGACACCCGATGCTGGCACCCACGTTACGAAGAGACCTCAACCGAAGTCGGGCCGTGTCCCTATCAGCAGTCAACGCGCGTCCTGGACCCCTGGCGGCAACACCCCCCGGATCATCGATGACAGGGCAAGACAGCCATACCAGGGCCAGCGACCAGATCCTCTGGTGAGGACCTACCAATAAATGTAACGGGCGTCGCCCCGATCATAGCGCGGCGGGTGGCGACGTGATGACGGCGGTTGGATCGACAACGCCCCACCGGCCAGCAGGTGGCCGATGGGGCGTGGGTGTCGGTGCTACCCCTTAGGACGCGTCCTCGGAGGTGAGGTTACGGGTCTTGGTGGCGTCCAGCGGAATGCCGGGGCCCATCGTCGTGGACATCGTCGCCTTGCGGATGTAGCGGCCCTTGGAGGAGGCCGGCTTCAGGCGCAGGATTTCGTCCAGCGCGGCGGCGTAGTTTTCCACGAGCTGCTCTTCGGTGAAGGAGGCCTTGCCGATGAGGAAGTGGAGGTTGGCGTGCTTGTCGACGCGGAACTCGATGCGGCCACCCTTGATGTCGTTGACGGCCTTGGCCACGTCCATGGTGACGGTGCCCGTCTTCGGGTTCGGCATGAGGCCACGGGGGCCGAGCACGCGGCCGAGACGACCAACCTTGCCCATCATGTCGGGGGTGGCGACGGCGGCGTCAAAGTCGGTGTAGCCGCCCGCAACCTTCTCGATCAGCTCGTCGCCGCCGACCTCGTCGGCTCCCGCGTCCAGTGCCTGCTGGGCGCGCTCACCGGTGGCGAAGACCAGGACCCTGGCGGTCTTGCCGGTGCCGTGCGGCAGGTTGACGGTGCCGCGCACCATCTGGTCTGCCTTACGGGGATCGACGCTCAGTCGGAAGACGACGTCGACGGTGGAGTCGAACTTAGTGGTGGCGGTTTCCTTTGCGATGCGCACGGCCTGAAGGGGCGCGTACACCTCGCCGGGGTGGATCTTTTCTTGCCCCTTGATGTAGTTCTTGCTGCGCTTTGCCATCTGCTTTTTCTCCTTGCAGTTGTGGTACGGAGCTGCGCGGCTCCTGCCACGTCGGGGGTTAGTTGCCTTCGACCTCGATGCCCATGGAGCGGGCAGTGCCGACGATGATCTTCGCGGCGGCGTCGATGTCGTTAGCGTTGAGGTCGGCCATCTTGGTGTTGGCGATCTCTTCGACCTGGGCGCGGGTCAGCTTGCCCACCTTTTCGGTGTTCGGGCGACCGGAGGCCTTCTGCAGGCCGGCGGCCTTCTTAATGAGTTCCGCGGCCGGCGGGGTCTTGGTGATGAAGGTAAAGGAGCGGTCTTCGTAGACGGTGATTTCCACCGGCACGACGTTGCCACGCTGCGACTCGGTCGCGGCGTTGTACGCCTTGCAGAACTCCATGATGTTGACGCCGTGCTGACCGAGCGCGGGACCGATCGGCGGGGCGGGGTTAGCCGCTCCGGCCTGGATCTGGAGCTTGATCAGACCAGCAACCTTCTTCTTGGGAGGCATGTCGGGTCCTTATCTGTTGGATATGTAGTGGTGTTGCCGGCAGGCACCGGCGGTGAGCATCGGGGGAAGTGGAGCTAGTCCTTCTTCACCTGGTCGAAGCTCAGCTCGACCGGGGTCTCCCGGCCGAAGATTGTGACGAGCACCTGCAGCTTTTGGGCTGCCGGGTCGATTTCGGAAATCGTGGCGGCCATCGTCTCGAACGGTCCGTCGGTGACGGTGACAGCCTCGCCGACCTCGAAGTCCACGAGGATCGGGGTGGCCTCGGCGGCCGGGGCGCCGGCCACTTCGGTCTCCTGCTGCGCGACCGAGGGGGCGAGCATGTCGAAGACCTCGTCGAGCGTCAGCGGGATCGGATGGTATGCGTCGCCGACAAAACCGGTGACACCCGGGGTGTGACGAACGGCGTCCCAGACGCGGTCCCACGTCGACTCATCGTCGTCGAGACGAACGAGGACGTAGGACGGGATGCGGACGCGCGAGACCTTCTTCTGCTTGGTGTTCTTGATCTCGATGACGTCTTCCATCGGGACCTGAACTTCGTGGATCTTGTCCTCGACCTGCAGGTACTCGCTGCGCATTTCCAGGTTGGCCTTCACCTTGCGCTCGTAGCCGGCGTAGGTGTGGATGGCGTACCAGTTGCCGTCCTGCATGCGCAGGGACCGGCGCAGGTCTTCCAACGGGTCGACTGCGACCGCGTCGTCGGTGGTCGAGGGTTCCTCGACCGGTGACGATTCGGTTGTTTCTAACGAGTCGGACACGGGGTGTACCTGCCTTTACTGCCTAGCGGCCGTAGATTGCGAGAATGAGTTTGCCGAACATGAAGTCGAGAACTCCCACGAACGCCATGACGGCGATGACGAAGATGAGGACGACGGTGAAGAACGTCCACAGTTCGGTTTTCGTCGGGCGAACCGTCTTGCGAAGCTCTGCCACCACCTGGCGGTAGAACAGCGCAATGCGTGCGAACAGGCCGCGGTTTTCGCCCTTGGGCGCGCTGCGAGGCTTGTTGGCCCCGGTCTCAGCGGATTGGCTCACGCTGGCTCCTTCAATCTCGACAAAAAATCAGGCCCTCGCGGCCGGGTGGGCGAGGACCTGGATGCCACGCTTCGCCGAACCGCGAGCTGGTCTGGCAGGGCAGGAGGGACTCGAACCCACAACCGCCGGTTTTGGAGACCGGTGCGCTACCAATTGCGCCACTGCCCTAGTCCGCTACCGAGGTAGCGGGCACTCGCACGAGTCTACCGCAGTTTTTCCTGCGGCTCGTATAGTCTTCGTCACGTGCGCCGGTCCATCATATGGGGTCGGGGCGGCCGCGGTCTAATCGCCCCGTGGCGCCGCGCGGCGGGGTCAGGGTGACGCGGCGATTTGGCAGGTCCGGATGATGATCTCCGCTAGGTAAATGGGGCGATGCCCGCCACAATGTGGTGTGTGACTACGACTGAACATGCACCCCACGCTCGCTTATCCGCTCGGCTCGCCGCGATCGCCCCGTCGGCGACCTTGGCGGTGGATGCCAAGGCTAAGGCCCTGAAGGCTGCGGGTCGGCCCGTCATTGGTTTCGGTGCGGGCGAGCCCGACTTTCCGACGCCGGCAGCGATCGTCGATGCTGCCGTAGCCGCGTGCGTGGATCCGGTCAATCACCGCTACTCCCCCGCCAAGGGGCTGCCGGCGCTGCGCGAGGCGATCGCGTCGGCCACGCTGCGCGATTCCGGCTACGAGATCTCGCCAGAGGACGTGCTCGTGACAAACGGCGGCAAGCAGGCCGTTTTCCAGGCCTTCGCCGCGATCCTCAACGAGGGCGATGAGGTCATCCTGCCCGCCCCCTATTGGACGACCTACCCGGAGGCGATCGCCCTTTCTGGTGGCGTCACGGTGCCCGTCGTCGCGGGCGCCGAGGCCGATTACAAGGTCAGCGTTGAGCAACTAGAGGCTGCCCGCACCGAGCGCACCAAAGTCGTGTTGCTGTGTTCCCCGTCGAACCCGACGGGCGCGGTGTACACGGCCGAGGAAACGACAGCTATTGGCCAGTGGGCGCTCGAGCACGGCGTGTGGGTCATTACCGATGAGATCTACCAGCACCTGACGTATGACGACGCGGAGTTTTCGCCGATTCTGCGCCTCGTTCCGGACCTGGCTGATCAGACGATCGTGCTGAACGGCGTCGCGAAGACCTATGCGATGACGGGTTGGCGCGTGGGGTGGATGGTCGGCCCGTCCGATGTCATCAAGACGGCGACCTCCTTCCAGTCGCACCTCACGTCCAACGTCTGCAACGTTGCGCAGCGCGCAGCGATCGCTGCGTTGACCGGCCCGCTGACCGAGGTCCACCGGATGCGGGAGGCTTTTGATCGCCGCCGCCAGACGATGGTCCGGATGCTCAGCGAGATCGATGGCTTCTCCGTCCCGACTCCGCGCGGCGCCTTTTACGCCTACCCCGATGTGCACGGTGTCTATGGCCGCGAGGTCGGGGGCGTGGAGATCACGTCGTCGGCGGATCTGGCCGATGTCATTCTCGATCAGGTCGAGGTCGCCGTTGTCCCGGGCGAGGCGTTCGGCACTCCCGGATACCTTCGGCTGTCCTACGCCCTGTCAGATGAGGACCTCGTCGAGGGCATCGAGCGAATCCAGCGGCTGCTCGCCCGCTGACGCGTCGCGCTAGAGGCGGACGGCGTCAACCTGGGTGTAGCCCGGGGGCACCGCAGCCGTCGAGACAACGAACTTGCCGAAGGGGAAGCACGTCACTGGGATCATCTTTATGTTCGCAATTGCGAGCGGGATTCCGACAATAGTGATGGCCTGAGCGGCAGCGGTCATGACGTGTCCGATCGCCAGCCACAAGCCCGCGACGAAGAACCAAATGACGTTGCCGACCGCGCTAAAGCCTCCCGCGTGCGGGTCTTGGACGATGGTTCGACCGAAGGGCCACAGTGCGTAGCCGGCCATCCGGAATGAGGCGATGCCTGCCGGGATGGTGATGATCAGCAGACAGGCGATGAGTCCGAAGAGCATGTAGCCGAGCGCCAGCCAGAAGCCACCAAAAACTAGCCAGATGATGTTCAGTAGTGTGCGCATGTGTCCCCCGTTGTAGTCGCGGCAAGGAGCTGATGCTCCCCTCTATTAGTTCAAACGACGTGGAGCTAGCAGGTATTCCGCCACGCGCGTGTGATGCACCAGCACGCCGGTGCGTTGCATTGCTAGGTGGGACGTGCGAGTCGGGAACCGGGATCGCCGCAGCCCGGGCATAACTGCGTTTCGGTCAGTGTTGCCGGTGGGGTGGGTTTGTCCCACCTCGGGAACAACCGTTCGAGATCTTCCTTCGGGACCTTTGCTCCGACCTTGAGGTCCTCCAGTGTCCACTGCCCGGGCGCAGGGGTCGACTCAGTTGAGCTTGGGCTCGCGGCAGCCGTCGTATGCGAAGCCATCGGTGTTGGTGGATCCGCGGGCTCGCTCGTGGAGCATGCAGACAATGCTAGGACTGTCGCGAGTGCGAGCCCAGCACATCGACGGCGAGGTCTTGTCAGGCTGATGACCTGCGGGGAGGGCGGGGCTTTTCGTGGCATGGTGTTAGGGCTGGTTGTTGGGGTCCAGCGGGGTGCCCTTAAGCCAGTCATAATCCGAGTCGTGGTGTTTGCCGCCGGTAGCTTTATCGGGATCGGTCAGCAAAATATGGTACTCATCCACACGCTGCGGCTCCGAAGAAACCGTCGTCTCTAGGGTGCCGGGTACTTCAACCCAAGCCGAACCTGCCACCTGGTAGGCACCCGACCACGTGGTAGTCACCGAAATCGTCTTATCCCCAATGGTCCGCCACTCATGCCAAAACCTCTGGTTCGGATACGGAGTATTAGGATCCCCCGTGACATACGGGGCACTACCATCGCCATAATCAAACGCGTGCGATACGGGAGTGAAGCGCACATGGAACGCGAACCCCAACAAGTCACCGGACACCACGTGTTGGCGAGCCGTGGTTGCCACAATCACCGGCATATTCACCGTATGCCGACCCTGATCCGGCTGAATCAGTAACTCGCCCTTAGCTACCGGGAAGTCCTTAAACTCCTGAATCGACAACGGCCTCGGAGGCGCCGCTGCCTGCCCCGCCGGGCGGGCCTCGATCCGTACCGGCTTCACATCCGACGACGGGAACTCCCGACACTCAATCTCCACCCTCGGATTCGTCGGATGCGGACAGATCGCCACCATCTCAAAACCAGCCGACGGCAACCCAAAATACTCCTCCACCGGCTGGGCTTTTGCACGCGAGTTATGCGAGTCGCTAATCGTCTTCTTCGTGAGTTCGGATTTTCTGAGAAAGGTTGAGGCTCGATCGTTTGCTTCTGAGACGGATCTTAAAAAACAGGCTCATCACAATGCAGGGTGTAGTTGGGGTCTGAAGCCGCCGGTCTCGAGCAGTGATCTGGCGATGTAGTGGGTGAGGTTCCGGAATCCCAGGGCGGAACCGCGGAGGTGTTCGAGGCGGCCGTTCAGGGCTTCGGTAGGGCCGTTCGACGTGCCGGGTCGGTCGAAGTAGGCCAGCACGTCGGTGGCGCGTTTCTTCAGGGTGCGTCCGAGGGTGATGACCTCACGTAGGG
>NZ_FNQV01000006.1 GCF_900107735.1 Bowdeniella nasicola | reverse complement strand
ATCCAAGACGGTGAGTTTGGGGCGAACCTGTTCGCCCACATCCCCGCCGAATACTTGCGCATCTTGATGCCAGCATTGGAGAAGAAAGCCGAAGCCATCGCAAGAGCCCAACGCCACAGCAAAACCCGCAAGGCTGCCGACCGGAAGACCCGGTTGTTGGATGCCTTGTTCACCACCATGACCGGCCACTACCCACCCGAGCCCGACGACCTCACCCACCTCACCGGCAACGACACCGGGCGGGAGGCCACCAACCCGGAACCATCCCTCTTCGACAACGAAGACCCCTTCGACGGGCAGGACCCGTTCGATGACAACGACCCCTCGGGCGATGACAGTGACGGCCCATCCGGTAACGGCGGTGGGAGCCCGCGCCCGAATAACCCTGGTGGCAATGGAAGTCATGGAGCCCATATGGAGGGCCCGGAAGCGGACTCCTTTGAAGATGATGCCGAATCCTTGACCGACCGCATCATGGCAGATGATGACTTCACCAATGGCGACACGTCCCGTCCCAGTGCTGCTACCACGACGGTAGCTACCGGAACCGGACCCGAAGCCACCAAGTTGACTCCGGCGCCACCCGCCCCGCACATAGTGTCAGCAGACGATGCGCTGCTCGCTTTTCCGGAGCGTACCCGCCACATTTGGGACACGCGCAAAGCAGACCGAGGACGAGAAACCCGCCTCGCCAACAAAAAACTACGCAAACTCTTAGCCCTCCGGGATGGGGGATGTGTCTTCCCCATGTGCACCGACCCACCCGAAGGATGCGTAGCCCACCACATCATCTCCTGGGAAAGCGGCGGCCCCACCAACCTCACCAACCTGGCCTTAGTGTGCTCACGTCATCATCCCCGAGTCGAAAAACCACCCGGCGACCCCAACAGCTGGACCATCATCATCGACCAAAACGGGATCCCAGCAGCCAGGCCACCCCGAAGAATCGACCCCGACCAACAACCCATCTACCACCCGCGCCTGACGCCGCCCATTGTTGCCATCCCCAAACCAGGCGCACCACCCAGCCCGGACCATCAACCCCTCACCACCACCGCGAACACCGATACCGCGATGACACCTGAGGCAACGCAGACAAGCGCGGCAGGACAGTCGCGCGGCTTCACCCTGGCCAACGACTGGCGCTTCGACGAAGCCCTCAACGGACCACCACCCTTTTGATGCGGGCAGCATTCCACTGCCAAAAGAAAGCCGCTCCGATACTTCAGATGAGTATCGGAGCGGCTTTCTGGTGTCAACGAGGCTCTCACGCTCGCCAGCGATGACGCGAAGTCGGAGCTGAGGAGCTAGGTGGGAGTTGAAACGCTGGAGGCTGGAAGGCTCTAGCCGACTTTTTCCTCGGCGCCGTCTTCCGCCCAGCGGGTGTGGAAGATGCCGTCCTTATCGATGCGTGCGTAGGTGTGCGAGCCGAAGTAGTCGCGCAGTCCCTGGATGAGCGCCGCGGGCAGTCGGTTCACGCGGACGCCGTCATAGTAGGCGAGGGATGCGCCGAAGGCTGGCACCGCCACCCCGTGCAACGCGGCTTGGGCGACGATGCGGCGCAGCGCCGGGATGCATTCTTCGACGGTGGCGCGGAAGTGGGGAGCCGCGAGCAGTAGCGGAACGTCGGTCTCGCCGCCGGAGGAACCTTCCGCATCCGCGGTTTCCGCATCGGGAGTGTGGGTGCCGGAATGCTCGCCCGCGGCGTGCTCGGAGTCCGTCGAGGCCTCATTGGCGGTACCGGCGCCGTCCTTGTCCGGCTCATCGCCCGCTCCGGCGTCACCATCAGAGGTTGCGGCCGGGATGACGTGGTCCGCATCGTAGGCAGCGGCGATCTCGTCGAGGAAGCGCGCCCGGATAATGCAGCCCGCGCGCCAGATCTTGGCGACGGCGCCGAGGTCGATGTTCCAGTCGTATTCGAGGGCAGCGGCGGCGATCTGGTCAAAGCCCTGGGAGTAGGCGACGACCTTGGAGGCGTACAGGGCGCGGCGCACGTCCTCGATGAAGGCGTCCCGGTCGGTCACGTCCCATGCTTCGGCGAGGGCCTGCAGGTCCGCGCCGGCTTCGCGCTGCGGCACGGAAGAGGACAGGGCACGCGCAAACGTCGCCTCTGCGATCCCCGTGATCGGCACACCGAGGTCGAGGGCATCCTGCACCGTCCAGCGGCCGGTGCCCTTTTGCCCGGCCTGATCGACAATGACGTCGACGAGCGGCTTGCCGGTTTCCTCATCGACCTTGGCGAGCACCTCGCTCGTGATCTCAATGAGGTAGGACTCGAGCTCGGTTTCGTTCCATGCGGCAAAGACCTTCGCCATCTCCGCCGGCGTCATGTCCAGGGCACCGCGCATCAGCGCGTAGGCTTCGGCGATGAGCTGCATGTCGGCGTATTCGATGCCGTTGTGCACCATCTTGACGTAGTGGCCCGAACCGTCGGTCGAAATGTGCGTCGTGCACGGTTCGCCGTCCTCGGCGCGCGCGGCAATCGCCGTGAGCAGCGGCCCGACCCGCTCGTAGGCTTCGTCGGAGGCACCGGGCATGATCGACGGGCCGTTGAGCGCACCCTCGGCGCCGCCGGAAACGCCCGCTCCGACGAAGAGCAGCCCGCGCTCGGCGAGCTCCTTCTCGCGTCGGATCGTATCGGTGTACAGCGCATTGCCGCCGTCGATGATGATGTCGCCCGGCTCCAGGTACTGCGCGACGCGCTCAATCACCTGGTCGGTGATCTCGCCTGCGACGACCATGACGAGCACGACGCGCGGCGTCTTCAGCGAGGCAACGAAATCCGCCATGTCGTCGGCGGGGACAAACTGGCCCTCCTCGCCGTGCTCGTTAATGACGTCGGCCGTCATGTCCGGGGTGACGTTGTGAATCGCGACGGTGTAGCCGTGGCGCGCGAAGTTTCGGGCCAGCCGCGAGCCCATGACTCCCATCCCAGTGACGCCGAGATCGGCGACGGCGACGGGGGGCGTGGCGAATACGTGCTCGGTCATGGTGCTCCTAGCGTGAGGACGGATAGCGTCTGCCTCCCATTGTCACCCTGCCCGGCGGCAATTTCACGTTCATCCGCCGCGCCGGCTCGCGGAGCACCGCGCCGGGCTCTTCGTTCGGGCAACCGAAGATTGCCCATAGGGTAAGGTGCCCGCGTCCGTTAGGATGGCCCCTAAAGGATGATGACGTTCGATGGTCAGAAAACCACGACACCAGGGGGATGACGCATAGTGGCGACAGAGCTTGTTGATGAGCTCGGAGCCCGGATCGCTAATCGCGAGATAGCGGCCGGCTCGACATTTACGATCGCAGATATCTGCGACAAGTACGGCCTATCACGGACCGTGGCGCGCGAGGCAATGCGCGTGTTGGAAGACAAGGGCATGCTTGTGCCGAAGCGCCGGGTGGGCCTGCAGGTCACGCCCATCTCGGAATGGACGCCCTTCGATCCGGCGATTATTCGCTGGCGGCTGGCGGGACGCGCCCGCAAGGAGGAGCTGCAGGCGCTCGGGGAGTTGTGCACCGCGCTCGCGCCGTGGGCGTGCTGGTATTCGGCCAACCGTGCCAGTGAGGCCGACCGCGAATTGATGCTCGCCTACGCGCAGCGCATGGTGACGCTGCTCGGCGAGGAGCGGTTCGCGTCGTTCGTCGACCTCGAAATCTCCTTCCAGTGCGTGCTCTACCGTTCGGCGAACAACCGCCTCTTCGACGGGATTGCAAACCTCATCGGCGACGTTATTCGGACGACGTATGGGCAGCGGCCCGAGCGGCTACTCGGCGATGACTCGGTGGGGCATTCCTACTGCGAGCTGGCCGAGGCGATCCGCTGCGGAGACGCGGAAGCGGCGCGCAATGCGATGATGGCGATCCTCGCGCACCTGGGCTTCGATAGTTTTCAGGGTTTCAGCCTCGAGCCGCTGATCTCGCGCAGCTAGGCCTGCCGCGCTTAGCCGCCGCGCTTAGCCGCCGCGCTTAGGCCCGCTCCGGTGCTTGCGCGACGAACTGTTCGACGACGGGGAGCACCTGGGTGGCGAGCTCACGGCCCGTCGGCCCTGTCACCACCGGCACGCTGGAAGACAGTTCGTCCTCGCAGACCTCGGGGGCGGATTTATCGCCCGGACCCGTATCGGGCGTGCCGTGCGCGAGGACCTGCTGGGCCGCGGTGAGTTCGCGGATCGCGATGAGCAGCGTGCGATCGGGATGCTCCTTGGCGAACTGGCCGTAGATCATCGGGTCGTGCTGGCCGTCGTCGCCGATGAGGAGCCAGGTGAGCTGCGGGTACCACTCGCTGAGCGCGGCGAGCATGGCACGTTTGTGTTCCTGCCCGGAGCGGAACCAGCCGGTTTGCGTCGGTCCCCAGTCGGTCAGCAGGAGCGGGCCGTCGGGATAACCATTGGCCGCGAGGAAGCGCCGCAGCACCGAGAACGTGTTCCACGCGCCCGTCGAGAGGTAAAAGACGGGCAACTCCGGGCAGCGCGCCGTCAGCGCGGTGTACAGCTCCGGCATGTGCGGCACCGGTTTGCGGGTGGAGGTGCGAAGCACGAAGGAGTTCCAGAAGGCGAGCAGCGGGCGCGGCAGCATCGTGACGAGCACCGTGTCGTCGATATCGGAAATGAGGCCGAGGCGCTGGTTATCGCCAATGATTTCGACGTCGGCACGAGTGACGGCGGCGCCCTCGGCGTGCACGTAAGCGCGGTGTCGACCGGGCGGCAGCCCGTGGCCTTCAAGCACGACGTCGATATAACCGTTGCGGTCCGTGTGGGTGTGGGTGATCGCCGCGCCGAGCTGGATCGTGACGGGCAGGTTCGCGGCGTGCACCGTCATGAAATTGCGCCAGCCGCGCTGGGCACGCGCGACGGGTTCGGGCAGGGACGACGGCTTCGGCGCGGGGCGCGAGAGCAGCACCCGCACCAGGACGCGGGCGCGCTCGCTGGTGCCGTAGCCGAAATAGCCGAGGACGCGGGGGCGGAAGCCGAAGCGGCGAACGAGGGGTTCAACGCGCGCGTGCAGCGCGTCTTCCAGGATCGAACCGGTGCGAGAAAATCCCATGCCTTCAGGCTACGGGAGGACCGGGCCGCAAACGACTTGGCGCGTGACCTAGCACACGGAGTAGGCTGGCGGGCAGAATCGCCCGCCCCACTGGAGGATCCCATGCGACGCATTCTCGCGTTTGCCGCCTGCGCGCTGAGCGCTATGACCTTAACCGCCTGCACCAACGACGCCCCGAACACTACGACGACGAGCTCCGCCGCTGCCACCCAGCAGGGCTCCGGCTCCACCTCCGAGGGCGCCGATCTCACCTTCGCGATGGTCACGCACTCCGCGCAGGGCGACGCCTTTTGGGACATCGTCAAATCCGGTGGCGAGGACGCCGCCGCCACGATGGGCGTGACGATGACCTACCAGGCCGATCCGGATCCAGCCCAGCAGTCGATCCTCATCACGAATGCGATCGCCCAGGGCGTCGACGGCCTCATCGTCTCGATGGCGAACCCCGACGGGCTGAAAGAGGCGATCACGGCCGCCGTCGACGCCAAAATCCCCGTCATTACGATCAACTCCGGCATCGAGCGCTACAAGGAATTCGGCGCGATGACGCACGTCGGCCAGAGCGAGGAGCTCGCGGGCGAAACGGCCGGCGAGCAATTCAAGGCCGCGGGCAAAAAGCGCATGATCTGCGTGATCCACGAGGCGGGCAATATCGGCCAGGAGCAGCGCTGCGCGGGCGCGGCCAAGACGTTTGGCGGCCAGGCGGAGAACCTCCAGGTCGACATTTCCGATCTCGCCTCGGCGCAAAACACCATCACCGCCAAGCTGCAGGCCACCCCCGATATTGACGCCGTCTTCACGCTCAACGGTTCGATCACGAGCGCCGCGCTCAAGTCGATCGGCGACGCGTCCAGCTCGGCGATGATCGGCGGCATCGACCTCGACGCCGACGTCGTTTCGGCCATCAAGGACGGCTCGCTTGCCTTCGCCGTCGATCAGCAGCCCTATGCCCAGGGCTGGCTGCCGGTCGTCTTTTTGAAGCAGAAAGTGATCGACGCGATGGACACCGGCGGCGGCCAGCCCGTCTACTCCGGCCCGCTCGTCGTCACGAAGGACAACGTCGAGCAGATCGCCGACGCGATCCAGCGCGGCAAGCACTAACCGGGCAACGATGACTGAGCGCGAAAAACCCGACGAACGAGCCGTCGCCACCTCCCACCTCACCACCGTGATGCGACGCCCCGAGATCGGGGCGGTCATCGCCGCCGTCGCCGTGCTCGTCTTTTTCGCGCTGAACACGACGACCTTCCTCACTCCCGCCGGGATCTCGACGTGGCTGGAGTCCTCCGCGACGATCGGGATCATGGCCGTGGCCGTCGCGCTGCTCATGATCGGCGGGCACTTCGACCTGTCCGCGGGCGTCATGACCGGCACGACCGCGCTGTTCGTCGGCATCCTCGCCGGCACCTACGGCGTGAACCTGTGGCTCGCGGTCATCCTCGCGCTTGTCCTCGCGCTCGCCATCGGGGCGGCCAACGGCGCGATCGTTTTGCGCACCGGCCTGCCGTCCTTCATCGTCACCCTCGCGACGTTTTTCATCCTGCAGGGCATCAACCTCGCGGTCACGAAGCTGCTCACCGGCACCGTCGCGCTGCAAGGAATCGACAAAATCTCGGGCTTTTTCACCGTCCGGCAGCTCTTCGGCTCGACGCTGCATCTCGGCCCGTTCGCGATTAAAGCACCCGTCATTTGGTTCATCGTCGTCACGGCGATCGCCACCTGGGTGCTGCAGCGCACGCGCGTCGGCAACCATATTTTCGCCGTCGGCGGGGACCGGAGCGCCGCGCGGGCAGTCGGCGTGCGCGATATCCGCACCATCATGGCACTGTTCATGACGACGTCGGCCGCGGGCTGGCTCGTGGGCATGCTCGCGCTGTTCAAGGTCGGCACCGCGCAGGCGACGACGGGCGTCGGCCAGGAGTTCATCTACATCATTTGCGCCGTCGTCGGCGGCTGTATGCTCACCGGCGGCTTCGGCTCCGCGATCGGCGCGGCCTTCGGGGCGCTCATCTACGGCATGACCTACCAGGGCATCGTCTACGCCGGCTGGGACAACAACTGGCTGAAAACCTTCCTCGGGATCATGCTGCTCGCGGCCGTGCTTGTGAACTGGTCCGTCGCACGCCGAGCGGGGGTGCGCTCATGAGCGAGGCCATCATCGAGGCGCGCGGCCTCGGCAAGACCTTCGCCTCCGTCATCGCGCTGCGCGATATCGACCTTTCGGTGCGCTCGGGCGAAGTCACCTGCATCCTCGGGGACAACGGCGCCGGTAAATCGACGCTCATCAAAATCCTCGCGGGCGTGCATGAGCATTCCGCCGGCGACTTCCTCATCGACGGCGAGCCGCAGCGCCTGACCTCCCCGCGGCAAGCGCTCCTGGCCGGGATCGCCACCGTCTACCAGGACCTCGCGATGGTCCCGCTCATGAGCGTGTGGCGCAATTTCTTCCTCGGCTCCGAGCGTGTGGGCCTGTTCGGCACGCTGAAAATCGGCGAGATGAAGCGCACCACCCGCCGTGAGCTCGCCGCGCTCGGCATCGATATCCGCGACGTCGAGCAACCCGTCGGCACGCTCTCCGGCGGGGAGCGCCAGTCCGTCGCGATTGCGCGCGCCATCCACCGCGGCGCCCGCGTCTTGATCCTCGACGAACCGACGGCGGCGCTCGGCGTCAAGCAGTCCGGCGTCGTCTTGAAGAACATCCAGGCGGCGCGCGAGCGCGGGATCGCGGTCATCTTCATTACGCACAACCCGCAGCACGCCTATCTCGTCGGGGACCAGTTCCTCGTCCTGAACCGCGGCGCCTCCCTCGGGACGTACGCGAAGGCCGGCATCAGCCTTGAGGAGCTCACCCATCTCATGGCCGGTGGCGCCGAACTCGATGCCCTGACCGACGAACTGGACGCTTCGCCGGACCTGCGGGCTGATGAGTAGTGACCTCAAGGTTTAAGCGACTGCGGATTTCACTGGTGGCGGTGCGCTAGAGGGGTGAACGCGCTAGAGGCGGGAACGCGCTAGAGGCGCGAGGTCGTGATCGAGCGGCGAATCACGGGCAGCGTCGCGAGCACCATGATCGTGGCGCCGACGGCTCCTGCGACCGCGACGTAGAAACCGGCGTGGCCGCCCTTGGCGTCGATGATGGCGCCGGCGATGGCCGAGCCGAGCGAGACTCCCGCGGAGTTTGCCGTCGCCATCCATGTCAATCCCTCCGTCAGCCGCGAGGCGTGGACCACCTGCTGGATGACGGCGTTGGCGTTAATGAACGTCGGTGCGATGGCGAATCCCGTCGCGAACATGACGGCGCCCAGCACCAGCAGCGAGTGGATGAACAAGAACAGCGAGGATCCGGCGGCGAGCGCGATGACGCCGATTGCCAAGCGCATCGTGAGGGTGGCGTTCCAGACGCGCGCGCCGTACAGCAGCCCGGAGATCAGGGAGCCGAAGGCGAAGATGCCGAGGAGGACGCCCGCGAGCGATTCGCGGCCAAACTCCTTGGAGACGGCGACGGTGGAGACGTCCGTCGCGCCGAAGATGACGCCGATGCACGCCATGACGACAATGAGCGACCACATGGCGGGCAGGGTGAGGACGCCGGGGGCGGCGTCGCTTGCGCGGGCGTGCGGATCGTCGACGGCGTCTTCCCACAGTTCGCGTTTGCGCTTCGTGCGGCGTTGCGCCGGGGGCTCGGTGGCGGTGAGCGAGAGGAACCAGAAACCGCCGATGAGCGAGAAGGCGATGGCGGCGATGATGGCGGAGGGCGCCGCGAGGGTCGTCGCGAGGATGGTAGCGAGCACCGGCCCGATGACGAACACGACCTCGTCGAGGGCCGATTCCAGCGCGTAGGCGGTGTGGAGCTCGCGGGCGTCGGCCACCGTGATGGACCAGCGGGCGCGCACGAGCGCGCCAATCGAACCCGTGGCGGTGCCGGCGATGGCGGCCGCAATGAGCAGCAGCGCGGCGGGCGCGCGGGTGATCGTTGCCGCGACGAGGGCGGCGAGCCCGAGGTTGAAGATCGCGAGCGCGGGGCGCATGATGCGGGCCTGGCCGTATTTGTCGACGAGGTTCGCGAGCATGGGCGCGGCGGCGGCCATCGTCACGACGTAGACGGCCGAGACGGCGCCCGCCAGGCCGTAACTGCCGTAGGTGTGCTCGATCATCAAAATGATGCTGAGGCCCGTCATCGCGAGCGGTAGGCGCGCCACTAACCCCGTCGCCGAAAATGCGAGAGCGCCGGGGTGGGAGAGGATCGCAGCATAGGGGTTCGCCACCCCTGGATCGTCTCACACCGAGCAGGGCAGATTTCGCCCTCGCCGGTAGGTTACGGCGCACACTTTCGCAGCCGGCGCCGGCGGACGGCTGGCGGCGACGGCTGACGGCTGGCGGCGACGGCTGACGGCGGGCGACGGGCGACGGGCGGCGGGCGGCCCGGTCGTTCGAGCCGCGCGGCTCGGAGGTGGGAGCCGCGCGGCCGGAAGCTCAGCGGCTAGCTGCCGAGGGCCTCGTCGACGACCTGTTTCGCGTCGGCCTGCACCTGCTGAAGGTGCTGTTCACCGCGGAAGGACTCGGCGTAGATCTTGTAGACGTCCTCCGTGCCCGAGGGTCGCGCCGCGAACCAGGCGTTGTCGGTCGTGACCTTCAGGCCGCCGATCGGCGCGTCGTTGCCGGGCGCGCGCACGAGTTTCGCGGTGATCGGATCGCCCGCGAGCTCGGTGCTCGTGACGTCCTCGGGGCTGAGCGCCGCGAGTTTGGCCTTCTGCTCGCGGTTTGCCGGTGCGTCGATCCGCGCATAGACGGACTCGCCGAAGCGTTCCGTCAGCTCGCGGTGGAGCTCGGAGGGGCTCTTCGCGGTGCGCGCCATGATCTCGGCGGCGAGCAGGGCGAGGATGATGCCGTCCTTGTCCGTCGTCCAGACCGTGCCGTCCTTGCGCAGGAACGAGGCACCCGCGCTCTCCTCGCCGCCGAACCCGATCGAGCCGTCGATCAGCCCGGGCACGAAGTACTTAAAGCCGACGGGTACCTCGACGAGGCGCCGGCCGAGATCCGCCGTGACGCGGTCGATCAGCGAGGAAGACACGAGGGTCTTGCCGACGCCCGCGTCCGCGCGCCAGCCGTCGCGATGCGTGTAGAGGTAGGAGATGGCGACGGCGAGGAAGTGGTTGGGGTTCATGAGGCCGCCGTCGCGGGTGACGATGCCGTGCCGGTCGGAATCCGCGTCGTTGCCCGTCGCGATATCGAAGGGGGCATCGCCACTCATTTTCTCCCGCAGCGAGGCCATCGCGTACGGCGAGGAGCAATCCATCCGGATTTTGCCGTCCCAATCGAGCGTCATGAAGGACCAGCGCGGATCGACCTTGGGATTGACGACGGTGAGGTTCAGGCCGTAGCGCTCGGCGATGGCGCCCCAGTACTCGACGGAGGCGCCGCCGAGCGGGTCCGCGCCGATGCGCACGCCGGCGTCGCGGATGACGTCGAGATCCAGGACGTTCTTCAGTTCCTCGACGTAGGTGGCAAGGAAGTCGAAGCGCGTGGTGGTTTCGGCGGCGAGCGCCTCCTTCAGCGGCAGGCGGGCGATCTCGCGCCAGCCGGTGCGCAGCAGCTCGTTGGCGCGGCGGGCGATCCAGCTCGTGGCGTCCGAATCTGCGGGGCCACCGTGCGGCGGGTTGTACTTGAAGCCGCCGTCGCGCGGCGGGTTGTGGCTCGGGGTGATGACGATGCCGTCGGCGAGCCCGGGGCCCGTGCGGCGCAGCCCGGTGCTGGAGTTCGCGCCCGCACCCGCGCCCGCGCGAGAGCCCGCGCCGTTGGCTTGCAGGATCGCGAGCGAGACCGCGGGGGTGGGCGTGTACCCGTCGCTCGCGTCGATTCGCACCTCGACGCCGGCGGCGGCCAGCACCTCGAGCGCGGAGTCGAAGGCGGGCTTGGACAGCGCGTGCGTGTCACGCCCGATAAACAGCGGGCCGTCGGTGCCCTGGCTGCGGCGATACTCCACGATCGCGGCCGTCGTCGCCACGATATGCGCCTCATTAAAGGCCGTATCGAAGGCGGAGCCGCGGTGCCCGGACGTCCCAAACACCACCTGCTGGTCCGGATTATCCGGATCGGGTTCCTTGTCGTAGTACGCCGCGATGAGGGCGTCGACGTCGATCAGATCTTCTTCGCGTGCCACCTGGCCGGCTCGTTCATGCATGCCTCCATTGTCCCCGCCCGGGCGCGCTTTCGCGCGGTGCTTCGCCGCTGTGCGGGCCAAAATTGCCCATACGTGCCACCATTGACCCATGGCTATTCCGCACACGCCCCAGACCATCACCGTCGCTGATCTCGACGTCACCGATCCGGTGCCCGACGGCTACGTCCTGCTTGATGTCCGCGAGGACGAGGAGTGGGAGGCGGGCCACGCGCCGGGCGCGCTGCACATTCCGCTCGGCGATCTGCCCGATCGCATCGACGAACTGCCCGACGAGGATCTGCTCGTCGTGTGCCGGACCGGGGGCCGCTCCGGGCGCGCGGCCGCGTGGCTGAATCAGAACGGCTATGACGCCTACAACGTCGACGGTGGAATGACGTCCTGGCACCAGGCGGGGCTGCCCGTCACGAGCGAGGACGGCTCGGTCCCCGAGATTCTGTAGCGCGGGCCCCCGATTGTGGAGCCGAGTAAAGGAGCAGCGATGGCTGATGCGAGACGGGCCCGCGAGGCGGGCGACGCGGGCGAGGCCGGCCAGGCGGGGGAGGCCGGCCAGGCGGGGGAGGTCGGCGAGGCGCAGAGCGCAACCGCCTATGACGATCCGCGGGTGGGGCCGCGCCAGCGCGCCGCCGCAGGCTTCGGCGGCATCCACCACGCGATGGACTTCGCGATCCGCGACCGCGCGCTGCTGCCGCTCATCACGCTGAACAAGCCCGGGGGAGTGGACTGCCCGGGCTGCGCCTGGCCCGATCCGAAGCCCGGCGAGGAAGGCATCGTCGAGTTTTGCGAAAACGGCGCGAAAGCCGTCGCGGAAGAAACGACGGCGCGGCGCTGCACCCCGGAGTTCTTCGCCGAGCATTCGATTGCCGAGCTGCGGGAGTTCACCGATTACGAGCTCGGGCGCGCCGGCCGCCTCACCACGCCCATGCGCCTCGCGCCGGGCGATACGCACTATCGCCCGATCAGCTACGAGCAGGCCTACGACGAGATTGCTGCCCACCTCGGCGCGATCAAGCCCGAGGAGGCCGTCTTTTACACCTCGGGGCGAACGTCGAATGAGGCCGCTTTCATGTACCAGCTGCTCGCGCGGCGTCTCGGGACGAACAACCTTCCGGACTGCTCGAACATGTGCCACGAGTCCTCGGGCGCGGCGCTCGGCACGACGATTGGCATCGGCAAGGGCACGGTGACGCTTGAGGACATCCACCGCGCGGGCCTCATCATCATCGTCGGGCAAAACCCCGGCACGAACCACCCGCGGATGCTCGCGGCGCTGGAGAAGCAAAAGGCGGCCGGCGGGCGCATCGTCGCGCTCAACCCGCTGCCGGAAGCGGGGCTGAAGAACTTCAAAAACCCGCAAACGATCCGCGGCATGCTGCGCGGCGGCACGGACCTCGCCGACGAATACATGCGCATCCGCGTTAACGGCGATCTCGCGTTCTTCCAGGCGCTCAGCCGCGAACTCATCCGCCGCGACGCGCTCGATACGGACTTCCTCGCCACCTACTGCACCGGCACTGAGGCTGCCATCGAGCACCTGTTGGCGCTGTCCGACGACGAGGTGCGCGCGGCGACGGGACTGCGGCCCGAGGCGATCAGCCGCGTCGCGGACCTCGTGCAAGAGGCCGACGGCGTGATCGTCTGCTGGGCGATGGGGCTGACGCAGCACAAAAACTCGGTGCCGACGATCCGCGAGATCGTCAACTTCCTGCTGCTGACGGGCAACATGGGCAAGCCCGGCGCGGGTGCCTGCCCGGTGCGCGGCCACTCCAACGTTCAGGGCGATCGCACCGTCGGGATTTGGGAGAAACCGCCGGAGCATTTCCTTGCGGCGCTCGATCGGGAGTTCGGCTTTGCTGCGCCGCGCAAGCACGGCTACGACACCGTCGAGGCGATCCGCGCGATGCGCGACGGCGCGGTGCGCTTCTTCATGGCGATGGGCGGCAACTTCGTGCGGGCTACGCCGGATACGGCCGTGACGGAGGCGGCGATGGCGCGTGTGGACCTCACGGTGCACGTCTCGACCAAGCTCAACGGCTCGCACCTGCACCCGGGCGCGACCTCGATCATCTTGCCGACGCTCGGCCGCACGGACGAGGACCGCCAGGCGGGCCGGATCCAGTCTGTGAGCGTCGAAGACTCGATGGGCATGGTGCACGCCTCCACCGGGCGGCGCACCGCCCACCGCGGCCTGCACTCCGAGCCGCGCATCGTCGCGGAGATCGGGCATCGCGCCTTTGGTGAGGCGTACTGGCGGGCCATGGCGGACGATTACCGCGTCGTACGGCGCCACATCGAAGCGACGGTTCCCGGGTTTGAGCGTTACGAGGAACGCATCGCGGCCCCGGGCGGTTTCGCGCTGCCGAATGGTCCGCGCGAGCGGCGCTTCGAGACGAGCGATGGCAAGGCGCACCTGAGCGTCAACGAGCTCGAGGTCCTGCAGTGCCCGCCCGGCCACCTCATCCTGCAAACGGTGCGCAGTCACGACCAGTACAACACGACGATCTACGGGCTCGATGACCGCTACCGCGGGATCAGCGGCGGGCGCCGCGTCGTCTTTGTAAACCCCGCCGACTGCGCGGAGCTCGGCGTCGCGGATGGCGATATCGTCGACCTGATCTCCGTGGCGCCCGATGGCGAGCGGCGCGCGCCCAGCTTCCGCGTTGTCGCCTATGACACCGCGCGGCAATGCGCGGCGGCGTACTTCCCGGAGACGAACGTGCTCGTGCCGCTGGATTCGACGGCCGAGACGAGCAATACGCCGACGAGCAAGTCGATCATTATCCGGCTGGAGCCCGCGGCCGGGCAGGCCGGGGTTGCGTCCGGCGAGGAGTATGCGGCGTCCGGCGCGGAATATGCGGCGTCCGGCGCGGAACAGGCGGCCGCCACGGCTGCGCGCGCGTAAGGGGAGCCGTGGGCAGGATTACGCGCAAATTGCGGATGACGCGCGTCGTCGTCCGCGGTGTTGCTGGTGCGCCCGAGGTCGGTGTCGCTGGTGCGCCCGAGGTTGGTGACGCTGGTGCGCCCGAGGTCATCATTGGCGGTCGCGCCGATACCGTCGCCGTGGAGGAGCCGCTCGAGATTCGCGTCGCGGGTCAGTCGCTGATGACGACGATGCGGACGCCCGGCGCTGACGTCGAGCTCGTCCACGGCCTGCTGTACTCCGAGGGCCTCATTCGCGCCGGCGCCGATATCGCGCAGGTGCGTTACTGCGGCGGGACATGCGGGCAGAACGAGAATACGTTTAACGTCGTCGACGTGGATCTCGCGCCCGGGCTCGCGCCGCCCGATCTGTCCGGCCGGCGGCTGCTCACGACGACGAGCGCGTGCGGGATTTGCGGCACGACGTCGATCGAGCAGGTGATGGCGCGCCGCGCCGCCGCTCTTGCTGGGGCAGGCGCGATGGCTGGGCGGGATTCGCTCGCCGGAGCGGGTGGCGAGGCTCGGGATGATGGTAGCGAAAGTGCGGGCGAGGCGCGGTTTGACCCGCAAGTGCTCGTTCGCCTGCCGGAGCTCCTGCGTGAGCGCCAAACGGCGTTCGCCACCACCGGCGGCATCCACGCCGCGGGCATTTTCACCGGCGGCGGCCATCCCGTCGTCATTCGCGAGGACGTCGGGCGCCACAACGCCGCCGATAAAGCAATTGGTGCGCTGCTGATGTCGGGTGCCTTGCCGGCCGTGGGTGCCCCTGGCGCTCGCGGGGAAACGGACGGTACTGGCGCTCGCGGCGGGATAGCCGGACCTGGCGGTGCTGGGAGTGACGATCGCCCTGCCATTCTTGCGCTATCGGGGCGCGCGTCATTCGAACTCGTGCAGAAGGCCGCCATGGCTGGGCTGGGCGCCGTCGTCGCCGTATCCGCGGCATCCTCCCTCGCCATCGACCTCGCCGCGGACGCGGGAATCCTCCTTGCCGGGTTTACGCGCGAGGGCCGCATGAACGTCTACACGGGGCGGACTCGCTAGCGCAGGCGCGGACACGCTAGCGCAGGCGCGGGGACGTTAGCGCGGGCGCGGAGTCGTTAGCGCCTTAGTCGCGGCCAGGACGTATCCTTGTCGTCATGGGAAAAAAGAACCGTAAGAAGGACCGCGCCGCGAAGCCGAAGCGCCAGGAGGTCGCGTTCGTCGAGCGCCCGTTTGAGGGTCTGGCGGGCGAAACCGATCTCGTCGCGATGCGCGAGCTCCTCCCGTCGGCCTCCGCGCCCCTGAAGCTCACCGGCGATCTCGCCGACGTGCCCGTTCTGCTCGTCACGCTGTTGCCGGAGATGTGGCCCGCGCTGCGTCGCGAGGATGGCACGGTCGTCGTCGCGCTGCAGGCCGCGACCCGCTCTGGCGATGCCTCGCGCGATATCGCGCACGCGATTGAATCCGCCGCCGCGCTCGCCCCCGGCACGCCGCTGCGTCACGTCGAACTGCCCGAGCCCGGCCCGCGCCTGCAAGACATCGTCGATCCCGAGGCCGCGTGGGAGCTCACCGTGCACGACGATTTCGCCTACTGGGTGGATCCGAGCGCCGAGCGTTCGCCCGAGCTCGACCAGGCCCTCGAGCAGGCAGCGGAGCACATCGTGCCGTCCGCGCCCGTCGCCGGTGTCGCGTCCGCCTTCTGGTGCCGCATGGGCAAGGAGTACCTGCGCTGGGTGCGCCCGGAGGACGAATACAGCTTGCTCGACGCGCTTGCCAAGCTTCACACCGACGGCGCGACGCAGCTGGAGGACGGCACCCGCCTCATCGGGTTCTTCCGCTCCTGCGGGTTGCTCGTCCCAGTGTGGGAGCTCAACCCGGGCAGCGAGGCCGACGAGCTCGACGCCGTCGCCGCCGCGTTCGAGGAGCGGCTCGGCAAGGCGCTGGCCGACGACGCGCCGCTCACGCCCGAGCAGCGCAGCGCCCGCTCCGGCCTCATCTCCCGCGAGGTGACGCTGCGCTAGCGTGCGTGCTCGCGCCTGCGCTAGCGTGTCCGCGCTCGCGTCCGCACCTGGGCGGGCGTTCCCGCTTGGGCGTTTACGTTCTCTGGAGGGGATAGGTGCGCTTATGGAGAGTTAGGGGTTTGTGTTTTCCCCTAATTCTCCACAACGGCTCCGATCGCCCGGTTTTGAGGGAGTGGGAAGCCGGGTTGCTGCTGGCTAGGAGGCAGGGGCGATGGCCGTGGAGGCGCGCTCGATGACCTCGGGTGCCGGGTCGAACACGACCGAGGTGCCTGCTTCAGCGCGCCCGTCCAGCAGGTCCAGCACAAGCGCCGCACACTGCTCGCCGAATTCCGCGGAATCACGCCGAATCGCGGTCACAGCTGGGACCATCACCTCGCACAGCTGGGAGTCTTCCAAGCTCATGACGGCCACGTCGTCGGGGACTCGAATGCCCTGTGCGACGAGCTCGCGCGTGGCGCCGAGGCACAGCACCTCGTTGTCGAAGGCGATAAAGTGCGGGAGGTCCCCGGCCGCGTGCAGTTGGCGCACGATGTCGTGGCCGGCTTCGACGGTGTAATCATCGGCGGCGACGCCCATGCCGGAGATGCCGGCCGCTGTGGTGAGTTCGGCGAATGCGCGCAGCCGTCGGTCGGAGTGGACGATCGATTGCGGGCCCGCGACGTAGCCCATCGACTCGATTCCGAGGGAACGCCCATAGTCGATGACGCGCCGCATGAGAGCTTCCTCGTCGCTCATCACGGCCGCGCCGTAGCCGGGGAAGTCGCCGGCGAAGACGGCGGGGATACCGCTTTCGGCCAGGAGCGCCGGCCGCGGATCGTCCTGCAGGAGGTCCACGACGATGACGGCGTCGACCCGCCGCTCGGCCCACCAGCGGCGGTAGGTATCGAGTTCGTCGGACATTTCTGCGGCGGTGTGGAAGACGAAGGAATAGCGGTGGGCGGATAGCCCGCGCTCCACGCCCATCATGAAGTGGAAGAAGAACCGCTCGCCCGCGAAGGATCCCAAGGGTCGGCCGATGATGAGGCCGACGGCCCGCGCCCGCTGGCTGGAAAGAGCGCGCGCCGCGATTGAGGGCGTCCAGCCGAGGTCTTCTGCCAATTGCAAGATGCGTTCGCGCGTCGCGACGGAAATGCCCGGGCGATTATTGAGCGCGAAGGAGACAGCCGTCGTCGATACTCCCGCCTCGCGAGCGATGTCTCGGATGGTCGGACGTGGATCGGCAGCCATGGCGAAATCCAGTAATTTCCGCGCTGAACCTCAGCGCAATGGTCGTCGTAGTCTATCGTCCCACAGCCGGCCGGGGGGTAGTGCCGGTTGCCCGTTGGCGTCGGAGGTGGCGGCGGCTGTAGGACTCGCGGAGCGTCGACGGGCCTCGCGCCTGCGGCTAGAACAGTCGCGAGGCGGTGAGGTCCGTCGGGGCTTCGAGATCGAGCAGCGCTTGTTTGCGCGCGGTTCCGCCCGCGTAGCCCGTCAGCGAGCCGTCGGCGCCGAGCACGCGGTGGCAGGGCACGATGATCGAGATCGGGTTCGCCCCGACCGCTTGGCCGATACTCTGGGCGGCGGCGGGGATTCCGGCAAGGGCGGCGAGCTGGGCGTAGCTGCGGTGCTCCCCGTAAGGGATGTGGCGCAGGAGTTCCCACACGCGGGTGCGAAACGTTGTGCCGGGCAGGTACAGCGGCAGATCGAAGTGGGTGAGCGTGCCCGCGAAGTAGCCTTCGAGCTGGTGGGCGACCTCGGCCAGGAACGGATCGGCGCTGGCCTCGACCCGCTGACCGAAGCGGGCAGCATCGGGGCGGTGGGTGTGATCGTCGTAGTACAGGCCGGCTAGGCGGTAGTCGCGGGCGATCACCGTGAGCTCGCCGAGCGGCGAAGCAATCAGGGCGTGGCGGTCGCCGATCGGCGGGGCGGGAGGCGTCATGACGGCGGGCCTCCGATCTGGTGGGGACAGTGAGCGTCGAGCATTTCCATCATTCCACCATTTCGCGGCTGCGTCACCGCTCACACCCCGCTAGGCTAGTGGCGTGAGTTCCGATCCCACGCGCCGCGTAGCCGTGGTGATTCCTGCAAAAAACGAGGCGGAGACGATTGCTACGACGATCCGTGCCGCCCGCGCCATCCAACGGGTCGACCTCGTCATCGTCGTCGATGACGGATCCGATGACGAGACGCAACACGTAGCCCGCAATGCTGGCGCCGCCGTCGTGCGCCATGCTGTCAACCGCGGGAAGGCATCGGCAATGGAGACGGGCGCCGCCGTCGTGGCGATGCGCGATATTGATAACCGGCCGCCGCGGCACCTGCTGTTTTTGGATGCGGATCTTGGCGAGAGCGCCGTCGAATGCAATGAACTCGTGACGCCCGTGCTGGAAGGCCGCGCGGATCTGGCGATCGCGGCGCTGCCACCGCAGGCTGGGGCCGGTGGCCGGGGCTTCGTCGTCGGCGCGGCGCGCAAGGCGATCGAGAAGTTCACGGGCTGGCAGCCGCTGCAGCCGCTGTCCGGTCAGCGGTGTTTGAGCCGGGAGGCCTATGAGGTCGCGACGCCACTGTCGCGCGGTTGGGGCGTGGAGACCGGGATGACGATCGACGTGCTGCGCGCTGGCCTGACCGTGATCGAGGTGCCATGCGATCTCACGCATCGCGCGACGGGCAATGACCTGGCCGGGCAGCTGCACCGCGCCGGGCAGTATCGCGACGTCATGCTCGCGGTGACTCAGCGGCGGGTGCGCACGCGCGCGATCCCGGGCGAGATCATCGCGCAGTCGGCCGCAATGCAGCGCCCGGGGGAGCCGTATCGGCTTAACCTTCGGGGTGCGTCGCTGCCGAAATAGGCACGCGTTCGGCCTGCCACGTGTGGGCGATCATGATGAAGGCCGGAACGGCCAGGCCGAGGCCAATCGCGGGAATGACGACGCCGGAGTCGTTGACCGCAAAGGCGATCAGGAGCGTGACCGCAATTCCGAGGGCCGCTGGGCGCAGGTAGGTGAGGCGCGCCGCCAGGGCGTTCGGCCCCGCTAGCAACCAACCGTAGGGCGCCTCGGCGGCAGGCAGGTTGGGCGCATTGCGGCGTCGGGTGCGGGCCCCGAGGAGGAAGGCCGCGAGGATGAGCAGGGCCGCAGCGAACAGGATCGTGAAGTAGGAATTCGTCAGGATGTGCAGGTTGGCGCTCGCCTTGCGGCCGACTATCTGGATGAGCTCACCGTCGAACACCGACTGCATGAACCGCCCGAGGTGGGTGCGCTGGGCCGGCGGGCGGAGGTAATCGAGGTAGGAGATCGCGAACGCGGCGGCGACCGTCGCGGCAAGGATGAGCAGGACGCGTCGCAGCGATAAGGCGATGCCGAGCGCAACGAGGGTGGCGATCGCGAAGCCCGGGATGAGGGCCGGCGGACCGCCGAAATCGGCGCCGATGGAGGGGGCGCCGTCGATGATGACGGTCACGAGTCCGATGGCGACGAAGGCGGCCGAGGCGCGCTGGCGCCGACGGGACTCGGTGGGGGCAGCGAAGCGAGCGAGGACGGCCGCGAGGCTCGCCGCGACGATGAATGAGGTGACGGCGAGCAGCACGAACGAGGTGTTGTTCATGCCGTAGAACCGGCCGCCGACCGTCGCAAACGATCCCATGATGGCGGTGCGTTGCAGGGGTGCGCCCGCCAGGGCGTCGAGGATGAGCGTGAGCCACAGGGTGGTGGCGAGCAGGGCAGGGGCAGCGACCGCGCGGGTCAGGGCGCCCCTTGCTCCCGACATGCCGCGAGCGGCGCGCGCCGTGACAGCGAGTGCGAGCGCCGAGAGCCCGATCGCGAACGCGAGGGCGCCGAGAAGCCCGAGGACGGGGGCGAGGGCGGCACCGGCACGCCACCAGGGCAGCAGGTCGACGAGGTAGACGCCGAGCGGCATCGCGAGCGCGGTTCCGGCCCACAGCGCGAGGAGGCGGTGGCGCCCGGGCGCGAGCTGGCTGACACGCGGGGCGCCCAGTGCGCGGGCGCTGAGGGCGAACAGCGCGAGGACGAGGATGATGTAGCCCGGGTAGAACCACGGCACGGCGGCGCGCGAGCGGTCGAGGTGGATGTCGTAGTCCACCTGGCCGGCGAGGAACTCGGCGAGCGGGATGGGTTCGTCGGCCGTGACCTTGATGGGGGAGCCGACGGCGGTGGCGGGCGTCGGCGCGTCGAGCCAGGAGGCGATACTTGGTAGTAGATCGGTGCTCTGGGCGATGCCCGGCTGGCGTGTCGAGGCGGAGGAGATGAGGTGGACGCCCGCGTCGCTCGCGGGCGTCACATCGCCGTCGGGGGTGATGCGTGCGGTGACGAACACGTGGAGGTAGGGGCGCGTGTGGCGATCGTGCAGGCCCGCGGCGACCATTCGCACGGGCGTGCCGGAGGTCTCGGCGTAGCTGCGGGCGGCGGCAAGGGCCGCGCCGAGGTTAGCGTCGAGAGCGGTGGTGATGTCGTCATCGGCGGTCGCGGGGTTGGCGGCCGCGCCGTGGCCGAGGCGCGTGATGTCGTCGATTCGGGAGGCGGCGTCGATCGCAATGACGCGCGTGCCCGCCTCGAGTAGACCCGGCAGCGTCGCGGAAATTGACTCAGGCGTGAGGGGCTCGGGGTCGGCGAGCGTGGGATCGGCGAGCAGGCCGTCGGTCTGCGTGAGCGCCAGGATGGCGCCGGGGCCGAGCGCCGCGGCGGAGATATCGTGGCTGGCAAGCAGTGAGCCGAGCGTTCCCGGGATTGCGCCGTAGTCCTGATCGGTGGCGGTCTGGACGTAGGTCGCCCAGTCGGCGGCACGGGCCGGGCTATTGTGCGTGGCGATGCCCGCGCAGGCGGTGCCGCGTGGCTCGGCCGTTGTGCGGCGGCCTGCCGAGACGGTCAACCAGCCGTCGGCGGGACACGTGAGGGTGGCAACCGAACGCACGACGAGGGACCCGGCCGCGGCCGAGGGTTCGGCCAGGAGCGAGAGCAGGTTGGGTGTCGCCGCGGCATCGACCTCCCGCCAGCGCATCGCACCGAGGCCCACGACGATGACCGGTTCATCGCTCGTGCTTGCGGGCGCCGCGTGACTTGGCAGCGGAGCAACAACGAGCGCGAGGAGTGCCACAAGGCTAGCCGCCACGAACCTGGCGGCGCGTCGGAGTCCCCCCAGGGCATGCGCGTTCGACATATCTTGCCTATTATGCGCCATCGCGCGCGCACTCCGATAGTTTCGGGCAGATGCGCGTGCCGGTCAGCGTCGGTGCTACGCGGAGAGGACGTCGGCAAGAAGATCGAGCAGCGGGCCGCGGGTTTCGGGCGCATCAAGCGCGGGATGCCTGCCGTCGGGCCAGTATCGCGGTGACGCTTTTCCGTCGTCCTCGGTCCAATAGAGGCAGCCCTCCCAGCTCAGCGGGGCGTCGTCGCGCAGGACGCGTGCGCGGCGGGCCCGGTCGGAGCCGGTGGGGGTTTCGAGGGGAGGGTGCTCGAGGATGCGCACGGTGGTGCCGTCGAATGGGACGTGCACGGAGATGAGGTCGTGGGGGCCTGCGATGACGACGGGGGCGTCGGTCTGGAAGGTGGGTGGCTCGGTGAGGCGAGCGAGTTCTTGTGCGAGCGCCGCGGCATAGGCGTCAAGTTCGCCACGGGCGGGGAAGGCGTGGGCGGCGCCGGAGGGGGAGGCGGCAGCGGCGGGGGAGAGACGATAGGTGCTGGTGAGCGGGGCGGCCCAGGGCTCGTTGTCGAGTTCGGTCGAGAGCTCCCAGTTACCCTCAGGCAGGACGCGCCATCCCGCGGCGGGCGGACGAATCCCGTCGTAGCGCAGCCAGCTCTGGGTGCAGGCAAGTCCGCCGTGCCAGAACGTGGGGACTATGGTGTGGCTATCGTCGAGCGTGGTCATCAGCATCGCTGCAGGCAACGCAAATCCGGGGCGCGGGCCGCGTTCTGGCAGGTCTGGGCGGCGAGGGGCCAGGGCGTGAGGTGAGCGCGAGTCATGGTTGTCGTCTCCGTTGAGCTATGTATATGGCGAGTCTCACTGTGAATTTAGGAAAAAATAGCGTTGGCTGCTCGCGCGGAATGTTGTTAGCTGCGCACGAGCAGGGCGCCGCGTTCGACGCGGGTTTCGATGTGGCGTGAGATGCCGACGAGGTCACCGTCGACCTGGACGGCCTCGGGTTCGGCGGTGCTCACGCGCACCGATTTGCCGCGCCGGAAGGTCATGGAACCGGGCAGCGGCCCGGGCTGATCGCGGCGAATGCCGAGGCCCTGCAGGAGGATCTTGCCGCCGACGGCCGCCCACCCGAGCAGACCGACCGTCGTATCGATGGTGGCGATATCGAGCCAGCCGTCATCCAGCTGGGCGTCGGGCAGCAGGACGACACCGCCGGGAAGGCGCCCACAGTTAGCGAACATGATCGTGCGCGCGCGCTGGTGTTCGGGGGTTTCGGCGCCACCGATCCACATGCGCGCATCGATGCGCCGTCCGGTCATGTGCTTGATGGCGGCGACGGAGTAGGCGAGCCAGCCGATGCGTGCCTTCAGGTCATCGTCGGCGCCCGCGACCATCGCGGCGTCAAAGCCCAGACCCGCGATGACGAGGAAGAGATATTCGTGATCGGGCTTGGGTGCGGGCACCGCGCCTTCGTCGGTAAGGAGGTTCGCGAACCGCTTGGCGGTGGCGGCCTCGAGGGCTTCCTCGTCGCGCAGCGGTTCGGCCTTGAGCCAGCCGACGTCCATGGCGTGCGTGGGGCCGGTGAACGCCGCGGTGATTTGATCGGAGACGGAGCCGAGGGGGATATCGAGGTTGCGGGCCAGCAGGTTACCGGTGCCCATGGGAACGAGGCCGAGCGGGACGCCCGTTCCCGCGAGCCCACGTGCCACTTGCCTCACGGTGCCATCGCCGCCGGCGGCAACGACGACGGAGGCGCCCTTGGCGACGGCCTCGCGCGCCTGGGAATGGCCCTGGTGGTCCTCCGAGGTTTCAAAAAACAGCGGCTCGGGCAGGTTGCACTGGCGAGCGATCTGCGTGCAGCGCTCCTTGAAAGCGTCGAGGTCATTGAGCTTCACGGGATTGACGATGATCGCCGGGGGACCGGTCGGGGGCGGTTCGGCGGCTGCCGCCGAATCCGCCTGGGCGGCCGCGTCGGCACCGTCTGTGCCGGAACGGGAGATGCTGGCTGACGCTCGATAGGCCACGATCGCGACGACGAGCGCACCGGCCGCGAGCAGACAGGCAAGGAGCGCGACAATCGATGACCAGGTGTCCATAGTGCGAGTGTAGGCCGGGGCCTGGGCACCCGCCCGATATCCGATAGGCTTGGGGCCATGATCGATTTGCGAGCTTTGCGTGATAATCCCGAGGTCGCACGCGCATCCCAGCGGGCGCGTGGCGCCGATGAGTCTCTGGTCGATGCGATCCTGGCCGCGGACGAGAAGCGCCGCGCTAGCTTGCAGGCCCACGAAGACAAGCGTGCCGAACAAAAAGCGCTGTCCAAGGCGATTGGGCAGGCGGCTCCCGAGGACCGGCAGGCGGCGCTCGATAACGCGCGCGCCATGGCTGAGGAGGTCAAGCGCCTGGCCGCCGAGGCCGAAGCGGCCGAGGCCGAGCTGACGCGCCTGGTCTACCAGATCGACAACATCATCGAGGACGGCGCCCCGGCCGGCGGCGAAGAGGACTTCGTCGTCCTACGCACCGAAGGCCCGGCGCCACGCGATTTCGCTGCCGAGGGTTTCACGCCGAAGGACCACCTCGACGTCGGCGAAGCCATCGGCGGGATCGATACCAAGCGCGGCGTGAAGGTCGCCGGCTCGCGGTTCTACTACATGACGGGCATGGGAGCGCGCCTCGAACTCGCGATGCTCAACTGCGCGATGGACCTCGCGATCGCCCACGGCTTCACGCCGATGCTGACTCCGACGCTCGTCAGCCCCGAGATCATGGGCGGCACGGGCTTCCTCGGCGAACACGCCGACGAGGTCTACCACCTGCCGGCCGACGAGCTCTACCTCACCGGCACCTCCGAGGTGGCGCTCGCGGGCTACCACAAGGACGAGATCCTCGACCTGAGCGAGGGCCCCATCCGCTACGCCGGATGGTCCACGTGCTACCGCCGCGAGGCCGGCTCCTACGGCAAGGACACCCGCGGCATCATCCGCGTCCACCAGTTCAACAAGGTCGAAATGTTCTCCTTCTGCCCGCTGGAGCAGGCGCACGAGGAACACCTCAAGCTGCTCGCGCTGGAAGAGGAGATGCTCGCCAAGGTCGAACTGCCCTACCGCATCATCGACATCGCTGCGGGCGACCTCGGCTCCTCGGCGGCACGCAAGTACGACTGCGAGGCCTGGCTGCCTACCCAGCAGCGGTGGATGGAAGTGACCTCGACGTCGAACTGCACGACCTTCCAGGCGCGCCGGCTGCAGGTGCGCGAGCGGCGCGAGAACGGCATCGTGCCCGCCGCGACCCTGAACGGCACCCTCGCCACGACCCGCTGGCTCGTCGCGATCCTCGAAAACCAGCAGCAAGCTGACGGCTCCGTCATCGTGCCGCAGGGGCTGCGGCCATACCTCGGTGGCCTGGAGGTCATCGAGCCCGTCCGCTAGCAGCAGCCATGACGTCCGCTCCCGCCCGCCCGCGCCTTTCGCCCCCAGCGAGCCTCGCGCCCTCTGAGGAACTGCTCGTCGCGCTTGATATCGACGGGACGATCGTGCAGATCGACGGCTATTTGCACCCCGTCGTCGCCAAGGGGATCACGGCGATGCGGCGACGCGGCGCGGCCGTGGTGCTCGCCACCGGGCGCGGGGTCGACGGCGTGCTGCCGATCGCCCGCCAGCTCGGCATGAGTGATGGCTATGCGGTGTGCGCCAATGGCGCCGTCGTGCTGCAATTCGATGATTCACCCGCGGGCTACCACCTGTCTGACGTCGTCACCTTTGACCCGGCGAGCGCGCTCGACCAACTGCGCGAGCGCATCCCGAGCGCGCTCTTCCTCGTCGAGGACGGCAACGGCGATCACTACACGACGGGCCCCTTCCCCGACGGCGAGCTCGCCACCGCCCCGCCGATCGTGCCCTTCGAGCGGCTGCGCCACATGGCCGCCACCCGCGTCACCGTGCGCGCGCCCGACGTACCGAGCGCCGAGTTCGCCGAGCTCATCGCCGACACGGGCCTGCACGGCGTCGGCTACTACATCGGATGGAGCGCGTGGCTCGATATCGCGCCCCAGGGCGTATCCAAGGCCTCAGCGCTGGAGATGCTGCGCGGCCGGCTGCAGATCGCGCCGCACGCGACCGTCGCCGTCGGCGATGGCAGCAACGACGTGGAGATGCTCGCCTGGGCGCACTACTCCGTCGCGATGGGCCAAGCGCCACCGCAGGTGCAAGCCCAGGCCAATGAGGTGACCGCCCCCGTGACCGAGGGTGGGCTCGCCTACGTCCTTTCCGCCATCCTCACGCGCTAACACATTTGGCACAATGAAGGGCGTGGAGCCATCGATCAATGACGTCGCGCGCGCCGCAGGAGTGTCCACGGCGACGGTCTCCCGAGCGCTTCGGGGCCTGCCGAACGTCTCGGCCGCGACGGCCGCCAAGGTCACGCAGGTTGCCGAGCAGCTCGGCTATTCCGCCTCGCCCGCCGCCGTCTCGCTCGCCAGCGGGGCGACGCGCAATATCGCGATCGTCTGCTCCCAGCTCAACATGTGGTTCACCTCCAACGTCTGCGAGGCGATCGTGCGCGCCGCGCAGGACGAAGGCTTCACCGCCTCGCTGCTGTGCCTGGGCAAGGGCTCCCTGCACGAGGCCGGCGCCGGCCAGCGCCGCCGCGTTCAGGCCGCAAAACTCCGCCGCCGCGCCGACGCCGTCATCGTCGTCGCCCTGCCGCTGCTGGCAGGCGAACTCGCCGAACTGCAAGCCCTGAACGTCCCCGTTGTCTTCGTCGGTCCCGCCGTTACCGGCCAAGCCTGCGTCCACATCGACGAATACGCCACCGCGCGAGAGGCCACGAGCTACTTGCTGGGGCGCGGGCACACGACGATCGCGCACCTGACGGGACCGGCCGACGATGACGCCGAGGAAGGCCCGCCCCTGCTGCGGCTGCGCGGCTACGTCGATGCGCTTGCCGCCGGCGGGATCGAGGTCGACTACGAGTTGATCGCGCACTGCGATTACGATCGCGAAGCCGCCCGCAGCGCCGCCCGAGACCTGCTGCGCACCCGGCCCGATACGAGCGCGATCCTCGGGTTTTCCGACGTGCACGCCGCCGGGGCGCTCGCCGCGGCCGCTGATCTCGACCTGCGCGTGCCGGCAGACATCGCCATCGTGGGAATTGACGGTTCGGAGCTGTCCGAGGTCCTCGCGCTCACGAGCCTCGCGCAGGATCCCGTGCTGCAGGGCGAAGCCGCCGTGAGCCTCGCCCTGGATATGCTCACGGGCGCGCCCGTGCCGGAGCAAAACGTGTTCCCGACGACGCTCATCGAGCGCGCGAGCGTCTAGGAGGAAAGATGCGCAATCGCCACGTGCGGATCACGATCGCGATCATCCTCGCGGCCATGCTCGCGATCGGTTTCGTCGCGCCCTTCGCGCTCGCCACCACCGACGACGCGAACCTGGGAGAGATCCCGCCGGCCGTCACCGCCGCGGTCGAGCCGGACGGCGAGGTGGCACGCCACGTGGCGGGACTTGCCACCGAGACATCTTCACCCGCGCCCGCCCGAGGCAAGCTCGCGGGCGCCCAGCTCACCTTTGGGCCCCTTGCCCGCTTCATCCTGCTGGCTGAGGATCCTGCGGGCAGCGGCCTCCGGCTGACGCGCGAGGATCTCGCGGACAGCGCTCCCCAGTTTGTCGCCGTCGTCTCGGCCGACGGCGAGCCCGCCGACCTCGTGGAGATCGCGGCCGATGGCTCCTTTATCGCCCTCGGCGGGCAGAGCGAACAGATCGTGCGTGCCGTCGCCGGCGCGGAGGCCGGCAGCCTGCTGCTGCGGGACCCAGCCAACTCGGCGACGTATCTCGTCGACCCGCAATTGGAGGAGCTGCAGCCCCTTGATGCGGCGGCGAAGGCCGCCGTGGGCGGGGCGATCACAGCGGTTGATTTCCGCCAGCGCGTGCTGCTGCGCGCGACCGAGCAGGTCCCCGACTTCGTGCCAGCGTCGGCCTCGCCGACGCCTGACGCCGCCTCGCCGATCGGCTCGCCGTGGTTGCCGACGATCGTCGTGAGCGTCGCGGTCATCATCGTCATCGCGCTCGCGTGGGCGCTCGCCCGCTCCAATCGACATCTCGATTTGTGACGCATTCGCGTCGCGTCCGCCACCTAAATCGGGTCAGTAAACAATTGTTGCCAAACTGTAATGCTGCACGGCGGCAACTCGTAGATATTTCCCTCTGAAAGCGCTTGCATAGAAGTATGCGCATCCGCATTCCGCGGGTGGATGAGTCAGAAGGGAACATACATGCGTACGTTCACAACACGTCGCGGAGCCGCGACCCTCGCCGGGGCCGCAGCCATCGCGCTGACCCTCGCCGCGTGCGGTGGGGCGGATAACCTGGGCGGCGGTGGCGGCGGTAGCACCACCGGCGGTGGCGATACCGGCGGCGATGCCGGCTCGTCCGACTGCTCGGACTTCGAGGCCTACGGCAAGCACGAGGGCAAGACGGTCTCGATCACGTCCTCCATTCGCGAGGTCGAAGCCGACCAGCTGCAGGACACCTTTGAGAAGTTCACCGAGTGCACGGGCATCACCGTCCAGCACAACGGCATCGGCGAATTCGAAAACCAGATCGTCGTCCAGGCCGAAGGCGGTAACGCCCCCGACCTCGCGATCTTCCCCCAGCCGGGCCTGCTCAAGCGCATGGTGGAAGAAAACTACGTCAAGGAAGCCCCCGAGTCGGTCGAGAAGCTCGTCGATGAGGGCTGGACCGAGGACTGGAAAGCCTACGGCACCGTCAACGACAAGTTCTACGCGGCGCCGCTGATGGCCTCGGTGAAGTCCTTCGTCTGGTACTCCCCGAAGGCGTTCCAGGAGGGCGGCTACGAGATCCCCAAGACGTGGGATGAGCTCATGACGCTGACCGACAAGATCGCCTCCGAGCACTCCGAGGGCTCCACCCGCCCCTGGTGCGCGGGCATCGAATCCGGCGGCGCGACGGGCTGGCCCGCCACCGACTGGATCGAGGACCTCGTCCTACGTGTCGGCGGCGGCGACGTCTACGACCAGTGGGTCAACCACGAGATTCCGTTCAACGACGCGAAGATCAAGGAATCGGCCGAGTACGTCGGCAAGATCCTGACCGACGACAAGTACGTCAACGGCGGCATCGGCGATGCCCGCTCGATCGCCAACACCTCCTTTAACGACGGCGGCCTACCGATCCTCGACGGGGAGTGCTTCATGCACCGCCAGGCCTCTTTCTACGAGGCGCAGTGGCCGCAGGGCACCAACGTCGGCGAAGACGGCGAAGCGTTCGCCTTCCCGCTGCCTCCGGTCAACGAGGGCGAAGTTCCGCTGCTCGTCGGTGGCGAGTTCGTCGGCGCGTTCAACGACAAGCCGGAAACCGAGGCCGTCCAGGCCTACATGGCCTCCGGCACGTGGGCGAACACCCGCGTCGAGATCGGTGGCGTGACGAGCGCGAACAAGGCCGTGGATGCTTCCAAGGCCTCCTCGCCCGTGCTCAAGCAGGCCATCGAGCTGCTCCAGGATGAAAACTCCGTGGTCCGCTTCGACGGCTCGGACCTCATGCCTTCTGAGGTGGGTGCCGGTTCCTTCTGGAAGGGCATGACCCAGTGGCTGAACAAGGAAAAGGACCTCGATGGCGTGCTGAACGACATCGAAGCGTCCTGGCCGGCTAACTAGCTGACAGACGCCGATTCGGCTTGGGGGCGGTCACCATCAGGGGCCGTCCCCACAGTCGAACCGGCAACCAGGACTGTAGAAGGCTGACACCATGTTGAACTCCAAGATTGGCCAGATGCTTGCGGCCGTCCTGGCGCTGATCGCGGTGGTGGCGATCATTATGGCGCTGGCGAAACTGGCTGACCGGATGCCAGAACGGCTGCGTCGCTGGGCGGCTCCCCTCATCTTTGCAGGTCCCGCCCTAGCCATGCTCGGCGTCGGACTCATCTATCCGGCGATCCGCACGACAGTGATGTCGTTTTATGACCGACGCTCCACCACCTTCGTCGGGCTCGATAACTACAAGTGGGTGTTCACGAACACGGACTCCGTCCAGTCGTTCATCAACACCTTCTGGTGGGTGCTGCTCGTCCCGACGCTCTCCACCGGAATCGGACTCATTTACGCGATCCTCATCGACAAGTCGCGCTTTGAAAAGGTAGCGAAGACGCTGCTATTCATGCCGATGGCGATCTCGTTCGTGGGCGCCGGTATCATCTGGAAATTCGTCTACGACTACAAGGGCGCGGCCCAGGAGCAGATCGGCCTCGCCAACGCCGTCATCACGGGGCTTGGGGGAGAGCCGCTGCGCTTTTTGCAAGACGCGCCGTGGAACACGTTCTTCCTCATCGTCGTGATGATCTGGATCCAGGCCGGTTTCGCCATGGTCCTGCTCTCCGCGGCGATCAAGGCGGTGCCCGATGACATCGTCGAGGCCGCGCTGCTGGACGGCGTGAACTCCTGGCAGATGTTCAAGTCGATCACCGTGCCCTCGATCCGGCCGACCCTCGTCGTCGTGTTAACGACGATCACGATCGCGACGCTGAAGATCTTCGATATTCCGCGCACGATGACGGGCGCGAAGTACGGCACCCAGGTGCTGGCAAACCAGATGTATGACCAGTCGTTTACCTTCGGCAATAACGGCACCGGCTCGGCGCTGTCGGTCATCATCTTCCTGCTGGTCATCCCGATCGTCGTCTACAACGTTCGTCAGATGCTCATTAACCGGGAGGTGCGTGGGGCATGAGTGAGACCAATCGCGATAAGGAACGGGTCTCGCCCGTGGACGGCGTGCCCGAGGACGTGGCCGCCACTGGAACCCGCGATCTCGCGGGCGCCGGAACGACGGTCGTCAAGACCGACGACGGCGACAAGCCCGCCGATACGCCGGGCAAGCGCGTGCGCGATAAGGATGACCGCCTCGGCTCCAGCGCGAAGCGCATGCTCACCTCGCGCGTCGGTTCGCTCGTGGCGCTGCTCATCGCGGCGCTGTGGACGGTGCCGACGTTCGGCCTGTTCATCTCCTCGATCCGACCGGAACGCGACATTAAGCGCACGGGCTGGTGGAACTTCTTCACCGACCCGCAGTTCACGATGGACAACTACAACGAGGTGCTGTTTGGTCGAGCCTCCTCCGGCTCGCTGGCAAGCTACTTCATGAACTCGCTCGTCATCACGATTCCCGCGACGCTCATCCCGCTCGCGGTAGCCGTGCTCGCCGCCTACGCATTTTCCGTGCTGCAGTGGCGGGGCCGCGACGTCGTGTTCATTACCGTCTTTGCGCTGCAGATCGTGCCGCTGCAAATGGCGCTGATTCCGCTGCTGCGGATCTTCGCGGGCTCCACGGCGATGGAGATGTTCCCCTATATCGCCGTGTGGGTGGGACACTCGATCTTCGCCCTGCCGCTCGCGATCTTCCTGCTGCACAACTTCATGGCCGAGATCCCGAGGGATCTCATCGAGGCCGCGAAGGTCGATGGCGCGGGGCACGTGACCGTCTTCTTAAAGATCATGCTGCCGCTGCTCGTGCCGGCGATCGCGTCGTTCGCGATCTTCCAGTTCCTGTGGGTATGGAACGACCTGCTCGTTGGTCTGACCTTCACGGGCGGCAACAACGCGATCCAGCCACTGACCGCACGCCTTGCGGAAATGGCCGGCTCGCGTGGACAGGACTGGCACCTGCTCACGGCCGGCGCCTTTGTCTCGATCATCATCCCGATCGGCGTCTTCCTGGCGTTGCAGCGCTACTTCGTGCGCGGTCTGCTCGCCGGTTCCGTCAAGGGCTAGCGCTCCGATAACGAGTCGACAGGCGGCGGGTAGGTCGAACCTACCCGCCGCTTTTCGTCGCTCGAGGCCGCCCGATACGCTAGCGGTATGACTGCATCAATGACGTTGCCCACCGATGAGACGCGAGCCCGTGAGATCGCCGACCTCCTAGCCTGGGGGGCCCGCGCGCGCCACGAATTCGGCTTCGGCTACCTCGGTGACAATGGCGAGATCCTTACCGAGCGCGGCATCGAACTGTGGATCACCTGCCGCATGACGCACTGTTTCGCCCTCGCATCGATGCTGCCCGAACGCTACCTCGGAGAGCTCAGCCGCGAGGAGGCCAGAGCGCTCGCGGCCCACGGGATCGCGAGCCTCGCTGACCACTTCCACGACGCAGACTATGGCGGCTACGTTGCCGCGCTCGATGCCGAAACGGGGGAGCCGGCCGCTGGCGGGGGCGATCGGAAGCAGGCCTACGCGCACGCCTTCGTCGTGCTGGCGGCAAGTTCGGCCCGCGTCGCCGGTATCGAGGGTGCGCAGGCCGTCTTGGATGATGCGCTCGCGACATCCACCGAGCGCTGGTGGGACGAGGACGCTGGCATGGTCTATGAGTCCTATGACCGCCGCTTCAGCGAGGCCGAAGCCTACCGCGGCGTGAACGCTGCGATGCACACCGTCGAAAGCTATCTCGCCGCCGCAACGGTCACCGGCGATGACACGTATCTCATGCGCGCGGTGCGGATCATCGATCGGGTCGTGGGTGACCTCGCGCCGCAATTCCAGTGGCGCTTTCCCGAGCACCTGGACACGAACTACGAGCCGATTTTAGACTTCAACCGCGATAAACCCGCCGACCCGTTCCGGCCCTACGGCGCAACCCCTGGTCACTGGTTCGAGTGGGGCCGGCTCGCACTGCAATCGCTCGCCGAATTAGAAGCCCGCGGGATCGAGCGCGCCGGATCGGCGCGCATCAAGGACGGTGCGCTCGCGTTGATCGAGGCCGGCGCCCAAGAGGGCTTCGGCGTCGACGGTGAGCCCGGCTATGTTTACACGACGGACTTCGACGGCACGCCCGTCGTCCATGAGCGGATGCACTGGGTCGCCTGCGAAGCCTTCGCCGCCGGTATTGCTGCGGCGCTCGCGGACCCTGCCCTCGCCGAGCGCTTCACCGCGATCGCGGCCGAGGCCTGGGATTACATCGAGCGCTTCCTCATCGCGCAGCCGGGGCAGTGGATCCACGAGCTCGATCGCCACAATTCGCCCGCGGCCGGGACCTGGGAAGGCAAGCCCGATATCTACCACGCGGTGCAAGCACTCCTCATGCCCGATCTGCCGCTCGCGCCCGCGTTTGCGCCCGCGGTCGCACACCTCAGTGAGTAGTTAGTCGAGTGTCAGGATGATCTTGCCGAAGGTCGCGGGATCGTCCATGAGCTGGTGGGCTCGATCCACCTCTTCCAGCGGCAGGCTCGCATGAATCTGTGGTGCGATGAGCCTCGCGGCGTGCCGCATCGCCGCGACAATCTCGCCTTTTCGCGCCACCGGCAGAGCGCGCAGCGTTGAGCCGATAATCTGCAATCGCTCGGTCAGCACACTGCCGAGATTGATCGACCCCGTCCTGCCCTGCTGCAGGCCGATCATGATGAGGCGGCCATCGCGCGCGAGCAGATCGATATTGGAATCCAGGGCGCCGGCGCCCAAAATATCGAGGATGATCGCGACGCCATCCTCGCCGGCCGACTGCCTTAACTGCTCGGTTGCGTCCTCGTCGTGATAATCAACGGCGACCTCCGCACCGAGCGCCCGGCAGCGCGCGGCCTTTTCCGCGCTCCCCACCGTCGTGAGCACCCGCGCGCCACGCCGGGCGGCAAGTTGGATAGCAACCGAGCCGACACCGCCCGAGCCGCCATGGATCACGACCGTGTCCCCCTCGGCAATATCTGCGAGGTCGACGAGGTTGAGCCACGAGGTTGCGAGGGCCTCGGGAAGGCCGGCGCCCTCCACGGGCGACAGGCCCGAGGGCAGCGGTAGGCACTGAACCGCCGGCGCACACACAAACTCGGCGTAACCGCCACCGGCGAGCAGCGCAATCACTTCATCGCCCACACTCACGCCCTGAGCGGTATGGGGCGCGGCGACGACGGTGCCCGCAACCTCGAGGCCCGGGATCTCACTCGCACCGGGCGGTGGGGGATAGTGGCCCGCACGCTGCAAGAGGTCTGCCCGGTTCACGCCCGCGGCGTGAACGCGAATCAAGACCTCACCGTCCTTCGGCTTGGGAGTTGGTAGGTCGGAGATGGCGAACGTGGACGGATCGATGGCACGCATGGCCCCAGTGTTTCAGGATTATTGCCGGTTGTGGCAAGCTCCGCCGTGCGCGATACACTAGCGTTCGGCCCAGGTCGTGAACGCTTCCTGGGACCGGGAGGGTTGACCGAGCGGCCGAAGGTGACGGTCTTGAAAACCGTTGTGCGGGCAACCGTACCAAGGGTTCGAATCCCTTACCCTCCGCGCATAACAGCCGACGTGATGCACCTGTGTTTTTCTCTTCGGCGGTGCAACCGATAAGCTAGTTCTGCTTATGGAGACGTGGCCGAGTGGCCGAAGGCGCTCCCCTGCTAAGGGAGTAGCGGGTGATCCCCGCTCGGAGGTTCGAATCCTCTCGTCTCCGCCAGCTGGATGGCCCGGCCTGCGACGCAGGTCGGGCCATGAACACATCCCGCAATAATGTGCGGTTTTTGGCACTAGATCGTCGCGTAATTCAACGTACCGCACGCCGTTGAGGCGAATCTGGAAATTGTCACCACATCGTTATCTGATGCACGCCACAATTGCATGAATTGTTATCTGGCTCACCGTAGAGTGCCAGTAAATCTCTGTGAGCCATGTCAAAGAAGAGGACAGCATGAGTACACCAGAAATCTCCCCAAGTACCGCGCATGCTCCGGGCGAGGATGCACCCAAACTGACCGGAGCTCCCCTGGCAAAGAAGCTGATCGGTATCGCGGTCGGCCTGATCCTCGCGGTCATCGTCTATTTCCTCATGCCCGACACCCTGTCAGAGGCCATGCAGGCGGCCAGTGACAAGGCCGTTGAAGGCGGGAAAGCTGCCTTCACTCCTCACGGCTTAGCCTTCACCGCGGCGGTCGCTGTGCTCATGGGTGTGTGGTGGATGACGGAGGCGATTCCGCTCGCCGCTACGGCGCTGGTTCCTCTGGTGGCCTTCCCGGCCTTCCACGTCGCTGACTTCAAGACCACGGCAACGCCGTATGCCTCCGGAACGATCTTCTTGTTCATGGGTGGCTTTTTCCTTGCCCTCGCGCTCCAACGATGGAACCTGCACCGCCGGGTAGCCCTGATTACGGTGCTTGCGGTGGGCACGAAGCCGAAGATGTTGATCTTGGGCTTCATGGTGGCAACAGGCTTCATGTCGATGTGGGTCTCCAACACTGCCACCGCCGTCATGATGCTGCCAATCGGCTTGTCGGTCCTCACCCTCATCGGAGAGATGAAGACGGATGCTGAAGGCAGGGTCAAGTCGAACTTCGCTATTGCACTCGTCCTTGGCATCGCCTACTCGGCCTCTATTGCGTCGCTGTCAACCCTCATTGGCACCCCGCCCAATACCCTGCTGCGCGGCTACCTCAAGGACAACCACGACATCAACATCGGCTTTGGCCAGTGGATGTTGGTTGGCGTGCCGCTGGCCTGGGGCTTCCTATTCATTACGTGGTTCCTTCTTACCCACGTGCTGTTCAAGCCGGAAATCGATGAGATCCCGGGCGGCAAGGAACTGATCCGCCGAGAATTGGATGCGATGGGGCCGATGTCTCGCGGTGAAAAGCTCGTCGGAATCGTCTTTGTCATCGCCGCACTCTCGTGGATCTTCCTTCCCACGATGTTCCCCGACTCGGGAATCACTGACGAACTCATCGCCATGGCGATCACCCTCGTCCTCTTCCTCATTCCCGTTCATCCCGCGCACGGTGTGGCCCTGCTGGACTGGGACACCGCGAAACATATTCCCTGGGACGTTCTCCTCCTCTTCGGTGGCGGTCTCGCGCTGTCCGCCATGTTCTCCACAACCGGACTATCGACGTGGATCGGAGACCAGGCCAAGGGACTAGGCGGACTGCCGATCATCCTGTTCGTTATCGCCGTGGCGGCACTCGTCATCTTCCTGACGGAAATGACATCGAACACCGCGACCGCTGCAGCGTTCCTGCCGATCATGGGTGGCGTCGCGATGGGGCTCGGTCAAGATGTCATGCTCCTCGTGATTCCGGTCGCCCTGGCCGCGACCTGTGCCTTCATGCTGCCGGTTGCCACGCCGCCTAACGCGATCGCCTACGGCTCGGGCTATATCCGGATTGGTGACATGGTGCGCGGCGGCATCTGGCTGAACCTCATCGGTATCGTGTTGATTTCTCTGACGACGATGACTCTCGCCGTCTGGGTGCTGGGGATCCAGCTATAGCAAGGGTGTGAGGAGCTGGGGGGTTATGATGAAGGCGTTCGTACGACTGGCCGCGATCGCCACCGTAGTGCTGGTGGCGGGAAGCTGTGCGGGTGGAAAGCACGAACAACCCCCAGCTTCCTCGCCGACGGGCACCGCGAGCAGTATCGGGCAGGCGCGCGAGGGTTGGAGGTGGAATGCACAAGGGGGAGTAGCATTCCAGACCCCAGACGAGTTCACCTTTGACTGGCCCCCATACACGCAGTGGTGCATCGCCGACGACCCGCCGAAATCGGGCACCAAAGTCGTCATCCCGATGCACAGCTGGGCTGTACTAGCAATCGCGTGCGGACCGATGCCGCGGGAGTACTTCGTCCCCTGGGTTCGGGTCGAGGTAGATCCGGAAGGCGAGGAACCGCTCAAGCGCATTGCTGCTGAGAGTTGGGCGGCGGAAAAAGTCGAGGGCATCACCCGGCACGAAGCTGAACCGCCAGGGCCGGACAGTGACGAACTGGGGCCTACAAGCCCCGATCCGCTCGAAAGCTATGAGCGATTTTCTCGGAGCGTTGGCCCGATTACCGTGACGGTGGGAATGCCGCCAGATGACGTGGACGAAACGCTCGCCGCGGGCATCTTGGAAACCGTGGTCCCGATATCCACGACGCCGTTAGGGTGCCCGAGTGTGGCGACGCCGGGGGCTGCCACGAGCGCAATAGAAAAAGATGAACAGGGAGACCTGGTGATCTGCCAGTACTTCGCTGGCGCTAGCGAGGGGACGGGCACATCCGCCGATCGCCCCCAGGGGCTACACATTGGGGAACATGTGCTCTCCGGCAACGTCGCCGCCTCCTGGCTATCTGCTGTGTACGACGCACCAATGGGGCTTGGTCCCAACAACCCCGATAACTGCGCGTCTGGGCAGGAAGACGGGGAGTTTATCCACGTTCGCTCCGCAACCGGGATGCTCCACGTGAGTTACGTAGGCTGCCGATCCAACGGCATTACTGGCAACGGCCTGGAGCGCAACATTACGCGCGAGAACTGTGGACCAATCTTCAGCGGTGGAACGGTCCGAATCACCTACTCAGGACAAGACGTCGGGGAGCTATGCATGCCCGATGGCGTCAGATAGCGAGCGAGGGGGCGCCAGGAAAAATGTCGCGGGGATCACCGCCCCTAGGATTTGGTAGGCCGGCCCTCAGCGCGCTATTGTTGAGGGTGCCGAAAGGCCCAGCGCCCGTAGCTCAACGGATAGAGCATCTGACTACGGATCAGAAGGTTGGGGGTTCGAGTCCCTCCGGGCGCGCAAGCAGAAACCCGCACGATTGTGCGGGTTTTTGTGTATGTGAGCCGTTTCCGTGTCCGCACAACTCGGTGATCGTCGATCCGGGCTAGCCAAAAGGTAGTGGAATCCCTCCGCGCGGCAGACGCGGCAGAACGCGGGTCACGGGAGCATTGTGACGATCAGACTCGACGTGGTTTTCGCCGCCTTGAGGCGAAACTGCTTGCGTTTGACCGGCAGATCCGGATGAAATATCAATAGTGAGGCCCTCCTCCTTACACCGCTTGCCGCAAGGCAAGCTGCCCACCCGGACGCGTAGCGTCCATCCTCCCCCGAGGACATGATGCGCCGACACGTTGTGACTGCCAGCGCCGCGCTGGTCGCCCTAGTCCTTGGCCTGCCCATGTCCGCTTCCAACTCCGAAGCGCACTCGACATCACCTGTGGTTGCAGCGGTCGCCGAAGAGTCCGAAGGCAATAAGCTGTTAACAACGACGATGGGGCTAGCCTTCAGCGAAGCGGGCTACTCCGACGTCTACGATCTCTACGTCGGTGAGGATCTCGCAACCGATCGGCCGGGAGTGCTGTTCTTCTTCGATGGCGATACCGCGTCTGACGAGACGGCGAACTACGGGGATGACGAGACGATGGCGCGCCTGCGGGACGTCGCAGCAGAACACAATCTCGTGCTCGTCGCTCCGCACACGCCCGAAGGAATTGAGGACGAGGATTTCCTCAACTGGTGGAACGTGCCCGATAAAGGCGAGTATGCGCGCGAACTCGTCAAGCATGTCCTTGCTTCATATGACGTCGATGAGACCCGCATCTGGCTGACCGGATTCTCCGGGGGAGCCGAGCTCGTGATGAGTGAGCTCATGGCTCACGATCGTGGGTGGTTCGCCGGTGGCGGAGCGATCGTGATGGGCGGCGGCGAGGCGATGCGCGGCGTCGAAGCCGTCGACGATGTGCGGATCGCGACCATGCCGCTGTACTGGTTCATTGGCTCCGATGATGGGACCCTCGAGCCAAACGAAGACACCTGGTCGGCCAAGCAGGCGGCCGACAGTGGTCGCACGAGCTACCAGGAGGCGGGATTCACTGCCACCCAGTGGATCGAGATTCCCGACCAGGGGCACAGCTACGACATCCCGGAGGTCATCTCCACGGGGCTGAGCGATGTGCGCGAGCGCCGCACCGAGTTCGTGAACAGCGCTGATCAGCGCGAGTCGCTCTTCTCGCCGACCGAGCCAGGCCTACTGACGTCGGAATCCACTCCTGCGGCGCGGTGGCATTGGCTGCTGGTCGCCACGACTCCGTAGACCGGCTCGTACCTCACCGCATTACTATTCCCGAATTAGCAACTACGGGAATTCTTGATCCGATCAGGTGGTGTGGCGTGAATTTAGTGGCCACTCGATATCCCTGCCGTGGATATCCCAAGGTGCGGGATTTTCAGGGTATTCCCAGGGAGATTCTCGTGCCTTGTCGGCGTCGCTGTGACACACTTGCGGGTGACAGAATGGTAACGATCAATGGCTTTCTCCGTAGAAGCTAGCACGGTCGTACCGGAAGTTTTCCGCAGAATTCTGCGGAATTGAAATGATCTGGGACCAACGTCCCTAGTACGGTCGTACCAGAAAGGAGAGACTGAACACGTACCGACCACGTGAGACCCACGAGAGAGCGTAGGAACAATGACGTACCACGTTGATTCCGAAGTTGGACAACTTCATCAGGTAATCATTCATCGCCCCGGTCAGGAACTTGCTCGTCTTACCCCGTCGAATAAAGATCAACTTCTTTTCGACGACATCGTATGGCTGAAAGAAGCCCAACGAGAGCACGACATGTTTGCTGACGCTCTGCGCGAGCAGGGTTGTGAAGTTCTGTACTTCCAAGATCTGCTTTCGGAGACGCTGGACATCCCGGACGCACGGGCCCACATTCTTGATCATGTTTTCGACGAACGCCGCTATGGGCTGTCCACCACGGATGCGCTGCGAAACTACGCAGACCGGTTGGAATCGGACAAACTTGCGGCGGTCCTCGTTGGGGGCATGACGAAGCAGGAGCTGTTTAAGGAGGTCGGCGATCCCAAGTCCGTCGTCCTGGACATGCTCGGGCCCGATGATTTCGCCCTGACGCCGTTGCCTAACCACCTCTTCACCCGGGATACGTCGTGCTGGGTCTATGACGGGGTGTCGGTGAACTCGATGAGGATGGATGCGCGGCAACGCGAAACCATCAATTACGAAGCCATCTACCGGTGGCATCCGAAGTTCGCCGATAAGGAATTCAACAACTGGTCAACCGCGACCCAGGAAGGGCCGGCAGCGATCGAGGGCGGCGACGTCCTCGTGATCGGCAAGGGCTCCGTCCTTGTCGGAATGTCGGAACGCACCACGCCCCAGGGTGTTGAACGGCTTGCCCGGCAACTCTTTGATGCCGGACGTGCAGAGCGCATCGTGGCACTTCATATGCCGAGCGAACGCGCGATGATGCACCTCGATACCGTCATGACGATGGTTGATGAGGAATCGTTCACCGCGTACGGCAACCTCGGCATGCTGGCGTCGAACACCATTCGCCCCGGGGAATCCTCTGGCAAGCTCGACGTCACCTACAACTCTCCCGACACCATGTTCGACGTCATCGCTGACGCTCTCGATCTGCCCGAAATCCGCGTGCTGACCACGCCGCAGGATTCCTTGCAGGCAGAGCGCGAGCAGTGGGACGACGGATGCAACCTACTCGCGGTCAAGCCCGGCGTCGTCGTCGGCTATGAGCGCAACGTCGCTTCGAACACCTACCTGCGCAAGCAGGGTATCGAGGTTATCGAAGTTCCCGGGTCTGAACTCGGCCGCGGTCGCGGAGGACCGCGTTGCATGAGCTGCCCGATCGAACGCGACGGAATCTAACCACCACAGCCCTACCCAGAGAAAGAACACACTATGAAGCACGCACTGCACGGCCGGCACTTCCTCAAGGAACTGGATTTCACCCCCGAAGAGTGGCTGTCGCTCCTGGAGCTCGCCGAAGAGCTCAAGGCCGCCAAGAAGGAAGGCCGAGAGGAAAAGCACCTCAAGGACAAGAACATCGCGCTCATCTTCGAAAAGACCTCCACGCGGACCCGGTGCTCCTTTGAAGTGGCTGCCTACGATCAGGGCGCGCACATTACCTACCTGGATCCGGTCTCCTCGCAGATGGGCCACAAGGAATCTGTCGCCGATACCGCTCGTGTCCTTGGCCGCTACTACGACGGCATCGAATTCCGCGGCAAGGAACAGTCCCACGTCGAGACGCTGGCCGAACTGTCCGGCGTCCCGGTGTGGAACGGCCTGACCGATGACTGGCACCCGACCCAGATGCTGTGTGACCAGCTGACGATGAAGGAACACTCGGGCAAGCCCTACAACGAGATCTCCTTCGCCTACCTCGGCGATGGCCGTAACAACATCTCCAACTCCCTGATGATCGCGGGCGTCATGCTCGGCATGGACGTGCGCATCGTCGGTCCGAAGGAGCTGTGGAACGAGCAGAAGTGGATCGACAAGGCGAACGAAATCGCCGAGAAGACCGGCGGCAAGGTCACCCACACCGACGACCCGCTCGAGGGCGTGAAGGGCTGCGACTTCCTCTACGCCGACGTGTGGGTCTCCATGGGTGAGCCCAAGGAGGTTTGGGACGAGCGCATCGCGCTGCTGAAGGACTATCAGGTCAACCAGAAGCTCATGGATGCCACCGGCAACCCGAACGCCAAGTTCCTGCACTGCCTGCCCGCCTTCCACGACCGCAATACCGTCGTCGGCGAAGACATCTACCAAAAAACGGGGCTGGAATCGATGGAGGTCTCCGACGAGGTCTTCGAAGGCCCGCAGTCGGTCGTCTTCGATCAGGCCGAAAACCGCATGCACACCATCAAGGCCGTTATGGTCGCAACCCTTGGGGAGTAGCCAGATGCGCATTGTCGTAGCACTCGGCGGAAACGCCATGCTGGAGCGGGGCCAGAAACCTGACGCCCGCATCCAGATCGATAACGTCAACACCGCCGTCGATGCCCTTGCACCCGTTGCCGAGGAACATGAACTCGTGATTACTCACGGCAATGGCCCGCAGGTCGGCGTCATCGCATTGCAGTCGGCCAACGATCCCAAGCTCTCCGAGCCTTACCCCTTCGACACGCTCGGCGCGATGACGCAGGGCATGATCGGGTACTGGCTGCAGCACGCGCTGAAGAACGCGCTGCCAGACCGCGAGGTCGTCTGCACGATCAACCAGACCCTCGTCGACGCCGATGATCCCGCCTTCGACAACCCAACGAAGTTCGTCGGCGAGGTCTACACCGAAGAGCAGGCCAAGGAATTCGAGGCCGAGCGTGGCTGGGTGATGAAGGCCGATGGGCCCTACTTCCGCCGCGTGGTGGGCTCCCCGATCCCCAAGTCGATCGTTGAGATCAAGACGATCAAGGAACTTGTGGGCGCGGGCACCACGGTCATCTGCTCCGGTGGTGGCGGTATCCCGGTGAAGCAGGATGAGTCCGGCAAGCTCGTCGGCGTTGAGGCCGTGATCGATAAGGACCGTTCCGGTGCGGTGCTCTCGGAGGAACTCGGGGCGGACATGTTCATTGTCCTGACCGACGTTCCCGCCGTCATGGAAAACTGGGGCACCCCCGAACAGCGGGAGATAAACCGCGCGACTCCAGATGAACTGCGCGAGCAAGGGTTTGCTGCCGGTTCCATGGGGCCGAAGGTTGAAGCAGCCATCCAGTTCGTCGAAGCCACCGGCGGCGTCGCTGCCATCGGCCGCCTAGCTGACGCCCAAAAGATCATCGCTGGCGAAGCCGGCACGATCATCACCCGCGACGGTACCTACCCGCGCGAAGCCTAATCCGCGGTGGGCGGAAGGGAGCAACCACTTCCGCCCACCTCCTCAAACCTCCGACCCCCACCTGGGGAACGGAACCAAGCCGACGCATGATCCTCGTGCGTCACCCAGCCTGGTGCGTAACGTAGCGCGCCAGAGAAAGAAGGAGTTACACCATGGCGAAGATCGTCAATTCATGGAACGACTTTGACCCGCTCAAGCACGTGATTGTTGGTCGTGCGGATAACTCGGTCATCCCGAATGAAGAGCCTGCCACCTCGGAGAAGGTGCCGGTGGACTCGGAAATGCGCGGCATGTGGGGACCCCGTCCTCTCGAGACCGTTGAGAAGGCTAATGCTCAGCTCGACAACCTCGCAAAGGTTCTTGAAGAGCACGGTGTCAAGGTTGACCGCCCCACGCCGCTGCAGTGGAACCAGCCTGTTATTACCCCTGATTTCCGTACTGACTCAATGATGACCTGCATGCCGCCCCGTGACGTGCTGCTCACCATTGGTTCGGAGATCATTGCCGCTCCCATGTCTTTCCGTTGCCGCTACTGGGAGTACCTGGCCTACTGGCCGCTGCTCAGCCAGTACTTCAACGAGGACCCGGAGTTCCTGTGGTCGCAGGCACCGCGCCCGCGCCTGACGGACAAGTCCTACAAGCACAACTACTACGATGAGAAGATCTCGCTGGAGGAGCGTCTCGAGCGCACCGCCAACAAGGACTTCGTGACCACTGAAGAAGAAATTCTGTTCGACGCCGCCGACGTGCTGCGCCTCGGCAAGGACCTCTTCATCCAGCATGGCCTGACCACGAACCGTAAGGCCATGGAGTGGTTCAAGCGCAAGTACCCGGATCTGCGGATCCACGCCGTGAACTTCCCCGGCGATCCCTACCCGATCCACATCGACGCGACCTTCGTGCCGCTGCGCCCGGGCCTGATCATCAACAACCCGCACCGTCGTCTGCCCGAAGAGCAGCGCAAGATCTTCGAGGCCAACGACTGGGAGATCGTCGACGCCGCGATGCCGGCTCACGAGACCCCGCCGCCGCTGTGCTACTCCTCGGTCTGGCTGTCGATGAACTGCCTCGTCCTCGACCACAAGAACGTGATCGTTGAGGCTTCGGAGCACAACCAGCTCGAGCAGATGGACAAGCTCGGCATGAACCCGATCCCCGTGCCCTTCCGCGACGCCTACGCCTTCGGCGGTGCCCTGCACTGCGCGACCGCCGACGTCTACCGCGAAGGTGGCTGCGAGGATTACTTCCCGAACCAGGTTGAGGACCCGACCCTCGTCTAGTTCGCACTCGCTAGCTGCCTAGTGGCTAGCATCCTTCCCCCCAAGGTGGTGGCGCAGGAGCATCTGCGCCACCACCGGTGGAAACGACGAACGGCTTGCAGGACTACACAACGCAGTGGTGCGTCTAGGTTCCACTGGGAGCTTGCATTTCTTTTCTCATGACTGGCTAGAGGTGGTCCAGTCATGCTGTGCAGTCACATCATCCGCTGTACTTGCTCATAGGTGAGTGAGTGCTGCCGCAACCCTGTGAAGGATCATCATGAATAACACGACAGCAGTCGCTCCTGACGGAACAGTACTTCCAACTCAGATTATGAACAAAAAGCTCGGTTTCGTCGCCATGCTCCTATCGGCCACCGGAATGGGTCTCGTAGGAACACTTGGGCGCTTAGCGACGCCAATTGATCCCGATGGAAATAGATATATCATCGGAGATTTTCTTGCTTTTGGTCGCATGACAACCGGTGCGATCGGCATGTTGTTAATTATCTTGGCGGTGAAGAAACTCCCAAAGCTCAAGGAAACTAAGCTATCTTTTACCGTTATCGCCGGTGGCCTCGCGATCGGTACGTCCCTTGCCCTGTACGTATCGTCGACGTTGATGACCTCGATCGCCAACGCTGTTTTCTTGATCTATACAGGGCCATTGTTCTCAGCAATTCTCGCCTGGATCTTTCTCAAGGAGAAGATTTCACTGAAGAATGCTGGGTTCCTAGGGCTAGTCTTCATCGGCATGCTCATGACGATTGGCATCATTAACTACACAACCGGTGCCGGGCTTGAAATCGGGTTGCAGCTCGGGTCGGACCCGGCATTCCCGAACAAGGTCATGGGTGACATCTTCGGACTCGGATCGGGAGTGTTCTACGGACTAGCGCTCTTTTTCTACCGCTATCGCGGCGACATTGATTCCGAGGTGCGTGGTTTCTGGAACTTCATCTTCGGTGCTATCGGTGCCATCGTCGTGATGATTTTCCGCATGACGACGCTGGATGACACGAACCCGCTTTCCGTGATGACGGGGACAAACTGGCTGTGGGCAGTCGTCCTGTTCTTGGTCTGCGGCCTGTTCGCTATCGGATTGCTTGTCGTCGCGGGCAAACATCTCCTCGCAGTTGAGTTGTCAACAATCGCGTACTGGGAGTGCGTTGTTGCGTTGATTCTTGGTGCCTTGATCTGGAAGGAATCACTCACCCTGATCGGCGCTATTGGAGGACTCTTGATCATCGTCGGTGGTATGGGCCCCGTTTTCGGCGAGCTATCGAAGGCTCGTAAACGGCGAAGCCAGCGCGCTGCCCCGCCGGCAGGGACACCGGTATAACAACCGGATATGACGTCGTCGGCGGCAGGAAATCGGATGGGCCTGCCGCCGACGACACTTAGCGATCTTCGATGGTGAAGATTATCATCCGAACTAGAAGGTGAAATTTCATGTCAGGCAGTGATCAGGGGGACAGAGGTGGCCGCGGTCCCACTAGCGGGGAGCAGCACCATGCCCTGCGGAAGGCAGCGACGGCAAGTTTTATTGGGAATTTCGTTGAGTGGTTTGACTACGCAACGTACGGCTATTTAGCTGTGGTTATCGGGCAGGTTTTCTTTCCCCTGGCAGACCCCGTAGCGCAGCGAATCGCAACATTCTCTATATTTGCACTGTCCTTCATCCTGCGACCAATCGGCGCGATGATGTGGGGCACCTGGGGAGATAAGTACGGGCGGCGCTGGGCATTGAGCTGGTCAATTCTCTTAATGACCGGCGCGACATTCATGATCGCACTCATCCCACCCTATGCCACAATCGGTTTAGCAGCCCCCTTGTTGCTGCTCGTATTCCGCATGATCCAGGGCTTTTCCGCCTCGGGTGAATATGCCGGCGCGGCGACCTTCCTGGCGGAATATGCGCCAACAGAAAAGCGCGGTATGTACACCTCTTTCGTACCCGCCTCTACGGCAACCGGCCTTCTCGTCGGATCCCTGTTCGTTACGGGGATGTACGGGGTTTTAACTCTTGAGCAAATTCATAGCTGGGGATGGCGCATTCCGTTCCTGTTGGCGCTCCCCCTAGGTCTCGTCGGACGCTACATCAGAACTCACTTGGAGGACTCTCCCGCGTATCGCGAAATGCAGGACCAGATCGAAAGCGGGGAAGAAGATACTGACGTGAAGGTGCCAGTCACCTATGTCTTTAAACATCACTTCCACGAACTCGCGATCGCGTTTGGTGTGGCCACTCTTAACGCTGTCGCGTTCTATCTCGTTCTGTCGTACATGCCGACGTACCTAACTGAGGAGCTTGGAATGCGGGAGACGCCTGCATTCATCGCGCAGTCGATCGCGCTCGCCGTCTACGTCGCGTCGATCTTCGGAATGGGACACCTGTCCGACATGGTTGGGCGGCGCCGGATGCTCATTTCGGCGTGCGTTGGCTTCATTGTGTTGACTGTTCCGCTGTTCTTGGTCTTGGGCACGCCTACATTCATCCCAGTGCTTGCCGTGCTGGTGGTGTTCAATATCCTGCTCACGGCAAACGATGGCACGCTTGCCACGTTCCTGGCGGAAACGTTCCCGACTAAGGTGCGGTACACGGGTTTCGCGCTCAGTTTCAATTTGGCGAACGCGATCTTTGGTGGGACCGCCGCTGCAATCTCGACGTGGCTTATCAGTGCCACCGGAAGTAAGCTGGCTCCGGCCTGGTACCTCGTGGCCGTCGCGGTGATGGCGCTCGCGGGAATGATTGCTGCCAAGGAGCGGTCGCACGAACCGCTGCGCACTGAGTAGGCTCAAGAACAGATACGTTCAACGACGAGCTGAGACGAAGACAATGACTGAGACCCCATCGACCCCGGTTGCGCGGCGCGCCCGCGGCGAACTGCGACGGATGGCGCTCGTGGAAGCGGCGGCGGCAATTATCCGCGAGGAGGGGCCCGTCGCCGTCTCTCACCGCGCCGTCGCACGAAGAGTGGGGTGCTCGCTTTCGGCGACGACGTACTACTTCTCCGGCCTCGATGAGCTCCTCACCGAGGCGGGCAAGGTCAACATCCGGATGTGGGCTCGGCGCGCCGAAAAGGTGGCCGAGGACATCGAGAAATCGGCGGCGCCCGAGACGAAGGACGAGGCAATTTCGCTCATCCTGCGCGCCTGCCTGCCGCCGACCGACAGCCTCGAAAACCACTACCTCCAGCTGCTGGAGGCCGCCCGCACCGCGCCGGTGGCAACCGCCTATGCGGCCGGGCGTGAGCAGCTCGATGACGCCATCGCGCGGGTGCTGTGCCACGTCGGGATCGACGTCTCGCCCCAGCTCATCGTCGCCGTCGTCGACGGCTCGGCCGTCTCGGCGCTGTCCGAGGGACGCGATGTGCGGCAAACGGCACGCGAGATGCTCACGCAGATCTTGTAATCTGCAAGCGTGGCCCTCACTGTTGCAACGATTCTTCTCGCCGCTGCCTTCATTGGCAGCGGCGTTGGCAAGCTGCGTCATTCGCCCGGCATCGGGCGCGATATCGCGACGTGGCGGCGGCTCGGCGTGCCGCGCGCGCTCGCGAAGCCGTGGGCGGTGCGCGCCCTGCCGATCGTGGAGCTCGTCCTTGCGATCGCGTTGCTGCTGCCCGCAGCCTTCGGCGTCGCCGCGGCCGCGGGCCTGCTCGCCCTGCTGATCATCTTCACGCTGCTCGTGACCGCGGCCGTCGCCTCGGGACGCGGCACGCCCTGCCACTGCTTTGGCGAGTCCTCGGCTCCCATGTCGTACGCGACCGTGGCTCGCAACCTCGGACTGTTGGCGCTCGCGGGCCTGGCGCTTGTCGCGCACCTGATGCGCGTCGGGCCGTGGGATTACGCCGCGGCGCACCCAGTGGGCTTTGCGGCGAGCGTCGCCGTCGCGGCGGCAGGGGCGCTGGCGGCGTGGGGCTACCTGGCCGGCGAGCGCTCCGGCGCGCGCGATGAGGGCGTGCAGGAGGCCTATCGGCAGGCCGAAGCCGAGCTTCAGGCGCGCCGCAACGACTATGTGCGCTCGGCCGTTCCCGTGCTCGATGTGCAACGTGCCGACGGCGAGATCGTCGCGCTACCCTACCTCGCGACCGAGCACGCCGTCGTCCTCGTGAACCTCACCTCGGCATGCCACGCGTGCGAGGAGGTCACCGATCGCCTCGCGCACTACCGCGAACGGCTCGATAACGTCGTCGAGGTGGTTGCGCTCGTCGCTGATGACGATGACGCGGCCGCCGAGCGCGCGGGCGCCGCCGTGACGGTCGTGCGCGATCCGGCAGGCAGGACGGCGCGGGCAATGCGCCTTGCGACGCCGAGCGCGATGCTCCTCGGCACGGATTCCTATCTCGCGGGCGGTCCCGTCGCGGGGCGGCAAGCGATCGAAGATTTCATCGAGGACGTCGCCGCGGAGCTCATCGCGGCCGGGATGCTCACGCCCTAAAGAGCGTCAGATCGGCGAAGTCGGTGATGCGCCGCAGGTAGGTCTCGCGCGCCGCGGGCCCCGAGAGCGCGAGATCGTGCTTCCCGTCCTCGATGGCGTATGTCTGGGCGTTCACGCCTACGCACATCGCGCGACCGGTCATGTCCGCAACGTCGAGCACGACGTCGCTTGTCGCCACTTCGTCGGCGGTGGGGTGGGAGTTATTGCCCGAGCGTGCGGAGTGGCAAATGAGGGTCGCGATATCGAGGTGAAGACCACGCGCGAGGCGGCGCTGGGCGGAGCACACCGAGGCGAGCGTCGCCGCCCGCATGGGGAAGCCGTCGATCGGTTTCAGCATCGGGTCGATGCCCCAGCGCCCGGAGTCATACTCGATGAGGTCATGCGTGTATGCCGGGTCGAGGGTCGCTACCTGCTGGGTCGGCGCAATGCGAGCGAGGGCAGCGACGCCGAGCGGCGCGGCGAGGCGCGTGAGGGGGTTGGCGTTGAGGCCGAACCATGGCGAATTGAGGATCAACGCGTCGGGCGCGAGCGGGTGGCGCGTGCGATCCGGCAGCCCGCGCGAGCGCGTGGGGTGCGCGGCGGGGGAGGAGAGGTAGGCGTACATGACGGCCTGCAAGCCGCCCGTGGAGTGGCCGAGGATCGCGATCTGGTCGTAGCGCTCGCGTAGCGCGCGCATCGCGAGCGCGATGTCTTCGTGCCGGATGCGCAGGTCGGGCAGGTATTCCGGCAGTGGACCCTCCTCGCTTCGCGGACCGGGCAGGAGGTTGCGGCCCTGGGCTCGCATGTCGAGCGCGAAGAATTCAAACCCGCGCTTGCGCCACGCCGTCGCGTGCTCGGTTTGGAAGAAATAGTCGGAATAGCCCGGCAGGTAGAGAATCGCTCGCTGCGCATCAGGCAGGAGTTCCGCATGGTGGACCAGCGTGGCCGTCGTCGCACGCGGCATCGAGGGGGCTTCTGTTACGCGAAATTGTCGCGAAATATAGCCGTCGAGAATGTCGGGGACGCGGGGTAGCTCGCTGAGATTCATGACTCAATTCTCACACCATGGTCGCACGCAGCGCGAAGTTTCGTTTAAGCTAGCGTCGGAACCATCCAGAGCAGCTGAGAGACCCGGCTCGATGACGCTGCAGCAACCCCCCATTACGGGCGAGGGTGCTACCGCCGGGACCGATGGAGGCACACCCGGTGATAACCCTCGAGTCAGTTGGTAAGACCTACGGCTCCGTGACAGCCCTGCACGACGTGACGTTGAGCGTCGAACGCGGCACCATTCACGGCATCGTAGGTCCTTCTGGCGCGGGAAAGTCGACGCTCGTCGGCTGCCTGACCGGGCTCGTCACCCCCACTTCGGGCCGCGTCGTCGTCGACGATGTTGAAGTATCCGCCGCCCACGCCCGCTCCCGGCGCGCGCTGCGCCGCCGTATCGGAATGGTCTTCCAGCACGTCAACCTGTTCGACCAGCGCACCGCCGCGAAGAACATCGCCTACCCGCTTCAAATCATGCGCACTCCGAAGGGCGATATCGCTAAGCGCGTAGCCGAACTCCTGGAGATCGTCGGCCTGACCGGCAGGGGAGATTCCTATCCCTCCCAGCTCTCGGGCGGGCAGAAGCAGCGCGTCGGCATTGCGCGAGCCCTTGCGACCCGGCCGCCGGTGCTCCTGGCCGATGAGCCGACCTCCGCGCTCGATACCGAGACGACGACTTCGATCCTGCAGTTGTTGCGCGAGGTGTGCGATCAGCTCGGCGTCACGATCGTCATCGTCACCCACGAGATGAGCGTCGTGCGCGAGATCTGCGACTCGGTGACGCTGCTGAGCGCCGGCGAGGTCGCGGAAACCGGCACGCTCGAGGAGATCATCTCCGATAAGACGAGCCGACTGGCACGCGCCCTGGTACCGCCGCCGTCGATCCCCGACGACGGCTACCTCGATGGCTACACCATCTTGGACGTCATGTTCACCTCCCACCCTGGCGAGCCTACGGGCGCGCGCGTGCTCTCGGCCGTTGCGAATCTCGGCGGCGATATCGCGGCCGGAACCTTCGAGACCATCGGCTCCGCGCAGGTGGGACGCCTCGCGGTATCCGTCCCGCCCGACGTCGCCGGTGAGGCGCGCGACGCGCTGTGGCGCGAAGGCCATGCGGTGCAGATCCGCCGCGAGAACGGAGTGGAGGTCGAGCTGTGAGCATTCTTGGATACGCCGCTGCCGTCAGCGCCAGCCACACCCCGGCCCTCGCCGATATCGCCACTCGGCTGCTCGCTACGGACAAGCCGACCTGGTTCGATAACCCCGCGATCTCGCGCCGGCTGTGGCCCGCGACGCTGGAGACCCTCTACATGACGGGCCTCAGCTCACTCATCACGGTCCTGCTCGGGTTGCCGCTCGGCCTGCTGCTCGTCGCCACCTCCAAGCGTGGCGTCCTCGCCAACCGGACCGTCAACTCGGTCCTCGGGGCGATCGTCAACATCGGGCGTTCGATTCCCTTCATTATCCTGATGATCGCGCTCATCCCCTTCACGCGCTTTGTCATGGGCTCGGCGATCGGGTGGACGTCAGCCGTGCTGCCCCTCGCGGTCGCGGCAATCCCATTCTTCGCGCGCCTCGTCGAAACGAGCGTCCTTGCCGTCGATCCCGGAAAGGTCGAGGCGGCCACGATGATGGGCGCCACCGGACGCCAGGTGATGTTCGGCGTGCAGGTGCGAGAAGCCCTGCCCGGAATCGTCCAGGGCATTACGGTCCTTATCATCACGATCGTGGGCTACTCCGCGATCGCGGGCGTCCTCGGCGGCGGCGGGCTTGGCACCCTCGCCTACAACTACGGCTACCAGCGCTACCAGACCGACACGATGATCTCGACCGTCGTCATCATCGTTCTCATCGTCCAGCTCGTGCAGATGATGGGCGACATGTTGAGCCGGTTGGTGGACCACCGCTAGGCACCCGCCAACCGGAGCGAACAGCTTCAGGCCAGCACCCTCACAACCCCAACCTCATGAACCTCCATTTGAGCTACCCGAAAGGACATTCCATGTCTCGCTCACGTACCACCCGCCTCTCGATTGCCGCCATCACCGCGGCGACCGCCCTCACCCTCGCCGCCTGCGGTGGCAACGGCACCACCAATTCCGCCACGACGCCAGCGTCCGGGGACACCTCCGCCGCCGCCGAGGGCGGCGCTCCCGTCAAGCTGATCGTCGGAGCCTCCCCGGTGCCGCACGCCGAGATCCTGAACTTCGTGAAGAGCGAGGGCCTGGCGGAAAAGGCCGGACTCGACCTGGAGATCGTCGAGTACACCGACTACGTCCAGCCGAACGTTGCGCTGTCCGAGGGCGACCTCGACGCCAACTACTTCCAGCACCTGCCCTACCTCGAGGCCGAGATCGCCGACAAGGGTTACGAATTCTCGCACTTCGAGGGCGTCCACATCGAGCCCTACGGCATCTACTCCGAGAAGATCAAGAACATCTCGGAGCTCGCCGATGGCGCCAAGGTCGGCATCTCCAACGACCCCTCGAACCAGGCGCGAGCGCTCGACCTGCTCGTGAAGGAAGGCGCGCTGCAGAAGATCGACAAGGACGACGTCTCGATCGTCGACTACGACGGCAACGCCGAGGCCAACCCCAAGAAGCTCGAGTTCGTCGAGACCGAGGCGCCGGCACTGCCGCGCGTCCTGCCGGATGTCGACATCGCCATCATTAACGGAAACTTCGCGCTGGAAGGCGGCCTGAAGCCCTCCGAGGATGCGATCGTCCTGGAGTCCGTGGACGGCAACCCCTACGCCAACCTCGTGGCATACCGCTCGAACGAGGAGGGCGAAAAGCTCGATGCGCTGAAGAAGCTCGACGAGATCCTGCACGGCCAGGAGGTCGCCGACTTCATCAAGAAGACCTGGCCCAACGGTGAGGTCATCTCCTCCAAGAACTAGCGCCAGCTCACGCAGCGGGCCCCGAGGACATGTCGTTGTCCTCGGGGCCCGCGCTCGTTGTTAGTCGACGATGCCGTAGAGGCGATCGCCAGCATCGCCCAGGCCCGGAACGATGTAGGCCTGCTCGTTCAGCTTCTCGTCGACCGAAGCGGTGACGATCGTGACCTCGGCGCGGTCGCCGACGGCCTTTTCGAGGTTCTTCAGGCCCTCGGGGGCGGCAAGCAGACACACGCAGGTGACGTCGCGGGCGCCGCGCTCCAGCACGAACTCGATCGCGTCAATGAGCGTGTGACCCGTCGCGAGCATCGGATCCAGCAGGTAAACCTGGCGGCCGGACAGATCCTCGGGCAACCGGTTGGCGTAGGTATCGACGAGGAGGGTTTCCTCATCGCGTTTCATCCCAAGGAAGCCCACCTCAGCGGTCGGCAGCATCCGGGTCATGCCGTCGAGCATGCCGAGTCCGGCGCGCAGGATGGGAACGACGACGGGTTTGGGCAGGGAGAGGTGAGTGCCCTTGGTGCGGGCGACCGGGGTCTCGATCTCGATGGGTTCGGTGGCGACATCGCGGGTGGCCTCGTAGGCGAGCAGCGTGACGAGTTCGTCGACGAGTAGCCGGAACGTCGCAGAGGGCGTGTCCTTCTTGCGAAGAACCGTTAATTTGTGGGCAATGAGCGGGTGGTCAGCAACGTGCAAGCGCATGTCTTAACGGTACCGTGGTTGCGTGAGTAGCGGTGATGACGCACGGACCCAACCGTGGGCCGAGATGCGCTTTGGCGACGCGATGGACGAGGCGCTCGCCCTTGCCCGGCAGGCCGGGCTGGCGGGCGATATCCCGATCGGCGCCGTCGTCATCGACGAGGCCGGACAGGTCATTGGCCGCGGCAAGAACGAGCGGGAGGCCGCAGGCGATCCGACCGCGCATGCCGAGGTGCTGGCGCTGCGTCAAGCCGCCGCGGTGCGCGGGCAGTGGCGCCTTGCCGGGTGCACGCTCGTCGTGACGATCGAGCCGTGCACGATGTGTGCGGGCGCGGCGGTTCTTGCCCGCGTTGACCGGGTCATCTTTGGCGCGTGGGAGCCCAAGACTGGTGCGTGCGGCTCCATCCGCGACGTCGTTCGAGATACGCGAGCCAACCACCGCTGCGAGGTTATCGCGGGTGTACGAGCGGCCGCCGCCGGAGCGCTCATGGCCGAATTCTTCGACGAGCGCCGAAGCTAGCGGGGCCGCAGCCGCGCAACGACGGCCTCATACGGTGCCATGGTGGCGCCGCGCGCCGGCGGGCCGAGCACAATCTCGCACGGGCCCTCGGGTATTCGGCGCGCAATGCGCCTGCCGGTCGTATTGACCTCGACGAGCCAGCGCTCCGCGCCGTCGGGCGAGGTTCGCAGCCACGCGGCATAGCCGCGCTGACCGCTGGCAAGGAACGTCACCTCACCCGTTGCGAGGGCCGGATGCTCGCGGCGCAGCGCGATGAGACGCCGGTAGACGTTGAGGACCGAGTCGGGGTTTGCTCGCTGCTCGGCAACCGAATAGCCCGGGCCCGCGACCGTTTCGGCGAGCCACGCCGCGCCCGTCGTGAAGCCGCCGCCGGTCTCCCACGCCAGCGGCGTGCGAGCGTGGTCGCGGGAGCCCGCCATGATCTGCGCCCATGCTGCCTCCTCGCTCATCCCCGCCGCGAGCAGTTCGGCGTAGCGGTTGAGTGATTCGACGTCACGCAGCTCGCCGATATCGAAAAACGGCTGGTTGACCGACCCAGTTTCTTGGCCCTGGAAGATGAAGGGCGTGCCCGGCAGCGTGAGCTGAATCGTTGCGATCGCAATGCCGACGGCATCGCGCAACACCGGATCCCGGTCGGCGCTGCCCAGCACCTTGGAGATCATGCGCGGGTTGTCGTGATTCTCGACGAACAGCGCGATCCAGTCGCTGCTCGAAACCCGCGTGAGGTAGTCGCGGTAGAACTCGATGAGATAGGCGAGGTCGTAGCGGTAGTCGTCCCACCTGATCTTGCCGGGCGGCTCCAGCACATTGAAATTGAAGACGAGGTCGAGTGCGCCTCGCTCGGCTCCGGATAGCAACCGCCCGGTCTCCACGCCAATGCCGGGGGTCTCCCCGACCATGACACCAACCTGCCCATCGGGTGAGGTGAATCCGTCCCGACGCAGTTCGGCCAGATACTCGTGCAACTTGGGGCCGTAGAAATAGTGCTCGATGCCGCGAAAGCCGATGAGCTGCCCGATGAACTCGTTACCGTCGGGCAGCCCCGGCGATTTCGAGATGTAGTTGGTGACGTCCATGCGGAAGCCGTCCACTCCTTTGGCCCGCCAGAACTGGACGATGTCAGCGATCTCCGCGCGAACCCCGGGGTTGTCCCAGTTCAAGTCGAGCTGGCCGGGCGCAAACAGGTGCAATGCCCAGCGGTCGGCTTCGGGAAGGTATCGCCAGGCCGAGCCAGAAAAGAACGACTCCCAGTTGTTCGGTGGCTGTGCACTACCGGGCCGCAGGAAGTAATACTCGCCGTATGGGCCTTCCGGGTCGGCGAGGGCGGCCTGGAACCAGTCGTGCTGGTCGGAGGTATGGTTCACGACGAGGTCCAAGATGATGCGCATGCCGCGCTCATGGCAGCCCTTGATGAGCGCCTCCATGTCGGCCATGGTCCCCATCTCGGCCATGATCGCGCGGTAGTCGCGCACGTCGTAGCCCATGTCCTCGTTAGGGGAGTCAAAGATTGGGGAGAGCCATAGGCAATCGATCCCCAGCCACGCGAGGTAATCCAGGCGCGAGTTGATGCCTCGCAGATCGCCGATGCCATCACCGTCGGAGTCTTGGAAGCTGCGCGGGTAAACCTGATAGAAGATGGCCTCCTTCCACCAGGGGGTCTCGGTAGCTGCGTGGGAAACGGCGGGCGTCGCGGTCTCGGTATTGAGCAGCGTGATGAGCGTGTCGATGAAGCCGGGCCCGATGATGCGCCCGAGGAGTTGGTCGATCTGGTTCAGCGAGACCGCCGAGATTAGCGGATTCGTCACCCACGCGCGTGAGCGGCCTAGCTGCAGCAGCACCTTGTCGATGATGTCGCGCCCGAGGGGATGAGCGTAGACGTCTTTGAGTCTCGAGTCGCGAGTGATGGGGCCGGTCATAATTCGCGCTCCTTCAGGTCGGAAACGATGCGGGCATAGGTCGGTTCATCGATGCGGTACTTGGCGCGCAGGATCAACCAGCTCGTTGCGGTCAAGACGAGCGGGAGCACCATCATCGCGATCTTGACGACGAGTATGCCGCCGGCAGTTATCGCTGCCGCCTCATCATCGGAGGACAGCGAGGCGATTCCACTGGCGAGGAGCGTCAGTCCGACGATGCCGCTCGCGAGCGCGTTCGATCCCTTATAGATGAACGGCTGCAGCGAGACCGTGATCGACTCATTGCGCCGCCCGAGCTTCCATTCGCCGTATTCGACACAATCCGCGATGAACAGCAACATGAGGAGCTGAATGAACGCCTGCCCGGAAAACAGCAGGACCCCGGCAAATCCGATCAACGCCATGGAGGGCTCGGCGACGAAGAACAGCGCGAAGCCCGCGATGCACAGCGCTGTCGCGAGGCGGTGAATCTGGCGGCGAGTAAGGAATCGAGCAATGAGCGGGAAGATCGCGAGCCCAACGATCTGGGTGATGCCAAGGACCGCCGCGAAGATTGAGTACATGTCCTCATCGCCGTAGACATAGCGGAAGTAGTAAATCCCGAGCGATGTCGTCACGAGGTAGCCCGTCATGAACGTGACCATCGCCAAGGTGACCCACAGCAGCTGGTCATTGCGAACGATGACGGAAAACAATTCCCGCAGCGGAGTCGTGGGAGGCTGCTCGATCCGGATTTCTTCCTTGGCCACCACGAGCGTGATCGTCTGGAAGGCGAGCATGATGACCGCAAGGATCACGGCGAGGGTGAACCAGCCCCGCTGTAGCGATCCCGTCCATTGCCCAAGCGCCTTGGTCAGCGGCAACACCCCGACGACGAGGGAAAAGAGCCCAATGTTCGCGCAAATTCGGGCGACGACCCCGATACGTTCGCGCTGCTTCTTATCGCGCGACAGGCTCGGCAGCATGCCGTAGTAGGAGATGTCATTGACGGTGTAGGCGATCTCCCACAGCAGGTAGACGACCGTAAAGACGAGTAGGAATGTCGTTCCTTCAAGTCCCCAGTCGGCGAACATGAGGATGGAGGCAGCCGCCCACGCCAGGGCGCCGATCGCGATCCACGGCTTGAACTTTCCCCACCGCGAGCGGGTGTTATCGACGATGATCCCCATGACAGGGTCGTTCACGGCGTCAAAGATCCGCATCACGACCATGATTGCCGTCACCGCCACCACGGCGCTCGCGGAGATGTCGAGCACTTCCGTCAGGTAGAACATGAGGTACATCGCGACGAGCGCCGCGAGCATATCGCGACCGAGGGTCCCCAGGCCGAAGCCCCACACATTGCGCGCCCCAGTGCTCCCGCCCGTCATGTCGCGAGTCTCCCACAGTGGCGCCGCGTTCGGGATCACATGCCCTGGGTTTTGTTTGGCTGGGTTAGGCCAGCTAAGATAATCCGGCAAGGTAGCGTGTCCGAGCGGCCGAAGGTGCAGCACTCGAAATGCTGTGTGGTTAACAGCCACCGTGGGTTCAAATCCCACCGCTACCGCACGAAAAATCCCCGGGATCATGGGCAAAACATGGTCCCGGGGATTGTTTTTTGGGCCGTCGCCGCCATGGGATTTCAGAAGTCTGCGGGGGTGTCCCCCAACGTGGTGTGGAGTTCTGCACTAACGCCCACGTGCGCTGGCTGCCGTACTCCGCAAAAGATGTCGGGGCGTGTAGTTGCCGGGCAAGTGCAGTTAGTTGAGTTTGAGTACGTCGCATTCGGTGTCGTATACATTTGCGCAAAAAAGCCGGATTCCTATCCCGGATCAAGAGAGCAGCCTGTGCGAGCAGGAAAAATCTCTATTTAAATCTGCCTGACCTAGTTTTCTCGGGAGGAAGATTCTTATGAAGCGCATTTTTGCGGCCGTCGGCACCGCTGCCTTGGGTGTTGGACTGTTGGCGGGTCCTGCCATGGCGGAGCCCGGTTACGACTCGGATCAGAACCATGCCTGGTATTGGGGAAAACGTTCTGGCTGAAAAAGGCTACGACGATGCCAAGTGCATCAAGCTCGAGGAGGAGTCAGATTACCTTCGGGTCCCAGAGATCAAGCAGGGTGGCGAGTGGGTGCTGCTCGTGCTGAAGTCTGCCACGGTGAACGACCAGTTCTGGAACCCCGTCATTGGCGAGAAGTACTCGCCGATCAGCGGCAAGCGCATTTCGCACGCCTTCCTGTGCACCGGCGTAGCCCCGACCGGCGAGCCGAGTGAGGAGCCCACCGAGACTCCCACCGAGCCGCCGACGGAGAAGCCGACCGATAAGCCCACTGAGGAGCCGACGGAGAAGCCGACCGATAAGCCCACTGAGGAGCCGACGGAGAAGCCGACCGATAAGCCCACTGAGGAGCCGACGGAGAAGCCGACCGATAAGCCCACTGAGGAGCCGACGGAGAAGCCGACCGATAAGCCCACTGAGGAGCCGACGGAGAAGCCGACCGATAAGCCCACCGTCGAGCCGACGCACGCTCCGGAGCCCTCGACCCCGGGCAAGCCGCCGAAGCCGACCCCGGAGCCTGAGCTGCCGGTTACCGGTGTTCCGGCGCTCGGCCTGCTGGCTGCCGCGGCCCTCGGCCTTGGCGGCGGCGGAACCGCCCTCGCGGTGCGCCGTCACCGCGCCAAGTAGACGAGCTAGCTGACTAGCGCAAAGCGGCCCCACCTCGCGCGGAGGTGGGGCCGCTTTGCTATGCAGATCAGGGGGCGGGTGCGATGAAAACGTGCGGGCCACCAGCGGCTCGCAAGGCGGTCAGCGAGCACTCGGCGACGAAGTCCTCCGCCGTGCGTACTGGCGGCAGAGACAGGCTCGTCGCACACCACTCGATCACGTCCGCGACCTCCCAGCCGGCAGCCGTGAGCTCGGGCAGCGTGACGGCACCATCGCGCTTGGCGAGGCGCGCACCCTCCTCGTTGACCACCAGGGGGACGTGCGCGTAGACCGGTTCGGTGACGCCGAGAATGGCGGCGAGGTAGGCCTGGCGGGGCGAGGATGCTAAAAGATCGTCGCCCCGGCATACCTGGTCCACACCCTGATAGGCGTCGTCGAGGACGGCCACGAGGTTATAGGCGAGGACGCCGTCGCCGCGCCGCATGACGAAATCGTCGACGACGCCCGTATAGCTCGTGGTGGCGTCCTCGGGAGCAGTGGGGCTCACCCCGACGATTTGCTCAGTGACAGTGAAGCTGCGCGTATCGGCGCGAAGCCGAATCGAGGGGCTGCGACCGGCGGCGGCCAGGCGCTCGCGGGCGCGCTCGCGCTCGGTTTCGCTGAGATCGCGGCACGTGCCGGGGTAGGAGCCGGGCGGGGTGTGCGGGGCCGTGGGCGCCGCCAGGATGTCTTTTCGTGAGCAGTAGCATTCGTAGGTGAGCGAGCGTTGCGTGAGCTCGGCGAGCGCCTGTTCGTGGGCCTCGGCCCGCGTCGATTGATACAGCTCGGGGTGCTGCCACGTGATCCCGAGCGCCGCGAGATCGGCGAGCTGGTCGGCCGCCGCCCCCTCCTTGACCCGGTCGATGTCCTCCACTCGTATAACGAAGCGGCGCCCCGAGCGCACCGCGAGGCCATAGGCGATGAGCGCGGTGCGCAGGTTTCCGATGTGGAGCCGGCCCGAGGGGGAGGGCGCGTAGCGACCGGCGGAGTGCGGGCGGGTGGTCATGATTCCAGGTTAGCGGGGACAATGGAGCATGCGCCCCTCAGAAAAGCTCCGGCAGTTGATCTCCGACACCATCTGGTTCGTGCCGCTCTTGAGCGCATTGGCAGCCGCGATCGCCGCGACGATCCTCGCGCGGGTCTACGTCCCGAGCGAGTATGTGCTCGCCCGGTACCTGTGGCCCGGGGACACCTCCGCTGCGGCGGACATGCTGAGCTTCATCGCCTCCTCCATGCTCACGGTGCTCACGACGACGATCTCGATGACGCTCATCGTGCTGCAGGTGGCCTCCGGCCAATATTCCGGTCAGCTGCTGCGCGACTTCATCCAGTCGCGTGCGGTCAGAGGTATATTCGCGGTGTTCATCGCGGTGTTCGTTTACGCGCTCCTGCTGCTGCGCTCCGTGGAGGCGGAATCGCGCAAACGGCCCCCGCAGATCGGTGTCACCGTCGCGATGCTGCTCGTCTTCATCGCGATCGGCACGTTCGTCTGGTACGTCTCGCGCGTCGTCGCGATGGTGCGCGTCGACTCCATCATTGAAACAGCGTCCCAACGCGTCGAGCGGCTATATGCCCGCCACCGCAAGCAGTGGAGCGAGCCGCATGACGTGCCCGAGATTCCCGACGACGCCCTCGCGGTGCGGGCGCAGGATTCCGGTCACGTCCGCCTCGTCGCGACGAAGCGCGCGGCGAACTGGGCGCAACAGCATGATGCCGTCGTCGTCATCGCGGTCTCGCCCGGGGATCCGCTCATCACCGGTCAGGCGGTCGCGTGGGTTTTTGGTCGGGAGGGCAAGCTCGATGAGGACACTGAGCTACCGCGCGGCGTCGTCCAGATCGATCACGAACGCGTCTCCGATGCCGACATTCGCCTCGGCATGCATCAGCTCTCCGATATCGCGGTGCGCGCACTCTCCCCCGGGACCAATGATCCGACGACGGCTGTGCATGCCGTCAATCAAGCAATCTCTGTTGCTCGTCTGGCTGCCGAGCGCCCCCTCAACCACGAGTGGGTGACCGACGAGGACGGCATCCTGCGAGCATTCGCCCCCGCGCCCAGCACGATCGACTTCCTGCAGGAGATCGTCGGACCGGTGCGGCGGTACGCGACGGCAGAGCCGCTCGTACTCGCCCAGCTGCTGCGCCTGCTCGCCGTCGTGGAAGAAGGTACGAGCGACGACGAGGTCCAGGGCATCATCGACGAGGAGCGGCGCCGGATCGTCGAATCGGCACGTGACCTGATGACGCATCCCGACGATGTGAGCTGGGTCGAGCACTTAGCGCAGCCGGGCGCGATCGAGCGGGCCTCTCGCATCACCGGCCCGCAGGATGATCTCGTCAAGTCCGAGGACGAGACGGAAGACTCGGAGTCCTAGGAGCTGATGACCTTCGGCGCAGCGACGGCCTTTAGGCCCTCGATGCCGAACTCCAGCCCGAAGCCGGAGTGCTTCACGCCGCCAAAAGGTACTCGCGGGTCGATGGCGCCGTGCTTGTTAATCCACACCGTTCCGGCTTGGATGCGGCGTGCGAGTTCTTTGCCTTTGTCCGGATCGCTCGTCCAGATGGAGGAGCCGAGGCCGACATCCAGGTCATTGGCGTAGCCGACGGCTTCGTCGATGCTGGAGTATTTGACGATCGGGAGCGCGGGACCGAACTGCTCCTCACGGACGAGCGGGTTGTCGTGATCGAGATCAGCGATGAGCGTCGTCGGGTAGAAGAAACCGACCTGCTCCGGGTCGGGATTGCCGTCGAGCAGCACACGCCCGCCCGCGGCCTTGGCGGCTGAAACGAGCGAGGCGACGATGTCGAACTGCGCCTTATTTTGCAGCGGACCAAGGACGTTCGCCTCCTCGGTGCCCACGCCCATCGGCATCGCGGACGCAACGTTTGTGTGGGCGTGGCAGACCTCGTCGTAAATGTCCTCGTGAACGTAGAGTCGCTTCAAGGCGGCGCACGTTTGCCCGGTGTTGATGAATGCGCCCCAGAACAGGCCCTCGGAGATGGCCTCGGGGTCAGCGTCGGGCAGCACGATGCCCCGGGTCGTTGCCACCCAGCTCGCCCGTGGCCGGGCCGAAAATCTCGCGCCCATCAGTGCAGCTGATGGCGGCTAGGAGTTCGTCGTAGGTAGTCATCGTTGGCGTCCCTTCGTGTGGCAGAGCACGTGATATGGCCGCCAGCCTAAGCCACGGTGCTGATGCGCGCGCTCAGTGCCGCGTGGTCGCATGCCCTAGCGCGACTGTGGCTCGGGTTCGACGTCCAGCGCTCCGAGCACGGTGGCGGTGACGTAGTCGAGTTCGCCGAGTCCGTCGGGGCCAAGGGCGTCAATAAAGACCCGCCGGACGAGTTCAACGTGGTCCGGCGCTGCCTTCACGAGGAGTTCTTCGCCCGCGGGTGTTAGGGATACGAGGACGCCGCGGCCGTCGTTGGGGCAGGTGTTTCGCGCGATAAGGCCGCGTTTTTCCATACGGGCGAGGTGATGGGAGAGGCGGGAGCGCTCCCAGACGACAGCGTCTGCGAGATCGGAGGTTCGAATGCAGCCATCGCTGGCTTCGGAGACGTGGACAAGGACCTGGAAATCTTGGATCGAGATTCCGTGCAGGACCTGGAGCTGACGTCCCTGGAGTGCGTGCAGCCGCGCGGTCATCGCGAGGTAGGCGCGCCACGACTGCTGCTCTTTGGAGGTCAGCCAATGCGGCGAAGGTGACGTGGACATATCAGAAGCGTATCGCTCATCGGGCAGAAAAACTCAACGCGGTAGCACGTTTAGCTCGCTCATCGAGCCAGCAGGTGTCCTGTGGGCCACGCCATAGGGCGGCGGGAATAATTCCTGCCTCCGCTAAGTTGAGCCTATTAGACTCAAGTTTGCCGATGTCGATTTGACAACAGTCGAGCGACTGGAAAACTTGAGTGCAGACCACTCAACTATCAGGTCGACGTGCCGGTCCGGAACCTTCGGGCCGGACCCGGCCGCGACAAAAGGAGCAGAACTTATGGGACGTGCAGTAGGTATCGACCTCGGCACCACAAACTCGGCCATCGCCACCCTCGAAGGCGGCGAGCCCACCATCATCGCGAACGCTGAAGGCGCTCGCACCACCCCGTCTGTCGTCGCGTTTTCCAAGAACGGCGATGTCCTCGTCGGCGAAATCGCCAAGCGTCAGGCGGTCACCAACGTTGATCGCACCATCTCCTCGGTCAAGCGCCACATGGGCACCGACTGGTCGGTCGATATCGACGGCAAGAAGTACACCGCCCCGGAAATCTCCGCGCGTATTCTTGGCAAGCTCAAGCACGACGCGGAAGAGTACCTCGGCGAGCCCGTGACAGAAGCCGTCATCACCGTGCCGGCCTACTTCAACGACGCAGAGCGTCAGGCGACCAAGGACGCCGGCCAGATCGCTGGCCTCAACGTCCTGCGTATCGTCAACGAGCCCACGGCCGCGGCCCTCGCCTACGGCCTGGAAAAGGGTAAGGAAGACGAACTCATCCTGGTCTTCGACCTCGGTGGCGGTACCTTCGACGTCTCGCTGCTGGAAGTCGGCAAGGACGAGGACGACTTCTCCACCATTCAGGTGCGCGCGACCAACGGCGATAACCGCCTCGGTGGTGACGACTGGGATCAGCGCATCGTCGACTGGCTCGTCGAGCAGGTCAAGACGAAGGACGGCGTGGATCTGTCCAAGGACAAGATCGCGCTGCAGCGTCTGAAGGATGCCGCGGAGCAGGCCAAGAAGGAACTGTCGACCGCGACCTCGACCGATATCTCGCTGCACTACCTCTCGATGGGCGAAGGCGGCCCGATCCACCTGGAAGAAAAGCTCACCCGAGCCCACTTCGAGGAAATGACCAAGGATCTGCTCGACCGCACCAAGACACCGTTTAACAACGTCATCAAGGACGCCGGCATCTCCGTTTCCGAAATCGACCACGTCGTCCTCGTGGGCGGCTCGACCCGTATGCCGGCCGTGACCGAAGTCGTGACCGAGCTGACCGGTGGCAAGGAGCCCAACAAGGGCGTGAACCCGGACGAGGTCGTCGCCGTCGGCGCCGCCCTGCAGGCCGGTGTCATCAAGGGCGACCGCAAGGACGTCCTGCTGATCGACGTCACCCCGCTCTCCCTCGGTATCGAGACCAAGGGCGGCGTCATGACCCGCCTCATCGAGCGCAACACGGCGATCCCGACGAAGCGCTCCGAGGTGTTCTCCACTGCGGAAGACAACCAGCCCTCCGTGCTGATCCAGGTCTACCAGGGTGAGCGCGAGTTCGCCCGGGACAACAAGCCGCTCGGCACCTTCGACCTCACCGGCATCGCCCCGGCCCCCCGCGGCGTGCCCCAGATCGAGGTGACCTTCGACATCGACGCCAACGGCATCGTCCACGTCTCCGCCAAGGATCGTGGCACGGGCAAGGAGCAGTCGATGACGATCACCGGCGGCTCCGGCATCTCCAAGGACGAGATCGACCGCATGGTGAAGGAAGCCGAATCGCACGCTGCCGAAGACAAGAAGCGCCGTGAGGAAGCCGACACCCGCAACTCCGCCGAGCAGCTCGTCTACGGCACCGAGAAGCTCCTGAAGGACAACGCGGACAAGATCCCGGCCGACGTCTCCACCTCGGTACAGACCGCCGTCGATGATCTGAAGAAGGCGCTGGAAGGCGACGACTTCGATGCCATCACCACGGCCCAGTCCAAGGTGACCGAAGAGGCGCAGAAGATCGGTCAGGCGCTCTACAACCAGGGCCAGGCCGAGCAGGCTGCGGGCGAGCAGGCCCCGGCCGGCGAGAGCCCCAACGCCGACGAGGACGTCGTTGACGCCGAGATCGTCGACGATGAGGAAGAGAAGAAGTAAGTGACGGATTTCGAGAACAACGACGAGAAGCCGATCGTGCGTGATCGTCGTCGGATCGACCCCGAAACTGGCAAGGTGCGCCAGGCTCCGGCTGAGGCCGAACCTGGCGGCCACCAGGGGGAGTCCCCGGTGACGGACGAGGTCGACGAGACTCATGCGGCGCAGGCCGCGGAGTTCACGACGGAAGATGCCGGCGCCAGCGCCGATACGCATCCCGAAGGGGACAAGTTCGGCCCCGCCTACGTGGAGGAGACCCCCGCGCAGGATGAGGCCCAGTCCAACCTCGCCGATCTCAAGGCCGAAAACGCCAAGCTGACCGACGATCTGGCCCGCTCGCGCGCCGCGCAGTACAACACCGAGCAGGAGTATGCGAACTTCGTTCGCCGCTCCCGCGAGGCGGCCTCCCAGGCCAAGGATCAGGGCGTCGCCGACGTCGTGGAAGCGCTGTTCAGCGTCCTTGACGATATTGCGCTCGCCCGCCAGCACGGTGACCTCAACGGTACCTTTGCGACGGTTGCGACCAAGCTGGAAAACACCCTGGAGCAGCACTTCAAGGTCTCCCGCTTTGGCGAAGCCGGCGAAGAGTTCGACCCAGAGGTGCACGAGGCACTCATGGCCACCCCGTCCTCCGAGGTCTCGGTCGCCACGATCGCGCAGGTCATGCAGCCCGGTTACAAGATGGGCGACAAGGTCCTTAGAGCCGCCCGAGTGGCGGTGTCCAACCCTGAGTAAATCGCAATCCCAACAACACACGTGGAGGTGAGGCGTCATGGCCAGCCAAGACTGGTTCGATAAGGACTTTTATCAGGTGCTCGGCGTGCCGAAAGACGCCGATGCCGCCGCGATCAAGAAGTCGTATCGCAAACTCGCGCGGACCTACCACCCGGACCAAAACCCGGGGGACAAGGCCGCCGAGGCGAAGTTCAAGGAAGTCGGCGAGGCCTACGCGGTCCTGTCCGATCCAAAGAAGCGCGAAGAATACGACGCCATCCGCGCCATGGCCGGCGGAGGAGCTCGCTTCTCTGCCGGTCCGGGCGGCCCCGGCGGGCCCGGCGGCGGATTTGAAGACGTCTTTTCCGGCATGTTTGGTGGCGGCGGAAACGTCCGCTTCGAAACCGGCGGCGACGGCGGTCCCGATATCGACGACATCCTCAAGATGTTCGGCGGTGGCGGTACCCGAACCCGGCGCTCTGGCGGCGGCTTTGGTGGCTTCGGCGGATTCGCTCCGAGCCCCCAGTCCGGCGCGGATCTGCATGCCGCAACGACGCTCGGCTTTCGCCAGGCAGCAACGGGTGAAACCGTCACGCTGCAGGTCGACGGCCGCTCGATCAACGTCCGCATCCCCGCGGGCGTGAAGAACGGCCAGAAGATCAAACTGCGCGGCAAGGGACACCCTGGCAGCAACGGCGGCCCGGCCGGCGACATGATCATCACCGTGAGAGTCACGCCGCATCCCGTCTTCGAGATGGACGGCAACAACCTGCGGATGGAGCTGCCCGTCACCTACGCCGAAGCCGCGCTCGGGGCGACGGTTGAGGTCCCCACGCTCGATGGTTCGACCGTGCGCGTGCGGGTACCGGCCGGCACGCCCTCCGGTCGCGTGCTGCGCGTCAAGGGCCGCGGCATCGAGACGAAGAAGGGCAAGGGAGACCTGCTCCTAACCGTCGCGATCCAGGTGCCGCATCACCTGTCCGACGAGGCGAAGGACGCCATCGAGGCCCTGAAGGCCGCAACAGCTGGAGATAATCCGCGCGCCGACCTGGCCGCGCGAGCCCGTCAGTGAGGAGGTAAGCGCCGATGACAACTGAAGAACCCACGTTCGTCATCTCGGTCGCTGCCGAACTCGCGGGCATGCACCCCCAGACGCTGCGGCAGTACGACCGCCTCGGCCTCGTTACGCCCTCGCGGGCCCGAGGCAAGGGGCGGCGCTACAGCCGCGATGATGTGGAGGCGCTGCGCGAGATCCAGCGGCTCAGCCGCGACGAAGGCATCAACCTCGCGGGTATTCGCCACATCATTGAACTGCGCAGCAAGCTGAAGAAGATGGAGCGCGATATGCAGCGCGCCGCGCGCCAGCTGATCCAGTTGCAAGAAGAAGCCGATGCTCGTCGCTCCCACCGCGTCTTCGCGGCGGGACCAGCCGGCGATGTCGTCGTTGTGCCGCATGGGATCCGGCTCAAGGGCCGGCTCCCGGAGCCGCGCCCGCCGATGCGTGCGCGCCCGATCCTCGCGCTAGCGCCGGCTCGCCCGGCGCTGCCTTCCAAGGACGAAGCGAGCTAGGCGGCGCAGGCCTCGGTCGTGCAATCGCGATTGCGGATGCGCAGATACAGCGCCACGGCGAGCGCCGCGACCGAAAAGACGGCGATATAGGGCTGCAAAGGGGCCCAGAAGCCCATCGCTCCAGATGCCCCGAGCAGCAGCAAGATGATCTTGTTGCATACGGGACAGGCCACGGCGAACAGGGCGAGGGTGAGGCCGCCGGCCAACCGGCCATCGTCCTTCGGACGGCGCGGCGCTTGAATAGCGAACCACGCGAACGTCAGCACGACGGTCAATGCGAGCACGGGGTATTCCCACGCGCGCACCGGAACCTCGCGGCCGAAGATCGGATTCGGGATGATGTCCGTCGGCAGCCCGATGACTAGTAGTGTCGCCAGCGCGATAGCGCCGGCTTTGACAAGGCGAGCCGTCCGCCCCCGGCTAGGGGCGGACGGCTCGTTTTCGTTCAGCGTCCTTGGGGTAGGAAGCGAATCAGTGTTCGTGCGGATCGTTCTCGGCATCTTCCTGGGTCTTGTGAACGGTGCCGGGCTCGTGATCGGCCGGACCGTAGATCGCGTACAGCTTCATCGGCTCATCGCCAATGTTCGTCACATTGTGCCAGGTTCCGGCCGGAACGAAAATGGCCCAGTCGTCTTCGACCTCTTCATCGAATGACAGATCGTCCTTGGACGGTCCCATCTGGCAGCGACCCTTGCCCTGCTCCAGACGCAGGAACTGGTCGTTTTCCTCGTGGACCTCAAGGCCGATGTCGCCTCCGACCGGAATGGTCATAAGCGTGGCCTGCAGGTGGGCGCCCGTCCAAATCGTCTTGCGGAACAGATCGTTACCGACTGTCTCCTTTTCGATGTCGATAACATACGGCTTCTTGCCGTGGTCGACGCTCGGATCAATGTAGTCAGCCATGATGCTCCTTAAAGCTCCGTTGCGGGTCTTTCACTTCTGAGCCTAGGAAGGTGGGAGCCGTTAGGCAACCGGCTGGGCGGAAACAGTCTCGCGGGCTTTGACGGCGCGGAAGAGGCAGAGGAAAAACAGTACGAAGGCGATCGTGATGAGGATGTGGCCCGTGCCCGAGATTCCAGCAAGCGCCTTGGAGTGCTCGAGTCCTTCCAGCTGTCGGTAGCCGATGACACCCATCATCGCAGAGGTGATGATGACGCCCGCGTTGTAGACCCAGAAGAAGGCCGTGAAGAACTTGTGGGCTGAGAGCCGGAAAACGGCTTCGATGAGCATGAAGACCAGCATCATCGAGGTGCCGAGGACCAGCAGGTGGGTGTGCATGACGGCGAGCTGGGTGAAGCCATCAAAGTCGGAGTGGCGGGTGAGCTCGCGGTAGCCGAGACCGGCAAGGAGACCGGCGACGGTGTAGCCGGCTGCGAGGTAGGCAAACGTGAGCGTTTTGGACGGAGTAGTAGCGGCGGTGGAACGGTTTGTCGACATCATGTCTCTATCTTATAGACACGTTGTCGATAACATCTAGACCTCGGTTATGTGGTCCGTGTCTCGAATTTCTCCGCGAGGCGCGTAGACTGACAACCGTTAATGCATCCCACACAAGGAGCTGCGATGAGTGCTGGAGCACCACCGATTCCGTCTCGTACGGGCCCCGTTCTTTCGATTGTCTTAGGCGCCCTCATGTTGGTGTTCGGCTTCTTCGGCGGTCTTATTGCTGCGGGCATGAGCGTCATTGGAAACATGGACCTGTCCTCGTTCCAGGAAGTCTCCGATGGCGGCACGATCTCGCTGAACCAGGGTGATCGGGTCTTCGTGACGACGCAGAACCAAACGGACCTGTCCTGCAATCTCGACGCAAGTGGCACGGCCGCCTCGGTCTCCGATATCCAGGGGCTGACGATCTACGAAGCCCCCTCGGCCGGCGAGTACACCATCAACTGCGGTACTGACGGTTCCCTCGTGGTGGGCCCGGCCTCGGCGGTCGAAGAGATCGCGAACAACCCGGGCGCACTTGGCACCCCGATACTCATTGGCCTGCTGGCCTCGCTCGCGGGTCTCGTGCTGCTCATCGTTGGCATCGTCTGGCTGCTGCGGGTTAACCGCCGCCGACGCGAAGCGATCGCCCAGATGCAGGGCATGCAGGGCGGTTATGGCGGTGGCTATGGCGGTCCGCAGGCAGGCTATGGCCAGCCGCAGCCGGGTTACGGTCAGCAGCCGGGCTATGGGCAGGCGCCGGGTTACGGTCAGCAGCCGGGTTATGGTGAGCAACGTCCAGTCCGCGGAGATACCTCGGACCCGTTTGCGGCACCGCAGGATCAGCCGCGTTATGGCGAGAATCCGCCGAGCACTCCGCCGTCCAATGACGAGCCGCCGCGCTATGGCGAGCGGATCGATCCGAACGAGAATCGCTAGTCTGGCATAAACATAAAGGCTGCCCCGGGAGTAATCCTGGGGCAGCCCTTGTGTGTGTGGTGTCTGCGTCTTAGTTCAGCCGCTGCCAGAGGAATTCGTAGGCATAGGCCTGCATCATAGCGCGCTGGGCGTTTGTTGCCGCACCGCCGTGGCCGCCCTCGATGTTCTCGAAGTAGGTCACGTCCTTGCCGGCGGCCAGCATCTCGAAGGCGAGCGTGCGGGCGTGGGCCGGATGGACGCGGTCGTCGCGCGTCGACGTCGTGAACAAAATGGGCGGGTAGCTCGCGTCGGGATCAAAGAGATGGAACGGCGAGAAGGTTTTAATGAACTCCCACTGCGCCGGATCGTCCGGATCGCCGTACTCGGCGGCCCACGAAGCGCCTGCGAGCAGCTTGGTGTAGCGCCGCATGTCGAGCAGCGGCACCTGGCAGACGATCGCGCCGAAGAGCTCCGGGTACTGCGTCAGCATGTTGCCCATGAGGAGGCCACCGTTGGATCCGCCCTGGGCGCCGAGGTGCTCGGGCGTCGTGACGCCGCGCTCGACGAGATCCTTGGCGACGGCCGCGAAATCTTCGTAGGCCTTGTGGCGGTTTTCCTTCAGGGCGGACTTGTGCCACTGCGGCCCGTATTCGCCGCCGCCACGAATGTTGGCGATGACGTAGACGCCGCCGCGTTCGACCCACGACTTACCCGCGACCGCGAAGTAGCTCGGGGTGAGGGAGACCTCGAAGCCGCCGTAGCCATAGAGCAGCGTCGGGGTGGAGCCGTCAGCGGTGGCGCCGACGGGGCTGATCTGGAAGTAGGGGACCTTCGTGCCGTCCTCGCTCGTCGCGAAGTGCTGGCTCACCTCGACGCCGTCCGCGTCGTAGTATGCGGGAAGCGACTTCAGCGTCTCGACCTCGGTGACGCTGCCATCGGAGGCCAGGTGGGCAACCGCGAGAGTCGAGGGCAGGTTGAACGACTCGATCGTGACCCACAGGTCATCGCTCGTTTCGCTGTCGATCGCCGCGACCGAGGCCGTCACGATGGGACGCTGCCCCTCGGTCGTCTCCGGTACGACGCCGGAGACGAAATCGAGCGGCTGGCTCGTCCACGCGTCGTCGCCGACGGGCGGGGTGAACAGCTCGATGCGGTTGACAACGTCATCCAGGATGGTCAGGACAAGGAAAGTCTTCGTCGCGGTGATGTCGACCGCGGTGGCGCTTGCCGTCGGGGCGAACAGCTCGGTGAATTCGCGCTTGCCGGAAAGAAATTCTTCGTAGTTGATGACGAGGATCGAGCCGGCGGCAAACGTCTGGCCGCCGACCTGCCAGGCATCACGCAGGCGCACGATGAGCCAGTCGGTCCACACGGAGCCGTGGGCGGACTCGGGGATATCGATCTTGACGAGTCCCTCGTCCGTGAGTTCGAAGAATTCGCCTGTGTAGAACGTAGTGCTGCGGTAGACAAAGGTGCGGTCATCGAGCCGGTTGTACGCAGCGCCGACCGAGATATCAGTTGTTTCGCCCTCGAAGATCGTTTCGGCCTGGTCCATTGGCTGGTCGCGGCGCAGCCGCTTGACGACCCGGGGATAGCCGGAATCGGTGAGGCTGCCTTCGCCGAAGTCGGTCGCCACGAAGACGCTTTCGCCCGTCGTATCGGCCCACTGCATTGAGCCCTTGGCCTCCGGGCGGTAGAAGCCGTCATCGACGAACTGCTTGGTTTCAAGGTCGAATTCACGGGTGATATCAGCATCGGAACCGCCGCGCGAGAGGTCAATCAGTGCCCGGTTGTTTCCGGGGCGCAGCACCGTCGCGCCGTGCCACACCCACGGGGTGTCCTCGGCCTCGGCGAGCGCATCGACGTCGATGAGGACTTCCCACTCGGGATTATCGCTGCGGTAGGACTCCCAGGTGGTGCGGCGCCAGATGCCTCGTTCGTGCTCGGCGTCGGTCCAGACGTTATAGAGGTAGTCGCCGCGCTGGACAACACCCGGGATCTTGTCGGTCGAGTCCAAGATGGCCAGGACGCCATCGCGCAGCTCGCCGTAGCGGGACGTCGAAGCGAGGGTCGCTTCGGCCTCGGCATTACGCTCCTTGACCCAGGTCAGGGCCTTCTCGCCTTCGACATCGTCGAGGAATGCGAGGTGAGGGGCGGGATTGGAGTCCGGATGGATGGGCGTACTGGTATCAGTGTCCGTCATGAGGGCAGTGTGTCATGAGGCGAGCGAAGTCGGAAAATCCTTTACCGGACCTTTGTCGGCAGCACACGAGCCGCAACGATCAACGCGACAGCGCCGATCGGGACAATTGAAAGGCCCACCCGAAGACCGAAGTGGTCCGTGATGAGGCCGACGACGGGCGGGCCGGCGAGGAAGGCCAGCCGCATGAGCCAGCCAATGATCGTCAGGCCGGTTCCGACGGGCAGGCCCGGGATCCGGTCCGCCGCATCAAACGCCGCGGGGACGAGGGTCGCGCACCCGAAGCCCGCCAGCGCGAAGGCTCCGATGGTGGTGATCTGGCTCGGAGCGAGCAGCATCGTGAGGAAGCCAGCGCCGATCATGACGGCTCCCGCGTAGGCAACGGTGCGGGCTCCGTAGCGGTCGACGAAACTATCTCCGGTAAGGCGGCCAATGAACTGAGCGCCGACCATCGAGACGTAGGCGAGTCCCGCGATCGAGGGGGCTGCGCCCGCGATGTCGCGCATGAAGAGCGCCGACCAGGTTGATCCGGCATCCTCGACGAAGGTTCCCGAGAGCGCCACGACGGACAGCGCCGCGAGGATGAGCGCGACGCGGCCGAGTGGTGCGCGCGATGTCTTGGCGCGGTGTTCCTCGTCGTCATCGAGCGTGTCGGGACCGGGGAGGGCGAGCCGGCCGGCTACCGCGACGGCGAGCGAGAAGACGATCCCGGAGATCACGAGGTGCCACGTCAATGGCAGTTCGAGCGCTGTCGCGCCCGAGCCCATGAGGCCGCCGATTACGGCGCCGGCCGACCACGCCGCGTGGAACGAATTAATGATCGATCTGCCATAACCGCGCTGGACGCGCATGCCATGAGCATTTTGTCCAATGTCAACAATCGCATCGGCGGAGCCGCCAAGGAACATCGCGGCCGCAAATAGCCAGGGGGAGACATCGATGGCGAACGCCGCCAGCATGAGCGCCGCCGCAACGATGTAGGTCCCGAAGACCGCCGTGTGCGCCGAGGAGAATCGCCGAATCACCCGCGCCGCGGCCAGCCCCGCGATCATTGCCCCTGCCGGGAAGCATGCAACGAGCAGCCCGAAAGTCGCAGCGTCCACCCCGAGTTGATCTTTCACCATGGGGTAGCGGGGCAAAATATTCGCGAAGATCGCCCCATTGGTCAGGAACATGAGGTTCACGCCAAGGCGGGCGCGACGCAACGCGAGGGGAGTAGAGGTGACAGTCACCGGAGACCTTAACGAGTCCGAGTACGGCGGGAGGGTAAGAACATCGTAGCCCGTCTCGCCGAAAGCTTATTCCACATGGCGGATTAGTAATCACCGAGAAATTTGCGAGGCGAAACCGGGCCACGCTAGTAGCTGTCCACTCACCAACGTTGGCGGGCGGGCTCCGATGCGAGCGGATTAAAGACCTTACGGTAAATAAGTGCCAATTAGTGAGCAAGGCTGAGTGAAGTCTTTTGCATGAAGTATGCAATACGGTGTCGATTCTTCGGATTTCCACGAATAGGCCATATTTGGCGCGAGTGTTGCCGTTTCGCGCCTGATACAGTAGCCGCGGAAACTTGCGAACTCAATCTTCGACGCCAATATTGGGGGATTTGTGGAGACATCTGACCGTCGCGCGGTATCACGCCGCGCCGTAGCCAAGGGTGCTGCATGGGCAGTGCCCGCCATTGCCGTAGCCGCGTCAACCCCGGCCTTTGCCGCCTCTCAGTTGCCGCCGGTCCACCTCGATGGCTGGATGGAGGCGACGCGCGATAACGTTTGGGGCAGTAGCCTCTTTCGTTACAGGTGCCGCCACCAGGCGAACGCCTGCGGAACAGGGTCGGGCGTTCGCTACGGCATGTACATCACGCAGGCCGATGGCCACACCATCGAGCAAGCCCAGATTACGTGGCACTTCGCGGAACCCATGACGGTGAAAAAACTGTCTCCTCGGGGATGCAATACCGATGGTTGGTCAACTCCGACCGCAACCACCCCACCACAAGACGAACAGGGCTACTACACCTACACCTCGACCTATACCGGCGGGTACACCCAGTGTCCGAGCCCATACGGCGATGAATTGTGCCTCGTGGGCCGCCCCGCTTTCGAGTTTCGGACTGTGCGTGAAGACTGGGACGGCTGCCGCACGGGTAGCTACTACGACTACTCATCGATCACCCGCTCGGTCATGGTCGATGGTGAGTGGGTTTCATTCATTCGCACCCTTAACCACGCCACCGGCCGGACCTTTATCGGACGTCCGCCGATCGGCCCGGATGGTGCCGGCCGCTCTGCGCGAGTGCAGTCGAACCCCGGCCTTAAGGAACTCAACCTGGCCGAGGGTGAGAAGGGGCCAGAGGTCGTTCCAGCGGAGGGCGAGCGCGCCTACTAGGACGCAAACAGCTGTCCCCGGAACCGTGATGGTTCCGGGGACATCTGTTCGTGTGGCTAGTTAAGCTGCTGATCCGAGTCGATGCGGGGCTTTGCTTCCGCGGGCTCGTTCACCTGCTCGGTGGACGGGTCCGTCGCAGGAGTAGCGCCTTCGGAGCCGACGCGCTCATCGATGGCGTCGCGTACCGAGGTGATCTTCTCGTCGTACTTACCGCCGGTCTTCTGGGAGGCGAACTCGGCTGCCTTGTCGAGGGCGGAGTCCGAGAGCTGCTCGCCCTTCTCGCCGGAGAGTTGCTCTTTCGCCTTGTTCACGAAGTCACCAAGTCCCATTAGTGCGCTCCTTTCTTTCGCGCGGCCCGGTTGCACCGCTCTCACCATCAAGCATGCCGTGAAGTGAGGCGATCGACCACCGATTAGGTGGACTTTTTTGCTGGCCGGACGCAGATCTTACGTAAGGTTGGAACCATGAGAGAGCTTCACCAGCTATCGGCGAGCGACCTCGCGGACGCCTACCGTCGAGGCGTGACTGACCCGCTGGAAGTCACCCGCGCCATGCTGGAGCGCATCGAACAGTTCAACGACGAGGTGGGGGCCTTCGTCCACGTCTCGCGGCGCCGCGCGGAACGCGACGCACTCACGGCCCGCGCGGCTATCGCGGACGGCGATCCGCGACCGCTCGTCGGGGTACCGTGCCCGATCAAGGACCTCACGCAAGTCGCGGGCGAGCCGTTCGAAGCGGGCAGCGCGATCCTGCGCGGTAACCGCGCAGACGTCACCGACGGGGTGGCGCAACGCCTCGCCGAGGCGGGCACGATCATGCTCGGCAAGACAACGACGCCCGAGTTCGGGATGCCGGCCTACACCGAACCGGCTGGGCAGCGTCCAGCGCGCTCACCGTGGGATACGCGCCGCACCGCGGGCGGCTCCTCCGGGGGCGCGGGTGCGGCACTTGCGGCCGGGCTGACGCCGCTGGCGCACGGCAACGATGGGGGCGGCTCGATCCGCATCCCGGCGGCGGCGTGCGGGGTCGTCGGCCTGAAGCCCTCGCGCGGCCGAGTCTCTCCCGGTCCGTATTCCGTCTCCGGCCCGGGCCTGGCAACCGAAGGCGTGCTCGCACGCACCGTCGTCGATGCGGCAAGCGCGCTGCAGGCCATCAGCGGCAATCGTCCCGGGGACTTTTTCACGCTGGGTAGCCTCGACTCCCTCACTGAAGACCTGCGCCGCGCCGAGCGCGCGGAGACTCTTGCCCGCTGCGATGCGGGCTCGCGCGTGCGCGTCGGCGTCCTGACCGAGCCGCTCAACGTCGAGACGACCGAATTTCACCCCGAGGCGCTCGCGGGCGTGGAGCGCGCCGCGAAGCTGCTGGCCGACGCGGGGTGCGTGCTCGAGGAGGCTCACCGCCCACTGAGCGCCGAGCAGTGGATGGGCTTCATGCCGCTGTGGGCCGTCGGCGCGGCCTCGATCCCGGTGCCACCCGAGGCCGAGGAGCACCTCATGGCGCTCACGCGGTGGCTGCGGGACCAGGGCCAGGACATCTCGGCGCTCGACTACGCGAACGCCGTCTCCTCGCTGCAGCATCTCACGCGCCAGATCGCACACGCGTGGGCGGAATTCGACGTCATCCTCTCGCCGACGCTGTCCGGGCCGCCGCTGCCGCTCGAACAACTGCAGCTGGCGGATCCGGCCGCGGACTTTGAGGCGCAAAAGCACTTCACGCCGTTTTCCTCCGTCTGGAACATCACGGGCAATCCGGCAATCTCGCTGCCGCTGCACCGCGCCGTCATCGATGGCGTCGAGTTACCCTTCGGGGTGCACCTGGGTGCGACACGGCTCGGCAGCGAAGCGCTCCTGCTGCGCATCGCGCGCTGCCTGGAGTTGGCCGATCCGTGGCCCGCGCTGGCCCCCGCCTACCGCTGATCCGAAGCTAGCTTAGGCTGCCCTTTTCCGCGGGATCATGCGGCAAAGGGGAGCCTAGCCAAGCTTGCGCCCAACACCGAAATGTCGGATTGTGGGGGTATGAAGGCGATGACGTGGTGGCGGACCTATCCGTGGGTGGGAGCGACGATCGCGGTCGGCGTGATCGGGCTGATCCTCGCGTGGCTGGCGCCGCCGATCTACGCGCAGGTGCTCGTCAGCGCCTTCGCGCTCATCGTCGCCGCCGACCAGCTGCGCGACATGATCGCCGACCTGCGCTCCGGAGCCTGGGGCATCGACATCCTCGCCATCGTCGCGATCTGCGCCACCGTCGCCGTCGGCGAATACTGGGCGGCGCTCGTCGTCTGCCTCATGCTCTCGGGCGGGGAAGCGCTCGAAGACTATGCCTCGGCGCGCGCCCGCTCCGAACTGACCGGCGTGCTCGAGCGCGCGCCCTCGCGGGCGCACGTCGTCGATGGCGATGAGGTGCGCACCGTCGCGATCGGTGAGGTCGCGGCGGGCGACGTCCTGCTCATCCGGCCCTCGGAGATCGTGCCCGTCGACGGCGAACTGCTCGACGCCCGAGCGAGCGTCGACGAATCCTCGCTCACCGGCGAATCACTGCCCGTCAGCCACGCGCGCGGCGAGGAGATCATGTCCGGCTCGATCAACGGCTCGAGCGCGATCCACGTTCGCGCCCTGGCGAGCGCGGCGGACTCGAAATACCAGCAGATCGTCGCCCTCGTGCAGGAGGCCGCCGCCTCGCGCTCCCCAATGGTGCGCCTCGCCGACCGCATCGCGCTGCCGTTCACGATCTTCGCACTCGCGGTCGCCGGCATCGGCTGGTGGATCTCCGGCGAGCCGCTGCGCGCCGCCCAGGTGCTCGTCGTCGCGACCCCATGCCCGCTGCTCATCGCCGCGCCCGTCGCCTTCATGGCCGGGATGTCTCGCGCCGCCCGCGCGGGCATCATCGTGAAAGACGGTGGCACGATCGAGCGGCTCTCGCGCATCGCCACCGCAGCCTTCGACAAGACCGGCACGCTGACGCGCGGCACGCCGGCCGTCGTCGCCGTGCAGAGTGAAAACGGCATCAGAGAAACCGACCTGCTCGCCGCCGCGGGCGCCGTCGAGGACTATTCAACGCACCCGCTGGCCCGCGCGATCGTCGCCGCCGCCCGGAAGCGGGGCATCGAGCTCGAGCGCGCCACCGACGCGAGCGAAGTCGTCGCCGCAGGCTTTGAGGGCCGCGTGGCGGGCCGGCACGTCGCCGTCGGCAAGGCCAGTTGGATTGCCGAGGTCGCGCACGTGAGCGACGCCGAACTCGAGCGCGCCCGCGAGCACGTGCAGCCGGGGGTCAGCCTCGTCTACGTCGCGATCGACGGCACGTACGCGGGCGCGATCGCGCTGGCGGACCAGTACCGGCCCGAGGCCACCCGCACGATCGCCGAGCTGCGGCGCCTCGGCATCGACAACGTCCTCATGCTCTCGGGCGATACCCCCGCCACCGCGCGCTATATCGGCGCCGAGCTCGGCATCACCGACGTGCAGGGCGGCCTGCTGCCCGAGGACAAAGTCGCGGCCGTGACGCGCGCGTCGGCGCGCCCGGTCATGATGGTCGGCGACGGCGTGAACGACGCCCCCGTGCTCGCGGCCGCCGACGTCGGCGTCGCCATGGGCATCACCGGCTCCGCAGCCGCGGCCGACAGCGCCGACGTCGTCCTCATGAAAGACGACGTCCACCGCGCTGCCGTCGCCGTCGGCATCGGCCAGCACACGACCCGCGTCGCGCTGCAGGCCATCGGGATCGGCGTGGCGCTGTCCGTCGTTCTCATGGGGATCGCGCTGACGGGCGTCATGCCCGCCATCGTGGGCGCCGGCGCGCAGGAGCTCGTCGACCTCGCCTGCATCCTGTGGGCGCTGCGCGCGATGAAACCCGGCCGCCACGAGCCCGCGCTGAGCGAGGACCTCGACGCCGACGCCGAGTGCTTCCCCAGGTGCACCCTGCCCGCGAGCGAGGCCCGCGATTGCTGCACCGTGCAGCGTTAGGTGAGCCGGGTTACAGTTGAGTCAGAGGCGCTCAACTTTGGAATAGCGCCCCGAGCCGAGTGGTTGTCCTTAATAGACACATTCATCAAGGTATTGGGGAAACATGAACGAACAATTCACGACGAAGTCACAGGAGGCGCTCACTGCCGCTGTGCAGGCGGCCACGGCCGCCGGAAACCCGCAGGTGACGACGCTGCACCTGCTCTCGGCGCTGCTCGAACAAGAAGGCGGCGTCCCGCTCGCCCTGCTGCAGGCCGTCGGCGCCTCGCGCCAGGAAATCGGCGCCAAGGTCCGCAACGCGCTCGTCGCCATGCCCAGCTCGACGGGCTCCTCCGTCAGCCAGCCGCAGGCCGATCGCGATCTGCTCAACGTCCTGACCGACGCCGGCGCGCGCGCCAAGGCCATGGGCGATGACTACGTCTCCACCGAGCATCTCTTGCTCGCACTGGCGGCCTCCAGCTCTCGCGCCGGAAGCATCCTCGCCGAAAGCGGCGCGCGCGAGGAACTGCTCGCGCAGGTGCTGCCGCAGATCCGCCCCAACAACGTCACGAGCGCGGATCCGGAAGGCAGCTTCGAAACGCTGAAGAAGTACGGCCGCGACCTCACCGAGGACGCCCGCGACGGCAAGCTCGATCCCGTCATCGGCCGCGATAGCGAAATCCGTCGCGTCGTGCAGGTGCTCTCGCGCCGCACCAAGAACAACCCCGTGCTCATCGGCGAGCCCGGCGTCGGCAAGACGGCCGTCGTCGAAGGCCTCGCACAGCGCATCGTGGCGGGCGACGTGCCCGAATCGCTGAAGGACAAGCGCCTCATCGCGCTCGACATCGCCGCGATGGTCGCCGGCGCGAAGTACCGCGGCGAGTTCGAAGAGCGCTTCAAGGCGGCCCTGAACGAGATCGCGTCCTCGGGCGGCGAAGTCATTACCTTCATCGACGAACTCCACACCGTCGTCGGTGCGGGCGGCTCCGGCGACGGCTCGATGGACGCCGGCAACATGCTCAAGCCAATGCTCGCGCGCGGCGAGCTGCGCCTCGTCGGCGCCACGACGCTCGATGAGTACCGCGAGAACATTGAAAAGGACCCGGCCCTGGAGCGCCGCTTCCAGCAGGTCTACGTCGGCGAGCCCTCCGTGGAGGACACGATCGCGATCCTGCGCGGCATCGCGCCCAAGTACGAGGCCCACCACAAGGTGACGATCTCCGACGGCGCGCTCGTCGCTGCCGCGGAGCTGTCCAGCCGCTATATCTCCGGGCGCCAACTGCCCGATAAGGCGATCGACCTCATCGACGAAGCCGCCTCGCGGCTGCGCATGGAGCTCGATTCCGAGCCCCTGGAGATCGACGCGCTCAACCGCCAGGTCGACCGCCTGCGCATGGAGGAGTCCTACCTAACCGAGTCGGATCCCGAGAACGAGGATGCGACGACGCGCGCCCAGCTGGACAAGGTCCGCGCCGAACTCGCGGACAAGACCGAAGAGCTCACGGCCCTCACCACCCGGTGGGAGGCCGAAAAGGCCGGACGCAACCGCGTCGGTGACCTGCGCGTGAAGCTCGACGAGCTGCGCACCCAGCTCGACCTCGCGATGCGTGAGGGCCGCTGGGAGGAAGCCGGCCGCCTGCAAAACGGCGAAATCCCGAAGATCGAACGCGAGATCGCCGACGCCGAGCGCGCCGAGGACGCCGAGGGCGAACTCGAAACCGCGCCCATGATCGCCGAAAAGGTCGGGCCGGGCGAGGTCGCCGAGGTCGTCGAGTCCTGGACGGGCATCCCCACCGGGCGCCTGCTGCAGGGCGAGATGGACAAGCTCCTTTCCATGGAGGACGTCATCGCCGAGCGCCTCATCGGCCAGCAGCTCGCGGTGCGCGCCGTCTCCGATGCCGTGCGCCGCTCGCGCGCCGGCGTCGCGGATCCGAACCGCCCCACCGGCTCCTTCCTCTTCCTCGGCCCCACGGGCGTTGGCAAGACGGAGCTGGCCAAGTCGCTCGCGGACTTCCTCTTCGACGACGAGCACGCCATCATCCGGATTGACATGTCCGAGTACTCGGAAAAGCACTCGGTCTCGCGCCTCGTCGGCGCGCCTCCCGGATACGTCGGCTACGACGAGGGCGGCCAGCTTACCGAGGCGGTCCGCCGCCGGCCCTACTCCGTCGTCCTGCTCGACGAGGTGGAAAAGGCGCACCCCGAAGTCTTCGACATCCTCTTGCAGGTGCTCGACGACGGACGCCTCACCGACGGCCAAGGCCGCACCGTGGACTTCCGCAACACGATCCTCGTGTTGACGTCCAACCTCGGTTCGCAGTTCCTGGTCTCACCGGAGATGTCCGACGATGACAAGCGCGACGCCGTCATGGGGGCCGTCCGCGCGGCGTTCAAGCCGGAATTCCTCAACCGGCTCGATGAGATCCTCATCTTCGATCCGCTCACGAAAGACGAGCTGACCCACATCGTCGACCTGCAGATCGCCGCAATGGCGAGCCGCCTGAAGTCCCGGCGCATCAGCCTCGACGTCACCGACGGCGCTAAGGCATGGCTCGCCGAGACCGGCTACGATCCGGCCTACGGCGCGCGGCCGCTGCGCCGCCTGGTGCAAAAGGAGATCGGCGATCAGCTCGCCAAGCTCCTCATCAGCGGGCAGATCGACGACGGCGACACCGTGCTCGTGGACATCGCGAGCGACGGCGCGAGCCTGAGCCTCACCCGCGAAGGCGCCGCCTCCTAGCGCCCCGCGCGCACGAGCACCGTGCGCATGAGCACCGCGCGGTACCGCGCTCCTAGCGCCCGTCGCGTCGCTGCCTTATCGCACTGCGCGGCACTGCCCGGGTCCGCAATTGCGGCCCGGGCATTGCCATGTCCTAACGCGGCTCACCCCGCGCGCTGCAGCTGCGCGTCGAGCAGCGAGTGCGGAATGTCCGCGCGATCCTCGCGCAGCACCGCGCCAAGGAGCAACGCCCGCAGCTTGCGAGGCGCCCGCAGGTCCGCGTATTTCAAGCGAATAATGCGCCAACCAGCATTATTGAGGTCATCCTGGCGGCGCTTTTCCGCAAACCAGACCTCATCGCTCGTGTACTTCACCTGCCCATCGAGCTCGACCGCAACCCGCAGCTTAGGCCACGCGAGATCCAGCCAGTACGCCCGGCTGCCGACGACGACGCGATACTGCGTTTCGGGCGTCGGCAACCCGAGCGCCAAGGCGAACCACAGACAGTAAGCCTCCAGCGGCGAATCGCAGTTTGCCGGGCACCACGCGAGCATGTCCGCGAGCCGCGGAACGCCCTGACGCCGCGGCGGATCCGCAATCAGCTGCCGCAGCTCACCCAGCCCCACGCGCGCCCGCAGGGCACTCGCGAGCAAGACGAACAGCTCATCGCTCGCCATCGCACGCGCGCAGTCAAGAACAGTATGAGCCGGCGACGTCACCCGCACCCCTGCACCTCAACGAACGTCCGCCCGGCCGGCAGCGCATGCCGCTTCAACAGCGCATGTCGCGGGTTCGTGAACCGCGAATCCGCCATGACGTGCCCGAACTCGGGCGCATTCCACAGCCACAATCCCCACAGCACCGCCGCGGATTCGTGGCTCACAACGCTTACTCTCCGCGACGACGTCGACGCCGCCACCGCCGTCCCAAGGGAGACTTCCCGCGCCCGCTGCCACGGCGGGCAGTCCTGCGGCAGCAGGAGGTGGTGACCACGGTAGAGCTTCACGAGCTCAAAGCCGGGCGGCACTCCGCGCGGCCGACGAGACGTACTCGTGGTGCGCAGGATCCGAGGAATAGAGGGAGGCTTGCGATCGTTCATACGCCCAACGATGGGCGGCCGCGCGTATCCTTGCCGCAATCTGTGCATGACGAGCCCCATCGCGCTCCAGGACGCGTCCCTGTGCCAGACCGCAGCCAGCACCGCCACCGTCCCAGCCCCAAAAAACCGCATTCTAGGGACGTTATGGAGACTTCGGGGAAAGCTCGCTGTCCCGATCTCTCCCTAACGTCCCCGATCTCTCGCACAGGCGGGAAACGTAGCCGCAGCAGCGGCGCCCACTACCCGCCCGGGGTCGCTGCTCGCCCGGGCCCGGCAGCGCCGCTAGAGCCGCTCGACGATGTCGGCGATCGAGTCGTGCACGTACTCGGGACGATAGGGGAAGCGCTCAATCTCGCTGGCGTGCGTCGAGCCGGTGAGCACGAGGTGGGTCTGCAGCCCGGACTCCATGCCCGCAAGGATGTCGGTATCCATTCGGTCGCCCACGAGCGCCGTGTTTTCCGAATGCGCCCCGATCTTGTTCATCGCGTGGCGCAGCATGACGGGGTTCGGTTTGCCCACGAAGTACGGCTCGCGCTGGGTGGCGTGCTGGATGAGCGCTGCGACGGAACCGGTCGCGGGTAGCGGCCCTTCCTTGGTCGGGCCGGTCGGGTCGGGGTTCGTGGCGATGAAGCGCGCGCCGCCAAGGATGAGGCGCACTGCCTTCGTGATCGCTTCAAACGAGTAGGTCCGCGTCTCGCCCAGGACGACAAAGTCGGGTTTTTCTTCCGTCAGGACGAAGCCCTCTTCGTGTAGCGCGGTCGTAATGCCGGCTTCCCCGACGACGAATGCGCGGCGCGAATCCGACTGCTTGGCCAGAAACGTCGCGGTTGCCAGGGCGGAGGTCCAGATCCGGTCCTCGGGCACATTGAGTCCGGAGGTTTGTAGCCGGGCGGAGAGGTCGCGCGGGGTATAGATCGAGTTATTGGTTAGAACAAGAAACGGCATCTCGCGTTCTTGCAGGCCATTGAGGAATTCGGCGGCACCTTCGATCGCGTGCCCTTCGTGCACTAGGACGCCATCCATGTCGGACAGCCAAGCGGTGATTTCCTGCGTCATATCTTCCACAGTAGTCGGCCAACCTTGCCGCCAGGTAGGCCCCAAGTCGCCCGGGCCCGCCATTCGTTCGACAATGAAGTGACGAAACAATCGAAGGAGATTCCGATGACCAACGAGACGCCTACTTTTGCTGACAAGGTCTCCGGCCTGCACCAGTGCATGTTCACGACGATCACGCCGGAAGGTTCGCTCGTCTCGCGCCCGATGGGCGTGCAGAAGGTCGAGGGAGACGCCGTCTACTTCCTGACCGACGGCCAGCACGATAAGACGCGCGAAATCCAAAACGACGCCGAAGTTAACCTCGCTTTCGTGGAATCTTCGCTGTGGGTCTCGGCCAGCGGCCGCGCGGTGATCTTGCATGATGAGGCCTTGAAGGACGAGCTGTGGAACGCCTTTGCTGATGGGTTCTTCCCTGACGGTAAGGAGGACCCGAACGTGGTGGTCGTTAAGGTGACGGTGAGCTCCGCGGAATACTGGGAGCAGGCCAATAAGCTGTCTTCCCTGCTGCAGATCGTCAAGGGCGCTGTGACCGACTCGCCAGCCGATCCCGGAGAATCCGGCAAGCTATCGATCTAAGCCAGTCCTACACTGGAGGCCATGACCCTTCAGACAACGGACGCCCTGCCCTGCACCCCCGTCCTCGGGGAGTGGGGCTTCGACTGCGGCGTGGTGATCGTCGATAAGAATGGAGTCGTGCACGCCGAAGGTGCCACGAACCAGGATTTCCCGTTCGCTTCCGTCACCAAGCTTCTCGCGGTGTACTCGGCGCTGATCGCGGTTGATCGCCACATGTTCGATCTCGATGCTCCGGCGGGGCCGCGGGCACCGAAGGGGGCGACAATCCGGCACCTGATGTCGCATGCTTCGGGCCTGCCCTTTGACGCGGGCTACGCATCCCAGCGCCCCGAGCGCCACCGGGTCTATTCCAATGTCGGCATCGAGATTATGGGCGAGCGCTTCGAGGAAGAAGTCGGTGTCGATATCCAGACGTGGGCCGATGAGCAGGTGTTGACGCCGCTCGGGATCGTCGACGTTGAATTTGACGGCTCACCCGCCTGGGGCGCGCACGGTAGCGCCCGATGCCTTGCAGAACTCGCGCGCGAGTTTTTGAACCCGACACTCCTGTCCCCGGAACTGTTTGCCGAAGCGACGAGCAACCAGTTCGCGGGCCTGGATGGTGTCGTCCCGAGCTACGGTCGCCACGAGGACAACGCGTGGGGTCTCGGCTTCGAGCTGCACGGGCATAAGAAACCGCACTGGCTCTCGGAACTGAACTCCCCGGAGACATTCGGCCACTTCGGGCGCTCTGGATCGTTCCTGTGGGTGGACCCCGAGATCGAGATTGCTACGGTCTTCCTCGGGGCCGAGCCCTTCAACGATGAGCACCTGACAAAGTGGACTGACCTCAACGGTCGGATCGTGGCGTGCTCGCGGCTGCACCGCGAGCAGGGCGAGGTCTTCTAACTCCTATTCGGCGATCTCGACGATCACGGGCACGTGGTCCGAGGCGCCCTTGCCCTTGCGCTCGTTGCGGTCAATCTCCGCGCCAGTGACGCGCTCGGCGAGAGCGGGGGAGGCCTTCACGAAGTCGATGCGCATGCCCTGGTTTTTCGGGAAGCGCAGCTGCTGATAGTCCCAGTAGGTGTACTGCGTAACGAACTTGCGCGTCACCTCGGTGAATCCGGCGTCCTCAAAAGCGTTGAAGGCATCGCGCTCTGGCTGGCTGACGTGCGTCTTGCCCTCGAAGAACTCCATCGACCACACATCCTCGTCTTCGGGAGCCACATTCCAATCCCCGACGAGGGCAATCTTCGCCTTCGGGCGTTCCTCGAGCTCGGCGCGCACGTGTTCCTTCAGGTTGGCGAGCCACTGCAGTTTGTAGGCATAGTGCGGGTGGTCCAACTCCCGGCCGTTTGGGACATACAGGCTCCACACCTCTACGGGAAGATCGATTGATTCCCCGACGACGGCCCGAATCGCGCGAGCCTCGGAGACCTTGTCATCGCCCCAGGTCGGCATCTCACTGAATCCGACGGAGCTATCAGACAGCCCGACGCGCGAGGCGATCGCGACGCCGTTCCACTGGTTGTGCCCGACCATCGTGACCTCGTAGCCGACTTCGGTGAATGCCTCAAACGGGAACTGGTTTTCCTTGCACTTCAGTTCCTGCATCGCCAGCACATCGATTCCGCCGCGCTCCAAGAACGCGATGATGCGGTCGATGCGGGTTCGCACCGAGTTGATGTTCCATGTAGCAAGCCTCATGGGGCCACTCTAACGACGATCGAGGACAGGGGTCTTGTTCGAATGCGCCACAACGCGCGAAACTACCTCAAGGAGATTTCCTAATATTGCATATCTTGTGATCGAAAATGATAGTTTGTGACCGAATCGCGACCAATCAGGCTGGTGGTTTGTGAGCGTTTGCTATGCAGTAAGGCTATGAAGCTAAAGGTCTGATGTCTCAGCCTCGGCTTCCTGCGCACAACACGCGACACATCAGCAACCATCGACGGAGAGGTCGACAAGATGTCCATCAAGAAGATTGGCCGCGGGCCAGCAATGGTGAGCGCGCTGGCAGCAGCAACGCTCATCCTCGCGGGCTGTGGCGGTTCGAACAACGCCCCGGCAGATACCACCTCGGCCGCACCCAACACCACGGAAACTGCCGACAACGGCGGCGAGCCCCTAGAGATTGAGTATTGGCACCGCCTTCCCGACAACGACGGCATGGTCAAGGTCCAGGAATTTGTCGATCGCTGGAACAAGGACAACTCGAACATCCAGGTCAAGGCCGTCAAGTTCGAAGGCAAGCCGCAGGAGTCCTACGCCAAGATTCAGCAGGCCGTCAAGGCCGGCAACGCCCCATGCCTCGCGCAGGTCGGTTACAGCTCAGCATGCTTGCCGGCCTCCTGTTGCCGATCGCGCTGTTGACGGTTCCGCTCTAGTTCGTCTTCCACGGGCTCGGGCTGACCAACACCATGGCAGCGATCATCATCCCGTCGTGTGTCTCTCCCTTTGGTGTCTTCCTCGGTCGGCTCTACGCCGAGACTTCGGTGCCCGATGAATTGATCGAGGCGGCGCGGATCGATGGTGCGGGGGAGTTCCGGATCTTCTCCACGATGGTGCTGCGCCTGCTTGCACCCGCGATGGTGACGATCTTCCTGTTCATCTTCGTTGCGACCTGGAATAACTTCCTGCTGCCGCTCATTATGATCACCGAGAACAAGCTCAAGCCCGTCACGCTCGGCATGTACGGCATGATGGCGCAGAACAACACGCCGGATTATGGCTCGGTGCTCATGGGCTCGCTGTTCGGTGTCCTGCCGCTCGTCGTGATCTTCCTGGTGCTGCAGCGATTCTGGCAGTCTGGCCTCGCAGCCGGCGCAGTGAAGGGCTAACGACCTTTACGATAGGTCTATGACCTCACGGAGCAGGGGACCTGCCCATCCGGCCGGTGCGCATCGCCGCGGCACGGCCCTCATCACCGGAGCATCCGCCGGCCTGGGCGAGGAATTCGCCTGGCAGCTGGCGGCTGCCGGTCACGACCTCGTGATCGTTGCCCGGCGCGAAGAGCGGCTGGCGCAGCTAGCACACGACATCGAGCAGGCCGCTGGCGTCAAGGTAGAAGTTCTTGCCGCCGACCTCGCCACCGCCGACGGGCGTGCGAAGGTGGTCGGCCGGATCACCGATCGCCAGTCGGCACCCATCGGCTTGCTTATCAATAACGCCGGCTTTGGGCTCGGGCAGCCGTTCATCTCCGGTGACATCGAGCGCGAGAACCAGGCCATAGAGGTCATGATTCGCGCGGTGATGGAGCTGTCCCATGCCGCCGCAAACGAGATGGTGCCGCGCGGTCGCGGCGCGATCTTGAATGTGGCCTCGATGGTCTCGCAGACGGCCATGGGAACCTACGCCGCCGCCAAAGCTTGGGTTCGGACGTTCACCGAGGCGCTCGCGGGCGAGCTCCACGGCACGGGCGTCACGGCGACCGCAGTCAGTCCCGGGCTGGTGCGCACGGAGTTTCACTCCTCTTCCGGCATGAAGGAGGAGGCCTGGCCCGAGATCGGGTGGCTCGATGCCGAAGACGTCGTGGCTGATGCGCTTGCCGCAGTGCGACGCGGCGCTGTCCTGACCACGCCATCGCTGCGCTACAAAGCAGTCCAAGGCGTCATCAAACTCGCGCCCCGCGCGGCGGTTCGCGCACTCGGTGGACCAAGAATGTGGGAAAAAGCCATGCCTAGCAATCGTCAACCCGTCAACGGAACGCTCGCCGAGCTCCTGGAACGCGAAGGCAATGACCTCACCGCCGAGGAATCGGCGGTGCTATCGACGATCAGCGCCGCGGACCCGAGCGAGGGAGCATGGCTGCAAGAGGCCATCGGTGAGCGATTCGGCCTCGCGCCCGCTGACCTGCTCGGCCCGAACTTCGAGCGCTACGTCCAGGTGCGTTTTCCCGTCGATAAAGCCTGGATCAACGAAAAGGACGGCTGGACCTGGGGCGGCGAGGTCCCACCCTGGAAAGACCCCTTCCCCGAACTGTACGACGAGGCGCCCTCGCTGGATCCCGCGGACTGGAAACAGGTTTATGAGCGCGTGGGCGGTTTGAATCCCTCGCAGCTCAACGCGCTGATGGAGCACCTAGCAACACCCGAGGGCGAGGTGATCGCGGGATTCTGGCACGGCTATAGCGGCCTCACCTCCGGCGATGACGAAACTCTCATTGAGCGCATCGGCAACCGATTCCGCAGCGCTGTCAGCCGCCTCGTCGCGCCCGATGCACCGGCCGATGACGATGACGATGTCGATCTGCCTGAGTCGCAGGCCATCGCGGAATTCGAGCGGCAGGCCAACCTGCGACTGCTGCCCAAGGCCCTTCGTGATGGACCAACCCTCGAACTGCCCGACCGCGAACACATCCTGCTGCGGTTCCGATCGCTCGCCGACCTCGTGAACTACCTGGGGTGGCTAGAGCCCTACAGCTGGCATCCGAACCTGGTCTGGCCGGTGGATCGCAGCTGGGCCTACGCGATTGAGGTGGACGGTGGCTCACTGCTCCTCGGATGCGATGCGCAGCTCGCCGAAACGCTCATCGCCGATAAGCGGCTCTACGCAGAACCGATCGATGCCGAGACGCAGGGCCTTGGCGACACCGATCACGGGGACCCCGCGGTCGATCCGATCATCGAGGACCGCGGCGAACTAGACTAGGGCCGTGACCACGAACGACACTCCCAAAGCTCGCCTTGCCCAGCTCGTTAAGGACCTTGCCGTCGTCCACGGCGAGGTGACGCTCGCCTCCGGCCTGACGTCGAACTACTACGTCGATCTGCGCCGCGCGACGCTGCACCACGAGGCGGCTCCGCTGATCGGGCATGTCATGCTCGATCTGCTCGAGGAATCCGGCTTCGCGCCCGATGACTTTGACGCTGTTGGGGGCCTGACGATGGGCGCCGATCCTGTCGCGGCCGCGATCATGCATGCGGCCGCCTCGCGCGGCCTCGCCATCGATGCGTTCGTCGTCCGTAAGTCCGCAAAGACCCACGGCATGCAGCGCCAGATCGAGGGGCCGGCGATTGAGGGACGGCGCGTCGTCGTCGTGGAAGATACTTCGACGACGGGCGGATCGCCGATCACCGCGATCGAGGCGGTGCGCGAGGCCGGCGCCGAGGTCGTCGCGTGCGCCGTCGTCGTTGATCGCGCGACGGGAGCCAAGGAGAAGATCGAGGAGCTCGGCGTGCCCTACGTTTTCGCGCTCGATCTGACGGATCTCGATCTCGCCTAGCTACCGGGCACGTCGCGCAGCCGAAAATGTGCCAGACTTTCCCCTAACCGGACCTTAGAACGAAGGATAACCATGGATCCGATCGCCCTGATTCTCGTCGTCATTGGCGTGCTCGTCTTGATCCTGCTGCTGTGGGCCATCGCGACGTACAACGGCTTCGTCAAGCTGCGCAACAAGGTCGAAGAGGCCTGGCGCCAGATCGACGTCGAGCTGCACCGCCGCCATGACCTCATCCCGAACCTCGTCGAGACGGTCAAGGGCTATGCGTCGCACGAAAAGGGTGTCTTCGACGACGTCACCCGCGCTCGCGCGCAGGCGGCCGCCGCCGGCTCCAGTCCGGCCGAGCAGGCCCAGCAGGAAAACGTGCTGTCCTCCGCCCTGGCTCGTCTTTTCGCCGTTGCCGAGGCCTACCCGGAGCTGCGGGCGAACCAGAACTTCCAGCAGCTGCAGGCCGAATTGACCAACACCGAGGACCGCATCGCGGCGGGCCGGCGCTATTACAACGCGAACGTCCGTGAGCTCAACACCAAGCGCGAGACATTCCCGCCCTCGATCATCGCCTCGATGTTCAACTTCGTGCGCGCCGAATACTTCGAGACCGAAGACCCGGCCGTGCGCGCCACCCCGCAGGTCAGCTTCACCGACCAGGGCGACGCGGACGCCGCGCAGTAACAGCGTGCCACGCCCGCACGAACCACACCCCGACGCCGGCCTTGGGGTCGGCCCCTGGCCCGGGGGCCGGGCGGTATGGCCGACCGATGAACGCTACGACGAGGACCTCCTAAAACACGGCGATCGCCGCAACGTTGAGGACCACTACCGCTATTGGACGATGGCGGCGATCATCGCCGATATCGATGCACGCCGACGCCCGCTGCACGTCGCGATCGAAAACCTCGATCACGACTTCAACATCGGCTCGATCGTGCGCACCGCGAACGCGTTTGCCGTCGCCGCGGTGCACATCGTCGGCAAGCGGCGATGGAACCGCCGCGGCGCCATGGTCACCGACCGCTACCAGCACGTCTATCACCACGAGAGCGCGCAGGACTTCGCGGCGTGGAGCGCCGAGCGCGGCATCGCGCTCATCGGGATCGACAACATCCCCACCTCAACGCCGATCGAGGGCGCGAGCCTCGCGCGCGAGAGTGCACTCGTTTTCGGCTCCGAGGCGCGCGGACTCTCGCCCGAGATGCTCGCCGCGTGCCAGGCGGTGCATCACATTACGCAATACGGATCGACCCGCTCCATCAACGTCGGGCACGCGGCAGCAATCGCCATGTGGGCGTGGAGCATCCAGCACCCGCCCGCGCCCTAGGGCTTATCGTGCCCCTTGATGACCATCATCATGATGTTCAGGCTCGAGCCGATGAACTTCACGGCCTGCACCGCAAGGTTCTGCCGGCGCCGCAGCGTGCGCTTCGTCGGCAGCGGCGCATCCGGATACTCGCGAATAACCGGTGATGGTTGCATTGCTCCTCCTTACTCCGGGATCAACGACCAGCCCGGGCGGGCCTTGGCCTTGTAGATAAACAGGTAGTGCAGCATGAGCTTGAGCCAGTGCCCCGACAACCCGATCTGGCCGCGCGTCCCCTTGATGTTTCGGCCGCCCGTGTCGGGATACTTCTGATAGTTCGGGACGACGGGAAACATCGTCATTGTGGCGGCCGATCCGCGACGCAGACCGGTACCCGACGACGCCACGCACGCCGCTCCAAGGCGTGACATCGCCGCTCGATGCGCCGCATCCGGCTTGCCCGAGATCCGATCGATGATCGTCTTCGCGACGGTCTTACCCATGACGCCCGACGGCATCCCGGTGCGAGGCGGCGACGGCGCGATGACGGTCCCGGTGGGGGAGGTGCGCGGTTTGGAAATACCGTGCGGCGGCGCAAAGGCGATCCCGACGGCGAAGATATTGCGATAGCCCGGGACCTCGTAGGTCTCCGGCCAATCCTCCGCGCGCCACTGATCGTAGGGCTTTTGCGTATAGTCGGCGTCGACCTTCATAAACCCATTGGGCGCAAACAGCTCGGCAGAAATGTCCCGCCCATCGCGATCCAGAGCCGTCAGCCCGACGCCCCCGAAGGGCGGCAGCAGCATCGCGAAGTCGAAGCTCTGGGTGTGGCTCGCCCCATCGAGCGTCTCGAAGTGGATAACGCCGGGATCGACCTTGGTGACGTGCGCCCCGAGGATGGAGTGGACGCCGCGTTCGGTGAAGATCGATTCGGTCCACATGCGCGAACTCTGCTTAAACCCGTGCTCGACGAACGTCATGCCGTCGACGCCGAAGTCGCCGAGCTGGGCCTCGTTCGTTAGATAAATGACCTCGGCTAGGTCGCGCACGCCCGCCTGGCGCAGCTGATGGTCGACGTTGAAGACGTATTCGAAGGCCGCGCCCTCGCAGGTGCACATGCCGTGGCCCATCCCAACGACGAGCGTCTGGCGCACCCCGGTCTTCAGCGTGGCGATGACCTTGTCGAGCTCGGCCGCCGCGTGCACGGCGTGGTCGGCCGTGCAGACCGATACCGAATGGCCGCCGTCGGGCCCAAGCCCCTCGGTTGCTTCAAAGCGCAGCTTCGGGCCCGTGGCGTTAATGAGGTAGTCATAGCGCAATCGCTCGACCTCGCCGCTGCGCTGCGGGCTCGTATGGCGCACCTCGACCGCACCCTGGGGGCTTGCCGCATCGCCGTGGGGCAGGATCGTCGTGGCGAGCGCCTGGACGAACTCGATGCCTTTCTTGCGATACACGGGAGCGAGAGGAAAGACGACGTCCTTTTTCGCCATGTCGCCCACCCCGACCCAGATATTGGACGGAATCCAGTTCCAGTGCGAATTCGGTGTCACGACGGTGACCGTGTGCTCGGAACCGAGTTTTTTGCGTAAATGCAGCGCTGCAGTGTGGCCGGATACCCCGGCCCCTAGAATCACGACTCGTGCCATTGCATCCTCCTTGATCGGCACCACGGCAATCGTGTTGCCGTACCGTCAGCATACCCTGGAGGGTATTGAGATGGAATGGCGTTTCGCTAAGAAATACGGCGCGTCTTCACAGATGGGCGGATGTCGGATGCAACCTGCCGTGACATCGATCCGCGCTGGCCGATAAGCTGCCCAGTGTTCGCGTGACCACACACCGAGGGGGACTTCATGACGAACCGAGCCGTGACCCGATCGCTGCTCGCCGCCGCCGCTGCTGGCGTGCTTGCCCTAAGCGCCTGCTCGTCGGACAACTCGACGAAGCCTGCCGAAACCACGGCCGCCGAGACCTCGGCCGCCGAGACGTCGGCGGCTCCCAGCGCCGAGGAGACCGAATCGAGCGAGCCCACGACCGACAGCGAAACCGGCGCAGCAGGCGGCGGCGCTGGCGTGGAGGGAACCTTTAACGACGCCGATGTCCAGGTGGACGACGAAAAGGGCGCCGGCACCCCGCAAGCCGTTGCCAAGGAGTTCATGACGGGCTTCATCGAGAAGAACCCGAAGGCCGTGTGTGCGGTCATCTCACCGAACGAGGAAAAGGCGCTCGAAGCCGAAGGGGGCTGCGAACCCTCACTCACCAAGGTCCTGGACCGCCAGAACATTCCGGCGGGAGCGACGCTCGAAGGCTCGACGTACACCGTCAAGTCCAAGGACGATACGACCACTGTCGTAGAGATTCGTCGCCCCGGCAAAACCGAGCCTTTCACCCTGCATACCGAGCAGGTCGACGGCCGCTGGTACGCCAAGCGCTAATAGGCGCTAGCCCTACCTAATCGCGCTCGTGGTCGTCCTCGTGGGCCACGTGCAGGGAGACGATTCCGCTCACTCCTTGCAGCTGGTCCATGAGGACGTCGAGCGGATTCTTACCGGTAAACCTCATCTGCATATCGACGACGGCGCTGCCCTCCTCGGACGTGCGCTTTGAGGTGCTGAGCACCTGGGTGGCAAATTCCTGCTCGCTTGCGATCTCGACGATCTCGCGCAAGATGCCATGGCCGTCTTCGTAGGTGAGCTCCAGCAGGGAGTGCCGATCAGCGGTCGGCAGCTTGTCGATGAGCGGCGTCAGCGCGATGAGGCAGAACAGGTGCAGGGCCGTCAGCATGACCGCGAGGCCACCCATGCCCGCCCCGCATGCCATCCCGACGGCCGCCGTCACCCACACCGTCGCGGCGGTGGTGAGGCCGACGACGATATCGCGGCGCGTGAAGATGACACCCGCACCGAGGAAGCCGATACCGGCCACGATCTGGGCTGCGATCCGGAACGGGTCGTGGTTGATCTGGCCGAGGTTGAAGTCAGCGAAGCCGAAGGCGCCGATCAGCGTGAAGGTGCAGGCCCCCATCCCGACGAGGACGTGGGTGCGAAAGCCCGAGGATTTTTGCCGGTATTGCCGCTCGAGCCCGATGATCCCGCACAGCACGAAAGACAACAGGAGCAGGCCGGCCTGGGTGCCAACGCTCCCGGTAAAAAAGTGCATCATTGCCTCCCGGCCCTGGGCGAAAACGTGGTATTTACCGCATCATAGTCCGGTTGAGCGGGACCGGTGCCGCAGTTAGGTGATTGGCGTCGGGCGGTGAAAACGGCAGGCGCGGAAGAGCGACCACTGCCTGAATCCCGCCGAGCGCGCCGGCATGAATGACGATGTCTGGTTTGCGCAGTCCGAGGTTGCCAAATCGCCGGGTCAGCGGCACCGAGCGGACGCGCTCAATAATCCCCTCGCACAGCTGTGGCAGCGGGGCAAAGACCTCGCCCGCGATGACGAGGTCCGACAGCGAGTCGACGGCGATGCCAACTTCGCTCGCGGCAGCAAGCAGCGCGCTGGCGGAGGCGCGGCGAGCTGCACATTATTTTGGACGACGACGGTTGCATTCGGGCTGAGTGCCGCGTGGATGGTCTCGCGGATGACGTCCTGTAGCGATCGACGTTGGCCGTTGTGGGGCAGGTCCGAGAGCTCATCGATCGTCTGGCGCGCCATACGAAGGCGAACATCCCAGGGGGCATTGAAGGGGTAGATGCAATGGCGCTGCGCGATCACGGAAAGTGAGGCGTTGGCGAGTTGAAAGCACGCACCATCGTGTGCGAACTCGATGCCGAGATACTGGCCGGCGCTGGGGTCCAGGGCGATCCGCTCGGCGCGACGGCCCCGACCGGGGCACTCGGTGTCGTTGCCATCGAGCGTGATGGCCCGGCGGTTGAGCATGTCCGTCACGATCTCGGAGACGGTGGAGCGCGTTATGCCGGACAGTTCGCTTAACTGACCGCGCGTGAGAGGTCCATGATGGCGCAGAAGCTCTAGCAGCTGATCCTCATGGGCCCGGCGGGTAGGGGATAGAGCACTGCGGCGCATGATCTCAGGATATTTTCCGGACAATTTTTCCGTCGACAGTTCGACAGAATTAAGAATGTGATGTGTGTAGTGCGCGTCGCAATTGGGCGATTTAGAAAAATCGTCCAGATCGTGAAAACGGGCTCATGGTCCTACTCGACACGCTCGCGATGCGTGGAAGAATAGGGCACGGAACTATTCGCGTTACATAGGAGGCCCCTGTGCCCATCGCAAATCCCGAGACTTACAACGAGATGATTGACCGCGCGAAAGCCGGCAAGTTCGCCTACCCGGCCATCAACGTCACCTCCTCCCAGACCCTGACGGCCGCGCTGCAGGGCTTTGAGGAAGCCGGCTCAGACGGCATCCTCCAGGTGTCGGTTGGCGGTGCTGAGTACTGGTCCGGTTCCACGAAGAAGGACCGCGTCGCTGGCTCGCTCGCCTTCGCGGCCTACGCGCGCGAGGTTGCCAAGAACTACAACGTCACCGTTGCGTTGCACACCGACCACTGCGCCAAGCAGAACATCGACAGCTGGATCCGTCCGCTGATCGAAATGTCGACCGAAGAGGTCAAGGCCGGCCGTGAGCCGATCTTCCAGTCCCACATGTGGGACGGCTCCGCGGTTCCGCTGGACGAGAACCTGGAGATCGCGCAGGAAATGCTGGCGCTGTGCAACGCCGCCAACATCATCCTGGAAGTTGAGATCGGTGTCGTCGGTGGCGAAGAAGACGGCGTCGTTGGCGAGATCAACGAGAAGCTCTACACCACCGCCGAAGACGGCCTGAAGACCGTCGAGGCCCTTGGTACCGGCGAGAACGGCCGCTACATCACCGCCCTGACCTTCGGTAACGTCCACGGCGTGTACAAGCCCGGACACGTCAAGCTACGTCCCGAAATCCTCGGCGATATCCAGAGGGAAGTTGGCGAGAAGATCGGCAAGGACATGCCCTTCGACCTCGTCATGCACGGTGGCTCCGGCTCCTCCGCCGAAGAAATCGCGACCGCGGTGCGCAACGGCGTCATCAAGATGAACGTCGATACCGACACCCAGTACGCCTTCACCCGCCCGGTCGTCGACTGGATGCTCACCAACTACGAGGGCGTCCTGAAGATCGACGGCGAGGTCGGCAACAAGAAGCAGTACGACCCGCGTGCGTGGGGCAAGGCTGCTGAAGCCGGCATGGCCGCCCGCGTCGTCGAGGCCTGTGAGCGCCTCGGCTCCGCCGGCACCAAGATGTAAGGACGTCAGTCCCGAATCTGTCAAAGCGGCCCGCACCGACGTCCGGTGCGGGCCGCTTTGCTGTGGTGTGAAGGTCAACTCGTTGCCTTACCGAGCCTATGGTGGAGGCATGGCAGAAATGTTGTACGGCGGCGATTACAACCCCGAACAGTGGCCCACCGACATCCACCTCGATGACATCGAGAAAATGGTGGAAGCCCGAGTAAACCTCGTCTCGATCGGAATCTTTTCTTGGGCGCGGCTCGAGCCCGCGAATGGTGAGTTCTCCTTTGGCTGGCTCGATGAAATCATCGAGCGCCTGACGAACGCGGGGATTGGAATTGACCTCGCGACGGGCACTGCCTCGCCCCCTGCCTGGTTGACCATCGAGCATCCAGAGATCCTCCCGATGACCGAAACCGGCGTGCGGCTCGGCCACGGATCCCGGCAGAACTTCTGCCTCTCCTCGCCCGTTTTTCGACGCTACGCCTCGCGCCTGGCCGGGGAACTTGCCAAACGCTACGGCAACCACCCGAACCTGCGGCTATGGCACATCTCGAACGAATACGGCTGCCATTCCGCCCACTGCTACTGCCCGGACTCGGCGCGATCGTTCAGGACCTGGCTGGAAGAAAAATACGGCGATATCGAAGCGCTGAACGAGGCGTGGGGGACCGATTTTTGGGCCCAGCGTTACACGTCTTTCGACCAGGTCGACGTGCCGCGCGCCACCCCGACGCTGAAGAATCCTGGCCAGGTTAACGATTTCTGGGCATTTTCCTCCGACGAAATGCTCGCCTGCTATCTGGCAGAAAAGGCCGCGATTCGCGAGCACTCGGATGCTCCGGTCACGACGAACTTCATGGGCTTGTTCCCGCCCACCAACTACCGCGCGTGGGCGCCCCACATCGATGTCATCTCCGATGACTCCTACCCGGATCCGAACTCGGTGTTCGCGGCCCGCGAGACGGCCCTCGTCTCCGACCTTATGCGCTCACTGAAGGACGGCCAGCCGTTCTATCTGCTGGAGCAAACAACGGCCGCGGTCCAATGGCGCGAGCGCAACGCCAGAAAGCGTCCCGGCTCGTTCGCTCTGCAAAGCCTGCAGCGCGTGGCTCGCGGCGCCGATGCCATCTGCCAGTTCCAGTGGCGCCAGTCGGTGCGCGGAGCCGAGACCTTCCACTCGGCGATGGTCCCGCACTCGGGACGCGATTCACGAATCTGGCGGGACGTCGTGGGCCTGGGCGACGTACTGTCGCGGATGGGCGAGATTGTCGGCACGAGGGTGCCAACCGAGGTTGCCCTCTTGATGGACTGGCAGAGCCAGTGGCACCGCGCCGCAGCCATTGGGCCGGGACCTAATCGCACGCTAGAAGCGATCGCAGCCTGGCATGGCACTGCTTTTGAACGCGGATACCCCGTCGATTTCGTCTTCCCCGATTCGGACCTCTCTGGCTATTGCGTCATCATCGTCCCGGAGCTTTTTGCCATGTCGAAGGACACGGCATCGAAGCTGCTCGAGGCCGCCCAGTCGGGAGCCGAGATCATCGTGACGGCGCCAACTGCGGTCTTGGATGAGACCGGTCGAGCCGCAACGGGCGGCTACGCCGGCGTGCTGAGCGAGCTGCTGGGAGTCCGGGTCGTCGATCACTGCCTGCCCGGCGGCGAAGTCAACGACCTCGTGGATCCGCGGGTCGATGCCATCTCCGCCGCGATGACGGCGACGTCTGCGATAGACCGGGTCGAGCTTGACGTCGATCCGCGCACGCCACTGTTCCGGGTGCTTGATGCCATAGCGAGCCCGCGTCCTGCGATCTCCGGGGAGTACTGGGCAGAAGAACTCAGCATCGATGATGACGTCGACGTCCTTGCGACGTTCGTCGGGCTCGATCTCGATGGCTTGGCTGCGATCACGTATCGATCGTGTGGCGAGGGCGGCGGCACTTACGTTGCGACGGATCTCGATAGCGCTGGTCGCGCGGCGCTGCTACGCGTCGCCGAGGCGCGTACCCGGATTGCCGGAAACCGTATTGAGGCTCCGGCCGGGGTGGAGGCTGTTCGTCGCGGACCTGCTGTCTTCCTACTTAACCATGGGGATGCGGCCGCTCAGGTGGCCGGGATCTGCGGTCGAGACCTCATCTCCGATTCCAAGGTGACGGGTCACCTGGTGGTTCCGCCGCGGTCGGCAGCGGTTGTCGTGACCGACTAGTTTGACTCGAAGCCGGGATCCTCCTGCAGGATCTCCACCTGGCTCGCAAGGCCAGTGACGTCGAGAAGGAACTGGACCATGTCCGGCGGCTTGATCATACGAACGGGCTGCACCGGGGAGTCTTTGGTGACCAGGCGCGAGAGCGTGGCGACACCAGAGGAATCCATAAAGGTGACGTGTCGCAGGTCGACATCGAGCGGCAGGGCACGCTCGAGGCATTCAGCGACAGCTTCGGAAAACTCTGAGACCATCGTGAGATCGATAGCGCCAGAGAGGATCAGTCGGGTCCGCTTAGCAGCCATCATGACAGAAGCAGAGCCGGGGTCGCTCGAAGCGCTGGAGGGGGCGCGCAGGTCGGGCGATTCGGTCACTGTTAACCTCAGATCCATGTCAGTGACATAGTTAGGGAGAGCAGGCAAGTGGGACCAGGATACGCCGCGGAAGGATTAAAATGGAACAAGATGACAGCGGCGTGCCAGAGTTTATCGAATCGTCACATGTACTTAATGCGCTAGCTATCCCTACCGCGATCCTCGGATACTTCGATCCGGTGCAGGCTGACAGCGAAAGCGCGAGCATGTTCAGCGCTGTCCCTGCCGCCCATAGCTCCTATGAAGGCTGGGCGATTTTGTGGTGCAATGCCGTGTTCGAAGACCAGACCGGCATGTCACTCGACAACCTCAAACTCCTCGGAGTGGAGGCTCTGCGCGGCGTGGGCGGGGGACGCCAGATGATGCAGATGACCGAACCTGCCGTCACCTCCATCGATTCCCAACCGTTGATCTTCACGCGTCCTACCGGCGAACACGTGTGGACCCAGGTGTCCTTCCGTCGCTTGCCAAGTGCAGGCCCGTGGGCCCACTTGTGGGTCCTGACCGCCATCGTGAACCCGGTCATGCAGGAGGTATCCGACCGCTCCACGCTGGCGGCCTTCCGTTCCGAGATCGAACGCCAGGCTAACCAGAATCTGGTTCTCGTCTCGCGAGTCTCGGAGCTGCTCGCCAATGTCCCCGCTGAGCAGGTACTAGGAACGATCGCGGACCTGTTGCAGCGCAACGTTGTCGCGCGCGCCGAGTTCATGACGATGCGCCGCGGTAAGGGACTCATGCGCTCGATCGGTTTCGAGGCCGACCGTGAAGAGGCGCGTGATGTGCGCGATCCGGTTGCGCTGGCTGATCCACTGTTTACGATCTGGCTCGACAACGAGGCTGGTACCGTCCAGCTCACGATTCCTGGCGACGTCGACCCAGATTCGCCCTCCGGCCGAGTGCGGGCCGCCTTCGCTGACGATCCCCAAGAGCCCCTCACGGTCCTCGTGACAACTGCCGCGGGCGAGGGACGGTCGCGCGGCGTCCTCATCACGAAAACGCATCCGACGACAAGCGAGCACGGTGAGCCCGATGCCATCCTTGGTCCGCCCAAGGACGGTCTTCGGGCGCTCCTGAACCTCGTGGCGCGACGGGTGTCGGTAGCGATGGAAAACTACGAGCTCTACCATCGCGAGCACGTCCTAGCCGAATCGCTGCAGCGCTCCATGCTGCCGGCCCAATCTCGGGTGCGCGGCCTTGACATCTGGACCTACTATCAACCGCTCTCGACCTTCGCCCAGGTCGGTGGCGACTGGTATGACATCGCGACACGCGAGGACGGCTCGATTTCGGTCATCCTGGGGGACGCGGTCGGTCACGATGTCGAGTCGGTCGTCGCGATGAGTCAGATTCGCACGGTCATCCAGGCGCTGTCGCGTCAGGAGCTTTCGCCGAACGAACTGGTCACTCATGTTGATGCGGCAATCCAGGGGCTGAGGCTTTCTCGCACGGCGTCCCTCATCATCGCTCAGATGGTTCAAAATGCCGATAAGTCGTGGACGGTGACGTGCACGCGCGCGGGGCACGTGCCCGCGATCCATGTGAGCGCCGAGAGTGCGCAGGTCCTGGACTGTACAAGCGCGGGTCTGCTCGGCTTCCCCTCGGGTGAACGCATCGCTGAGACTCATATTGCCCAGCCGGGCGACGCCCTGATCTTTTTCACCGACGGCCTGGTTGAGCGTCGGGGACACGACATGCGCCTCGCCCTGTCGGTCCTTGGCAAGGCCCTTGGCGAATCGCAGGCGCCGGATGCCGCGGGGCTCGGCGAGGAGATTATGGATCTGGCCGAAGATGCGCAAGACGATGTCGCCGTCGTCGTCGTGCGGATCCCCGGCGGCAAGCGCAAAGGCCCGGGTGCTCGGGCCCGGCGGTGGCAGCTCGTCTCCGATCCGGCGGCAGCTTCCCAAGCGCGCGAGTATTGCGCCCGCGCACTGCGCCAGTGGGGAATTGAGAACCAGGAGTCCGTACTGCTCACCGTCTCGGAGCTCGTGTCCAATGCAGTGCTGCACGGCTGGGGCACGGTCGGACTGCGGATCATGGAGACTGATGGGGGAGTGCGGATCGAGGTCGAGGACGCGAACCCGACGCCGCCGCGCCACCGTCACCGCTCGCGTAGCCGCTCGAGCGACGAGAGCGTCGGCGGGTTCGGCCTGCACATTATTGACCGGCTCGGTGATTGGGGTTGGCGCCCCACTCCGGTCGGAAAAGTGGTGTGGGCCCGCATCGAAGTGTGATTGCGAGTAACCTTAGGGCCGTGCGTTATTCGGCGTTTGTGCCGAAACCCGAAGGGAGAAGGCTATGCCAGCCATTGTCGTCGTTGGTGCCCAATGGGGCGACGAAGGAAAAGGGAAGGCGACGGACCAGCTCGGTTCTGACGTCGATTACGTGGTGAAGTTTAATGGCGGCAATAACGCCGGCCACACCGTCGTCGTCGATGGTGAAAAGTACGCGTTGCACCTGTTGCCCTCGGGCATTCTCTCGCCCGGCGTCACCCCCGTGATCGGCAACGGCGTTGTCGTCGACCTTCAGGTGCTGTTCGAAGAACTCGAGGCGCTCGAGTCCCGCGGGGTCGATATCTCGCGGCTGAAGATCTCCGCCTCTGCGCACGTCATCGCCTCCTATAACCGGACCCTCGATCGCGTCTCCGAACGATTCTTGGGCAAGCGCCAGATCGGCACGACGGGCCGCGGGATCGGCCCGACCTACGCGGACAAGATGAACCGCGTCGGCATCCGAATTCAAGACCTGTTTGACGCCTCGATCTTGCGGCAAAAGGTCGAGGGCGCACTCGAGAATAAAAACTCGTTGCTCGTGAAGGTCTATAACCGACGGGCCGCTGACGTGGACCGGGTGACCGAGGAACTGTTGGCCTACGCCGAGCGGGTTCGGCCCATGGTCGCTGATACGACCCTCGAGCTGAACAAGGCGCTCGACGAAGGCAAGACGGTCTTGTTCGAAGCCGGCCAAGCAACCATGCTCGACGTCGATCACGGGACCTACCCCTTTGTCACCTCCTCCTCAGCGACGGCGGGCGGTGCGTGCACCGGATCGGGCGTCGGACCCACGCGCATTGATCGCGTTATCGGCGTCATTAAGGCCTACACCACCCGCGTCGGGGAAGGCCCGTTCCCAACCGAACTTACCGACGAGGTAGGCGAGGGACTGCGTCAGGCGGGCGGCGAATTCGGTGTCACGACCGGGCGGCCCCGCCGCACCGGGTGGTATGACGCCGTCATCGCTCGCTACGCCGCGCGCGTCAACGGACTCACCGACTTCGTTATGACCAAGCTCGATGTGCTCTCTGATTACGCCGAGATCCCGGTGTGCGTCGCCTATGACATTGACGGGACGCGAGTGGAAGAAATGCCTGCCTCGCAGTCCGACTTCCACCATGCCAAGCCGATCTACGAGATGTTGGACGGTTGGAAGGAAGACATCAGCCATTGCCGCAGCTTCGAGGAGCTGCCGGAAAAGGCGCGCGCCTACGTGGAATACCTCGAGTCGATCTCCGGGTGCCGGATTTCGGCTATCGGAGTCGGGCCGAGCCGCGATGCCACGATCGTGCGGCACGCCCTCGTGCCGGGCGCGTAGTCACGACATAACGCAAACGGGCGGGACAGTTACGAAACTGTCCCGCCCGAGCGCTTGCTAGCTAGCTGCGATTCGGATCATCCGGATTCTGGCCATCAGCCCGTGGCTCCTCGAATCCGAGGACCGGGTCCGTGCCATGCGACTCCTCGGTGCTGCGCGGAGGTCCCGGGTTAATCGGAGTTTCCGGCGTCGTGGGGGTCTCCGGGGTAACCGGGGTCTGCGGGCTTACCGGCTGCTGCGGCGCCTGCGGGGCTTGCGGAGCGACCGGCGCGCCCGGCGCGCCCGGATCCGCGGGTGCGACAAACGGCTGGTCTTCCGAGGGCTGACCCTCACCTGACGGCGGCTGGCCGTAGGGGGAGAACGGCGTGTCCGGCGCGGCCGGAGATGAATAGGGCTGGTTCTCTGCCGGAACACCCTTGCCATAGGTGGCGTTCGAGCCCTGGGGAGCGGTTCCGTAGGGCGAGGTCGGCTGCTCGCTGCTCGGCGCCGGGGCTCCGTAGGGAGCTGCCGGATCCGTCGCTGTGGGGGGAGCACCATAGGGGGCGGCACCTGCGTCACCGTTCGGCTTCTTACGGCCCTTCAAGATGAAGAAGACGATGGCACCAATGACCAGGAGGCCAAGGATAATGCCGAGGATCAGCCACAGGTTGGACGAGGAGGAGGTGCCGGTGGCGTCCGCCGTAATGACGAAGCCCTTGCTCACCGCGACCGGGTTGGAGATTTCCACCTTATTTCCATCGATCGTGTAGGCGTCTTCGGCGATGTCGCCGGTCACGCTTTCAACCTTGCCGGGGAAGGTGAAGGTGAAGGAGAACGCGCCGCCTCCGAGGAATCCCTCCAGCATCGAGGTATCGACGGACTCATCACCTTCAGCGGTCACGATGTATTTGCCGTTCTTGACCTCGGCCTTCATATCGCCGTCCAGCTCGCTGATGGGGTTGCGACCGCTGGAGATAACGCAGCGAAGCTCGGAGTCATTGGACTTATCGGTCACGGTGGCGTCATCGCCGCCACCGTTTTGATCGATCTGGGTCTTCATGGCCTCACAGTCGGTCATGCCGAACATGTTGGCCTGGGCCTTGGGCAGGGCCATCTCCACGGAGGCCTCTGCAGTTTCGTCTTCGAAGAACTCAGTATTGGCCTTCATCTCGCAGGACGCGAGGACAAGCATGAGGGGCAGCAGGAGCAGTGCCCACAGCCGCCGGTACGAGGGGTGTGATTTGGTTGTAACCATGGTGCGATTGTTCCACGGCCAAGGTCTGATCTCGTGTCAATAGAGCAACTCATGGGTGAAGTTGTGGTGGCGAAAGGCTGATTTCGGGCGATATGAAGTCAATCTCCCACAATCGATGGCTTTGATGCGACACAACAAGAGTCTCGGTTGTGCCATTCGCTGGTTCGCTGTGAGGCGAAACACGGATGGAGTTTCGGGTTTGCGAAAATTCGCGGGAATCAGCAAATCCGCGAAATCGTGCCAAATACTCAGGTGAGTACAGTGCAATTCGTCCGATTTGCTGAAACAATGATTACGTCAGAGGTGCCATCTGGGCCCTTCGTCTCCGATAACTGGGAGTTGGGCGCGGAAAGATGGTTCACAGCGGAACAACCTGGTCTCAACACCCCGCCTCGGAGGAACCGCCCCCGAAGGCAATGATGGAGGAGAAAATGACCGTAGACGCCACTCAGATCGCTGAAGGCGCACCCGAAATTGCTCCCAAGGAACTCGTCGACTGGGTCGCTCAGGTAGCCGAGCTCACCAAGCCCGAAGAAGTCATCTGGGTCGATGGCTCGGACGAAGAGTGGGATCGCCTCACCAGCGAGATGGTCGAGTCGGGAATGTTTACCCGCCTCAACCCCGAAAAGCGCCCCAACAGCTTCCTGGCCCGTTCGCTCCCGTCCGATGTGGCGCGTGTCGAATCTCGTACCTACATCTGCTCCGAGAAGGAAGAAGATGCAGGCCCCACGAACAACTGGGCAGATCCGAAGGAAATGAAGGACACGCTTCGTCGCGTGTTCGACGGCGCAATGCGCGGTCGCCCGATGTACGTCATTCCGTTCTCGATGGGCCCCATCGGTGGACCGATCTCCCAGCTCGGCATCGAACTGACCGACTCGCCCTACGTTGTCGTCAACATGCGGATCATGACCCGCATGGGCACCGAAGCTCTCAAGCTCATCGGTGAAGGCAAGCCGTGGGTCCCGGCCGTTCACTCCGTCGGTGCGCCGCTGGAGCCCGGGCAGGAAGACACCACCTGGCCGTGCAACGACGAAAAGTACATCACCCACTTCCCGGAGACCAACGAGATCTGGTCCTACGGGTCCGGCTACGGTGGCAACGCCCTGCTCGGCAAGAAGTGCTTCGCGCTGCGCATCGCCTCGACGATGGCCCGCCGGGACGGCTGGATGGCAGAGCACATGCTCATCCTGCGCCTGACCGACGAGAAGTCCGGCAAGCAGTACCACGTGACCGCGGCCTTCCCGTCGGCCTGTGGTAAGACCAACCTCGCCATGCTGCAGCCCACCATCCCGGGCTACAAGGTCGAGACCATCGGTGACGACATCGCCTGGATGCGTCCGGGCCCGGATGGTCGCCTCTACGCCATCAACCCCGAGGCCGGCTTCTTCGGCGTCGCGCCGGGAACGTCCTACAAGACGAACCCGATGGCGATGGACACCATGCGCGAGAACACCATCTTCACCAACGTCGCGCTGACCGACGATGGCGACGTGTGGTGGGAAGGCATCGACGGCGAGACCCCGGATCACCTGATCGACTGGCACGGTAACGACTGGACCCCGGAGTCCACCACCACCGCCGCGCACCCGAACTCGCGTTTCACCACGCCGGCCGCGCAGTGCCCGATCATCTGCCCCGACTGGGAAGCCCCGCAGGGTGTTCCGGTCGACGCGATTCTCTTCGGTGGCCGCCGCGCGACCAACGTGCCGCTCGTTGCCGAACAGTACGAGGGCGCGCACGGCGTCTTCATCGGTGCCTCCGTTGCCTCCGAGCAGACCGCCGCAGCGGAAGGCTCCGTTGGCTCGCTGCGTCACGATCCCTTCGCGATGCTCCCGTTCTGCGGCTACAACATGGCCGACTACTGGGGCCACTGGATCGAGATGCAGAACGAGCTTGGCGACAAGTTCCCGCGCGTCTACCAGGTCAACTGGTTCCGCAAGGACGAGGAGGGCAACTGGCTGTGGCCGGGCTTCGGCGATAACTCGCGCGTCCTGGACTGGATTGTCCGCCGCGTCGCGGGCGAGGTCGAGGCCATTGATGGCCCGACAGGTCGCTACCCGAAGTTCGAGGACTTCAACCTCGAGGGCCTGGACCTCGATCAGGAGACCTGGGACAAGCTCTTCGCCATCGATCCCGAGGCGTGGCTTGCCGAGACCGACGACACCGAGGGCTACTTCGCCCAGTTTGGTGACCACGTCCCGGCCGAGGTCAACGAGCAGCTGACCAAGCTGCGCGAGCGCCTGCAAGCAGCCAAGTCCGAGTAAGGTCTGAGCCTTAGCTCAACGCACCAGGGGCCCGGGTTGACAGCCATTGTCGACCCGGGCCCCTGGTCTTGTTCCCCGCCCGTTAGCAGGTGTCGAACTCCTCCCCATCGGATTCTTTCTCGATGAACAGTTCGTCCGTTTCGCAAATGGTGATGTCCCCAGGGCCGGAGAGGGTGAATATTGGTGGCGAGATCGAAAAGGCGTCCTTGATCGGAGTCGTCGAGTCAGATGCCAAGGGATTTATGGCGCCAAGAGATTTCGCACCTTAGCGCCAGTTCCGTGCGAAATTCACTTCCCCCGCGGTTAGACGCTCGAGGTGCGGAGCTAAGACGTCGTCGAGGAAGCTCTCACGATCCGTGATCTCGCCCGACCACAGGATGTGGGAGATGACGGCACCGCGCGGGTAGGACAGGTGCTCGACGCGCGCGTAGGAGCGAGTGTATTCGGTCCAGTGGCAGAACTGGCCGCCAAGGATCCGGGACCGTGCCTCCTCGCTCAGGCCCTCGGCGTAGGGCGTGTAGCTCGCGACCGTGTCGATGGTGAGGGCGGGTTTAAAGGAGAGCTGCTCGCCGGGCAGGTCGTCGGCCTCGTGATGACCGAAACTCATGTAGGTCGAGCGGTAGGGCGTCATGATGACGGGGTAGCCGGCTTCGGCCGCGGCCACGCCGTAGCTGGCGTCGAGCCAACACATGACGATGACGTCGCCGGTCAGTTCGCGCTCTGCTGGTGGGGGCACGCCGAGCCCGTCGTCCCACACGATCGCGGGGCGACCAAGGGAGTTGACGTGGGAGATCATCTCGTGGAAGAACCAGGCCTGGGCGGTATCGGGGGTGAGATCGCGGCGAGCGAGATCCGCTCGCACGGACTCGGATTCTTCCCATTCGACGGTGGTGCATTCGTCGCCGCCGATGTGGATGGGCGAGCCGGGGAACATCTCGGCGGTTTCGGCAAGGACGGTGCGGCAGAACTGCAGCGAGTCATCGGAGAGGTTCAGGACGTGATTGGACACGCCGAAGCTCGTGTGCACGCCGTGGCTGATGCCGTCGACGCCGAGCGCGGGGTAAGCGGCGATGGCGGCCTGCATGTGGCCGGGCATGTCGATCTCGGGGACGACTATCAGGCCGAGGCGTGCGCATTCGGTGACGATGCGTTCGATGTCGGCACGAGTGTAGCCCCCGCCGTAGCGGATGCCGTCGTGCTCCGTGACGTCGCCGTTGTTCTCAAGTTGGCGGTGGCTGCCCTGGATCGTGCCGTCGCGAAAGGCACCGACCTCGGTTAGGCGCGGGTAGGCGGCGATGGGCAAGCGCCAGCCCTGGTCGTCCGTCAGATGCAGGTGGAGGCGGTTGAGCTTGTGCTGGGAGGCGAGCTCGGCGTAGCGCAGGACTTCGTCGACCGTGAAGAAGTGGCGCACGACGTCTAGGTGGGCGCCGCGCCAGGCATGCGCGGGTTTGTCGACGATCTCGACGTGCGGCAGGGTGAGGGCGTTATACGGCATGGGGCCGGGGCCGAATATCGCGGGCGGCAGAAGCTGGCACAGGGTGCGGACGGCCCAGAGGGCGCCGCGCGAGGTGCTCGCGGTGATCGTGACGCCGGTGGTATCGATGCGCAGGCGGTAGGCCTCCTCGGCCAGCGCATCTTCGCGCGCGAAGGTGATCGGGACGTCGGCGTCGCTCGTGATGGAAAGGCCCGCGGTGGCGCGCAGCCGCTGGGTGAGGATCCCGACCGGGTCGGCCTCGCCGGGTAGCTCGGCGGCGTGGATCGCGACGGCCGTGCCGAGCGGCAGGGTACCTCCGAGATCGGTGACGGAGGTGGGGGTGGGCAGCAGGGACGGCAACGTCATGAGGTGAGTTCTCCAGCAAAGGTGGCGATGGTGGGCGAATCGAGCCAGGCGCGTGGCCCGAGGACGGTAGTGCGCAGGGACGCGACGCGGGCGGCGAAGTCGACCTGCCAGGACAGGTGCTCGCGCGGGCGGCACAGGGCGGCGGCGAGCAGGGCGCCGTGGAAGGCATCGCCGGCACCGAGCGTGTCGACCGCAGCAACCGCTGGCGGCGCGATCGACTCCTCGCCGCCGGCTTCCACGACACGGATAGGTTCGCCACCCGCGGTGATGATGGCGGCATCGGCGCCCAGCGCCAGGAGGCCGAGCGCCGGATCGGTGGCGCCCGGGATCGAGGCGTCGGCCGAGGCTGCCGCGATGTGGGCGCGCGGCGCGAGATCGCGGTAGACCTCCTTGAACGATCCGACGTCCAGGACGATGCGTGCCGAATCCGGCAGCGAGGCTAGGGCGCTGCGAGCGAGATCGGGATAGTACCCGTCGAAGAGGATCGCCTCGGCCGCGCTCACAACGTCGAGCGCCGCAGCGGGGAGGACGGGCGGCACCGCGGCAGCGAGCGCACCATCGTTGAGGGAGGAGACCGACCGCTCGGCGCTCGCGGTGGCGAGTCGGATGAGGGACAGCGGCAGTGGGGGAGTACCGCTCACTTCGACGACGTCAATGACGTGCACGCCGTGGTGTCTCAAGTCGTTCCGGGCGATATCGGCGAGCGGATGATCGCCGAGCGCGGTGATGAGCGTGGCGTCGATGCCGAGCGCGGCAGCGGTGACAGCGGCGTTCGCTGCGGGCCCGCCGGCGGCGAGGAACTGCGCGGCTGCGCGGGCCTTCTCGTTCGCGCCGAGCGCGCGGCTACGGGCGTGGACGACATCGAGCGTCGAAAGACCAAGGAAGACCGCCTGCGGCATGCCACCACGCTACCAAGTGTGAGCTGGGACAGGTTTCTAGGCCCGTAGGCCCGGGCTTTGGCGCGTCATCTTGGTAGTGTGCAAGCGTGAGAATCCTGCTGCTAGGCTCCGGCGGCCGCGAACACGCCCTCGCCGCCGCGCTCGCCCGCGACCCGATGACCGAGCTCCTCTTAATTGCGCCCGGTAACCCCGGCACGGCCGCCGTCGGCACCAACATCGAACTCGACCCGTGCGATGTCGACGCCGTCGTTGCCGCCGCCCGCGAGCACGCCATCGATCTCGTCGTCATCGGGCCGGAAGCCCCGCTCGTCTCGGGCGTCGTTGACGCGCTGCAGGCCGCAAACATCCCGGCCTTCGGCCCGACGAAGGCAGCCGCCCAGCTTGAGGGCTCCAAGGCCTTCGCCAAGGACGTCATGGCCGCAGCCGATATCCCGACGGCGATGGCGCGCCTCGCGACGAGTGAGGCCGAAGTCGAAGACGCGCTCGATGCCTTCGGTGCGCCCTACGTCGTGAAAAATGACGGCCTGGCCGCTGGCAAGGGCGTCATAGTCACCGATGATCGCGAGGCCGCGCTGGCCCACGCGCGCGAGTGCCTCGCCGCCCCGGGCGGCGCCGTCGTCGTCGAGGACTACCTCGACGGCCCCGAGGTTTCACTCTTTTGCGTGTGCGACGGCACCGACGCCGTCGCGCTGCTGCCCGCCCAGGATTTCAAGCGCGTCGGCGAGGGCAATACCGGCCCGAACACCGGCGGCATGGGCGCCTATGCGCCGCTTGAGTGGCTGCCCGCTGGCATCACCGAGGAAGTCCTGGAGCGCGTCGCGCGTCCGGCGCTGAAGGAAATGGCGCGCCGCGGCACCCCATTCACTGGCCTGCTCTACTGTGGCCTCGCGCTGACCTCGCGGGGCCTGCGCGTCATCGAGTTCAACGCGCGCTTCGGCGATCCGGAAACCCAGGTCGTCCTCGAGCTGCTTGCCTCCTCGCTACCCGAGCTGCTCTACGCCGCCGCGACGGGCAGCCTGTCCACGCTGCCGGAGCTGCGCTGGCACGACGGCGCCGCCGTTGTCGTCGTGCTCGCCGCCGAAAACTACCCGGCCACCCCCACGACGGGGGATTGCGTGAGTGGCACCGAGCAGGTCGAGGCCAAACTCCGCCACGCGGGCACGGCGCTGCGCGACGGCGAACTCATCTGCTCGGGGGGACGCGTCCTCGGCGTCATCGGTCGGGGCCCCGATATCGAGGCCGCGCGCGCCGACGCGTACGAGACGATCGCCGGCATCGGCCTGCGCGGCTCGCACTATCGACGAGACATCGCTGCCGCAACCGAGACGATCGTCGTCCCGGATGCGAGCAGACCCCGCACCGGGGAGCCAACCGTGGCACGATGGAACGAGAATCTCTAACCACTGAAGCGGGGACGGGTCATGCTTGATCTAGACGGCTGGGCGCACATGTATTCCGGCAAGGTGCGCGATCTCTATGTGCCGCAGGACTCCTCCGTCTCACCCATCGGGGACGTCGTCCTGGTCGTCGCCTCCGATCGCATCAGCGCCTACGACCACGTCATGCCCACCGAAATCCCCGATAAGGGCAAGATCCTCACCCAAATGTCGCAGTGGTGGTTCAATCAGCTGCGCAACGTCGTCCCCAACCACGTGGTGTCCTACGACGTGCCCGCCGAGGTCGAGGGCCGCGCGATGATCTGCCACCAGCTGCACATGTACCCCGTCGAATGCGTCGCCCGCGGCTATCTCACGGGCTCGGCGCTCGCGGAGTATCGCCGCGACGGCGCGATCTGCGGCGTCGCGCTCCCACCCGGGCTGCGCGAGGGCGATAAAATGCCCGAGCCCATCTTTACCCCCGCTGCCAAAGCCGCGGTCGGGGAGCACGACGAGAACATCACCTTTGATCAGATGGTGAAAAAGCTCGGCTACGAGATCTCCGAGCAGCTGCGCGATCTGACCATCGCGCTGTACACGACAGCGGCCGAGATCGCCGCCACCCGCGGGATCATCATCGCCGATACGAAGTTCGAATTCGGCCGCCGCGCCGAACCCACCCAGGCGGGCATTATCCTCGGCGACGAGGTCCTCACCCCGGACTCCTCCCGGTTCTGGCCGGCCGAAGAATGGGAGGCCGGGCAGGCCACCCCCTCCTTTGATAAGCAGTACTTGCGCGATTGGCTGAGCTCGCCCGCCTCCGGCTGGGACAAGGCCGGAACCGCCTCGCCGCCGGTGCTGCCGGACGACGTCGTGGCCGCCACCCGCCAGCGCTACCTCGACGCCTTCGAACGCCTCACGGGTCACCAGCCCGTCCTCTAGCTCCCGGCACGTGAGATCGCGCGGACAGCAGCCGCGCGAGGCGTTAGGCTGCTATGCGTTACTCCCTTTTCCCCGCACCCCGAAAAGAAGGAACAATGGGTCGAATTATCGTCAACGTCATGCCCAAACCGGAGATTTTAGACCCACAGGGAAAGGCCATCGCCACCGCCTTCGGGCGCCTCGGTGAACACTCCTTTACCGGCGTGCGTCAGGGCAAGCGCTTCGAACTCGAAGTCGAGGGCGACGTGACCGAAGAGCACTTGCAGGCCGCCCGCATCGTCGCGGAATCCACGCTGTCCAACCCCATCATTGAAGACGTCGTCAGCGTCGAAGCCACCGAGGCGGACTAGCGCCGTGGTTGTCCCCTCCTCCATGCCCGGGCTCGATCTGACCGCGCCGATTGAATCTCCCCGCGCCCTGAACGCGGATGTCTCCCTCAACGAGTCCGACGTAGCGCGACTGCGCATCGGCGTCGTGACCTTCCCCGGCACCCTCGATGATCGCGACGCTCTGCGCGCGATCCGCCTCACCGGAGCCCAGGCCGTTCCGCTGTGGCATGCCGACGAGGGCCTGCAAGACGTCGACGCCATCGTGCTGCCCGGCGGCTTTTCCTACGGCGACTACCTGCGCTGCGGCGCGATCGCGCGCTTCGCCCCCGTCATGGACGCCGTCGTCGACGCCGCGGGCGGCGGCATGCCGATCCTCGGGATCTGCAACGGTTTCCAGGTGCTGTGCGAATCGCACCTGCTGCCGGGGGCCCTCGTGCGAAATGATCACCAGCACTTCATCTGCCGCGACCAGCAGCTTCGCGTGGAAAACACCGACACCGCTTTCACCTGCCGCTTTACGCCCGGTCAAACGATCACGATCCCGCTGAAGAACGGCGAGGGACAGTTCGTGGCCGATGCCGCGACGATCGACGAGCTGGAAGATGCCGGCCGCGTCGTCTTCCGCTACCACGGCATGAACCCCAACGGCTCGATCAACGACATCGCCGGCATCACCAACGAGCAGGGCAACGTCGTCGGCCTGATGCCCCACCCGGAGCACGCCGTGGAGGCCGGCTATGGTCCCGACGGTCCGCTGGGGCCGCGCACCGGAACTGACGGCGCGACGTTCTTCACCTCGCTCGTCGCGACGCTGCTCGCCTCGTGAGTGCCCCCTCGGCGGGCTTTGCTCGCCCACTGATCGCCTATATCGCGATCGCATTCGGCCTAGCTTGGCTTGTCGCACTGCCGCTGTACACCTCGGGTGCGGGACTCTCGCACGGGTTTTTCATCCCGATCTCGGTGGGGATTATGGCGACCCCTATGATCGCCGCGCTCATCGTCGTCTTTTGGATCCAGCGCTATCCGCTCATGGGTCGCGACGGCCAGATCTCGGGCTTTCAGCGGCTCGGGCTGAGTTTTACCCGGCCCTATAAGCGCTTCTTCGGCTATTTTGTGCTGGCCTGGCTCGGCATGATTGTCCTCGTCTTCCTCGCGCTCGTGACCTCGGCACTTTTTGGGGTGTACCGCTTCGATTTCGCCAATCTATCGGGGCTGAGCTCGATCATGGTCGAGCAGGCACTCGCGCAGAACAATGCGGAGGCTATTGAGCAGATCCCGGCGACCGTGCACGAGGTGCTTGTCGCGCAGATCATTTCGATTGTCTTTTTCTCGCTGCTGAATATCATTCCGGCGCTCGGGGAAGAAATCGGTTGGCGCGGCTGGCTCATGCCGCATCTCTCGCACCTTGGCGTGCTTCCGATGATCGTGTTCTCCGGCATCGCATGGGGACTGTGGCACCTGCCGCTATTGCTGCTTGGCTACAACTATCCCGGCGCGAACCCCATCGTCGCCGCCGGCGCCATGACGGGCATGTGCACCCTCGTGGGCGCCCTGTTGTATTGGGTCCGACTGCGCACCGACTCGGTGTGGCCGGCCGCGATCGGGCACGGTGCACTGAACGCCGCGGCGGGTCTAGCCTTCGTTCTGGGCGCCGCCCCGCTCATCTTCAATACGACCCTCGCCACGATTTTGGGGGTCGCGGGATGGATTGTTCCAGGCATCCTTGTGGCAATCATCTGGTTAACGGGCGGCTTCGCGCCAACGAAATCGGCCAGCGCGCCGAAGTCTTAGTAGACCACCTACAAAAGGTGTGTATTGTGCCCACACCTCGGTGGATAACTGAGGACAACCGTGTGATTATCCGCGATGTTGCGAGCCCTAGGCTCCGTGTGCTATAGACAAATTTCCGCTAGATTCTGCAGAAAATACCCATCCTCATGGTTGTCCACGGTTCATCCACAGATTTTCCCGGATGACTGGGTACTTGTTCACACGGGTGTGGATGCTTTCTGTGGATAACTAGTTTTCTGAGGTGGATTGAAGGATCTCACGCACCCGATTGACCGCGAGCGAAGACGACGCAATTAACTCGTCGGCAACCTGCAGGGCCTGACGCAAGGCGTGGGCATTTTCCAGATCGGCAAGCGCAGCTCGAAGTTGGACGGTGTCGCGTTGGGCGAGGCCGCATTCTAGGAGGCACTTGCCGCGATGCTGCAACGCGAATGCGTGCAGCGATCCGGAGGTGGCGGCGACGACAGCGTCGAACAGTGTGAGGGCCTCATCGAATCGGCCCTGATATTGCAGGACGTGGGCAAGGCGCAGCCGGGCTGCATGAGCGCGGGCGGGGGAGACATCGGGATCGAGCTGCCCGAGGTAGTCGCGTCCCATCCGTTCGGCCTCATCGAGCCGACCCGCGATCCGTAGCATCGGCACGAGCTGGGCGCGCACGTCCGAACCGTTAGCAAACGCCGCCCGCAGCTGGGCAAGTTCGTGATCGAAGGCATCCTGATCCGTGATGCGCTCGCGCAGGGTGAGCGGGTCGATGTCGTACATATGAGGCAGCATATCGAGACGGGGCCTGCAGGCAGCCGCGCGAGATCACGTGCCACAAAAGGGCGTATGCTCAGCGGTGGTGTGTAGGGTAACCCCTAGACCGTTCCTCTATATATCTGCGAAGGATGATCCGTGTCTGCCACCCGTTCCCTTGTGATCGTCGAGTCTCCTGCGAAGGCGAGAACCATCGCGGCCTACCTCGGCGACGGGTATCAGGTTGAGGCCTCAGTGGGGCACATCCGGGACCTTCCGCAACCCTCCGAACTGCCCGCCGACATGAAAAAGGGTCCGTACGGCAAGTTCGGCGTCAACGTTGATGAGGGTTTCGATCCCTACTATGTGGTGGATTCGGATAAAAAGAAGAAGGTCACGGAACTGCGGCGCTATTTAAAGGACGCCGACGAACTCATTCTTGCCACTGATGAGGACCGCGAGGGAGAGGCGATTGCCTGGCACCTGCTACAGGTACTCAAGCCGAAGGTTCCCGTCAAGCGCATGGTCTTCCACGAGATCACCCCCGAGGCGATCGAAGAAGCGAAGGCCGCGACGCGCCAGGTCGATGACCGCCTCGTCGACGCCCAAGAAACCCGGCGAATCCTCGACCGCCTCGTCGGCTACGAGGTTTCGCCGCTGCTGTGGCGCAAGGTCAAGGCTGGCATCTCGGCGGGCCGCGTCCAGTCGGTCGCAACGCGCCTCGTTGTCGAGCGCGAACGCGAGCGCATGGCATTCGTAGCCGCCAGCTACTGGGACATCACCGCGGAGCTCAAGGCCCCGGACGCCGACCCGGAATTCAGCGCCCGCGTCACAAGCATCGACGGCGCGAAGGTGGCAACTGGCCGCGACTTTTCGGACGACGGGGCACTGAGTGACAAGGCCCAGTCCGCCGGTGTCCTCGTCCTTGACGAGGCGCAAGCGCAGCGCATCGCTACGGGCCTGAGCGAGGCCGGCGGCCGGGATGCCGTCGCCGTTTCAGCGGTGGAGACCAAGCCCTACCGGCGCCGTCCCGCGGCTCCCTTTACGACCTCCACGCTGCAGCAGGAAGCCTCCCGCAAGCTGCGCATGAGCGCGCGCGATTCCATGCGCACGGCCCAGTCGCTGTACGAAAACGGCTACATCACCTACATGCGTACCGACTCCACGGCGCTGTCCGGCCAGGCGATCGCCGCCGCCCGCGCACAGGCCGCCGAGCTTTTCGGCTCGGCTAACGTCGCGGATAAGCCGCGCGTGTATGAAAAGAAGTCGAAGGGCGCCCAGGAGGCGCACGAGGCGATTCGTCCCGCGGGCTCGACCTTCCGCAGCCCAGATGAACTCGCCAGCCAGCTCTCGGGCGCGCAGCTGAAGCTCTATGACCTCATCTGGCGTCGCACGCTCGCGAGCCAAATGACCGACGCCACCGGCCACACCGATACCGTGCGCATCACCGCCGACGTCGAGGGCGTCGGAGACGTCGAAATGTCGGCCTCCGGCACCGTCATCACGCACCGCGGTTTCCTTGCCGTCTACAAAGAGGGCCGCGACGCCAAGCGCAACGAAAAGGCGAGCGACGAATCCGTTCGCCTGCCCGAGCTCACGCGTGGCCAGCTGCTCACCGTCCGCGACGTCACCGCCGAGGGCCACACGACCAACCCGCCGCCGCGCTACACCGAGGCTTCCCTCGTGCGCGCGCTGGAAGAGCGCGGGATCGGCCGGCCCTCGACCTACGCCGCGACGATGAGCGTCATCGCCGACCGCGGCTACGTCTTCCGCCGCGGCCAGGCCCTCATCCCGACGTGGCTCGCCTTCGCCGTGGTGCGACTGCTGGAAGAAAACCTCTCGCGCCTGGTCGATTACGACTTCACCGCCGAGATGGAATCCGACCTCGACGAAATCGCCGCCGGCAACCGGGACCGCGTCCAGTGGCTGACCGACTTTTACTTCGGGCCCGGAAACGACGCGAGCGGCCTGAAGGGCCTGGTCGAAGGGCTGGGCGACATCGACGCCCGCGCGATCAACTCCGTCGACATCGCTCCCGGCATCACGCTGCGCGTCGGACGCTACGGCCCCTACCTGGAAGCCGAAGCCCCGGCCGAGGGTGGTGATCCGCAGCGCGCCTCCGTGCCGGAGGACATCGCCCCCGATGAGCTGACCGAGGACAAAGCCCGCGAACTCCTGGCCGCAAGCGCCGATGATGGCCGCGAGCTCGGCGTCGACCCGGACACCGGGCACACGATCATCGCCAAGAACGGTCGCTTCGGGCCGTACGTCACCGAGGTCCTACCCGAACCCGCCGAGGGTGAGGCCAAGCCCAAGCGTAAACCCAAGCCGAAGACGGCCTCGCTGTTTAAGACGATGGACCTTTCCACCGTCACCCTCGAGGATGCGCTGAAGCTCATGAGCCTGCCGCGCGTCGTTGGAAAGGACGCCGAAGGCACCGAGATCACGGCGCAAAACGGCCGCTACGGGCCCTACCTGAAGAAGGGGACCGACTCGCGTTCGCTCACCAGCGAAGACCAGATCTTCACGATCACCGAGGCCGAAGCGCTCGAAATTTACGCGCAGCCGAAGATGCGACGCGGGCAGACCGCCAAGCCGCCGCTGCGCGAGCTGGGCACCGATCCGGCCACGGAAAAGCCCGTCGTCATTAAGGACGGACGCTTCGGGCCCTACATCACCGACGGCGCGACTAACGTGACGGTCCCGCGCGCCGAGACCGTCGAAGGCATCTCAGCGGAACGCGCCTACGAGCTGCTCGCCGAAAAGCGCGCGAAGGGCCCCGCCAAGCGCAAGGCCCCCGCACGTAAGAAGACGACGGCAAAAAAGGCCCCCGCCAAGAAGACAGCCGCGAAGAAGACGACGAAGAAGAGCTAAGGAGCCGCGCGTGTTCATCACGTTCGAAGGTGGCGACGGCGCCGGCAAATCCACCCAGATTCGCCGGCTCGCCGAGCTGCTTCGCGAGGGTGGCCACGACGTCCGTGTCACCTTCGAGCCGGGCGAGGGCGATCTCGGGGCGGAACTACGCCGCCTCATGCAGCACTCCGGCCACATCCACGCCCGCACCGAGGCGCTGCTGTTTGCCGCCGACCGCGCCGAACACGTCGCCCGCATCGTGCGCCCGGCGCTCGAGCGCGGCGCCATCGTCCTATCAGACCGCTACCTCGATTCCTCCGTCGCCTACCAGGGCGCGGCCCGCGAGCTCGGCACCCAGGAAATCCGCGACCTCTCGCTGTGGGCGACGGACGGGCTGCTGCCCGATCTGACGATCCTGTTCGACCTCGATCCGCGCATCGGCGCCGCGCGCCGCACCGGCGAACCCGACCGCCTCGAGCGGGAACCGCTCGCCTTCCACACCCGCGTGCGGGACAACTTCCTCGCCGCGGCCGCCGCCGAACCGGAGCGGTTCGTCGTCATCGACGCGGCCCGTGAGCCCGAGACGATCGCCGCCAATGTCGCGGCCGTCGTCACCGCGCGCCTGAAAGCAGGCCGGCCATGAGCGTGTGGGATGCGCTCATCGGTCAGGATCACGTCGTCGCCGAACTGACCGATGCCCTCGCCACCAAGGGGGCGCTGACCCACGCCTGGCTGATCACGGGCCCCCCGGGCTCGGGCCGCTCGGTTGCCGCCACGGCGTTCGCCGCCGCCCTGCAGTGCCGCGAGACGCCCGCAGGTTGCGGGCGCTGCGAGAACTGCCGCCAGGTCCTGGCCGGCACCCACCCCGACGTCACCCGCGTCACGACGGAAAAGGTCGTCATCGCGATGGAGGAGGTGCGCGGCCTCATCCAGGTCGCCCAGCGCGCACCCTCGGGCGGCCGCTGGCGCATCATCATCGTTGAAGACGCCGATCGCATGCTCGAGCGCACCTCCAACGTCCTGCTCAAATCGATCGAAGAACCCCCCGAGCGCACCATCTGGCTGCTGTGCGCACCCTCCACCGAGGACGTCATCATGACGATCCGCTCGCGCTGCCGCCACATCGGCCTGCGCATCCCACCCGTTGACGCCATCGCGGAGCTGCTCGCCAGCCGCGACGGCATCGACCCGGAAATCGCCCGCGCTGCCGCCCGCGCCGCGCAAAGCCACGTCGGGATGGCGCGCCGCCTCGCCACCGACGACGCCGCCCGCTCCCGCCGCCTCGCAATCCTGCGCCTCCCGCTGGAAATCCGCAGCGTCTCCGACGCCGTCCTCGCTGCCACGACGCTCGTCGATCTCGCCAAGGACGACGCGGCTGCCGCCACCGAGGAACGCGACCGCAAGGAAAAGGAAAAGCTGCTGCGCGATCTCGGCGTCGAAGACGGCACGACGCGCCTGCCCCCGGCCGTGCGCGCCCGCGTCAAGCAGCTCGAAGAGGATCACAAGCGCCGCGCCACGCGCTTCCAGCGCGACGTGCTGGACCGCATCATGGTTGATCTCCTCTCCCTTTACCGCGACGTCGTCGTGCGCCAACTCGGCTCCGACATCGACCTCGTCAACGCCGATCTCGCCTCCGACATCGAGCGCCTCGCCGCCGCCGGCAGCCTCGAGCGCTCTGTCGCCACGATGGCGGCCGTGGAAACCGCGCGCCGCCGCCTCGCCGCCAACGTCGCCCCACTGCTGGCGGTGGAGGCGATGCTCATCGCGATTCGTCCCCAGGCATGACTCACGCCCGGCGCGCATTTCCGTACAGTAGATAAGGTGAAATCGAAGCTGCTCATCGGCCTCGCATCCGCGGCGCTCCTGCTCGCCGGATGCACCACGCCAACCGTGACCAAACCCTCCGAATCATCGACCTCGGACGGTGTCCCCCTGACGACGCGCACGCCCGATTCCTCGGCCGTACCCGAGGGACTCGAGACGTTCTACTCCCAACAGATCACCTGGGAAGACTGCGGCACCGACTTACGCTGCACCGATGTCACCGTGCCGATGGACTACGCCAATCCGGACGGCGAAACCATCACGATCCGCGTCAAGCAGCTCGTCTCTGCCGGCGCCGACGCTCCCGCCCTGCTGCTCAACCCCGGCGGCCCGGGCGGCTCCGGCGTCCAGATGATGGATTACGTCAATCACCTCGCGACGAAGAAACTGCGCGAGCACTACAACCTCACCGGCTTTGACCCCCGCGGCGTGAACGAATCCAGCGCCGTTTCCTGCCTGTCCGACGCCGAACGCGACGCCTACCGCGCCGAGGATGCGGACCTGTCCAGCGAAGCCGGCCGCGAAGCCGCCGCCGCGGCGACGCGGGCCTACGGCGAAAAGTGCGCCGAAAAGACGGGCAAACTCCTCGGCTTCGTCGACACCGTCTCCGCCGCCCGCGATATGGACATCCTGCGCGCCGTCATCTCCGGCGCCCCTACCTTGGACTTCCTCGGCTTTTCCTACGGCACCTACCTCGGCGGCACCTACGCCGATCTCTTCCCCAAGAACGTCGGCCGCTTTGTCCTCGACGGCGCGCTCGATCCCGCCACGACGTCCTTCGACGTCTCCCTCGGCCAGGCCGAGGGCTTCGACAAGTCCATCCGCGCCTACATCGCCGACTGCCAGGCCGGCTCCGAGTGCCCCTTAAAGGGCAGCGTCGATGATGGCATCGAGCAACTCAAGCGTTTCTTCGATTCGCTGCGCACCAACCCGCTGCCCACCGGCGACGGCGACCGCATGCTGACCCGGCCCCTTGGCATCACCGGGGTCATCACGCCGCTGTACTCCCAGCAGAGCTGGCCGCAACTGACCATGGGTTTGACCCAGGCCATGACCCAGCAGGACGGCTCGATGCTGCTCATGATGGCCGACATGATGTCGGACCGAAACGCCGACGGCACCTACGCCACCAACTCCGATGAGGCCTTCACCGCCATCAACTGCCTGGATTACCCGGTACGCGGCACGAAGGAAGAATGGGCCGAAGAAGCCAAGACGATCGAGCAGGCCTCCCCGCTGTTCGGCCAAGACCTCGGCTACGGCGACCTACAGTGCGAGAACTGGCCCGTGAAGTCGACGCGCGAGCGCACCGCGCTGAAGGCCTCCGGATCCAACCCGATCCTCGTCGTGGGCACGACGGGCGACCCGGCCACCCCGTACAAGTGGTCCGAAGCCCTCGCCAAGCAGCTGGAAAACGGCCATCTGCTGACCTATGAGGGCGAAGGCCACACCGCCTACAACGCCAAGAACACCTGCATCGCCAACCACGTGGACGACTTCCTCATCGACGGCACCGTTCCTAGTGACGGAACTCGCTGTTCCTGAGTTGTCCAAGCTCCCCACTTTTCGCTAAAGTCGGGAGAGCCGCAGGCGACTGCGGCGACGCCGCCTTAGCTCAGTCGGCAGAGCGATTCACTCGTAATGAATAGGTCAAGGGTTCGATTCCCTTAGGCGGCTCCAGCCCAAGCGCCCCGCCCGGCCACCCGGGCGGGGCGCTTGCATATCGCGATATCATCGGGGCATGGAATACCTCATCGCCATCTTTCCTCCGGTAGCGGTAGGCGTCCTGTTCTTTTTTGTCATGCGCCTCATCTTTCAAGCAGATCGACGCGAACGTCGTTTGCTGCAAGAGATGGAAGAGACCTACGAGGCCGACCATCCTAATCCGGACAATATTGCTGACGCTCAGCAGCCATCAAAGAAATAGGAATCGTCCGAATTCTTTGAATTCACTAATTGCGGTGCAATAGACTGAGGGGCGGGCAATCATATTCGACAAAGGAGATCCCATGGCGCAAAAAGTTCACATTGTGCTCATAGACGACATTGATGGGAGTGAAGCCTCGGAGACGGTGCGCTTCGGCCTTGATGGAGTCACCTACGAAATCGACCTCAACGATCAGCATGCCGGGGAACTGCGTGAGTCGCTCAATGGCTGGATCGAAAAGGCGCGCCGCCGCCCCGGCCAGCGCGCTACTCGTCGCTCCGCATCCGATGCGCGCGGCCAGTCCGACGCTGCGAAGATTCGCGCCTGGGCGGTAAAGGAAGGCATTAAGGTTTCAGACCGTGGCCGAATTCCCGCCGATATTCGCGAACGCTATCTCGAAGCGACCTCCTCGTAATTTTGTTTTTTACTGTCAACCGAATCTGGAGTTAATCCAATGACGTACACACTGGTACTGCTTCGGCACGGCCAGAGCGACTGGAATGCGAAGAATCTCTTTACCGGATGGGTGGATGTTCCCCTATCCGACAAGGGAGTCGAGGAAGCAAAGAAGGGCGGTGAGCTGCTGAAGAAGGAGAACATTCTGCCCGATGTCCTCCACACCTCACTGCTGCGTCGCGCGATCTCGACTGCGAACCTCGCTCTTGACGCCGCCGATCGCCACTGGATCCCTGTCAAACGGAACTGGCGCCTGAACGAACGCCACTACGGCGCGCTGCAGGGCAAGAACAAGAAGGAGATCCGCGACGAATACGGCGAGGAGAAGTTCATGGAGTGGCGCCGCTCCTATGACACCCCGCCGCCGGAGATCGAACTCGGCTCGGAATTCTCCCAGGACTCCGACCCACGCTACGCCGGCGAGCCGATTCCCCGCACGGAATGCCTCAAGGACGTCCTTGAGCGCATGCTGCCGTACTGGGAAGAGGAAATCGTTCCGGACCTGAAGTCTGGTAAGACCGTCATCGTTGCCGCGCACGGCAACTCGCTGCGCGCGATCGTCAAGCACCTCGACGGAATCTCGGATGAGGACATCGCCGGGCTCAACATCCCGACGGGCATTCCGCTCGTCTACGAGCTCGACGAGGACCTCAAGCCCATCAAGAAGGGTGGCACCTACCTGGATCCGGACGCGGCCGCCGCGGCCATCCAGGCGGTTGCGAACCAGGGCAAGTAACCTCGCACAACACCAAGGCGGGCCGGAAGCAATCGCTTCCGGCCCGCCTTTGCGTAGGCGCTTAACCCGCGTGCGGGTCCGTCGCGTCTTCTTCCAGCGGCAGCGATACCGAGTTCGACAGGTCGCCGGTCACGAGGAAAGAGGTGCGGCGGGCCAGCGAGACGCAGTGGTCGCCGAAGCGCTCCAAGAAGCGGGCGAGCAGGATGATGTCGATGAGCTCCTGACGATCGAGCTCATTGTCCTTGTTCAGCACGCGAGTAAAGACCTCACGGTGCAGCTGGTCAAGGTGATCGTCATCGGTTTCGATCCGCGCGGCTTCCGACAGGTCGCGCGATTCCATCAGCGAGACGACGAGCTTGGCCATCTCGGTGGCGGCCTTACCCATCTTGTTCAGCAGCTTTTGCACGTCACCGCTCGCGGCAGTGCGTGGGTAGCGGCCGCGAGCAACGTAGGCGACGTGGCGAGCGAGGTCGCCCATACGCTCCAGCGTCGTCGACATCATGAGCCCGGTGACCACGACGCGCAGGTCGGTTGCCACGGGCTGCTGGCGGGCGAGCAGCGAGACACACATTTCGTCGACGGTGCGCTCGAGCTCGTTAATCTGTTCGTCTTCGTCGATGACCTGTTCAGCGAGCGCCAGATCGGAGTCAGCGAGGGCCTTTGCGGCCTTCTGGACGGCCGTCGCGACGAGCTGGCTCATCTCGATGAGGTTGTCGCCGAGCTGCTCAAGCTCCTGGCGGAAAATTGCACGCACGGACCATGCTCCTTGATCTCCTGAGGGTGTCGACGCCTTAGTCGACCATGTCTAGGTTAACGCGAGGTGACCCGGCAGGGAACATTACGTCACCGATGGGAAGCGCTGGGACTTCTCCCGACTTTGCCCCTACAGTGTCGGATGTGGACACACCTTGGCAAGCCATCATTGCGGCCCTCCTTGGGCTGTTTGTCGGCTCCGTCGCCGTCGCCTCATTCCGGTTCTCTCAGCGCCAAATGCGCGGCAAGGATCCGGAACCGTCGGAGGACATTACCCCCGATGAGTCCAATATCCTCGCGGTCCTTTCCGGCGGGATTGTGCTGCTGAAGGACTCCGGCGAGGTCTTGCGCGCGGATGCAACGGCTGTCTCTCTTGGCCTCGTCGTCGACAATGAGCTGGTCAATGGTCGCGTCCGCGAACTTTTCGAGCGGGCGGTCGCCACCGATACCGCCGTCCAGGAGGACGTCGAGGTGCCGCGCTCGACCCTGGCAGGATCCAGCGTGTATTACCTCACGCTACGGTTTTCTCACCTGCCGCGCGGCCGCATCCTGCTGGCGGCCGCCGACCGGACAGAAAAAGTCCGGTTGGAAAACACTCGCCGCGACTTCATGCAGAACGTCTCGCACGAGCTCAAGACCCCCGTCGGGGCGCTGGCCCTGCTTGCCGAGACCGTGCACGACTCCGCGGAAGACCCGCAGGCCGTGCAGCATTTTTCCTCCCGGATGAAGCGCGAGGCGACCCGCCTTGGGCGGCTGGTCAAGGAGATCATCGCGCTGTCCCAGCTGGAAAGCCCCGACGCGCTCGTCAAACCGAGCCTCGTCGAGGTCGATGAGGTTGTCGCCGAGGCGATCGACCGCGTCCGGGTCGCGGCCAGCAGCGCGCAGGTCGAACTCGTCAGTGGCGGAACTCCCGGCCTGCAGGTCTATGGCGATCCGGGCCTGCTCATGACCGCCGTGCGCAACCTGCTCGATAATGCGATCCGCTATTCTGAGCCCAATACCCGCGTCAACCTCGGGGTATCCGGCGACGCGGAAGTCGTCCGCATCGCCGTCGTCGACGAGGGCATCGGAGTTGCGCTCGACCAGCGTGACCGTATCTTCGAACGGTTCTACCGCATCGACGATGCCCGCTCGCGCGATACGGGTGGGACCGGGCTCGGCCTTTCCATCGTCAAGCACATCGCCGCCGATCACGGCGGTACCGTGACCATCTGGTCCGAGCCGCGCCGCGGTTCGACCTTCACCCTGATCATCCCGCGCGCCTTCCCCAAGGGCCGCGACGCCGAATCGAAGGAGCACCTGTGACCCGCATTCTGGTGGTCGAAGACGAAGGGTCCTACCGCGAGCCGCTGGCCTACTCGCTCACGCGAGATGGCTACGACGTCGTCGCCGTCGAGGACGGGATCGCCGCCCTCGATGCCTTCACCGACGACTTCGACGTCATCCTGCTCGACCTCATGCTGCCGGGCCTATCCGGCACCGAGGTATGCCGCGAGATCCGCAAAACCTCCAACGTCCCCGTCATCATGCTCACGGCCAAGGACTCGGAGATCGATAAGGTCGTCGGACTGGAAATCGGCGCCGATGATTACGTCACGAAGCCGTACTCCTATCGCGAACTCCTCGCGCGCATCTCGGCCGTCCTGCGCCGCTCGGAACACAGCTCCGAGCATGTCAACCACGAAGAGGTTCTCGAGGTCGGGCGGGTACGGCTTTCCGTTGACCGTCACGAGGTCGAGGTCGATGGTCAGCTCATCGACATGCCGCTGCGCGAATTCGAACTCCTCGAATTTCTCATGCGCAACTCCGATCGCGTCCTGACGCGCGGCCAGCTCCTCGATCGCATCTGGGGTGAGGACTACGTGGGGGACACGAAGACCCTCGACGTCCACATCAAGCGCATCCGCGGCCGGATCGAAGAAGACCCCGCAGCCCCCCGGATGATCCGGACGGTGCGGGGACTTGGCTACAAGATGGTCGACGCCTAGCGCGTCGCCCTCCTTGCTGCCGCGTTACTTGTCGCCGACGAGGTATTCGTCGTAGGGCGGAATCGTCCCATCAAGGATCGGCACCCGCACGCTGTGCGAACCCGTCTGCGAAGTCGCGACTGAACCCTCGACGGTCGCGCCCGGCTGATAGTCGCCGCTCGCGCTTTCCTCGCCGTCCTGCGGGAGGCTGACGACGGCGCCCGGTGCGACCTCCACGGTCTGCTCGGGCAGGTCCCCGACGGTGATCGTGAACGTCACCGGCTCCTCAGAATTATTGACGAGCGCACCATAAAGCGCCGCCTCGCTGCCCGGGCCCTCGGTCAAAATCATGAGGTTCTCGGCGCGCACATGCTCCGAAAGCTGGGCCCGCACGCCATCGGATGCGGCATAGGACTTCGTCGTAAGGATCGGGCTAGCGGAAGTACAGGCCGATAGGCCAAGCCCGGCAGCACATACCGCGGCAATCGCGGCGAGTTTCAGCGACGAACGACGAGCCATGAGGGGACTCCTTGGGTCAGGAATACAGACGTACGTTTGAGGTAAGCGTACCGGAGAATAGGGGGAAGGACTATTGGGCGTGCCATGGCCTTAAGTAGCTCAAATTCCGCATGGTTAAGGGCAAAACCCGCGTGATAGAATAGCCGAAGTATCTGTCAAGAGGGAGTCTATACACGTGTCCGTTCCCTATAAGGTTGGCGAAACCGTCGTCTACCCGCACCACGGTGCCGCAACGATCGAAGCCATCAACAAGCGCACCATCCGCGGTGAAGAAAAAACCTACCTCAAGCTCAATGTCGCCCAGGGCGATCTGACCATCGAGGTCCCCGCGGAAAATCTCGATCTCGTCGGCGTGCGTGACGTCGTCGATGAAGAGGGCCTGGAAGAGGTCTTCGACGTGCTGCGTTCTTCGCACACCGAAGAACCAACTAACTGGTCGCGCCGCTACAAGGCCAACGTCGAGAAGATCGCCTCCGGCGACGTCATCAAGGTCGCCGAGGTCGTGCGTGACCTCTCCCGCCGCGACGCCGACCGCGGCCTGTCCGCGGGCGAGAAGCGCATGCTGTCCAAGGCGCGCCAGATCCTCGAATCCGAGGTCGCGCTCGCCGAGGAAGTAAACGAAGACACCGCGCGCGATCGCGTCGACGAGGTCCTCGACGAGGGCGCGGACGTGCCCGCCGAAGAGACAACCGAAGAAGAAAAGTAGGCGCGCCGTGTCGGCCACACGTGCCGGCTGCGCCGCCATTGTCACTGCCGCCGGGTCGGGCAACCGACTCGGCGCTGGCATACCCAAAGCCCTCGTTGAGGTCGGCGGCCAGCCCATGCTCGCCTACGCCGTCGCCTCAATGGCGCTCGCAGGCATCCCCACGATCATCGTGACGGCGCCGGCTAACGAGCTCGCAGCCTTCGAGGTCGTCGTGGCCGATGAACAGCTGCAAGCCGCCGCCGCGCGCGCCTGGCCCGAGCTCGGCATCCCACCGAGCATCGAGGTTCGAATCGCCGCCGGGGGAGCGAGCCGGCAGGCATCCGTCGCCGCCGGACTTGAGGTCCTCGCTGAGATGGAACGCCCCGAGGTCATCCTCGTGCACGACGCCGCCCGCCCGCTGACACCACCCGAGATGATCGCGCGCCTCGCCGACGCCGTGAGCGAGGAGCAGGGCGCAGTCATCCCGGGCCTGGCGGTCGCCGACACCCTCAAGCGCGTCGATGACGACGGCTTCGTCACGGGCATCATCGAGCGCGCCCACCTCCGCGCGATCCAAACCCCGCAGGCCTTCAGCACCGATCTCCTCGCGCGCGCGCACGCGTACGGCGCCGCCCGCGCCAGCGATGAGGCCCTCGCCGCGACGGACGATGCCGGGCTCGTCGAAGCCATGGGGGAAGCCGTCCGCGTCATCGACGGCGACGCCGCAGCCAGCAAAATCACCACGGCGGCAGACCTTGCCGCACTAGAACTCAGGCTCGCCGCGTTAGGGTGAGGCCATGAGCCAGCCCATCATTCCGCGCATCGGGATCGCCACCGACGTCCACGCCTTCGACACCGATCTCGATCGCCCCCTCATGCTCGCCTGCCTGCACTGGCCCGGCGAGATCGGGCTCGTCGGCCATTCCGACGCCGACGTCGCCGCCCACGTCGCCTGCGACGCACTATTCTCCGCCGCCGGCATCGGCGATCTCGGCACGCATTTTGGCACCGGGCGACCGGAGTTCGACGGCGCCTCCGGCGAGCGCCTCCTGCGCGAAGCCGTCCGCCTCACGGCCGAAGCCGGCTACACGATCGGCAATATCGCCATCCAGATCATCGGCCAAAAACCGCGCTTCGGTGCGCGCGCGGCAGAAGCCTGCCAGGTCATGAGCGACATCGTCGGCGCCCCCGTCGCCGTCAGCGCGACGACGACCGACCACCTCGGCTTTACCGGCCGCAACGAGGGCCTAGCCGCGATCGCGACGGCGCTTGTCTACTCCTCGTGATCCTCATCCAGGTGGTAGCGCGATTCGGCTTCCTTTACGGGTAGCAACAGCAGCAGGCCGGCAGCCAGCACGACGATGATGCCGAAAATGCCATAGGGCGTGCCATGGCCGCTACCCTCAATCATCTCCCCGACGACGACTGCGGCGGTGAAGGCCGCCGGCGCGAGGAAGGAGACCGCGCGCCCCGTCGTGGCATACAGCCCGAAGACCTCGCCCTCCTTGCCGCGCGGAATGATGCGCGCGAGGAAGGTACGCGAGGCCGACTGCGCCGGACCGACGAAGATGCACAGGATGAGCCCGAAGATCCAGAACATCGTCGTCCCACCGGTGTGGAAGAAGAACACGCAAAGGCCCGCGATAATCATCGAAATGAGCGAGAAAATGATGACGCGCTTGGGCCCCAGCCGATCATCGAGCGCCCCAAAACTGATGGTGGCAAGACCGGCGACGACGTTGGCCGCGACGGCGAAAATGATGACGTCCGCGCTGGAGAAACCGAAGACCTTCGCCGCAATGACGCCGCCGAAGGTGAAAACGCCCGCGAGCCCATCGCGGAAGATCGCCGAGGCACCGAGGAAAAACACCGTGTGCCGCGAGGTGCGCCACAGCCGCGCGATGAGCCGGAACAGCTGGCGGTAGGACTCTAGGTAGGACTGTTTGGTGACAGCGCCGGCCGCGTGCACCGGCCGCTGCTGGCGCGAGGTAATGAACACCGGGATCGAAAACACGAGGGTCCAGGCCGCGCACAGCAGCATCGTGACCCGCACGTCGAGCCCGTTCTCGCTCGTCACCCCAAACCAGCCGACCTCCGGGGAGATGAGCCCGAAGTAGACGATGAGCAGCAGCACGATTCCGCCGAGGTAGCCCATGCCCCACCCGAAACCGGAGATCCGCCCAATGTTTTTCGGCGTCGAAATGTCGTTCAGGATTGCATTGTAGTTAACGGAGGCAAACTCGAAGACGATATTGCCGACGCCCAGCAGGAACAGTCCGAGCCACAGGCCCGGTCGCGAGGGCGTGACGAAAAACAGCGAGGCCGAGATCGCAACGACGAGCAGCGTGTTGACCATGAGCCACATGCCGCGCTTGCCCTGCCGGTCGGCTCGCTGGCCGTTGACGGGCGCGAACAGCGCAATCGCGAGACCCGCGATCGTCATCGCGATCCCGAGCATCGTCTCCGGGCTCGCATCGCCCGGCTCGCCCTTGAAGCCCTCGGCCGTCGTGAGGTAGACGGTAAAGACGAAGGTCGTGATGACGGCGTTGAAGGCGGCCGAGCCCCAATCCCACAGCGCCCAGGACAAGACGGGGCGAGAAAATAGGCGGTGACCCTCGCCGCTAGGCCCGACGACAGGCGAGACTTCCGGGGTCGATGTTGACTGAGGGGAGTGTGTGCTCACGACCCTCACGTTAGCCCAAAGGGCCGTAGGCTGTAAGGGTGAGTGTGCAACTGTATGATTCTGCGACTAGGACCGTCCGCCCCCTGGAGCCCGTCACCCCCGGGCTCGTGCGAATTTACCTGTGTGGCGCGACGGTTCAGGGCTCCCCGCACATCGGCCACCTGCGCGCCGCCCTGTCTTTTGACGCCCTCGTGCGCTGGCTGCGCCGGCGGGGCCTTGAGGTCCACTACATCCGCAACGTCACCGACATCGACGACAAGATCCTTGCCAAGTCCGCTGAGGCGGGCTGGCCGTGGTGGGCGTGGGCGATGCGCTTCGAACGCGAATTTGCCGACGCCTACCGGGCGCTCGGCGCCGTCGAGCCCACCTACGAGCCGCGCGCAACGGGCCACATCCCCGAGCAGATCGCGCTCGTTGAGCGCCTGATCGAGCGGGGCCACGCCTACGACGACGGCGCCGGAAACGTCTACTTCTCGGTGACCTCGCTGCCCGATTATGGCTCCCTGACCCGCCAGCAGCTGTGCGATCTGGCGACGACGGAGGACGATTCCCAGATCCTCGATCACGTCGAAGCCGGCAAGCGCGATCCGCGCGATTTCGCCCTGTGGAAGGCAACCAAGGCCGATGAACCGGCGACGGCCTCATGGGATTCGCCCTGGGGTCGCGGCCGGCCGGGCTGGCACCTGGAGTGCTCCGCGATGAGCCACAAGTACCTCGGCGAGACCTTCGACATCCACGGCGGCGGCATCGACCTGCGCTTCCCGCACCACGAAAACGAGCAGGCCCAGTCCCACGGCGCCGGCTACGGCTTTGCGAACATGTGGGTGCACAACGCCTGGGTGACGACGAAGGGGGAGAAGATGAGCAAGTCGCTCGGCAACTCCCTCGTCGTTGCCGAACTCCTCGACAAGGTCCCCGCGCCCGTCCTGCGCTTCGCGCTGTGCACCGTCCATCACCGCTCGACGATCGAATGGAGCGAGGAGCTGCTCGAGTCCGCGGCCGCCGCCTGGGAGCGCATCACCGGCTTTGCCGAGCGCGCCACCGAGTTCCTCGCGCGCGCCCGCGCGAGCGCGCCGAGTGACGTCGCCAACCTACCGGTGGACCAGCTGCCGGGAGAATTCGTCGCCGCCATGGATGACGATCTCAACGTCGCGGGCGCGCTCGCCGTCATCTGGGAGCACCTGAAAGCCGGCAATAGTGCGATCGCGAGCGAGGACGCACAGGCCGTCGCGCGCGAGCTGGAACTCGTGCGCTCGATGCTCGACGTCCTTGGCCTAGATCCGCTCGCCGAGCAGTGGGCGGGCGAACGTGAGGCGGGAAACGCCGCGCACGGTGCCTTGGACACCCTCATCAGCGCTATGCTTGCTGATCGTGCCGCCGCGCGCGAATCCAAGGATTGGGCGCGCGCCGATGCCATCCGAGATCAGCTCGCGGCCGCGGGAATCGTTGTCGAAGATTCCCCCTCCGGCGCCACCTGGCACCTGGCCTAAGACGAGATACAAACAAAACAGAGAAACGAGACCCCATGCGCCTGCCGGATTCCCTTGCCGAGCTATTTCCCGACCTGCACCTGCCGAGCCCCACCGACGCGCCGCCCCTGAAGTGGGGCATCCTCGGCCCGGGCAAGATCGCGCAGACCTTCGCCTCGCACCTGCGGCAAAACACCGCCCAGGAACTGTTTGCCGTCGGCTCGCGCAGCTTCGGGCGCGCCGCAGCCTTTGCTGCGAAGAACGACGCCGACCGCGCCTACGGGTCCTACGAGGAGCTCATTGCTGATGAGGAGGTCGACGCGATCTACATCGCGACGCCGCACTCGCACCACATCGAGCCCGCGATGAAGGCAATCGCCGCCGGTAAGCCGATCCTGGTCGAAAAGTCGCTCACCGCGAACGCGAAGGACACCGACGCGCTGCTGACCGCCGCCGAAAAGGCCGGCGTCTTTGCGATGGAGGCGCTCTGGTCACGCTTCCTCACCCCCTGGGTCCTCACCCGCGAACTCGTCCAGGGCGGCCACCTCGGCGAGATCGTCTCCGTCAAGGCGGAACTGACCTCGCCGCTGCTGGAGGTCGAGCGCATGACGAACCCGGAACTCGCGGGCGGCGCGATCCGCGATCTCGGCGTCTACCCGCTGAACTTCGCGCAGTTCCTCCTCGGCGACGGCGAGCTCGTGCACACGAGCGGCACCCTCGCCGAATCCGGCGTCGAGTCCGACGCCATCATGATCACCGACCACCGCGGCGTTCCCGCCATCTCGATGTGTTCGATGCGCGGCCAGGCCCCGTCCTCGGCCGAGGTCGTCGGCACCAAGGGCTGGGTCCGGATCCCGACGCGGATGCACCAGCCGGGCGCGATGCAGGTCGCGCTTGAGATCGACGGCGAGCAGGTCAAGGAAAAGATCGACGCGCGCGTCACCGCGCCCTACCGCTTTGAGGCGTGTGAGGTCGCGCGGTGCGTGGCCGCGGGCAAGACGGAATCGACGAGCATGCCGCACTGGGATTCGCGCCACCTCGCCACCGTGATGGACGAGGCGCGCGCGGCGCTCGGCGCCCGGTAACGGCCCAAGGACAAGGAGAACGTCATGGCGCGAGGAAACCAACCCCGCCGCGGGGCCGTACGAAAAGACGGCTCGAAGAAGGGCATGGTCAAGGGCACGGGCGGCCACGGCCGCAAGAAGCTCGCCGGCCGCGGCCCCACCCCCAAGGCCGAGGACCGCACGTGGCATCCCGCGGGCAAACGCAAGGCCGCGGCCGAGCGTCGCGAAGCCGCCAAGCCCAAGAAGAAGGTGCCGGGCCACCTCAAGCTCGCCGAGGGGCACGAGGTCATCGCCGGCCGCAATCCCGTCTACGAGGCCGTCACCTCCGGCATCCCGCTGCTGCGCGTCTTCCTCGCGCCCGGCACGAAGAACGACGAACGCCTGGCCAAGGTGCTGCGTACCGCGACGGCCCTGGGCGCACCCATGCTCGAGGTTACCAAGCCCGAGCTCGACGCCCTGACCGAGGGCGCCGTCCACCAGGGGATCGCGATCGAGGTGCCGCCGTATGAGTACGCGGACTTCACCGAGCTGCTGAGCGACGCCCTCGCCTCCGGCGAGACGCCGCTGTTCGTCGCGCTCGACTCGGTGACGGACCCGCACAACCTCGGTGCGGTGCTGCGCAGCGCGGGCGCCTTCGGGGCCCACGGCGTCATCGTGCCCGAGCGCCGCAGCGCCGGCGTGAACGCCACCGCTTGGAAGGTCTCGGCCGGCGCGGCCGCGCGCGTGCCCGTCGCCCAGGTGACGAACCTCGTGCGGGCGCTGAAGGAAGCCAAGGACGCGGGCTGCTTCGTCGTGGGCCTTGCCGGCGGCACGACGGAATCGACGGCCGATTTCACTCTCGCGGACTCCCCGCTCGTGCTCGTCACCGGCTCGGAGGGCACCGGCCTGTCGCGCCTCGTTGCGGACACCTGCGATGCGATCGTCTCCATCCCGATCTCGCCCGTCGTCGAATCGCTGAATGCCGCCGTCGCCACGGGAATCGCGCTCTACGACGTTGCCCGGCGCCGCTCCGAGTCCTGACAGCGCGCGGTAACCGTGATGAAATAGAGCCAGGTGCAAGGAGGCAAAATGTCACAGTTCACGTCGGTCGAGCTCGTTTTTCACGCGGAGCCAGCCGCGCTCACCGAGGCTTTAGAGCAGGCGCATGTCCTGGCTCGAATCGATTACCTGCCCGCATCCGTGCGCGCGAGCGCGGGCGATGGCGCGGTCTTCATCACCGCCGGCATCCTCGTCGACGAGGCCGAACGCATCGTCACGGTGACCGACGCCGGCGTCGCCGTCGGGCCGCAGGCGCGCGATCTCGTCGGGGCGATTGCGAACCGGCTCGAAGTCTCGCTCTGGGTGCCCAAGTGGGATCTCGACGTCGAGCCCGCGAGCTACGATCCGGCGCCCGGCGCGCGCGATACCGCCACCGATAACGGCTTGAAGGGCGAGAAGGCGACGATCGTTGTCGTCACGCCCGCGCCGATGTCCGCGATGCCGATGTACGCCACCGCCGTCCAGCAGGATCTGTCGGTGCTCGATCTCGGCGACCGCCGCGTCGTCATGTCGACCTCCAGCGACGAACCCGTGGGCTTTGGCCACTTCGGCTGGAGCGAGGACACGCTACCCTCCCTCGTGCTGCTCAACGATTTCGGCGAGCGCACCGTCGCCCTGCACGAGACGGAAGCGAACTTCGCCGAGGGCTTGCACAGCTGGGACCTCGTCACCGAGTTCGTCACCGGCAGCGTGGCCACCCCCGGCCCCGGCGCGCAGGCGCTCATCGACGAATTCTTCTCCGCCACGCGCGACGCCGAAGCCTTCGCGAGCTACGCCGGCGTCTCCCCGGACCGGATGTATGCCGCGATGACGAAGCCCGGCGACCGCGGCATGCTCGAAATGATCGCGCTGTTCAACCTCCCCGGCGTCGTCGCCAAGGTCCTCGACGAGGCAATCGAGCCCGCCGACGTCCCCGGCGCCCAGACCTTCACCCACGAATCCTGGCGCGGCGCGATCAAGGAAACGACGCGGCTGTACATGGCCGAACAGTTCCCCGAGGGCACCGCCGGAGAGTTCTGGACGCAATTCGGCCACGCCACCTTCGACAACCCGCGCATGCGCCTGGCCCTCGCCGGCGCCGGCGGCCTGATCGGCGGCCTGCTGTTGCGCAGCGCGATCAAGTCCGGCGGCAAGGTCCGCGGCACCTTCGGGGCGCTATTCATCGTCGACGCCATCGGCAATGCCGTGCTGACGCCGCTGATCGAGAAGTGGAAGCGCGAGGGCCGCACGGACCTCGGTCTCTCCGACGACGGCCGCTTAGAGGTCCGCCGCTTCGACGCCGGCCGCTCCGACAACGCGCCCCGCTAGTTCGCGGCGCCAGGCGCTAGTTCGCGGCGCTCGGCGCTAGTCCGCGGCGTCCGGCGCCTTGAGCAGGACGTCGACACCGATATCGGCGGCGTCGCTCGCTTGCACCGAGATCTCGAGCTCGCTCACGCCCTCGCCAACCTGAAACGTCGCGGACGTCGTCGCGATATCCCCGACGGCGCACCGCAGGTGCTGATCCTCAAGCGCGCCCTCGGGCGCCGCAACGGCGAGGACTGCTTCGCCGTCGCCCATGCAGGCCATCGTCACCTGGTACGTCCCGGGCTCGATCGCCTCGGTTTGCTTGACGTGCATCGACTCGCCGCTCTCCAGCGCACCGGCCAGCAGCGGCGATTACGTTCACGACGACGCAGTTTGGACGCGCGATCCTCACCGGGGCTGCCGCTCCGACACCCGATCCGAGTGCCACTCCGACGGCTACTCCGACCGAGACGCCGACCGAGACGCCGAGCCAATCTCCGACGGCTACTCCGAGCGAGGCTCCAAGTGCCGTACCGAGCGCGGGTCCGACGAGCGGACCGGGCGCCTCGAGGCCGGGAGGGTTAGCGCGCACGGGCGGTGAGCTCGCTGCGCTCGCGCTCATCGCGCTCGGCGGGATCACCGGCGGCGGAGTGCTGCTCGCGCGGCGTCGTCACGCCCGCCGCTAACAAAGCGCAGGGGCACGGGACCGAACTCCAGCACGGTCTCGTGCCCCTGATCTATGCGTGCCCGCGCACACGCGCGCACGCACACGCGCGCACGCACACGCGCGCGAGGCGCTAGTCGTGGATCGCTTCCAGCTCCTGGGTATCGCCCATCGATAAGAAGGTGTGCTCGTCCTCGCGCGTGGGCAGCACGTCGGCGACGTAGGAGGCGACCGCCTCGTCCGTTGGGACGTCGCGCTGCTGCTGTTCGGACATGTACCAGCGGTGTTCGAGCACCTCGTGGAAGATCTCGGCCGGCTCGAGCTTGCCGGACAGCTCGCGCGGCACCGCCCGCACCGTCGGCTCAAAAACGTCCGTCACCCAGTCGTGCGCGACAATCTCGATCGGCTCGTGGCTGCGCCCGGTGATGACGCGGTAGGACTCGAGGTCGTTGAGCATGCGACGGCCCTGGTTTTCTTGCACGTCGAGCCCGGTCAGGCGCATGACCTGGCGGTGGTAGTGCCCGGCGTCGACGATCTTCGGTTGGATGTGCATCGTCGTGCCATCGGCGTCCGTCGTCATCTGGATTTCGTCGACGTCGTATCCGAGCGCGTTCAGCCGGTTGATGCGTTCGGCCACGCGCCAGCGCTCGGAGGCGTCGAAGGCCTCGGAGGCGGTGAGCTCGTTCCACAGCGAGTGGTAGCGCTCGACGAGCCGGTCACCGATCGCGATGAGGTCCTCGGACTCGTCGATGACGCCGCCGGCCTGCAAGTCCATGAGTTCGCCGATGATGTTGGTGCGCGCGAGGTCGACGTCATATTCGCGCTGCCCGACGGTCAGGCGCGGGTGCAGTTCACCGGTTTCCGCGTCGACGAGGTAGGCGGCGAAGGCGCCCGCGTCGCGCCGAAACAGCGTGTTCGACAGCGAGACGTCGCCCCAGTAGAAGCCGAGGGTGTGCAGCCGCACGAGGAGGACGGCGAGCGCGTCGACGAGGCGATCGCCGGTTTCGGGGCGCATCGAGCGCGAGTACAGCGCACGGTAGGGCAGCGAGAAGCTGAGGTGCTGCGTGACGAGCGCGGGCGTGAGTTCCTCGCCGTCGGCGCTGCGGCGGCCGGTGATGACGGCCATGGGCAGCACGGAGGGCGCGCCCAGTCGGTGCAGGGCGCGCAGCATTTCGTACTCCCTGTGCGCTACCGTCTCGCCGATTTCTTTCACGGCGACGACGCGCCCGGAGAGCTTGGCGAAGCGCACGATGTGCCGGGAGATACCGCGGGGCAGGGCCGCGAGCACCGATTCGGGCCACTCCTCCAGGGGAAGTTCCCACGGGAGATCGAGCAGGGCTGGATCGAGCGAGGCGGCAGTGATCTGTAGCTGAGCTACCATGCCCACATCCTTTCACGTCGGGCCGCGCCGCCGCCGGGATCGGCGGTGTGCGCCCGGTGACATGGCCGCGGGCCGCCGGTGCGTCCGGCGGCCCGCTTGACCTGAGGGGAGGCTGCGTACGGCAGCGGATGCTGCCTTAGGGCAGGCGCTCGCCCGTCGTCGTGGAGAAGTTGTGCTGTTCGCCTTCGCGGATGCGCACGTGCACGACCTCGCCCTTATCGGGCGCGGAGTGCGGGGCGACGCGGACGATGACCTGGTCAGCGTCCTCACCGGAGCCGAGCTTCTCGCCCAGTTCCTCGCTGCCGGCCAGCTCGCCGTAGATAAAGGCATCGGAGCCGAGCTCTTCGACGAGGTTGACGCGCACCGGGATCGAGCCGTCGGTGCCCTCGGGCACGACGTCCAGGGACTCGGGACGGAAGCCGATGGTGATCTTGTCGCCGTCGGCGGCCTCGGCCGTCTCGCGCGTGATCGGCACCTTGGCTTCGGCCAGCTGGGCGTAGCCGTCGTGCAGATCGAACGTGCCGATGTTCATGGCGGGGGAGCCGATGAAGCCGGCGACGAACACGTTGGCGGGCGTGTCATACATTTCGCGCGGGGTGCCGACCTGCTGCAGGATGCCGTCCTTCAGCACAGCGATGCGATCGCCCATGGTCAGGGCCTCGGTCTGGTCGTGCGTGACGTAGACCGTGGTGACGCCGAGGCGACGCTGCAGCGAGGCGATCTGCGTACGCGTCTGCACGCGCAGCTTCGCGTCGAGGTTGGACAGCGGCTCATCCATGAGGAAGACCTGGGGCTGGCGCACGATCGCGCGGCCCATCGCCACGCGCTGACGCTGACCACCCGACAGGGCCTTTGGCTTGCGGTCGAGGTATTCGGACAGGTCAAGGATGCGAGCCGCTTCCTTCACGCGCTTTTCGATCTCGTCCTTCGGGGTGTTCGCGATCTTGAGCGCGAAGCCCATGTTGTCTGCCACCGACATGTGCGGGTACAGCGCATAGTTCTGGAACACCATCGCGATATCGCGATCCTTCGGCTGCACGTCGGTGACGTCGCGGTCACCGATGAAGATTCGGCCGGAGTTTACATCCTCGAGGCCGGCGAGCATCCGAAGGGAGGTGGACTTACCGCAGCCGGAGGGGCCCACAAGCACGAGGAATTCGCCGTCGGCGATTTCCAGGTTGAGGCTGTCGACTGCTGGACGTTCGGTGTTGGGGTAAACGCGCGTGGCGTTGTCGTAAGTTACCGATGCCATGATTGAAAGTACATCCCTTCACCGGCAGGTACGTGCCGGACGATCCGTTGTGAAAGGTGTCAGCTCGTGTCCGCTCTGACACAGTCGCCCCTGGACGTTGTTGTTCAGGCGTTCGACCGGTAACAGTGTCTCACAAAAGGCAACAAAAGTCCCCTACGAAATGTCCGCTTCGGCAAGGATGGCGAGGGCAGCGACGAGAGCGTGCGGATCTGCGACGCGGAAGGTGGCAGAGGTCTCACCGTCGCCGACCTTGATCGTCGTCGCCTTGATCGGGGCGCTGGCGAGGGCTTGGAAGGCGAATTCGTCGGTGACGTCGTCGCCCGCGTAGATCGCGTGCGTCGCGCCCGTTGTCTCGATCAGGCGCGTGAGGGCCTCGCCCTTGGTGGTGTGCAGGACGGAGAGCTCGATGACGGCCTTGCCGGCTAGTACGTTGACGCCCGCGAACTGACCGGGGCCCGCGAGGGTGGCGGCTTCGGCGGCGGCGGCGACCTCGGGGGTGGCCCGGCGGGTGTGGACGACGGTGGCGGCGGGTTTGTATTCCACGCTCGCGCCCGGGTGGCGGGCGACGATCTCCTCTGCCGCTGACGTGACGCGCTCTAGCAGGTCCGCTTCCTCGTCGGTTAGCTCCAGGGCTGCGGCCTCGAAACTGCGCTCGCCGGAGGGGCTGACGCGAATGGCGCCCCATTGGGCGCCGTGCGATCCGACGACGCGGGTGCCGTCAGGGGCCTCGGCGCAGTGCGCGAGGGAATCGCCGGCGCGGCCGGAGACTAAGACGAGGTCGATCGAGGGCTTGGCGGCGAGGCGGGCCAGCAGCGGCACGGCCGCGGGCAGCATGCGCGCGTCCTCGGGCACAGGCACGAGCGGCGCGAGCGAACCGTCGAAATCGAGCGCGAGGAGAAGGCGGCTGGCGCGCGCCGCGCGCGCGAGGGCGGCGGTCAGGTCCGCGGGTAGTTCGGCTGCTTCCGGGGAGGTTCCGGGCTCAGTCACGGTGCTCCTTCTTCGCCGCGGCGAGATCGTCAAAGAACCGGTCCGCCCAGGCGGCGACGTCATCGCGTGCCACCCGGCGGCGCAGCGCCCGCATCCGGCGGCGCTTTTCCGCCTTCGGCATCTCGATCGCCCGCATGACGACGCGCTTGGCGCCCTCAATATCGTGCGGGTTCATGACGAGCGCCTGTGGCAGATCGTCGGCGGCCCCCGTGAACTCCGAGAGCACGAGCACGCCATCGAGATCCACCTGCGCGGCCACGAATTCCTTGGCGACGAGGTTCATACCGTCGCGCAGCGAGGTCACGAGCATGACGTCGGCGGCGCGGTAGAGCGCGGCCATCTCCTCCATCGGGAACGTCTGGTGCAGGTAGTGCACGGGCGCGCGCCCAAGGGCCGAGTAATCGCCGTTGATGCGCCCGACGGTCACCTCGACTTCGTCGCGCAGCGTCTTATATTGTTCGACGCGCTCGCGCGAGGGGGAGGCGACCTGGACCATGCACACCTCGGGAGCCTTGACCAGACCGTCGCGCAGCAGCTCGCCGAAGATCTTCAGGCGGTGGCGGATGCCCTTGGTGTAATCGAGGCGGTCAACGCCCAGCAGCAGCACGTCGGGATTTCCGAGTTCGGCGCGGATTTCGAGCGCGCGCTTGCCCACCTCCTCGGAGGCGGCGAGCTCCTGAAAGCTTTGCGTGTCGATCGAAATCGGGTAGACGCCGACCTTCGTCTCGCGCGCGGGCAGCTTGGAGCGGGCCTCGACGGTCACGCGCGAGCCGCGCACCTTCTCGCTCGTCAGGCGGCGTACCGAGCGCAAGAAGTTCTCCGCATCCCAGGAACGCTGGAAGCCCAGGAGGTCCGCGCCGAGCAGGCCGTCCAGCACCCGCTCGCGCCACGGCAGCTGGGAGAAAATCTCCACGGGCGGGAACGGGATGTGGTTGAACCAGCCGATCGTCACGTCGGGCCGAAGCTTGCGCAGCAGCGCGGGCACGAGCTGCAGCTGGTAGTCATGCACCCACACCGTTGCGCCCTTGGCGGCGGCGTTCGCGGCGGCCTCGGCGAAACGCCGATTGACCGCGTCGTAGGCATTCCACCACGCGCGGTGAAACTCGGGATTGACGATGACGTCGTGGTAGAGCGGCCACAGCGTGCCGTTGGAAAAGCCTTCGTAGTAGTCCTCAACCTCGGTGGCCGAGAGCTCGACCGGCACGAGGTGCATGCCGTCGGCATCGAACGCGTCCACGTCGAGATCGGGTTTGCCGGACCAGCCCACCCACGCGCCCTTGCGCGCGCGCATGACGGGAGCCAGGGCGGTCACGAGGCCACCGGGTGCGCGGTCCCAGCTGAGTTTGCCCTTGGCGTCGACGGAAATATCGACCGGTAAACGATTTGCAACGACGACGACATCTGCCTTGCCAGGCATTTCATCCCCTCCTCGGGTCCCTTCAAGCCTAGCGAATCTGGCTCGGCGCGGCGCTTTGGCCAGCCGCCTGCGGGGGCGGAAGGTGGCCCGGAGCCGGGCTCGGCAGGGATACTAGGGGCATGGAGGAATTCGGCGGGTACTACCTGGGCGAGCAAATCGGCTCCGGTGGCATGGGCCGGGTCTATCGTGCGCTCGATGCCGATGGACGCAACGTCGCGGTGAAGATCCTCCATCCGGCGATTTCCGCCGATCCCAAGGCGCGGGCGCGGCTGGCGCGCGAGGTGGCGACGCTGCACCGGGTGCGCGGTGCGGGCGTGGCGCGGGTGCTCGACGCGGAGGTCGACGATACGGAGGCCTTCGTCGTTACCGAACTCATCGACGGCCCGACGCTGCAGGATGACGTCGAAAACTGGGGGGCCTTCACGATGGACGAGCTCGCGGGGCTCGCGTCGGGACTTAAGCGCGCGTTGGAGCAGATTCACGCGGCCGGCGTCGTGCATCGGGACTTGAAACCGTCGAACGTCATGATGGATTCGACCGGTCCGGTCTTGATCGATTTTGGGATCGCGCAGGTGGCGGATGATGCGCGGTTTACGGCGACGGGGCTCGTGACCGGCACGGCCGGGTACTTGGATCCGGAGGCGCTGCTCGGCAAGGATCCCTCGCCCGCGGGGGATTGGTGGAGTTGGGCGGCCGTGCTGTGTTTCGCCGGGACTGGGCGGGCGCCGTACGGCTCTGGGCCGACGCCCGGGATCATTGCGCGGGTGCATTCGGAGGAGGTTGATACGGCCGGGTTGCCGGAGGCCGTTGCCGATGTGCTGCGGCGGGCGCTCGCGGTGAGTCCGCTCGACCGGCCCTCGCCCGCGACCGTGCTCGCGACGATTTATGCCGCCGCTGAGGCCGGGGACGATGGCAGTATCGCCGAGGCCGAGAATACGCGGCAGGTGCTCGTGACCGAACATCTTGCCGCCGCGCGCGAGCAGCTGGCTGCGGGCGATAACGGTGCCGATCCGCGGTTTGCACCCGGCGCCGCGGGTGCTGCCGGGGCGGCGAGTGCTGCGGGGGCCGCGGGCACTGCGGCGGGTGCGGGCATTATTCCGCCGCCGCCACCGAGTGTCGGGGCGAGCCCGGGCGGGCTAGGTGGCCCGTCGCCGATGACGGGCGCGGCGGATGCAGTGACGCAGCAGGTGCCCGCGTTGGGTAGCGACCGCGACAGTGGTGAGGCTGGCAGGGCAGACGGATTTGGTGGGTCAGGCGTCGCGGGCGGGGCGACGGAGCAGCTGGGCGTCCATGAGGGTTATGGCGCCGTCGGCGAACGGGGTGGTGCGGGCCCACAGCGGGAGTCCATTTTTGCGGCGAATAGTGAGCCGGCTACGCAGGTGCTGCCGGCCGGTGGCGGGCGCGATGCGACGCGCGCCTATCCGGCGGCGCCCGGATACGGCGGCGAACTTGATTCCTTGGGACCTGCCGAGGTTGGGCCTCCCGGGCCGGCTGCGGTAGACGGCCAGCTACCGATGGGGCCGCGGCCGCTGTCGGCGCCGCACCCCTGGACGAGCATCGCGGCGCTCATTGGGCTTTCGGGCCTGTCATTGCGGTGGCCCGGTTGGGTTCTCGTCGGGGTCCTTATCTGGATGTTCATCACCGGGATCGTTGGGCAGGGCATGCGCGCGCACGCGTACTCGGTGTGGCGCTATGGCCGGCGGGCATCCGATGGCGTGATGATCGCGGGCCGGGCTCTGTGGCATACGGTGGCGCATGCCTTCGCGGCGCTCTGGCACGTCGTCATCGCCGTCATCATCCTTTCCATCGCCTACCTGCTTGGCACGAGTTCCATTGCCGATGTGGGCTCCGGCTGGGCGAGCGCGGGCACGGATCCCGTCGCCTCAGCGATCTCGATGGCCGTCGTCATGACCGCACTGTGGTGGCAGCCGAGCTACGCTGCCGGGCGGGAAGCTACGCGGCGCGCCATCTCGCTGGCGTTCCCTGGTTTTTATTGGCGGGCGCTGCTGGCGCTCGCGCTCATTGGACTCGCGGGCATACTTCTCATGGTGACGCTGGGCACTCCCGCCACCGCGAACTGGGCTCCGCTGAGTAGTATTGACTCTTGGTTACAACAACGGTTGTTTGGATAAGGCTTAAGGAGACCTATGGCTCACGGTGATCCCCGCCCGACGAAGGCCCAGCGGCGCGAGGCCGCCCGCGCTGAAGCTGCTCGGCTGCGCGCCGAACAGGAAGCACGGGCCAAGCGCACCCGAACGATTACGATCGCGGGCATCGTTGGCCTCATTCTCGTCGTCGCCGGTGTGGTGTGGTTCGTGCTGGCGAACGCGAAGGACGAGCCGAGCGAGCCGACCGCTGGCCAAGAGACCGTCGAGCTCACGGGCGAGCAGACCTCGGAGAATCATTCCGCTGCCACGGGCGGACATGCCGCAGACGCGGGATCGATCTCCTTCGGCTCCGACCTGAAGCCTGGTGGGGTCAATGAGGGGGCGCCCGTCGTCGAACTGTATGCCGACTTCACCTGCCCGCACTGCTTCACCTTCGAGCAGACGCGGGTGCCGAAGCTTATGGAGATGGCGAAGAACGGCGAGATTACCTTCGTGCAGCATCCCGTCGCGATCCTTGACGGCTCCGGGGTCTTTAACGCGTTCCCGTCGCGCGCGGCCGACGCCTATTATGCGATTGCCAAGGGTGATCCGGACAAGGCGAGTGCGGCCGCGACGAAGTTCTTCGAGCTGTGGCACAACTACCAGACCTCCGGCAACCAGGCAGCCATGCCGGTGACGGCTGATCTGGCGAAGGCCGCGAGTGAGGCGGGCGTCAAGCAAGACATCGTCGATGCGATCGCCAATGGCTCGGTGCCGCGCGTTGCCAAGGCTGCGACCGAGGCGATGGGCAAGGCTGGCCTACGTGGGACGCCGTCGCTGCTCGTCAACGGCGCGGAAGTCAAGAGCGAGAATTGGGGTGCGGACGCCGATGGCTCCGAGCTTCGCGATCACATTCTGGAGATCACCAAGTAGGGATCTGCTACCATTTTTCCGGCCCTTAAGTGGCCGGAAGCTCGGGTTCGCCCGAGCCGCCGACTTAGCTCAGTTGGTAGAGCAGCTGTCTTGTAAACAGCAGGTCAGGAGTTCGAGCCTCCTAGTCGGCTCATTTTGGGAAAGCCCGCCGTTTGGCGGGTTTTCTCGTATCTGCGGTGGGCAGGTGGTCCATCTGGTGGCGGCGTTTGCCACAGGCGTCGAGCGATGGGTCATACTTAACGCAGCGCGGGCGCAGGCCCGCGCATACGTGTTGTTAGGCCGACGCGGCGGGTTTCCGCGCGTTACCGCGCGCGCAAGGCGCGTGGGCGATGAAAGGTGAGCAGGTGAACGAGCAGAGTCCGCAGTCCGTTATTGAGGGTCTCGATTTTTGGCGGCAGTTGCCGGCGCCGCAGCAGCCGTCGTGGCCCGATAAGGACGTGCTCGATCATGTCCTGGCGGAATTGGCGGTGACGCCGCCGCTCGTATTTGCGGGCGAAGCTGACGCGCTGCGGGCGCGGATGGCTGCCGCCTCGCGTGGTGAGGCCTTCGTCTTGCAGGGCGGGGATTGCGCCGAGACGTTTGCGGATGCGACCGCGGATCGGATCCGCTCCAAGATTATGACGATCCTGCAGATGGCCGTCGTGCTGACCTATGGTGCGGCGCTGCCGATCGTCAAGATGGGCCGGATGGCCGGGCAGTACGCCAAGCCGCGGTCCTCGGACACCGAGGTGCGCGATGGCGTCGAGCTGCCGACGTTCCGGGGGGAGGCCGTCAACGCGCACGCGTTCACGCCGGAGGCGCGCACGCCCGATCCGTGGCGCTTGCTGCAGGCCTACCATTCGTCGGCGGCGACCTTGAACCTTATTCGCGCGTTCACCATGGGCGGGTTCGCTGACCTGCGGCGGGTGCACGAGTGGAATAAGGGGTTCATGTCGAATCCCGCCTACAAGCGCTACGAGACGATCGCGCAGGAGATCGACGGGGCGATTCGCTTCATGTCGGCCGCGGGCGTGGATTTCGAGGCGCTGAAGACCGTTGACTTCTACTCCTCGCATGAGGCGCTGCTGCTTGACTATGAGCGGGCGCTCACGCGCATCGATTCGCGTACCGGCCAGCCGTACAACTGCTCGGCGCACTTCCTGTGGATCGGGGAGCGCACCCGGCAGCTCGATGGGGCGCACGTTGATCTGCTGTCACGGGTACGCAATCCGATCGGGGTCAAGCTGGGGCCGTCGACGAGCGTCGATGACGCATTGCGGTTGGCGGAAAAGCTCAACCCGGACGGCGAGCCCGGGCGGTTGACGTTCATTACGCGGGTGGGGGCTTCCAAGATTCGGGAGTTCCTGCCGCCGTTGCTCGCTGAGGTGACGAAGAATGCGGCGCCCGTGACGTGGATGTGCGATCCGATGCACGGCAACACCATTACGTCGGGCTCTGGTTACAAGACGCGGCGGTTCTCGGACATTCTCGACGAGGTGCGGGGCTTCTTTGACGCGCACGATGAGGCCGGGACCGTGCCGGGCGGGTTGCACATCGAGCTCACCGGCGATGACGTGACCGAATGCCTTGGTGGCTCGGAGGAGATTGACGACGTCGGGTTGGCTCGGCGCTACGAGACGCTCGTTGATCCGCGGCTCAATCACCAGCAGTCGCTCGAGATGGCGTTTGCGGTGGCGGAGATGCTGCACACCTAGGCCGTGCGTGGCGCGCTTAGGCGTGCCCGTGGGCATGGCTGAGCCCGCCACATCTGTGCTTTTCCGCTGGAGCGGGGGATGTGGCGTGCGCGCTTTTCAGTTATGAGTGGGCGGTCCTTCGCTCAGGGGTGCCGGCTGCTGGCCGGCGACATTGCGTCAGGCAGTTTGGGGTGGTTTCCTGCGGATCGTTTCGCAGGTGTCCTGCAGTGGGGTAGCTGGCGGTGCCGGCGGCGGCCTAGCTTGATCGGTTGGTTGCGGTTCGCGGCTGCGTTGAAGGCTCGTGTGTCGCGAGCGCCGCGTTGGCGTGATCGCCGCGTCGTCATCGTCCTCGTTTCGCGGCGCGTAGGCGCTGCGGCACAGAGGGAATGTGGCGCTTCGTGGGGCCTGGATGAACTTTTGGAGAGCGCGGGCTCGCGAGGGCGTGATGCCGTCGCGCTCGTCGGAAGGCTGATAGGCGATGCGGCCAGTGAGGTCATCCGGAAAGTTTGGTTCGTCGTCGAGTGGCGGTAGCCCGTCGGGGTCAAAGGGCGGGTAACCGTCTGGGCTGGCGGGGTTGGCGTCGGCGAGGGTGTCGTCGAACTGTGTGAAGAGGTCCTCGCCGCGGTGGTACCAGCTGCCGGAGGTGGGGCGCGTGAAGCGGTGGGCGACCTCGACGAGCGCGGCGGCGTAGCGTTCGCGGGTGCTCAGGCCCGGTTGCTTGGCGGCGCGGCGGCGGTAGCGGATGCCCTGGGAGATGCGGTCCAGGACGGGCAGGAGGACGTCGCAGTCGGCTTGGGTGAGGTGCATGCGCACGTCCGTGCCGAACTCGGGGTGGTTTCGATCGCGTGGCAGGAAGACGATGCCGCGGTCGGCGCGGGACTGCTCGATTTTGAGTTTGGCGAGTTCGTCTTGGGCTTTGCCGGACTTTTCGTCCACATCGCGCAGGAGGTTCTCGCAATCCTTGACGAAGGAGTCGGGATCGACGGTGACGGCGCGTTCCAGCAGTGAGGCGGTGAGCTCGTCGAAGACCTCGGGATCGAAGAAGCGCTCGCAGCGGTTTAATGTGCGGGCGGCGCGGGTGACGTGGCGGCGCGAGAGTTGGCCGTTGGCGTAGGCGGCGAGGAAGGTGGGGTAGCGGGCGGCGTCGATTGCGGACAGGACCGCGTTGGAGGCGGCGCGGGAGGTCTCGTTGGTTTCAGCTTGGATGATGCCAGAGAGGTATGTGCGTTCGATCTTGGCTGCTTTGGTGGCGTTTGCGTCGGCGATACAGGTGGTGCCGGAGGCGTCGGCGCGGCGGGAGATGCGCCCGAGGAGGCGGACGGCGTGCAGGTGCTCCTGCGGGGTGCGCCGCGACCAGCCGCTTTCCTGGCCGGCGCGCAGGAGGGCATCGATGGCGTCAAGCGCGCGAAGGTCCAGTTCACCGGTCTCGGTGGTGAACTGGGCGATGAGCTCCGAATGCGACATGGGTCAACCGTGGCACGGTCATCCTGTTCACGGAGGAGGGGTGGGGATAACTCTGGCGCCTGCGGCGTCGGGGCGATGGGGCATGTGGATAACGGCGGCGTGCGGCAGCGTGACTAAGCGGGTGGCAGGCGCCAGTCGATCGGGTCGGCGCCAGCGGCTTGCAGCGCGTCGTTCGTGCGGGAGAAGGGCTTGGATCCGAAAAAGCCACGGTAGGCCGACAGCGGCGAGGGGTGCGGGGAGGAAATGATGGAGACGCTCGGGCCCTCGCGTAGCAGGCGAGTCAGTGATTGCGCGTGTCGTCCCCACAGGATCGCGACGAGCGGCTGATCGCGGGCGGCGAGCGCGCGGATTGCGCATTCGGTGACCTCCTCCCAGCCGCGGCCCTGATGGGAGGCAGGCTTTCTCGGGGTGACCGTCAGGACGCGATTGAGCAGCATGACGCCCTGGCGGGACCAGGCGGTGAGGTCGCCGTGAGCGGCCGGTTCGATCCCGAGGTCGTCGGAGAGTTCTTGGTAGATATTGACGAGCGATTTGGGTAGCGGTTGCACGTCGGGCTGCACGGAAAAGCTCAGGCCCATGGGGTGGCCCGGCGTCGGGTAGGGGTCCTGGCCAACGATGAGGACCTTGACGCCCGAAAAGGGGTAGGTGAAGGCGCGCAGGACGTCGGTGCCGGCGGGCAGATAGCCGCGGCCGGCCGCGTTTTCTTCGCGCAGCATGTCGCCCAGGCGCGCGATGGTGTTAAGGACGGGCGCAAGCGGTTCGGCCCAGCTCGGGTCGATGGCGGCAGTGACTCTCACGCGCACTATGCTAGAGCGTTCGCGCGTGCGCGTCGGTTACCGTGGAGGGCAGAGGTACATGGGTGAGGGGCGATGACCCCGCGAAGGAAGGATCGATGGCAGCTCAGCTCAGTGACGTCGAGGAAGCAATGCTCCAGTTCGAAGGCCGCTACTGGCGGCTCACGGGCGTCAAGGAGCGCGCAATCCGCGAGACTTTCGGGATGACGTCGACCGACTACTACCATCACCTCGCGCGGCTGATTGATCGCCCCGAGGCGCTCGCGGCCAACCCGATCGTCGTCAAGAAGTTGCTTGCCCAGCGAGAATCTCGCGCCCGCGCGAGGCAGGAGCGGCGAAAAAGCGCGGCAGACCGATAAGCTAGCGCCATGACCCACTACGAGGAAGATGAATTCGACGTCGCTGCGCGCGATCGTGGTCCCGTCGGCGTGCATCGCCGCCTGGAGCCGGCGTGGCAGCGCTATCTTCCCTACGTTGTGGTGATCCTGCTCGCGCCACTGCTCGCGTGGGCCGCCGTGAGTTTCCTTGGCTCCTCGCGCACCCCGGCGCCAGCTCCGTCGCCCACTCAGACGAGCGCGGCGCCCGCGCCCGAGACGAGCACGCCGACCGAGGAGGCAAGTCCTACGGATGAGGCGAGCCCGACCGAGGAGGCAAGTCCCACGGATGAGGCGAGCCCGACCGATGGCGCGAGTGAAACACCGGGCGATGACGCGACCGATGAGCCCACCGATGAGGCGACCTCGGGCGAGGCGGATCTCAACCAGCTCGTGACGGTACTCAATGGCTCGGGGATTAACGGGCTCGCGGGCCGCGTGACGCAGTCGCTGAAGGCCGATGGGTTCACGAACGTCGTCGCCGAAAACTACACCTCGAATTCGCCGGCAGCGGACACGATCTACTACAACTCGCCCGCACACAAGGCGTCGGCGGAAAAGATCGCGGCCAAGCTCGGGATTACGAATCTGGTGGAATCGTCGCGATCGAGCCAGTCCATCGCGATCGTGCTGCGCACCAACGTACTCGGGCGCTAACCCGCGGTTGTCCACAGCCGCGTTAGCGGTCTTGCACTCTCGAGGCGAGAGTGCCAAACTACCTATTAGCACTCCCGGTAGGTGAGTGATAAGAACCCGGTGGGTCGATGAGGAAAGCCGCGGCGTGCAGACCGAGTTGCGTCGCTTGAAGTTTTCCGTCCGTCGCGGGCATCGAGCCGCCTTGCCCATCTATGGAGGATTTCACCCCATGGCAAAGATGATTGCATTCGACGAGGAAGCTCGTCGCGGCATGGAGCGGGGCCTGAACACCCTCGCCGATACCGTCAAGGTCACCCTCGGCCCCAAGGGCCGTAACGTCGTGCTCGAAAAGAAGTGGGGCGCCCCCACGATCACCAACGATGGCGTGTCCATCGCGAAGGAAATCGAGCTGGAAGAGCCCTACGAGAAGATCGGCGCGGAGCTCGTCAAGGAGGTCGCGAAGAAGACCGACGACGTCGCCGGTGATGGCACCACCACCGCGACCGTTCTCGCCCAGGCCCTCGTGAAGGAAGGCCTGCGCAACGTCGCCGCTGGCGCCAACCCGATCGCGCTGAAGCGCGGCATCGAAAAGGCCGTCGAACTCGTCGCCGAGAAGCTGCTGGAAGACGCCAAGGAGGTCGAGACCAAGGAGCAGATCGCCGCGACCGCCGCGATTTCCGCGGGCGACCAGGCCATTGGCGATCTCATCGCTGAGGCGCTGGACAAGGTCGGCAAGGAAGGCGTTGTCACCGTCGAGGAGTCCAACACCTTCGGCCTGGAGCTCGAGCTCACCGAGGGCATGCGCTTCGACCGCGGCTACATCTCCCCCTACTTCGTGACCGATCCCGAGCGCCAGGAAGCCGTCCTGGAGGACGCCTACGTCCTGCTCGTCGAGTCCAAGATCTCCAACGTCAAGGACCTGCTGCCGCTGCTGGAGAAGGTCATCCAGTCCGGCAAGCCGCTGTTCATCGTTGCCGAGGACATTGAGGGCGAAGCCCTCGCGACCCTCGTCGTAAACAAGATCCGTGGCACCTTCAAGTCGGCCGCCGTGAAGGCCCCCGGCTTCGGTGACCGCCGCAAGGCCATGCTGCAGGACATCGCCATCCTCACCGGTGGCGAGGTCATCTCCGAGACGCTCGGCACCTCCCTGGAGACCGCCGACCTCGACGTCCTGGGCCGCGCCCGCAAGGTCGTCGTCACCAAGGACGAGACCACCATCGTTGAGGGCGCCGGCGCGCCCGAGATGATCGAGGGCCGCGTCAACCAGATCCGCTCGGAGATCGACAAGTCCGACTCGGACTACGACCGCGAGAAGCTGCAGGAGCGCCTCGCGCGCCTGGCCGGTGGCGTCGCCGTCATCAAGGCTGGCGCTGCGACCGAGGTCGAGCTCAAGGAGCGCAAGCACCGCATCGAAGATGCCGTGCGTAACGCGAAGGCCGCCGTCGAAGAGGGCATCGTCGCCGGTGGTGGCGTCGCGCTCATCCAGGCCGCCAAGGAGGCCTTCGAGGGCCTGGCGCTCGAGGGCGATGAGGAGACGGGCGCAAGCATCGTCAAGCTCGCCGTCGAGGCTCCGCTCAAGCAGATCGCCGTCAACGCTGGCCTCGAGGGTGGCGTCGTCGTGGAGAAGGTCCGCAACCTGGAGCCCGGCCACGGCCTGAACGCCGCGACCGGCGTGTACGAGGATCTCATGGCCGCGGGCGTCAACGACCCGGTCAAGGTCACCCGATCCGCGCTGCAGAACGCCGCGTCGATCGCTGGCCTGTTCCTCACCACCGAGGCTGTCGTCGCCGACAAGCCCGAGCCGCCGGCCCCGGCTGCTCCGGCTGCCCCCGACATGGGCGGCATGGGCGGCTTCTAAGCCCGAGGACCTAGCGTCCACATCACCGCGAAACCGCCGGTCACCCTCGTGGGTGGCCGGCGGTTCGTCGTCGGCGCGGAGCGATCGGCGTGCCCTACTGTGGAGCCATGACGAATTGGGATGATACCTACCGCGACGCGCCCGTGTGGGTTAAGGAGCCCGCGGGCCCGCTCGTGGCTGAGGTCGAAACATTTGCCGATGCGCAGCTGGCCGCCGCGGGCGATGGCGCGCGACCCGTGGCGCTCGACATCGGTGCGGGCGAGGGGCGAAATGCGCGTTACCTCGCCGAGCGTGGCTACCGGGTGATCGCCGTTGAGCAGTCGAGCGTCGCGATCGAGCGCGGCAAGCAGGCCGCGGCTGGGCAGGCGTGGGGCGAGCAGATCACGTGGATTGCCTCGCGGGTGGAGAACTATGCGCCGCCGCGCCGCGTCGAGCTCATTGCGCTCAGCTACCTGCAGCTACCGAGCGAGGACCTCGGCGCGATCCTGCAGCGGGCCATGGGCTGGCTCGCGCCCGGCGGGCGCCTCGTGCTCATCGGACACGATATTTCGAACCTCGCCGGCGGCGTCGGCGGGCCGAAGAACCCGGACGTGCTGCACCGCCTCGAGGAGCTGTTGCCCTACGTCGCCGAGGGGACGATCGTGCGGGCGGAGGTGATTGAGCGCTACGAGTCCGAGTCCGCGACCGGCGATGCGGACGGCGAGCAGGCGGCGCTCGATACCGTGCTGCACGTCATCCGGCCCGACCAGTCCTAGGCGCGGCCGGGCCGGCGACGGCAGGTAAGCTGCGGCCTCAGGCCGCGAACATCGCACGGGAGGCGGCCTCCACGTCCTCGTACTGGCGGGCGGTAGCGGTGAGGGCCTGGCTGATTTCTTCGAGGCTGACCTCGACCTGCTGCTGGATGAGGTGCCAGCGGCGGGCGCAGTCGCCAAAGGCGTCGGAGGCTGCGCCCGACCAGGAGCCCTGCAACGATTGCAGGTTGGCCATGAGGGCGTGGACCTCGGCGCGCACGGAGGATACCGAGGCGGTGGTGCGGGCAGAGGAGGCCTGGAGTTCGGTTGAGTTGACGGTTAGCTGCATGGGATTCGTCCTTGCGTTGAGAATCAGGTGGCTTTCACCTGCGAGACACACGCTAGGAAGGATCGGGCAGCGGCCCGGGCGCGGGCGGGGATGAGGGCGGGCGCGGCGCCCGCACGGTGGACCTGTGGATAGGCCCGGCCAGGTCAGTCGACGTTTAGCGGCTTGAACAGCGAACCCGTCGCGTCATCATCCTTCGGGCGGGTGGGACGCTCCCCGGAAGGCTTGGGCGGGTTCTTATCCGGATCGTCGACCTGCAGCTCGGTGCGGCGCTCCAAGCGGATAGTGCGCGCATTGCGGCGCGGCAGGCTCCGCAGATCCGACGGTTCGCGCTCGATACCCCAGGAGGCCGCGGGGCCGGTCTCGGCGCCGGGCGCTGACGCGTCGCTCACGGGCCGGCCAAGGACCTCGGCCGGTCGCTGCTCACCATCTACGTGGCGCTCGCCATCTACGTGGCGCTCGCCCTCGGGGCGGGGCTTGGGTGCGGGCTCGGATTCCAGCGAGCTCGGCGTCGTCGCCGCGGGCTTATCGCCCGAGATCTGCTCGGGAATGTCGTGGGGCGCGACCGGATCCTCGCAGGGGCCGGCCTCGCGCTTTTTGGTGAGGCATTCACGCTCGACCTTCAGGCGGGAGAGCTCGGCGGCGAGGTTTTCGCGTGCGGCGTCTTCCCACACGGCTGCCATGGGGGAGGCGAACAGGTGATTGCGCCCCAGCAGCTTCGTGATGATCGCGATGCGCGCCTCGACGTAGTCGAGGACGTCCAGGTGGGCGAATTCCTTGCGGACATTGTCCCGGTAGGCGCGGAATTTTTGCGGCTCGACGGCGAGCGATCCGAGGTCCGCGTCGGACAGCGCCTGGCAGTCGATGTCGGTGCACTCGCTCGCGTGCCCGCGCAGCGTCAGGATCATCGTCGTGATCCGATCAACCATCGCCTCCGGCACACCGATGGCGCTCAGCTCGGTGCGGGCGAGTTCGGCGCTGGCGGCCTTGTCCTCACCTGCGGCGCGGCGGTACTCGGTCACCAGCGAGGTATCGAAGATCGCGCCGTGGTACCACGCGGCCAGGCGCACGGCGTCAGGGTCGTGGGTTTCCTCGGCGAGGGTGTCCACGCGCTGCAGCACCTCGATGAGGTGGGACAGGCCATGGTGGAAGCGGCCGGGCTCCTGCCACCGGGCAATGAGGCGGTCAGCGACCGCGGCAAGCTCGGCCGCATCGGCGGTGGCTCCGACGGCGCGTGCGCTACGCACGAACGCTGAGGCGAGCCATTGGGGTGCGGGTGCACCGCCCATGTTCACAACATCCTCCATAGGACAATACTGGCCCCGCCATGCTAGACCCGGCAGGGGCCCGATTGCCACCTCATTGCTCGGTTGTCTCAGTCATCACAGCCGATGGTGGGCGCGGGAGCAGAAGTTTGACGGTTAAACCGCCGCCGTCGGTCGTACGCACGGCGATCTCACCGGAGTGCGCCTCGACGATGGCCGCGACGATCGCAAGCCCCAGGCCGGAGCCACCGGAGGTGCGGGCGCGCGAGGTATCGACGCGGTAGAACCGGCGGAAAATCTGGGAGGCCTCCTCGGGCGGGACGCCCGGCCCGTGATCGCGGACCTCGACGACGGCGCGCTCGTCCTCGGTGCCGACGGCGAATTCGACGGGGGAGCCCGCGGGCGTGTGCTTCATGAGGTTGCCGACGAGGTTGGCTAGGACCTGGCGGATCTTGTCCGGATCGGCGCACGCGAGGGTCTCGCTGGCGGCCGAACCGTCTAGGGCGATGACCTCGACGGTGCGGGAGGTGTCGAGCACGGCGAGGTCTTTGGCAGCGTCGGAGGCGAGCGCGGCCAGGTCAATAATGTCGATGTGCAGCGGGCGGCCCTCGTCCAGGCGGGCGAGCTGGAGCAGGTCGGCGACGAGTTCGCCCATGCGTGCGGCCTCGGACTCGATGCGGCCGATCGCCTCGGGCAGGTTCGCCTCGGGGATGCCGCCCATGCGGTAGAGCTCGGCGTAGCCGCGGATCGTCGCGACGGGGGTGCGCAGCTCGTGGGAGGCATCGGAGATGAACTGGCGGGTGCGGGCCTCAGAGGCGGTGCGATCGGAAAATGCCTGCTCGATCTGGGCGAGCATGACGTTGAGCGATTGGGCGAGCGAGCCGACCTCCGTCGTCGGCGGCCGGGGCCTGATGCGCCGAGACAGGTCCCCGGCGGCGATCGCGCCGGCCGTCGCTTCGATCTCGCGCAGCGGGTTGAGGTGGCGGCGGATCGCGAGCCAGGAGACGAGGCCGCCGATGACTACGAGCAGGATGGAGGTGCCAACGAGCAGCCCGATGGAATCTTCCAGCGGGCGCAGCACGCTCGCCGTCGGCAGCGCAACGGAGAGCACCCCGATGACGGACTTCGTCGCCTGGTTGTACAGCGGCACCTGGTAGACGCGCCACGGCCCGCCGCTTTCCTGATTCGGCACGGTCACGGCCTGGCGGCTCGTGGCGAGCGATTGCGAGTCGAGCTCGGCGATCGTCGGGCTGCCGAACTCCTTGATGGTGTCCTCGCGCACGAGCTGGTGGGAGCGGCCGTCGACGAGATCGACCTGGATGAAGTACTGGCTCGGCAGTTGTTCGTCACTGCGCTGCTGATCGAGCCACTGCGCGGGCGAGGCCTGTAGGGAGTCGGCCGTCGTCGCGAGTTGGACGTCGAGCTGGGTGAGCAGCGAGGAGCGCAGGATCGAGCTCGTGACGAGGAAGGCGACGAACAGGCCGAAGCTCAGCAGCACGGCGAACGTCGTCACGAGCCGGGTGGAAAGCGGAATTTCCTCAAACCGGCTCGTGCGCGGCTGGATGCCGCTCACTGCCGGGCCTCCTCCGCTCGCAGCATGTAGCCGACGCCGCGGCGAGTGTGGATGAGGGTGGGTGCGTCCGGCATCTCGACCTTGCGGCGCAGGTAGGAGATATAGGACTCGACGATGTTCGCATCGCCCATAAAGTCGTACTCCCAGACGTGGTCCAGAATCTGCGACTTGGAGACGACCCGTTCGGCGTTGATCATGAGGTAGCGCAGCAGCTTGAACTCGGTGGGCGATAGATCGATGAGGACGCCGCCGCGGTGGACCTCGTGTGTGTCATCGTTCAGGACGAGATCGGCATAGGTCAGGCGCGAGTCGTCGTCGAGGATCGGGCGGGTGCGGCGCAGCACGGCGTTGATGCGGGCGACGACCTCCTCCAGCGAGAACGGCTTCGTGACGTAGTCATCGCCGCCTTCTTGCAGGCCGGTGAGCTTATCGGCGACGTCATCGCGCGCGGTCAAAAACAGCACGGGTACCTCGATGCGGGCGCTGCGTAGGCGCCGGATGACGGTGAAGCCGTCCATGTCGGGCAGCATGACGTCGAGCACGATGAGGTCGAAACTCGTCGTGCGTGCCAGGTGCAGGGCGGCGTTGCCGTCGGCGGCGGTGTCCACCTCGAAGCCCGCAAACCGCAGCGAGGCGGCGAGCAGATCGAGGATGTTCGGCTCGTCGTCGACGACGAGGAGGCGTGGTTTGGCTTCGTCGGTCTCGCGCATGGCGCTCCTTTACAGCTCGATCGTGGTGTAGAACGCGGAGATGGCGCTGGCGAGGGCGGGCAGGTCCTTCGTGCCGGCGAGTTCGCGCGCGGAATGCATCGACAGCAGCGGGACGCCGACGTCGACGGTGGTGAGGCCCAGGCGGGTGGCCGAGATCGGGCCGATTGTCGAGCCGCAGGGCATCGCGTTGTTGGAGACGAAGACCTGGGAGTCGATGCCGGCGGCGGCGACGGCGCGCTGCCACATCGAGATCCCGATCGCGTCGGTGGCGTAGCGCTGCTGGGAGTTGACCTTTAAGACGGGGCCGGCGTTCAGCAGCGGGCGGTTGTCCGGGTCGTGGCGGTCGGCGTAGTTGGGGTGGACGGCGTGCCCGGCGTCCACGCTCAGCAGCGCGGAGCGGGTGAGTATTGCAGCGGTCTCGTCACTGGATGCGCCGAGCGCCGCCGCGGTGCGGGTAAGGACGTCGGCGAGGATCGGGCCCGCGGCACCGGAGCGGGTGGCCGAGCCGACCTCCTCGTGATCGAAGGCGGCAAAGACGAGGATGTCGCGCGTGTGATCGGCGAGATGCTCAAGCGCCCACAGCGCCGCGTGGGTGGAGGAGAGGTTATCGAGCCGGCCCGCGGCGAACAGGTCCTCGTTTGCGCCGATGACGGCCGGCGGCTGGGTGTCGATCGCGTAGATGTCGTGGCCGGTGACATCGGAAGCGCGCAGGCCCGCGGTGCGGGCGACGACGTCGAGGATATCGGCGTCCTCATCGCCGACGGCGTAGATCGGGGCGGTGTGCTGCTGCTTGTCGAGCTTCAGGCCATCGGCGGAGATCTGGCGGTCGAGGTGGATCGCGAGCTGCGGGATGCGGGCGACGGGCCCGGTGCGCACAAGGTGGACGGCGCCGTCGGCATCGACGACGCGGCCGGCGAAGGCGAGGTCGCGATCGAGCCAGGAGTTCAGCAGCGGGCCGCCGTAGATTTCCACGCCGACGCTCTGCCAGCCGTGCCGCGAGATCGCGGGGATGGGCTTGAGCTTGATCGACGGCGAATCGGTGTGGGTGCCCACGATGCGAAAGGCGCTCGAGGTATCGGCGCCCTCGGGCACGACCCAGGCCATGAGTGCGCCGTCGCGGATGAGGTAGTGGCCGCCGGGGGAGGCGTCCCACGCATCGGATTCGCTGTGCCGCGTGAACCCGGCCTCGGATAGGCGCCGGCCGATTTCGTCGGCGGCGTGGTAGGAGGAGGGCGAGGCGGTAATGAAGTCAGCGAGATCGGCGATGAAGTCAGTCATGCCTCCATTATCTCACCGCTTGGTTACGCCGCGAAGGTCACCTCGCCCGCCCGCAGCGTGGCGCGCACGTTCATCTCGCGCAAGGCGCCCGCGGTGATGCCGGGCGCGAGCGGATCGGCGGCGAGCAGGGCGAGGTCGGCGGGGCTGCCCACCCGGGGCCGGCCGGCGCCGGCGACGGAGGAGAACAGGGCGCTCGCGGGGCTCATCCGCTCGGCCGGCTGCCAGGCGGGCTCGCCGCGCCCGACGGCGGCGGCGATCGCGAGCCACGGGTCCAGGGGCGCGACGGGGGCGTCGGAGCCGAGGGCGAGGGTGACGCCCGTCTTGGACAGCGTCGTGAACTGATAGGGCGTCTTGCCGGGCCACAGCTCGTGGGCGACCTCGCGGTCATCGAGCAGGTGGGCGGGCTGGATCGAGGCTGTGATGCCGAGCTCGGCCATCCGGTGGATGTCCGAGCGGCGTATAAGCTGGGCGTGCTCGATGGAGCCGGTCGCCCCCGTTGCGGCGAAGACGTCGAGCGCGATCGCATTCGCATGATCGCCGATGGCGTGGATCGCAAGGGCGATGCCGTGCTCGTGGGCGCGGCGGGCGAGGCGCTCGAGCTCGTCGCGCGGAACGGACAGGACTCCGTGGCTGCCGCCGGGGTAGGGGTCGAAGCAGTAGGCGGTCTTCGTGTTGAGGGAGCCGTCGGAGATGATTTTCAGCGGCCCGAGACGCACCTGGCCGCCCGCCGTGAGCTCATCGCCGGTCGCAAAGCCTCGCGCGATGACGGTTTCGAGGTCGCCGGCGTAGAACCCGGCGCGCACGTGAAGGGCGTTCAAACCGCGCGCTACGCGCTCAGGCCAGGTGTCGAAGTTCGGCGCGAAGTCGACATCGGTGATCCCGACGACGCCGCGGCTGGCCGCATCGGCGAGCGCCGCGCGCAGCCCGGCGTCCGGGTCGGCAGCAGGTAGCGCGTCGATGCGGGGCAGCAGGTCGAACCATTCGGTTTCTTGCACGGGCTCCTCGCGCCAGGGCAGGTCGAACAAGCGCTGCGCAGCCGAGTTCAGCCACGATGAATGGTAGTCGGCGCTGATCGCGATGACGGGCACCTCGCCCGTTGCCTCATCGAGCAGGCTCGTCGTGGGAGCCGGGTCCCACAGCGCGCCCCGGTAGCTCATGCCAATGACGGCCCCGCTGCGCGGCGGCGGATTGGAGTCTGCCTCCGCGGCGAGCAGCCTGGCGCACGCGCGCGCATCGCTCGCGCCGGACAGGTCGAGGCGCGTGAAGGTCGCCGCCCACTGCCCGAAGTGCACGTGCGCGTCCCACAGCCCGGGGCTGAGGTAGGCGCCGTCGCCTGCGAGCACCTCGCCCGCGGGAGGCTGCTCGCCGGCCGGTGTGATCGCGGTAATCGCGCCGCCTTCTAGGCTCACGTCGACGGCTTCGGCGTTCGGGGCGCCGACGATCCGCACCTCGGTGATGGTGTGCGGGTGGGCGCCGAGTGTGGCTGTCATGGGATGCTCCTTGCGGCTTAGAGGAAGTCCTCGGGCTGGAAGTCCTCGAGCGAAATGATCTTCACGCGCGGCAGCGCCACCTGGAAGGCTTGCACGTCGGCCTCCAGGTCGTAGATTTCCAGGCCCTGGTCGACGAGGGCGGCGAGTTCGGCGTTCAAGAATTCGCGGAAGCACAGCACGCCGACGCGCGAACCGATTTCCAGCAGCGCCTCGACCTGCGGGATGAAGTCGCCGTCGTGGCTGGCGAGCAGCACGTGGGCGGGGCCGCGATCGGCGAGCGCCTCCAGGGTGCGTTGGATGCCGACGTCGACGACCTTTTCGGTGCCGGTCCCGGCCAGCGGGATCGGGCGGTAGTCCATAGCAATGAGGGCCTGGACGAAGCTGATGGGCATCTGCCCGGAGGTGGCGTTAAGGAAAAACAGGGCGCGCACATCGCGCCCGAAGCGAGAATCGGCGTAGGTCAAAATACGGTCCCAGCGGGGCCGCTCATCGGGGTGCGGGCGGCGGTTCAGGACCGACATCCCGAGGGTGGCGTCGATGTTCTCGCCATCGATTAACAAATAGGTCGTTTCATTGTTTTCCATAGGCTCTAGCGTAGTGGGCAAAGCTCAGCGGCGGGCTCCGGTGTCCGGAACCCGCCGCTGAATGTGTCAGTTAGTGGCCGGTGGCCTGGCCGGAAGAACCGAAGGAGTCCTTCGAGTACTTCTGGGCGCGCTGCGCGTAGTCCTCATCGTCGTGATCCTCGGAGAATTCGACGTCGTCGACGACCTCGGCTTCCTGATCGGAGGTGATCTGCCGGGTCGACTCGCCGCGCAGGACCGCGAGGCGAGCCTCGATCTCGGCGTTGGTGTTGGAATCCTCCAACTCCGCGAACTGCGACTCCAGGGAGGCGCCAGCGATTTCCTGCTTGCCGGCGACGCGGGCTTCTTCGCGACGGACCTGCTCTTCCCAGCGGGAGATTTCCGTCGTCGGGTCGAGCACGTTGATCGAGGAGATCGCATCGGTCACGCGGGACTGGGCCTCGGCGGACTTCTGGCGGGCCACGAGCTGATCGCGCTTGGACTTCAGCTCATCGAGCTTCGACTTCATCTGGACGAGGCCGTCCTTGAGCTTGTCGACGACCTCGTTTTGCTGCGTGATCATCGGCTCTGCGGCCTTGACCTCGTTCTCGGCGTTGATCTGCTTGGTGATCGCGATGCGGGCGAGCTTGTCGAACTTCTCGGCGCCATCGCTATCGCCGGCGCTGCGAAGTTCTTCGGCCTTGGTGGCCGCGGAGCGGGCCTTGTTGCCCCAGTCGCGAGCTTCGGCCTTGTCGGACTCGTAGTCCTTTTCGGCAAGACGCAGGTTACCGATCGTGACGGCAACGGCTTCTTCGGCCTCGCGAATCGAGTTCGTGTAATCGCGCACGAGTTGATCCAGCATCTTCTGAGGATCTTCCGCGCGGTCGAGGATGGCGTTGATATTCGCCCGGGTCAGCTGGGCAATACGGCCGAGGATGGTCTGCTTCTCTGCCATGGGGTGTCCTTTCAGGAGTGCGACCTCGTGGTCACTATTGATGGTAGAAGGTCGAAGTGATCTGCGCTATATCTATGGGCTAGAACCGGCCGCCGCCGCCTCCGCCGCCACCGAAGCCGCCGCCCCCGCCGAAGCCGCCGCCTCCGCCAAAGCCGCCGCCCCGGCCCCCGCCGAGCATACCGCCAAGGATGTTGCCGAGCACCTGGCCGGCGATGACCTGGCCGAGGATGTCCCCGCCGCCGCCGCGCCGTGAGCGGCCGCCGCCCCAGTCGTCCCAGTCATCGGGGTCCCAGCCGGGAGGGCGCGCGGGATCCCGCCAGGGGCCGCCGAGGTTGGCGCCCGAGGACAGATCGGTTTGGGCGATGCGGGTCGCGGCATCGATCTTTTGGATTCCGGCCGAGGCCACCTGCACCGCCTGGACAGGATCGGTGCTGGCCAGCGAATGCGCGCGCTCGGACAGGTCCACCGCTTCGGTGAACATCGAACGGGCACGCGAACCGATGCGGGCGCGGTGGGTCTGCAGCAGGCCGTCCAAGTGACGCAGCCGGCTGTCGAGCTGACCGAGGCGATCGGCGAGATTGCGTTCGGCGCGCTGCTGCTGCTCTTCCGCGGCGCGGTAGGGCTCGAGCGCGCGGTCGATCGCGTCCTCGGCGCTTGTCAGGGCATTGAGTGCGCCGACGGGATCGCCCTGACGCTGCTGGGCTTCATGCCCGAGCGAGATCGCGGCCTGCGCGCCCTTGCGTTCCGGGGCGAGCGTCGTGCGGTCGGGCAGCAGCCGATCCGCGTCCTTCAGGTCCGAGCTGATCGAGGCAATGGCCGCGGGCAGGCGCTTGGCCGCCTCGGCGATCTCGGTATCCGCGCGGCCGACGACTTCCAGGAGCTCGGCGGCCTGCGAGATGGCGCCCTCGGCGAGGCGCGCCTGGACGACGGCCGAAGCGCGGTCGTTCTTTTCCACCCGCTCTCGGCCGGCCCCAATGGCGTGGCGGGCGGTGTCCAGGAAGTCCTTGGCGCGCTGCGGGTTGCCGACGAAGGACGCGAGAGCGCTCGCCGGGTAGCGGTTGGACAGCGTCGCAAGGATCGAGCGTGTGCCCTCCAGCCGGGAGCGAACCTCAGTCTCGCGCGTGGTGAGCTCCGCGAGCACGGACTCGACGCGGGACTGCATGTTGCGCATCTCGGAGAACTGCTTGAGGTGTTCCTCCACGCTCGAGCGGGCCCCGTCGGTCAGATCGAGGATCTCGCGGTAGCGGTCCATCGTCTCGGCCTCGCTGAGCTGGCCTGCCGCGGCCGGATCATCGATCGACTTTTGGATGGCGAAGGCCTGCGCGAGCAGCTTCTCGGCCTGGCTGAGGGAGGAGGTGAATTCGTCGGTCTGCTGGAGGCCGAACTCCGCCTGCGCGAAGCCCAATTCGTCGCGGGCGCCGCGGATCGCGTCATCGACGTCAACGAGGGCCGATCCGGCCTGTTGGGCGAGGCCGCGCAGCGTCGTCGCGCGCTGCTGGCGTTCCTTGCCCTTCTTCCGTGCCCGTGAGACCCCGTAACCGGCGAGCGCGAGCCCGCCCGCGCCAAGGGCGGCGACGGGCAGCACCGGGAAGCCGGGCGTGAGCGCCGAGTTGATGCCGCTGACCGCGCCGCTGACGGCGCCGGCCCAGTCATTGCGCGACAGCGCGCCGCTGACATCGGAGTTCGCGATCGAAGCGATCTGCGAGGATGACAGCTCGGCGTTGCGGTGGCGGGCCAACTGGAAGTTGCGATCCTGCACGGCGACGGCCAGCAGGTACTGGTCCTCGCCGAGGTCGGACAGCTGGCCAGTGCGATCCGCCCACTGCTCGCGGCTGATCCCGTCAAAGGTATTGACGAACACGACCCACAGATCGGCGCCGTGCTCCTCGCGCAGCTTCGCGATCTGGTTGGTCAGGTCCGTCTTTTGCGCCGCGGACAGCACCCCGGCGTGGTCCGTGATGCGCTCGGGCAGGCGCTCGGGAGCTTCGAAGCCCACACTGATAGCCCCCGCGGGTGCTTCGCTCACCGCGTGGGCCGGCAGCACCGGGGCAAGCACGATCAGGCCAAAGGCGCCGATCGCCGTCGTCGTCAGCAATTTCTTCACGCTTCCATCATCCCGAGCAGAACTATGAGCCGCAACACTATCGGGACCGATTCAGCGCTAAGCTCACGAGCGTGACACTTCCCGTAACCGTCATCCAACACGACGACGATGTGCCCCTCGCCCGCTTCGCCGACTGGCTTGCCGGTGAGGAAGACCTCGACCTGCAGGTCGTCAGCGGCCGCCACGACGCTATCCCTGCTCGGCCCGGAGCGGGCCTCATCGTGCTCGGTGGGGAGGCCAATGCCTATGCCGATGACGTGGCGCCGCATCTGCCCGCGACTCGCGACCTCATCGCCCATGCCGTCGCCGAGGACATTCCGGTTCTCGGGATCTGCCTCGGCCACCAGCTGCTCGCCGTCGCGACCGGCGGCGAGGTGACGATCTCCCATCCGGCGGGTCGGGAACTGGGCGCGATCGAGGTGTCGTGGAGTGAGGAGGCCGCGGCCGATCCGATCCTTGGTGAGGCGGTGGCAGCGAACCTCACCGCCGCGGCCTCGATGCACTCCGATGCTGTGACGAGCCTGCCCGAGGGCGCGCAGGCGCTCGCCCACTCGGCCGACTACCTCCAGGCGTTTCGGATCGGGAGCGGGCTCGGCATCCAATTCCATCCGGAGGCGAGCCCCGAGCTCATAGCGGGCTGGACGGAGAATTACCCCGAGGTGGATTCGGCGGCGGTCTTGGCCGAGCTCGCCGCCCACGACGAGGCGATCGCCGCGCTGGGTCGCGCGCTGGCGCGCGGTTTCGCGCGGGAGGTCCTCGCCCGCGCACGGCCGTAAGCACGGCGGCTATTGTCCCGATAGAATAGGGGAGCTTGTGCATTCATAAGCGGAACAACCGTGGGGAGGATAGCGCCATGCCCAGTGGCAAGGTCAAGTGGTTCGATGCCGATAAGGGCTTCGGGTTCATCACCGGCGATGACGGCCAGGAAGTGTTTCTGCACGCCTCAGCGCTACCCGAGGGCGTGACCACCCTGCGAGCCGGTGCAAAACTCGAGTATTCCATCGCCGATGGCCGGCGCGGCCCCCAGGCCATGTTCGTCGAACTCGCCGAACCCGCCCCCTCCGTCTCGCGCAACCTGCGCCGCAAGCCCACCGAGATGGTGCCGATCGTCGAGGACCTCATCCGGATGCTCGACGCCTCCTCCAACGCGCTGCGCCGTGGCCGCTACCCCGAGCACGGACACAAGCTCGCCCAGGTCCTGCGCGCGGTGGCCGATGATTTTGACGCGTAACTAGGTAGTTATAGATGAGCTCACCAGCCAAAAAGACCCCGATCGATAAGACGCTCGCCGGCGCGATCGACGTCGCCCGCGCGGCGGCCGTCGACCTCGCGGGTGAAGACAAAGTCGGCGAGCACGCCGCCTTCGACATGGAGGACACGCGGCTCGGCACCCACCGCTTTGCCTGCACCGATCCGGGCTACCGCGGCTGGTTTTGGGCCGTCACCCTCACCCGCGTCCCGCGCGGTCGCGCTGCAACGATCTGCGAGGTCGCGCTGCAGCCCGGCCCCGATTCGCTGCTGGCCCCGCCCTGGGTTCCCTACGCGCAGCGCCTGCGCCCCGAGGACGTGCGCCCCGGCGACACGCTGCCCTACGTCCCGCACGATGAACGCCTCGTCGAGCAAAGCGATGCCGAACTCGCCCAGGCCGCGGATGAGGAAGCCGATACCGAATTCGATGAGATGGGGCTCGGCCGCAAGCGCGTCCTGTCACCTGCCGGTCGGGCGGCGGCCGCCGAACGCTGGTACGCCGGCCCAGGTGGTCCCAACACCTCCTCCGCCCGGCGCGCCAAAGCCAAGTGCGGCACCTGCGGTTTCCTGCTGAAGCTCTCCGGCTCCACCCGGCACATGTTCGGGGTCTGCGCCAACGAGTGGTCCTCCGATGACGGCCGCGTCGTGAGCCTGGATCACGGCTGTGGCGCCCATTCCGAAACCGATATCCCTGCCCGCAGCGGCGACTGGCAGCAATCCGAGCCGGTCATCGACGAACTCGATCTCGAACCCTTCACGCTCAGCGAGTCGTGACTCGCGATATCGGTCTGCCGACCGGTCCCATGTTTCCCATGCGGACCGTGGTGCTGGGAACCTTCGTCCCGACGATCTTTTTTGAACTTGGCGCCGGTGCGGTCATCCCGATCATTGTGGCGACCGCGACCGAGGTCGGGTTTTCGCTTGGCGGCGCGGCCTTCCTCGTCACGGTGCTCGCCATCGGTCAGATCCTCATGGACGTGCCCGCGGGCGCCATCGCCGCGCGCGTGGGGGACCGGGCCGCGATGCTCGCGGCCTCCGTCGTCGCGATCCTCGGGTTCATTGGCGCTGGGCTCGCCACGAATCCCGTACTGCTCATTTGCTCCGTGCTGCTGATCGGAGGTGCGTCCTCCTCCTACTTTCTTGCGCGCCAGTCCTATCTGACCGAGATCACCCACCCGCTGCGCCGGGCCCGCGTGATGTCGACCCTCGGCGGGATTCACCGGGTCGGCTATTTCATTGGACCGTTCGCGGGCGCCGCGGTCATCAAACTCTCCAGCCTGCACGCGGTCTACGCGCTCGCGGTGATCTCCACGCTCATCGCGATGGTTTTCGTGGCGGTCTTCGGCTCCGAAAAGGGCGTGAAAGCCCCGGGCATGCGTCAGCGCCTGGCCGCGGTCAAGGACAAGCCCGCCGTCCCAATGACCGAGATTTTCCGCAAATTCTGGCCGGTGTTCTCCACCCTCGGGATCGCGGTGCTCCTCATCGGCTCCGTGCGGGCCGCGCGCATCAATGTGCTGCCGCTGTGGACCGAACACCTGGGGATCTCGCCGGAGACGACCTCGATCGTCTTCGGTATTGCCAATGCCGCCGACATGCTGTTGTTCTATCCGGCCGGCAAGCTCATGGACACCATGGGACGGCTCTGGGTCGGGATTCCCGCGATGATCATTATGGGCGGCGCGCTTATCGCGCTGCCGTTCACCACGACCGTGATCTCCGTGAGCATCGTCGCGATCATCCTGGGCCTTGGAAATGGGATCTCTTCTGGGATCCTCATGACGCTCGGCGCGGATGTTGCCCCCAGCGAAGGGCGAAGTCAGTTCCTTGGCGTGTGGCGACTATTTTCCGACTTCGGCGGCGTGCTCGGTCCCGCCATCCTGACCGGGGGAGCGTTCCTCGGCTCACTCGCCGCCGGCATCTGGGTTATGGGCGGAATGTCGGTAGTCTCCTCGGCTGCGCAGGCGAAGTGGGTGCCGCGTTGGAGCGTGCACGCCTCACGCGGCACCCGGCGCGCGGCCGGGCTCCTGGACTAGCGCTCGACCCGATTGATGAGCCGGTCGAGCTCACCGCGACGAATGGCCTCGACGTTGTCGTGAATAGTCGGCTCGGGGTTATCGGGCCGGCCGCCGGCCGAATGCGGCGTGATAATGAGGTTCGGGGTATCCCACAGCTTCGAGTTCGCTGGCAGCGGCTCCTCGCGCGTCACGTCGGTGGCGGCGCCCGCGATCTCACCGTCGCGTAGCGAGGTCATGACGGCATCCTCATCCCACGTGGTCGCACGACCGACGTTCACGACAAGGGCGTGTTTCGGCAGCAGGGCGAGCCGGCGGGCATCGAGGGCGTCGGCGGTCGACTCGCTGGTCGGCAGCACCATGATAAGAATGTCGGTCTCAGCCAGCTCGGAATCGATATCATCCTCGGCCACGACCGGGAAGCCCGCGCGGTCGCCCGCGCTGCGGGCAACGCCGCGCACCTTGGCGCCGAAGACTTCCAGGACCTTGGCGACCTGGGTCCCGATCGAGCCGAAGCCCCAAATGAGGACACGTGCGTCAATCAGGGTCGTGATCTGGCCTTCGGGGTGCAGCGGCTGGCTGCCGGTGATCTCGGTTGCCCACCGGTGCTCTGCCTGGGCTTGCAGGGACAGCGGAAGGTGGCGCACGAGCGCCAGGGTGAGCATGAGGGTGTGCTCGGCGACCGTGCGGTCGTGAAAACCTCGACCCGTCGTGATCTCAACACCGGGCGGGGCCGCGCCCGAGGCCAAGAGTGCATCGGGACCAGCGGCAAGTGTTTGGATGAGTTTTAAGTCGGGCAGGGTCGGCACAATTTCGTTCAACCAACGGTGACCAAAACCCCACATCACAATGACGTCAGCATCACGGTGTTGTTCAGCAATGGGCTCACCAAAGGTGTATAAAACGACCTCGTCCTGGGGAAGGTCTAAGTCAAGAGCGACATCGTCGGGAACCAAGATCTTCATGAGGGGCCCTTCCGCAGCGGTTTTGTCCTGCCACCAGTGTGCCGGAAGTGGGCGAAAAGTGTGGGACCATTCCTTTCGTGAACGCACCTGTCACCACCCCTCAGCACTCCGGCTTCGCCGGCACTCTTGATCGCTTCTTCCAGATCTCCCAGCGTGGCTCCACCATCAGCCGGGAGATCCGTGGGGGCCTCGTGACCTTCTTCGCGATGTCCTACATTCTCGTGTTGAACCCCATCATCCTGTCGGGCATGGATTCCGCCGGCGGCTTCCTCGGCCGCGGCGCGGAAGCCAACATCCCGGCGATCGCGGCCGGTACGGCACTCATTGCCGGCCTGCTGTCGATCCTCATGGGCGTCTGGGCGAACTTCCCGCTGGCGCTTGCCTCGGGCATGGGCCTGAACGCCATGGTCGCCTTCACCCTCGTGGCGGCCACCGGCCTGACCTGGGCGGAGGCAATGGGCCTGATCGTCTGGGAAGGCATCATCATTCTCGTCCTGGTGCTCACCGGATTCCGCGAGGCGGTCTTCCGGGCGGTTCCCGCCCAGATGAAGACCGCCATTTCTGTGGGTATCGGCCTGTTCATTGCGCTCGTTGGCCTCGTCAACGCTGGCATCGTCCGCCCCGGCGGCACTCCCCTGCAGCTCGGCATCAATGGCTCGCTGGCCGGATGGCCCGCGCTCATTTTCGTCGTCGGCCTGCTCGTCACAATCGTCCTCATGGTCCGCAAGGTCCGCGGCGCGATCCTCATCGGTATCCTCACCGCGACCGTCCTCGGCATCATCGTCCAGGCGATCGCGCAGCTCGGCCCGAAGTCGGAGGAGAACCCGACGGGCTGGGGCCTGACGGTCCCCGCGCTGGAGGGCTCCCCGGTCTCGCTGCCGGACTTTTCCACGATCGGCCAGTTCGACCTGTTTGGTGCCTTCGGCAAGATCGGTTTCCTTGCAGTGATCCTGCTGGTCTTCTCGCTCATGCTCGCCGACTTCTTCGACACCATGGGCACGATGGTCGCGATCGGTGGCGAGGCTGACCTGCTCGATAAGGAAGGCAACCCGCCGCGCACCCGCCAGATCCTCGTCGTCGACTCCATCGGCGCCGCTGCCGGCGGCATGGGTGGCGTCTCCTCGGCGACGAGCTATGTCGAGTCCTCGGCGGGCGTCGGAGAAGGTGCCCGCACGGGCCTCGCGACGACGGTCACGGGCATCTTGTTCCTGCTGTCGATGTTCCTCGCGCCGCTCGTCGAGCTCGTGCCCTCCGAGGCCGCATCGACTGCGCTCGTCGCGGTCGGATTCCTCATGATGACCCAGGTGACCGAGATCGAGTGGCACCGCCCCGAGATCGCGATCCCCTCGTTCCTGACGATTGCCCTCATGCCGTTTGCCTACTCCATTACGGTCGGCATCGGCGCCGGGTTCGTCACCTATCTGATCATCGAGCTGGCGCTCGGCAAGGTGAAGAAGATCCATCCGCTCATGTGGATCGTCTCCCTGCTGTTCGTCCTTTACTTCGTCCTTGGTCCCTTGCAGGGCTTACTGGGCGTGTAACGCTGCTGCCAGTGCCGGCATCCGGGGAAAAAAGCCCCTGGTGCCGGCACTTTGCGGTAGTAGCCTGAACTGATTGTTTCCGTCTTCCCTCTGGAAAAGAGACTCCGTTGTCATCTGACACCACCACATCACCCGTCCGGGAACTCACCATCCGCGGGATTATCCTCGGTGGAATCATCACGCTGGTGTTCACCGCCGCGAACGTCTACCTCGGCTTGAAGGTCGGTTTGACCTTCGCGACATCGATCCCCGCCGCGGTCATCTCCATGGCGGTGCTGCGCTTCTTCGCGCAGCATTCCGTCGTCGAAAACAACATTGTCCAGACGATTGCCTCGGCGGCGGGAACGCTATCCGCGATCATCTTCGTGCTGCCGGGCCTTGTCATCGTCGGCTGGTGGACCGGATTCCCGTACTGGACGACCGCCGCGCTGTGCGCGCTCGGCGGCATCCTTGGCGTCATGTATTCGATCCCGCTGCGTCGCGCGATGGTGACGGGATCGGACCTGCCCTATCCCGAGGGCGTGGCCGCCGCCGAAGTGTTGCGAGTGGGCGATACCGAGGGCGCGGCCGAGGACAACCAGCAGGGGCTGCGCGTCATCATCGCCGGTTCGCTCGCGGCCGCCGCAATGTCGCTGGGTGCGGCGCTGAAGGTCGTGGCGAACTCGATTGGTACGGCCTTCCGGATCGGCTCGGGTGGCACCCTGTTTGGGGCGAGCCTGTCGCTCGCGCTCATCGGCGTTGGCCACCTCGTTGGCGTGACGGTCGGTATCGCGATGATCGTCGGCATGATTATCTCCTACGGGATCCTGCTGCCGATGCGTTCGGCCGGCACGCTGCCCGCGACCGGTGACATCACCGATGCCGTCTCCACCGCCTTCGCACACGACGTGCGTTTCATCGGCGCCGGCGCGATCGCGATCGCCGCGATCTGGACGCTCATCAAGCTCATCTCGCCGATTACGCGCGGCATCAAGGAGGCCTTCGAGTCCACGCGCGCCCGCCGCCAGGGCGGCCACGTCGAGATCACCGAGCGCGACCTGCCGATGACGGTCGTCGTCGGAACGACGCTCGCCTCCATGCTGCCGATCGGTGTGCTGCTGTGGCTCTTCGTCCAGGACACCCCGCTCGCACACAACTCCGTTGGGCTCGTGGCGATCGCCGTCATCTACATCCTGCTCATCGGCCTCGTCATCGCTGCCGTGTGTGGTTACATGGCGGGCCTCATCGGCGCCTCGAACAGCCCGATCTCCGGCGTCGGCATCCTCGTCGCCATCACCGCGGCGCTGCTCATTAAGACGGTGCACAGCCACAACCCGAACGAGATCACCTCGCTCGTGGCCTTCACGCTGTTCGTCTCCGCCGTCGTCTTCGGTGTCGCGACGATTTCCAACGACAACCTGCAGGACCTGAAGACTGGCCAGCTCGTGGGCGCCACGCCTTGGAAGCAGCAGGTCGCCCTCGTCATTGGTGTGCTCTTCGGTTCGGTCGTGATCCCGCCCGTTCTTGGCCTCATGAATACGGCTTTCGGTTTCGCCGGTGCCCCCGATGCCGGCCCTGACGCGCTCGCTGCGCCGCAGGCCTCGCTCATTTCCTCCCTGGTCAAGGGCGTGCTCGGCGGGGACCTGAACTGGGGGCTCATCGGGCTCGGAGCCCTCATCGGTATCGGCGTCATCGTGATCGACGAGGTCCTCGGCGGCACGACGAAGAAGAAGTGGGCGCTGCCGCCGCTGGCCGTCGGTATGGGCATGTACCTTCCGATGGACCTCACGCTCATCATCCCGGTCGGCGCCGTCCTCGGCCTGTTCTACGACCGCTGGGCCGCCCGCACCGCGCGACCCGAGCACGCCAAGCGCCTCGGCATCCTTGTGGCAACGGGCCTCATCGTAGGTGAGAGCCTCTTCGGCGTGCTCCTGGCCGGTGTCATTGCCGCGACCGGTTCCGAGACGCCGCTGGCGATCGTTGGTGATGGCTTCCAGACCGTCGCGAATTGGCTGGGCGTTGCGGCATTCGTTGTCGTGATCCTCGGTCTGTACCGCTGGGTCCAGCAGCGCGCTGCGGCACAAACAACGGCGCCGTAACCGCTACCGCTCCGACTCGAGCCGCCATGCCCGCCAGGGGATGGCGGCTCGTTCATTGCATAAAAGTAAAGGAAAGTCGGTGACGCGTCATCATCGGGTCGGATGAATCAAGGTAAAAAGGCGACCTTTGGCTGAAAAGGTGACCGTTGTCATCTATCGTTAGCTTAGGTAATGAGCTAAGCTAAGGGTGTTATTGAGATTTCACCTTGGACTAAATGATGACTGCGACACCGACTGACGAGACCTTTCCCCAGGCAGATGCGGTTATTGGCGTGCCGTTTGGGCCGCAAGAAGATGACCTGACCACCTTGGTGCGGGTAGCCGTTCACCGCACGGCCCGCCGGTTGCGCTTTGAAGCACAAAGCGCCGCGGATATCACCCAGTCGCAGTTCTGCGTCTTGGCCTCCCTGGATCGACACGGGCCGATGACGCCGGGTGAACTTGCCGAACAAGAACAGGTCCAGCCGCCCTCGATGACCCGAACCGTTGCGGGCCTCGACGAGGCGGGATACGTCCAGCGTGGACCGCACCCCTCCGATCGCCGCCAAGTTCTGGTGGGCCTGACGGACGAGGGCAGCGAAATTCTCAATACGGTGCGTCGCCGCCGCACGGCCTGGCTGACCGCCGCACTCAACGAACTTGACCCGAAGCAGCGCGACGCGATGCGTGAAGCTGCTGAACTCTTGCTGAAAATGGTGGAGCGATGAGCAAGACTTTCCAATCCCTTTCTTTCCATAACTACCGCATCTGGTTCATTGGTGCCCTCGTCGCAAACGTCGGCACCTGGATGCAGCGCATTGCGCAGGACTGGCTGGTCCTGCGCGTCCTGACCGACGGCTCGGGCTTTTCCGTCGGTGTTGTCACGGCACTGCAGTTTGCTCCGTTGCTCGTGCTTACCCCGCTCGCGGGCGTCCTGGCCGACCGGTGCAACCGTCGCAAGCTCCTCATATGGACGCAGGCGGGCATGGGGCTGACGGCCCTCGTCCAGGGCATCTTGGTCCTTGGCGGACACGCCCAGCTCTGGCACATCTACGTGCTTGCTCTTGTGCTCGGCGCGATCGCTGCGATCGATGCCCCCGCGCGCCAGATCTTTGTCGGCGAAATGGTGCCCTCCTCCTCGCTGCCGAACGCTGTTGCGCTGAACTCGACGTCGTTCAACGCGGCGCGCCTCATCGGCCCTGGCGTCTCCGGCATTCTCATTGCCGCCGTCGGCACGGGCTGGGTCTTCCTGATTAACGCGGTTTCGTTTGCCGCCACGATCGGCGCGCTCATGATCATGCGCAAGAGCGAGCTGCGGGAACTGCCCAAGGCGCCGCGCACCAAGGGGCAGGTCATGGACGGCCTGCGCTACGTCAAGCGCCGCACCGACATCATGGTCATCATGATCGTCGCGGGCGTCGTCTCCGCTCTCGGGTTGAACTTCCAGCTCACGAGCGCGGTCATGGCGACCGAGGTCTTCGGCCGGGAAGCAACCGGCTACGGCATCGTCGGCTCCGTCATGGCGATCGGCTCCGTCGGTGGCGCCCTTGTCGCGGCACGCCGCAGCCAGCCGCGCGTCCGACTCGTCATTATCTCCGCGTTCGTCTTCGGTATCGCCGCGGGCATCAACGCGATGGCGCCGACGTGGGAGCTCTACCTGCTGACCTCCATCGCCGTGGGCTTCTGCTCGCTGACGATGATCACCTCCGCGAACACCGCGATCCAGATGTCGACCGAGCCGTCGATGCGTGGCCGCGTCATGGCGCTGTACACGCTCGTCTTCCTGGGTACGACCCCGATCGGTTCACCGTTCGTCGGCTGGATCGCGGAGACGTTCTCGGCACGCTGGTCCGTCGGGATCGGCGCGATCGCCTCAATCCTCGTCGCCGCGGGTGCGGCGCTGTGGGCCAAGCGCAACTGGCGGGTGGAGGTGCACTACCACTGGCACCGTCCCTACCTCGACATTGACGGCCCGGGTGAGCGCGCGGCACGCCGCGCCGAGAACCTCGTGCCGCACGCCGAGGAGATCGAGGGCGACGCGACGCTCAACGCCTCGCGGGCGAAGGAAGAGCAGCTCCAAAGCGCCTAGGAGCGCAGCGCGGAAAGCGCCCAGGTGAGCCAGGCGATAAGAGCCTCGACGTCGCTGAGTGCAACCGAAGGGAACGTCCCAATGCGCACCTGGTTACGACCCAGCGAGCGGTAGGGCGCGATATCGACGATGCCGGCACGCTCGGCGAGCTCCGCACGCACCGCCTCAGCGTCGACCTCCCTCAGGTCGATCGTTGCGACAACGGGGGAGCGGTACTCGCTGCTAGCCACAAACGGCGAGGCCTGCGGGTGCTCATCCGCCCAGTCATAAAGCGCTTGCGACATTGCCCGGCAATGCCGCTCGATCGCACCCAACCCGCCCTCGGCCTCGATCCACCGCAGCTGGTCAGCAATCAGCGCAAGGTTCGTGACCGAGGGCGTGTTGTAGGTCTGGTCCTTGCGAGAATTCTCCAGCGCAATCCCAAGGTCGAGCATCGGCGGAATCCAGCGCCCTTGGCGCACCTGGCTGATCCGCTCGATCGCGGCCGGTGAGAGGATCGCGAACCACAGGCCGCCGTCGGCGCCGAGCGCCTTTTGTGGCGAGAAGTAGTAGGCATCGATACCGTCCAGCTCGACCTCGACCGCCCCGGCGATCGATGTCGCATCAACGACGACGAGCTGATCGGCGTCGCGTTCGCCGACGTGATCGAGCGGTGAGCACACCCCCGTGGAGGTCTCGTTGTGGGCGAAGGCGAGCACGTCGGCGTCATCGGCGCTGGACACCCCGACCCAGCTGCCAGGCTCGGCGTGGTGGATGATCGAATCCGCTAAGAACGGCGCCGATGCCGTCAGTGCCGCGAACTTGCCTCCAAACTCCCCGCACACCGCGTGCGCGGCACGCTCGCGCACGAGCGAAAATGTCAGCGCCTCCCAGACGAGCGTCGCCCCGCCATTACCAAGGACAATCTCATAGCCCGCGAGCACGTTCAGTAGCGCGCCAAGGCGCTCGCGGATCTCCCCGACGAGGCTGCGCACCGGAGCCGCCCGGTGGGAGGTTCCGAGCGGTGCGCGCGACAAGCTTGCGAGCTGTTCGGGGCGAATTCGCGTTGGACCGCTGCCGAACCTGCCGTCATGAGGCAAGATTGAGGGGACAGAAGCGAAGCCGGAATCATCCATGTCTTGACCATGGCACGTTTGCGTGGCGCGCGGGACGGAAGGACCACTCAGTGAAAGACCTCATCGATACCACCGAGATGTATCTGAAGACCGTCTACGAGCTGCTCGAAGAGGGCGTGCCACCGCTGCGTGCCCGCATCGCCGAGCGCCTCGGCCACTCCGGGCCCACCGTGTCCCAAACCGTGGCCCGCATGGAGCGCGACGGCCTGCTCACCGTCGACGAGGATCGCATCATCCGCCTCTCCGATGAAGGCTTTGCCAAGGCGAGCGACGTCATGCGCAAGCACCGCCTGGCCGAACGGCTCCTCATCGACGTCATTGGCCTGGAGTGGGAGCTCGTGCACGACGAGGCCTGCCGCTGGGAACACGTCATGAGCGATACGGTCGAGGCAAAGCTCCTCGGGATCCTCGATTCCTCCGGCACCGACCCCTACGGCAACCCCATCCCCGAAGTGGGCGCCGATCCGGCTGTCGCGGCGGGCGTGGGCCTGCTTCCCCTGACCGAGATTAAGGGGGAAGACGAGCAGCACGTGACCGTCGCACGCATCGGTGAACCCCTGCAGGTTGATATCGAGTTGTTGACCCGTTTTACCGAAGCTGGAGTCCTTCCTGGGGCTGAGATTACTGTCAGCGAACAGGACGGAATCCACGTAGTGGGCGCCACGAATTCTGACGTAGTTCTGGAGGTCCCCGACAATATCTCGCGGTCGATCTTCGTCAAACGCCGCTGACCCTTGTAGCTTCTATACAGCTATCATCCCTAGGGATGAGGCCCTTTGTCCCATCGGACGTAACCGAAGCGTGACAATGCGAGGCAACGGGGCTAGTCTCGACTTCAGCTTGTGGAACCCTCCTCCATGAGTGGCACCGGCGGAGCCCAACCTCGCCGCCGCTCGGTGATATCGGACAAGACAGTTTGGCGGGGACGGGGGAACCACCATTTGGTTCTTTTCTCAGATACGAGAACCTAGGGGTAAAGCGCGAAAGCGCCGGGCACTCCGCCCGCACCCGACAGCTCACCTCGTCGGCATGGAGACAAGACGTGACCGCAACTTCTCACAAGGCCCGATACGGCGCCCCGCGCACCGCTTTCTCTACGGTCAAAGACCTCACCGGTGCACTGACGGCAGGCAATTCCCGTAAGGGCACTGTTATTGCTGCCTCTTCTGGCCTGGCCCTGACCATGGTGGCTACCGCCGCCGGCGCCGCGACCGCTCCCACCCCGGAGCTCGCCGCTCAGGCCACGATCGATACCACTCACATTTCCCAGCAGGCCAAGACTGCCCTCGCCGCGCCGGTGACCGTTGAGGTCGCCAAGGACGCCGCCTGGGAATCCGGCGCAGCCGTCAAGGTTGATGCGAAGAAGGCTCCCAAGCCCGTCGTTCGCCCCGCCGCCGCCCCGCAGCAGACCGCTGAGCGCGAGACCGCTCGCGCCTCGCGCACCAATGAGCGTCAGGCGCCCGCCCGCCAGCGTCAGCAAGCTGCCCCCGCAGCCAAGGAGCAGGCGCCCGTCGCTTCGGCTCCCGCCTCCGACGTTGGCGCGAAGGTCGTTTCGATCGCCTACCGCTACATCGGCACCCCCTACGTCCACGGCGGCTCGACCCCGGGCGGCTTCGACTGCTCCGGCTTCACCGCCTACGTCTACGCTCAGGTGGGCATCACCCTGCCGCGTTCGTCCTCTGCTCAGCGTGGCGCCGGCCGCGTCGTCTCGGCTTCCGAGGCTCGCCCCGGTGACCTCATCTGGTGGCCCGGACACGTCGGCATCTACCTCGGCAACGGACAGCACATCGCGGCCCGTAACCCGGGCACCCCGCTGAAGGCTGGACCGATCTATCGCAGCGGCGCGACCTTCATTCGCGTCACCGGCTAACGACGTCTCCGTTGCGCAGCGGCGAGGCGCGGTAGTCCGAGTCGCCCTTGTCGCGGCCTATCCAGCAGCATTGCTGCAACCCCTAACTGAAATGGCTCCATCTGCCCGGATGGGGCCATTTCGGTTTTCTCGGCGCCGAAAGGGCGCGAGGTCAGTGCGGCGGAAGTCAAAAAGAGGCAAAATAGGAAGCGAAGGCCACCCGACGGAGAGTGGCATCGGCAACAGGAAGGTGACGCCATGACTCACGAACCAGTGGTGCTAGTAGGAGTAGACGGTTCTCCCGCTGCCCTGGGCGCGGTCGATTGGGCGGTGGCGCACGCGAAACGGCTCGGCTGGCGCCTGCACATCGTCTGCGCGTACGCCCTACCCTCATTCCCAGCAACCTCGATCGATGGCGGCTACGCGGCCCTCGACGACACTCAGATTCATAACGGGGCCCAGCAGGTCCTGCACGAGGCGGTCACCCGCGCGGGCGACGGCCTGGAAGTAACTTCAGCGCTAGAGAACGGCGACCCGACGGCGGTCCTCGTCGAGCTGTCCAAGCAAGCCGGCCTCGCCGTGATCGGCTCGCACAAGGGCTCCGGTTTCACCGACCGGCTGCTCGGCGCGGTCTCCTCGGCGCTGCCCGCCCACGCGCACTGCCCGACCGTCATCGTGCCGCTGCGCGAGGAGGGCAAGGAGCCGCTCGTGCCGGTGCGTCGCATCGTCGTCGGCGTGGATGGCTCCGAATCCGCCAAGGGCGCGCTCTACCAGGCCGTGCGGGAGGCCTCCGTGTGGGAGGCAGAGCTCACGGCAATCGCGGCGGTGGCGATCGCCTCGGCCGCGGGCACGCTGGCGTGGATGCCGGCCACCGTCGACCGCGATCGAATCCTCGCCGATGTGCGCGAGGGCCTCGACGTCGCGATCGATGCCGCGACGGCCGACTACCCGGACGTGCGAGTGCGACGCCACGCGCTCGATGGCAACGCGGCGGCGCTGCTCGCCGAGTTCTCCACGGCCGTTGACCTCGTCGTCGTCGGCACGCGCGGCCGCGGCGGCTTCGCCGGCCTCATGCTCGGCTCGACCTCGCAGGCCCTGCTGCAGCACTCGGTCTGCCCGGTGATGGTCGTGCCCAGCAAGTACGACGCGAAGGAAATGTCGCCCACCGAGATGTGGCAACACCGCTAAGAGACGACAAAGCGGGCGGGAGATCAAGGTCTCCCGCCCGCTTTGTCGTGCGCGTTAGTCGACGCCGATTGAAGCGGCCTGTTCGTTCAGGACGGATTCGAGGATGTCCATCGCGTAGTTCAGGTCCTCCTCGCTGATCGTCAGCGGGGGAGCGAGGCGGATCGTCGAGCCGTGCGTGTCCTTGCACAGCATGCCGCGCTCGGCCAGGCGCTCACACAGCTGGCGACCCGTCAGGCCCAGGCGCGGCTCGACATCGATGCCGGCCCATAGGCCGCGGCAGCGCGTGTCGGCCAGGTGGCCATCGTTTTCGATCTTCTTCAGGCGCTCTTCCATGATCGAGCCGAGGTGGGCGGCCCGCTGCTGGATTTCGCCCTCGGCCAGGATCGTGATGACGGCGCGGCCCAGCGCGCAGGCGAGCGGGTTACCACCGAAGGTGGAACCGTGCGTGCCCGGAGTCATGACCTGCAGGACGTCGCGGCGGCCGACCACGGCCGAGACCGGGAGCACACCGCCGCCGAGGGCCTTGCCGAGCGTCGTGAGATCCGCGCGGATGCCCGAGTAGTCCTGGGCCAGTGTGTGGCCCGTGCGGCCAAGGCCGGACTGGATCTCGTCGAGGATCATGAGGACGTTGGTCTCATCGCACAGCTCGCGTAGCGCCGGCAGGAAGGAATCGGGCGGCAAGACGACGCCGGACTCACCCTGGATGGGCTCGAAGAGCAGGGCGACGGTGTTGTCGTCGATCGCTTCCTTCACGGCCTCGATATCGCCGTAGGGCACGACGCGGAAGCCCGGGGTGTAGGGGCCGTAGCCGTCTTTGGCATCGGCGTCGGTGGAGAAGGAGACGATCGTTGTCGTGCGGCCGTGGAAGGAATTTTCCGCGACGATAATGTTGGCCTGCTCTGGCGCAACTCCCTTGACGTCGTAGCCCCACTTACGAGCCGCCTTGATGGCGGACTCGACGGCCTCGGCTCCCGTGTTCATTGGCAGCATCATCTCGGTGCCAGTGAGTTCGGTGAGCTCGCGGGCGAACGGCAACATCTGGTCATGATCGAACGCGCGCGAGACCAGCGTGACCTTGTGAAGCTGATCGATCACTGCCTTGTTGAGCACAGGGTTGTTGTGCCCAAAGTTCAGCGCCGAGTATCCCGCCAGGCAGTCGAGGTACTTCTTTCCGTCAACGTCGGTGACCCAGCAGTCGTCAGCGGATTCGATGACGACGTCGAGCGGACGGTAATTGGGCGCCAACACGGCAGTCCGATCAAGGGTGGATTGCAGCATTAAACCTCCTGAGAAACGTGGGTGAGGTGGAACACACCTTAGCCTGATCATAACGGGCAAAACGGATAAGCGTAACCCCCCGAAGAATCGGCGTTTTGCGGCGGTTTTACGCCCGTATCGGATCGCGGGTAGAGCTGGTAACCTTGCGGAGGAACAAACCGCAACTGCGGGTTGCTGCCCTCGTAGCTCAGTGGATAGAGCACCGCTCTCCTAAAGCGGGTGTCGGACGTTCGAATCGTCTCGGGGGCACCGGCAGCGAGCGAGGAATAATCGCTCGAAACAGAACTTGCGTGACACGGCAATCGTCAGGCATACTTTTGTTTACGACGCCGTGTGATGCCTGCCCCCCTGCGTGTCACACGGCGTCTCTCTATTTGCCCGCACACGGTGTTGCACCCAGCTATATTTTTGTCCGTCTATTAGCGTGGAAGAATGACCCCGCCGCTGTTTTTCGGCCGTCGCCGACGCGAGAGCGCCGGCACCGCGCCGGCCGCTGCCGAGCCCGCCGCCCCGCGTGCCGCCAAGGCGCCCGCCCGTGCCCAAAGCGCCCACAAGCGGGTCTCTGCCCAGCCAGCTCCGCCGCCTCCCGCGGGCGCCGCACCCGTCGCACGCGAGACCGCGTTCCTCGTGCGCCGCGCGCTGCCGACCTGGCAGGCGCGCATCGATGACCTCGCGGGGCTCTCCGCGCTGACCGACATCGACGAGCTCGATGGCACCGTCCTCGACCTGACGACCGCCCACCCCTCGGGGATCGCCCAGCTCTATGCCGCGCGTCCCACGCGCCTGACGAACCTGCTGCGCGAGGGCTCGGCCTACTCGCGCGGGCGGCGCGCCGCCAAGGCCGTCGTTGAGCGGGCAGATGAGCTCGAACAGCAGCACGGCCAGGCGCCCATCTACCTCGCGATCGGGGTCGCGAGCTGGTCCGAAATCGTCGATATGCCGGTGCCGCCCACCACGGGGGAGAAGCCCACCCCCTCGCACTTCGCGCCTGCGGGCTCGCTGCGCGCCGATGCCGCTGGGCTGCCGCGCCCGGTGCCCGCCGCTGGGAGCGCGGCCTCGCCGTCGGGCGCGCCGATGGAAAAGCGGCTGCGGGAATTTACCGCGCCGATCCTGCTGCGGCCGGTGCGCATCAGCGTCGACCCGCATCCCGATGGCGATATCGACATCTGCCTCGAACCCGGCATCGAACTCAACCCCGCGCTGGAGACCTCGCTGCGCAGCGCGGGCGCCGAGATCAAGCCCGGTGATCTGGCACGCGCCGTCATCACCGAGCACGGTTTCACGCCGCGCGCGGCGCTCGCGATGGTTGTCGAGCGGGCTCAGCGCCACCTCGCGGGCTTCCACTACGACGAGCGCATCCTCATCGCGCCGTTCGTTAACCCCGGCCAGCTGCTGAGCGCTGACCTGCACGCGCTCGAGGGCGACCTCGCGCGCCGGCCGCTCGTCGCGGCGCTCGCGGGCGATCCCGCCTCGCGCACGCGGCTCGCGCAGCCGCTGCCGAAAGTCGACCGCACGGACCGTGATCCCGACACGGAGCGCGGCGTCGGCGATCTCGCGCCGATCCAGCAAACCGTCGTCGAAACAAGCGCCGCCGGGCGATCGTTCATGGTCGATACCGTGCCAGGCTCCAACGAGTCCGAGGTCATCGCCGCGATCCTCGCCGACGCCGCGGCCTCCGGCCGCTCCGTCGCGCTCGTTTCCGGCAATGCCCGCCGCGCGCGCTCGGATATCTCCGCGCTGAACAGGCTTGGTCTCGCCGACCTCGTCCTCGACCTGACCGGCCCACGCTGGCGCACCGACGCGCTGGAACGCTTGAAGTCCGCCTTCGTCGAATACGAGGACACCCTCGATGACGCCGCCATCATCGCCTCGCGCAAACAGCTCATCGAGGCGCGTGAGACGCTCGGCAGCTACGTCGACGCGCTGCATGAGATCCGCGAGCCGTGGGGCGTCTCGGCCCACCACGCGCTGCAGGAACTCGCGCGCCTGACCGCCGTGCGGCCCGGGGCTCGCACCCGCGTGCGCCTCAGCGGTCCGGCCCTGAACGCGATGACGAGCGAGCGTCGCGAGGAGGTCATCGCCGACCTCGAGCACGCCGCCGAGCTCGGTGCCTTCACGCTGCGCCGCCACGAGACCGCCTGGTACGGCGCCCAGCTAACCGATGCGGGCCAGGCCGATCACGCGCTGAAGAGCGCCGAGCGGCTCGCCACGCGGCTGCTGCCCGAGCTCGCCGCGCGCGCCGAGGCCATCACGACGGACACCGGGCTGACGAAGATGACGAGCGTCGCGGGCCTTGCCGAACAGCTCGACATGCTCCAGGGCGTGCGCGCCGCGCTCGACGTCTTCCAGCCCCAGATCTTTGAGACCTCCGCCGCTCAGATGGTCATCGCCACGGCGAGCCGGCAGTGGCGCGAGGACCATGACGTCACGATGAAGGGCTCCACACGCCGCCGCCTGCGCAAGCAGGCCGCGGACCTCGTGCGCCCCGGCCGCCAGGTCGATGACCTGCACGCCGAGCTCGTCCACGTCCAGCAGCAGGCCAAGATTTGGCGCCGCCACTGCCCGGCCGGCGGCTGGCCGCGCCTGCCGCAGGGCATGGCCGCCACCGAGCAACTCGTCGCCGACGTCAAGGCGGAGCTGACCGAGCTCACCCCGATCCTTGGCGAGGACCTCCTCGCGATGGACCTGGCCGAACTGCAGACGCGGATGAGCGCGCTCGCCACCGACGTCGACGGGCTCGGCACGCTGCCCGAGCGCACCCAGATCCTCGCGCGCCTGCGGGAGCTCGGCGCGGATAGCCTCATCGACGATTTCGCCGAGCGCCGCATCACGCGCGATCAGGTGCGCGCCGAGGTCGAACTGTGCTGGTGGGCATCCATCCTGGAGACGGTGCTGCGCTCCGATTCGCTGCTCGCCACCTACGACGGCGCTGAGCTCACAACGCTCGCGGAGTCCTTCCGCGAGCTTGACGCCGCCCAGATCGCCTCCCTGCCCGGGCCGGTTCGCCGCGCCACGGCTCGTCGCCTGCTGCGCGAGGTCGGCCGCGATAAGGGCCTCGCGCGCGAGCTGTTCCGCGAGCTGTCCTCCGCGCACCCCGATAACCTGCGTTCGCTCATCACGCGCTACCGGGATCTCGTCATCGCGCTGCGGCCCATCTGGGTCTTCACGCCCGCCCAGGTCAGCCAACTGCTTGGCACCGAGGACGCGCTCGATCTCGTCGTCATCGACGGCATCCAGCACACGCCGACGGCCCACCTCATCGGCGTCCTCGCGCGTGCCAAGCAGGTGATCGTCTTCGGCGATCCGCGCCGCCGCAGCGAGTCGGCCGTCGCCGACCTCGCGACGATCCTGCCGCACCGCGATCTGCCGACGGACCGCTCCGACCGCGAGGAGCACGTCGCGGCCTTCCTTGCCTCCCACGGCTATGCGGGCCTCGTCGATTCGATCCCCGCGCCGCCCTCCCGCTCGACGATGCGCATCGAGCACGTCGAGGGCTACGGCATGCCCGCGCCCGGCGCCGAGGCCGTCGAATCCGTGCAGTCCGAGGTCGATCGCACGGTGGACCTCGTCGTCGAACACGCCCTCACCCAACCCGAGCGATCGCTTGCCGTCATCACGCTGAACGAGCGCCACGCCGAACGCGTGCAGGCCGCGGTCTCCCGCCTCGTGGCGGACTCACCCGCGATCCGCGAGTTCTTCGACCCCGACGCCGCCGAGCCCTTCCTCGTCACCGACGTCACCGGCGCGCAGGGCCTGCAGCGCGATTCGATCATCCTGTCGGTCGGCTACGGCAAGACTCCCCACGGTCGCGTCCTGCACCGCCTCGGCGCCATCTCCGGCGCGGAGGGCCTATCCCTCATGGTCGATACGCTCGACGCCGTGCGCAGCGAACTCGTCGTCGTCTCGTGCTTCAGCTCCAGCGATCTCGATCGGGAGCGCCTGCGCAACGCCGGCGCCGAGCTGCTGCACGATCTGCTCGCCCACATCGAGTCCGACGCCACCGATTCGCCTGCCGTCGCCGGCGAACTCGAGGACACCGCGCCCGACCGCCTGCTCGTCGATCTCGCCGATCGCCTCTGGCGCCTCGGCCTGACCGTCGTCCCGCGCTACGGCGTGCCCGGCGGCGTCCGCATCCCGCTCGCCATCGGCCACCCGCACCTGCCCGGCGAGCTCCTCGTCGCCGTCGTCACCGACGACGAGGGCTACGTGCGTGAGCCGAGTGTGCGCGTGCGCGAACGCCACCGCATCGAGCGCCTGCGCGAGCGTGGCTGGGACGTCTACCAGGCATTTTCAACCTCCGTCTTCATGGACCCGCAGTCCGAAGCCGAACGCATTGTCAAACGCGTCGTGCAAGTCATGAGTGAGCGCAGCGGTGGCACCGACGTCGAGGCCATCGCCGATGGTCCCGCTGCACAAACGCCGGAGGAATCGACGACGGACGTCTCCGAGGAGAGCCCGGAGGCGGAGCAGTCAGCGCCCGAGCCCAAGGAGCGCAGCGCGCACCCCGGCATCGTGCCCGGCCTGCCGCTGTCGGCCTACTCCGATGACCAACTCGATGACATGGTCTCCTGGATCGCCTCCGACGGGCTGCCTCGTAGCGACGAGGACTTCCTTGCCGAGCTGCGCGAGGAGATGGAAATCGAGCGTCGCGGCGCTCAGATCGACGCCGTGTTGCTCGCCGCCATTCGTCGCCGTGACCGCTAAGAAAAAGCGCCGCCGCGTCGTGGTCGAATCCCGCGTGGACCGCGAATTGCGCGAAGCCGGGGAGCGGGGCGAGGCGAGCAGCAGTGCCTCGCCCGTCCTGCCGCGCTATAGCGAGAGCGAGTCCGATCGAGCCTGGGGCGATAGCGAGGACTCCAACGACGCGAGGCTGCTGGAGAACCTACCCCCGCACTGGGGGCGCGGGTAGGCGACGACTCGCACACGCAAGAAAGCCGCCCCCGAGAAAAAACTCGGAGGCGGCTTTCGCGTTGGTGCTTAGACGCGCGGCTGCTGGTTGTTAGCGAGCAGGTCGCGGATCTCGGTAAGGATGCGCACGTCGTCGGCGGGAGCGGCGGGCTCCTCGTCCTTGGCCTTGCGCATGGCGGCGAGCCTGTTCATCGGGACAACGATGAGGAAGTAGACGGCGGCGGCAACGAGCAGGAAGTAGATGAGCGCGTTGATGACCATACCGAAGGAGATGGTGGCCGGACCGATCTTGACGGCCCAAGCTTCGGCGAAGTTCACGGCGCCGAACAGGCCACCGATGAGCGGGTTGATGATGCCCTCGACGAGTGCGTCGACGACCTTTCCGAATGCGGCGCCGATAACAATACCGACGGCCATTTCCATGGCGTTGCCGCGGGAGATGAATTCCTTGAATCCCTGGAGCATGAGTGCCTCCTGACATGGTGAACCGCTGGGAAGCGGAACGGTGCTGAGGTGGGACGCGAACCAGGATTGGCTCCGCGCCGCGCGCCCTGGCCGCTCAGGTCGCTGGCAAAACAGCTCGCAGCGGGCCTCTGGAAAGCGCGTCTAACAAAACTCTAGCCTCTGAAGCCTGCACCGCGACGAGTCCGTCGGTGAGATCCTCCCCACCTGAATCAAGGAGTCCCGCCTCGGGTGCGGAGAGAATGGCGAGAACACGCGCCTCCGATCCGACGCGGGCGGCCTCCTCATCCGTGTTGGCATACAGCCAGACAATTTGTCCTGGGCGAGCGACAGAAAGCGAGCCGCGATCGGCGAAGGTTACCGGCACGATGACCTCACCCGAATGCAGCGTGTGCCCAAGGTTTGGGCTCGCCACCATCGCGGTGGTGAGGACAGTACCAGGCTGGATTCCAATGATCGCTGGATCCCCGAGAACGTCTTCGAGGTCGACCGCGGCATCGGGTGGAATCCCCGCCTCGGGGATCTCGCGCAGCTCGATGTTTGTTTCGCTGATGTGCTCCCCGGCGCGAATTTCGCTCGCAGCCACAACGACGGCGCGGCTGTCCGGTGCTGGAGCAAACGAGCTCACCGCCCACCACAGCGCTGCGAGGAGGGCGAAGGCTGCGAGGAGGTGGCGAAAGCGGTAGAGCGCGATCCGAAATCGCCGGACGTGCGGGGCTGCGGAGCGGGATGGGGTAGGGGCCGCGAACCTAGGTGCTGGAGGCATGTCACGACGGTAGGTCGACACGGGCCCTAAAGTGCGGGGGAGTGCGAGGGCAGGATGAAACACCGCGCAGTTGGGCGCGGTGTGGATAGAAAAGGCTAGCGTCCCCCGGCGCTGGAGCCGCCACCAGAAGACGGCTTTGAAGACGTGCTGGGCTTGGCGGGCTTCGAACTCGAGACCGACGAGGAGCCCGAATTACGCGAGTCCGTGCGATAGAAACCGGAGCCCTTGAACATCACGGCACCGGGCTGGAAGAGCTTTCGCAGCCGGCCGCCACAGCCCTCGCAGGTCTTGAGCGAGTCTTCGCTAAAGGACTGGTGAACCTCAAACTCGTGCGCACAGTTCGTGCAGCGGTAGGCGTAGGTGGGCATCTCTTCCTCCAAGCTTGGCACTCAGACCTTCTGAGTGCTAATGATAGCCCGCTACGCGACGTGGTGAAAATCGATAGTCTTTTGCCGTGACTAAGTCCCAATTTGCGAAGCGGGCCGGAATTTTTACGGCGATCGCCCTCGTCGTCGCCCTCGTTGTCACGCTCGGCGTCGGCCTGTACACGGTTCGGCGCCCGTTGCCGACGACCGACGGCTCCATCCGATTATCCGACTTCGCAGCCCCGGTCACGATCACCCGCGATGAGCGCTCGGTCCCCACCATCACGGCGGAAACCGACGCCGACCTCATGCGCGCGCAGGGCTATGTGCACGCGCAGGACCGCTTCTTCGAAATGGACTACCGCCGCCACGTCACGAGCGGGCGGCTCGCGGAGCTCGTCGGCGACGTGCCCGAAGCGATCCAAGCGGACAAGGTCATCCGCACACTCGGCTGGCGCCGCGTCGCCGAACAAGAGTGGAAACTCATCAGCCAGGAATCGCGCGACCTGCTGACCGCCTACGCCGACGGCGTCAACACCTACCTCAAGGGCCGCGAAGCGAGCGAGCTCGGCGTCGAGTACACCGTCCTCGGCCTGAGCGCCGGCACCCCCGATATCGAGAACTGGGACCCCATCGATTCGCTCGCCTGGCTCAAGGCAATGGCGTGGGACCTGAAGAACAACTTCGAGGACGAGCTAACGCGTGCCCACCTATATGCGGCGCTCGGCGATCTCGACCGCGTCCAGCAGCTCTTTCCCGACTACCCGATCCAGGACAACGCTCCGATCGTCGCGGGCCCGAACGCCCCGACGGCGCCGGCCGTCACCTCGCCCGCGCGGCTGAGCGGGGAGCGCGACTCCGCGCTCGGCGAGTATCGCGACCCCACCGCGGCGGCCGCGTTCGCCTCGGCCAAGGCCGCGATCTCCGCGGTACCGCAGCTCATCGGCGGCGGCGAGGGCACCGGCTCGAACTCCTTCGTGATCTCGGGCGCGCACACCGATACCGGTAAGCCGATCCTCGCTAACGACCCCCACCTCGGGGTATCCCAGCCGAGCGTCTGGCACCAGGTGGGGCTGAAATGCAAGCAGCTGTCCGATTCGTGCACGTTTGATGTTTCGGGCTTTTCGTTCGCCGGCATGCCGGGCGTCGTCATCGGCCACAACCATAAAATCGCGTGGGGCCTGACCAACACGGGCGCCGACGTCACCGACTTTTTTCTCGAACGCCTCTCCGCCGATGGCACCGCCTACCAGCGTGGCGCCGATGAGGTCCCGCTGACGACGCGCACCGAGAAGCTCGCCGTCGCGGGCGTCGAGGAGCCGATCGAACTCACGGTGCGCGAGACCGGCCACGGCCCGATCGTCTCCGACGTCCTCGGCCTGGCCGATGTCTCCGCGCTGCCGGTGCCCGCGGGCTCGCCGTCGGCCGGCTCCAACGGCTACGCCGTCTCCCTCGCGTGGACGGCGCTGCAGCCCGGCGCCACGATGGACGCCGTCTTTGCGATCGACCGCGCCACTAGCGCCGAGGAGATCGCCGCTGCGGCCGCCAAGTTCGAGGTCCCCGCGCAGAACATCGTGTGGGCCTCCACCGACGGCGACATCGGCTACGTCATGCCCGGCAAAATCCCCGTGCGCGGCACCGTCTCCGACGCCGTCGTCCCCGCCGATGGCACGTGGCCGCGCCCCGGCTGGGACGCCGCCTACGACTGGCTCGACTACCTCTCCGGCGATCAACTCCCGCGCGTGACCAACCCCGAGGAGGGCTTCGTCGTCGCCGCCAACCAAGCGATCGTCGCGCCGGGCGACCGCCCCTTCCTCGGCCGCGATTTCGACTACGGCTACCGCTCCCAGCAACTGCGCGGCCGCATCAGCGAAGACATCGCCGCCGGCACACCGATCACCACGGAGATGGCCGAGCAGTACATGCTCGACGACGCGAACCCGTTCGCCGAAAAGCTGCTGCCCGCGATCCTGCGCTTGGACATTGAGGACCCCTTCATCAAGGAGGCCATTGACGAGCTGCGCACCTGGCAGCGCGACGGCCTGAAGCAGTCCGCCGACGCGCCCGGCGCCGCCTACTTCGCCTCGGTGTGGGCCCACCTCGTCTCCGGCACCTTCGACGACGACCTGCCCGATTCGATCGCCATCAGCGGTGGCTCGCGCTGGCTCGCCGTCATGACCGAGCTCATCGACGATCCGCAGTCGAGCTGGTGGGATGACCGCACGACGATTAACGTGCGCGAAACCCGCGACGAGATCCTCACCCGCGCGCTGACCAACGCGCGCTACGAACTCACGAACGTCCAGGGCAAGGAGCCCGGGCGCTGGAGCTGGGGCGATCTGCACCAGTTCCGCCCGACGCACTCGCTGCTGGGCGGCGCCGACATTCCCGCGCCCGTGCGCTGGCTCGTCAACCCCGCGCCCGTGCCGGCCTCCGGCGGCTCCTCGATCGTGAACGCGACGGGCTGGTCCCCGCAGCTCGATAAGCGCGGCCGCGGCGACTACCAGGTGACGACGGCGCCCTCGATGCGGATGGTCGTTGACTTGTCCGACCTCGACGCCTCCAGCTGGGTGAACCTCACCGGCAATTCCGGCCATCCCGCCTCGCGGCACTACACCGATCAGATCGAGCCGTGGGCGAGCGGCGAGTATTTCCCGTGGCCGTTCAGCGCCGACGCGGTGGCCGAGGCAGCCACGCAGACGCTCGTGATCGAGCCGCGGGAGTAGCTTGGAATCCGCTCGCTATCAAGGAGTATGATCTACGTCGCAGCTTAACGTTGCTTAATCACCTAGCGCCAGATCATTCTGTCAGGTACAAGGGCCCCACCAACGGGGGTGAAGCCCTCTTGGACCTAGGACAGAGTTATGAACACTCCTTCCCCGCCGCAAGGGAGTCGACGGATGTCGGCTGCCCAGCTAGCGCGGATGCTTGGGGTGAGCGCTGCGGCGGTTTCATACGCGCTGCATGGCCAACCTGGTGTTTCAGACGAAACGCGCAAGCGGATTCTCGAGGCCGCTAAGCGATACGACGTTCGTCCTACGCAACCTCGTAGTGCTACGAGCGATACCGCGGTTCTTGGCGTCATACTGGCCGATGTATCGAACCCGTTCTACAGCGAGTTCGCCATCTCGGTAACTGACGTGGCACGCGAACAGGGGCACGAAGTCTTTCTTAGTCACAGTCGGGATGAGAACCGTGCTGTAACTGCCGCGGTCACGACAATGATCCATCATCGCGTCGATGGGGTGCTCCTCACCGCCATTCAGTCCGGAGACGGCGAGGTTTGTCGGATGCTCCGCGCCGCGCGCATTCCATTTGTGCAAATCTCGCGGCGGATGGAATACGCCGAAGCTGATTTTGTCGGGATTGATGATCGCGCAGCGGGTCTCCAGATAGTTGGTCACTTGCTCGAACACGGCTACCGGAAGTTCGCCATCGTAGGTGGTCCGGTGAGCTCAACTGCTTCTGCCACCCGTGCCGCTGGTTTCCGCGAAGCTTTGTCTTCCGCGGGGATTCGGCTTCCGAGGAAATGGAACATTACGGGCGGTCTCAACGTCCCGGATGGGGTTAACGCCGCGCGCTATCTCCTCGAGTTGGGCGAGCTGCCCGAAGCCGTCGTTTGCGGTACCGACGCCATCGCGCTTGGTGTGATTAGTGAACTCAGAAGCAGGGGCATCCGAGTTCCTCGTGATCTCGCTGTCACGGGGTTTGACGGTTTGACTGCAACTCGTGCCCACATGATCGATCTGACCACCATCATCCAGCCTCGTCGCCAGATGGCCCAAGCAGCCGTCGATCTGGTGACTATTCGGCTTAAGCGGCCCAACGGTCCTCCACAGAGCATTCTGTGTCGCCACGGCCTATACATCGGAACCAGCTGCGGATGCAGCAGGAAGAAAGGAGAACACGAGTGATTGAGACAGCATCGTTAGACGACAAGGTAGCGCTAGTTACTGGTGCGGCGCGCGGTATCGGACGCGGTATTGCCACAGAATTGGCCGAGCGAGGAGCACGGGTCATCGTTGCTGACGTTGACGCCGAAGCCGCCTCTAGTACTGCTGAAGACCTCGGTAACGAGAGTTACGGAATCGGTTTGGACGTTTCTGACCGGGAAGCAGTTGATGCAGCGGTCGCAGACATCATTGAGAACTGCGGACGAATCGACATCCTCGTGAATAATGCGGGGATCAACCGGGACGCCATGCTCTGGAAGATGACTGATGAGCAGTGGGATTCGGTTATTTCGGTGGACCTATCTGGTGTGTTCTACACATGTCGTTCGGTAGGTGCCCATATGCGGGGAAATAAGTACGGCCGCATTGTCAATGTGGCATCTGCATCGTGGATGGGAAATATCGGACAGACTAACTATGCAGCAGCTAAGGCAGGCGTCGTTGGACTTACCCGTTCAATCGCGAAAGAGCTTGCCCGCTCGCAAATCACCGCGAATGCAGTCTGCCCGGGTTTCATTGAAACGGATATGACCCGCGGAATGCCGGAGAATCTCTTCGATGCTCAACTCGCAAAGATTCCGATGCAGCGCGTGGGGCAGCCGGCAGATGTAGCACGCGTCGTGGCATTCCTGTCCTCGGATGACTCCTCCTACGTCACCGGCCAGGTGATTGACATCGGTGGGGGGTACCAGCTGTGACCGCTTTTGTGTCGATGGACGAGGTCGCCGACCTAATCCCAGATGGCTCTACGGTGGTGACGGATGGTATGACCCTTATGGGTGTAGCCGATGAGATCCTCGCCGAAATCGAACGCTCGTTTCTTGAGTCGGGTACGCCAAACCAACTCACGTGGGTGCAGTCCGCTGGACAGTCAAACCGTGAAATTGGCATGTCTCGGATGGCACACAAAGGACTCGTCAAACGAGTTATTGGCTCTCACTGGGGTCTCACTCCAAAAATGGGTGAACTTCTAGGAAACGATGAAGCAGAGTGTATCTGTTTGCCACAAGGCCAGCTCTCAACGCTTTATCGCACGATCGCTGCAGGTCGTCCAGGACAGCTCTCCACAGTCGGCCTCGGGACGTTTGTGGATCCTCGGGTCGATGGGGGCCGGTTCAACGATTCAGCCAAGGCAAATGTCGATTCCGAGGAGTACGTGCAGTTCGTCGAAATAGACGGTCGTGAGTACCTGAGGTACAAGCCAATCAAGCTCGACGTAGCCATCATCCGTGGAGCCGTGATCGATAAACTCGGCAATCTATCGCACCGCGAAGAGGTATCAGGTCTTGATGCTCTTGGAATTGCGCAAGCAGTTCACAACTGCGGAGGCATTGTGATTGCCCAAGTCAAGGAGATCGTCGAACCCGGGGAGATTAGGCCAAGGGACGTCACCGTTCCAGGTGTGCTAGTCGATTACGCGGCGGTGACGACGAACCCTGACTTACATCACCGGCAAACCCACTCCTTCCCGAAGTACAACGACGAACTCCTTTCTGGATATGTCACACCCGATAATGTCGGCCGTGCATTTGAAGCTCAGGAAATGGCCGAGGAACGCGTTGCTATAGGACTCCGCGGCGTGCAGATTGTGGAGTCCGGAGATGTCATCAATGTCGGCACCGGGATCCCTGCCGACACCATCGGGCGTGCGCTGTTCCAAGCAGGAAAACTCGACGATGTTTTTCTAACTGTCGAGTCTGGCACGTATGGCGGCATTCCGCTGGGGGTCGTCGATTTCGGAGCTGCCATCAGTCCCCAAGCGATCATTGGGCACCCTCAGCAAATGGACTTCTACAACGGGGGAGGAGTCGATATCACGTTCATGGGGACTGGACAGGTTGATCCCGATGGGGATGTCAATGTTTCGTTGCTCGGGGGCAGAGCTGTCGGCGTCGGTGGATTCATGGACATCACCGACGGCGCCAAGAAGGTCTGTTTCCTGATGTCAGCATCGGGTCGACACCCGAAGTTTGTCGAGCAAGTCGACCAGGTCTCCTTTAGCGCACGTCGCGCACTCGAACGAGGCAAGAAGGTCTACCTCGCAAGCGAGTATTACCTACTCGAATTCACTGACTCGGGGTGGAGGGTCATGCAGGAGGACGACTCACCTGAAGCTCAGCGAGCGTTGTCGTCAATACGCTTTGCGCTTGCAACCAACTAAGAAATACGGAGAACCAACCATGGATACGAACGAACGCATTGTCGTTATTTCGGGCGCTAGGACGCCAACCGGGAGTTTCGGTGGCGCGCTCGCGGCAGTTCCCAATCACGAGCTCGGTGCGCACGCAGTCAAAGCTGCGTGTCAGCGCGCTGGTGTCAATGTGGAAGATGTAGATGAGTTCATCATTGGCTGTGTAGGACAAATTGGCGGTGATGCATTCATCGGACGCCGTGTTGCTCTCGAGGCTGGAGCGCGCGAATCATCGACCGCCATGTCCGTGAACCGGCTGTGCGGCTCGGGGCTGCAGGCCATTGCAAGTGCAGCATTGGAACTGCGCCAAGGTGAAGCCAAGTTAGTCGTAGCAGGCGGTTGTGAGAATATGTCTCGGCAGCCTTTCATGGATTTCGATGCCCGCAACGGCTATCGCTTGGGTCATCACACGCTCGTAGACGGCACGCTCTCGCTCGTCACAGACCCGTGGGGCAATTACCCAATGGGTGCAACTGCTGAGAAAGTAGCCGATAAATTCGGTGTCAGCCGCGAAGCGCAAGATGAATTCGCAGCTGAATCTCAGCGTCGAGCTCAAGAAGCCTTGTCGAATGGTGCAGTGGCTCACGAAATTGAACCTCTGACGATCTCGACGCGACGGGGAGAGACAATCGTCGACACCGACGAGCACCCGCGCTCGGGTGTTACCACTGAGTCCCTTGGCCGAATGCGTCCAGCTTTCGCGAAGGACGGCTCAGTTACAGCAGGGAATAGCTCCGGAATCAACGATGCAGGTGCCGCTGTCATTGTGACAACGCTTGCCGAAGCAGAAAAGCGAGGCCTAAGCCCAATCGGAGAGCTTCTCGATTTCACAAAGGTCGGATTGGCCCCAGAAATCATGGGATACGCGCCTAAGCTCGCCATCGAAAAGATTCTGGATCGAACAGGGCTGACGCTATCCGATCTCGGTTGGATCGAGCTGAATGAGGCATTTGCTTCGCAGGCTGTTGCCGTCATGCGTGATGCCGGGCTCGACCCCCAGGTCACGAACCCACTCGGTGGAGCGATCGCATGGGGACATCCAATTGGAGCCACCGGCACTATCCTCACCCTTCGCACTCTGATGAATATGCGAGCCAACGACATCGAGCATGGGCTTGTGACGATGTGCATCGGCGGTGGCCAAGCTGTCTCCGCTGTGTTCCGCGCAATGTAGCGCATTCGTGGTCGGTACACCTGTGCCGACCACGCCCCGCCTCACGGCGGATGTAAACACCCCTCGGTAAGTTCCCCAGAAAGGAATTGTCATGTCCGATACCGTTGTCGGGCCTATGGCCGACCCCGCCAAGCGGAGCCGCTTGGAGCGCATTACCAAGACCAACTTTGGCAAATTGATGCCACTGATGATCGTCGTGTACATCATCGCCTTCATTGACCGCACCAACATTGGCATGGCCAAGAACGCGCTGCAGGCAGATATCGGTCTGACTGCCGCTGCATACGGGCTGGGCGCAGGTCTGTTCTTCTTCGCATATTCTCTGCTCGAAGTTCCCTCGAATCTGTTGATGCATAAGCTCGGTGCGCGATTCTGGATCGCGCGAATCATGATTACGGGCTCATCACAATGCAGGGTGTAGTTGGGGTCTGAAGCCGCCGGTCTCGAGCAGTGATCTGGCGATGTAGTGGGTGAGGTTCCGGAATCCCAG
>NZ_FNQV01000007.1 GCF_900107735.1 Bowdeniella nasicola | reverse complement strand
AACCCTCGGCAATAGAAACAACAAGAAGCAAGGTCGTGGCTATTCATTCCTGCATCACGCCATTGATGATCACTCACGATTGGCATATTCGGAGATTCTCGCCGACGAACGAAAAGAAACCGCGGCAGCGTTCTGGCAACGGGCACGAACCTTCTTCGCAGCCGCCGGGATCGTGGTCACCGGGGTGATGACTGATAACGGCAGCTGCTACCGGTCCGGGCTCTTCAAAGAATCGCTCGGCAAACATGTGACACATCGATTCACTCGTCCGTATCGTCCACAAACAAACGGCAAGGTCGAACGCTTCAACCGCACACTGGCTGAGGAATGGGCGTATGCCGACACCTATGGCACTGATGAAGCCAGGGCCGCAACCTACGGCGCCTGGCTTCATCACTACAATCATCACAGACCCCATACCGGGATCGGTGGTCTTACTCCATCAGAACGCGTTCACAACCTCACGGGGAACTACAACTAGCGCGCGGCTAGCCACTCGCCGCGCAATCCTCGCGCTCGAGCCACGACAGGTTGTCCCGCCCGTACGCGCGAATCGGACGAGAAATTGTTTTCCCGTTCAGCGTGAGCGGGGGCGGGGTTGACAGCAGATCGCCGTAGGAAGAAGGCACCTGCTCAAGGATTGGCTCAGGTGTTTCCACCACTCCGCTGGGCGCTCGATCCATGTCCAGGAGCGATCTCGCCGCCCCAAGGAGGCTCACCCGAACGATGCCGCTCTGCTCGGTAGCGAGCAGATCCATGACGCCGGCGGCGATGATGTACGCACTCGAGTGGTCGAGCGCTTGGACCGGAAGCGCGCACGGTTTCCACTCACCATCGCGGTGGCTGCCGCACTCTACGGCGACCCCGCAGGCCGCTTGCACGATGGAATCAAAACCCGGTCGTTCGGCCCACGGGCCCTCCTCGCCCCAGGCAGACAGTGACGCCACGATCGCGTTGGGAATCTCCTCGCGCAGCCGCTCGATTGCGAGTCCGAAGCGGTCGAGCGATCTCGGCCGATAGCCAAGGAGGACAACATCGGCGGTCGCCAGGAGGTGGCGGATCGCGCCACGATGTTCCCCAAGGTCTGCTTCAGCGGAGCGCTTTCCCATGCCGTTCGATAGGTATTGATCCAGGAGTTCCGGGCGATGTGGCGGGTCAATCTGGAGGACGTCTGCTCCCAGGCATGCGAGGAGTTGTGACGCGCTTGGTCCAGCAATGACGCGGGTGAGGTCGAGAGCTCGGATTCCGCTCAGGGGCAGGGCGGCAGCGCCGAGCGCCGGGCGGGGACGGCGATCGCTAATCTCGGCCCAGGGCGCATTCTCGCTTGCTTGGCCTGCGGGTGGGCTCGCCATTCGTCCGCTGACCGGACCTTGACAGCGATGCCGCCGGCCGCCGACACCTGGGTTTCAATATCCTGCGCCGTGTGCGCTTCCAGTGCCCTCTCAAGTTCTTGGCGGGTGCTGGCTCGAAACGCTCGCGACAGCGCGGCTGCGTGGTGCGGGTAATTCGCATGGGTTCGGACCCAGCCGTCCTTGGCGCGGAAGAATCCCGACATCTCCGCCCACCCGGTTGCGGCGCGCCCATCGATCCGCAGGTGGTCGATCGCAGCGAATGATCCCGCAATGAGCCTGTCGCTCGTCCCTACTGTGGGGTTCTGATCGCGGACGTCGGCTAGGTGCTGCGCGGAGTCCTTGGCAGCGGCGACGGCGCGGCGCGCGAGGCCCTCGGCATCGAGGGGGCCGTGCCACTAGCGTCGGGCTTTCATGGCTCGAGCCTACTGGCTCCTAGCGGCGGCGCGCGGGGCGCACACGGGCCGAGAGGTGACGTCGTCGATGCTGACGGACGCCTCGACTCCGAAGTGGTCGCGCAGCAACTCGGTCGTGATGACGTCGCTGGGGGCGCCGTCGGCGATGACGGTGCCGTGGTTGAGGACGAGGAGGCGGTCGGCGAAGCGGGCGGCCTGGTTGATGTCGTGCAGGACGGTGATGACGGTGAGGCCGCGCTGCTCGCGCAAGGTGTGAATGAGTTCGAGGAGTTCGAACTGGTGGCCGAGGTCGAGGAAGGTGGTGGGTTCGTCCAGCAGCCAGATGGGGGCGGCTTGGGCGATGGTCATGGCCATCCAGGCGCGTTGGCGTTCGCCGCCGGACAGGCGCTCGACGTAGCGGTCCTCGTAGCCGGCGAGGCCGACGAGGGCGATGGCTTCGGCGACGGGGGCGCGGTCGGCGGCCTCGGAAAAGCGCAGGGCGCCGCGGTGCGGGTGGCGGCCCTGCATGACGAGCTCGCTCACCGTGATTCCGGCTGGGGGCGGCGGGCTCTGGGGTAGGAGGGCGAGGACCTTGGCCTGTTCGCGGGCGGTGCGCGCGCCACGTGGCTTGCCGTCGATCATGATGTGCCCGCCGGTGGCGGCAAGGCTGCCGGTGAGGGCGGCGAAGAGGGTGGATTTGCCGGAGCCGTTGGGGCCGATGAGGGCGAGCCATTCGCCGCGGGCGACGCTGAGGCTGATATCGCGCAGGACCGGCTCGGAGCGGTAGCCGGCGCTGAGGTGGTGGGCGGATAGTGCGGGGTGGGTCATCGGGTGTTCCGTATCAGGAGGGCGAACAGGAGTGGGCCGCCGATGATGGCGGTCAACGCCCCGGCGGGCAGGGCGGTGCGGCCGGCGATGTCGGTCGTGGGGAAGGCAAGGGACAGGGCTTGGGCGAGGGCGTCGGCGCCGACGAGCAGGAGGGCGCCGAGGACTCCGGCCAGCGGTAGGACGCGGGCGGGATGCTCGCCGACGAGGCGGCGGGCAAGGTGGGGGCCGATGAGGCCGACGAAGCCGATCGCGCCAACGACGCTCACCGCGCTGGCGGTCAGGAAGGTGGCGAGGGCGAGGGTGGCCGCGCGGGCGCGGGTGGTGCGCACCCCGGTCGCGGCGGCGATGTCCTCGCCAAGGTAGAGGGCGCTGAGCGCGGGGCGCAGCGCGAGGGCGAGCGGGATGGCCAGCAGAGCGGCGGGGGCGATGGTGGTGACGTCGTGCCAGGTGCGGGCCGACAGCGACCCGACGACCCAGCGCAGGACGCTCGCGAACAGGGCGCCGTCGAGAATGAGGAGAACGGAGACGAGGGCGCTCGCGATCGATGAGATGAGGACGCCGGAAAGGACGAGGTGGCGCGAGGCGTGAGAGTGGCGCCAGGCGAGCGCCCAGATGAGGGCGCTGATGGCGAGGCCGCCGGCGAAGGCGAGGAGGATCGCGAGGGGGCCGGTGAGGTGGTCGCGGCCGGTGAGGTAGAGGGTGGCGACGATCGCGAGGGCGCCGCCGCTCGTGACGCCGATGAGGGACGGATCGGCGAGGTCGTTGCGGGTGGCGCTTTGCAGGCTCGCGCCGGCCAGGGCGAGGAGGGCGCCGGCGAGGGCGGCGATGATTGTGCGCGGCAGGCGCAGGCCGAGGACAATGTGGGCGTGGGAGGGCTCGGCGGGGGCGCCGGCGAGGGCCGCCCAGACGTCGGCCGGTGGCAGCCAGACGGTGCCAAGGCCGATGGAGATCGTCATGGCGAGGACGAGGAGGGCAAGGCTCGCGGTGAGGACGGCGGGCAGGTGCCGGGCGAGCGGTGGCAGGTCGCTTCTCATGGGTGGTGCTCCCGTCGCCGCAGGAGGGCGAGGAGGCCGGGCGCTCCGAGGAGCACGGTCCACACCCCGACGGCGACCTCGCGGGGTGCGAGCAGGGCGCGCCCGAGGGTGTCAGCGCCGAGCAGGAGGGTCGCGCCAATCGCGGCCGCGGTGGGCAGGACCCAGCGGGCGTCGTGGGTGGCGAGCAGGGCTCGGGCGATGTGTGGGGCGAGCAGCGCGACGAAGCCGATCGGCCCGGCGACGGCGACGACGCCGGCGGTGAGTGCGGCGGCGCACACGAGCGCGGTCAGGCGCACGGCCCGCACCCGCACGCCGAGCCCGGCCGCGGTGGTATCGCCCAGGCGCAGGACGTTGAGCGAGGGGGCGAGGGCCAGGGCGAGCGGGGCGGCGAGGGCGAGCAGGGGAGCGACCGTCGTGACGGCGTCCCAGGAGCGGTTGGCGAGGCTGCCGAGGAGGAACTGGTAGAACAGGCCGACGTCGCTGGGGTTGCCCAGCGTGATGACGGCGATGACGCTGCCGGACAGGAACGTCGCGGCGGCGACGCCGATGAGCAGGAGGGAGGCGGATTCGCGGGCGCGGCTGCCCGCGGAAATGACGGCCGCGCCGATGCCGAGCGCGCCGAGCAGTGCCGCCAGCGGCGTGGCCGCGCGGGGCACCGGGACGTGGGCGATCGCGATGAGGGCGACGATGAGCGCGGCGCCGCCGGAGACGCCGAGGAGTTCGGGCGCCGCGAGCGGGTTGCGCAGCGCGTCTTGCAGCAGGGCGCCGGCGAGCGCGAGGGCCGCGCCGGCGGCGAGGGCGAGCACGATGCGTGGGGCGCGGATGTGCGCCACGATGATGTGCGCGCTGTCCTCGGGGGGTGCGGCGAATCCCGCGAGGATCTCGCTTGGCGTGAGGGCCGGGGTGCCGGTGAGCAGGTGCAGGGCCGTGAGCGCGGCGGACGCGATAATGGCGCCCGCCGCGATCGCTCCGGCCCGGGTGGCAGGCCGGGTCACGGGGTGGTCGGCAGGCCGGAGAGGGGGCGCGGGAATTCGTCGGGGTAGACCGCCGGCAGCACGGTATCGAGGATCGCCTGCTGGCCGCGGGTGCCGCCCGTCGTGCCCCACCACGCGGAGTCGGCGAGGTGCACGGAGCCGGATTTCACGGCGGCGAGTTGGCGCCACAGCGGGTCGGCATCGAGCTGTTCGAGCAGCGGCTTGGCCTTCGGGTCGAAGCCGAAGTCGAGCACCCAGATATGGGCGGGGTCGGTGGCAAGGATCGTCTCGAGGCCGATTTCGAGGAAGCCGGACTCGCCCTCGCTCGCGGCGGGCCACGGGTAGGCGGTGTATTCGGCGAGCAGCGAGCCGATGGCCGAGTCCAGCGCGTCGATGCCGATGTCGCTCGTGGCGCCGCCGTACATCGACAGCACGGTCGTCGGGCGCTGCTTCGGGGTGTAGGCGGCCAGGGTCTTCTCGTAGCGTGCGATCGCGGCGGTGGCTTGCTCGCTGCGGCCGGTGAGCGCGGCGATCGCGCGCAGGTTTGCGGGGGCGTCGGTGCGTTCGCTGATCGAGTTGAGGTAGAGCGGGATGTCGCCAAGGGCGTCGCTGAGGGCGGAGTGGACGGTGGCCGAGCCGATGACGAGGTCGGGCTGGGCGGCGATGATGCCCTCGACGTCGGGTTCGAAGAAGGTGCCGCCAAGGGGTGTGGTGGCGGCGTCGGGGCCGAAGAACAGCGGTGAGGTGACCTGCGCCATTTGGACCGAGGCGACCGGCTCGAGGCCGAGCTCGGCGAGGGCATCGATGCAGGTGCCGTCGAGGCAGACGACCTTGGCGGCCGGGGCTTTCAAGGTGAGTTCGCGGCCGGTGAGGTCGGCGGCGGTGACCTCGGTGGCGCTGGGGGATTCGGCGCTGGGGTTGCTGGGGGAGCAGGCGGCGAGGGGAAGGAGCGCGAAAAGGAGTAAAGCGCGCAGCGGACGGGACATGTCAGGCCTTTCCATTCAGGGGTTTCTGACACTAATAGCAAATGAGTATGGTTATCAATATGTTTGTTGATCCCCTCTTGATTCAGCTCGCGCGCTTGGCTGGGTGGCGGGTTTTCGCCACGATTGCCGCGAGCGTGGCCGCGGCGGGAGCCTCCGTTGCCGCGGCCTTCGCGATCGCTGCGGTCGTGCGACACCTCCTCACCGCCGAGGCGCCGCTTGCCGAGGCGATGCCCGCGCTGTCGCTCGCGGCGCTCGCGGTCGCGGCGCGAGCGGGCCTGCTGTGGCTGCGGGATATTGCGGCCATTTCCGCGAGCAACCACGTCAAGGCGGATCTGCGGGCGCGGCTGCTGCGCCATGCGCTGGACCTGGGAGGCGCCCATCGCTTTAGCCGCGGGGCGGGCGGGGTTCAGGCGAGCATCGTCGACGGCGTCGAACACCTGCAGGCCTGGGTCGGGTTCTACCTGCCGCAGTTGGCCGCGGCGATCATTATCCCGGGCTGCCTCGTCGGCATTCTTCTCACGCGCGATGTGGGGGTCGCGCTCATCGTGGCGATAGGGGTGGCGATCGTGCCGCTCGCGCAGCGGGCGTGGTCGCGCGTGCTGGGGGAGCGGGCGAGCGCCCACTGGGATGCCTATGAGCGGTTTGCGGCGCGGATCTCCGACACGCTGCGCGGGATGGAAACGCTCGTCGCGCTGCACGCGACCGCGCGGCAGGGGCGGACGCTGCGCGTCGATGCGGAGGAGCTGCGGTTGGCGACGACCGCGAGTTTGAGGTCCTCGCTCGCGGTCTCGGCGATCACTGCCGGGGCGATGAGCGTCGGCACGGCCGGCGCGACCCTGCTCGCGGCCTATCACGCCGCGACCGGGCGGCTTGGCGCGGGCGATGTCATCCTCGTGCTGTTCCTCGCCGCCGAGTGCTTCCGGCCGCTGCAGGAACTGCAGAACTATTGGCACGAGGGCTTCCATGGCCAGGCTGCCGCCCGCGGCCTTGCGCAGCTGCAGGCGCAGCGCCCGCTCGTCACCGATGCCCGCGCGAGTGATGCCGCCTGGCCGGCGGCGCCCGCGATTACCTGCCGCGAGGTCGGCTACACGTATCCGGGTGCGCGCACCGCGGCGCTGAGCGATGTGAGCTTCGCGCTGCCGGGTGGGTCCACGCTCGCGATTGTGGGGCCCTCGGGCTCGGGGAAGTCGACGCTCGCCAGCCTGCTGCTGCGCGATATCGACCCCGATAGCGGCGAGATCCTCATCGCGGGACGGCCGTTGCCGAGCTACCGCCTGGCCGAGGTGCGGCGCGGCAGCGCGCTCGTCGCCCAGCAGATCGTCCTGCTGGACGGCTCCATCCGTGACAACGTGCTGGCCGCAGACCCTCACGCGAGCGAGGAACGCCTGGCCACCGCCGTCGCCGCAGCGCGCGTCGATGAGGTGACGGCACGCCTGCCGGGCGGTCTCGATGCGCCCGTGGGGGAGCGCGGCGCTCGCCTCTCAGGCGGGGAGCGTCAGCGGGTCGCACTCGCGCGGGCGCTGCTTGCTGGCGCCTCGGTCATGGTGCTCGATGAAGCGACCTCCGCCCTGGACGCCATGAACGAGGCCCTCATCACCGAGGCGCTGCGCACCACACGCGGAACCTGCACGACGATCGTCATCGCCCACCGCCTGTCAACCGTCATCGGCGCCGACTATGTCCTCGTCCTCGACGAGGGCCGCATAGCCCAGTTCGGACCACCCGCAGACCTCGCCCGCGTGCCGGGCCCCTGGGCCGACATGCTCGCCGCCCACCAGCCGATCGGAGACCGCCCGTGAGTCCCACCAAACTCCTGTCCGTGCGCGGCTTGCGCCGCGCGCTCGACCGCACCATGCCCCTCTTCCTTGTCGTCATCGCCTGCAACCTGCTCACCCACGTGGCGACCGTGACCGCCGGTGTCGCCTCCGCGTGGGCCGTAACGGCCGCCGTCATGGGCCGCCCGGCGAGCGACCTCGCCACCCCGGCCCTCATCGTGGCGGTCGCGGTCGCCGCCCGCGCCCTGTTCTCCTGGCTCGAGTCCTGGCTCTCGCACGATCTCAGTTTCCAGATGATGAGCCGGATCCGCGGCTGGATCTTCGAGGCGATCGCGCGGCTGGCGCCCCACGGTCTGCAGGGCCGCAAAGTCGGCGACGTGGCGACGACGAGCCTGACCGACTCCGAAGCGCTCGAGATTTTCTACGCCCACTCCTCGATCTACATTGTCTCCGCCATCATCACGACCCCGGTGCTGTGGGCGCCGCTCGCATACCTCTCGCCCGCCGCGGCGCTTGCGATCCTGCCGATCCTTCTCGCGACGGCGCTCGTCCCGCTCGCGCTGCGCGGCGCCGCCAGGCGCACGGGCCGGGAGGTTCGCGGCGTCGTCGCCGAACTCGGCGCGGAAGTGCGCGAGGACATGGGCGCCGTGCGCGAGATCGTCGGCTTCGGCCTGACCGAGGAACGCCTCGCGCGAGTGCGCGCCCTCGACCAGCGCCTCGCGCAGCTGAACCGCCGCACCATCCGCCGGGCGGGTCTGGAATCGGCGGTCGGTGGTATTGCCGCAGTCGCGTGCTCGCTCGTGACCGCGGGCGTCCTCGCCGCAGGCGGCATTGATCGAAGCTGGCTCGCCCCCGCCATCACGCTGGCCGCGCTCATCCCCGCGCCGATCCTGCAGTGGATCGGGATGACGAAGCATTACGGCACGACGCGCGAAGCGGCCGTCCGCATCGAAGCGTTACTGAACGCCGAGCCGCCCGTGCGCCGCGACGGCCAGAAAGTCATCACGGGCCCCGCCGACCTCACCTGCGAGGACGTCGCCTTCAGCTGGCCGGGCGCCCACCTTACTCGCCCGACGATCGACGGGGTCAGCTTCGAGGTCCCGGCCGGTAGCGCGGTCGCGATCGCCGGCAGCTCGGGCGCCGGCAAATCGAGCCTCGCCGCCCTGCTCGCTCACCACGTCGAACCCGCAACCGGCATCATCCGCATGGGCGGCATCGACCTCGGTGAGGTGAGCGCGGCGAGCCTTGCCGCAACGCTCGGAACCGTGCCGCAAGACGCCTACCTGTTTGCCGCGACCGTGCGCGACAACCTCGCGCTCGCCCTCGAGGAGGACCCGAGCGAGGCCGAACTCTGGCGGGTGCTCGAGGCCGCCAAAGCGAGCGACATCGTGCACCGCCTCCCGAGCGGCCTCGATACCCCGATCGGCGACGGTGGCGTGGGCCTGTCCGGTGGGGAGCGCCAGCGGCTTGCCCTCGCCCGGGCGCTGCTGCGCGACCCGCGCGTCCTCATCCTCGATGAGGCGGTGAGCCAACTCGATGTGAGCACCGAACACGAGGTGAGCGCCGCCATCGCCGCGATGAGCACGACGCGCACCACCCTTGTCATCGCGCACCGGCTCTCCACGCTCCTTTCTGCCCGCGAGATCCTCGTCCTTGCCGACGGCCGGCTCGTCGGCCGCGGAACCCATGACGAACTCCTCGACAGCTGCCCCGCCTACCACGCCCTCGTCGCCCACCAACTCGCGGCTAGGAGATGACGGTCATCGCATAGATCCCAAAGACGCACAGCAGCGCCGCGCCGTGGACCTGCGACGGGTGATTGCTGCGGGAGGTCGCGGCGTTGAGCAGCACCCCGGTCGCTAGGAGGACGAGCGTCGTGGGGCTTTCCGCGAGGACGACGTGCTGATTGCTGATCATCCCGATGATGAGCACGACCGGCAGTGTCAGCCCGACGCACGAGACCAGTGCGCCATGCGCGAGGTTGCTCGTCCGCTGCAGTTCGCCGTGGCGGGATGCCCGCACCGCGGTAATGCCCTCGGGCAGAAAGACAATGATCGCGATGAGCAGGCCCGTCAGCGCAACGGGCGCGCCCAACCGATCTAGACCGGCATCGAGGAGGCCCGCCATGTCGTGTGACAGCAGCACGATCGGGATGACGGAGATGACCAGCAGCGCTGCGCGTGTGAGGACCTCGCGGCGCTTGTCTCGCAGCACGTCGCCAATCGGCGCGCCCTGCTGCGCGGCTGGACTGCCGGGCTCTTGGAAGTCGGCGCGCAGGGTGCCGGTTTGGCGGTAGAGGAAGCACCCGTAGAGCGCGACGGTCGCGAGGATGATCGGCACCTCGTGCTGGGGTAGGTAGGCGCCCTCCTCACCCATCGTTGCCGGCAGCACGAAGGCGAGCGTGAGGAGCAAGATGAGCTTGGTGAGGTACAGCGAGAAGCCCGCCGGATTCACCCGCGCGCGCTTGTCGCGGCGTCCGCCTACCAGGAGCGCGAGGCCCATCACGAGCGTGAGGACGATCATCGCGGCACCCATGACCGAGTCCCGCGCGATCGTTGGATTGTGCGCGGGGCTGAGCATGACGGCGGCGATGAGCACGACCTCGATCAGCACGATCGACAGCGTGAGGATGAGGGTGCCATAGGGCTCGCCCATCAGGCGCGCGAGCCGTTCTGCCTGGGTGACGACACCAAAGGCGGAGATCACGATCGCGGTAATGACCGCTGCCAGCACTGCGGCCAGGGCGAGGGATGGGAGCTGCGCGGTGAGCCACGGGCGCGCAATCATCACGGCCAGAGCCGTCAGCCAGCCGGTGGCAAGGCGCGCAAGCGTAGTCACGTCACGAGCTGGGACGGCCCTGCAGAACAGGCCCGAGCTGTGACCGCTACGCCGTTAACCGAACTCTTAACCACCACGGGTCGTCCCGGCAGCAATATTCTCGAAGCAGTCTACCCCGCAGGGCTCAATCCGGGGGAGCGTGCGGGTGTGGGTTAGCTCGCCCGTTCGGGCAGTTTCCCGATCGCCGCGCGCAGCGAGCCACCGTGGGAGCTGAGAATCTCCTCGGCCTCGGCGGCCGGCACGCCGCGCGCGATCATGACGATCGCGGTCTTCACGCTGCCGCCCGCTGCTCGCAGCGCGGCCTGGGCCTCATCGGCGCTTGCGCCCGTGATTCTCGTGACGAGTAGTTGGGCGCGGACCTCGAGTTTTTGGTTCGTCGCGTTCACGTCCACCATGAGGTTGCCGTAGGTCTTGCCGAGTTTGACCATCGACAGCGTCGAGATCATATTCAGGACCTGCTTTTGTGCCGATCCGGCCTTTAGTCGGGTCGAGCCCGATATGACTTCGGGGCCCACGATCACTTCGATCGGGTAGTCGACGGCGGCCGAGAGCGCCGCATTGGGGTTGCTCGAAATGGCGGCCGTGACGGCGCCGGTTGCTCGCGCCGCGGCGATCGCGCCCCGCACAAACGGTGTGCGTCCCGAGGCCGAGATCCCGACGACGGTATCGAGGGAAGTGAGGTGCAAGGATTCGAGCGAGGCGAGGCCGGCTTCGTAGTCGTCTTCGGCGCCTTCGACGGCGGTCGTCAGGGCTCCGGGCCCGCCCGCGATGATCCCGACCACGAGGCTCGGGTCGGTGGAAAAGGTGGGTGGGCATTCCGAGGCATCGAGCACGCCCATCCTGCCCGCGGTCCCGGCCCCGACGTAGATGAGTCGGCCGCCGCGAGCGAGCTGCGCGCTGATGGCATCGATCGCTTCCACGATGCTGGCTGAGGCGCGCTTGACTGCCCGGGAGACCTCGGCGTCGGCCTCGTTCATCACCCGAACCATCTCGGTTGTCTCAAGCAGATCGATGTCGGCGTATCGGGGATCAGCCATCTCGGTAGTGAACCGGGCCAGGTCCTCTGGCCTCACGGCTTGCGAATCCACTATCGGGCTCCTCATCTCGGGGCAGCATCGTTGCCTGACATCGAATATACCCAGAGTAGAGCTAGTAAGTAAATAATTTACGAAAGCTGCATGCGGGCGGCCAGTCCGGCCTGGCTCCTGAATCGGTTGAGGGAAGTGTCCGCAAAATCTGGTTGATTTAGGTGAAATTTCGATGAAGTGAAAATTTACCCTGAAGAGTTGACGGCAAGTAGAAACCTTACGTAGGCTCGAATCATAGGTTCGCGACAGCGCAGTTGGCCTATGACGACTCGGAAGGAACATAGATGTTTTCGACAAAACGATGGAAGTCGATTCTTCCGGCGATGCTGCTCGCCGGATCCATGGCTCTGCTCGGCGCTTGTAGCAGCGATGCTGGCAACGACAAGGGATCCGGGGGAGACAAGACCGATGGTCCGGCACTCGTGGTGTTCTCCGGATCGCAGACCCCGCTGGTCAACAACTTCAACCCCTACTCGCCGACCTTGCTGCCGGGCACGCTGGGCTCGATCTACGAGCCGCTGTTCTACTACAACAAGGCCGCTGACTCTGAACCCGTCCCCCTGCTCGCCGAATCCGTTGAGTGGGCCGAGGATGGCATGTACCTCGACATCAAGATGCGCGAGGGCGTGAAGTGGAATGACGGAAAGCCACTGACGGCCGACGACGTCATCTTCTCCTTCACCAACGAAGGCGTGCAGACCGACTACGTGGAAAAGGCTGAGAAGGTTGACGAGTCGACCGTCCGCCTCGTCTTCAACACCCCGTCCTACACCAACGAGTACTCGCTGCTCGGCGCCACCTACATCGTTCCCAAACACGTCTTTGGAGAGCTCGATGATCTCGTGACGTTCGCAAACGACGACAAGCCCGTGGGCACCGGGCCCTTCATGCTCGAGACCTTCACGGATGCCTCCTACACCGTGAAGAAGAACCCCGAATACTGGGATCCCGAGCGCCCGGGCATCAACACAATTCAGTACCTCGGTATCGATGGCAACTCCTCGGCCGAGTCCCTGCTGAAGTCCGGCCAGCTGGACTACACCACGATGTTCATCCCCGACCCGAATTCCCTGACCGCCAACGATCGCCTCGGCTACCTGCTCAGCAGCTCGCCGAACATGATCGCGATCATCCCGTGTGCGAGCGAGCAGATGGGGTGCACCGGAATCCAAACGGGTAAGGACGTGCGCAAGGCCTTCACCAAGGCGATCGACCGCAAGGAGGTCAACGAAAAGGCCTACTACGGGACCGCGAGCCTCGCCTCCTCGACGTTCACCAAGCCCGAGCGCGACGAAAAGTGGGTCGCGGACGGGATGGAAAAGGTACTTCCCGAAGCCGCTGATGTGGCGGGCGCGAAGAAGATCCTGGAAGACGCGGGCTATGTGGCCGGCTCCGACGGCATCTACGCCAAGGACGGCGAGCGCGTCTCCTTCGACCTGGTCTCCGTTGAGGGCTGGTCCGATGCAAACGCGGCCGTCGACCTCATCGTGGCGCAGGCCAAGGAAGCCGGCATCGAGGTCAAGGCCGATACGGTCACGCTCGATCAGTACACCGAGATGCGCCAGACCGGAAAGTTCCAGATGGTCTACTCCGCGCTGACCGGAACCCCGATCGCTGATCCTTACACGATGTATCGCAACAACTTCACGACCTCGTTCACCACGCCCGTGGGGACCTCGCTGGAGCCCAACCAGACGAACTTCGCGCGCTATTCCAACGAGAAGCTCGACAAGGCCGTCGCGGATGCCGCCCAGACGAACGAGGACGGTCCGAAGGCTGCGGCCTACGCCGTCATCCAGGAACAGATCGCGGAAGACATGCCCTACATCCCGATGTTCCATGGCGGATCGCAGACCTTCTTCAACCAGGCTGACTTCGATGGCTGGCCCACCGAGGACGACCTGTATGCCTTCCCCGCCTCCTGGGATGGCATCTCGGCCGGCTACGTCCTTTCCAAGCTGACCTACAGGTAAATCCCGGCCGTCCCCGGCGGCGTGAGGACTCAGTTCGAGGAACTCGCGCCGCCGGAGGGCCGGAGGGCACACGCGAGCCGAGGTCGGGAAAGGAAGACTCGTGAAGTACTACACCAGACGCATCGTCTTTTACGTCATCACGCTGTGGGCGGCAGTATCGCTGAACTTTTTGCTGCCGCGCCTCATGCCGGGTGATGCCAGACAGATCTTCATCGATAAGCTCACCAGGCGCGGCGGTGAGATCACACCCGCGATGGAAAACTCCATCAACCTCGTCTTCGGGTCCGAGGACGCCTCGATGTGGGATCAATACGTGCGTTACTGGTCGAACCTGCTGCAGGGCGACCTCGGGGTTTCGGTCACGAAGTTCCCGGCCCCGGTCACCGAACTCATCGGTGCCGCCCTGCCGTGGACACTCACGCTCGTGGGCACCGCGACGATCATTTCCTTCATCCTCGGAGTCTCGATTGGGGCTTTTGCCGGGTGGAAGCGCGGGACCGCAGCCGACAGCCTCATTCCCGGCATGACGCTGCTACAGTCCGTGCCCTACTTTTGGCTCGCGCTGATCTTCATTTCGATCTTCGCGGTGGGGCTCGGCTGGTTCCCGATCATCGGCGGCTATTCGATTCGAGACTTCCCCTCGGGCCCGGAGTTTTCCTGGGCGTTTATCTCCAGCGCGTTCTACCACGGGCTCCTTCCCGCGATCACGATCGTCATCGCCTCCGTCGGGGGCTGGGTTCTCGGGATGCGCAACATGATGGTCTCCACGCTCTCGGAAGACTACGTCGTGACTGCCGAGGCCAAGGGGCTCCGTAACAGCCGGATCTTCCTGTGGTACGCCACCCGCAATGCGGCGCTGCCGTCGATGGCGGGCTTTGGTATCACGCTCGGATTCGTCGTTGCCGGTTCGATCGTCATGGAGCAGGTCTTTACCTATCCGGGCGTCGGCAAGCTCATGATCAACGCGGTACAGGACAAGGATTACGCGCTCATGCAGGGTGTCTTCCTCGTCATCACCGTCACCGTGTTGGCCGCGAACTTCATCATGGATCTCGTCTACGGACTTATCGACCCGAGGGCACGAAGCAATGTCTAATACCGAGAACGTCACCGCAGAAGTCTCCGCTCCCGGAATGGTCACCAACCCGGCCGCACTCGGGCAGGGTCCCGGCACCGGCGAGCCGCGCGCAACGGGAGACAAGAAAAGCCGCCTGCGCGAGGCCCTACCCCGGTTCGATTTCAAACTCGGGCTCGGACTCGCGCTCACCATCTCGATCGTGCTGTTCGCGATCTTCGGCCGGTTCTTCACCCAGAACCCGCGCTACTACCAAAACCCGACGTTCGATCCGCCGAGCTCCAAACATCTGCTCGGCACGAACAACCTCGGGGCCGACCTGCTAGCGCAGCTCGCAGAAGGAGCGACCGGGTCGCTCCTCGTGGGCCTGACCGCCGGATTCATCGCCGTCGTACTGTCACTGTTTTTCGGTATCGTCGCCGGCTACCTCGGCGGCTACGTCGACGAAGTCCTGTCCCTCATCACGAACATCATGCTCGTGATCCCAGGCCTGCCGCTCGTTATCGTCATCGCCTCCTATATGCAGACGCGCTCGATGTGGATCATCGCCATCGTCCTCGGGTTCACGTCCTGGGCGGGCTCGGCGATCGTGCTGCGCCTGCAGGCAAAGTCCCTGCGCAACCGTGACTACGTCGCCGCCGCGCGGGTCGCGGGGGAGCGCACGCACCGCATCATCCTGGTGGAGATCCTGCCGAACCTGTTGCCGTTGCTCGCCGCCATGTTCCTGTCGGCCGTCGTCCTCGCGATTCTGTCCGAAGCGGGCCTGTCCTACCTGGGACTCGGGCCTTCCGGCGCGATCACGTGGGGAACGATGCTGAACCAGGCCTCCCAGCACAACGCGTTCCACATCGGGGCGTGGTGGTGGTTCGTCCCGCCGGGCCTGCTCATCGCGTTGCTCGGCTGCGGCCTGTCACTCATTAACTTCTCGATCGACGAGACCATTAACCCCAAGCTGCGCAGCGCGCCCGAAGCCGTGCGCTCGGTGCGTCGCGCCGAAAAGGCCCGCGCCCGCAAGGCCACTCGCACACAGCCGTCCGAAGAGGAGGTGGCTTCGTGAGCGCGAACGATGCCGCACAGCGCAGAGTGACCCACGAGGAATACCTGGCGGACCAGACCCCCGTCCTGACCGCCGAAGGCATGACCATCTCTTATGAGGTCGATCCTCCAGTGATCGCGGTCAAGGACGTCGATCTGACGCTCAACCGCGGTGAGATCCTTGGCCTCGCGGGCGAATCCGGCTGCGGGAAGACGACCCTGGCCTACGGCATCAACCGGCTGCTGAAACCCCCGGCCCTGCTGCGCTCGGGGTCCGTCACCCTGCACGATAAGGACGACGGCGATATCGACGTCCTTGCCCTCAGCGGCGATGAGCTGCGGGCCTTCCGGTGGGACAAGATCTCGATGGTCTTCCAGGGCGCGATGAACGCCCTGAACCCGGTGATCTCGGTGCGCGCCCAACTCTTCGACGTCTTTTCCACCCACCGCCCCAAGATGACGAAGGCCGAAAAACGCGAGGCGAGCGAGGCTCTCCTGCGGCTCGTCGGCGTGGATCCCGACCGCCTCGATGCCTACGCCCACGAACTATCGGGCGGCATGCGCCAGCGCGTCATGATCGCCATGGCGCTAGCGCTGCGCCCCCAGGTCATGATCATGGACGAACCCACGACGGCCCTCGACGTCGTCGTCCAGCGCGAGATCCTGCGCGAGATCATGCGGCTGCGCGAGCAGTTCCATTTCGCGGTCATCTTCATCACCCACGACCTGCCCATGCTGCTGGAGATCTCCGACCGGATCGCCATCATGCGCGATGGTCACATCGTCGAAGTCAACACGGCGGAGAACATCTACGCCGAACCGCAACACGAGTACACGAAGAAGCTCTTGAGCTCCTTCCCCTCGCTGTTCGGGGAGCGCGGCGGCTTCGTGCGGGGCCGCAGCGAGGAGGAGCAATCATGACCCTTGACGTTCACCACGTGACCAAGGAATTCAAGATCCGCAAAGGTTTGAAATCCTCTACCCTCGTCGCCGTTAATGACGTCTCCTTCGAGCTCGAGCCCGGCAAGACCGTCGCGCTCGTGGGCGAATCCGGTTCCGGAAAATCGACCGTCGCCAAGATGATCCTGCGATTGGAAACCCCAACCTCCGGACACATCTCCATCGACGGCACCGATGCCAGCGTGCGCGGCAGGGCCCTGAAGAACTACCGCAACCAGGTCCAGATGGTCTTCCAGGACCCGTTCGCCTCGCTTAACCCGTTCCACACGATCGCCCACCACATCGAGCGGCCGCTGCGGCTCCACGGCAAGGTTTCTTCTTCGAGCGAGGCGCGCGAAAAAGTCGAAGAACTGCTCCAGCGCGTCAACCTCGAACCCGCAGAGAGTTTCGCCGATCGCCGCCCCCACGAACTATCCGGTGGCCAGCGTCAACGCGTTGCGATCGCGCGGGCGCTCGCGCCCGGCGCGAAGTACCTCATCGCCGACGAACCGGTCTCGATGCTGGACGTCTCCATCCGGCTCTCCGTCTTGAACCTGCTTGCCCGGTTGCAGCGCGAGGAGAACCTCGGCGTCCTTTACATCACGCACGACCTTGCCACAGCCCGACACTTTTCCGACGAGATCATGGTGATGTATAAGGGATCGATCGTCGAGCGCGGGCCCTCCGATGAGGTGATCTTGAACCCGCAGCACGACTACACGCGGCTGTTGCTGAACGCCGCTCCGGAACCGGCCAATCACGGAAAACTCCGCCGACAAGTCCAAGAAGAAGTCGCGGCGGGCGCACTCGATGGCTCGCCACGACTGCCCTAACCCCAGATTCAAAGGAGAGGTCCCGTGCCGACCGACCCGCTGACCATTCTTCCCCGGCCCCGATCCGTTACCACCTCCCCGAAGTGCTACCGGCTGCCGCGCACCGTGCGCATCGCCGCGAGCGAGCAGGCGTTTTCCGCGCTGCGACCGGCCGTGCGCATCCTGCAAGATTCCGGCAGCGTCGATCACGCGATCCGCGTCGGTGACGGCGATTCCGCCGACATCCGCGTCGATGAGCGTCCCAATGCCAAGGAGGCCTACGAGCTCAGCGTCACCGAGCGCGGCATCGATATTGCGGGCGGCATCCCCGGAATTCGGCACGCCGCCCAGAGCCTCATCGCGCTGCTCGCGCCCGAGGTGCTGCTTGCGGGCTCCGGCGCGAAACCGATGCTCGCGCACTGCGAGATCAGCGACGGTCCGGCGCTCGCCTACCGCGGCGTCATGATCGACGTCGCCCGGCACTTCATGCCACTTTCCTGGCTGCGCCGACTCATTCGGATCGCGGCCTTCCACAAGCTGAACGTCGTCCACCTGCACCTGACTGACGATCAGGGCTGGCGGATGCCGATCGACGCCTTTCCGCGCCTGACTGAGATCGGCGGCCAGCGCCGCCAGACCCTCGTCGGCGCGGCGCCCGGCACGACGTATGACGGCATCGCCCACGGTGGCGCCTACACCAAGGCCGAGCTGCGCGCCCTCGTCGCCTATGCCGCGAGCTACGGGATCACGCTCGTCCCGGAGATCGACCTGCCCGGCCACATGGTCGCCGCGATCGCCGCCTACCCGCAGTGGGGCAACGCCTCCGAGCCGCTGGAGGTCTACCCGACGTGGGGGATTTCCAGCGACATCATCAACACCCGGCCCGAGACGATCGAGGCGCTGAAGACGATCCTCAGCGAAGTGATGGACGTCTTCGACTCGCCCTATATCCACCTCGGCGGCGATGAGGTCCCCACGACCGATTGGGAGAACTCGGCGGAGGTCGCCGAGCTTATGGAGCGCGAATCGCTGCCCTCGGTGCGCCACGTCCAGGGCTGGATCATGGACCAGCTCGTCGCCCATGTGCGGGCGGCCGGGCGCGAGGTCCTCGCCTGGGATGAGGCCGTCGACGCGGGAATTAGCCGCGAGGTGACGATCCTTGGCTGGCGTTCCCCGGAGCGCGTCACCGCCGCGATTGAGGCGGGCTATCGCACGATCGTCTGCCCGCAGCAGCACTTTTACCTCGACTACCAGTCGAGCCTCGATGACGCCGAACCGCTCGGCATCGGGCGGGGCCGTGGTGCCTTCATCGACCTCGAGCAGCTCCTCGCCTATAAGCTCCCGCCCGAGGCCGTCGGCGTCCAAGCGAACCTGTGGACCGAGTACGTTAAGAGCCCGCAGCGCGCCGAGTATCAGCTGCTGCCGCGGCTCGCGGCCGTCGCCGATATCGCGTGGCGCGGTAGGAACGCACGCCCCGCCGACCGCGCCGCGGCGCTCGCGGTCCAAGAGGAGCGATATGCGGCGCTCGGCTGGGAGTTCCGCCCGGCGGCCGGTCCCGGGCAGCGATGGTCCACGACCCTCCTGGCGGAGCCCGCGAGCGGGGGAGGCCGCGATGATGCCTGACCTGGAAGATTGGAGCATCGAACGGGTCGTCGGCCAGCTGCTGTCGATCTCGGTCGGCCATCACGACGACGGCAGCGCCGAGCAGGCCGACACGGTCGAGGAGGTCGAACGCCTCGTTGCCGAGCACCACATCGGCGGCGTCTGCTACTTCCCCTCAGGGCCGGAAGGCGCCCGGCCGCAGACGATCGAGCGCATCGTCGAGCGGCTGCAGGCCGCGGCGAAAACTCCGCTGCTGATCTCGATCGACCAGGAGGGCGGGCTCGTCACGCGCATGCGGGAGCCTGCAACGCGCTGGCCCTCGGCCATGGCCCAGGCCGCCGGCGGGGACCTCGAGGCCGTGCGCCGCTACGCCCGCGCGGCGGGCAGCGAGCTGGCGGCCGTCGGCGTCAACCACGTCTTCGCGCCCGTCGCGGACGTCAACATCGAGCCCGCGAATCCCGTCATCGGGCTGCGTTCGGCGGGCTCCTCGCCCGCCCTCGTCGCAAGCTTCGTCACCGCCGCTCTGCAGGGCTATGCCGAGGCGGGGATCGCCACGTGCCTCAAGCACTTCCCGGGCCACGGCAACACGAGCATCGACTCGCACGTCGGCTTGCCCACCATCGACGTCGACCCCACGCGGTGGTACCAGGAGGAGGCGCTGCCCTTCCTCGCGGGCATCGACGCCGGGGCCGACGCCGTCCTCATCGGGCACCTGCGCGCCCCGGGCCTGGATCCGACCGGCATGCCCGCAACGTTTTCGCGCGCGATCGTCACCGGCCTGCTGCGCGAAGAGCTCGGCTTTGACGGCGTCATCGTCACGGATGCGCTCGACATGGCCGCAGCCGAAATCCCGGGCGGGCCCGGCGCCGCGTGCGTGGCCGCGCTCGCCGCCGGTATCGACCAGCTGCTCATGCCGCGCGACCCGGCCGCCTGCATCCGCGAGATCCTCGACGCGCTGCAGCGCGGGGAGCTGGCCGAGGCCGACCTGCGGGCCTCCGCCGCCCGGATCCTTGCGCTGAAGGAACGGCTCGGCGCTGGCTCGGGCACGCCGCCGGGCGACCATGCGGCGCTCGCGGCGGACGCGATCTCCCGCGCGTTGACGTGGCGGGAGGAGGAGTGTCACCTGGCGCTCGCGCCGGGCGAGCCGGTCCTGCTGCTGTCCGATCCGATGCCGCCGAGCGTGGGCCGCGGCGTGGAAGATGTGCCCGTCGAGCTCGCCGCGCACCTCGCCGAGCGAGGCCACCAGGTTTCTGCCGCGGGGCTCGAAAGCACCGACGTCGCCACGGATGCGGCGACGATCCTCATCACGCGCGATGCGTGGCGCGTTGCCGGGCTCGCCGAGGCCGTGCGCGAGCGCTGCCAAGAAGCCGGCTCGCGGCTCTGCGTGATCGCCGCGCGCTCGCCCTATGACGCGCAGTTCGTGCCCGCGGGCGTGCCCGTCCTTCTGTGCTACGGGGACATCCCCGGCGTTTCGGCCGCTCTCGCCCACGCCCTGGCGACCGGCACCGCCGAAGGCCAGCTGCCCGTCGACCTGCCGGGCGAGGCTCCCGGCGAGGTCGCCTGGACCGCACGAATCCAGGACCTCACATGAGCGGCATGACATTGCGGCCCTACCGCCGTGAGGACCGCGCCGCGATCGGCGAGGTCTGCGTCGCGACGGGGGATTCGGGGGCGGATGCGCGCGGGCTCTACGTCGACGATGAGCTGCTGCCTCATATCTACGCCTACCCCTACCTCGACTTCGCGCCCGACCTCGTGAGCGTCATCGAGGACCGCGGCCGCGTCGTCGGCTACCTCCTCGGCGTCGCCTCCGTCGACGAGTTCGTTTCCTGGTGGCGGGAGCACTGGCGGCCCGTCATCGCCGAGCGCTACGGCAGCATCGAGCACGCGAGCCCCGCCGATGCGCGGCTCATCACGCTCGGGCTCAACCCCGAACAGCAGCTGACCGAGCTGCGCGAGGACTATCCGGCCGAATTCCACATCGACCTGCTGCCCGACGCCCAGGGCCAGGGCCACGGCCGGCGCCTCATTGACTGGTTCCTTGGCGAACTTGGTCGTCGTGGCGTTCCGGGCCTCGCGATTGGGGTCGGGGCACGCAACGAGGGCGCGATCGGGTTTTATCGGTGCCTCGGCTTTGCCGTGCACCAGGAACACATCGGCGCCGACGGCGCCCCCATCGCCTACACCATGACCATTGACGTTCCCCGAAAGGACCCGGTACAGCCATGACCGTCTGTCTCGGCATCGACCGCCTGCTGGCCGATCCCAGCCTCATCCCCGGCTCGCGGTGGGGCCTCATCACGAACTTCACGGGCGTTACCGCCGACCTCACCCTGTCCTCGAAGGCGCTCGTCGGCGCGGGCGCGCCGCTCGTCGCGCTGCTCGCCCCCGAACACGGGCTGCGCGGCACCGCCCAGGCGGGCGAGAGCGAACCCGGCGGCATCGATAGCGAAACGGGCCTGCAAGTCCTAGACACCTACCGCCTCGCGGGCGCCGAACTCGACCGCGCGATCAGCGAGCTGAACCTCGACGCGCTCATCTGCGACCTGCAGGACATCGGCGCCCGCTACTACACCTACGCGTGGACCATGCTCGACTGCCTGCGCTCGGCCGCGCGCCTCGGCATCCCGTTTTACGTGCTCGACCGGCCGAACCCGCTCGGCGGCGAGATCGTCAGCGGGCCGGGCGTTGCGACCGGCTTCGAGTCCTTCATCGGCCGGATCGACATCCCCATCCGGCACGGGCTAACCATGGGCGAGATCGCGCGCGTCGGGGCGCGCCTGGACCGCGAGCGCGGCGAGGACGTACCGGACCCGCACGTCATCGAGATGACGGGCTGGCAGCGCGCCATGACCTGGCAGGACACGGGCCTTTTCTGGGTGCCGCCCTCGCCCAACATCCCGAGCCCACTGTCCGCCTTCGCTTTTGTCGGCAACGGGCTCGTCGAGGGCACCGAGCTGTCCGAGGGGCGCGGCACGACGCGGCCCTTCGAGTTCATCGGCGCGCCCTGGCTCACGCCCGACTTCGCCGCAGTCCTGAACGCCCGCGGGCTGCCGGGCGTCATCTTCCGCCCGACGTTCTTCCAGCCGACTTTTTCCAAGCACGCCGGCACCCCGGTGTGCGGCGTCCACATGCACATCACGGACACCGGCGCCTACGACCCGCTCGCCACCGGCATCGAGCTGCTCGCCGCCGCGCAGGCCGCCCCCGCCTCCCAGTTCACCTGGCGCACCCCCGCCTGGGAGCAGGACGAGCCGCGCCCGCACTTCATCGACCTCATTTGGGGCAGCCCCGCGCTGCGCGAAGCGCTGGACTCCGGCGAGGCACACGCCGCCCGCGCGCAACTGGCCGACGCGCAGGCCCTGCGGGCGCGCGATGAGGACCTCCTGCTTTATTCCTCGCAATGAGGCCCACCAATTCGTCCTCGATGGGAAAGGATAGAGGCATGGAACGTGAACTCAGCTCAGCGAGCGCCCTTGGCGACCCGAAGCTCGCCCTCACCACGCGCATCCGCGGCCACCTGTCCGAACTGCAGCCTGCCATGGCCCGCGTCGGCCAGTTCATCGTCGATCATCCGCGCGAAGCCGCCGCGATGACGATCTCCGTGCTCGCCGACGCGACCGACGTCTCCGAAACGACGGTCGTGCGGTTTTGCCGCGAGATCGGTATCGAGGGCTATGCCCAGCTGCGGCTCGGGCTCGCGCTGGAACTTGGTGCGCGCAGCGGCGCGGCCGATGAGTTCGAGGGCTCGACGGACATCTCCGCCGACGACACACTGCTGACGGTCGTGGAAAAGATCGCCTACGCCGACGCCCGCTCGGTCAAGGACACGGCCCGCTCGCTGGACCTCGATGCGCTCGCCGCCGCCGTCGATCACATCGTCGGCGCGAGCCGCTGCGATATCTTCGGCGTCGGCGCCTCCGGCGTCGTCGCCCTGGACCTGCAGCAAAAACTCCACCGCATCGGCCTCATCTCCTTCGCCCACATCGACCCGCACCAGGCGCTCGTCTCCGCCGCGCTCCTCGATCCGAGCTGCGTGGCGATCGCGATCTCGCATTCGGGGGCGACGACGGACACCTACGAGACGCTGCGCACCGCGAAGGAACGCGGCGCCACGACGATCGCGATCACGAACGCGCCGCGCTCGCGCCTGGCCGGTCTCGCCGATCTCGTGCTGACGACCGCGGCGATGGAAACCACGTTCCGGGCGGCCGCGACGGGCAGCCGCCTCGCCCAGCTGACCGTCGTCGACTGCCTGTTCGTCGGCGTCGCCCAGCAAACCCTGGAAACGAGCGTGCCGGCGCTCGATACGACACGAAAGGCCGTCGCGACGCGGCGGCTGAACGGAAAACATGCCTAACGCCCCCACCATCCTCACCCGCGAGATCCACCGGCGGGCCTTCGCCCACGACGCCTCGCACTACCTGCTCTACCCGCGCGAGGTGTGGGTCGCACGGAGCGTCGCCGACGTCGCGGCGGCGATGCGCGGCGGGGCCGAGCGCGGCCTGCCGGTGACGTTCCGCGCCGGCGGGACGAGCCTGTCCGGCCAGGGGGTGGGCGAGGGCATCCTCGTGGACGTGCGCCAGGGCTTTCGCGCGATGCGCGTCCTCGATGGCGGCGAGCGCGTCTGGGCGCAGGGCGGCCTCACCATCCGCCACCTCAACACGGTGCTCGCCACGCGCTCCCGGGCGCTCGGGCCCGATCCGGCCAGCGAGATCGCCGCGACCCTCGGCGGCGTCATCGCGAACAACTCCTCCGGCATGGCCTGCGGGGTGCGCCACAACGCCTACCAGCTGGTCGAGGCGATGACGTTCGTCCTGCCCTCGGGCACCGTCATCGATACCCGCGAGGCGGATGGAGACGACGTGCTCGCCGCCGCCGAGCCGCACATCTACCGCACGCTGCTCGACCTCCGCGACCGGCTGCGCGGCGATCCGGCCGCGGCGAGCCTCATCGCCCGCCAGTTCGCGATGAAAAACACCATGGGCTACGGCCTGAACTCCTTCCTCGATTTCGAGCGCCCGATCGACATCCTCACCCACCTGCTCATCGGCTCCGAGGGCACCCTCGGCTTCGTCGCCGACGTCACGATGCGCACCGTCGAAATCCTGCCGCGCCGCGCCGTCGCCCTCGTCGTCTTTGCCAGCCTCGATGACGCCGTCCGTGCGATCCCGGGGCTGCGCGAGGCAGGGGTGCACACCGCCGAACTCATGGACGCCCGCTCCCTTGCCGTCGCCCAGCGCTTCGAGGACGTCCCGGGCGCGATCGCCGGGCTCGAGGTCACGGACCAGTGCGCGCTGCTGCTGGAATGCCGCGGCCGCGACGAGGCAGACCTCGATGCCAACGTCGCCGCCGCGCGCGCGGCCCTCACCCCGCTCGGCGTGGCGGCGGACTTTACGAGCGATGACGCCGAATGCACCCTGCTGTGGACGGTACGCAAGGGCCTGTACGCCGCCTGCGCGGGCTCGCGCAGCGCCGGGACGACGGCGCTGCTGGAGGACATCGTCGTGCCCGTCGCGGCGCTCGCGACCACCTGCCGCGAACTCAGCGGCCTGTTTGATCGCTACGGCTACGACGACGCCGTCATCTTCGGCCACGCCAAGGACGGCAACCTCCACTTCATGATCACCGACGACTTCACGCGCACCGCAGCGCGCGAGCGCCTGGCCGCCTTCAGCGAGGACATGGTCGACCTCGTGCTGCGCCACGGCGGTAACCTCAAGGCCGAACACGGCACGGGCCGCGCCATGGCGCCGTTCCTCACCCGCCAGTACGGCGCGGAGCTCGTCGCGATGATGCGCGAGCTGAAAGACGCGATCGACCCGCAGGGCCTGCTCAACCCGGGCGTCATCCTGCCCGAGCGCGAGGACGCCCACCTCACCGACTTCAAGGCCCCCATCGACGTGCGCGACGTGATCGATGCTTGCGTCGAATGCGGCTACTGCGAGCCGCGCTGCCCCTCGCAGGACCTCACGCTCACGCCCCGCACCCGCATCGTCATCATGCGCGAGATCGAGCGAGCCCGGCGCGCCGGCGACAGGCAGCTGGCCGCGCAGCTGCAGGCCGACTACGACTACCAGGGCGTGCAAACCTGCGCCGTCGACGGCATGTGCGAGACCGCCTGCCCGATGGCGATCAACACCGGGGACCTCGTGCGCGAGCTGCGCGCCGAGGACGCCGGCGCCTGGGCCACGCTCTGGCGCCTGGCCGCGCGCTATTGGTCGGGCGTGACCGCCGCGGGCGCGCTCGCCCTCACCGCGGCATCCCACCTGCCCTCGCCGCTGCTACGTGGCGCGACGCGCCTCGGCCGGGCAGTCCTCGGCGCCGAACGCGTTCCGCTGTGGGACGACGTCCTGCCGCGCGGCGGCAAGCGCCGGCGCCGCCCCGCCCCGGCGCACGCCGCGGCGGTCTACCTGCCCTCGTGCCTCGGCGCGCTGTTCGACTCGGGCGGCGCGACCTCGCTGCAGGAGGACCTTGAGCTCATCTGCGAGCGCACCGGCATCGGCCTACTCGTGCCGCCGGGCATCGACGCCGCCTGCTGCGGCACGCCCTGGTCGTCCAAGGGGATGAGCGCCGGCTACGAGCTCATGCGCGAGCGCGTCGTCGCCATGGTCCGCGCCGCGAGCCAGCACGGCGAACTGCCCATCGTCTGCGACGCCTCCTCCTGCACCGAGGGCCTCACGAAGCTCCTTGCCGGGCAGGGCCTTCGCGTCATCGACGCGCCGACGTTCCTCGCCGAACACGTGCTCCCCGCGCTCGACCTCGCGGCCCCGGAGCTCGCCTCGCTCACGATCCACCCGACGTGTTCGACGACGCGGCTTGGTAGTTCGGCGGCGCTCGCGGAGGTCGGCCGCGCCCTCGCGCGCGAGGTCCACGTTCCGGCATCGGCGCAGTGTTGCGGCATGGCGGGCGATCGCGGCCTGCTGCATCCCGAACTCGCGGCCTCGGCAACCGCGCGAGAGGCCGCGGAGGTCAACGCCCTCGATGCGTCCGCCCACGCCTCCGCCAATCGCACGTGCGAACTCGCGATGACGCGCGCGACGGGCCGCACCTATGAGGGGATCGTCCAGCTGCTGGCCGACGCCGTGCGCCGCGCCTCTACGTCATGAGGTCGTGCCAGCGGTGCGGCAGCTTGCCACAGGAGCGCAGCGTGCTGCGGTAGCGGTGGCGCGCCGCGATATTGCGCCGCATCTCCTCGGCGATCCGCCCGAGGAATAGCGAGCGGTACAGGCTGTCGGACAGCGTCGAGGCCGCAAACGAAATCCCGAAAAAAAGCGCCAGGATGAGGCACACGCGGAACATCGACGCATCCATCGGCAGGTTCACGCCAAGCCAGTGCAGCGCCTCGGGCTTAGCGCCCGTCCACGTCTGGATGAGCTTCGGTGTGAGCGCGATCCACCCGAAAAGCGCGAAGATCGCGAACGTCGCGACGATGAACAGCGCGACCTGCACGAGCTGCACCGCGGCCGAGACGGCCACGAGGTTGATCCACTCGCCAACGGAAAACCTCGAGCGCGACGGGCTGACATCGCAAAATGGCGTGTCGGACAGGATCGGCCCGTGATCGTCCTCGGTGTCCTCATCGTCGAGCATGTCGATGATCGCGGGCACGATGATGACGACGATCATGATGACGAGGAAGGTGCCGAGCGCCCACATTTGGCCCTTGCTCATCGCCGCCGCGAGCTGCCACAACTCGTTCGTGAAGAACACGAGTAGGACGGTCAGCAGCAGAAGCGGCAGGATCCGGGCGACGGCGGGGATCGCCGCGGCGATCTCGCGCAGCGCGCGCCGGCCCGCCCAGGTGAGGATCCGGTCGAGTTCGATGAAGCTGAGCGTTGCCGCGACGATCAACAATCCGAGCCGCTCCAGCAGCCCGAGCCGCAGCCCGATCGTCGTGTCGATAATGCTCGAAGCAACCGAGAGCCCGACGATCCAGATGACGATGATCGTCACGCCCGCGATGAGCCGCGCCCGCTGGCTAAAGCGCCGCTGCAGCCGCGCATAGCCGAGCCCGATGGGGATCGCGAGCAGCGCGATCACAAGCGCCGTGAGCATCGCGGTGACGACGGCCGGGTGATTTTGCAGCTCGTCGAGATCGATCGTGTCGCCCGCCGCGATCGCGGCGTCCGCGATGAGGAGGCCGGTTGCGAGGAAGGCGAGCGTCAGCAGGAGGCGCCCCGACCCATCCTCCCGGGTCGGGGCGCCGTACCGTATCCGCCTATTCACAGATAACGAGGGCTTCGACCTCGCCGGTCGTCGAGAGGTCCTCGGAGTACAGCGTCCCCTTCATTGCGTAGGCGTTGTCCTTAGCCCCGGTGTGAGGGTAGGAGGTGCGCTGTGTCCGGTAGCCGAGGGACATCCCGGTGCCGTAGTTAGACACTTCCGTAATCACCGGCACCTCGGGGTCCGTGAATTCCCAGATGAGGTTGGCCGAGCTTCCCTCGTGCTCGAAGGTGATCATGACATTGTTTTTCGCGGTCATTCCTGGAGTGCACTCCGCGCTCTGCACGGTTTGCTCCTGACCATCGAGAATCACGGTGGTTTTACCCTTGGCAAAGAGGTCATCCAGCGGCGCGAGTTGAGCCTTGCGCTTGTCTTCCGGGCCGAACTCGCCGTCTGCTACGGATTCGTACGGTTCATTGGAGTCTTGCGCATCGGGCACTGAGCAGTCGATTTCCGCTTGCCCTGTAACGGTCTTCAGCTCAGCGGAAGGATCGGTGGACAGTTCTCGTACGTCGAAATCTATTGTCCAACGGTTACCCGCAACGCTGAGTTTCGGATCGGAGCCGAAGTAGGCGTCTCCTCACGTGTAGGTGGTGCCATCGTTGTCCGCGAAGATCACGGAGTCCACAGCCTCGTCCTGAAGTGCCACGACCAAACTCTGCGCGTTCGGGCCCGAGGCGTGTACCGCTAGTGACGTCTTTCCGTTCTGCGTCGCGCACTTTAGCGAGGCGACTTGCTGTTCTTCGCCATCGACGATCAGCTTCGAACCTGCCTCGGACTCCGGGCTTGGCGGCGCTGGGGTGGTGGTGTTCGGCGAGGCGTATGGTGGCTCGTCGGCAGTGGATCCTTGGCTACATCCGGTGAGGAGGAGGACCGCAACTGCGGCCAACACGGCTTTGTGTTTCATGGCGGCACCCCTTCAATCATTTGCCTCGATAGTTGGCCGGATCGCGGTGGTGTCTATGCTCATGACTCTACATTGGGAGCTGCCCTGCGCCACCTCGCGACTGCGATGCGGGATAGGCCGGTGGATTACCAGCATGCCGTGTTCGAAGAACTATGGCCGCTCGAAGGCAAGATAAGAAGGGGCCGAGGTGTGCTCGACGGGCTGTAGTCCTGCTGCGATAGCTTCGCGCCTCAGTTCTGCTTGCGTGACGACGCGCCAGGCGTGGTGAGCGCGCCGCGTCTCAAGTGGCTCGCTGTCCGCATCGAGCAGGGTCCATTCTATGGTCCACTCGACGTGCTGGTGATCGAGCGGATCGGCTCGGCCGCGAGTGTGCAGGCGGTGAGTGCCGACCTTCACCGTGCCGAAGTCCGTCCAGTCGATCGTGGTGACGTCTTCGGGTGGCTGCACGGAAATGATGAGGCGTCCGCCGGGCTCTAGTCGTGCGGCGGCTGCGTGCCACAGGGCGAGCCGATCCTCGTCGCTCAGGTGGCCAATAGCGTTAAGCATGATTGCCGCGCGCCAAGTATCCGGTAGGTGCGGGAGTGCCGCCGGGAAGGGCAGCGGAACGATCGTGGTGTGCCGGAGCAGGTCGGGATCGCTCGCGACCGTTGTCATGAGTCCCACCCGCATGGCGGCCGACGGCTCGACCGCGTATATGCGGTCGGCGCCTAACTCTCTCAGGGTCGGGGTCTGCGAGCCGATGCCGGAGGCAATGTCGATCGCGCAACTATTCGATAACGGTGGAAGTAGGTCGCGCAATGCTGTCGTGGTCTCGGGCAACCAGGCGGCGGTCAGCGCGGCATACCACTCGGCATTGGGAGTGTAAGCGTCGTCGTTCATGGACCGACTCTACCCACATGGGAACCATTCTCACTAGACCTCGATTGCTTCGAGGGGGTAGCGGCTGGTGATCAATGGTGATAAGTTCGATAGCAAGGACGTGGAAATCGAAATAGATTCGTTTTCTCGTTCAGTTGGTAACGACGACAAAGCTCCGGGCAATGGTGCATACGAAGGGACACAACATGAAGCGTCGGTCAATACTCAAAGGCGCAGCTGCCGCGCTATGTGCGGTATCGCTAGCGGCATGTTCATCGGGCGGGGGTGGCTCGGATACCGGCGGTAGCGTCGCTCCGGGCGACGGCGAAGGCAAAACCCTGACCCTGTGGATCATGGAAGGCACGAACGCCTCCTCTGATGCCTACATCACGAAGCTGACAGAGAAGTTCAAGGAAAAGACCGGGGCCGACCTCAACGTCCAGCTCCAGCCGTGGGCCGGCGCCCACGACAAATTCGTCACCTCCATCGCGGGCGGCACTGCCCCCGATGTCGCCGAGGTAGGCACAACGTGGACCCCCGAGTTCGCAGACCTTGGGGCGCTGGCCGATCTCACCGAACGCGTCGAGGGTGAAAACCTCGACCTCGTCGAAGGGCTCGTGACCGCGGGAACGCTCGACGACAAGCTCTACGGCATGCCGTGGTACGCGGGGATCCGCAGCTTCCTGTACAACAAGGAACTCTTCGAGCAGGCGGGCATCGACAAGGCCCCGACCTCCTGGGCCGAGCTTGATGACGCTATCGCCAAGTTGAAGGAGCTCGACGGCGTCATCCCGTTCCCCATCGCGGGTGGCTCGCAGTACGGGTTCATCCCCTTCATCTGGGGAGCGGGCGGTGAGCTGGCCACCGAATCCGATGGCATCTTCACCTCCGCACTCGATTCACCCGAGGCGATCGAAGGCATCAAGTACTACACGGACCTAGCGCTCGAGAAGGGTGCCTCCACCCCGGCTGCGGCGACGTGGAAGGAAACTGACTCGCTCGCTCAGTTCCAGGACGGCAAGATCGGCATGATCATCTCCGGTTCCTGGGTGCCGGCCACGATCAAGCAGGAAAGCCCCGACTTCCTAGAAAAGGTCGGCGCCTTCCCGATTCCCTCCAAGGACGGCGGCATCGCCAAGTCGTTCGTCGGAGGCTCACACCTCGCGATGTTCGAGGACTCCGAGAATAAGGATCTCGCCTGGGAGCTCATCAAGCTCATGTCCACCGGTGAACTCGCCCAGCAGTGGGCCGAAGAGTCCAACTTCTTCCCCGGGGACGCCAAGCTCCTCGACGAATACCTGGGAAGCGATGACGAACTCGTCAAGGTCTTTGCCACCCAAATGAAGGACGGCGGCGACTCGGTCCCCGTCACCCCGAACTGGGGCGCAGTCGAAGGTGAACAGATCATCCCGACGCTGCTGCAGTCGGTCCTGACCGGTAAGGCAAGTGCCGAGGATGCGGCCAAGACCGCGGCCGAGGCCATGAACTCGACCCTGCAACGCAAGTAGTACCCTCCCCATCAAGGAAGGCTCCCATGACTCGGCAACGATGGCTCCCGTGGCTGTTGCTCGCCCCGATGCTCACGGTCTTTGCGGTCCTACTGTTCTGGCCGATCATCCGGGTCGTCAACCTCTCGCTGCAGGACTACGGACTGAAGCAACTGCTGAAGGGCGAGACCAACTACGTCGGACTCGCCAACTACAAGGCGATCCTCGGCGACTCCTTCATCTGGACGACCGTGCTCCCGAATACCGTCGTCTTCGCTCTGGTCTGTGTTGTCTTAACGATGATCCTCGGGACCATCGTTGCCCTGCTCCTGAATAACCTCTCGCCGCTGTGGCGGACGGTATGCGCGATGGCGATCATGGTCGCCTGGGCTATCCCGTCCGTCACCGGCACCTACGTCTTCGTCTGGCTGTTCGAACCGCTCAACGGCCTGGTCTCGACCTTCCTATCCCAGGTCGGTCTCATCGACGCCGGATCAATCAACTGGTTCACCGGACGCATCACGTTCTTCATGATCGCGGCGGCCAACGTCGTCTACCACGGCTTCCCCTTCATCGCGATCACCGTCCTTGCCGGACTCATGTCCGTGCCGAAGGAACTCTACGAGGCTGCCGAGATCGATGGCGCGACCGCCTGGCAGCGGTTCTGGCGCATCACCGTTCCAATGCTCAAGCCCGTCTTTGCGGTGTGCGCGATCCTGTCAACCATTTGGGACTTCAAGGTCTTCAACCAGATCTATCTCATGCCCGGCGGCGATGGCGCCAATAAGGACGTCTACAACCTGGGCGTGTGGTCCTACGTCGAGTCCTTCGGCCAGGGCCGCTACGGCTTCGGTGCCGCGATCGCGGTGCTGCTGACGCTGATCCTGCTCGTCATCACTGTGATCTACATGCGCACCCTGTTTAAGGAGGATGACTCGCTGCAATGAGTTCGATTCGCTCCTCCCACCCAATCCGCACTGTCGGCAAGATCGTCGCGATTATTGCGCTGCTCATCTACAGCCTGTTTCCGGCCTACTGGATGATCTCCACTGCGCTCGATACTCGGCCCAATGCCCGCGGCGCGCACGTTCTGCCCTCCGGGCTAACCTTCGATCACTTCCATACGGTCCTCACCCGCGGCGGGTTCACGACGTTCTTGCAGAACTCGATCATCGTGGCGGTTGCGACCGTGCTGATCTCCGGGGCCGTGGCGCTCTTTGCGTCCGTGGCGGTCGCGCGGTTTAACTTCTCGCTGCGCAAATCGATGCTCATCATGATCCTCATCGTTCAGATGATCCCGCTCGAAGCGCTCGTCATCCCGCTGTTCTTGCAGGCCAAGACTCTCGGCATGCTTAATACCTACTACGGGCTAATCCTCGTCTATCTGGCCTTCTCGCTGCCCTTTGCCGTGTGGACGCTACGTGGATTCGTCGCGGCCGTGCCAAAGGAACTCGAAGAAGCCGCCTACCTCGATGGCTGTTCCTGGTGGCAGATGTTTTGGCGGGTACTCTTTCCGCTCGTCGCCCCGGGCCTCGTCTCGACCTCGATCTTCGCGTTCATTACTGCGTGGAATGAGTTCATCTTCGCCCTGACGTTCATGTCGGACTCCGCGAAGTACACCGTCGGGGTGGGGCTGCGAACCTTCTTCGGGCAGAACACGAACGATTGGGGTCCGATCATGGCGGCCTCGACCCTCATCACACTGCCGGTGCTGATCTTCTTCCTCATTATCCAATCGAAACTCTCCTCCGGACTCATGACGGGAGCGACGAAGGGATGACGAACTGCGATCGCGACATCCTCGCCGTCCTCATGGCCGCCGTGCCGCCTGAGCCATGGCCGCAGTGGTTCACAGACGCGCTGGATCGTGGGCTCGGGGCCGTGTGCCTGTTCGCCACGAACACCGTGGGCGGGCTGCGGGAGACCGAGCGCCTCATCGACCATCTGCGCCAACGCCAACCCGACATCATCGTCGCGATCGACGAGGAGGGCGGCGACGTCACGCGGCTGCAGGCCGAAGACGGCTCCGCCTTGCCTAATGCGTGCGCGACCGGGGTGGCGCAGGCGCGCGAGCGCGGGCGATACCTCGGTGATCTGCTGGCCGCATGCGACATAGACCTCAACCTCGCACCCGTCGTCGACGTGGCAACCGAGGCCGCGAATCCCGTCGTCGGGGTGCGATCTTTCAGTTCCGATCCCGAAACCGTCACCCGGGCGGGGGCCGAAACCATCGCCGGGCTCGCCGAGCGCGGCCGGGCAAGCTGCTTGAAACACTTTCCCGGCCACGGCGATACGCGCACCGATTCACATGCCGCGACGCCGCGCGTCCTGGGCGATCGCAAGGCCATCGCGACCACACACCTCGCGCCATTTGCGGCGCTCGCATCCGATGTTGACGCCATCATGACGGGGCACATCGAGGTGCCAGCGCTCGGCGAGGGGGTGGCGAGCCTATCGCCCTGGGCCTACGAGCTCATCCGCTCGCTCGGTTTTACCGGGCCGATCCTGACCGACGCCCTCGATATGGCGGGCGCGGGGGAGGACCCGGCGCTCACCGAGCGCGGGCTGACGCCGATCGCGGCGCGCGCCTATCGGGCGCTCGTTGCCGGCGCCGACCTGCTGTGCCTGGGCGCGCCACCGCGAGAACACGAGATTTTCACCGGCGGCTACGAGGCCGTTCAGGCGGCGCTCTTCGATGGCGCGATCGACCGGGCCGGGCTCGCGCAGCGCGCCGCGCGCATCGCGACGCTGCGGCGGCCGGCCACCCGGGCCCGCGTCGATGAGGCAGCCGCGCTCGAGTTCGGAACCTCGTGCGCCTTGGCGCATGCCCGCGCCATCGGAGATGTGGTGCGCACCGCCGCATTCGACCTGCTCGACGTACGCAGCCGACCGGCCTACGCCGCCGCGACAACGGCGCCCGCGATCGCCGACTTCGCCGCGAGCCGCGATGCCCGCATCTACCTCGAGCTCGCAGCCGTCCCCGCAGACCGCGACCTCATCATCATCACGCGCAATCCCGCGACCGACGCCGCCGAACGCGACCGGCTCGACGCGGCGCTCGCCGAGCGGGGCGACGCCCTCGTCCTGCACACCGGGCTTGCGGCCGCCGCACCCGAGGCCCGCCACGTCCTTGCCATCCAGGGTGTCTCGCGCGCGCACCTCGCCGCCGCCGATCTCCTGCTGCGCGGGGAGGCGACGTGCGGATCCTAGGCATGATGAGCGGCACCAGCGCCGACGGGATCGACGCGGCCCTGCTCGACTTCACCATCACGGGCACGAACCTTGCCGCGAGCGTGTGTGCCAGCGAGCTGCGCGCCTACCCGAGCGAGCTGCGCGAGGCGATCTTGCGTGCGCAAGACCCGAGCCGCACCACCGCCAACGACATCGCCGAGCTGCACGCCCGGATCGGCAACGCACACGCCGATTTCGCGCGGGACATCCTCGCGGTCGCGAGCGCCGACGCCATTTGCCTGCACGGCCAAACCTTGAACCACCTCGTGCGCGAGGGCCGCACGATCGCCTCCCTGCAAGTGGGGGATGCGGCCCGCGTCGCCGCAGCCACCGGCCTGCCCGTCATCCACAACGTGCGCGCCAACGACATCGCGCTCGGCGGCGCCGGCGCGCCCTTTGCCCCGCTGCTCGACGTCATGCTCGCCCAGCACCTCGCGCCCGTCGCGCTCGTGAACATCGGCGGCCTCGCGAACCTCACCGCGATCACGAGCGCGGGCGTGACGGCCTTCGACACCGGCCCCGGCAACTGCCTTATCGACGCCTACCTGAGCGACTCCAGCGGCGGGCAGCTCAGCTACGACGACGGGGGCGCCCTCGCCGCCCGCGGCACCGTGCACGAGGACGCGCTCGCCGAGCTGCTCGCCGATCCCTACTTCGCGGCCGCGCCGCCGAAGTCCACCGGGCGGGAGTACTTCACGCTGCAGTGGGCCGAGGCCGCCCTGGCACGCGCCGGCCTCACCGTCGCCGGCAGCGCACCCGATCCCGATATCGTCGCGACCTTCACGGCGTTGACCGCGCGCACGATCGCCGAGGCATGCCTCGCCGCCGGGGCGACGCGCACCTATATCGCCGGCGGGGGAGCGCACAATGCGAGCCTGCTGGCCGCGCTCGGCGCGGCGGGCCTCGATATTCGCCCGATGGCCGAGCTCGGCATCAGCGCGGATCTGAAGGAGGCCGTCCTCATGGCCGTCCTCGGCTTCGCGGCGCTGGCCGGCCTGCCCGCCACCGTCACCGACACGGGTGCCACCCGCCCCGCGGTGCCGGGCGCCATCGCGCTACCACCAACCGCGCCAGCGGGCGCGCTCGCCGCGTTGCTTTCTGCCCCACCCCCGGTCTTTGCGGCCGCCTGGCCCACCCCGCTCATCCTCACCCACCGGAAGGACCCGTCATGACCCCACAGTTCGACTACCTCATCGGCCATGACGTGCCCACTGAACAGCGCAACGAGTCCACCCTCGGCATCGATCGCCTCGCCACCGGCGAGCTCGTCACCCGCCTCATCGACGCCAACGCCACCATCCACCGCGCCGTCGCCGCCCAATCCGGCCAGCTCAGCGCCGCCGTCGAGGCCGCCCTCATCAGCTGGGTCGCGGGCGGCGTCATCCACTACGCCGGCGCTGGCACCTCCGGGCGCCTCGCCGTCCTGGACGCCGTCGAACTCCTGCCCACCTACGGCGTCGGCGAGGACCGCGTACGCGCCCACCTCGCGGGCGGCGCCGCCGCGATGATGCACGCCGTCGAGGGCGCCGAAGACGACCGTGCCGCGGGCGAGGAGCTGGGCGCAAGCCTCGCACCCACCGACGTGATGTTCGGCGTCACCGCCTCGGGCCGCACCCCGTTCGTCGCGGGCGCCCTTTCCGGAGCCCGGTCGCGCGGCGCGACGACGATCCTGCTCGCCTCCAATCCGGCAGCGGAGCTCGCCGCCCTCGCCGATATCGCGATCCTGCCTGACACCGGCCCCGAGGTCATCACCGGCTCCACCCGGATGAACGCCGCGACCGCGCAAAAAATCGTCCTCAACACGTTTTCCACCGCGCTCATGGTGCGCTGCGGCAAAACCTTCGACAACCTCATGATCGATGTGCGCGCCACGAACGAAAAACTGCGCGCCCGCACCGTGCGCATGATCGTCCAAGCCTCGGGCATCAGCCCCGAGGAAGCCCGCGGCAACCTCACCGAAGCCGGCGGGCACATCGCCCCCGCCCTCGTCATGGCGCTCGCCGGCGTCGACCTCGCCGCCGCGAAAGCCGCCCTCGCCGCCTTCCCGCCGGATCCGCACCGCGCGGGCGACCCGTCGGGGATCCGCAGCGCCCTCGCCGCGCTAGGTTAGAGACATGAGTACGAGCGACGTTACCTCGGTATTGCGCGGCATGCTGCCCTCGCTACCGACGAAACTGCACCGCGTCGTCACCTTCTACCTCGACAACCCAGCCTCCGCCCCGAAGCTCACGATCAACGAGGTCGCCGCCGCCACCTCCGTCGCGCCCTCCACTCTGACGCGCCTGGCGCGCATGGCGGGCTACGACTCCTTCGGCGCCTTCCGCTCGGCGCTCGCGGCCAACTGGGCGATCCGCTCCTACACATCCCGCGAGGACGAGGCCTCCTCGGACATCTCCGCCGACGACGACCTCGCCTCCGTCGTTAAAAAGATCGCCTACCTCGATACGGAATCCGTCGCATCCACGGCGCGTTCCATCGATCTCGACGTCCTCGCGCGCGTCACCGAGCGCCTCGTGGGCGCCCGCCGCATCCTCATCTTCGGCGTCGGTGCCTCCCACATCGTCGCGAGCGATCTGCACCAAAAACTCCTGCGCATCTCGCTGCCCGCTCACAGCCCGGGCGAGATCCACACTGCGCTCACCATGGCCGCGCTGCTGCGCCCCGGCGACCTGCTCATCGCATTTTCCCACTCGGGTGCGACCCCGGAGGTCCTCGACGTCGCCCACATCGCCCGCGAGCGCGGCTGCGGCGTCCTTGCCGTGACGAACGATCGCTCCTCGGAGCTCGCGCGGCTGGCCGACGACGTGCTGTTCACCGCCGCCTACGAGACGTCCTTCCGCGCCGGGGCGACGGGCTCTCGCCTGGCGCAGCTGACGGTCGTCGACTGCCTCTTCATCGCCGCCGCGCAGCAGACCCTCGACGAATCCCAGCGGGCCCTCGAACTCACCTTTGACGCGATTCAGTCGCGCCGACGCAACTCCGCGGCCGCCAAACCCGCGACCCCGTAGAGCGGCTCGCGCGCCGCCACCCCAATCAGCTCGAGGCCGTCGATACCGCCGCCGCGCCCAGGGCCTTCGCCGCCGCGCTCGACGCGCTCAATGACCGCGGCACGCAGGGGCGCGCACTGCGTCGCGACGCCACCAGCCCACACGAGGGGGAGCGGCCCCGCCACCCCGCGCTCCCGGAGCTCCCGCGCGCACAGTGAAATCCCACGCGCAATGCGGTCCGAAGCCTCGCGAAGGATCCGCGCCGCGACGCTATCCTCGCCGCCGGTGTCCGTCGTGAGGACCTCGCTCCAGATGCGGGCGAAGCGCCCCCAGCTGGCCGGCGGCAGCGAATCGATGCTCGCAATGAGCGCCTGCGTATCGGCCGGAATGTCGAGCATCGCCAGCAGCCGCGGCGTCAGCTCGGTCGCCTCACCCGTGCCGTCAAGGTCGGCCGCAACCGCCCGCAGCACCTGCTGGCCGAGCCACGTCCCGGAGCCCACATCGCCGAGCGCCCACCCCAGCCCGTCGGTGCGCCGCACGAGCTGCGAGTCGCATATCGCCGCCTGGATCGCGCCCGTGCCCGCAAGCGCGAGCACCCCGGTGGTGTGCCCCGCCTCGTTGGCGAGGAACGCCGCCGCGATATCGTCCGTCAGCATCAGCGGGACCGTCCCCGCAGCCGCGCCGTCGCCGCCAGCGCATCCCGCGCCGCGAGCCAGGACGCTGCGCGCGAGACCAGCCTCGGCCGCCTCCTGCACCTTCGCCCGGCCCGCCCCGCCGGCACCCGTCACGGCGAGGTAAACCAGCTCCACCGCTGCGGTGTCCTCGCCTGCCAGCAGCGCGTCAATCCCGGCACCGAGCGCCGCAGCAAACTCCGCGGGAGTGATCGCCGAACGGAGGTTTGCTCCTGGCCCGTCGTGGCGAGTACGGATCACCCCGGACGCATCGAGCAATGCGAGTTTCATGGAGGTGCCGCCGATATCGCCAATGATCGCGAGAGTCATGCCCCCATCGTATGTCGCGCCCCGGACGCCCCCGAGAAACTGACAGCGTCTTCTGGCCCCCGTTTCAGGCTCTTTTCAGGTTGGGCTTGCAGTATTTAAGACATCAGGAGCTGATGAATGACATGGACATTGGCTCCGTCGCATGGATAGGCCGTCTGACTGAGGGGAAAGACGACCGGGGCGAGTTCCCGTTTCACTCCGCGGGCTCGCTCAGACTGGTGAAAGGCGCCCCGACCCATCCTCCCGGGTCGGGGCGCCGAACCATGTCCGCGCTCTTTACTCGACGACGGTAACCCTCGTCGTCATGAGGACCTCGCGAGTATTTCCCTCGCCTGAGACTCCAAAATCCACGACGGCCGCACTCAGCTGGGACAGCGACGTCACGTGCGTGCCGCCACAGGGCAGGCTCACGTCTCCCTCGGGCAGGTCGCACACCCAATGCCGTCTCCCCGACAGATCGCCGCCGTCCGCCTCGATCCGCACCCCGGCGCCCGAGGCGAGCCATTGCGCGAGCCGCTCATTGACGTGTTCCGCAATTGTGTCCGGATCGTCGAAGGCGCTCGCCGGCAAGCCCTTCTTCCGCAGCGACTTACCGAGCCGATAGGTATCCTCCGATACCAACGGGGCGATGCGAGAGGACTGGATCGCGAGCCGATCGAAGGCCGGACTGCCGAGCGCATCGAGCGGCGCAGACTTTGTCCAGAACTCCGCGAGCGCCTCATCCAGGGCGAGCGCAGCCAGGTGGCAGGCTGTGTGCGCGGCGCTCAGCGAGAACCGGTAGGCGGCATCCACCTCAACGAGCGCCTCGGCACCCAGCTCCGGGGCCGGCCCGTCGATGACATGCGCGACGACAAACACCCAGCCCTCGGTGCCCGTGCGCACCGGCACCTCGTTACCGAGATAGAGCATGCCCTCGTGGATCGCGCCGACGAGGACGTCCCGCAGCTCACGAGCCTCACCGCCGATCGTCAACGTCCCCCGGTCCGCGCCCTGATCCGGCCAGGACGGATCGACGGGGTGCGCGCACGTCGTGTCAAGAATGACGGCGACGCTACCGTCCCCGCGCTCCTCAATATGGGCAATCGTCGAGGCGCCGGAGGTCTCACCGGCGGGGTACGTCACTGTGGTGTCGCGTGTCGGCAGCGTCATACCAATGAGGCTACCCGCCGCGCATCGCCTCATCACAGCGACTTCTAGCGCGCGTCTCAGGCTTCTTTCAGGTCCGCGCCCCATACTCGAAGACATGAGGGAGCCGATGATGACATGGCATCGCCTCTCTCGCATGGATAGGCCGTCTGACTGAGGGGAAAGACGACCAGGACGAGATCCCACTCCACTCCGGGGATCCGTCCTTAACTGGTGAGAGCGCCCCGATCCTCCTCCCTGGGTCGGGGCGCTCGCCCATGTCCGCGCTGTGGGGTGGGGCGATTCATACGGCCGCCCGCTATGAACTTTTTTGCTCCACTCGCGCGCGGGCATAGCCTTGCAACGTGAGTCTTTGGCGCGAAAAGCAGCGAGCCAGGGCAGCCGCAGTGCCGCCCTGGCTCCTTGCTGTCCTCGCGATGCTCTCCGTCCAACTCTCGGGCGCCTTCGCCGTCGGATTGATCGAGGACGTCGGTCCGCGCGGCGCCGCCTGGCTGCGCGTCGCCGCCGGGGCCGTCCTCATCCTGCTCATCGCTCGCCCGAAGATCCGCGGCCTCACCCTTCGCGACGCCGGCCTCGTCACCGCCCTCGGCGTCACGACGGGCTCGCTGACCTTCCTCTTTTTCGTCGCGATCCAGCGCATCCCGCTCGGCACCGCCGTCGCCCTGGAATTCCTCGGCCCGCTCGTCCTTGCCGCCGTCACGAGCACATCGCGGCGCGCCCTTGCCTATCCCGCCCTCGCCATGATCGGCGTCGTGCTGCTGACCCGGCCCTGGATCGGCGACGTCGACCTCATCGGCATCCTGTTTGCCCTCGGCTCGGGCACCGCGTGGGCATTTTACATCATCCTCACCCAGCGCGCCGGCGACCGCTTCTCCGGCATCAGCGCCCTCGCCTACACGATCCCCATTGCGGCCATCGCCTACGCACCGATCGGGCTACCCGAGGCGATCCCTCACCTGTCGGTTCCGGTCATCGCGACGGCGCTCGGGCTCGCACTCCTCATGCCGGTCATCCCGCTCGCGTTCGAAATCGTCGCGCTGCGCGCCATGGCCCCCGCAGCCTTCGGAACGCTCATGGCGCTCGAGCCCGCCATGAGCATCATCATCGGCGCGATCGTCTTAGCCCAAGTGCCGCTGCCCATCCAGGTCCTTGGCATCGTGCTCGTCGTCGCCGCCGGAATCGGCTCGCAGCGCTTCGCCGCCCGCGATGTGTCGCCCACGCCCATCGCGTGGCCGGAGAGCGACGAAGCCTAGGTCAGCAGCGCACGCACCTTCGCGTCCGTCGCCTTACCGGAGATGACCGTGCCCTTTTCGAACAGCTCGATCACCCGCGGGTTGATATAGGAATCGCGCGCGATCGCCGGCGTATTGTGCAGCCACTCGGCCGTCGTCTTGATCGCCGCCGTCACGGCCTCGGGGGAGGTATCGCCGGCCTTGGCCGCGCGCGACAGGGCCTGCGCCGCGACGACGGTGCCCTGCCAGGTGCGAAAATCCTTCGCCGTGAAATGCCCGCCCGAGGCCTCCGCCAAATAGGCGTTGATGTCCGCCGCGCTCACCCCGTGCCAGGTCCGGCGCCGGCCCTGCTGCTCCGGCCAACACACCGCCAGAGCCGAGCGCGGAGTCTTGGGCCGCGAGTCAAAGAACTCCGCGAGGGCCGCATCCTTCACCCGCACATCCCACTCGCCGCCCGACTTACCCCGAAACGTCAGATGCACGATCGACTTGGTCACCTCGACGTGGCGGCGCTGCAAGGTCGAGGCGCCAAAGGACTCATTCTCTTTCGCGTACTGGCTGCCGCCGACTCGCAGCCCCATCGTGTCGATCATCCGCACGGCCGCAGCGAGCGCCCGGGCACGCTCATCGCTGCCTTTCAAATCCTTCGTCACGCGGCGTCGCACCGAGGGCAGTGCCTCGGCGAAGGCGAGGGATCGGATGAACTTTTCATCGTCTTGCTGGGCGCGCCACTCGGGGTGGTAGATGTATTGGAGCCGGCCCGCATCGTCGACACCGGTCGCCTGGATATGGTCATCGGCGCTCGCGGCAATCCACACGTCGTCCCAGGCCGGGGGAATGACGAGGTCTTTGATCCGCTGCAGCTGCTTGTCGTTGGTCACGCGCTTGCCGTTGGCGCCCCAATAGGTGAATCCCTTGCCGGCGCGACGGCGCGTGAAGCCGCCTGAGCCCTGCTCAACCCGTCGAACCGTCATGCGCGTTGCTCCATAGACGCCAGCATGACAGCGCGCGGCGCGATGCGCGCGCCCAACGTACGACATGCCGCCGCCAGTCATTGATGCGGCAATATCTTGATGTTAAGATATACGGCACAAAGTTCGACCACAGGCTGTAAGGAGGGCACACGTGATCAAGAAAGTGAACGAATTCCTGTTCAACACATTGAAGCCGACGGGCCACCCCGCCTACAGCGCGACTCGCGAGGCTCCGTCTTCGCTGAAGACGAAGCGCACGAAGGATCGTGCACGGCAGGCGGCCGCCCGCATCTTCCGCGGCTAATCCTCGCTGAAGACGACAACAGCGCGCCGGGAAAATCCCGGCGCGCTGTCGTGTCTCCTGGCAGCAGTTACTCCCTAGCGACCACCAAAGAGGCGGGAGAAGAAGCCCTTCTTCTTTTCGGGCTTGTCCTCCTCTTCGCGCACCCGATCCTCGCGGACCGGCTCCTCGCGCACGGGCGCTTCGGGCGCCAGGCGCTCGGCAGGCTCTTCGACGTCCTGGCGGTCTGCCTCGCGCGCGGCGTGCGATTGCGCCTCGGCCACTCGTTCCTCCTCCGGGCAACGCTCGAGCGAGGAATCCGCCGGCGCCGCCGACTCGGCAACCTCGGCATCCTCCTCAAAGACCTCGGCTCCGACGACCTCCACGTTCTTACGCTCCTCAGCCACCTGCTCCTCGGGCGCGACCTCCAGTCCGGAGACCTCCGCCGCGCGATCCTCGCTCGCCTCGACGGGCCTCTTCGGCTCGACAGGCCCCTCCGTCTCGGCAGGTACCTCCGTCTCAGCGGGAACATGCGGCGCGACAGGTTCGGAAACCGCGGGTGCGTCGTCGACGGCGCTCGCCATCGGCGGCACCTCGCGTGCCGGCTCCGCCTCGTCGTCGGTGCGGCTCGTCGCTTCAATGTTGACGATCCGCCCCGCAGAAAACACGACGGTCGCGCTACCATCGGCCGCCAGCAGCGTCACGGTATCTTCGCCCTCGCGGTGCGAGATCCCGCGCAGCTTGGCGTACTCCAGCAGGGCCGCCCGATGATCGGAGACCGTGATCGACATCAGCGCCTGCGCGATCACTCGCCCGATGCACGCCACCGAGGGCTCACCGAGCTCCAGCTTCGGGCTTTCCAGCAGGAACCACACGTCCGTGCCGGGGCCCGCTGAGGCTGCATAGTGCGTCCACACGCCCGTCAGGGCCTTCGCCGCGAGCGTCAGCTCCAGCGGCAAGTTCCGGTTGGCCTCAATCGGCAGTTCGACCTCGGTCAGCGCGTGCGTGCCATCCGCGCGCGCCTTAACTTCTTCGGCCCGCCGCACGACGGCCGCAGGAAACCCGTTGATGTTGTCCCACGCCCAGTGCCACGTCATCTCCTGGACAGCAACCGTGCCGAGCAGGGAGGGACGCGTCACGATGGCATCATCGCCCTCGCCCCACGTCAGGCTCGGATTGTCCGAGCCGAGCTCTGCCTGCCACGGCAGATCCTCGACGAGATCCTCCAAGACGATCTGCGCCTCGGTGGACATGAACGCCGCGCGATTGACGAGCTCCGATAGTTCATAAGCCATATCTGAAGTCTAGAGCTGCCGGCCCCAGCGTGCAGCGCACCCGCGGCGGGATCCGCGCCGCGCCGCAGCGATCGCCGAACATGGCTGACGCCCCGACCCAGGGAGGCAGGTCGGGGCGTCATTCACCAGTCTGGACGGGATCCGCGGAGTGAAGCGGAATCGCGTCCCGGTCGTCTTTCCCCTCAGTCAGACGGCCTATCCATGCGATTCAGGCCAATGCCATGTCTCATCTGGCCTGATGTCTATAACAATGACGGGCCTACCTGAAAGGAACCTGAAAGCGCCAGGGGAGCCACCTGGCAGTTTGTTCCTCACATCCGCTTGCATCCGGGCGCGCCCGCGCGGCATGATTGGACGGCTCTTGCGGGCCGTTGCCCGCACTCACCACGTTGGAGGTCTCCGCTATGTCAGCGCGTGCCCAGGCTCGCTCGCTGGCCGCGGCCTACCGTGATCTGTTCGCCCTATCCGGGTGGGTGTTTATTGTCGTCGCCTTCATTGGTCGCGTCCCGCTCGCCATGGCACAAATGGGGACGCTGCTCATGGTCACCGCGGCCACAGATTCCTACACCGCCGGCGGCACGTGTGCCGGCGCCCTCGCCGTCGCTAACGCCATCGGCTCCCCGATCGCTGGCGGCCTGACCGACCGCATCGGCCAAAAGCCCGTCGTCATCGTCCAGTCGATCGTCTCCGGCCTCGGCCTGCTCGCCCTCGTGTTCCTCACGAACGCGAGCCTTTCCTGGCCGATCCTCGCGCTCGCCGCCGCGGCCGCCGGCTTCTTCCTGCCCCAGATCGGCACCCTCGCGCGCATCCGCTGGCGCGAACTCGTCTCCGACGAGTCCGGCCCCAACCGCGAGCGCCTCAACACCGCGTTCTCCTGGGAGGGCGCCGGAGACGAAGCGAGCTTCGTCCTTGGCCCCGCGACGGTCGGCATCCTCACCGCCATCATCAACGCGCAGTTCGCCGTCACGACGGCCGCCGTCCTCGTCATCGTCTTCGGCACCTGGTTCGGGCTGCACCCGACCTCACGCCTCGTGGCCGGCTCGCGCACGCACGCCCTGCGCATCGGCAGCGCCATCACGACGATTGCCGCCCTCATGATGGCGAGCCAATTCCTCGTCGGCACAATGTTTGGATCGGTCCAAACCGGCACGACGGTCCTCGCGCGCGCCGCCGGACAGGACGGCATGGCCGGGCTGCTGCACGGCGTGCTCGGCATCGGTTCCGTCGTCGCCGGCATCACAATCGCGGCGATCCCCGCCACCTATACCTTCGACCGCCGAGTCCGCGTGTTTTCCATCTCGCTGCTCGTGCTGTCGATCCCGCTGCTATTCGTCCACTCGCTCGGCTGGCTGACGCTCGTCCTAGCCATCATGGGCTTTGGCATCGCCCCGCTCATGATCACGAACTTCTCGGTCGTCGAAACGGTCACGCCCCCGACGCGCCTCGGCGTCGTCATGACGATGCTCGCCTCAGTGACGGGACTGGGCTATGCCGTCGGATCTTCGACGGCCGGCCGCCTCGCCGACTGGGGGCGCACCGCCACCATCAACGGCGAGGTCATCGGCGGCTACACGCCCGCCTATGCCGTCACCGTCACGGGCGCGCTCCTCGCCGTCATTGTCGCGCACATCGTCGCGGCTCAGCTCGTCCGCCGCCGCTCCGAGCTCAGTTAGGTCGCCAGCCCGCCCCTGCCACAGCGGCTAGATCCACATCGAGCCGAGCCACATGTGCGCGCGCCAGAACCACTTCGGCACTTCCATCGCCGTCCAGATGGGGTAGAAGAAGACGAACACGAGGCCGACGATGCCGACGGCAACGCCCCAGGTGATTCGGGCCGAGCGCGTCAATCGCCGTGGCAGCGGCTCGTCATAGGGCCGCTCACCGGGCGCGATCCCATCGATTTCGGCGGCCTCCTCGCGCTCGATCTCCTCCAGCACGACGGGGCCCGCGAGCTCGGGAATCGCGTAGCTCGGCGTGATGACGCCGGGCGCCCACGGCTGCACGATCGTGCCGTCCTCGCGCGCATAGGGCAGCGGCGGCAAATGTCGCACGTGCCCGGTGAGATAGCCGAGCGCGAAGACCCACGTGAGGCACACGAACGGCACGAAGGCGATCGTGTAGAAGGTGAAGATCGTGCGATCGGAGAAGATCAACCACGGCACGTACAGCCCGAAATACCCGACGAGAATCGCCCACGCTCGCCAATCCCGACGCGCGATCGCGGCCCACAACACCACGAGCAACCCGAGCGCGGCCGGCCACCAAATCGCGGGGTTGCCGAGTGCCGTAATCGCCTGCGCGCACTCGCCCGAGCTCAGCCCGCAATTAGCCCCCGGGCTCGTCTCCCAGAAAAATGACGTCGGCCGCAGCTGGATCAGCCACCCGAACGGGTTGGACTGATAGGTGTGATCGGAGTGCAGCGAGACGTGGAAGCGGTACATCGCCGCGTGGTACTCCCACAGGTTGTTCAGCACATCCGGTAGCCAGCCGCGCGGCACGTCATTGCCGCCATCGCGCAGCCCCTGTGCCCACGTCCGGTAGTAGCCCGACGAGGAGGCAAACCAGGAAAACCACGACGCGAGATACACGAGCCCCGCAACCGGCACGAGGTTGACGAAGGCCGGTAGCCCGCCGCGAAACACACCGGCGCCGATCCACAATCGCGCCCCGACGGCCCGCCGCGCCGCGATATCCCACGCGAGCGCCGCCAGGCCCGCGGCCGCAAGCATGTACAGCCCGGACCATTTCACGCCCGTCGCGAGTCCGAGGAACACGCCGGCGACGACGAGCCACGGCCGCCACCACAGCGCCGGACCCCACGGGTCATTGAGCCGCGAGGGTTCCTCGGCGATCCGCCTGGCGAGCCGCGCCCGCGAATCATCGCGATCGCGCAGCAGCGCCCAGAACCCGAAGAGCGCAAAGAGCATGAGGAAGCCGTCGAGCAGCGCGATGCGCGTCTCGACGATGTGAATGCCATCCATGGCGAGCAGCGCCGCGGCGGTGATCGCCACCGTCGTCGAGCGGAACAACCGGGCCGCAATCCGCCCGATGAGCCACACCGAGATAATGCCGGCAATCGCGACGGTGATGCGCCACCCGAAGGAGGAGTCCACCCCAAAGAGCCGGATCCCGATCGCAATCAGCCATTTGCCGACGTCGGGATGGACGACGAAGGCAGCCTTTTCTTGCAGGTAGGAGGTATCTCCGGCGGCAAACGCGTCGTTCGGATTCTCGTTCCACGTGCCCGCATAACCCTGATGCAGCAGCGAGTAGGCGTCCTTGACGTAATAAGTTTCATCGAAGACGAGCGACGTCGGGTGCCCGAGCCGCCAGAGCCGCGCAACGGCGGCAAATATGGTGACGACGGCGAGCCCGAACCACAGCATCGGGGGAGTGGGCGTGGGATGCGGCAGGCGGAGCCGATCTCGCAGGAAGGCCTCCCGCGCGCGAACGGTGGAGAGCTTATCGAGCGCGATGTGCGTCGCGGTCGCCATCGCAGTGCTCGCCACTTGGGATTTGCTTGGCACTGGCTTACCGTCGCCGACGGCCACACCAATTTCGTCATAGGAGGAGTGGCTGTGCTCGCTCTCGGCTTCGCGTGTGGGATCCTCATTCACACATCGCAGTCTATGTCTGAGACGATGAAACAACGACAGATCCGTTACCAACTGGAGGCCGACCAATGCGAACGCCGCAGCTGAGTGCTGGCCTCACCCTGGCCGCGACTCCCATCGGTAATCTTGCTGACGCTTCGCATCGGCTCGTCGCCGCCCTCGGCCAGGCCGATGTCATCGCGGCCGAGGATACGCGGCGAGTCCGCCAGCTCGCTGCTGGCCTCGGCGTAACGCTATCCGGCCGCATCATTGCTTTTCACGATCACAACGAGGAGGCGCGGGCGGATGAACTGCTCGATCTTGCGGCCGCTGGTCAGGCCGTCCTGGTCGTGAGCGATGCGGGGATGCCGACGATTTCCGATCCGGGCTTCCGCCTCGCCGCGCGGGCACATGAACGCGATATCCCGCTCACGGTGTTGCCGGGTCCATCCGCTGTCGTCACGGCGCTTGCGCTGTCAGGAATCGCGACGGACTCGTTTTGTTTCGACGGCTTTCTGCCGCGTAAGGGTCGCCGCCGGGCAGCCGCGCTCACTCGCCTCGCGGCCGAGCCGCGCACATCGATCATTTTTGAATCCCCGCACCGGCTGGCCGCGACGCTGGCGGAGCTCGCCGCTGCATGCGGACCAGAACGTGAGGCGGCTATCGCCCGCGAGTTGACGAAGATACACGAAGAGGTACGCCGCGGTAGCCTGATCGAGCTCGAGCAGTGGGCGCGCCAGGGCGTGCGTGGCGAGATCGTCATCGTGATTGCGCCGTGCTCCAGCGCACCCGGAGTTGGGGATCCCGGCAGTACGTCCCCCGGACCGCTCGGAGACGAACCAGCCGAGCCCGATCCCCGATTCGTTGCAGAGGTGCGCCGACTGGCGGAACTAGGGCTGAGAATGAAGATCGCGGCGCGTCACGTCGCGACCCGTGAAGGCATCAACGCGAGAGAACTCTTCAACTTGGCCGTCGCTGATTCCTGACGCCAGCGCCGTCACCTCGCGGTATATCGGTCCGTCCCGTGGCGTCCCACCGAGGAATTAGTTTCGAATGGGTAAATCATCCCGTGGTTACTAGGTCTCGGGCCCGAATCCTGCTGGAGTGTATGTGTGTCGACGTCCTCAACCAGTCCAGTCCGCTCATCGCGTCCCTCAGTCCGCTACCCCGGATTGGATGGGATGCGCGCGCTAGCCGCAGCCATCGTCTTGGTCTACCACCTCATTCCAGGTGCTGCTCCCGCGGGCCTTATTGGAGTTGACGTTTTCTTCGTAATCTCCGGTTACCTCATTACCCGCCTACTCATCAACGAGTACGAGCGGAACTCCCGGATTGAGCTGAAGGCGTTCTGGCTGCGTCGCCTTCGGCGGCTTTTCCCGGCGCTCGCCTTCATGGTGCTGGTGTGCGTAGCACTCGCGGCCCTCGTCGGTGGCGATGCGCTGGTCAAGGCACGACTGCAGACGATCACCGCGCTGACCTACACCTACAACTGGGCGCAGATCGCGACGGGCAGTGACTATTTCGCCGCGAGTGACCCCCTGCTGCTGACCAATGTGTGGTCGCTCGCCATCGAGCAGCAGTTCTACATTGTCTGGCCCCTGGTCCTGCTGGTCATCGTACGCTGGCGAGGCCGAGCCATCGTGCCCGGACTGCTCGCGATCGCTTCGGCGACCAGCATGGCGATCATCTCCGGCACGAATCTCTCGCGCGCCTACTATGGCACCGACACGCACTTGTTCGGCCTCATGATCGGTGCAATCCTCGCGATGATTATCTCTGGGCGGGCGCCTCGTCCCAGCTCGCCACGTCTCGTGCGCCTCGTTGGCCTATGGGGGCCCGCAGGTTGGCTCGCCGTCGCTGTCCTTGCCGCGATCGGTACGCAGATCTACGACGACGACCGCGGCTTGTATATCTGGGGGTTGCCTGTCGCTTCGCTCGCGAGCGCAATCATCATCCGCGCGGTCATGCCCGACGTCACCGTGGCTTCGGCAATGGCGCGCGGTCTGTGCGCGATCCTGGAGCATCCGGTTCTGGTCTGGATCGGTACACGCAGTTATGGCTTATATCTGTGGCATTGGCCATTGCTCGTGCTCGCGAACTATCAGTGGCCATCAGCCTCTCCCTATCTCGTGGGCGCCTGCGTCGCCGCGCTGTCACTCGCGCTAGCAGAGATTTCACTGCGCTATGTAGAAGACCCGATGCGCCGAGCGGGCATTATCGCAACCCTGCGGGCCTGGGGAGCGATCGTCGTCGCTTCCTTCCGGCGCGGCCCGCACCGGCTGCGAGGAGATAGCTCGACGATGACTTTCCGTCACCTCAGCGTGGGTAGACGGATCGTCACGCTCGCCATGACAACGGTAACTGCCGCCGCTGTCGTCTTAGCGTCCGTGGGGTTGGCCGTCGCGCCGACCAAAACCACGCTGCAAATGCAGATCGATGCTGCGCGCGCCCAGCTGGATCAACACAATGATGCCCGCAGAAACGGTGCGGCCCCGCAAGGTACAGCAAGTCCTAAACCCACTGAACCGTCGCCTCCACCGTCGGATAAGAAACCGCCCGCGACGGATGAGGACAAGACCGGAAATGTCTCGCTTTCCTTCATCGGTGACTCCGTCATGCTTGCTGCCTCTCCCGCGATTACCGCACGTTGGCCCAAAGCCCTCGTCGACGCGGAGGTCTCGCGCGCGATGCCGAGCATCGATCATCTCATCTCCCGGCAGTTGGCCGCTGACTCCCTCGGCGATGTCGTTATCGTTGGGCTCGCTACAAACGGCACGATTCGCGACGATCAGATCGAGGGGGTGCTACATGCCATCGGCGCGGATCGCCGTCTGGTGCTGGTCAATGGTTACTCCCGCCCGAAGGCCCGGTGGGTGATCGACGCGAACGCCGCGATCGATAACGCCGCAAGGCAGCATCCAGACCGCGTCTTTGTCGCGAACTGGCACACTGTCGCCGCCGACCACCAGGACCTGCTCGCCTCGGACCAGACCCACCCTCGCAAGGCCGGTATTGACCTGTATGTCAAGACCCTGCATAGCGCCATCAACGAGGCAGCAACCTCTCTCGATGGCCATTAACCGCTGCCAAGCTCACGCCGGGCGTATTTAGCCCGGACAACGCGCCGCAGGTAGGCTTAAAGCCATGAGTGCAGTGCTATCCGCCGTCGCGTGGCCCTATGCCAACGGCCCCCGCCACATCGGCCATGTCGCAGGTTTTGGAATCCCCTCCGATGTCTTCAGCCGGTACATGCGAATGGCCGGCGAGGACGTCCTCATGGTCTCCGGTACCGACGAGCACGGCACCCCCATCCTCGTCGCCGCGGACGCCGCCGGCGTCACCGCCCGCGAACTCGCAGACAAAAACAACCGCATCATCGTCGAGGACCTCGTCCAGCTCGGCCTGTCCTATGACTTGTTCACTCGCACGACGACGGTCAACCATTACGAGGTCGTGCGCGCCATGTTCTCCCAGGTGCGGGACAACGGCTACATGAGCGTGGAAACCACCCACGGCGCAATCTCCCCGTCGACGGGCCGCACCCTGCCCGATCGCTACATCGAAGGCACCTGCCCCATCTGCGGCGCAGCCGGCGCCCGCGGCGATCAGTGTGATAACTGCGGCAACCAGCTCGATCCGACCGACCTCATCAACCCGGTTTCGCGCATCAACGGCGAGACGCCTGCCTTCGTCGAAACCGACCATTACTTCCTCGATCTGCCGGCGCTCGCGGGCGCACTGTCCACCTGGCTCGACGAGCGCGAAGCCTCCGGCACCTGGCGCCCCAACGTCATCAAGTTCTCCCAAAACATCCTCGAGGACATCCGCCCCCGCGCCATGACGCGCGACATCGACTGGGGCATCCCTGTACCCGGCTGGGAGGACCAAAAAACCAAGCGCCTGTACGTCTGGTTCGACGCGGTCGTCGGCTACTTGTCGGCGTCCATCGAGTGGGCGCGCCGCTCCGGCGATCCGGAGGCCTGGCGCCGCTGGTGGAACGATGAGGACGCGCTGTCCTATTACTTCATGGGCAAGGACAACATCACGTTCCACAGCCAGATTTGGCCCGCCGAACTCCTCGGCTACAACGGCGAGGGCGAGCGCGGCGGCAGCCCCGGCGATCTCGGGTGCCTGAATCTGCCGACGGAGGTCGTCTCCAGCGAATTCCTCACGATGGAGGGCAAAAAGTTCGCCTCCTCGCGCGGGATCGTCATCTATGTTCGCGACATGCTTTCGCGCTACCAGCCGGACGCGCTGCGCTACTTCATCTCGGCCGCGGGCCCCGAAACCCAGGACGCCGATTTCACCTGGGCCGAATTCGTGCGCCGCACCAACACCGAACTCGTCGCCGGCTGGGGCAATCTCGTCAACCGCACCGCCGCCATGATCGCGAAGAACTTCGGCGAAATCCCTAGCCCCGGCGAGCTGACCGAGGTCGATACTGCCCTCGTCAACCAGATCGCCGACGGCTTTACGCGCGTCGGGGACCTCATCCGCCACCACCACCAAAAGGCCGCCATCGCCGAGATCATGAAGCTCGTGGGCGAAGCCAACAAGTACGTCGCGGACACCCAGCCCTTCAAACTCAAGGCCCCCGAGGAGCGCGAGCGCCTCGCCACGATCCTGCACACCCTGGCCCAGGCGGTCTCGGACCTCAACATCATGCTGAGCCCGTTCCTGCCGCATGCCGCCAATGAGGTCGACGCCGCGATCGGTGGCGACGGCAACGTCGCGCCCCTGCCACGCATCGAAGAGGTGAGTGACCTCGACGGGGGACCGGACTATCCGATCATCACGGGCGACTACACCCAGGTTCCGGCCTGGGGTCCGCGCCCGGTGACGATCGGCGCGCCGATTGCCAAGCCGACGCCGATCTTCACTAAGCTCGACGACGCCATCATCGACGAGGAACTGAGCCGCGCCTCCAACTAGCAGGTCCCAGTTAGCAGTCCGCAACTAGCGGCCCGTAGCGAAAGACACTGGGTCCCACCAGCCCGGCAACGTCGACTAGTCCGGCAATGTCGATAGGAGTAACGATGTCGAAGAAAAAGCCGCGCCTGTGGCCAACGCTCGAGGAGCCCTACGGTTTCGAGCTGATCGATAATCACACGCACCTGCCGATGTCGGAGCGTGAGATCCCGCGGGACTCGATGGGCTTTGCGATGCCGCGCGCCGAACAGCTCGCTCGCGCTTACGAGGCCGGCGTCGTCGCGGTCATCTCCTCTGCCTGCGACGTGGCGGACATCCGCGCGGCCGACGCCGAACTCACCGCCGACGCCGCATCGGCCACCGACGCCTCGCGCGCGCCCGCGCGCACGCCCGCGCCCGCGCGCGAGGAAGCAGCCGTCTACTGGGCCGTCGCGATTCACCCCAACGAGGCAGCCGTCCACGCCGGCTACCGCGACAAGAGCCCGGACGGCCTCACCCCGCACGTCAAGGACTTCCACGCCCTCACCCCCGAGGAAACCCTCGCCCTGGTCGAGCGCGTCGCCCGCACCCACCCCGGTCGCGTCGTCGCCATCGGCGAAACCGGCCTGGATTACTTCCGCACCGGCGAAGCCGGCCGCCCCGCCCAGCGCGAGGCCTTCGCCGCCCACATCGCGCTCGCCAAGGAGCTCGGCCTGCCCATGCAGATCCACGACCGCGACGCCCACCGCGACGTCGTCGACGTCCTGCTCGCCGAAGGCGCCCCCGAGCGCACCATCTTCCACTGCTTTTCCGGCGACGCCGAACTCGCGGCCATCTGCAATCGCCACGGCTGGTACATGTCCTTCGCCGGCCCCGTCACCTATCCCGCGAACGACGAGCTACGAGCCGCCGTGGCCGCCGCCGACGAGGCCCTCCTGCTCGTGGAAACCGACGCGCCCTACCTCACGCCCGCGCCGTTCCGCGGCCGCCCGAACGCCGCTTTCCTCGCCGGTCTCACGCTTCAGCGCATGGCCGAGGTTCGCGGCCTGCCCGCGGCAGACCTCGCCGCCCGCATCCTTGCCACCACCCGCGACGTCTACGCCATCCCGGCCTAAGCCTTGAAACCTCCCAGTTTTGGTGGAACACGTCTCTTGTGGGCGCCGCGCGAGCGTCGTACAGTGGAAATCGTGACTGCGACGGTGCCCCCGCGCTGCCGCCAGGAAACCCTCCACAAAGGATGAAGTCTTGACTAAATCCGGCCGCCACGCTGCCAAGCCCACCCTCGCCGCGCGCCTGAAGGAACGGTCCTATCAGTTCCGCGCCACCGGCCACCACCCGGCCGCAGCCACCTTCCGCCGCAAGGTCCTCACGGTCGCCTCCGCCGCCACCCTCATTGCCGGCTCCGGCGCCTTCGCCGCGACCCAGACGGGCCTGTTCACTACCGAGGAACCCGCCGCAGCACCCTCCTCGGCCGCCGTCGTCGACGGCCGCGATGCCATCGCCGCGTCCCGCGATCTGGAGCGCCTGTCCCTGGACGCCATCGAGCGCGTCGACATCACCGTCACCGCCGACGGCGAAACCGCGACGCACAACGTCCCTGCCCTCTCCCTTGCCGAAGCCCTCGCCGACGCCGGCATCGTCGTCGGCATGTTCGACACCGTCAACATCCCGCTGTCGCAGACCGCCGCCGAGGGCATGGACGTCGTCATCACCCGCGGCAACTCGGGCATGGCCTCCGACGAAGACGTCACCGAGTTCGAGACGATCGAAAAGCAGGATCCGAACCTCTTCAAGGGTGAGACGAAGGTCGAATCCGAGGGCCAAAACGGCATCACCCGCACCACCTACCGCGTTGAGCTGAACGAGGGCGAAGAAACGGGTCGCACCGCGCTCGCCACCGTCGTCGTGCAGGAAAAGCAGGACCGCGTCGTCCTTGTCGGCACCAAGGAAAAACCGAAGCCGCAGCCCGTCGTTGCCGCCGCCCCGCGCGAGTCCGGATCGACGACGAGCCGCCAGCCGGCCCCCGCTGCGCCGCCGGCCGCGCCCGTGCCCGCGGGCAGCGCGCAGGACATCGCTCGCGGCATGCTCGGCTCCTACGGCTGGGGCGGGGACCAGATGTCCTGCCTGTCGACGCTGTGGCACCGCGAGTCGGGCTGGAACCACCTCGCGCGCAACCCCTCCTCGGGCGCCTACGGCATCCCGCAGGCGCTGCCGGGCCACAAGATGGCCACCGCCGGCGCGGATTGGCGCACCAATCCGGCCACGCAGATCCGCTGGGGCCTGACCTACATCCAGGGACGCTACGGCTCGCCGTGCGCCGCGCTGAATCACTCCTACGCCCGCGGCTGGTACTAACAAATCGGGCGAAAAACAGCCCGCAGCCCCTGTTCGGTGACATGTGAAGTACCGCACGGGCACTGGACGTCCAGGTAACAATGCGATTACGGTCGACGCTTGTGACTGAATTTCCCTCCGAAAACAGCCAGGTTGACGCCGACGCTGCCCCCGCAGCCGACGCCGAAACGACCGACACGAACACCCCGGCGACCAAGCCGAGCTGGCGCAAGCGCGCCGCCATCGTCGCCGCGATCGCCGTCCCGGCCCTCGTGGCCTCCGGCGCTGGCGTGGCCCACGCCCACAAGTCCGTCGCGCTCGACGTCGACGGCCAGGTCGAGCAGGTCTCGACGTTCGCCGGCTCCGTGCAGGGCGTCCTCGCCAAGCAGGGCGTGACCCTCGGCGAGCATGACATCGTCAGCCCCGATCCGAACGCTGCCCTCACCGAAGGCGCTACCATCGTCGTGCGCACCGCCAAGCCCATCGAAGTCATGATCGACGGCGCGACGCACACGATCTGGACGACGGCCGATGACACCGCCGGCGCCCTGGCTGAGCTCGCCGCCTCCGGCCGCTCCGCCTCCATCGTCGCCGCCTCCCGTTCCACCGAGCGCCAGGAACTCAGCCTGCCGCTCATCACCGACGGCAAGGTCAAGCTCATCGTCGCCGGCGAAGAGCGCGAGATCGACGTGGAGGGCGAAACCACCCTCGAGGGTCTGCTTCTCAAGGCCGAGGTCAAGCTCGGCGAGCACGACGACGTTAAGATCACGCCCGCGGACAACAACACCGTCATCGTGACGATCGACCGCGTCGAGCTGGGCGAGCGCACCGAAACCGAAGACCTGCCGTTTGCTACGACGGAACAGAAGTCCGGTGATCTGTTCGTCGGCGAGTCCAAGGTCGTCACTGCTGGCAAGGCGGGCGTCATCACGCGCATCTACGAAACCGTGAGCGTCAACGGTAAGGAAACGAGCGCCAAGCTGAAGGACGAGCAGCGCACCGAGCCGACGGCCAAGGTCGTCGCGATCGGAACGAAGAAGCGTCCCGCGCCGAAGCCCGCGCCGGCCAAGGCCGCCCCCGCGAAGCGTTCGACGGCCGCCAGCTCCGGCGGCTCCAGCTCCGCTGGCTCGACCGGGGGCGCCGCCCCGACCTCCGGCGTGTGGGCCCGCCTCGCCCAGTGCGAATCCGGCGGCAACCCCCGCGCGGTCTCGGCCTCGGGCACCTACCACGGCCTCTACCAGTTCTCGGTAGCGACGTGGCGCTCCGTGGGCGGATCCGGCCTGCCGAGCCAGGCCTCGCCTGCCGAGCAGACCAAGCGCGCCCAGATCCTGCAGCAGCGTGCGGGCTGGGGCCAGTGGCCGGCCTGCTCCGCCAAGCTCGGCCTGCGCTAAACCCTGCCTGCGCTGACCCTCCACCTCAGCACAACCAGCGCCGCACCGGCCGGACAGATCCATCCGTTCTGTCCGGCCGGTGAGTCGTATCTAGCAAGCGGTCAGCCGCATGGCAGCGAGCCCCGGTTCGCCCGCTAGGCTGAAGGCGTGACCGTTCGCCTCCTGACGCCCCCGGACATCCGCGCCCTTGCCGAGCGCCTGAACATCCGCCCCACCAAGCAGCTGGGCCAAAACTTCGTGCACGACGCCGGAACCGTGCGCGCGATTGCCGCGAGCGCGGGCATCGCCCCCGGCGATAACGTCCTAGAAATCGGCCCCGGCCTCGGCTCGCTCACACTCGCGCTGCTAGAAACCGGGGCCCGCGTCTCGGCCGTCGAAATCGACCCGATCCTCGCCGGCGCCCTCCCGGAGACCATCGCCACCTTCGCACCCGAGGCCGCCGCGAACTTCGCCGTCACCTGCCGCGACGCCCTCACCATCGCCGACGCGAGCGACCTCGCCGTCCCAGAATCCTTCGCGAGCGCCGAGCCCCCGGCGAGCCCCTTCACCCCCACCGCGCTCGTCGCGAACCTGCCCTATAACGTCGCGGTCCCCATCCTCTTGACGCTGCTCGCGGCCCTGCCGAGCCTGACAACCGTCGTCATCATGGTCCAAGCCGAAGTCGCCGACCGCATTGCCGCCGAACCCGGCTCCCGCATCTACGGCGTCCCCTCCGTCAAAACGCAGTTCTACGGCACCGCCCGCCGCACGCGCACCATCGGCCGCACCGTCTTTTGGCCCGTGCCGAACGTCGACTCCGCCATCGTGCGCATCGACCGCCACACCGTCCCGCTCATTCCCGACGAGCATGCCCCCGGCATCACGACCGACGAGCCTGCCCGTGACATCACAGCCGATGAGCCTGCCCCCGGCATCACGACCGGCTCGGGCCCGGTGCCGATTTTCGCGACGGCCGACGGGTTCCTCAAACCCCACAGCAAAGCGCACAAGGCGGCCGAAAAGGAATACAACTCGAGCCAGCCTGCGCCCGCACCCGCGCCCGCGCCCGCACTCGCGCGCCCGCCCGCGCGCGAGGAGATCTTTCGCGTCATCGACGCGGCCTTCGCCCAACGCCGCAAAACCCTGCGCGCCGCGCTCGCCTCCTGGGCGGGCAGCCCCGCCACCGCGGAAGCCATCCTGACTCGCGCCGAAATCGACCCAAAAACCCGCGGCGAACAACTACGCATCACCGATTTCATCGCCATCGCCCGCGCGAAAAACGAACTCGACGCGAGCGCAGCGCCAGAAGATGGCACGATGTAAACCATGGCAGAGTCCGTCACTGTGCGCGCCCCCGGCAAGGTTAATTTGTTCCTTGCCGTCGGTCCCAAGCGTCCCGACGGCTTCCACGATCTAGCCACCGTCTTCCAAGCCATCGGCGTCTACGACACCATCACCGCGTCCGCCGCTCCGGCCGGCATCAGCCTCACGATGTCCCACCTGGGGGAGGACCTACCCACCGACGATCGCAACCTCGCCGTGCAGGCCGCCCGCCTCATCGCCGAGCGCGCCAACGTCGACCTACGCGAGCGTGGCGTCCACCTGAGCATCGACAAGCACATCCCCGTCGCGGGCGGCATGGCCGGCGGCAGCGCGGACGCAGCCGGCACCCTCGTCGCCCTCAACGAGCTGTGGCGCAAACCCCTCGCCCCCCACGCCCTCATGGATATCGCCGCCGAGCTCGGCTCCGATGTGCCCTTCTGCCTCATGGGCGGCACCGCGATCGGCTACGGCCGCGGCGAAGTCCTCAGCCCCGTCCTCGCGCGCGGCCAACACTGCTATCTCATCGCGACGATGATCGACGGCCTCTCCACCCCGGCAGTTTTCCGCGAATTCGACGCACTGAACCCCACCCCGCAGGCCGCGCCCGAGGTCTCCCCGACGCTGCTGCACGCCCTTGCCCAGGGCGATACGGCACTCGTCGCCTACGCCTTCCGCAACGACCTCATGACGCCCGCGCTCAACCTGCACCGCGGCGCCCGCCACGTCATCGAGTTTTTCTGCAATAACTCGCTCACGGTCATGGTCTCCGGCTCCGGGCCGACCCTCATCGCTCAAGTCGACTCCTTCGAACGCGGCCAGGTCCTCGCCGAACGCCTCGCCACCTGGCCCCACGTCGCCGACGCCTTCGTCGCCTACGGCCCCGTCCCCGGCATCGAGCTCGTGCGCACCTCGCGGCGCGCCGCGTCCAACTCCCCGTTCGGCAAGGACCATCCGAACGGCGACGGCCCGAACCACGACGATCCAACCGTTCACGATCCAATCGACGACGACGCGAACGCCTACGATCCGAACGCCTACGATCCGAATGCCTACGACACAATCGACGACTACGACTTCGACGATTCGATCGACGTGGACGGCCCGCTGCCGCCCACCGAGGACCTCCCCACGCTGTTCGATGAGCCCACCAGCGAGGACCTGGACGAATCCATCTCGCGCCACCCCTCCTCCCGCCCCGGCGTTCGCCCGCTGCTGCGAGTGATCGAGGATCCCGACGACGACGCGAGCACCGCCACCGCCAGCGACGACGCGAACATCACCCCGGATAAGGACTCGTAACCGCGTAACATAGCCTCACGTGGCTATCCCTTTGATCGTCGGCGAGTCTCTGCACCTCGATTACCCGACCCGCACCGTTTTCAACGACGTCACCCTCGGCGTCGAAGAAGGCGATCGCATCGGCATCGTCGGACGCAACGGCGACGGCAAATCCTCCCTCCTCAACATGCTGACGGGCGCCCTCGAACCCCACGGCGGGCGCGTCACCCGGCGCGGCGGCATCCGCGTCGGCCACCTCACCCAGGCGGACCCCCTACCCGAGGGCGCCACCGTCCGCACCGCCATCGTCGGCGACGCCCCCGAGCATGAATGGGCCGCCGATCCCGCCATCCGCGACGTCCTCGCGGGCCTCGTCTCGGATCTTGCTTTCGACGCCCCCGTCGCCAACCTTTCCGGCGGTCAGCGCCGCCGCGTGGCGCTGGCCGCCCTGCTGGTCGGCGACTATGACGTCCTCGCCCTGGACGAACCCACGAACCACCTGGACGTCGAAGGCATCGCCTGGCTCGCCGGCCACCTCAAGCGCCGCTGGCCCACCGGCGCCGGCGCGCTGCTGGTCATCACCCACGACCGCTGGTTCCTCGACGAAGTCTGCACCGAGACGTGGGAGGTGCACGACGGCATCGTCGAGCCCTTCGAAGGTGGCTACGCGGCCTACGTGCTGCAGCGCGTGGAGCGCGACCGCATCAAGGCCGCCACCGAAGCCAAACGCCAAAACCTGCTGCGCAAGGAACTAGCCTGGCTGCGCCGCGGCGCGCCCGCCCGCACTTCAAAACCTAAATTCCGGATCGACGCCGCCAATCAGCTCATCGAGGACGTCCCACCCATCCGCAACCCGCTCGAGCTCAAGAGCCTGGCCGTCTCCCGCCTCGGCAAACGCGTGATCGACCTCGACGACGTGTCCTTCAGCTTCGACGCCAAGCCCGCCGCGCCCGTGCTGCGCGACGTCACCTGGCACATCGCACCGGGGGAGCGCACCGGCATCCTCGGCGCTAACGGCTCAGGCAAAACAACGCTGCTGAACCTGATCGCCGGCAGCCTCAGCCCCACCGCAGGGCGCATTCGCACCGGAACGACGGTACGCATCGGCCACCTCGACCAGCAATTCTCGCAACTCGCCGCCATCGCCACCGACCGCGTGCGCGAAGTCCTCGCCCGCACCAAGGCGTCCTTCACCGTCGACGGCAAGGACCTCACCCCGGCCCAGCTCCTGGAGCGCCTCGGCTTCGCCCGCGAGCACCTCTCAGCCCGCGTCGGCGAACTCTCCGGCGGGCAAAAGCGCCGCCTCCAGCTGCTGCTCCTGCTGCTCGCCGAACCGAACGTCATCATCCTCGACGAGCCCACGAACGATGTCGACGCCGATATGCTCGCGGCCCTGGAAGACCTCCTGGACTCCTGGCCGGGCACGCTCCTCGTCGTCTCCCACGACCGCTACCTGATGGAGCGCGTGACGGATCAGCAGTACGCGATTCTCGACGGACGCCTGCGCCACCTGCCCGGCGGCGTCGAGGAGTACCTTCGCCTCCGTAGCGCCGAGCAGCGCGGCGGAGCCAGCGCCCCCGCATCCCCAGCTAGCCCGAGCGCCGGCTCCATCCCAGCTGCGACGACGCTCTCGGGCGCCGCGATCCACGCAGCGCAAAAGGAGGTTGCCTCAATCGAGCGTCGTCTTGCCAAGATTGGCACCGAGGTGGAGCGCGTCCACCAGGAAATGGCGGAACACGATCAAAGCGATTACGAAGGCTTGCAGGTCTTGACGCGACGCCTGAACGCATTCGATGCCGAGACTGCCGAGCTCGAAGATCGCTGGCTCGAACTCACCGAGGAGATTGGCTAGGGCTGATTGTGTGGGTCTAGTGGGGTGCCTTTGAGCCAGTCGTAGTCGGTGTCGTGGTGTTTGCCGCCGGTGGCTTTATCGGGATCGGTGAGCAAAATATGGTACTCATCCACACGCTGCGGTTCGGAAGAAACCGTGGTCTCAAGGGTGCCGGGCACTTCAACCCACGCCGAGCCTGCCACTTGGTAGGCACCCGACCACGTGGTGGTCACCGAGATCGTCTTATCCCCGATCGTCCACCACTCATGCCAAAACCTCTGGTTCGGATACGGAGTATTCGGATCCCCCGTGACATACGGGGGACTGCCATCGTCATAAGTGAAGGTATGAGAGACGGGTGTGAAGCGGACATGGAATGCGAAGCCGAGCAGGTCTCCGGATACGACGTGTTGACGTGCGGTGGTGGCGACAATGACCGGCATGTTCACGGTGTGGCGGCCCTGATCGGGCTGGATGAGTAGCTCGCCCTTGGCCACCGGGAAGTCCTTAAACTCCTCAATCGACAACGGTCGCGGAGGCGCCGCTGCCTGCCCCACCGGTCGCGCCGCAATCCGCACCGGTGCGGCCGCCTCAGGAGGGAGCGTGGAGCATTCGACCTCCAGCGTTGGATCCTGCGGGTCTGGACAGATCGCTATCCACGACTTTGCAGGAATGATCGTCAGCTGATTCTCGCGGGAGCTTGGTGCAATGGCCGACCCTTTAGACTTATCTTTGACTCTTGGTCTCTTTCCTATTGCCGCTCGAACTTTGGTATCACCAGCGGTCTGGGATGTGATTGAGAGATGGCACTCCGACATATCTGAAATCAGAGTGCAACCGTGGTTTTTCTTGCCATCTTGGGGAGCCACTGGAAGCCAGAGGGTAGTTACCAGAGTTGCTACCAACAATGCGGTCCTACTCATCCCCCCAGCGCCCTTCGCTCAGTTTCAAGTAGACCGGTACCCATCGTGATTCTTGGAATCCGACTGTGGCAAATCTGTCTGCGGTGGTATCTGTTTCTACATTCTTGATAACACCTCCAGGTGCTACCAACTCAATGGACTTTCTTACTTCAGTTCGAACCCCTACTTCATCTAGAGCGTAGCCCTCGGGGTCTGCCGCCAAACTGACAGGTCGATACGTGGGCTGCGAACGGAAGAACTTTAAGTGTTGGTTTCTCTGAACGAGATCGCGGAGGTCATCACAATTCTGACAAAGACCAGAATCAATTTCGTTGAGAATTCCTGCATCCCCAGTTTGTACGGCGTATTCGGCCATTGCTTCGAAGTAGACGGCAGCGTCTTTGGCGCCCTGTTCGGTTTCCTCGGTGAGTGTTGCCGGCGGGGTGGGTTTTTCCCACGCAGGGAACAGGCGCTCGAGGTCCTCCTTAGGGACCTGCGCTCCAACTGTGAGGTCATCGAGCGTCCACTGCCCAGGTGCGGGAGTGGACTCGGTTGGGCTCGGGCTCGCGGCGTCCGTCGTCGTGTTTGATGAGCCGGATGCGGGCGGATCAGATTCGTTCTGGCTAGTGCAAGCAGAAAGCGCGAGAGCGGAAGCAAGCGCGAATGCAGCGGTGCGAGCCAGGGAACGCGGCACTAAAGTCATGACGCTCACAGTAGCGACATGGGCGCAATCGCGAAACCATTTCCTTCAAACTGTGGACAACTAAGCCGTCGCCGATGTGGAATCGCTGCTCGCGATCTCATCACTTCCGTCGAAGGGAAGTAGGAGCTCGCGCAGGAGGCAGGCCAGGCTCTCCCGATCAGCAGCAGAAAGGGTTTCCAAGACGGTGTACTCGGACTCCACGAGGGTTTCCATTGCGGAATCGACACGCCTCAGGCCTTCGGGGGTAAGTCTGACGCGGACCATCCGGCGATCCTGCGGATCAGCAAGGCGGGTGACGAGCCCGTGGTCGACCATTCGGTCGATGCGGTTCGTCATCGTTCCGGAAGTGACGAGTGTGCTCGCAATGAGCTTTCCTGGCGTCAGCTCGTAGGGCTCGCCTGCGCGGCGAAGCGCAGATAGGACATCGAATTCCCAGCCAAGCAGTTTGTGCTGGGCGAACGCTTCCTTGCGGGCCAGGTCCAGGAGCCGGGCGAGACGGGAGACTCGCGAAAATACCTGCAGGGGAGCAACATCGAGATCTGGCCGCTCCCTGTTCCAGGCAGCGACGATCCGATCAACTTCATCGAGACGTGCAGGTTTCACGCCTTCGAGATTACTCGATATCAAGAGACCTCGGGAGGGGATGTAGAAAACGCCCCGCGTCAAACCCTGGTAGGTCTGTTCGCGGGGCGTTCTCGCCGCCTAGCGCGGAGCTCTCAGGCTATGCGTTACGACGGACAGTGTTTCGGCCGGTCAACGCTTCCTTCAGCGACATCCGGCTGCCGGTGTGCAACACAGCGCGCTGGTATATCTTCCCGCCGAGCCACAGCACCACGAAGATCGCAGCGATGAGGAGCGCAAGCGCAAGGAGGATCTGCCACATCGGAACTGCGCCCAACGCCATACGGACGGGCATCATGAATGGCGAGAAGAACGGAACGAGCGACAACGCAAACGTCGCGGACGAATCCGGCGAGTTGGGCACCAGGAACATTCCCAGGTAGAAGCCGCCGAGAATGATGAACGTCATCGGCGTCGTAATCGCGCCAACATCTTCCTGCCGCGAGACCGTTGAGGCCAGCGCCGCCCAGATCACCGAGTACAGGACGAACCCGAACATTGTCCACATCAACAGCTGCAGGACAAACAGGATCGGAGACGAGGGCAGGATGTCCGTCATCCCGGTCACGTAGCCGACAGCGGCGAAGACACCGATATATGTAAGGAACTGGAGAAGGATCGTGGCTCCAATGCCGATGACCTTTCCGGCAAGCAGCTGCGACGGGCGAATCGTGGCGAGCAACAGCTCAACCACCCGGCTCGTCTTCTCTTCAACGACGCCCATCGACAGAATCGCACCACCAGAAATCAGGGCGAACATTACGAGCGAGAGACCGATCATCGCAACGAAGAGGGCCTTCCCCTTCGATTCCGAGTCGGTGCCATCGATGCTCGTAATGGTGGGAGTGGACTGCGCAACCTTTTGCATCACCTGAGCGGGATTCCCGCCGAGGTTCGCGATCTCGGTAGCTAGTGTCTGCTGCCCGGCGATGCCCTGGACCATGCTGTTCAATGCAAGCCGTGGCGAATCTCCGACGAGGAACTCGATGTCGTCGGGGCTGCCCGTGAGGTAGCCGTCGATGTCGCCGTCGCGGATTTGCTGTTCGGCTTCCGCCCGCTCGAGAGTTTTGAGCTCAACCGTTTGGCCTGATTGTTCTCCGGCGCTCTTGAGGATATCCCCAACTTGTTGCACTTCGGATGCAACCCCGACGGTGTAGGCCGGGGCGTCGTCGTCCTTGGTTGCGAAGTAGTTGACGACGAACATACCGACGGCGATAAGGGCCGCCACCACGATCATGGCGATGATGGAGGACTTCTTCAGCATGTTCGTTTTGAACTCACGAGCAGCTACAAGCATGATGTCGCTCATTTTGCTGCCTCCTTTGCGTCATCAGATTCGGCTGGGTCCTCAGTAACCACCACGTTCTGGAAAAGTTCAGCAAGGCTGCGGTGGTGATCTCTGAACTGGGTGAGGTTGCCGGTGCGAGCTGCTGCGTCAACGACGGCCGAGCGAGCACTTGCATCACCCGTCGGGATTGAGACTCGCGTCGTAAACCCTTCTTGCCCTTCGATCTCGACGCTCGGGTGGGACTTGAGGGGCAGCGCCCACGAACCTGTCGAATCGTCGGCGACGGTGACATCGATCAGGGTGCGAGGGGTCGAACGAAGCTCGTCGATCGTTCCCTCGGCGATCATTTGACCGTTGCGAACGATTCCGACGCGGTCGCACAGCCGCTCCACGAGGTCGAGCTGGTGGGAGGAGAAGACGACCGGAACGCCGGCCTTAGCTCGTTCAACGAGGACGGAGCTCATGACGTTGACGGCAACGGGGTCTAGACCTGAAAACGGTTCGTCGAGGATCAGAACTTCGGGATCGTGGACGAGCGCCGCAGCGAGCTGCACACGCTGCTGATTACCCAGGGAAAGCTTTTGCACATCGTCATCTCGTCGAGCCGCGATTCCCAGACGATCAGTCCAGCGCTCCATCGCGTCCTTGGCTTCTTCCTGGCTGAGGCCATGAAGTCGCGCCAAATAGATGAGCTGCTCGCCGACCTTCATTTTCGGATAGAGCCCGCGCTCTTCCGGCATGTAGCCAACCCGGCGGCGCGCGGCCAGATCGAGCGGCTTGCCGCCGAGCGTGACTTCACCCTCGTCGGCAGATAGCACTCCTAGCGCAATGCGCATCGTGGTGCTCTTGCCGGCGCCGTTTGATCCGACGAAACCAAAGATCTCACCACCGTGGACGGTGAACGACATATCGTCGAGTGCTTGCAGAGTCCCGAACTTCTTCTTCAGTCCGGAGATGACAAGATCTGTCATCAGGCCCTCCTACGTTTGGTGTACGGGCAACACAGTACAGCGCATTGCGGGGTCAATGATGGACACTTGTAGGACAGTGGAGGGCCCGGCCGGGCTCGTGGTGGCGGTTAGGACGTGTGGCTGAGCGTCGGGTCCTTTTCCAGGCCCTGCAGTCCGTTCCAGGCGAGGTTGATGAGATGGGCGGCGACGTCGGTGCGCTTGGGTTTGCGGGCCTCGAGCCACCACTGGCCGGTCAGGGCGATCATGCCGACAAGCATTTGGGCGTACAGCGGGGCCATGGAGGGGTTGAGGCCGCGGGCCTTGAACTGGGCGGCGAGGAGGTGTTCGACCTGGACGGCGACGTCGCCAATAAGCGAGGAAAACGTCCCGGTGGATTGGGTCACAGGTGAGTCGCGCACGAGGATGCGGAAGCCGTCGGAATTCGTCTCAATGTATTCCAGCAGGGCGAGGGAGGTGCGTTCGACGATCGCGCGCGGATGGCCGCCGTCGGACAGGGAATCAGAAATGGCGGAGGTGAGCTTTTGGACTTCGCGGTCGACGATGACGGCGTACATTCCTTCTTTTCCGCCAAAGTGCTCGTAGATGACGGGCTTGGAAACCTTGGCGGCGGCGGCGAGCTCCTCGACGCTCGTGCCGTCAAAACCCCGCTTGGCAAAGAGCTTGCGCCCCACGGTGATGAGCTGTTCGCGGCGCTGGGTGCCGGTCATACGGGCGCGGGGTGCGGGGGTTTTCTCGGTTGCCACACCACCATCATGCCTGAGGTAGACTGCAAACGGTTCTTTCCGCCCTTGTGTAATGGCAGCACGCAGGCCTTTGGTGCCTTGAAGTCCGGGTTCGAATCCTGGGGGCGGAGCTTTTCCTGCCGGGGGCGCAATCGGGCGGTAACCTGGTGAGGAAATAGGGCGAGAAATCGCCAGTCGCACCCCTAAGGAGCACGAGAGCTCGTGAGCGCGAACGAGGCCACCCCAACGACGTTATCTGCCGTCATCGTCCTAGCCGCGGGGGCCGGTACCCGCATGAAATCTGTCACGCCGAAGGTGCTGCATACGGTGGCGGGCAGGAGCCTGCTCGGGCACGCCATCAGCGCCGCGCGCTCGCTCCATCCGCAGCGGGTCTGCGTCGTCGTGAGGCATCAGCGCGATGCTGTCGTCGACCATGCGCTGGCCGTGGATCCGGAGCTCGTCATCGCCGATCAGGACGATATTCCCGGCACGGGACGCGCGGTGCAGTGCGCGCTTGAGGCGCTCGGTGAGCTGAGCGGGCCGGTGCTCGTGACGGCGGGCGATACGCCGCTGCTCGATGGCGAGGAACTGGCCGGGCTGGCCGAGGCGCATGCGACCAGCGGCAACGACATCACGGTGCTATCCGCCCGGGTGCGAAATCCGCGCGGCTACGGCCGGATCGTGCGCACGGAGGCTGGTTCGGTGCGCGCCATCGTCGAGGAAAAGGACGCGAGCGAGGCCGAGCGTGCGATCGACGAGGTCAACACGGCGACCTACGTTTTTGACTCCCAGCTGCTGGCCGACGCCCTTTCCGACGTCGGCCAGGATAACGCCCAGGGCGAGGTGTATTTGACGGACGTCATCGCGATCGCGGTGGCGCGCGGCAAGCGCGTCGGGGCGCATGTGCTTTCCGATCCCGCGACGGCCGAGGGCGCGAATGACCGCTCCCAGCTGGCGCAGCTCGGCGCCGAACTCAACCGGCGCACGATGACCAAGTGGATGCGCGCGGGCGTGACGATCATCGACCCGGGCTCCACGTGGATCGACGTCGACGTCTCCTTCGGCACCGACGTCACCATCCACCCGGGCTGCCAGGTGCTGGGCGCGACGACAATCGGCGACGGCGTGCAGATCGGCCCGGACACGACGATCGCCAACTGCGAGGTCGGTGCGGAGGCGAAAATCATTCGCACGCACGCAAATCTTGCCATGGTAGGTACGGGCGCCCACGTCGGGCCCTTCGTCCACCTCGGGCCGGACTCCCGCGTCCTTGATGGCGAACGCATCCATCCGTTTTCCGATATCACCAGCATCGACGCCGCAACGCGCGAAGGTTAGGAGCCAAGGATCATGACCGGTATCCACACGCAGGGCGAGAAGCACCTCGTTCTTATCTCCGGGCGGGCGCATCCGCAGCTCGCGACCGAGGTGGCGCAAGAGCTAGGTATCGAAGTCCTGCCCTCGACGGTCTACGACTTTGCTAACGGCGAGATTTACGTGCGGTTTTCCGAGTCGGTGCGCGGCGCGGACGCGTTCGTCCTGCAGTCGCACACGGCTCCGATCAACACCTGGCTCATGGAGCAGCTCATCATGGTCGACGCGCTGAAGCGCGCCTCGGCCAAGCGCATCACCGTCGTGGCGCCGTGCTACCCGTATGCGCGCCAGGACAAAAAGCACCGCGGGCGCGAACCGATCTCCGCGCGGCTGGTGGCCGACCTGTTCGAAACCGCGGGCGCCGATCGCATCATGAGCGTGGACCTGCACGCCGCGCAGACGCAGGGCTTCTTCAACGGGCCCGTCGACCACCTGTGGGCGATGCCGATCCTGACGGACTACGTGCGCACCCGCATCGATACGAACAACTGCACCGTCGTCTCCCCGGACGCCGGGCGCATCCGCGTCGCCGAAATGTGGGCCGCCAAACTCGGCGGGGGACCGCTCGCCTTCGTGCACAAAACGCGCGACGTCTCGCGCCCGAACCAGGCCGTCGCCAACCGCGTCGTCGGCGATGTTGAGGGGCGCACGTGCGTGCTCGTCGACGACCTCATCGACACCGGCGGCACGATCGCCGAGGCCGTGCGGGTACTGCTGAACGAAGGCGCGAAGGACGTCATCGTCGCGGCCACGCATGGCGCGCTGTCCGATCCGGCGGCCCAGCGGCTGTCCGAATCCGGGGCGCGCGAGATCATCGTGACCGACACGCTGCCGATCGAGCCCGAAAAGCGCTTCCCGCAGCTGACGGTACTGCCGATTGCGCCGCTGCTCGCGCGCGCGATCCGCGAGGTCTTCGACGACGGGTCCGTCACATCGCTGTTTGACGGCAACGCCTAGGGTGTTGCGCGGGCGAGTGATCGGCTAGCATAGATGCCGTTGCCTCGGCGAGGGAGGCGCGCGGGCCCCGGCCTGCAGCGCACTCCGTTATCGACGCGGCCAGGTTGTTAGCGCTCCGCTGGGACATGGTCGCCCCAGAGGCCGGCGCGCCCCGGTGGGTGCGCTGCACCGCACAACCGCGTGAGATGCTCACGCCCGACCATTAGGAGAGCTCATGCCTGAACAGCTCAACGCTCAGCTCCGCACGGATTTCGGTAAGGGCGCTGCCCGCCGCATCCGCCGCGACGATCTGATTCCCGCCGTCCTTTACGCCAAGGGCGATGACCCCATCCACCTGACGCTGCCGGGGCACGACACGTTCCTCATCATCAAGGACAACGTCAACGCCCTCATCAACGTCACCTACGACGGCGGCAAGTCCCTCGCGCTGGTCAAGGACATTCAGCGCAACGCCGTCAAGCGCACCATCGAGCACATCGACCTCGTCATGGTGACGCGCGACCAGAAGGTCCAGGTTGACGTGCCCGTCACGATCACCGGCGAGTCCGCGCCCGGCACCATCACGCTCGTGGAGATGGTCTCGATGACGGTCACCGCGCCCGTGATCGACATTCCCGAGGTCATCGAGGTCTCCGTCGAGGGGCTCGAGGACGGCACTGTTGTGCGATTTGAGGATCTTACGCTGCCCGATGACGTCGAGGCCGACTACGAGGTTGATCAGCCGATCGTCATCGTGGAGATTCCGCGGATCGACGAGTCCGACCTTGAGACGCCCGCCGCTGAGGACGAGGGCGCCGAGGGCGAGGACGCGGGCGATGCCGCGGCCGAGGAAGGCTCCGAGGACGCCGAGGACGGCGCCGAGGGCTAATCCCGCGAACGTGTCAGGCGGCGTCTGCGCTTCATGCGTGGGCGCCGCTTGGCGTATGGTTCGAGCGGCGAGAAAGGTGAGGGCGAGATGGCGGATGCGACGCGCGGCAGCGAGACGGCGGGCCGTGCGGGGCCGTGGCTCATTGTGGGGCTCGGCAACCCGGGGCAAAAATACGTCTACAACCGGCACAACGCCGGCTACATGGTGATCGGCGAGCTGCTGCATCGCAGCGGCGGGCGGCTCGCGCGCCACCGCTCGGGCGCGAAAGTGGCTGAGGTGCGGCTCGGCATCGGGCCGGGCGGGGTGCCCGGGCCGCGGGCGATCCTCGCGATCACGGATACCTATATGAACGTCTCCGGGCAGGCGGTGCGCGCGCTCGCCGACTTCTTCTCGATTGCGCCCGAGCGGGTGCTCGTGGTGCACGACGAGCTCGACCTGCCGGAGCACACGCTGCGGCTCAAGCGCGGCGGCGGCGAGGGCGGGCACAACGGCCTGAAATCGATCACGCAGCACCTTGGTATGCGCGACTATGCCCGGCTACGCATCGGGGTGGGGCGCCCGCCCGGCCGGATGGATCCGGCCGCCTACGTGCTGCAGGACTTCCCGGCGGCCGACCGCGGCGAGTGGGCCGTGACGATCACGCAGGCCGCCGACGTCGTCGAAGACGTTGCCCAGCGCGGCTTTGAGCGCGCGCAAGGCGAGGCGAACACCGCGGGTTAGCGAGAGGTAACGGAGCGAGCATGTCGATGCATTCAATGGGCGGCCCGGGCGGGTACGCGTCGAGTTTTCGAAAAGACCAGTCCGTGCGCGGGGCGTCCGTGCCGAAGGGCACGACCAAGCGCATCCTCGCCTACGCCCAGCCCTACCGTGGGCTCATCGCTGCCTTCCTCGCCACGCTCCTGATCGATGCGCTGGCTGCTGTCGCGACCCCGCTGTTGCTGCGCGCGATCATCGACGACGCCGTGCCCGCCGCCGATCGGCGCCTCGTCGTGCTGCTGGCCTCGGCCGTCGCGGGCGTCGCGATCATCGAAGCGAGCCTTGCGATCGCCTCGCGGTGGTTTTCCGCGCGCCTCGGCGAATCGCTCATCTACGACCTGCGGCGCGAGGTCTTCGCCCACGTGCAGCGCCAGTCCATGTCGTTTTTCACCGCCTCGCGCACCGGCAACCTCGTGACGCGGCTCAACTCGGACGTCATGGGCGCCCAGCAGGCCTTCACCTCCGCGCTCGCGGGCACCGTGTCGAACGCGGTGACGCTCGTCGTCGTCCTAGCGACGATGATCGCGCTGAGCTGGCAGATCACGCTGCTCGCGCTCGTCCTCGTCCCGATCGTGCTGCTGCCGGCGCGCAGCGTGGGGCGGCGGCTCGCGACGCTGCGCCGGCGCGGAATGGAGCTGAACGCCGACCTCGGCAATCGCATGACCGAGCGCTTTAACGTGGCGGGCGCCCTGCTCGTCAAGCTCTTCGGCTCGGCCGACGTGGAAGCTGCCGAATACGGCGCCCGCGCCGCGGCAGTGCGCGATATCGGTATCAAGCAGGCGATGACGGCGCGGGTGTTCTTCGCGACGCTCGCCGCCATGGGATCGCTCGCGACTGCCCTCGTCTACGGGGTCGGCGGCATCATGGCGATCACCGGCGCCGTCTCGGTCGGTACGCTCGTCGCCTTCGCCGCACTGCTCACGCGGCTGTACGGGCCGCTGACCTCGCTGTCGAACGTCCAGGTCGAGATCATGAGCGCGCTCGTGAGCTTCGATCGCGTCTTCGAGATTTTGGACCTGCGGCCGCAGGTTGCCGAGCCAGCCACCCCGCGCGCGCTGCCCGCCGGCCCGATCGGCGTCGAGCTGGATTCGGTGACGTTTGCCTACCCGCGCGCCTCCGAGGTCTCGCTCCTCTCGCTAACGAGCTCGGACGCCGCCGATTCCGGGGCGCGCGTCAGCGACGACGAGGGCGAGGCGACGCCCGTCATCCGCGACGTCAGCCTCACCGTCGAACCGGGCAAAATGCTGGCCCTCGTCGGGCCCTCGGGGGCCGGCAAGACGACGCTGACCGCGCTCATAGCGAGGCTGTATGACCCGCAGCACGGCGCGGTGCGCCTCGGCGGCATCGACGTGCGCGAATTGGCCGCCGATGACCTGCACGCGGCGCTCGGTGTCGTGACCCAAGATGCGCACCTGTTTCACGAGTCGGTGCGCGATAACCTCGCGTTCGCCGCGCCGCGCGCGAGCGATGAGGACATGTGGCAGGCACTCGACGCCGCGCACGTCGCGCACGTCATCCGCGCGCTGCCCAAGGGCCTGGACACCGTCGTCGGCGACCGCGGCCACCGCTTGTCCGGCGGCGAAAAACAGCGCGTCGCGATCGCCCGCCTGCTGCTGCGCAGCCCCCGCGTCGTCGTGCTCGATGAGGCCACCGCGCACCTGGATTCTGCCTCCGAAGCGGCCGTCCAGCGCGCGCTCGATGAGGCGATGAGTGGGCGCACCTCCGTCGTCATCGCGCACCGCCTGTCCACCGTCCTCGCGGCCGACGAAATCGCGGTGATCGACGACGGGCGCGTCGCCGAGCGCGGCACGCATCGCGAGCTGCTGGCCGCCGGCGGGCTGTACGCGCACCTGTACCGCACGCAGTTCGCACTTGGCGGCGAGCCCACCTAGGCTGGGTGCGTGAATCTTCGCGCCCTCCTGCCGCTACTTTCTGCCGATTCCTCCTTCGCCGCGCCCATCGAGCGCGCCGCCGGGCGGGGGATCGCCGAGATCGTCGCCACCCCGGGCATCCGCCCCGCGCTACTCGCCGAATTAGCGCGCGTGCGCCCGCTGGCCATCGTCACGGCGACGGGCCGGGAGGCCGATGAGCTGCAGGCGGCGCTCGCGGGCTACCTGCAGCCGCACGACGTCGCCGTCCTACCGGCCTGGGAGACGCTGCCGCACGAACGCCTCTCGCCGCGCCCCGATACCGTCGCGCGGCGCCTGGCCGTGCTGCGACGCCTGGCCCACCCCGATCCGGCGATCCCCGCCGCGGGGGCGCTGCGCGTCGTCATCATTCCCGTGCGCGCGCTCATCCAGCCCGTCGTCGCGGGCGCCGCCGAGCTTGCGCCGGTGCGCCTTGCCGTCGGCCAGGAAGCGGACTTAGAGGAGGTCGCCACCCAGCTCGCCGATGCCGCCTACACGCGCGTGGACATGGTGGAGCGGCGCGGCGAGTTCGCGGTGCGCGGCGGCCTGCTTGACGTCTTCCCGCCGACGGAATCCCACCCCTTGCGCATCGAGTTTTTCGGCGACGAAGTTGACGAGATTCGGGTGTTTTCCGTCGCCGACCAGCGCTCGATTGAGGCCCGCGAGTTTGTCTGGGCCCCGCCGGCGCGCGAGATCCTGCTGTCCTCGCGCGTGCGCGCGCGGGCGCGCGAGGCCATCGCTGATTTCCCGGGCGCGCGCGAGATGCTGGAAAAGATCGCCGATGGCATCGCCGTCGAAGGGATGGAATCGCTCGCTGGGCTCCTCGTCGACGATATGCACTCCGTCGTGGCGAACCTCGATCCGGACAGCCTGCTGATTGCGCTCGATCCGGAGCGGCTCGCGCGGCGCGTCGATGATTTGCTCGCGACGACCGACGAGTTCCTCTCCGCGGCGTGGACGAGCGCGGCCGCGGGCGGCACAGCGCCGCTGGCGGTCCGCAAGGCGTCGTTTTTGACGCTCGATGAGACGCGCACGGCGGCGATCAACCGCTCGCTCGGTTGGTGGGAGGTCTCGGCGCTGGCCTCCGGCGCGAGCGAGGAGCACGTGATCGACGCCGAGGCCGCCCACCGCTACCGCGGGCGCATCGATGAGCTCGCCAACGACCTTCGCACCTGGCTGCACGAGGGGCGCCGCGTCGTCATCACGACGGACGGGCCCGGGCCAGGCCGGCGCGTCGCCGAACAGCTCGGGCAGGCGGGCATTGCCGCGCAATTCACGCCGGAGCTTGCGGATGGGGTCGATCCCGGCACCGTGCACGTGACGCTCGGTGCGCTTACGGAGGGGTATCTCGCGCCGGGCGCGCGCGTCGTCCACCTCGCCCACGCGGACCTGACCGGCAGACGCCGCGATACCGCCGCGGCGGGCCAAAAAATGCCGACGAAGCGCCGCAAAACCGTCGATCCGCTTGCGCTCAAGCCCGGCGACTACGTCGTCCACGATACGCATGGCGTCGGCCGCTTCGTCGAACTCATCACGCGCTCGGTGGGGGCGGGCGCGAAGAAGGGGATGCGCGAATACGTCGTCATCGAATACGCGCCCTCGCGCCGCGGCGGGCCAGCCGACCGCCTCTTCGTGCCCACCGATTCGCTCGACCAGGTCACGAAGTACACCGGCGGGGAGTCCCCCAGCGTCAACCGGCTGGGCGGCAGCGACTGGGCGAAGACGAAATCGAAGGCGCGCAAGGCGATCCGCGAGATCGCGGCAGAGCTCATCCGCCTGTACGCGGTGCGCACGAGCGCCAAGGGCCACGCATTCTCGCCCGATACGCCCTGGCAGCGCGAGCTGGAGGAGGCCTTCCCCTACATGGAAACGCCCGACCAGCTCGCCACGATCGAGGACGTCAAGGCCGATATGGAGCGTGCCGTGCCGATGGACCGCCTCATCTGCGGCGACGTCGGCTACGGCAAGACGGAGATCGCGGTGCGCGCCGCGTTCAAGGCCGTCCAAGACGGCAAGCAGGTGGCCGTGCTATGTCCGACGACGCTCCTCGTCCAGCAGCATTTTGAGACGTTTTCCGAGCGCTACGGCGGTTTTCCGGTGCGCGTAGCCGCACTCTCGCGCTTCCAAAGCGCCGCCGAGGCCAAGCGCATCAAGGACGAGCTGAAGGCCGGCACGATCGACGTCGTCATCGGCACCCACCGCCTCATCACCGGCGAGGTCTACTTCAAGGACCTGGGCCTCGTCATCGTCGACGAGGAGCAGCGCTTCGGCGTCGAGCACAAGGAAGCGCTCAAGCAGTTGCGTGCCAACGTCGACGTGCTCGCCATGAGCGCCACCCCGATCCCACGCACCCTAGAAATGGCGGTCACCGGCATCCGCGAGATGTCGACGCTCGCGACGCCGCCCGAGGAGCGCCACCCCGTCCTGACCTACGTCGGGCGGTATGAGGAAAAGCAGATCGCCGCGGCCATCCGGCGCGAGCTACTGCGCGATGGCCAGGTGTTTTTCATCCATAACCGGGTCGAATCGATCGACAAGGTCGCGGCGCGGCTGAAGGAGCTCGTGCCCGAGGCCCGCATCGGTATCGGCCACGGCAAGATGAACGAGACCCAGCTGGAAAAGGTCATCGTCGATTTTTGGAACCGCGAGTTCGACGTTCTCGTGTGCACGACGATCGTGGAGACCGGGCTTGATATCTCCAACGCGAACACGCTCATCGTCGACCGCGCCGACGCCTTTGGCCTCTCCCAGCTGCACCAGCTGCGCGGGCGGGTCGGCCGCGGCCGGGACCGCGCCTACGCCTACTTCCTCTACCACCCCGAAAAGACGCTGACCGAAACCGCCTACGAGCGGCTGCGCACCATCGCCGCCAACACTGACCTGGGCGCCGGCATGCAGGTCGCGATGAAGGACCTGGAGATCCGCGGGGCGGGCAACCTGCTCGGCGGCGAACAGTCCGGCCATATCGCGGGCGTCGGCTTCGATTTGTATGTCCGCATGGTCGCGGAGGCCGTCGCCGCCTTCAAGGGCGAATACTCCGGCAGTAAGGACATGAAGCTCGAACTGCCCGTCGACGCGCACGTGCCCGAGGACTATATCGGTCACGAGCGGCTGCGGCTGGAGGCCTATTCGAAGATTGCCGCCGCCCGCACCCGCGAGGATCTCGACGCGATCGCCGCCGAGCTGACCGACCGCTACGGGCCGATCCCGCGCGTCGTCGAGCGCCTCTTTACCGTCGCGGAGCTGCGGGAAGCCGCGCGCGCGATCGGGCTGGAAGAGGCGATCGTGCAGGGCCAGATGCTGCGCGTCGGGCCGTTGCAGCTCAAGGACAGCCAGCAGGTGCGCCTGAAGCGGTTGCACCCCGGCACGCATATTCGCCTCGCGACGCGCCAGGTCCTCATCCCGATCCCCAAGCCCAAGGGCCTGGGGGAGCGTTCCATGTCCGACGATGACCTACTGGCGTGGGTGCGCGATCTGTTCGCGCTGCTAACCTCGATCATTCGCGGTTGAGGTAGCGGCCCCCGACTCGGCTTGCTAGCGGCGCCGACAGTGCTTCCACAGCACGATGGCGGCATCGGCTCTCCCTGCAACGAGTGGCGTCACTTCGATTGTGTCACAACCGCGCGATGAGATCAGGCAAGCGATTGGCGCGTAGGATAGAGCCGGACTGTATGTGCAACTCGGAGGTTTTCGTGCTTACTCATTCCCGCCGCCCGCTCGCGGCCGTCGCTGCTCTCGCCCTTGGAGTCTCCGCCCTCGCCGGCTGTCAGGCAGGCCAGGCCGCTCGCGTCGGCAATGAGCGGATTTCGGAGACGACGGTTTCCACGGTGGCCGCGGAACTGCCGCGAGTGACGGGCCAGGGGGCATCGCAGTCGAGCGCGCTGGCAAACCTGGTCCTTGCGGGCGCGATCACGCAGGCCGCGGGGGAAAACGGTATGGCGATGTCGAGCGATGACGTGCGCGCCAAGCTCGCCGAGCTCGGAATGGATGCGTCGGGCCTGAGCGATGAGACCCTGAAGGTGGCCGCGGCTTCGCTGCTGAACCAGCAAATCACCGCCTCCCCGAAGGCGGCCGAGATTGGCGAGCGCGTCAACGAGATCCTCACGAGCGCCGAGGTTAACCCGCGCTACGGCATTGATACGGCCGCCGGGCAGCCGCTGCCCAAGCCCGCTTGGTTCACCTCCCAGCAGTGACATTCGTCCTGCCCTTTTGCCCGTTTTGGCCCTAGGCTTAGAGCGTACGTTCCCACGAACACGTAAGGAGCCATAGTGGCTAGCATCGAAGCTGTAGGTGCACGCGAGATCCTCGACTCCCGGGGCAACCCGACCGTCGAGGTTGAGGTCTACTTGGAAGACGGCACGGTCGCCCGCGCCGCCGTTCCCTCCGGCGCCTCGACAGGTGCATTTGAAGCGGTTGAACGTCGCGACGGCGACAAGTCCCGCTACGACGGCAAGGGCGTCCAGGGCGCCATCGAGGCCGTCATCGACGTCATCGCTCCCGAGATCCTGACGCTGGATGCCTCCGAGCAGCGCGTCATCGACGAGGTACTCATCGACCTGGACGGCACGACGAATAAGGGTAAGCTCGGCGCCAACGCGATCCTCGGCGTCTCGCTCGCCGTCGCGAAGGCCGCCGCCGATTCGGCCGGTCTGCCGCTGTTCCGCTACCTCGGCGGACCGAACGCGCACGTGCTGCCGGTGCCGATGATGAACATCCTGAACGGCGGCTCGCACGCCGACACCAACGTCGACATCCAGGAGTTCATGATCGCTCCCGTCGGCGCCTCGACCTTCAAGGAAGCCCTGCGCTGGGGTACCGAGGTCTACCACACGCTGAAGTCCGTCATCAAGGAGCGGGGCCTGTCCACCGGGCTCGGCGACGAGGGCGGCTTCGCGCCGTCGCTCGAGTCGAACGCTGCGGCGCTCGACCTCATCATGGAAGCCATCGAGAAGGCCGGCTACCGCCCGGGCGAGGAGATTGCGCTCGCGCTCGACGTCGCCGCCACCGAGTTCTTCAGCGATGGCGCCTACCAGTTCGAGGGCGAGGCCCGCGACACCGAGTACATGATCAACTACTACGAGGGTCTGCTCGAGAAGTATCCGCTGGTCTCGATTGAGGATCCGCTGAGCGAAGACGAGTGGGATGCCTGGAAGCTCATGACTGAGCGCCTGGGCGATCGCCTGCAGATTGTTGGCGACGACCTGTTCGTCACGAACCCCGAGCGGCTGAAGAAGGGCATCGACACCCACACCGCGAACGCGCTGCTGGTCAAGGTCAACCAGATTGGCTCGCTTTCCGAGACGCTGGACGCGATCGATCTCGCGCACCGCGCGGGCTTCAAGACGATGACCTCGCACCGCTCCGGTGAGACCGAGGATACGACGATCGCGGATCTCGCCGTGGCGACGAACTCCGGTCAGATCAAGACCGGCGCGCCGGCTCGCTCCGAGCGCGTCGCGAAGTACAACCAGCTGCTGCGCATCGAGGAGGAGCTGGAGGACGCGGCGGTCTACGCCGGGCACTCCGCCTTCCCGCGCGCCAAGCGCTAACCAGCTACCGCCCCCGCGGGATTCGGTTTCGTCCGGCGGGGGCGCAGCTATGTCCTCGCGCGTGCGCGGGTGCACCTAGGTATGTGCGCGCGGGCCCGGGTGCGCGCAAGTGTGTGCGGGAGAGTGTGGTGCGTGTGTGCGCGACGCTGCGGCGGACTTCGCTCACATTCGGCGCGTAGTCGTGCCGGGCGAGCGACTTTAGGCGCACAATGGGAGGCGTGAAATCCCGCAGACCCTCCTCCCCACGCCGCGTGCGCCGCCCCAGTGCTGGCGCGAGCTCGGCGAAGCCGGGCGGCTCGGGGGCAAAGCCCAACGCATCGGGCATCAAGCCTCGCGGGTCGGCACCTAAGCCGGGATCACCGAAGCTTGCCGCACGCGCCAATCGTGGCGCGATGCGTCGTCGTCGAGACAAAGCAACCGGCCTGAAATTCACCACCAAGCGCGGGACGTATTCGATCTCGTGGCGCGCCATCATGTTGCTCGTGACGCTCGCGTTTTCACTGGCTATCGTCGCCTCGCCGCTGCAGCACTATCTGCAGCAGCGCGAACAGGCCCGCGCGCTGCAGGCCGAGGTCGCGGAACTACAAGCGGACATCGCGAAATACGAGCGTGAGAAGGCTCGCTGGCAGAACCCGGACTTCGTCGCTAGCCAGGCGCGTGACCGCCTCGGGTGGGTGCTGCCGGGCGAGACGCCCTACGTCGTCGTCGATCCCCACACCGTGACCGGCGAGAAGCCGCCGGATGACCCGCGACGCGGCGTGCCCGAGCGCGAGATCCGCCAACCCTGGTACCTGACCATTGCTGATTCCGTGGAGATTGCCGCGGGCCTGAAGGAGGCACCCGATGCCGGTAACTGACGCCGATCGCAAAACCCTTGCCCACCAGCTGGGGCGGGTGCCGCGCGGCGCGGTCGATATTGCGACACGCTGCACGTGCGGACGGCCGCTCGTCGTGGTGACGGCACCGAGGCTCGATGATGGCACGCCATTTCCGACGACCTTCTACCTCACGCATCCCGCGATCGTGAAGGGGATTTCGACGCTGGAGGCGCGCGGCGTCATGCACGAGATGAACGAGGAACTGCATGCCAACTCGGAGCTCGCGGCCGCCTACCAGCGCGCTCACGAGTCCTACCTGGCGGCGCGCGCTGAGCTCGGCGAGGTCGAAGAGATCGAGGGCATTTCCGCCGGGGGGATGCCAACACGTGTCAAGTGCCTGCACGCCCTTGCCGGTCATGCGTTGGCTGCGGGCGAGGGCGTCAACCCATTTGGTGATCGCGCACTCGAGATGCTGCGGGCAGAAGGGCTATGGGATCCAGACGTGTGCTCCTGCGAGGACGAAGGCGAGGACGCGTGAGTCGCGTTGCCGCGATTGACTGCGGCACGAACTCGATTCGCCTCCTCATTGCCGACGTCCCCTCGGCGCCCGATCGTGCCGCTGCCCCTGGCTCGGCAGCGTTGAGCGATGTCGAGCGGCTCATGCGCGTCGTACGCCTGGGCCAGGGCGTGGATCGCACCGGGATGCTCGCGCCGGAGGCACTGGAGCGGACCTTTGCCGCCGCGGCCGACTATGCCGAGCTGTGCGAGCGCCACGGCGTCGAAACGATCCGCTTCGTCGCCACCTCCGCGACGCGCGATGCGACCAACCGGGATGTGTTCGTTGCGGGCATCAAGGAGCGTCTCGGGGTCGCCCCGGAAGTCATCTCCGGCGAGGAAGAAGCAGCCCTGAGCTTTGCGGGCGCGCTGTCATCCGTCGGCCCCGGTGAGGGCGATTCGCTCGTCGTCGATATCGGTGGGGGATCCTCCGAGCTCGTCCTCGGCGCCGGCGTGCCGCGAGCCCAGTTCTCGATGAACGTCGGCTGCGTGCGGATGACCGAGCGCCACCTGCACTCCGATCCGCCGACGGCCGAGCAGATCGCCGCCGCAAGCGCAGACATCGACGCCGCGCTCGATGAAGCCGAACGCCACGTTGATCTTGCTGCCTCCCGGCGTCTGGTTGGCCTTGCCGGCTCCGTCACGACGATCACCGCGCACGCGCTCGGCCTTCCCGCCTACGATTCGGCTGCGATCGACGGCATGAACCTCAGCGTCGAGCAGATCCACGCCTCGTGCGCTCAGCTGCTGCACGATTCGCGCGAGCAGCGCGCTGGCTACGGTTTCATGCACCCGGGCCGCATCGATGTCATCGGCGCCGGCGCGCTCGTGTGGGACCGGATCGTCGCGCGCGTGCACGCGCGCACGCGCGAGGCGGGCCACCCCATCGCTGGCGCCGTCACCTCCGAGCACGACATTCTCGACGGCATCGCGCTGTCCGCCGCAGGAGCTGTAGCGTAGGCGTATCCAGAGCAAAAGGGGGATGTCATGGATGATGAGAAACGTTTCGTGCGTAGGAAAGTTGTCCTGATCCTAGGAATTGCGCTCATCGGCTGCTTACTCGTAGCCTCGATCCCTTTCGTGGTCAAGACATTCGGTGTGTGGTGGCTTTTCGTTCCCCTCGTCGTGACGTTTTTTTAGGTGTGGCGATTCGCCTGCGCTATGACTGGCTTGGGGAGCGCTGAGCCTTCTGGCTCGTCTGTCCCGAGGAGCGTTTCCAGCAAAGTCATGTTCTAGTCCGATGTGCCCTGCCGCGACCCACTTACGATGACCCGGCCACCAGGCGTTCAGGGAGCGCAGGTCTTTGCCCTCAGACAGCTGAACGCCCCTACCTGCAGTTTTTGCCGGTAGGGGCGTTGGTGTTTTCGACGTTAGATGGGTGGTGGTCCGTTGAGGGTCTCGTCGAAGCGCCAGTCGTTGGCCAGGGTGAAGCCGCGCGGCTGCGTTCCCGCGGGTGCCATGACCGAATCGGCCGCCGCGGTGGTAGACAGTTGGTGATCGTCTGGGCCGGGTGGTGCTTTGCTTCCGATGTTGTCTTTGGGGCGCGGGATATCGCATATCGGCGGCGTGAGTCGCGGGTGGTAGATGGGCTGTTGGTCGGGGTCAATCCTGCGGGGTGGTCTGGCGGCGGGGATTCCGGTTTGGTCGATGATGATGGTCCAGCTGTTGGGGGCGCCGGGTGGTTTCTCGACTCGGGGATGATGTCGTGAGCACACTAAAGCGAGGTTGGTGAGGTTTGTGGGTCCGCCGCTTTCCCAGGAAATGATGTGGTGGGCCACGCATCCCTCGGGTGGGTCGGTACACATCGGGAAGACACATCCACCATCCCGAAGTGCCAAGAGTTTGCGGAGTTTCTTGCTAGCGAGGCGGGTTTCTCGTCCCCGGTCTGCGTCGCGCGTGTCCCACATGTGGCGGGAACGCTCCGGGAACGCCACCGTGAGGCCCTCAACGATCGGTGGGGCAGGTGGCGCCGGAGTCAACCCAGCGGTTTCCGCACCGGTTCCGGTGGCTACCGGCGTAGTAGCAGCGCTGGGACGTGAGGTGTCACCACAGGTGAAGTCATCGTCGGCCATGATGCGGTCGGTCAGGGACTCGGTATCGTCTTCGAAGGTGTCTGCTTCGGGGCCTTCGATTTCAGCGCCGTTGCCGTCGTTACCACCGGAGTGATTCGGCCCGGGACGGCTACCGCCACTATCGTTGCCGGACGGGCCGGGGCCGTCATACGGATCCTCACCATCAGGCGGGTCTTCGTCGTCGAAGAGATCTTCGGAAGGATCTTGATCTGTCGGGTCCTGGCCGTTGTCGGGGTCGTTTCCGGTGAGGTGGGTGAGGTCGTCTGCCTCGGGTGGGTAGTGCCCGGTCATGGTAGTGAACAACGCATCCAACAACCGCGTCTTCCTATCAGCAGCCTTCCGAGCTTTGCTGTGGCGTTGGGCTCGGGCAATGGTCTCAGCCTTCTTCTCCAACGCCGGCATCAAGATCCGCAAATACTCCGCGGGGATATGAGCGAACAGGTTCGCCCCAAACTCCCCATCCTGAATCAGCGTGATCGCGAGCCCCCGCTCATCGAAGGACTGCTTCCTACGTTTCGCGGTCGCGGCATTGTTGGCCTTACGTAGCGCTTCATCCAACATTTCGAGGGTGGTGCGGCATTTCTTACGGAACTCACCCGGTACCGGAGTCTCCGCCTCTTCCAACAATGCTGCTTCCACGTGCGGGAACTCGGTCTCGCTGTAGTGGGGCCGCATCTTCTCCAGCGTTTTGACCGCGGTGTTGAGGTTGTCTTGGGAGATGCGGGATGCTGCGGCGGCTTTCAACACGTTCGGGAACTCAGCCTGGCTACGGGCGGTACGGATCTCGCTGGTGGCAGCGTTCTTCGGGATGCGGCGTTCTTCAGCGATGACATCTGCCATGGACAGGCCATCGATCTCGGCAGCACCCGCCTGATCAGCCGACGCAATAATCTGCGTCCGGAGTGTCGATACCGCATTAAATGCTCGTTCGATGTTGCGGGCCGCGATCAACTTATGCAGCGCCTCCGGCAGATCAACACCATTCTCGACGGCTGCCGCGAGGATCCCGATCCCGAGATTGAGTAGGTCTTCCGACACGACAGGCGCAGTACCTGCGGCCGGGTGGGTGGCAGGCACATCAAAACCAGCCGCCTCGAACAACGACTTCAGTTCCATAATGCGCCTCCCTCCGGCCAATCAGTGAGTGGATGATCTCTGCCTGCTGCGGGGTGCTGCAAGCGACTGACCACGATCAAACCAACACGTCAACACCCGACAATCGAAGACCCACCAGAACGGAGATGCGCAGACGCGCAGGGGAGGGGTGTGGAGGACGACGGCCAGGAGGACGAGGTCAGGATGAGGACTTGCGACCCGGTGCGGGCGTGTGAGCGGGGACAGCGCTGCCGTCAGAGCAGTGAGGTGGTAGGGGGTACACCTGTACGGGTGGAAGCGGGAGATGGGCAAGCACGGCGCTATAGACGAACCAAGGGTGAAAACTCGCTGAATTGCGATTCGTTGAGCTATCCGCCTTAGCGGTATTGGGCTGCGCGGCAGTGCGCGGCAGGCGTGTCTTATTCCGCGAGCAGGCAGATTAGTCGCGGGCAGGGGGTTAGCCGCGACGGACGGCGGTTCGCACGCGGCGCTTGAGCGCGAGCGCGCCCAGGATCGCTGCGAGGAGCGAGCCGACAATGACTCCGATCTTCGCGTGATCGGTGTGCGGCGATTCGCCGAAGGAGAGCCCCGCGATGAGCAGCGAGACGGTAAAGCCGATACCGCCGAGCAAGGCGACACCCACGAGGTCCGGCAGGTCGACTCCGCCGCCCAGGCGCAGCGGTGTGTTCTTCACCAGCAGTGCGGTGCCACCCCAGATGCCGATGAGCTTGCCGAAGGGCAGCGCGAGGATGACGCCGAGGGCGACGGGATCAAGGAAGATATCTGTGAGGGTGCCCGAGCCCTCGATCAGGGTGACGCCCGCCGCGAAGAACGCGAAGACGGGCAGCACCAATCCCGCGCTGTAGGGATGGAAACGCTCGGCCCAGCGGTTGGTGAGCGCCTCGTGCTCGCCACGCTTAATCGTCGCGGGAACCATGAGGCCAAGCAATACGCCGGCGATCGTGGAGTGCACGCCCGAGATGTGCATGAGCGCCCACGCGAGGAGTGCCAACGGGATGAGCAGCAGCGGCGAGGTGATACGCCGGTTGACGAGAACCGCGAAAACGGCGATGACGGCGAAGGCACCGAGCAGCGCAAGGAAGTTCAGTGACTCGGTGTAGAACGTCGCGATGATGATGATGCCGAGTAAGTCGTCGACGACGGCAAGCGTCAGCAGGAAGGTGCGTACCGCGGGCGGGAGGCCGCGCCCGAAGATGCCAAGGAGCGCGACGGCAAAGGCGATGTCCGTCGCGACGGGGATCGCCCAGCCATGCAGGCCGTCCGAGTCAGTGGCGAGTTGAATTGCGACGTAGACGACGGCCGGTCCCACCATGCCGAAGACGGCGGCGAGCACGGGGACCATCGCCTGGCGCAGATCGCGCAGCGCACCGGTGACGAATTCCGTCTTGAGCTCGAGGCCGACGACGAAGAAGAAGATCGCGAGCAGCCCGTCGGACGCCCAGTGCGCAATCGGCAGGTTCAAGTGCAGCGAGGCGGGGCCGATCGTGTACTCGGAGATGGCGTGGTAGGTCGCGCGCCACGGCGAGTTCGCCCACAGGAGCGCGAGGACCGCGCCGAAGAGCAGCACCATGCCCGCGGTGGGCTCGTGGTGCAGCCGCGAGGGGATCGACTCCAGGAACCCGCGCACGCCCTTCGGCCCGATCCGCAACTCGCTTTGGTAGCGGCGCAGCCGCCGGCGCCTGCGGTCGAGGTTGCGGGGGCGTTGGAAGCCATGCGCGCCCGGCGAGTTCGCGCGCGAGGAGCGCACGATTCCCTCGCCCCGGAACGGGATACGTACCGGGTTAGCGTCGGGCGAGGCACCCACCTGGGACAGGCCGAGGGCGCGACGGTGACCCTTCGGATGCGGCGGGCGGACCGGATCTGGCATGGCGTTGAACCTTCGAGGGCGACAATGATGCGATTGAAGCCAGGGTATCGCTCGGGGGCCCGCCCGGCCGCATTTTCCGAATCGTGGCGCGTGTGACGATTAGCGACGGACGAGTCCGCCGCGCCAGTAAGGAAGACGTAATGGGGGTTCGCCGTCGGGGCAGGCCATTGTGACGATTAGGTCCGCGAGCGCTACGCTTATCTCGCCGCCCCCGTAGCCCAATCGGCAGAGGCAGCTGACTTAAAATCAGTCCAGTGTGGGTTCGAGTCCCACCGGGGGCACTCGAGTTGGTGTGCAGCCCGTGCTCAGTGGGGCGTGACGATCCCGTTTTCATAGGCGAAGACGACGGCCTGCACGCGGTCGCGTAGGCCCAGTTTGGCCAGTAGGTTACCGACGTGGGTTTTGACGGTGGTCTCCGAGACGAAGAGTTCGGAGGCAATTTCCGCGTTGGAGGCACCCGTCGCGATGAGTTCGAGAACTTCGCGTTCGCGGACGGTCAGGGAGTTGATCGCGGCGGAGTGTGCGGAATCTGCGGCTTCTTCGGTCGGGAGTTTCTCGCCGAACAGCTCGAGCATGCGCGAGGTGATGCGCGGGGAGAGCACGGCTTCGCCGGAGGCGACATTGCGGATCGCGGTGATGAGGTCGGCCGGCGGGGTGTCTTTTAGCAGGAAGCCGGAGGCCCCGGCGCGCAGTCCGGCGAAGGCGTATTCGTCGAGGTCGAAGGTCGTCAGGACGAGGACTCGGGTGTGGGGGAGCGCCGCGACGATCTGCTTGGTGGCTTCGATGCCGTCGACCTCGGGCATGCGCACGTCCATGAGGACGACGTCGGGGTAGAGGGCCTTGGCCTGGGAGATGGCGGCGCGCCCGTCGGCGGCCTCGCCAATGACCTCGATGCCGTCGGCGCCGTCGAGGACCATCGCAAAGCCCATGCGTAGCAGGGCTTGATCGTCAACGATGAGGACGCGGATGACGGAATCGTTCTCGGCGTCGAATTCCTCGGCGGTCACGCGTGCTCCTTTTGCATGGGGTGGTACTGGTCAGTCTAAATGGGAGAGGACCAGGTGTGGGGTTGGCCTGGCACCCGCAGGGTGGCGCGCACCTGCCAGCCCTTGGTCGTCGGGCCGGCGTGGACGGTGCCGTCGTAGACGGCGGCACGCTCGCGCATGCCGATCACGCCCTTGCCCGAGCCCGGCATGACCTGGCGGCCATCGCCGGCGTCGTTCTCGATGGTGATGACGATATCGCGCCCGGAACGCGAGAGCGTGACGGAGATCCGCTTGGAGGTGCGGGCATAGCGCAGGACGTTGGTGAGGGATTCTTGCACGATGCGGTAAATGGCCAAGTGCAGGCCCGGGTCCGGAGGGAGCTCCGGGCCCGATTCCTCGAGTGTGACGGGCATCCCCGCGCGCTTGTAGGAGGCGACGAGGCGGCGGACGTCGTGCTCACCGGGTTGGGGTTCGCGGGGGACATCGTCTTCGGCATCGGCGGCCGGCTGCCCCGGCAGGGGCGGAGCGCTCGCGGCATCCTGGCGCAACACGCCGACGAGGCGACGGGCGTCTTGGAGGGAGTCGCGCCCGACCTGAGCGAGCTGGGTGACGGCCGTTTTCGCCATGTCGGGATTGCGTTCGAGGGCGACGGCTGCGCCTTCAGCAAGGGTCACCATCACTGACAGCGAGTGGGAGACGACATCGTGCATCTCGCGCGCGATCCGGTTTCGCTCCTGGGAGACGGCAAGCTGCTCGCGCTGTTCATGTTCGAGCGTGAGCTGGCGGGCGCGGTTTTCGAGTTCCGCCATGCGCAGCCGGGAGGAACGAATATTGGAGCCGATGAGGTAGGCGATGAGCAGCAGCAACCAGACGACGAGGACGAGCAGGCCGAAGACTTCCCGCGTACCCCAGATATAGGCGACGCCCGTCGTCGCGAGCAGCGTCGTGGCCGTCGCGGGTAGAGAAATCCGCAGCGCGCATTCGGAGCCGACAGTAAAGACGGCCAGGCATAGCGCCGCCAGATCGATGTAGGGCGTGTACGGCTGGGACAGGGTTTGGCCACTGACTTGCAGGTGCAAGACTGTACGAGCGGCCGTCGTCGTGCCCGCACCAGGCGCCGCTGTGAGTGCGAGTTGGTAGAGGATCGGGACGAGCACCGCGGCGGCGAGGAAACCGAGCGGCTGGCAGCGTCGCAATGCCACCGCAACCGCCATGATGACGACGTAGATGACGGTGATGGCAAGCGCGAGACCGCCAAGGCGTAGGGTGTCGGAGCTGAAGGTTGCCGCGACGTAGAGCAGCGCGATGGAAATGTCCGTCAGCCACGGGTGAGAACGCAGAAACTGCCGCAGCGAACCGCGGCGGGGAGCGCCATCACCGAGTGCCAGGACGTCGTCCACCCCCGAACCGGTGATGGCTCGGGGGTGGGGGATTGGACGCAGTCTCATACTGGTTAGCCTAGGGCGCTTAGCCGCGCCGGTCGGCTAGTTGATGTCGCGCTGCTTGACGAAGATGGCACCGATGAGAGCGACGATCGCGACATACAGCGCAAGGAGCAGCGCGGCGGTGAGGCGGCTCACCGGCGAGGTCGCGAAAACTGCGGGCGTCAGCAGGTGGTTGGTCAGCATCAGGGGCATGTATTCCGTGACCGGGCCCAGCCACTCGAAACGGCTCGAGAGCATCATGATCGGGAGGGGCAACACGTAGATCAGGCCGACGCCCGAAGTGATCGCCCCCGCCGACGACCGCAGGATCGCCGCGAGGGCGAAGCCCAGCAGCGCAAAGAACAGCAAGTAGACGATCGCCCAACCGCTGACTGCAGCGACGTCGTCGGTGACCGCGGAATTGCCGGAGCGAAGCAGCCCGAAACCGAGTGCGGCTACGACCGTGGCAGCCCAATTGGCGAGCACGACGCCCACGACGACAAGAGCTTTTGCGGCAAACACCATGAGGCGACGCGGGACGGTGACGAACGTCGTGATGGCGGCGTTCTTCGTGAATTCGGTTGACATGACCAGAACGCCGATTGCGAGCAGGATGAGGGCCTGCAGCTGCAGGGAGGCCTGGAGTGCCACGTGGGAGGTGACCGACGGATCACTTTCGCTCGGCATCGTGAACGTGATGAGGGCCGGCAGGCCGAGCCCGATCAGTAGCGAGATGCCGGTCGTGATGACGAGCGAGCGAAGCGATAAGAACTTTCGCCATTCACTACGCACGACGCGTGGGAAGCTCACGCGTGGTGCGACAGAGAAGTTGGCGGCGGTTTCGATCGTGGAGATGGCGTTCGCGGTGCTCACTTGGATACCTCCGGGGTTGAGAACTGCACGGAATCGTCGGTCAGCGAGAAGAAGGCGTCTTCCAGTGAGGAGTGCAGCGGTGTGAGTTCGTACAGTGCGATGCCGGCGCGGGCAGCGGCATCACCGATGGTGCGCGCGTCAAGACCTTCGATGACGCCGTCGTTGACGGACGGGTGCTTCAAAGCGGCAAGGAGCGCGTCCATATCGGAGGCGACGACGCGGGTGCGGACTTGTTCGCGGCCCGCCATGACGTCGGCGGTGGGCGCGTGGGCGAGGATGCTGCCGCGGCCGATGACGAGGACGTCGTCGGCGATTTGCGCAAGTTCGCTCATGAGATGGGATGAGACGAGGACGGTGCGGCCCTCGGCGGCCCAGGACCGGGTGAGGTGACGGATCCAGCGCACGCCGGCCGGGTCGAGGCCGTTGACGGGCTCATCGAGTAGATAGACTCCCGGGTCGCCGAGCATTGCGGCCGCAATACCGAGGCGCTGGCCCATGCCGAGGGAGAACGTGCCCACGCGGCGGTCGGCGACCGAGCGCAGACCGACGATGTCGAGGACCTGTTCCACGCGGGCCCCCGAGACGCCGTGGGTATCGGCGATCGCGCGTAGGTGGGCGCGGGCCTTGCGTCCGGGATGGATGCCGCGGGCATCGAGCAGTGCGCCTGCGGTCGAGATCGGCGCGGGCGAGTCCGCGAACTTCTGGCCGTTAATGGTGGCGGTGCCCGAGGTGGGGCGGTCCAGGCCCAGCGCGATGCGCATCGTCGTGGATTTGCCGGCGCCGTTAGGGCCGACAAAGCCCGTGACTTTTCCCGGCGGGATTATCGCCGAGATGTCGTTGACCGCGCGGACATTGCCGTAGATCTTGGTGAGATTGCGGATTTCAATCATGGTCTTTCCTCCTAAGTCCAGCCTAGGAATCGTCCTCGCGGACCGGATCCGTCGAGATGGCGAAAGCTCGGAAAGCACCTCAGGGTAGTAGTGGGGAGGAGCGGGCGCCGCGTGTCCTACGCAAGGAGGAGATTTCCCCCAGATGTTCGCTTAGCGAAAAAGCTTGCTAGCTCCAGATTGTTCGCGCCCGTAGACTAGGGACAGAGCCGGTAGACGCCGCACCCGGCGCCCCCGACTAGGAGGATTAAGATGTCCAACCCATACTTTTCGTCGAATCCAGTGTTCGCCGAAAAATCCAAGCTTGACCGCACCCCGGGCGGCTACCCGACGATGCCGGGCTACACCCCGGGCTCGTCACAGCCCACCGCGCCCGGCCAGCAGCAGCCGGCCTACGGCGAGTACCGCGGCCAGGATTATGCCCAACAGCCGATGAGCACAGAGGAACTGCAGCGCTCCTACGATCAGCCGGCCGCCGGCCCGATGGACACCGGGCGCATGACGCTGGATGACGCCATCATGAAGACCGGCGTCGTGATCGGCACGATCGTGCTGACCGCCGCGATCCACTGGCTTGTGCTCGGCCCGAACATGGGCCTGACGATGCTCGGCCTCGTGGTTGGCCTCGTTCTCGGTCTCGTCAACGCCTTTAAGAAGGAACCCTCACCGCTGCTCATCATGGGCTACGCGGTCGCCGAGGGGCTGTTCCTTGGTGGCATTTCCGCCATGTTCGAGTCGCAGTGGGGCGGCATCGTCCTGCAGGCCGTGCTTGCCACGTCGGTGACGTTCCTCGTCTGCCTTGGCCTGTACGCCTCCGGCATGGTGCGCGTGACCGCAAAGTCGGTGCGGATCTTGATGTTTGCGATGCTCGGCTACCTCGCCTTCAGCCTCGTGAACCTTGTCTTGATGTTCACCGGCGTCACGACCGATCCGTGGGGCCTGCGCGGCGCCACGATCATGGGAATTCCGCTCGGCATCATCGTCGGCGTCCTCGCGGTTGTGCTGGCCGCCTACTCCCTGATCGTCGACTTCGACGCAATCAAGCGCGGCGTTCAGCGCGGCGTGCCGCAGAAGTACTCGTGGGCCGCAGCCTTCGGTATCGCGGTCACGCTCGTGTGGCTCTACCTCGAATTCCTGCGCCTGCTCGCAATCCTGCGCAATAACTAAGGAGCGATATGACTGACACGAACCTGCCCACGGCCTCCGGCCAGTTCGGCGATAAGCCCGAGATCACCTTCCCCGGCGGCCCTGCTCCCCGCGAGCTGGAAGTTCTCGTCTTGGAAGAAGGTAACGGCGAGACCGTCGCCGCGGGCCAGACGATCACCGTGAACTACCTCGGCCAGTCCTGGGATGGTGGAGTCTTCGACAACTCCTACGATCGCGGCGCACCGATCGACTTCCCGATCGGCGTCGGCATGGTCATCGCCGGATGGGATGAGGGCCTCGTCGGCCGCAAGATCGGCGACCGCGTCCTGCTCTCGATCCCCGGCCACCTGGCCTACGGCCCGGCCGGCGTGCCGCAGGCGGGCATCGGCCCGAATGAGACGCTGGTCTTCGTCGTGGATATCCTCGACGCGGAATAATCTCACACCGCTCAGCTGAATCCGGCTGGCACCGCTCAGGGCGGCGCCAGCCGGATTTTGTTAGGGTAATTTCCTGGAGCGCCGGGAAGTCTGGTCGGCACACATCACCCATGTCCGACCCAGGAGTACCGTGTCTCATCCCGATACGTCTGCGAGCCCGTCGCCCGATATCGATGTTTCGGCAAACATCGCCACCGTTCAGACGGCCCCGCCACCGCAGCGCTTGCGTCCGCCGCACCGGCACGCGGGCGCGCGCATCCGCGAGTTTTTAGAAAACGAAACCCGCTCCGGCATGTTGCTGCTCGCCGCGGCGGTGCTCGCGATTTTGTTGGCAAATAGCCCATTTCGCGACAGCTATCACCAGATGGCCGGGACGTATTTGGGTCCGGAGTCGCTCGGTTTGAAAATGTCGGTCGCGCACTGGGCGGCCGATGGGTTACTCGCGATCTTCTTCTTCATCGTTGGGCTCGAGCTCAAGACCGAGTTTGTCACCGGGCAGTTGCGTGATGCGAAGCGCGCGGCACTGCCGATGATCTGCGCCGTGCTCGGCATGGTGGTGCCGGCGCTGCTGTATTCCTTCGTGCAGCAGATGACGAACTCGGGCCTTGGGAATGGCTGGGCGATCCCGGCCGCGACCGATATCGCCTTTGCGGTCGCGCTGCTGGGGATCTTCGGCAAGGGGCTGCCGCCCGGGGTGCGCGTCTTCCTGCTGACGCTCGCCGTTGTCGACGACCTGCTCGCGATTACCGTCATCGCCGTGTTTTACACCGACCGCGTGGACTTCGTGGCGCTGGGGCTGTCCTTCCTCGTGATCGCGGCCTTCGCGGTCCTTGTCCAGCGGCGGGTGACTTCGTGGTGGATTCTCATCCCGCTCGCACTTATTGCCTGGGTTTTCATGTTCCGCTCCGGAGTGCACGCCACCGTCGCGGGCGTCCTGCTGGGCATGGTGGTGCCGGCCAAGATGCGCGGGAATGAGGACGACTCCATGACGCACCGCTTCGTGCACGCCATCCACCCGATCTCTGCCGGTTTCGCGCTGCCCGTCTTCGCCTTTTTCGCCGCGGGCGTGACCGTCACCGGAGGGATCGGTCAGATGCTGACGAACCCCGCCGCCATCGGCGTTATCGCCGGCCTCGTGCTCGGCAAGTTCATCGGCATCTATGGCGGCGTCGTCTTCTTCGCTCGCTTCACACCGCTGAAGCCCGGCGGCGGTGTCAATGTTGCAGATCTGCTCGGAGTCAGCTTCCTGGCAGGTATCGGCTTTACCGTCTCCCTGCTTATTTCCGAGCTCTCCTTCCCCGGCGACCCGGCCGTCGATGCCGCGAAGTTCGGCGTCATGGTTGCCTCGCTCCTGGCGGGCATGCTTGGTGCGTTCTTCCTGACGCGCCGTCGCAAGCAGCTGAGCCGCGGCGGTGATTCGGGCCGTGGCAAGCCGCATACGACGGGACGATTCGGACGCCATACGGGCCGGGTGCGCCGGAAGGCGGCCGCGATCCGCACCCGCAAGCGCCGTGCCCCCCGATTTAGCTAGCCGATCATCAGTTCGCACGCGGGCTCGGAAGTGACTGGGGTTACAAATTCTATTGCCAATTGCTTGAGTTGACCCTCATACTGGTGCGAAGCGGGTCATACGGTGTGGCTGGCTGTAAGACAGGGGGACTCACGAAGAGGTTTTTTGCTGCGATAGTGGGGGCGCTACTTGCGTTCGTTCCGGCTGCGGTTCACGCCAAGGAAATTGATCCGGCTGGTCCAATCCACTGTGCACCGATGTCTGTCGCTCCTCTTGCGGAGACATCATCAAGTAGTCGGCCAGAGGCTGAGCTCCAATGCGGGACGAGCAAGATACCCGCTCGGTTGATGGTGGGTGGAAAGGTCAACCTCAAGGTGTTCACCGTGAAGATCAAAAACGGATGGCGTGAGCCTAAGGGCCAAGGTTGGTGGATCGAACGAGATCGTGGCGGCCATGCAGAGAAGTACTGGAAACTGAAGAAGCCCCACAATCAAGGAAAAGTCGTCGCGTCGCTCTACCCTGATGGCAGAATTTTCACAGGCAAGATGAGGCCTGAGGTCCGGTAGCTTGGAGGGCTAGTGCAATGGTAGAGATTATCGCTACGTCGTGGCCAGTGTGCGAGGAGGATAGTGGTGCGCCTCGGCGTCGGCCGCTGTTCACTCATCCAGCTGGGTATTTCATGGTGGAGCTGGACGAGCATACTCCGATCGGGCCGCGATACTGGCACAGCTACGGAGTAGCGCATGAGTGGCTGGAATGTGAGGCGATGGGGTCGCCTTATCAGATCAGTTATGACTTACCCGGTGACCAGGGCTGGAAACTCCTGGTGACCCATGATGACGAGCCGTGGAGCGAAGAGCGTGTGGTGGGCCAGTGCCACGTCACGCGTGGTGGCGAGATCGTATTGTTCGACTCGAACAAGGATTGTGTCGCGGGGCGTTACGCCGAAACGGTGATGCGTAAGCTCGCTGAGCCCACCGATGTGGCGACGTTTCGTGGTGACCAGCCAATGGTCCTTGCGGGGCCGTTTGGTTTGACGTCCTTCCACGTGCCGTTGGAGGGCACGGTCTTCCGTGTCCTGGAAAAGTCGCCGATTGAATTCGATGACGGGTCTACTCGGGCCCGACGCGCCATGGTGGTGCGTGATGACATGCCGAGCTACTGGGAGGGGCTCCTGGTGTGGGGCGCTGCGGGGCAGCCGCCGAAGCTATGGCCGGATGGCTCCCACCCTCTGCTCGATGAGCCGGTGACCTCCCACCCGTTGCTCGCGGCGCTCGCGGATATCTTGGTGCCGACGCCCTAGGCTCCGGGCTCGAGCTCGCCGCCGGATTCGCGCAGGTAGCACTGGGCGCACAGCGATTCGTAGGTGACGTCGACCCCGTCGATGGCGACCTGGGAGCCGGAAAAGACGAAATCCTCGCCGATTCGTCGGCCGTTGAACATGGCTTTGCGGCCGCAGCGGCAGATCGTCTTGAGTTCTTCTAGGCTGTGCGCGATCTCGAGCAGGCGGCGGGCACCCGGGAAGGCGCGCGTCTGGAAGTCGGTGCGAATGCCGTAGGCGAGGACGGGAACGTTATCAAGGATCGCAATGCGCAAGAAATCGTCGATTTGCTCCGGGGTGAAGAACTGGGCCTCGTCGACAAGGACACACGCGAGCGGCGCGATGTCGACGTGCGGGACGAGGGTATCGGGTGCGTCGCCGGCGGCGAGGGCGGAGATGATCTCGCGGGCGTTGTCGTCGGGGCCGAGAAGGAAATCCACGGGGCGGGCGACCCCGAGACGGGAGACGATCGTGTCCTCGCCCTTGGTGTCGATGCGGGGCTTGCCGAGCAGGACGCGCTGGCCACGTTCCTCGTAGTTGTAGGCGGCCTGCAGCAGGGCAGTGGATTTGCCGGAGTTCATCGCTCCATAGCGAAAATACAGCTTGGCCACGGGCGTCCTTTGGATCGTGAGGGTGGGGCGTCGGCCCCAGTGTACCGGCGTGGGCGATAATGGGGCATGACCTTAGCGACGCTGCGACCGCTTCAGCTCCAGGATGCCGGCGATGTCCTCGCCGCGTTCTCATCCGCGCCCGATATGGCGCGGCAAGGCGATGTTCGCGATGAGGCGAGCGCGGCGGCATATACGCGGTGGGCGAGTGGTGTCGATTCCGCGACGCGCGCCTTCGGGATCGTCGTAGTGGACCACGTCGTGGGCTGCGTGGGGATCAGCATCGACCGCGTGAACCTCGTCGGCTGGGTCTGGTACTGGATGCACGCCGAGCACCGCGGCAAGGGACTGACCTCGCGCGCCACGACGACCGTCGCCAACTGGGCGCTTGGCGAGGGCGGGCTCGAACGCCTGGAGCTTGGCCACCGCGCGAACAATCCTGCCTCGGGCCGGGTGGCGCTCGTGGCCGGCTTCACGTGGGAGGGGGTCGAGCGCGGCAAATTCCTCATCGACGGCGAGCGCCTCGACGTGCGCACCTACGGCCGGCTGCACGATGACCCGGTTCCCACGTGTGAGACGCTCGCGGCGGATACCTCGACCTGGCCGCCCCTGATCGGGGAGCACAGCTGAGATGGATCCGCGCGTCAGCGACGCCTTCACGGCAACTCCTCGCCAGGGGTTCCTGCCCGAGCGATCGCGTGCGCACGCCACCTGGGATATGCCCATCCCGATCGGGCACGGGCAGACGAACTCGCAGCCGCGCACCGTTGCCGACATGCTCAACTTGCTCGAGGTCCCACCCGGTGCCCGGGTCCTTGATGTGGGGGCCGGCAGCGGGTGGTCGACGGCGCTGCTCGCTCACCTCGTTGGGCCGGTCGGACTCGTCATCGGCACCGAACGCGTCACCGAGCTCGCCGAGTTCGGCAGCGCAAACCTAGCGGCGATGAATCGGCCGTGGGCGAGGATTCGCCTTGCTGAGCCGGGCGTACTCGGCGCTCCGCAGGAGGCGCCCTTTGATCGTATCCTCGTGTCGGCCTCAGCTCGTGAGCTGCCGAGCCAGCTCATCGACCAGCTCGCGCCCGGCGGCATCATGGTGATCCCGGTGGGCACGACGATGGTGCGGGTGCGACGCGATGACGACGGCGAGATCGCGATTAGCGAGCACGGTGCCTACACCTTCGTGCCCTTGCTGTAGGCCGAAAGCGCCTGGCCGGTGAGGGTCTCGGCGGCCGCGAGCTCACGCGGCGTGCCGGTGAAGACGATCTCGCCGCCGTCATGTCCGGCGCCGGGGCCGACGTCGATGAGGTGATCGGCCTGCGCCATGACAGCGAGGTTGTGTTCGATCACGACGATGGTGTGTCCGGCCGCAACCAGCCGGTGGAGCATCTCGATCAAATGCGCGGTGTCGGCCAGGTGCAGGCCCGAGGTTGGCTCGTCGAGCACGTAGATAGCGGCTTCGGGACCGAGCTGCGTCGCCAGCTTGATCCGCTGTCGCTCACCGCCCGACAGCGTCGAGAGCGGCTGGCCCAGGCGCAGGTAACCGAGGCCCACGTCGATGAGGGTAGCGAGGATCTTCTTCGGCTTGCCGCTCGTGAAAACCTCCGCGGCGCGCTCCACCGTCATGTTTAGGACGTCGGCGATCGTGTGCCCGTCGAGGCGATAGGTCAATACTTCTGGCTGGAAGCGCCGGCCCTCGCATTCGGGGCACGTCGTCGCGACGCCCGCCATCATGGCGAGGTCGGTGTAGATGACGCCTTGGCCGCTGCAGGTGGGGCAGGCGCCCGCCGAGTTTGGCGAGAAGAGCGCGGGTTTGACGCCGTTAGCCTTCGCAAACATCGTCCGGATGGGATCGAGCAGGCCGGTATATGTCGCGGGGTTGGAGCGCCGCGAGCCCTTGATTGCGGACTGGTCGACGACGAGAACGTCCTCGCGGGCCGCGAGCGAGCCGTGGATGAGGGAGGACTTCCCGCTGCCGGCGACGCCCGTGACGACGGTGAGCACGCCGAGCGGGATATCGACGTCGACGTCCTTCAAATTGTTCGTCGCGGCGCCACGAATCTCGATGACGCCATTCGGCTTCCGAACCTCCGTGCGCAGCGGGCTGCGGGTAGCCAGCGAGCGGGCCGTGATGGTGTCCGTTGCCGTCAGTTCGGCGAAGCTGCCCTCGAACGTCACCTTGCCGCCCGCGCTGCCGGCGCCGGGTCCGATGTCGATGAGGTGGTCGGCGATCTCCATCACCTCGGGCTTGTGTTCGACGACGAGGACGGTGTTGCCCTTGTCGCGCAGCCCCAGCAGCAGCGAGTTCATCCGAGCAATGTCGTGGGGGTGCAGTCCGACGGTTGGCTCGTCAAAGACGTAGATGATGTCCGTTAGCGCCGAGCCGAGGTGCCGGATCATCTTCACCCGCTGGGCCTCACCACCCGAGAGCGTGCCTGACTCGCGGTCGAGACTGAGGTATCCCAGGCCGACATCGACCATCGCCGCGAGGATCGCCGAAAGCCCGGTGAGCACGGGAGCGATCTTGGGCTCGGCCAGCTGATCGGCCCAGACCTTAAGTGCATCGACCTGCATCGCGCACAGCTCGGGCAGCGTCGCGCCCGCAACGGTCGCGGTGCGCGCGGCCTCGTTCAGCCGGGTGCCGCCACACTCGGGGCAAGGCGTAAACGATGCGGCCCGCTCGATGAACGCTCGCACGTGCGCCTGCTTGACCTCGGTTTCCTTGTCCAAAAAGACGCGACGAATCTTCGGGATGAGGCCCTCGTACGTCGTGTTGATCCCGGTGCGGAGCTTGATCTTCTCCGGCTCGCCGTACATGAAGTAGTCGTACTGCTCGGCGGTGAAATCCTTGATCGGGGTATCCGGGTCGAGCTTCGGGGACTCACCGTAGTAGACCCAGTACCAGGTCCCGGGCCCGAAGTTCGGGGCGAGAATCGCGCCCTCATTGAGCGTCTTGTCCCGATCGATGATCGCCTCGAGGTTGATATCGGAGACGCGCCCCAGGCCCTCACAATTCGGGCACATCCCGCCGATGATTTCGAAGTCCTTGCGCTCGGCCTTCGCCTTGCCCTTGTTCACCTTCAAAGCGCCGTGACCGGTCGCGGAAGCGACGTTGAAGGAAAAGGCCGTCGCGGGCCCGACGTGCGGGGTTGAAAGGCGAGAAAAGATCAGCCGCAGCATGTGCAGGGCATCCGTCGCGGTCCCGACGGTGGAGCGGGCATTAGCGCCGAGCCGCTCCTGATCGACGGCGATCGCCGCCGAGAGGATTTGCAGGTCGTCGACATCCGGGCGAGCAGGGGCTTGCATGAAGCCTTGGACGAACGCCGGATAGGTCTCGTTGATGAGCCGCTGGGATTCGGCCGCGATCGTGCCGAAGACGAGCGATGACTTGCCCGAGCCCGAGACGCCCGTGACGACGGTCAGGCGGCGTTTGGGCAGATCAACGTCGATATCTTTCAGGTTATTGACTCGGGCGCCTCGCACTTTGATGAGGTCGTGGCTATCGGCTGCGTGCATGGGGGTCTCCACTTCATTCGCTCCGGCTAGGTAACTGTACTCTGCCGTCAGCCCCGGGGGCGGGCGGCCAACTAGGCTGAACCAATGGACTCCTCCCAGGTGCGTGAGCGCCTCGCCCGCTCGAGGCTCGGGCCCATTGTTGACGAGCTTGGTTTCGATACCGAGGACGTCGCCGAGCTATTCGCGGCCCTTGCAGGCATCCTTTCGGACGACGCGGAAGTGAGCAGGATCGGGCAGGCAGCGGGGGCGCTTCATCGAGCCGTCGGCCTGGAGACGGAGCCAGCGCCACTACCCGCGGGAGGCCTCACCGCACTTGTTGCGCACCTCGTCGCAATCGAAGCGCCGCGCGCGTTTCATAGGTCTCGCGGGATCACTTCGGCGCGGTCGAGCGAGGCGCTCGCGGACCTGGCGCAGCAGGTGCGCGTGCACCGCAGAACGTTCGGTGAACTCGGTTTGCATACGCTGCCGTGGACCTCGCTGCTCTATACCGGGAGGCTGTACACGCTTGGGCGGCTCCAGTTCGACCTGCACCGCGGCCCCGATGGCCGCTGGCGCCTTGGCACGCACATCCCAGCGACCGGGCCGCTGCTACCTGAGGCTGTCAACGACTCGTTTGCTGAAGCGAGCGAGTTTTTTCCTCGTCACTTTCCTGATCTTGCGCGCGGCAATCCCGAGTTTGCTCGCACCTTTTGGTGTGACTCCTGGCTGCTAAACCCCGCACTTGAGGAGATCACTCCAGGATCCAACCTCGCTCACTTTGCGCGGCGCTGGCGGATCACTGAGAGTGTCGAGGATGTCGACGGGGTGGTGTTCTTTGTCTTCGATCGCCGTCCGCCCTACGACCTGGAGGACCTGCCTTCAACGACCCGACTCGAACGAGCCATTCGCGAACGGTTACTCGATGGGCGCGGGTGGCATCGAGGGATCGGGACCTACACGCCCAACCCTTGAGCGCGCCGTCACCGCGCGACGTCGCTCGAGCTAGCCCGAAAAAGGAGGGTCTGCGTGTCGTAGTACGCGGTGCTCAGGCCAATTTCTCGCATCCCGGCGCGCTTGGCGACCGCTTGCGAGGCCACATTGTCCGGATGGGTGACCGCTACGACCTCGTCTAGTCCCGCAGCGAAGAGGGCTGTGATCACGGCCCTGGCAGCTTCGCTCATGTACCCGTTCCCGCCGTGGCGCTCCATGACGCGCCAGCCGATTTCCGTTTCTGAAGGCGCTGCGCCACCGGAAGGCGGAATGGGTTTGACCAGGATCATTCCCACGGGTTCGGTCGTGCCGCCCCGGTCCCGGCGCTCAATCAGCCAGTAGCCGTGCCGGGGATCCTCATGTCCGGACATGAATCGCTGGAGGTGTCGCTTTGCAGCGGCCTCGTCAGGAGTGATGGCGGATGGGATGAACTGGGCGAGCAGCCGATGCTGATGCAGCTTAAGAACCGTCGCGAGATCTCGCGGTTCGAACTCTCGTAGTCGCAGCTGCGTAGTCTGAAGTGAAATCACATTGCCGGGGTGAGAACTAACCACAGGTCACGCCGGTGGCGTGAACCGGGCAGTATCCGAACGGGTTTTTCTTCAAGTAGTGCTGGTGTTCTTCTTCGGCCAGCCAATACTCGTGGGCGCCGGGTTCTTCGACCGTCGTCGTGATCGGCCCGTATCCGGCCTCGGCTAGGCGCGGCTCATAATCGGCGATGAGCTGGCGAGCAGTTGCGGCCTGCTCCGTCGTCGTCGGGAACACAACCGAGCGGTACTGGCTGCCAACGTCATTGCCCTGACGATCGCCCTGAGTCGGATCGTGGTTTTCCAAGAACACCTTGAGGATGTCAGCGACATCGATCTGCTCCGGGTCGTAGGTCACCCACACGGTCTCTGCGTGCCCGGTGCTGCCGCTACATACCTGGCGGTAGGACGGATGGGAAGCGTCGCCGCCCATGTAACCGACGGTCGTCTCGCTTACCCCGTCGAGGGAATCGAGGAGTTTTTGGGCGCCCCAAAAGCAACCGAGGGCGAGACCAATAGATTCCTGGGAGGCTGGAGAATTCGACATAGCGTGATCGTAACTCAGCATGTCAATCCGACTGAAGAGGGAGCGATACGCCGCTGGCGTAGCGCGAAGGAGTGAAATCTTGCTGCGCGCCCTGATTTGCGGCGCCGCAAGTCAATGAGCTGAGTGGCGCGCCGTAAACTACAGTCGTATCCAGTACCGATTATTCGTCGAAAGCGATGCTCACCATGTCACCTGCGACCCCGAATTGGATTCGCACGATCGCCCGCACCTCGAAAATGAAGATGGTGGAGTCGGCTGAGCGAGTGCGCGTGGCTGGCAACGCCAATCGTTTTCCGGAAGAGGCACTCGTCTCCGTCAATGCGAAAACCGATGACGATCCCGACGCCGTAGTTCCCTGGAGCGTACGGGCGGCAGCTGAGTGGTCATGGCGCCTGCTGATCATCGTGACGGGGCTCGCTGTCCTCGTCTACGCGCTGTACTGGATGCAGATCATCGTCGTTCCGCTGCTGGTCGCGACCCTGATCGCGGTCTTGCTCGAACCCATCAACCAGTGGCTTCGTCGCTACCTGCGTTTCCCGCGCGCCCTTGCTGCACTCACGACCGTCGTCGGTACCCTTGCGGCGATCGCCGCGCTGCTGACCTTCGCTGGCCAGGCACTCGTCGACGGTTTCGCGGATATCGCGGATTCCGCCGCCGCAGGTTTTGACCGGTTGCTCACGTGGCTGTCCGAAGGGCCGCTGCATATCGATGCGACCAAGATCAACGAGTTCCAGGCGGAGCTGGTCTCCAAGGTTCAGGACAACGCGACCGCCCTGGCTTCCGGCGCTCTGAGCATTACCTCCTCGCTCGGCCAGGTCCTGTCCGGCGCACTCATCGCGATTTTCTGCCTGTTCTTCTTCCTGATGGAAGGCCGACGGATCTGGCTGTGGTGCGTCCGCCTGCTGCCGGTCAGCGCTCGCGAGCGCACGCACGAAGCCGCGATTCGCGGCTGGCTATCGCTTCGCGGCTACGCCCGCACCCAGATCCTGGTGGCGGCTGTCGATGCGATCGGTATTGGCGTCGGTGCCTGGCTGCTGGGTGTCCCGCTGTACCTCCCGCTCGGTGTGCTCGTCTTCCTCGGCTCCTTCGTGCCGATTGTTGGTGCCCTTGTCACCGGTACGATCGCTGTTCTCGTTGCGCTCGTATCCCACGGCTTGTCGACCGCGGTCTTCATGCTCATCGTGGTTCTCGCGGTTCAGCAGATCGAAGGTAACGTGCTGCAGCCCTTCCTCATGGGCCACGCGGTTTCTCTGCACCCTGTTGCGGTGCTGCTCGCGGTGGCGGGCGCGACGTATATCGCGGGCATCGTGGGTGCCCTGTTTGTCGTGCCGTTCGTCGCCTTCTTGAACACCGTGATTTTGTACTTCAACGGTCGAGATAAATTCCCGGCGCTCGCCTCCGACCCGGCTCGGCCCGGAGGGCCACCGGGAGCATTCTCGGAACAGATCGAAGGCACGTTCGGGGACTCCATCGATGTTGCGGAGCACCGCGAGGCCGCCGAGATCGTCGATGGGATCAACGAGGACGAGATCGAGGACCTGACCGAATCAGAGCGCGCCGCGATTCGCGCCGAAAAAGCCAAGGTCAAGGCCGCGCTGGCCAAGCAAAAAGCCGCATCCGCGAAGGCTGATGCCGAATCTGCTACCGATCATGCGGAGCAGGCGGAAGCCCACGCGGACGCGGCCGATGAGCGCACCAAGGGTGCGCCCAGAGATTAACTAGCCACGGAACGGCTCGACCTCGGTGATCTTCACCTTCACGGTCGAGCCGTTCGGTGCTTCATAGGACACGCTGTCGCCGACCTTGTGGCCGATGACGGCTGCGCCGATGGGAGAGGACTCCGAGAACACCTTCAGGGCCGGGTCCACATCGACGGCCGCTTCCCGCGAGCCGATGAGGAACGTCATGTCCTTGCCATCGACCTTCGCGTGTACGACGGTGCCAGGCTCTGCCACGCCGTCGTCGGCGGGCGCTTCGCCAACCTGCGCGTCGCGCAGCAGTTCGGTCAGCTGCTGGATGCGGGCCTCGAGCTTGGACTGCTCGTCCCGGGCAGCGTGGTAGCCGCCATTTTCCTTCAGATCGCCTTCCTGACGCGCGGCATCGATGCGAGCGACAACTTCGGCGCGGCCCTCCGTGCTGAGGTGTTCAAGCTCAGCGCTCAGGCGGTCGTAGGACTCTTGCGTCAGCCAGGTCTCAGTCACGATTCCTCCATACAAAAAAGACCACCCCGGCCCTTCGCCGAGGTGAAACATCGCTACACAGCTGTGAAAATCTGGTAGCTCAGCGGTTGATCGCTCGATTATAGCACCGCGACTTTTCGCAGCGCTCGCTGAATTTCCGCTATTTGAGCACGATGCAGTCGGTGACATCCCCGCGAGCTGCTCGCTGGGTCGTCATGAGTTCGACCTCCACGGTGGTCGGTTGCGTCTCGATTGTGGTCTCGACCTCGTTGACGCCGACCTCGATGGAGTTTTCATTGAACGCCCGTACGGTGCAGCGGACGGTGGCATCCAGATCGCTGGTGACGTTGTATCGCACTGTGATTGAGGAGTCCGAGTTCACGGTCGAGCCAAGGACGTCGGAGTGTGCTTGCGGGCTCGTGATCGCAACAGCTTGCGAAATCAACCAGATAGCAATAAGGAGACCCGCGATGGCGCCACCGAGCCAGAGTAACCGGTTCTTTCCCTCGGGCGAGCCGTAGCGGTCGCGCAGGTATTGATCGGTGGAGGTCATGGCCTCATCCTAGCCAGACTTCAGCTCACAGCTGACCTGGGGGCGCGTGCGGTGAGACCTTCCGAGTAAGATCACTTGGAGTTAATCGGACATGTCCTATGTGAGGTGACACCTATGCGGATGATGGCAGTGCATGCCCATCCTGATGACGAGGCGAGTAAGGGGGCCGGCACGATGGCGAAGTATGTCGCCGAGGGCCACCGGGTTCGCGTTGTCACCTGCACTGGCGGTGAACGCGGCGACATTCTTAATCCCCGCCTCGAAAACGATGCCCAGATCATCGATAACCTCGTGACCGTGCGCCGCTCCGAAATGGCCGCCGCAGCCCGGGCGCTTGGGATCGAGCACGCCTGGCTGGGGTTTGTCGATTCCGGTCTGCCCGAGGGTGATCCGATGCCGCCACTGCCGGAAGGCTGCTTTGCATTGGCGCCCGATTCGCAGACCGTGCCCGCGCTCGTGGCCCAGATACGAGATTTTCGGCCGCATGTGCTCACCACATACAACGAGATCGGCGGTTACCCACACCCCGATCACATTGCCACCCACAAGATTTCGCTTGCCGCGGTCGATGCCGCAGCGGACCCGGACTACCACCCGGAATTGGGCGAGCCGTGGCAGGTCTCAAAGGTCTACTACGACGTCTCGTTCAGTCAGGATCGGCTGGTCGCGATTCACGACGCGATGATCGAACGGGATCTGGAGTCTCCCTTTATGGAATGGCTCAAGAGCAGGGGTGATCGCCCGCAGCGCACCGCGACCGCTCGGATCGAGGTCAGTGACTACTTCCCGCAGCGAGACGCTGCGCTGCGCGCACACGCCACCCAGATCGACCCCGAAGGGTTCTTCTTCCAAGTGCCACGCGATCTCGAAGCGGAAGTCTGGCCGTGGGAAGAATTCGAGCTGGCTCGCACGGTCGTAGACGTCGCCGAAATGGAAGATGACCTGTTCGCCGGAATCGACGATGACGCGGACAGCGACAAAGTCCGCTGACATAGACTGAAGACAGCAGAAATTCGCGATCAAAGGGTGTGCCCCGTCCATGATTTGGCTAAGTGTTGAGCCCTCGCCGCCGGCGAAGATCGATCCGTACCTCGTGTCGCCCGGCATCTACGGATTCATGACCTTCCTTGTGCTCGCGATCTGCGGCTGGCTGCTGTTCAGCTCGTTTTCGCGACACATCCGCAAGGCCACGTTCCACGCTGATGAGCGGGAAGAAGAGCTTTACGGTGAAGCATCAGGAGACCGGCGTCGCCACATTCCGATCGACCCGAATCTCAAGCCCACCCAAGGGCCTTACGCGCAGACCGTCCTGGGGCAACGTGCTCCCGAATACGACCCGGACAGTGAAGCGCGGGAAGAGCTCGAGCGCCGCGGCGACCTAGCGTCCACTCCCTTCCCCCGCACTCCGGACGGCATTCCTTCCGTGTGGGGCGGAGACGAGGGACGCTTCAGCGAACCGTATGAGAAGCGTGCCGAGATCGTCTGGACCACGCTCCAAGAGTTGGGCCTGTCGCCATCATTCGCGCTGGCCGGTAGCGAAGACGGCGAGGTCATCATGGCCCGCGATGATGCGCGCGATGAGGAACACCTCGTCGTCGTGATCGAGGACCCGAGCGAGCATGAACTCATCGACGCGCGAATCGCTGACGGCACCCTCGCTAGCTGGCTGCGAGAGAGGTTCGAAGGCTAGGACTTCTTCTTTTTCTTGTCCTTCTTAGCCTTCTTATCTTTCTTGGACTTCTTGTCCTTGTCCTTCTTCTTCGACTTTTTATCGTCGTCCTTTTTCTTGGATTGCTTCTTGTCTTCGGACTTTTTCTTGTCCTTCTTTTTCTGCTTGTCTTTTCTGCCGTCGTCCTTAGAGTCGATCGGCTCGTAGTCGTCGACGAAGTCGGCGACCATTTCCTGCAGCTCTTCGCGCTCGGCCTCGGTCTTTGCCTCGGCCTTCGGCGCGTTCTTGTCCGCGAGCTCGATCGTCTCGGGCTCCATGGTCTCCTTCAACCGCCGCTGCTGGACATCGACGTGCCAGCGCGGAGTGGGCCACTGCAGATCCAGGTCCAGCAGGGCCTTGGTCAGCAACTCGGTGATCACGAGTCGCGAGTACCACTTGCTGTTTGCGGGCACGATGTACCAGGGCGCTTCGTCGGTGGTCGTCCTTTGGATCGCATCCTGGTAGGCCTGCTGGTAGTCCTCCCATTTGGAGCGCGCATCGATGTCATGCGGGTTGAACTTCCAGTGCTTATCTGCCCGGTCCAGGCGCTCCATGAGGCGCAGCCCCTGCTCCTGCTTGGAGATATGCAGCATCACCTTAATCACGGTGATACCGCTATCGACCGCCTTCTGCTCGAACTTCACGAGCTCCTCGTAGCGTGGCTCCCACACCGTCTTCGGTTCGAGCTTGTCGACCCGCACGACGAGGACGTCCTCGTAGTGCGAACGGTCAAAGACGCCGATCTTGCCCGCCGGCGGCAGGGCGCGGCGGATTCGCCACAGATAGTGATGCTTCTTCTCCTCTGCCGTCGGCACTCCAAAGGAGCGCAGCGCGACACCCTGGGGGTCAACCATCCCAAGCACGTGTCGGACGACGCCGCCCTTGCCCGAAGTATCCATTCCCTGCACGACCAGGAGCACGGACTTGTCACCGCCGCTGCGACCGTTGGCGTAGAGCCGTTCTTGCAGTTCGGACAGCAGTTCGCCGCGCGCCGCCATGAACTCTTCAGCGGCGGATTTGCCCGCGTCCCAGCCGGGCGTGGCATCGGGGTCGATATCGGCCAGGACGGTATCGGCGCTCGCGCGGTGAAGCTCCCAAGGGGGAGTGAGGAAGGTTGACATCGGTGGCTCCTTTCGATGCCACCAGCCTAGAGCTCCGCGCGTCACCACGCGCGTTACCTCGCTAGCGCAAGGTGAGCGCAGCCATGAAGACCGCGACGCAGTGGCAGGCGTACCCGATGACCGTGCAGACGTGGAAAATCTCGTGGAAGCCGAACCAGCGTGGTGCGGGATCCGGCCACTTCAGCGCGTAGACGACGGCCCCGAGCGTGTAGGAGATGCCGCCGGCGACCACGAGCCAAACGATCGCGGGCCCACCGGCGTGCCAGAACTGCGGCAGGAACCAGACGGCCACCCAGCCAAGGGCAATGTATAGCGGCACGTACAGCCAGCGTGGGGCGTGCAGCCACAGCACGCGCAGCAGGATTCCGGCGAGGGCGCCGCCCCAGACAACGGTGAGCACCGTCGTCGCGGTGGCGCGGTCGAGGAGGAAGAGCGAGAGCGGGGTATAGGTTCCGGCAATGAGCAAGAAAATGTTGGCGTGATCCATCCGGCGCAGGATCGCCCCGACCTTCGCGGACCACGTGCCGCGGTGATAGACCGCCGAATGCCCAAACAGCACGACGGTGCTGGCGGCAAAGATGGAGACCGCGATCTTGCCCATGGCGGTCGGGGTCAGCGCGATAAGGACGATGCCGGCGGCGAGCGCGAGCGGAGCGGTGACGGCGTGGATCCAGCCGCGGAAGCGGGGCTTGACCTGTTCGAACATATCCTCCATCCGATCAGCCATGCGGGCAGACGTGGATGACGTCGAGCGAATCTTCACGTGATGAGTCATGAACCCTCCTAACTTACGCACTCGTAACCTACGCCATCGTAACCACACGTGTTGGATAGAGTCGAGCAGAAGAAGTCCATCTCACGTCCCTATTTTCCTGACACAATGACGGAAGGGAAACCCGCCACGCACCCGCGAGGAAGGAACGCACATGGCTTTGAGCTCGCTGCTGTATCCGATGTACGAGCGACGGCTTGCGCGCCAGCTCGACAAGCACAACGTTCCGCGGCATATCGGCGTTATTTTGGACGGCAATCGGCGCTGGGCCAAGGCCCTCGGCACACCCGCCTTCCACGGACATCAAAAGGGCGCCGACAAGATCTCCGAGCTGCTCACCTGGAGCGCGGATGCGGGCGTCGACGTTGTCACCCTGTGGATGCTGTCCACCGATAACCTCTCGCGCTCCAGCGACGAGCTCAGCCAGCTGCTCGACATCATCTGCGGCGCCGTCGACAAGATCGCCGACGACGGGCGGTGGCGCCTGCGGGTCGCCGGGGCGCTCGAACTGCTGCCCGAGGCGGCCAGCACCTGTTTGGCGGAGGCCGAAGCGCGCAATCGCCGCAGCGGAGTGGCGAAGGACGCGATGGTCGTCAACGTGGCCGTCGGCTACGGGGGACGGCACGAGATCACCGACGCCGTGCGAAACTTCCTGCGCTCCCAGGCCGCGAGTGGCCGCGAACTCAGTGAGGTCGCCGATTCGCTCACCGTCGAGGACATCACCGCGCACCTGTACACTGCGGGTCTACCCGATCCGGACCTCGTCATCCGCACGAGCGGGGAGCAGCGCCTCGGCGGCTTTTTGCTGTGGCAATCCGTGCACTCTGAGTACTACTTCTGTGAGGCGTACTGGCCGGATTTTCGGCGCACCGATTTCTTGCGCGCGCTGCGTGACTACGGGCAGCGCGAACGGCGGATGGGGCGTTAGCCGAGCGCGTCGATCGCCTCGAGGTAGCCCGGCCAGCCGCGGCCGACGATGTGGGCGCTCGTCACGTCGCGGATGACGTTGATCTTGCGGAAGTCCTCGCGCGCCTCGACGTCGGAGATATGCACCTCGATGATGGGGCAGCTCAGCGCGGCCAGGGCGTCGCGCAGCGCATAGGAGTAGTGCGTCCACGCGCCGGGGTTGATGATGAGCGCATCGAAGTCGCGCTGCTCGAGCCGGTCGATCGCGCTGCCTTCGTGATTGGACTGGAAATCAGCGAGCTCATGGCCGCGCCCGGCGGCGTGCTCGCGCATCTCCGCGATGATCTCGGCAAGGCTCATCGAGCCGTAAATCTCCGGCTGGCGGGTGCCGAGCATCGAAAGGTTCGGGCCGTTGACGACGAGGATACGCATCGCTACTCCGAGATGGCCGCGAGGGCCGCATCGATTTCGGCTTCACTCACGTCATCGGCCTGGACGACCTCGCCGAGCGCCATCGGCAGGATCCAGCGCACCTTGCCGCGGTGCGATTTCTTGTCGCCCTTCAGGGCGCTCGTGACGACGGCGGGATCGAAGCGGCGGGTGAGTTCGAAACCGAGGTCCGCCGCGACGTCGTCGATGCGCTGAATGAAGGCCGGATCGGCGCCGCGCCCGCGGGCGATGTGGGCGACGGCGCGCAGGCCCAAGATGACGGCGCGGCCGTGGGGCAGGCGGTAGCCGGATTCGATCTCGAGCGCGTGGCCGATCGTGTGGCCGAGGTTCAGGTTGCGGCGCTCGCCCTCCTCGAAGGGATCGCGCTCGACGACGCCGAGCTTGAGCAGCGCGGACCGCTCGATCATGGCGTAGCGCGCCGCCAGATCGGGCTCGCTCGTCGACAGGGCGGCGCGGCCCTTGGCCTCGACGAGGTCAAAGAGCCAGGGATCGCCGATGAGGCCCGACTTCAGGGTTTCGCCCATGCCATCGAGCAGGAGATCGCGCGGCAGCGAGGTCAGCGTGGACACGTCGGCGATGACGGCGACGGGCGGCCAGAACGCGCCAGCCGAGTTCTTCGCGGCCGACAGGTCTACGGCGACCTTGCCGCCGATCGCGGCATCGCTCATCGCGAGCCACGTCGTCGGCAGTTGGATGAGCGGCGCGCCGCGCATGTACAGCGCCGCGGCGGTGCCGACGAGATCGCCCGTCGTGCCGCCGCCGAGCGCCAGCCAGGCGTCCTTGCGTTCAGCGCGCACGCTCGCGGCGAACTCCAGCAGCGCTTCGGCGGTGGCGAGGCGCTTGTTTTTCTCTCCGGCGTCGAGCAGCCACTGCCGCGAGCTCGGCAGGATGCTCATGAGGTCGGGGTGCGCGGCGGCGGGGTTCTTATCCGCCACGAGCACCGGCGTGCCGGCCGAGGCGTCCGCGAAGAGATCGGACAGGAAGGCGCCGGGCAGCCGGTCGGCAAAGGCGATCGTCGCCTGCGCCGGGCCCATCGGGTGATCTCGGCGCGTCATCATCTTGAACAGCAGGCGGCCCGGATCGGGCCGGCCGGCAGCGCGCGCCCGGCTGAGATCGGCGAGCTGCTCGGCGATGTGGGCGGCGATCCGCTCGGCCTGCGCCGTCGAATCGACGTGGATATCGGCCGCGCGGTAGTAGGGCAGGCGCTGGGTGCGGCGCTCGGCTAGCTGCTCGGCCGTCGTCGTGAGCGGCCGCTGCGTTTCATCCATCGACAACCGGTTGCGCAGCACGTGATCGGGCGCGTCGAGCCAGACGACGGTGCCCGCATGCCACAGGTGCCAGCGTGCGATCGGATCGACGACGGCGCCGCCGCCCGTGGCATAGACGGCGGCATCGCCGGTGACGACGCGGGTGATGAGCGCGCTCTCGCGGGCGCGGAAAGCAGCCTCGCCGTGGGCGCGGATATAGTCCGCGGGGCTCGCGTTCTCCTCGCGGGCAAAGACCTCGTCGAGGTCGATAAAGGGCAGGTTAAGCGAGCGCGCGAGCTCGGTCCCGACGGTCGTCTTTCCGACGCCGGGCATTCCGACGAGGATGACACTAGACATGGCTGGCTCCCAGGGTTGTCAGCAGGGCGGTAAGCATAGGGCGCACCGGGACCTCGGTTCCCGTCCAGATCTCAAGGGCGCGGGCGCCCTGGCCGGCGAGCATCCCAGCGCCGGCGCGCGCGGGTGCGCCGAGCTCGCGGGCGGCGGCCACGAGCGCGGTGGGCGTGGGCCGGTAGACGAGATCGAAGACCGCGAGATCGCTGCGCAGCAGGTCCCGATCGACGGGTAGCTGATCGGACTGCGTGCCGATTGGGGTGGCGTTAATGAGCAGGTCGCAGCGCGGCACTTCGGCCGCAATCTGCCCCCACGTGCCGGTCCGGCGCGCGAGCGTTGTGGCCTCGATACCGCGCTCGGCAAGGGCCAGGGTGACGGCGCTCGCGGCGCCGCCCGCACCGAGGACGGCGGCCCGGCGGGGCTTTGTTCCGAGGGCGTCGAGCTCGTCGAGGATCGCGGGATAGTCGGTGTTGTGGCCGATGAGGCGGTCCCCGTCGACCTCGATCGTGTTGACGGCGCCCAGGCGCGCGGCCGGGCCGGTGAGTTCGTCGACGAGTTCGGCGGCGCGCTGCTTGTGCGGGACGGTGACATTGGCGCCGCCGTCGGTGCCGCGCAGCGCGTTCAGTGCGGCGGGAAAGTCCTCGGGGCTGACGTCGCTCAGCGTGTAGCGGTGGGGCATGTCGAGGGCGGCAAAGGCCGCGGCCATGATCACCGGGGAGGCCGAATAGCCGATGTGATGGCCAAAGAGAGTGAACGTGCGCCCGGTCATGCGCCTAGTATCCCCCGGATCACTGCTGCGGCGCGTCGCGGCGTTCAGTTACCGCGGCGAGATCGGCCGCGAAGCCGGGATAGGAGACCGCCGCGCAGTGCGGATCGTCGGCGATGATCGCGCGGGGCGCCAGCTGGCTCGCGGTGAGGATCGCGGCGGCCATGGCGATGCGGTGATCGCCGTCGGTCCGGATCGTTACGGGCGGTGCGTCGGCACTGGGGTAGCGGCGCGGCGAGCCCGTGATGCGCCAGCCGTCGGGAGTTTCGGTGACGTCGATGCCGGCGGCGGTGAGCATCGCGCAGGTCAGGGCGATGCGGTCGGATTCCTTGACGCGCATCTCGGCGGCGTCGCGAAGTTCGCTGGTGCCGCCGGCGCCCGCCATCGCGAGGGCGAGGATGGGCAGTTCATCGATGAGGTCTGCGGTCTCGGCGCCCGCGATGGTGATGGGGGACAGCAGCGGTGCGGAGCGGACCTCGATCGTGCCGGAGGGTTCCGGACCGGTCGTGTCATCGGGAGTGACGGTGATGTCGGCGCCCATGTGGCGCAGCGTGGCGATCAGGGCCGTGCGGGTGGGGTTGAGGCCGACGGAGGGCAGCGTGAGGTCGGCGTCGGGGTGGATGGTGGCCGCCACGAGCCAGAAGGCCGCGGAGGACTCGTCGCCGGGGACACTGAATTCGCGCAGGGCAAGGCGCGCGGGCCCGGTGATCGTCGTGCGGGTTTGCGGGGCGCCCTCGCGGCGGATATCGACGCCACAAAAGGCGAAGAAGCGCTCGGTGTGGTCGCGCGAGGGTCCGGGCAGCGTGATGCGGGTGGTGCCGGGGGCGGCCAGCGCGGCAAAGCACAGGGCGGCGAGGACTTGGGCCGAGGGCACGGGCAGCTCGATATCGATGGAGTGCAGCGGGGCCGGGCCGGTGATCGTGACGGGGGCGGTGCCCTTTGATGTTTCGATGCGAGCACCCATCTCGCGCAGCGGCGCGGCCACCCGCTCCATGGGCCGGCTCGACAGCGAGGAATCCCCGGTGAGGGTGACGGCGCCTTCGCGATCGGCGAGCAGGCCGGCGAGGGCTCCCATGAGCAGCCGCATGCCGGTTCCCGAGTTTCCGCAATCGAGAACGAGGGGCGAGTCGGGGGCGCCGAGGGTTTCGGGGGCGCCATAGCAAGTCGCGACCAGCAGGTCGTCGGTCAGAACGTCGATGCTCAGGGCGCCGAGGTCCGCCATCGCGTGCGCGGTGGAGACGATGTCGGCGCCGGGATTCTCGATGCGCAACTGCGGCGGATCGGCGAGGCGCTCGCCGGCCAAGGCGGAGGCAATGAGGGCGCGTTGGGCCACCGATTTATTGGCCGGAACCGTGATCGTTCCGGCGAGGCGCGCGGGCCGCAAGCTCATGATTTCTCCTTCGTCGCTGCCCCTATTGTGGCGCAGCGCAAAGGTGGCGGCCGCGCTGTCCGAGTAGCGGCGAGGTGAGCAGCGGGCAAACTCTTGGCGGCCTTGCCGCCCGTTGGCGCGGCGAGCATGCACGCAGCCGGCTTGCCGGTTAGGTTTCAGATATGACGTCCACACCGCTCATCGAACGTCGAGAGGGTGTGCGCACCTATCTCATCGACACCTCCGTTCTCCTGTCCGATCCCGGCGCCCTGCAGCGATTCGCGGAGCATGATGTCGTGCTTCCGATCATCGTGGTCACGGAACTCGAGCTGAAACGCTCCCACCCCGAACTCGGCTACTACGCCCGCCAGGCCCTGCACGCGCTCGATGACCTGCGCGTCGAGTTTGGCCGGCTGGATATGCCGGTTCCCGTCGGCGACGGCGGCCGGTTGTGGGTCGATTTGCAGCACGAGAAGTCCGATGCGCTGCCGTCTGGGCTCCAGCTCGGGGACAACGATTCGCGGATCCTGTCCGTAGCCGCGCAGCTCGCGGCCGACGGCCACGACGTCGTCGTGGTCTCCAAGGACCTGCCGATGCGTGTGAAGGCCTCTGCAGTCGGCCTCGCATCCGAGGAGTATTTGGCGCAGCAGGTTATCGAGTCCGGCTGGACGGGAATGACGCGGGCCGAGCTGACCGAAGAGGAAATGTCGCAGCTGTGGGAACACGGCGAGCTCGAGATCGATAACCTGCTGGCCGGCGATGAGCTGGCCGACCAGCCTATCCATACCGGGGTGATCCTGACCTCCGCGCGTGGTTCCGCGCTCGGCACGGTCGGGGCCGACGGCAAACTGCGTGTCATCCGCACCGATCGCGAGATCTTCGGACTGCGCGGGCGCAGCGCTGAACAGCGGGTTGCGATCGAACACCTCATGAACGATGACATCGGGATCCTCTCCCTTGGCGGTCGGGCCGGAACTGGTAAGTCTGCGCTCGCCCTGGCGGCGGGCTTGGAGCTCACCCTCGAGCAGCGCAAATACCGCAAGATCATGGTCTTCCGTCCCCTATATGCCGTGGGCGGTCAGCAACTGGGCTACCTACCCGGCTCGGAGGCGGAAAAGATGGACCCGTGGGGCCAGGCCGTCTATGACACCCTGTCTGCCGTCGTTGCTCCGGAGGTGACCGAAGAAGTGGCGACACGCGGCCTGCTTGAGATCCTGCCGCTCACCCACATTCGTGGCCGCACCCTGCACGATGCCTTCGTCATCGTCGATGAGGCACAGTCGCTGGAGCGCAACGTCCTTTTGACGGTCCTATCGCGCGTGGGTCAGAACGCGAAGGTGATCCTCACCCACGACATCGCCCAGCGCGACAACCTTCGCGTGGGGCGTCACGATGGCGTCGTGGCAGTGATCGAAAAGCTCAAGAACCACAAGCTCTTCGCGCACGTGACGCTTACGAAGTCGGAGCGAAGCGAGATCGCTGATCTCGTGACAAGCCTGCTGGACTAGAGCCACTCCACCAGGCCGCTGTGCAGGTGGTATCCGGCACCGAGCACGCGGATCTTGCCGGCCTTTTCGGCTTTCGTGATCACCTGGGAGCCGCGGAGCCGATCGACGATGCGCGAAACCGTGGGGAAGAGCGAACCGTCGTCGTTGACGAGATCGGCGATGACACCGTTGGTCAACACCGAGGTTGAGCCGGGTAGGTCGACGTCCTCGCCAGCGCGGATCACTCGCGCGAACTCCAAGGCCTTGCAGCCCTCGTGGCCGAGAACGACGATGAGGGAGCATTTGGCGACGACGTGCGCGAATTCGGCTGAGGCGATGACGACATCGGTGGGGATGTGGCCGCCGTTGCGCACGACGAACATGTCGCCGAAGCCCTGATCAAACAGGATTTCCGGGGGGACGCGCGAATCCGCGCAGGAAATCACGCAGGTGTGCGGTGTTTGGCCATTCAGGAGCGTGGCGCGCGCGGCGGCGTCCTGGCGGGGGTGGTGCGGGTGCCCGGAGGCGAAGCGAGTGTTGCCTTCGATCAGGAGCTGCAGGGCCCCGTCGGGGGTGTGCCACGCATTCGTCATGGTGGCAGCTTACCGATCCTAAAAGGGGGAGGCGATGTCCCGCTCAGATAGGAAGTCCCGAACCTCGGCGGTCGTTGGCGGGTTCGCGCCGTCGCGCGATACCGTGATCGCAGAAATCGCGCTCGCCCACGTCACGACCTTGGAAAGGTCATCCTGGCTGATGGCCTTGAGTTCCTGGCGGCGGTGGGCCCCGAGCAGGTCGAGGCGACCGAGCGCATCGATGAGCCCGCCCATGAGCGAATCGCCCGCGCCCACAGTATCGGCGACGGTCGTGGAAAATGCGGGCTGGGACGCCTCACCGCTGGCACTGTAGACGCTCACGCCGTCGGCCCCTTTGGTGATGACGACGAGGCCTGCCCCGCGATCGAGCCACTCCTGGGCCACGGCCGTGACAGGGCTACCGCCGGTGAACCAATCCACGTCCTCATCGGAGGCCTTGACGATGTCGGCATTGACGAGCAGCTGGGAGATTTGGGCGAACGCCTCGTGAGGTTCACCCATGAGGGTCGGCCGGGCGTTGGGGTCTAGGGAGATCGTCGCCTGGGAGCGCAGGGCAGCGACCAGGCGCTCGACCGTGGCGGCACCGGGCTGGATCACGGTGGCGATCGATCCGGTATGGACGTGGAAGACCTCGGAGAAGTCGCCATCGGGCTGCGGGTCCCACGAGAGCTGGAAATCGTAGGTCGCGGCGCCCGCCTCGTCGAGCGTCGCGATGGCGCGGGAGGTGTCTGCCGCGGTGCGGGTGCCGGGAAAGATCTCAACCCCGGAGTCCGTGAGGTGATCGCTCAGGAGCTCGCCGTCGGCGTCGCTGCCCCATTGCGATAGGAGCGTGACCTCGTTATCGAGGCGAGCGAGACCGAGCGCGACGTTGGCGGGCGAGCCGCCCGGATGGCGGGCGACGTCCTCGCCGCGGTGGACTTCGTCGATCAGGGCCTCGCCGATCACGAGAATGGTGCCGGTCATGAACGCTCCTCGGTTGAATCCTCGGGCTGATCGCGGCGAGTCTTGGCTTCCGCGAGGCGCTCCCGCGCGCCGGCGAGCCACTCCTCGCATCGGTTGGCGAGGGCTTCGCCGCGTTCCCACAGCTGTAGTGATTCTTCCAGGCCGGCACCGCCGGACTCCAGTTGTTGGACGACGCGGACTAGTTCGTCTCGCGCTTGTTCGTAGCCGAGGGAGGCAATATCGGGGCGTTGGTCTGTCATGAGGATCCTTCCGTGAAGCTCTCGGTGGTGGCGGCAACGACTTCGACGCCGATCCGGCCGCGATGGACGATGACGTCATAACGGTCACCGACGGTGACCTGTTCGGCGTCGGTGATGACGTGGCCCTCGCGGTCACGCACGACGGCGTAGCCTCGCTCCAAGACCGTCGCGGGGGAGAGGTCCCGCACCCGTGAACGCAGCCGGGTGATATCGGCCGCGGCGAGGTCGATGAGATGAGCGACGTGCCGGGAGAGGCGCTCGCGAGTCGAAACCAGGAGCTCGGCCTGCCGGTCGAGCATGACCTCGGGGCGGGCCATGACGGGATGGCGGCGCAGCGCCGCGAGGCCTTCGGCTTCTCGCTGCAGCCGCAGCTCAATTGCCTGGTTGAGGCGCGCTTGCGCGACGGACAACTGCCGGCGCTCCTCAGCGACATCGGGCACGACGCGGCGGGCCGCGTCCGTGGGTGTGGAGGCGCGAAAATCGGCGACGAGATCGAGTAGCGGGGTATCGGTCTCATGCCCGATGGCGGACACGAGGGGAGTGACGCACGCGGACGCGACCCGAACCATGCGCTCATTGGAAAACGGCAGGAGGTCTTCCACGCTGCCGCCGCCGCGCGCGACGATGATGACGTCAACGGCTGGATCGGCATCGAGCGATTCGATCGCCTCGCATACTTCGGCCACCGCGTAGGCGCCCTGCACGGCGACTTCCCGGATGTCGAATTCGATTCCGGGCCAGCGCGCCCGGGCGTTCACGACAACGTCGTGTTCGGCCTTTGATTCCCGCCCGCACACAAGCCCGATGCGGCGCGGCAGGAAGGGTAGTGGGACCTTGCGCTTGGGATCGAACAGTCCTTCGGCTGCGAGCAAGCGCTTGAGTTCTTCTAGCTTCGCGAGCAGCGCCCCGAGCCCGACGGAGCGAATCTCCTTGGCCTGCAGCTGCAGGGAACCGCGCTTGACCCAAAACGTCGGCTTGGCGTGCAACACGACGTGTGCCCCGTCATCGATCGGCACCTCGATGGCGTCGAAGTCCCGAGCGAACATCGAGACGTTCATCGACATATCGGTGTCGGTATCGCGCAGCGTCATGAAGACCATGGCGGCGCCGGGACGGCGATTGACCTGGACGAGTTGGCCCTCCACCCACAGCGGGCTCATCTTTTTGATGTACTCATCGATCTTGGTATTGAGCAGGCGCAAGGGCCACGGGTTCTCTGCGGAGGTCTCCCGTGCGGTAGCGGCAAGCGAGCGATCGATTGGCGGCATGACTTAAGCATGTCAGAGTGCACGGACATGGCAGGGCCGATGAACGTGTCACACCCCAACGCGGCAAATTGGTCGTCACGGTAGCCTAGGGATCGTGACTACTCCGACTTCGCTTGCAGGTGCGTCCGCGTTCCCCGATGAGATCCCGGCGGTGACTCCGGGAGTCGATGCCGATCCCGATCGCAAGATCTTGCTCGCCGCCCCGCGCGGGTATTGCGCGGGCGTCGACCGTGCCGTCGACGCGGTCGAAAAGGCGCTCGAACACTACGGTGCGCCGGTGTATGTCCGCAAGGAAATCGTGCACAACAAGTTCGTTGTCGAGACGCTGACCAAGCGCGGAGCGATTTTCGTTTCGGAAACCGATGAGGTTCCCGAAGGCGCGCGGGTCGTCTTTTCCGCCCATGGTGTCTCCCCGCAGGTCCATGCGGAGGCGGCCCAGCGCCAGTTGCAGACCATCGATGCCACGTGCCCGCTGGTGACGAAGGTCCACAAGGAGGCCGTGCGGTTCGCCAACGGCGACTACGACATTCTGCTCATCGGTCACGATGGGCACGAAGAAGTCGAGGGCACACACGGTGAGGCCCCCGACCACATCCAGGTGGTCAATGGCCCGCATGAGGTCGATAAGGTCGAGGTTCGTGATCCCGACAAGGTCGTGTGGCTTTCGCAAACGACGTTGAGCGTTGACGAAACGATGGAGACCGTCGACCTGTTGCGTAAGCGGTTCCCCAAGCTGCAGGACCCGCCCTCGGACGATATTTGCTACGCGACACAAAACCGCCAGGTTGCGGTGAAGAAGCTGGCACCTGACTGCGACGTCGTGATTGTCGTCGGATCGGCGAACTCGTCAAACTCGGTGCGCCTCGTCGAGGTGGCCCTCGAGGCTGGGGCACGCGCCGCCTATCGCGTCGACAAGGCCGATGAGGTCGACCCGGAGTGGGTCAAGGATGCGAAGACCGTCGGCCTGACGTCGGGCGCTTCGGTGCCCGAGATCCTGGTCCGCGAGGTTGTCACTCGCCTCGGCGAGCTGGGGATCGGCCGGGTTGAGGAAGTCCGCACCGCCACGGAGGACATCATCTTCTCGCTACCAAAGAACCTGCGCGCCGACCTGAAAGCTGCCGGCTACCAGCCGGACCGCCCGCACAAGGTGCGACGCAACGACTAATCCTCGTCCTGGTAGCTGACCGTTCGGGGCGCGACCTCGACCTGGCGGACCTGCGGAACGTCGGCAACGCCGAGGTCAGCGAGCGCCCGTGCGTGCACGGTAAGTCTCGAATCGAATGATCCCACCGCCTTGTTATAGGCCTTGATCGAACCGTCGAGCGATTTTCCGACCCCATCGAGGTGCTGCGCAAACGTGGCGAGGCGTCGCACCATTTCCTGGCTTGCCTCCAGCAATTGGCTTGCCCGCTCGCTCACTTCCTCCCGGGACCAGGTGGCGGCGATATTGCGCAGAATCGCGAGCAGCGAGACCGGGGTGGCGAGCGAGATTCGTTTCCGCAGGGCGTATTCCAAGAGCGTTGGATCCGTGGTGCACGCGGCGGCGAGAAGGGGCTCGGCAGGAACAAACATGACGGTCAGGTCGATTCCGCCATTGAGCGCCTCGGGGTAGTTGCGGGCAGCGAGCGCATCGATGTGCCGCTTCATTGACTTTGCGTGCTCCTTCAGCAGCTCCGTGCGCCGGGCTGCGGCCTCGGCGCTCGGGTCCTCCGCGAGTTCGGTCGCGAGCAGATAGGCATCGAAGGGGACCTTGGCATCGAGCGCGATGGCGGCGCCGGCGGGCAGGTGAATGATCATGTCCGGTCGAGCGCCACCGGCGAGCCCCGTTTGCGTCGTGAAGTCGGTGTGCCGCTGCATTCCGGCTGCTTCCACGAGCCGCTCGAGTTCCACCTCACCCCACATGCCACGGCTCGAGGCGTTGCGCAGCGCCCCGGCGAGCATCGAGGTGCTGCGGGAGAGCTCGGCTCCGGTGAGCGCATGTGCCTTCAACTGCTCGCGCAGTTCGGCGGCGGCAGCCGCCTGGTCCCGCTCGGTGGTGGTGACCTGGCGATGAAGCTCGATGAGCCGCGTCTCCAGTGGACCGACCATGCGCTGCAGGGACCGATAGCCGGCCTCGTCTTCGGCCTGGCGCTCGGCCAGCGCGGTCAGCTCGGCGACTTTGCCTTCGGCGGTCCCGATCCGCATGGCCATCGCGGTCTTCTCCGCCGAGTCCTTCCGGCCCGCGAGCAGGTAGCCGAGTGCGCCTCCCACGGCCAGCGCGAGGACAACGAACACGAGAGTTAAGGCATCCATGCTCCCAGCATGACGCACCGTACCGACACGATCGCCGTCTAGTCGGAGAACCCCTCATACAGGTGTCCGCCTGGCGGTTGATGTTTCTACCAGATCCAAACACAAGAATTTCATAACGTGGATATAACGAGTACCCCGGTGATTGCCGGCGCCATCATCATCACCCTGGCGATGACGGCGCTCGCGATCTTCTTGATCTACCGTGCGCCAGGCGGCCGCTTCTTGAGAATTCTCCAGCGCCTCCTTGCGATCGTCGCCGCCTGCGTACTTGCGGTGACGACGGGCGCACTCATGGTCAACCGGCATTTTGACTTTTTTAAGCAGGCGGGCGACGCCTTTGAGTACTTCTCGGTTTTCGTGCCGAAAGGAGCTCCTACCGAGGTAGTTGCGGACCCGATCGAGCCGAGCAGTACGCCGGAGGATTCGCCCTACAAAGTCAACTTTGTCGACTCCGATGAAGAAGGCATTAAGAAGGTCAGCTTCACCGGCCCGACGTCGGGCATTACGGAAGAGATTCGCGTGTGGACGCCGCGCGGGTACGACCCTTCGAAGGGGCCGTACAACGTCATTTATTTACTCCCCGGAAACCCGGGACGGGCCGGAGCGATCCAGACCGCGATCGGCGTACAAAAGTGGGTCCAGGAAGCGATCGATGCGGGAACGCTGCCGCCCACCATTGTGGTGAGCACGTCCATGAATATCTTCGGTCAGGCCACCGACTGCGCCGACTTCACGGGCCGACCGAAGGTCGAATCGTGGATCGTCAACGACGTCCCCAACGTGATTCGCGCGAACTACAACGTCTCGACGAACAAGGATGACTGGACGATCACCGGCGTTAGTGCCGGGGCGTACTGTTCGACGAGGCTTGCCCTCACCCATCCCGACGTCTTTGGCGCCAACGTGTGGTTCCACGGCTACAACACGCCGATCGACGGCGGCCTGGCAAACAACCCGAGCGTGCGCGATGCCAACAAGCTGACGGCACTCGTCGCGAACAAGGACCGCGAGATTCCCGTCCGTCTGCTGCTGATCGGCTCGAAGGAAGACCCGGGAACGATTGAGGATGCGAACGCAATCAAGGCGAAGGCCAAGCCCGGCGACCGCATTGACGTCTTGCCCTATGACAAGGGCGGCCACGGCTGGAAGAACTGGTACAAGCAGTTCCCCGCCGCGCTGAAGTGGATCGGAGAAAACAGTGTTCGCAACTGACCTCATGTGGGGGCCAGCAACGCCCCTGGGCCTGACCTCTGCCAAGCTGGCGACGATCGTCGGTGTGCTGACGCTGGTCTGCCTGCTGATCGCGATCATCGGCCCCGAGCTCGCGCGCGATACTGAGCCGACCTCCAAGCGGCGGTGGCTGCAACGGCTGGCTCCGGCCGCAATGGTGCTGGGACAGCTCCTGTTCTGTGCCCAGGTCTTCCTGTTCGTTAACCGCATCGGCTGGTTCTACAGCTCATTTGCGGACCTGTTCGGCTAGGAACGCGACAGCAAGCCCAGCTCGAGCGCCCGCAAGACGGCCTTCGTCCGATCGCGCACGCCGAGCTTGTCCATGATCGCCGAGACGTGGTTCTTGACCGTGCCTTCCGCAAGGTGAAGCGATTCGGCGATATCCCGATTCGGCCAACCGGCCGCGAGCAGCCTGAGCACATCCAGCTCGCGGTCGGTCAGGCGCGGGATATAGGCGGGCGGCTCAGCCGGTTCCGGGTCGGCAAAGTGCGCGACGAGGGTGGCCGTAATCGCGGGCTGAATATAGCGCTGCCCGGCCGCAACCTGCCGCAGCGCAGCCGTGAGCTCCTCGAGCGTGACGTCCTTCAGCAGATAGCCGCGCGCCCCGGCGCGCATCGCGGCGACAACCTGCTCATCGTCGTCGAAGGTGGTCAATACGAGAACGGGCGTGGGGTCCTGGTCCTCCCGCAGCCGCGTCAGGACGCCGATGCCGTCGAGGCGGGGCATGCGAAGGTCGAGCAGGAGCACATCGGGCCGGTGGCTCGCGACGAGCTTGAGGGCCTGCTCGCCATCGCTTGCTTCCGCGACGACGTCGATGCCGGGATCGAGCCCGAGCAGGGAGACGATCCCGGCGCGCACCAGGAATTGATCGTCCGCGAGGAGAACTCGAAGCCGGTTAGACATGCACGCTCCTAGCGGCCGGGGCAGTGAGCTCGACGGTAAAGCCGGGCGGGTCCGGATCGAAGTGGGCGCTGCCGCCGATCGCGCTCATGCGTTCGACCATGCCCCGCATGCCATTGCCCACCGCGAGTTCGCTGACGCCATTGCCGTCGTCGGTAATGCGAAGCCGCAGCAGGTCGCCCTCGCGCACACCGCGAACCCGGATCGCGGAGGCATCCGCGTGCCGCACCGCGTTGGTGATCGCCTCTTGCGTGGCAAGCAGGAGGTCCCCCACGAGCTCCGGATCGACCGTGAAGTCCGGCGCGATATCGACAATCAGCCTGGGGGAGGGAATGCGGCGGGCGAAGGCCTCAAGCCGCGCGAGGAACGGGTCGTCGTCATCGCCGCGAAGCTGGGAGACGACCTCCCTGATCTCCGACAGCGCGCGCTTGGCGAGCAGGCGGGATTGTTCGACGTGGTCATGAGCCGGCGCGCCCGCCGTCAGGTGGCTCGCCGCCTCGAGGTTCACCGCGAGCGCGGAGAGCTGGTGCCCGACGCGGTCGTGAAGGTCGCGAGAGATCCGCAGGCGTTCGGCAGCGCGCGTCGTCTCGGCCAGTTTGGATTGCGCGGCAGCTAGCTCGGCGCGGGCCTCGGCCTCGCGTAGCAGCAAGCCAGAGACGAACACCGCGAACAGCGAGAGCAGAGCAATCAGCAGGACGTTGATCAGCCAGTTGAGGCCGGGGTTGGCTAGCGCCACGATGCACTGGGCCGCGACGAAGACGTAGCCAGCGCGCTGCGAAAACTGGAGCGCGACGACGGCGGCGGCAATCACGAGCGCCGCAAAGGCGAGGCCGCCCGCGACGTCAACGAACGGCAGCGCGAGGGTGCTGAGCGCAATGACGACGGCGGCCGCCCGCTCCACCGTCATGTTGCGCGCAACGAACATGACGAGATGCCCGAGGAGACCAATCCCGTAGCAGACCCAGAACAGCACGGGTAGGGGCGGCAGCAGGCTCGCCGCCGCGATTCCGATGAGGCCATAGGCGCCGATGCCGACCCAACCGAGGCCGCGTTCGAGCGGATCGATGGCGTCGGCAGGGGGATTCATGACTCCACCGTAGCGGGCGGCGCGATCGCCCACAGGTGCCACAAGTCATGGGTGGGCACACGCGATACTCGTGACCGCGGACCCTGCCCAGCGCCGCGAGCCGCCCCTAGCGTGAAAGACATGAACACCGCAGTGCTCGCCACCGACCTCACCAAGATCTTTTCGGCCCGCAGCTCCCGCACGACGGAGGAGATTCGGGCCGTCGACGGCGTCTCCTTTGACATCGCTCGTGGCACGACGACGGCGATCCTCGGGCCGAATGGCGCCGGCAAGACCACGACGATCGAGATGATGCTCGGGCTGCAGTTGCCGACGAGCGGGTCCGTGCGCGTGCTTGGCGGCTCACCAACGGATCGGGCGGTGCGCGCCCGCGTCGGCGCGATGCTGCAGGATACGGATGCGCCCACCTCGCTGACCGCCGCCGAGATCCTCGACCTCGTCGGCCACTATTACCCGGCGCCGCTGCCCGTCGCGGAGGTCCTCGACTTTGCCGACCTCACGGCCCACCGCACCAAGACCGTCGGCCAGCTCTCTGGCGGTCAGCGCCAGCGCCTGAGCTTTGGCATCGCCATCATCGGCGATCCCGACGTCCTCTACCTCGACGAACCCACCGCCGCCCTCGACGTCATGGCCCGGCGGCGATTTTGGGAGGGCCTTGCCGCCTTCACGGCCCGCGGTGCGACGGTCATCTTCTCCTCCCATAACCTCGCGGAGGTCGAAGCCAATGCCGAACGCGTCATCATGCTCGCGGGCGGCCGGATCGTCGCCGACGGCAGCCCAACTGAGCTCGCCGCGAAATCCGCGCGCATGGTCCTCGCCTTCCAATCCGACGCACCCGCCGAGCGCTTCGCTGAGCTCGCCGGCGTCATCGGCGTCGAACAGAGCGCCGACGGGCTGCGCCTTGCCGCCACCGACGCTGACGCCGCCGTCGCGGCGCTCGTCACCTCCGGCCTGCCCTTCAGCCAGCTCACCGTCACCCGCGCCTCCCTGGAGGACGCCTTCATCCACGTCGCGAACAACCAGAAAGTCGAGGCCCACGCATGAGCGCCCTGGCCGCCCAAGTCCGCGCCGAAGTCACCCGCTTTCGTCGCCTGCCCGAATACGTCGTCGGCGTCGTGCTGCTGCCGGTCATCCTCTTTGCGATGTTCGGCCTGACTAACCGCGATAACGTCCTGCCCTCGGGCCTTGCCGTGCCCGGTATCCTCGTCGTCTCCTTTGCGGCCTACGGCGTCGTGAGCCAGTCGCTGTTCTCCTTCGGATCGGATCTCGCCACCGAGCGCGCCCAGGGCTGGCTGCGCCGGATGCGCGCGACCCCGATGACGATGACGACGTACTTCGGCGGCAAACTCGCGATGAACATCATCTTCGCCATCGCGATGGTCGCCCTCCTGCTCGCCACCGCGAGCCTGTTCGGCAAGGTGGACTTTCACTGGCCGCGCGCCCTTGCCGCCGCCGCGATCTGCGTCAGCGGCGCTATCTGGTTCGCGCCGTTCGGGGCGGCCATCGCCTACTGGGCGCGCCCGGGAGCGGCGACGACGATCGTTAACCTCGTCTTCTTGCCGCTGTCCTTCCTCTCCGGCTTCTTCATGCCGCTCGCCCAGCTGCCCGAGGTCTTCCAGAAGGTCGCGCCCTTCCTGCCGACCTACCACTTCGGCGCCCTGGCCTGGCGTACGCTCGCCGAACCGGCTGACCTCGAATTCATCATGACGGACCCCGCCATCAACCTGTGGCTCTCGGCGGGCATTGTCGCCGCGTGGTTTCTCGCCGCGAGCGTCCTCGCGATAGCCGGTTACCGGCTGGAACAGCGCCGCGAGCGTCGCTAACGGCACACCACTTCCGCCCTAGCAAGGAGGTAAAGTGGGACGACGTGGCCTTAACTATCGGAATCGCAGGACTGCCCAACGTCGGCAAGTCGACCCTCTTCAACGCCCTGACCCGCGCGAGCGTGCTCGCCGCGAACTATCCCTTCGCGACGATTGAACCGAACGTCGGCGTCGTCCCGCTGCCGGACGAACGGTTGAAGGTCCTGGCCGAGATCTTCGGCTCGCAAAAAATCCTGCCCGCCACGGTCTCCTTCGTCGACATCGCCGGCATCGTGCGCGGCGCCTCGGAAGGCGAGGGTCTCGGCAACCAGTTCCTCGCCAACATCCGCGAGGCCGACGCCATCTGCCAGGTCACCCGCGCCTTTTCCGATCCCGACGTCGTCCACGTCGACGGCCGCGTCGATCCCGCCGCCGATATCGAGACCATCGCCACCGAGCTCATCCTCGCCGATCTGCAAACCCTGGAGCGCGCCATCCCGCGGCTCGAAAAGGAGGTCCGCGGCAAGAAGGTCGACAAGGCCGTCCTCGACACGGCGCTCGGCGCCAAAGACCTGCTCGAGCGCGGCATCCTGCTCTCCAAGGGTGCGGCCGAGGCGGGCCTCGATCCTGAGCATCTCGCCACCTTCCAGCTCATGACGAGCAAGCCGTTCATCTTCGTCTTCAACACCGACGACGAGGGCCTCGCAGATACCGAGATGCAGGAGCGCCTGCGCGCCCTCGTCGCCCCCGCCGAGGCGATCTTCCTCGACGCGAAGTTCGAATCCGAGCTCGTGGAACTGGAGGAGGACGAAGCCGCCGAGATGCTCGCCGAAGCCGGCATCACCGAGTCCGGCCTGGACCAGCTCGCGCGCGTCGGCTTCGATACCCTCGGCCTGCAGACCTACCTCACCGCCGGCCCCAAGGAGGCCCGCGCGTGGACCATCCGCAAGGGCTGGAAAGCGCCCCAGGCCGCCGGCGTCATCCACACCGACTTCGAAAAGGGCTTCATCAAGGCCGAGGTCATCTCCTTTGCCGACCTCGTCGAGCAGGGCTCGATCGCCGAGGCCCGCGCCCACGGCAAGATGCGCATGGAGGGCAAGGACTACGTCATGGCCGACGGCGACGTCGTCGAATTCAGGTTCAACGTCTAAGGCGTTGGTATTTCAACGATCTGCGTCCAGTAAGAACCTACTGGACGGGGCGGTTACTGGAAGTTATTGGAAGATTACTGGACGCTGAGAGGTAAGAGCGATGGACCCGAACACGGTTGCGGCAGTCGTCGCGGCAATCGGCGCTGTCGCAGCAGCCGTGGCGGCGTTCGTTGCGCTCAGACCCGCGAACAAGGCTGTTGAACAGTCGAAGGAACAGACCAAGATCCAGCGGGATCTGATGGTTCAGGCGGCACAGCCTTACGTGTGGGCGGACATCCAACCGGACAATCAGCAAGGCACGATGCTTCAGTTGGTGGTCGGCAACGTCGGACCAACGATGGCTCGCAACGTCAAAGTGGTCATCGATCCAGCGATCCCTGAGCATCCCGCGTACTCGGGTGCCACGGCGGTGGCTCAGGAACGGCTGCGCGACGGCATCCTCTCTCTGGCACCGCGACGAGTGATCCGATGGTCTCTCGGTCGCAGCTTTGACCTTCTCGAAGACAAGGATGACGCGACCATCTATCGCCTCCGTGTGACTGCGGACGGTCCCTATGGTGCGCTGGAGCCGGTCGAGTTTGAGGTTCGACCGAGAGACTGGCGTGAAGCACGGGACGCACCTGACGGCTCGCTCCACCACGTTCGCAAAGAGATTAAGAAACTGGCTGATGAAGCCAAAGGACTACGCACCTACATCCAGCAGGCGGGGATCGTGGCTCTCGTGAGGAGTGACATCATCGAGACCACACTCGCTGACTCCATCGTTCAGCGTCACCCAGAAGAGATTGAAGCCGCCACGACGGGCGAAGAAGAGGGTCAAGTTGAAGTACAAGACTGACGTTGATGTCAAGAAGGCGCTGGGGATTGAATCCTTCAGGAACCTGTCAAAAGAGAACGTCATGAGGTTCGCGGCAATGATGCCCGATATGGACAAGGAAGTCGCTCTCAAGGTAGTAGCGCAGTTCCCCGAGTTCAAAGCATTCGCACTGGAAGCAATAAACACGATCCAGACGGCTCAGGAGAAGTCCTTAGCGAGTAACAGCGAGAGCCAAGCACAGGTTCATCAAGCGTGGTCCGATGTGCGTGCGATCCTGAAGGGGCAACTCGATGATGATGAACTCACCTGGGAACAGAAGAAGGACATCCTTGATCTGATCATGGAGACTGCCCGACAAGAGTCAGCGAAGGACTCCGAGAACAAGCAGTTTCTCAAGGACCTCACCAAGTATGTCGCGTACGGAGTCGCCGGGGTTGCAGCCGCTGCCGTGGTCTTTGTCGGGGGACGTGTCGGTATAGATCAGTTCCTCAACAAGGATGACGAAGAGGCGTAGGTAACAAGACCTTTCACAGTCGCCACATCTTCCCTGTGAAGGGCTGCCCTTCGCGGTCGAGCAGTTTGACGAACTCAACCTTCGAACCGATCCCAGCGTCCTTCGCAGCCTGATGTACCTTGCGAGCGAACGCCTCGCTCTTCATCACGTAGATGATCTTCTTGAACTGTCTGTCCTGGGCGTAGGCGGCCATCACCTGTCTCAACTCTTTCGGAGACTTTCCTGAGATCTCCACCTCGACGGCGAACGACACAGGCTCAGCACTCGTCCTCAGGTGCTCACGGTTGATCACGAAGTCAGGGCGGTGGGTCTTGCCGGTGCCCTTGATATCCACCGGAACCCACAACGACGGGTAGAGAGTTGCGACCTCAGACCAGGCGACTTTGCCCGCCTCGGCGGCTCTGTAGGCGTCACGGAGCACAGAGACAGCCATCACAGCCTGGTCTGCCGAACGTTGCTTGACGACATCCATGAACGCGCGCTCGATGGCGGTCTCACTCAGAACCTCAGCCAGTTCGATCCTTCCCACCGACGAGCCGAGCGACGAATACAAGCCAGTCAGGATCGCTTGGTTGATGCTCAGCGTGTGCTTCACATAGATCGGGTTGATGTCCGAAGCCTTCAACGAGACGACCTCGAACGGCTCCAGGTTGCCTTCATCGAGCAAGCGCTTCAGACCGTTCTTGCCCAAAGTCCAGAGCGTGCGACCATCGAACAAGGTCGTTCCATTGACCATGTGCTGCCACTCGTTGAGACCACGAAGGCGATGTGCAGCTGAACTGTTGGTCACTCCAAGCAACTGTCCGACCTGTGCTGCGGTAGCGAAGCGACCCTTGCCAAGGAACTCGAACACGGCGATGTCACGCTCAGTGATCTTCTCTCGGAGTGCCCGTCCAAGGTCTCGACGTGCTGGCAGGTCAGTTCCACGCGCCAGGTGGCGCTGCGGTCGATGTGCAATGAGGGTGGGTATAGGAGCTGTCGGAGCTCATCGCGCTGAGTCGGCGAAAGTGGCGGGAACGGGCAGCACAGATGGCAGTGCTCCACCCTGTTGTTCTCGAGACGCCAAACCCCCATGTTGCATGCCGCGTGCTCGGCTCGGAACTCGGCATTGTCGGCGTCGATCAGCGCAAGGCTCTCTTCATCAGTCCCCAGGGCTGCCTCACCGAGAAGGGCGCGCCCACAGGCGCGACGTGGCTCGCCCGCTGCATAGGCTTCGTACGTCAGCTGGGGGTCGTTGCCTGCCCATTCCATCCGCTTTGCCTCCGCTGCTTGGGCCCACGATTCCGAGAGCAACGCGCGGCTACGCGGTGTGTGCAGGACGCGGGGGAGAGCTGTCGAGCTCCCGTCGGGGATCTGCTGCGAATCAAACATCGTCACGCTCTCTTTTGAGGTCTGATGTAGTTGCAGCGCGAGTCGTGCGTGACCCAACTGGACCGCAACTGGAAGCGATAACTTCCTGGAAGTCATGACTACCAGACCTGAGGCTGGTTGGGTGACAGAACCGCTGAAAAAGGTGCTCGGAGCGCAGGTACGCGATCTGCGCCTTGCGCGCCATCTGTCGCAGGAAGGTCTCGCCGAAGAGCTCGGTGTCTCGACTCGGTACCTCGCCGGCATCGAGCGCGGCGAGCGCAACCTCGCCCTGGATTCCGTCGACGCCCTCGCCGAGCAACTCGGCGTCGAGGCGCGATCACTGATCATTCAGCCTTGATGCCCGCTGCGTGAGCTGGAGGGTCACGGCGTCACACCGGAGACCGACGCACTGCTCGATCGCCCGGTCACGATCCCGATGATGGGTAGCGTCGACTCGTTGAACGTGAGGGCTGCAGCGGCTGTGGCGTTCTACGCGACGCGGTGATGATGCGGGAGGCCCGAGTGTCAGGGGCACGCGATATCGTGAGAGCAACAACCCAACATCGTGATTGCGCAGTGGCGCGAGGAGAATGACCCATGGCACCGACCACCAAAGAGGCGCAGCGAGCTGAGTTGCACAAAACGATCTGGCGGATCGCGAACGACCTGCGTGGCAGCGTCGACGGGTGGGACTTCAAGTCCTACGTGCTGGGCATGCTGTTCTATCGCTTCATCTCCGAGAACCTCACGGCGTACCTCAACAAGCACGAGCACGATGCGGGCGATGCGTCGTTCGACTACCGGCTGACGGCGGATTCCGACGCGGAGTTTGCGCGCGACGAGGTTGTCGCGGAGAAGGGGTTCTACATTCTGCCGTCCGACCTGTTCGCCAACGTTCGCAAGCGTGCGGCGCGGGATGAGAACCTCAACGAGACGCTCGAGCGGGTCTTCAAGAACATCGAGGCGTCGGCGCTGGGTACCGACAGTGAGGAAGACATCAAGGGTCTGTTCGACGACTTGGATGTCAACAGCAACAAGCTGGGCTCAACTGTTGCCAAGCGCAATCAGAAGTTGGTGAAGCTGCTGGACGCGATCGGTGATCTGCCGCTGGGGCGGTGGGAGGACAACTCGATCGATCTGTTCGGTGATGCCTACGAGTACCTGATGCAGATGTATGCGGCCAACGCGGGTAAGTCCGGTGGTGAGTACTACACGCCGCAGGAGGTTTCGGAGCTGCTGGCGCGCATCACTGTGGTCGGCAAGAAGCAGGTCAACAAGGTCTACGACCCGGCCGTCGGATCGGGGTCGCTGCTGCTGAAGTTCGACAAGGTGCTCGGGAAGAACAACGTCCGTCAGGGTTTCTACGGTCAGGAGATCAACCTGACCACCTACAACCTCGCCAGGATCAACATGTTCCTGCACGACGTGAACTACGAGAAGTTCAACATCGCCCACGGTGACACCCTCACCGACCCCGCCCACTGGGATGACGAGCCGTTCGAGGCGATCGTCTCCAACCCGCCGTACTCGATCAAGTGGGACGGCGATGCCAACCCGCTCTTGATCAACGATGAACGGTTTGCGCCGGCTGGTGTCCTCGCGCCGAAGTCGAAGGCCGACCTCGCGTTCACGATGCACATGCTCAGCTGGTTGGCGGTGAACGGCACGGCAGCGATCGTCGAGTTCCCTGGAGTGCTGTACCGCGGCGGGGCGGAGAAGAAGATCCGCCAATACCTCATCGACAACAACTACATCGACGCGGTCATCCAGCTTCCGCCGGACCTGTTCTTCGGCACGACGATCGCGACCTGCATCCTCGTGCTGAAAAAGTCGAAGAAGAGCAGCGACGTGCTGTTCATCGACGCGTCGGCCGAGTTCAAGCGCGTTGGCAACAAGAACAAGCTGCTTGAGGAGCACCAGAAGAGAATCCTCGACGCATTCACCACGCGCGAGCCCGAGGACTACTTCACCACCGTCGTGAGTAACGAGGACATTGCCGCCAACGACTACAACATCGCGGTGTCGTCGTATGTAGAGGCCGAGGACACTCGCGAGGAAGTCGACATCGCGGAGTTGAACGCCGAGATCGCGCGCATCGTCGAGCGCCAGGCCGAGCTCCGCACCGCAATCGACGAGATCGTGGCGGATCTGGAAGGTGAGCGGTCATGACGGACATGCCCAATTGGGAAGGCTTCATGATCCCGACGCTCAAGGTGATGAGCGATGGCATCATCCGCCACTGGCGCGAATTTCAGCCTCTCGTAGCTGATCAGGCGCAGCTCACCGATGAACAGAGGAAGGAGATGCTTCCGTCCGGGAGCGCGCTCAAGTATGAGAACCGCATCGGCTGGGGCGTCTCGTTCTTGACGAACGTCGGCGCGCTCAGGCGTCCGAAACGCGGTCACTACCAGATCACTGATGCCGGCAAGCAGCTCATCGAGCTGTTTCCGGACGGTGCCAAGGAACGTGACATCAAGGCGCTCGGTGCGGATCCCAGCTCGCCGATCCGCGAGTACGTGGCGACCACGACCCGCAAGACGAGCGATTCTGCAACGACCGCTCCGACAGAAGAGTCGTCGATGACTCCTACCGAGCAGGTGCAGAGCGGCATCGAGCGCATCCACGACGAGATCGCGGTCGAGCTGCTCGCCCGGCTGCAGGACAAAGACCCAGGCTTCTTCGAGCAGGCGGTTGTTGATCTCCTGCTGTCAATGGGCTACGGCGGCACCACCGGGGCGGGCAGCGTCACCCAGCTCAGTAACGACGGTGGCATAGACGGTGTCATCGATCAGGACATCCTCGGCCTCAACCGCGTCTACATCCAGGCCAAGCGTTACCAAGACGGCAACACTGTCGGACGCCCCGACCTCCAGGCGTTCGTTGGAGCACTCAGCGGCAAAGCCGACAGCGGCGTTTTCATCACCACCAGCCGCTTCTCCGACGGCGCGCGTACCTACGCCGAGAACGTACCGACCCGCATCATCCTGATCGACGGAACGCGCCTCACCAGCCTCATGATCCGGTACGGCGTCGGCGTGCAAGTGAAAGAGACCTACAAGGTCATAGAGATCGACGAGGACTTCTTCGCATGAGCCGCATCGATGAGCTGATCCAGGAACTATGCCCGAGCGGAGTGGAGTACAAACAGCTTGGTGATGCCGGCAGGGTCGTGCGTGGGAAGCGTTTCGTCAAAGACGACATGATCGACGAGGGTGTCCCGTGCGTTCACTATGGCGAGATATATACCAAGTACGGCATTTCTGCGGTTCAGAGCATCTCCTACGTATCGCACGAACGCGCACGCACACTTCGCTTCGCACAGCCGGGCGACGTGATCATGGCATCAGCTGGCGAGACGATTGAAGACATTGGAAAGTCTGTCGCATGGTTGGGGAACGAACCGATCGCGATTCATGATGCGTGCTATTCGTTCTCGAGCTCGATGGACCCCAAGTTTGTGTCGTACTTCTTCGCTTCCCGCTCGTTTAGAGACCAGATTAGGCGAAGCATCTCCTCCTCAAAGATCTCGTCGATCTCGACGCAGAACGTTGCGAAGGCACGCATCCCGATGCCGCCTCTCGAGGTGCAGCGTGAGATCGTGCGAGTATTGGATAAGTTCACTGAGCTGGAAGTGGCGCTGGAAGCGGAGCTGGAAGCGGAGCTGGAAGCGCGGCGCGCCCAGTACAAGCACTATCGCGACGAACTCGTGGGTGCCAACGGTAGGCGAAGAATCAGGCTCGCCGATCTAGGGACGTTCGTTCGAGGCCGCCGGTTCACCAAGAATGACGTCGTTGAGTCGGGTATCCCAAGCCTCCACTACGGAGAGATCTACACTGCCTACGGGACTTCTGCGACACAGGCCTTGCGGAATGTTCGAGCTGAGCTGCGGGATCAGCTTCGTTATGCGCAACCCGGCAGCGTTGTGTTCGCTGGCGTCGGCGAGACAGTCGCAGACGTGGGGAAGGCAGTGGCTTGGCTCGGTGAAGAGCCGATCGCGACGCACGACGACACGTTTACTTTTAGCTCCGAGCTCAACCCGAAGTACGTGGCATATGCGGTTCAGACTGCTGATTTCCATCAGCAGAAGGAGCGCCACGTGTCGCGCGCAAAGGTCAAGAGGTTGTCGGCGATGGGTCTTGGCGCGATTGAGATCCCTGTGCCATCGCTAGAGGAACAGGAATCAATCGTCCGCTCGCTAGACAAGTTTGACGCTCTTGTGGGCGACATCGTTATCGGTCTCCCGGCCGAGCTCGCTGCCCGTCGCAAGCAGTACGAGCACTATCGTGACCGGCTGCTGACGTTCAAGGAGCTGGCGTCGTGAGCGATGCAGCGGCGCGTACGTACGGTCCGATCGCTGTCTCGTCGGAGAGTACGGTTGTCGCGGAGTACGTTCACGACCCGTCGCAGGCTGATGCGTATCAGTCGGAGTCCGCGCTCGAGAAGGAGATGATCCGACTCCTCCAGGGGCAGGCCTACGACTACCTGCCGATTACCTCCGAGGCGGACTTGGTCGCGAACCTGCGCGCGCAACTCGAGAGGGTCAACAGGATGACCTTTTCGGATGCCGAGTGGGAGCAGTTCTTCACGACGAAGATTGCAGGTGCCAACGACGGCATCGTCGAAAAGACCGTGCGTGTGCAGGAGGATCACGTCCAAATCCTCAGGCGCGACGACGGGACGACGAAGAATATCACGCTGGTCGACAAGACGAATATCCACAACAATCGGCTGCAGGTCATCAACCAGTACGAGATCGCGCGCGGTGAGGGCGACGCTGTCGAGGGTGGGGCGAAGTACGCCAATCGCTACGACGTGACCATGCTCGTCAACGGGCTGCCGATGGTGCACATCGAACTGAAGCGTCGCGGCGTCGATATCCGGGAGGCCTTCAACCAGATCAACCGGTACCAGCGCGACAGCTTCTGGGCGGGCTCAGGTCTGTTCGAGTACGTGCAGTTGTTCGTGATCAGTAACGGCACGCTCACGAAGTACTACTCCAACAGCACCCGTAACAGGCACCTGGCCGAGCAGAAGAAGTCTGGCGGTGCTGGCAAGGGCAGGAAGACCAGCAACTCGTTCGAGTTCACCAGCTGGTGGGCCGATGCGAACAACAAGCCGATCGCCGAGCTGACGGCGTTCGTGAAGACGTTCTTCGCGAAGCACTCGCTGTTGAACATCCTGACGAAGTACTGCGTGCTCACCGCGGATCGGGACCTGCTGGTGATGCGGCCGTACCAGATCGTCGCGACCGAGCGGATCTTGCAGAAGATCCAGATCTCGACGAACTACAAGACGCTCGGCACACTCGATGCCGGAGGATACGTCTGGCACACCACTGGTTCGGGTAAGACGCTCACTTCGTTCAAGGCAGCGCAGCTCGCATCGAAGATGCCGAGTGTGGACAAGGTGTTGTTCGTCGTGGATCGCAAGGACCTCGACTACCAGACGATGCGTGAGTATGACCGGTTCGAGAAAGGGGCGGCGAACTCGAACACGTCCACGGCGGTACTGAAGAAGCAGCTCGAGGACCGGGGTGTGCGGATCATCATTACGACGATCCAGAAGCTCTCGACGTTCATCAGGGCGAACAAGGGCCACGAAGTGTTCTCGGGCCACGCGGTGATCATCTTCGATGAGTGCCACCGTTCGCAGTTCGGCGACATGCACACCGACATCACACGCGCGTTCAAGAAGTACAACCTGTTCGGGTTCACCGGTACGCCGATCTTTGCCGCGAACGCCGGCAGCGGCGGGAACCCACAGTTGCGTACGACCGAGCAGGCGTTCGGCGACAAGCTGCACACGTACACGATCGTCGACGCCATCACGGACAAGAACGTGCTTCCGTTCCGGATCGACTACATCAACACCATCAAGGTCGGAAACCCCGACGACTCGCAGGTGTCAGCGATCGACCGTGAGCGAGCTCTCCTGGACGTGCGTCGGATCCGGGACGTCGTGGCATACACCCTGGAGCACTTCGATCAGAAGACGAAGCGCTCGTCGAGTTACGAGCACGGAGTCGTGACGAACGTCGCCGACTCAGTGCGGGGCCGGCGTCAGGCGGAGGCGCTCAAGGAGCGGAAACGAGTTCGCGGATTCAACGCGCTGTTCGCGACCGCGTCGATCGATGCCGCACGCCGTTACTACAACCAGTTCCAGCTGCAGATGGAGGAGCTGCCACCGGACAAGCGGCTGAAGGTCGGGCTGATCTTCAGCTACGGCGCGAATGAGGCCGAAGCTGACGGCATCCTCGATGATGAAGCGTTTGACACCGATGCGCTTGACCTTGACTCGCGCTCGTTTCTGGAAGACGCGATTCAGGACTACAACGACATGTTCGGGACCAGCTACGACACGAGCGCCGACCGGTTCCAGAACTACTACAAGGACCTGTCGCAGCGGATGAAGAACCGCGAGATCGACCTGGTCATCGTGGTGAACATGTTCCTCACCGGCTTCGACGCGACGACGCTGAACACGCTGTTCGTCGACAAGAACCTGCGTGCCCACGGACTGATCCAGGCGTACTCGCGCACGAACCGCATCCTCAACTCGGTGAAGACCTATGGCAACATCGTCGCCTTCCGCGACCTCGAGGAAGAGACGAACGCCGCGCTGGAGCTGTTCGGCAACAAGGATGCCCGCGGCGTTGTCCTGTTGAAACCGTACGGCGACTACTACGGCGCGTACGTCGACAAGGTCACCGAACTGCTCACGCACTTCCCGATCGGGCAGCAGATCGTGGGGGAGCAGGCGCAGAAGGACTTCATCCAGCTGTTCGGCGCAATCCTGCGGCTGCAGAACATCCTCACATCGTTCGACGACTTCGACGGCAACGATCCACTCACTGAGCGACAGCGGCAGGACTACACCAGCATCTACCTGCGGCTCCGCGACGAGTACACGCGAGACCGCGACAGCGACAGAGAAGTCATCAACGAGGACGTCGTGTTCGAGATTGAACTCGTCAAGCAGGTCGAGATCAACGTCGACTACATCCTTATGCTCGTCGAGAAGCTCCGCGCCGAGAAGGGCGACGGCGAGGACAAAGAAGTCCGCGCCGAGATCACGCGCGCTGTCGATGCGAGCCCGACCCTGCGAAGCAAGCGCGATCTGGTCGAGGACTTCGTCGAGTCGGTATCGCTGCAGGGCGCGGTCGATGAGCAGTGGCAGGCGTACATCGCCGCGAAGCGCGAGACCGAGCTTCAGGAGCTCATCGAAACGCACAAGCTCAAGCTGGAGGAGACGCAGTCGTTCGTAGATGCGGCATTCCGGGACGGCCAGCTGCGCACGGCCGGAACTGAGATCACCCGCATCCTGCCGCCCGTGTCACGGTTCAACCGCGAGTCCAACCACGGCGACAAGAAGAAGCGGGTCATCGAAGCGCTCACCGGATTCTTCGAGCGGTTCCGAGGGCTTACTACTGGGAATGAACAGTCTAGGGCCTGAGGCCAGCAACGAGTGGGATCATGGGCTCATGACCGAGGACAACTCCGATCGCGCGTCGAGGATCACTCGCTGTGAGCACTGGTCCGAAGATGCTGGTCGATATTACGGCTGGCACCACCATGAAGGTCCCCACGCGTGCGACTGGAGGAACGACGACGGAGAGTGCCCCTACCAGGCGAGCGTTGGCAGTAAGGCGAACATGTAGGTCCACCTTGCAGATCTGAGCGGGCGTGCGTGAGGGCCAGCTTGCGACTTGCGCCGGCCAGTCCTCCATCGGCCAGCCAATCACCTTGGGTGCTATCGTGGTCAGCAGCCACCGACGGGTTGTGCATGCGAGGCCGCAACGCCCTTCAATCCCCAGGTCAGAGGCTCAGAAATCCGCTTTCCGGCAGCCCATGAGACAGCCTTAGCACTAAAGTTTCCGAAATCACCGGAATGCGGTCGAGTTCCGGTTTAACGTCTAGCGTTATTGATGGCTACCGTCATATACTGGATTCGTGATCAGATCCTTCGCCGACAAGCGCACGGCTCGGATCTGGGACGAGATCTACGTCCGCGCGCTGGATCCGAAACTCCAGCGCGCGACGCTTCGCAAGCTGGAGTACCTGCACGCTGCGCGAGATGTGGAGGATCTGCGCGTTCCGCCGGGAAACCGGTTGGAGCAGCTGAAGGGCGACCGGGCAGGTCAGTTCAGTATTCGCGTCAATGACCAGTGGCGTATCTGCTTTCGCTGGACCGATGGCGCGGCCGATGACGTCGAACTGGTCGACTACCACTGAAGGGAGGCAACATGACGAACGAGAAGATTCCCACCATCCATCCGGGGGAGATCCTGATGGAGGACTTCATCGAGGGTTTCGGGATCACGCAGAACAAGTTGGCGGTCTCCATCGGTGTTCCGCCCCGGCGGATCAACGAGATCGTGCATGGCAAGCGGGGCATTACGGCCGACACGGCCGTGCGTCTGGCCCGGTACTTCGGGACGTCGGCGGAGTTCTGGATGAACTTGCAGTCCCACTACGAGTTACGCATTCAGCGCGCCCAACTGGCCGACGAGGTTGCCGGTATCATCCCGCTTCAGCGGGTGTCGTGACGACGTGCGGGCCGCTGCGCCTGGGGCGTTACTTCGGCATCGAGCCGCAGTACTGGCTGAACGTGCAGTCGCGGTACGCCTTGCAGCGGGCCCAAGATCGCCTGGCCCGTGAGCTAGCGGAGATCGCACCACTGGAGGTCGCATGAGCCACGACGTGTGTGGCGGGGATACAGAAGCTGGCGAGTTCCCGGAGCTGGTACACACTGCCATCGAAGCGGTTGACTGCCGAGGACTGGCGGAGTTCTAGCGTCGTCTCCTGGGTTTGCGCTACCGCGAGGGGGATGAGCCGCCCCAAGGCAGCGCCGACACGGCTGATTGGCTTGTGCTCGTGAGCTCTGAAGGCCGTCGTGTCATGGCGATTCAGAAGAAGCGTGACACGGCCGCACCTACGTGGCCGTCGGAGGCGGTTCCGATGCAGATGCACATGGACTTCGCCGTCTCCAGCGTCGCCGAACTTGAGCGACATAGAGAACGTGCCGAGTCCATCGGGGCTCGGGTCTTGCTTGATCGCACTGACGATCCCGACGAACCGCTCTACGTGCTGGCCGATCCCGCCGGGCATCCCTTCTGTCTTCTCGTGAGATGAAGAGGTTGGCTGGTTTCGGGTTCACATAGACGACGTCCATCGTGATGCGTGCCGCCCTCCGATCCTCCAATCGCGAGCCCAGGGGGTCTGCTGCGCAGACTGCAATCGGTTACGGAACGCGGTCGAGTTCAGGTTCAACGTTTAGCGGGGTGCCCCGCTCATTGCAGTGTCTGCTGTCTGGTCTGATACTTGAAGCATGACATTGTGGAAAGTGTCTGATGACTGGTTTGATCGGCACACAACTCAAGACCTGGCATACCGAGTCCGGGTGCGTGTTTGCACCCCGGGTGCGCTGGACCCCGCGTGGGCGCGCATAGTTGAAGAACACGGCTCTGACGATGATGGCGTTGTGTCCATTGGCGGGGCCGCGCTCATCCGCGTCAGCGACTGCGAGGCTGATGCCATCAGCGGGGGAGAAGACGCCCTTGACTCTCTTGAGTGGGCGGTCAACGATGTTCTCGGAGAAGCGCTTCGGGGAGCAGGGGTGCTCGTTGTAAGCGAAGAGCGTTCCCTGGTTATCGACTAGGGAACGCTCTTCGGTCACTTCTGAAATCAGCTGTGCGGCTAGGGGTTCATGCCCGACGCCCGGTCAGCTTCTTCAGTGGTTCTGATGAACCATGCGTTTGCCTGCGGCAGCCAGAAAAACGCAATCAGAAGGGTCGAGATGATGGCCACTGCGATCGCTTCACCACCGGATTCGAGACCTGCGATGGTGAGGATGATCGAGTAGACGATGGTGAGCACTGTGATGGCTGTCAGGCCTGCTCGCGCCCATTCGGAGCCTTCCCTGATCTTCAGGGTGAGCGCCAGCTGCAGAAGCAGCATGATCAGCTGCAGGATCATCGTCGCGAAGAAGGCGATGACGACGCCCCAGCGGATTTCGCCGAAGAGACTCATCATTCCTGCTCCAACGAGGGTCAGCGAGCTGACGACAATGCCGATCACAATCGCCATGTTCGAAAAGAACCAGGCGATAATGGTCAAGACGCAGCCGACGAGCCAGATCCAGTAGCCGATTCTGGCATCCATGGGCATGTCAGCGGTCTTGAAGATCTTGCCGAATCCACCGCGCATTGACGGAAGCGCATCTCCTGCCGACTTCGGCCACGATGTGGGCATCCGGAACTGGTATCCAGTGAAATCAAAGTACGGGTTCTTCTGCGCTGATGCGTGCGCAGCGCCGCCGCCCGCGCCGTTCTGCTCTCGGTAGCCCTGGTGCTGCCCGTACTGTTCTTGGGGTCCCTGCTGCTCGTAATGCGGCTGCTGGCCCTACTCCTGCATCGGAGGTTGGTTCAGCTGCTGATCGGCAGGTGAATTATGTGATCCGTCGGGATACGGCGGAATGGACATGTGGGCTGTTCTCCTTGGCAAGGACGGCGTTCGCTGATTCCTCCCGGCTAAGGCGCCGAACGATTTCAGACGAACGGAATTCTGTTTTCGAAAGAATCTGCAGTTTTTTATCAAACAGTGGCCGACTCGCAGACATTTTTCAGTTCTCACCGTGAGGAATGGCTTTCGAATGAATGAATCGCATATCACCGGCGACGATGGGGTCATTCGTCCTGCATGGGCGGCCTCGACCTCCTCGAAGGTGGGCTGTCGCTTTGGGACCGCGAGGGCATTAACGTCAGACCGCAGAACCTTGATGCGGCCTCCAACCTTGACCGCAGGAAGCTTGTCCTGGGCGATGTATCGCCGAAGGGTCTGATACGCGCCGAAGCCAAGTTCGACGGCGTCGGTGAGGTTGAGGTAGTGGGTGAGGTCGGACGAGGGAGGCGGGGAGTACGCCATGACAACTCCAGACAGCTTGAACTGTCCGGAGACGGGGAATAGTTGTCCGGCTACTTTCCCGGTCGCCGTGCGCGATGCTCCACTCGGCCTTGGGGGGCCTCCGTGCCTTACGGGAGAAGTCATTCCCTGCCGGGTCGTCTGTATCTCAATCTCGACGTGGTTCACGGCGCTACTCGGTGCTGACTATGCGCTGCTCACCACCGCCCTCGTGGGGTGATCCCTCCTCGAGCACCTTGCGGTCGCGGCGCGGCTGGACGGTCGTACATACCTATGTAGATCAGTCGATCTCTGCCTCTAAGAAAGACGTAGATCGTCCTGGCTACGACGCGATGGTCGCCAGTTATGAGCGCGGAGAAATCGAGGCAATCATCTGCTGGGATTTCGACCGTCTCACACGACAGCCCGCACAGCTTGAAGAGTGGATCGACAGGGCCGAGCAGCATGGACTCAAGCTCGTTACCGCGAACGGCGATGCTGACCTCGCCACCGATGGCGGCAGAATCTACGCACGTATCAAAGCAGCCGTGGCCTTCAGCGAGGTAGAGCGCAAAGGGGCTAGGCAGTCCCGTGCTCAACGACAGCGTGCTGAGCAGGGTCGCTGGTGTTCTGGTGGCGTACGTCCTATCGGTTACACCTCTGCCGGCGAGGTTATCCCTTCTGAGGCTGAAGCTGTTTTAGGTATTTACCGTGCTCTTGAGCGTGGTAATTCCATGCGCGACATCGCCCGCGCCCTGTCTGGCTCAGACCAGCCGGGCTTGCCGGATATTCCGACCACTCCACGGCATATGCACACCGTGGTCAAGGAACGCAACGCCCGCCGCCGCGCTGCAGGCCAGGCAGAGAAACCTGTTCCCGGCGCGCAACCGTGGGCATATACATCACTTCACTCCATTGTGCGTAACCCGGTTTACGCTGGGTATTCCACTTATAAGAAGGCCAGGGGTAAGGGCGTGAAGGATAAGTACATCCGTCACGCCAATATCGTGCGTGATCCTGACACCAACGAGCCTGTCGTAGGACAGTGGGAGCCGATTGTTCCGCCCGATCTTTGGTGGCGCGTGCAAGAAGAGCTCGATAGTCCCGACCGATTGACCAATAAAGAGCGTCGTAACACGCGCCGTCATCTTGGTTCTGGCCTTTATGTCTGTGACGAGTGTGGTCAACCAATGCGTACGCACTCCGATCGCTACCGATGTGCTGCGTGTGGTTTAGTGCGCTCTCACGGTGTCGATGATTTCGTGCTGGCCGTTATCCGTGCTCGCCTCGGTCGTGACGACCTGGCGGACCTGCTGCCTCAAGCCAACAAAGGTGACGTTGCCTCCATCGACAAAGAACTTAGTGACCTTCGTGCAAAACTCGCTCGCGTCCAGGCTGACTATGACGAAGGATTGCTTGAGGCGCGTGACTTGAAGCGTGCGCGCGACCGCTATCAGCCGCTTCCGAGACGTGCTACAGCGTGAATATGAACAGGCAGCGACAGGGATCACCCAGCCGAGCACTCGCGCTGTTCGTGCTGCACTGAAGTGCTTTACTACACCGCGCTTGCGCGCCACTCGGAATCGCTCATGGCGTAGACCATGTTGTCGTCCCATGCGCCGCGGCACCAGAAGGACTTTGGAGACAGACATTCGAGATGCATGCCGAGTTTTGCGAGCAGAGCGGCGGATCGGGCATTTTTGGGGGAGAGCTGGCCAAAAATCCGATGGCAGCCTAGACGTTCGATGAGATCGGTGATGAGTGCATGCGCCGCTTCATGCGCAAAGCCTCTGCCCTGGTATCCCGCTCGCAATGTGAAGCCGATTTCTGCCACGCCACCGTGTTCGTCGAGCCCGACATACAGATCACCGATGAGCTCGCCGTCGTATTCGATGCCGATATTGCATGGTTCGCCGGGAACGATATCGGTCCAAGTCGACATCCTGGCGACCTGACGGTCGACTCTTTCGCGCGTTACCGGAAGCTCCCAATCCTGAAATTCTGCGATTTTTGGGTCATTGCGATACTCGGTGATGACATCGATGTCCTCCTCGACCAGGCGTCGCAGGAGGAGCCGATCAGTGCGAAGGGGATAGACAGTCCTCATCTGACAAGGCTAACGGCTGGCTGACGCGCAGGGTGGCACGCTTCAGCGGCAATGTAGGGGTTATTGCGATTGCTCGTCTGCGATGATCGCAAAGGCCCTGCGAGCAAGTTCAGCACTATGCCATCGTGCGAACTTGGCAGATGTCGAGGACCTCATCAGCATGAGTACTAGCTTTCGCAGCGACGCTAGAACTGTGGGGTGTTGGAGCGCGTCATACACACGACCTAGGGGGACGATGAGGTGAGTCACCGGGCCCGACGCGCGGTAACTGGTGAAATTTGGAGCCGTGTATCCTCCGGCGATGCGACATGGCAGACGGTCATCGGGTGCGACGTTAAGGATGGCTGCCAATCCCGAGTGATCCCCACGCGAACGAGGAAAGAAGAGGATTTCCATATCACCGACATTCAACGTGGCGAACCGACCACCTGATGTCGCGGGGTAGTCCGTAATCGTCCAGTAGGTTCGCTCGGTGCTCACGACTTCGGGAATGCCGCTTTCGATGACACTTGCAAGGTCGAGGAGCACAGCTTCCGCAACCCGTAAACCGGGATAGAGCTGAGTGGAGCCGAGAGTCGAATTCGTGAGTTTTGTTGGGCGTTCAGTGTCCCTCTTCGCGGCGACAACCAGCTCAGCCAGATCGTACGAAGCATTGCCGAGTGCCCAATGATGCTGTTCGACAACGGGCAGCACATCATCGAAAGTGCTGGGCTGAGCATGACCCGGATTATGTTTGACGTTGCGCAGCTTCCAACCCGCCGCCCGACGTTGTCTAATTGTGGCGCGCTCGATGCTGTCGAGGTCCTCGTAGGCGACATCACGAAAGAGAATTGCTGAAACATCGCCCCAGCGCCGGACGTGGGTTGTGAGCCGCTGGGTGGGATTCGTTGTTTTCCCGACGTAGTACTCGCCGTTAGCGAACTCGAGGACGTAGATGCCGGCTCCGCGGGCTCGGAACACGGGGGCGGGCGAAGCGGCATGGGACAAATCGAACCGCTCCCATCGATCAGCGCTACTCACGACTTCCTCGCGGTACTAGGCGCTTTTGGAGCTCTTCTTCGTCGTCTTCTTGGCGGGCTTCTTGCGCTTCTTATCGAGTGACGCTTTAAGCGCCTCCATCAGATCGACGACTTCGGCATCGTCCGCCGACTCATCGTCGGGGCGCTCCCCGAAGGTTGCTTCGGTATCGATGGTGTCGCCGGCTTTGAGTTTGGCGTCGATGAGTTTGCGTAGCTCGATCTGGTATTCGTCTTCGAACTTCTCGGGCGTGAAGTCTGAGGCGAATTGGTCGACGAGCGCACCCGCGAGCTCGAGTTCCTTATCGGAGATCTTCGCGCGTGACTTCGTGCCCTTGAAATCAACTTCGCGAACTTCATCGGCCCAGAGCAATCCCTGGAGCACGAGCACCTTTCCGCGCACCCGCAGGGCGCCGAGGCGAGTTTTGTGCCGCAGCGCGAACGTGACAATAGCGGTGCGGTCCGTCTTTTCCAGGGTTTGGCGCAGCAAGAGGTAGGACTTTGGGGATTTGCCGGCCGGCTCGAGGTAATAGGTGTTTTCGAGCATGATCGGATCGACCTGGTCCGATGGCACGAATTGGACGACCTCGATTTCGTCGTTCTCGGATTCCGGTAGTGACTCGAAATCCTCATCCGTCATGATGACGGTCTTATCGTCCTCTTCGAACGCTTTGTCGATGTTCTTGTACTCGACCTTTTTGCCGCACACCTCGCAGCGTCGCTCATAGCGGATGCGGCCACCGTCGGCATCGTGCACCTGATGGAAGGAGATGTCGTGGTCTTCTACGGCGCTGTATGCCTTGACGGGGACATTCACCAGCCCGAATGTGATGGCTCCGGTCCATATCGCTCGCATACCATGACACTACCGAGGAAAGGGCAGCGATGGCGCGGCAAGGCAAGACATTTCAGGTCGGTGATCGTTCACTGACCGTCACGAACCTCGATAAGGTGCTCTACCCCGAGACGGGGACCACCAAGGCCGACGTCATTCACTACTACCTCGCCGTCGCCGATGTTCTCATCCCGCAAATCACGCGACGCCCGGTGACTCGCAAACGCTGGGTCGACGGGGTTGGGACCGCGGAAAAGCCCGGAAAAGTCTTCTTCCGCAAGGACCTGGAAGATTCGGCGCCCGAGTGGATTCCCACCGGGAACATTAAGCACAAGAGTCGTACGAACACCTATCCGATTGCCGACGAGCCTGCGGTCCTCGCGTGGTTTGCGCAGGTCGCGGCTCTCGAACTGCACACCCCGCAGTGGCGATTTGGGCGCAACGGCCAGCCGCGCAATCCTGACCGACTCGTTCTCGACCTCGACCCGGGCGAGGGCGTTGGGCTCGCGGAGTGTGCGGAGGTGGCGTCGTGGTGCCGCGAGATCCTCGACGACATGGGCATGGCGACGTTCCCGGTCACGTCCGGTTCAAAGGGAATCCACCTGTATACAGCGCTCGACGGACGCTCAAATTCTGATCAGGTCTCCAAGGTCGCGCATGAACTCGCCAAGGCGTTGGAGGCGGACCATCCCGATGAGGTCATCTCCACCATGAAGCGAGCGGACCGGGCCGGGAAGGTCTTCATCGACTGGTCGCAAAATAGCGCGTCGAAGACCACGGTCAGCCCCTACTCGCTGCGCGGCCGGACCACTCCTATGGTCGCGGCTCCCCGAACGTGGGAGGAGATCGAATCGGGAGAGTTGCGTCAGCTGGATTACGAAGAAGTCCTTGAACGCGTCGCGCAGGGCATCGATCCGATCGCTGCTCTCGGGGCCGACCGGCTCGATACCTACCGCTCGATGCGCGATGCGACGAAGACCGCCGAGCCGGTCCCCACGACAAGGCCTCACGCAGCGGACAGCGACCAACCAAGTTTCGTCATTCAGGAACATCACGCTCGTAACCTCCACTGGGATTTCCGGCTCGAATATGCGGGCGTGCTGGTGAGCTGGGCGGTCCCCAAGGGAGTGCCACTGAGGCGCAACCTCAACCGGCTCGCCGTCCAGACCGAGGACCATCCGCTCGAATACGGCACATTCGAAGGCACGATCGCCAAAGGCGAATATGGCGCCGGCGAGGTCACCATCTGGGACGCGGGCACCTACGAACGCGAGAAGTGGCGTGAGGGCAAGGAGATCATCGCACTCCTGCACGGCAAACCGGATGGCGGGCTCGGCGGCGTGCCTCGGCGGTTCGCCCTCATCCGCACGAAAGGTATGGGTGGCGAAGACACGTGGCTCATGCAGCTCATGAAGGACCAACCCGAGACCGCCGATGAACCTGAGGCGCACACCTCCATCAGCGTCGCCGACCTACCTGAGCCAATGCTGTGCAGTGTCGGTAACCCCGCCGACATCAGCCTGGGGGAGAGCGACGGCGAGCGGTGGGCCTTCGAGATGAAGTGGGACGGCTACCGCATCATTGCTGGCGTCACGGAAGACTCGGTGACACTCGCGAGCCGCAACGGCAAGGACCTCACTGAGGTCCTTCCGCAAGCATCCGAACTGGTCGAATTGATCGATGGCGAGGCTATTCTCGACGGCGAGCTCGTCGCCCTCGATGAGGACGGCCGCCCAGACTTCAGCCTCCTGCAAGCCGTCCTGAAGGGCGATGAGGAGGTGCCCGACGACGCGGAATTGCGCTACATGGTGTTCGATATCTTGCGTCTCGGCGAGCGCTCGCTTCTCAAAGAAACCTACGAGGAGCGACGCAAGCTCCTGAAGGAACACGTCGCCGACGGCGAATACGTCGCTGTTCCGCCGGAGTTCACCGGCAACCTTGCCACGGCAAGCGCTGCGAGCCGCGAGCTCGGGCTCGAGGGTGTCGTCGCGAAGCGGATGGACTCGACCTACCTGCCCGGTAAACGGGCCACTGCCTGGCTGAAGCTCAAGACGCACCAGCATCAAGAAGTCGTCATCATCGGCGCTCGCGAAGGCAAGGGGGCACGCGAAGGAAAATCGGCTCCCTCCTTGTCGCGGTGCCAAGCGACGACGGCGAGTTGCGCTATGCCGGCCGCGTTGGCACAGGGTTCACCGACTCCCAACTAACCGAAATCGAGAAGACGCTCCGCCGAATTGAACGCAAGACCCCGCCCATCGACGACGTTCCGAAAGAAGACAGCAGCGATGCGTGGTGGGTGAGCCCCAAACTCGTTGGCGAAGTCGCACTTGCGGGCCGCACCCGGCACGGCCGAGTTCGCCAGGCATCGTGGCGCGGATTTCGACAAGACAAGGACGTCGCCAACGTGCGCTGGGAGGTTTAGACCGCGCGATTTGTGAGTGCTACCGCGCGCTCGACGGGCCCTCGATCACGACCTCCGTGACGCCATCTGGAATGCTGAACGGTTGACGACATCGGGGAACTGCTGGTCGGCGGCCGCATCGGCCGGTGACGTGGTGGCCGCCGACTGAGGAGAAGAGCTCGCGGCGTCGGGCTGTGTGCTCTGCTGTGAACAGGCGGCGAGGCAAAGGCTAAAGGCGAGAAGGAGCGCGGAGAGTCTCTTCCTCATGCTCGCCAGTTTACTGATAGCGCGGATTTCTCCTCGCTCCTGTTGTCAGGTTTCGAGCGATGGGTAGCGTGGAGGTCAGAACCACGTCGTGACGAAGGAGCGTTGAGCGATGACTTTCACTGTCTACCTATCCGGAGAGATCCACACCAACTGGCGAGAGGAGATCGAGCGCGGCGCCCGCGAGGCCGGACTCGACATCGTCTTCACCGCCCCCGTAACCGACCACCCCGCAAGCGATGCGGCAGGCGATCACCTCGGCGAAGTTCCCAGCGATTTCTGGCGCGATCATCAGTCGGCGAAGGTCAATGCGATTCGAACGCAAACGTTGATTGAGAAGGCCGATCTCGTCGTCGTCCGGTTTGGTGACAAATACAAGCAGTGGAATGCGGCATTCGACGCGGGCTACTGCGCAGCGCTCAACAAGCCGTACATCACGCTGCACGATCCCGATATCGTTCACCCCTTGAAGGAAGTCGACGCCCAAGCTCAGGCATGGTGCACCACGACCGATCAAGTCGTGGAGACCCTGCGCTACGTTCTGGCCGGCTGAGGGAGCGAGGGCTTCTCTCGCCGCCACCTCTAGACAGCGTGGTTCCATCGGCGGAGGATTGGCCAATGGAGACACACTCTCGCGCCAACTTCGACGGTGCAACGTTCATCCGATCGACCTTTAAGGGCGCAACTATCGCTCACTCCGACGTCAGCGGCATGAAGATGCGAAGCGTTGATGTTGATGGCTTAGATATCGACAGCCATGACCTATTCTTTGGCAGCCTCATCGTCAACGGTGTCGACGTTGTCCCATTTGTCGACGCAGAACTCAACCGGCAATTCCCGGGGCGTGAACTGCAAAAGGCACAGACCGTCACGGGTTTGGAGCAGGGGTGGGAAGCGGTCCAGCTTGCCTGGGCGGATCTCGTCGATGCCACACCTGCCGAACTCATCAATACGTGCGTCGATGATGAGTGGTCGCTGGCGGAGACACTGCGGCATTTGATCCTTGCGACCGACGCGTGGCTACGCGGCGGGATCCTCGAAGAGGACCAGCCCTTCCACGAGATCGGTCAGATCTTCACCGGGGCCGCCGAGATGGGGTTCGACGTGTCAATCTTCCGCGACGATGAGCCCAGCTTCGATGAGATTCTCGAGGTCCGCCACCAACGCCAACAGATGGTCACCGATTTCCTTGCTCAGGCCACGGATGACCAACTAGCCGAAGAACGGCGCAACCCGTGGGGTGGGGATGATTGGCGCCCGACCGTCGGCGACTGTATCCGAGTGATCCTAGAAGAGGAGTGGGCTCATCTGCGCTACATCACCCGCGATCTGGCGAAACTCACCGGATGATGTGGGGGAGCATCTTGGCTAATGCTCCGGCGTCGCTACGTGCCACTCGCCGTCGGTCAAGGCGATCTCCTGCGCCATATCGGTGAGGAAACGGACGACGACTCGCCGTTCGTCTGGGCTGAGTCGCGCAGCGGCATGAAGCCGTTTGGCGTGTTGCCGGCCAACGGTCAACATCGCGGTCCGCATGGTCTCGGGGGTTACCTTGATGACGATCGCGCGTCGATCCGTGGGGTGAGGCTCGCGGGTAATGTGGCCGCCATGCTCCAAGCGATCGAGAAGCTTGGTTGTGGAGGCCGTCGAGATTCGCAGATGAGCGGCAATCGCCCCAGCCGTGACGGCCGTTCCCATGTTGTGCGCGACGATGAGGAACCTGATCGCCTGCATGTCGGTGCGCCCAAGCTTCATGTATCGCTGGGAAGCCTCGAACAGGTCATCTTCGACTTGGCGCAGCTGGGCTAGCGCCGTCATAACCTCGGTGATTTGTCCGATCTCTTCTTCGGACAAGGCTCCGCGCTCCACGAGTTGCTCGTCGGGGTCGGCAGAGAACAGGTTGTAGAGCATCGCGGAGTTCGTCGCCGAAAACTCTTCGCTCATGACCCACACACTAGCGCACTAGCTGTAGTTCCTTGGGACGTTGCGAACGGTCGAGATGAGATGAAGACCTCCGGCAGGATGTGGGTTACCACACTCGCATCCAGTCACCGGAGGTCTTCATGTCTCACGCTAACGCACCCCTTACACCCGAAGGGCGCCGCCGTCTTGCCATCCTGATCGTGGACGAGGGCTGGCCAATCAGGCGCGCAGCCCAACGGCTCCAAGTCTCGCCCTCGACCGCACAGAAATGGGCGGCACGTTATCGCGCTGGTCTGCCACTCACAGACCGTTCCTCCCGCCCGCGCACCTCACCAAACCGGCTCCCAAAGAAGCGTGAGCATCGCATCCTCTCGCTCCGTT
>NZ_FNQV01000009.1 GCF_900107735.1 Bowdeniella nasicola | reverse complement strand
AACGGAGCGAGAGGATGCGATGCTCACGCTTCTTTGGGAGCCGGTTTGGTGAGGTGCGCGGGCGGGAGGAACGGTCTGTGAGTGGCAGACCAGCGCGATAACGTGCCGCCCATTTCTGTGCGGTCGAGGGCGAGACTTGGAGCCGTTGGGCTGCGCGCCTGATTGGCCAGCCCTCGTCCACGATCAGGATGGCAAGACGGCGGCGCCCTTCGGGTGTAAGGGGTGCGTTAGCGTGAGACATGAAGACCTCCGGTGACTGGATGCGAGTGTGGTAACCCACATCCTGCCGGAGGTCTTCATCTCATCTCGACCGTTCGCAACGTCCCAAGGAACTACAGCTAGACCGCTAGTTCCGTACGCAGCACCCCGTCCCCTGTTTCAATGGGCTTGTTCTGGGCGACGATCTCCTGGAACTGGGGAGTGTTGTCGTAAAGCTCATCGAGAAGCGGATTGCGGCGACGCGTCCGAATGACCTTCACCGGGTAGACCGCTACCGCGCTGTTTGTCAGGACACGTTGAGCGTGCTCGGTCACTTCCTGTCACTGGCTCGCGACCGACATGCAGGCGGATCCCGTCCGGCTCACCTCGGATCTGCAGTTCATCATGGAAGGCGACGTAAGGCGCGCCCTGCAGAAGATGGCAGCTCCCGCGCCTCGCGGCTAGTCGCCCTCGACGAGCACCGAGGGATCGACGTCTGTCACCATCTCGGCGTTGGCAGCCATCGCGCCCCCGGCGGTGCGGCTCGAGAGTTTGCGCTGCAGCCAGTCGGCCGTGAAACCGAGCAGAGTGTTGACGATGATGAAGATCAGTGCCGCGACGATCAGGGCGGGCAGCAGGTTGGAATACGAGGTTCCGACGAGCTTTGCCTGTCGCAGGAGTTCGGGGTAGACGACGATGTAGCCGAGGGCCGTGTCCTTCAGGATGACGACGAGCTGGGAGACCATTGCGGGCATCATCGCCACGAGTGCCTGCGGCAATTCGATATGGCGCAGCAGCTGGCCGTGGCGCAGCCCGATAGCTTTGCCCGCCTCGCGCTGGCCCTTGGGCAGGTTATAGACGCCGGAGCGCACGAGTTCGGCAATGACCGAGCCGTTGTAGAGTGTCAGGCCCAGGACCACGCCGTAAAACGGTGCGTCGGATGAGGAGATCACGCCCGTGCGGTTCGCGAGTTCGGAGAGCATGAAGTAGAAGAAGATCATCATGACGAGCACGGGCACGGCCCGGAAGAACTCGACGATGATGCCACACAGCCAGCGAATGGGCGCGATGGCGGATAGGCGCCCGATGCCAAGCAGCAGGCCCAAAATATTCGACGTGACGATTGCGATGACCGCGGCCTTCAGCGTGGCAAGAAGGCCCGGAATGAGGTACTCGCTCCAGACCTCGGCGGTGAAAAAGGGTTGCCAGGCCGCGGCCGCGAGTTGGCCCTTGTTGACCAGGAAGATGATGATCGCGATGACGATGCCGCCGACGAGCAATGCGCCGAGGGTGTTGAGGATCGCGAGGTTGCGGCGGCTGCGGGGGCCGGGAACGTCAAAGAGATTTTGCAGCTGGTTCATCGGGCCACCGCCAGACGCTTGGAGAGCCAGGTGAATAGCAGGCCCATGGGAAAGACGATGGCAACGAAGCCGAGGGCGATGACCATGAAGATGGCAAGTCCCTGGTTGGAGTCGAATTCGATCATCTGCTGCATGACTGTCGAGGCCTGCAGCACGGAGGCGGCGGCCGCGACGGTCGAGTTCTTTGTCAGGGCGATCAAGGTGTTGCCAAGGGGCGCGATTGCGCCGCGGAAGGCCTGGGGGAGGATGACGAGGTTCACCGTCTGGGTGAATCCAAGTCCGATCGAGCGGGCTGCCTCTGCCTGGCCGACGGGCACGGTGTTGAAGCCGGAGCGCAGCGACTCGCACACAAAGGCCGCGGTGTAGACGGCCAGGCCAATGACGGCCATCCAAAAGTTATTGCGCTGCAGGTCAGAGGAGACATTGACGCCGAGCTGGCCCCACAGCACGAGCCAGCAGCTCAAGATGATGAGGGTGAGTGGAGTGTTACGTACGAGGTTGACGTAAGCGGTTCCTGCGGCGCGCAGCGCGGCCGAGGGCGAGATCCGCATGACGGCGAGGATCGTGCCAAGGATCAGGGCGCCGATCGCGGAGAAGAAGGTCAACTGAATGTTGACCCAAAACGCCCCGACGACGTCGTAGTTGGCTAACAGTTCACCCATGGGGGCTGCGCTCTTCCTCTCCTTAGATGTGTTCCGGCCGCGGACGCTGAGCCCGCGGCCGGAATCATCGTGACTTAGCTGCAGTTACCGCCGGGCTTCGGCGGGTTCGTCGACTCGTTGGGCTTGTAGTTCTCACCCATGTTCTCCTTCAGGAACTTCTCCCAGGAGCCGTCGTCGATCATCTTGGTGAGGGCCTCGTTGACCTTCTCGCACATGTCGGAGTCCTTCTTGACACCGACGCCGTAGTTTTCTTCCGAAAATGGCGTGCCGGCGAGCTTGAGCTTGCCCTGGTACTGGTCCTGGGCGGCGAAGCCCGCGAGAATGATGTCGTCCGTCGTCACGGCATCGATGGTGCCGGAGCCGAGCAGCTCCACGCACTCGGAGTAGCCCTGGGCTTCCTGCAGCTGCACGCCCTGGGAGTACTCTTCCTTGATGCGTTCGGCCGGGGTGGAACCCGCGACCGAGCAGAGCTTCTTACCGTCGAGGCTGTCGGGGCCCGAGATATCGGAGTTGGACTCCTGCACGAGCAGGCCCTGGCCGGCAACGAAGTAGGGGCCCGCGAAGGCGACCTTCTCCTTGCGGTTATCGGTGATGGAGTAGGTCGCGACGATCATGTCGACCTGACCGTTGGCGATCATGTTCTCGCGCTGGGCGGAGACCGATTCCTTCCATTCGATCTGGTCTTCGTTGTAGCCGAGCTCCTTGGCAACGTACTTTGCGACGTCGACATCGAAGCCGGTGTAGTTGGCGCCTTCCTTCAGGCCGAGGCCGGGCTGATCGAACTTGATGCCGATCGTGATCTTGCCCTTGTCGCCGTCGCCGGATGCGTTATCGCCGCCCCCGTTGCCGTCGTTTGACGCACACCCGGCGAGGGCGAGTGCCGCGGCGGCCATTGCCGCCGCAATCTTGGTAGTCGTCCGCATGAGGTGTCTCCTTTAGTGAGTGATGAGCTTGGACAGGAAGTCCTTGGCCCGGTTGGACGTGGGGTTGGTGAAAAAGGTGTCGGGTTCGGCTTCCTCGACGATCTGGCCGTCGGCCATAAACACGACACGGTCGGCGGCTTTGCGAGCAAAGCCCATTTCGTGCGTCACGACGATCATCGTCATGCCGCCCTTGGCAAGGTCCGTCATGACGTCGAGGACCTCGTTGATCATTTCTGGGTCGAGCGCGGAGGTCGGCTCGTCGAAGAGCATGACCTTCGGGTCCATAGCGAGGGCGCGGGCGATGGCGACGCGCTGTTGCTGGCCGCCGGAAAGCTGCGCGGGGTACTTCTCGGCCTGGTTTCCGACCCCGACGCGCTCCAGCAGCTCCATCGCGCGCTTCTTCGCCTCGGGCTTTTTGATGCCGCGCACCTTCATCGGGCCGAGCATGACGTTATCGAGCACGGTGCGGTGGGCGAAGAGGTTAAAAGACTGGAAGACCATCCCGACCTTCGCGCGCAACTGGGCGAGCTCCTTGCCCTCCTTAGGAAGCTCCTGCCCGTCGATCGTGATCGTGCCGGAGTCGATCGTCTCCAACCGGTTGATCGTGCGGCACAGCGTCGACTTGCCGGAGCCCGAAGGACCGATCACAACGACGACCTCGCCGGGATTAATGGCGAGGTTGATGTCCTGTAAAACGTGCAGGTCGCCGAAGTGCTTGTTGACGTCGTGCAGGGCGACGAGGGGCATGTCGGAAGAGGCCATGACGGTGAACCTACCGCACTTAAGTGACCTGTGTCATGTCGGCCGGGTCACAGTTTGGCCACAATTGTTGTCGGGCGCAGCCAGCGGCGATGGGGACAGCGGCGGGTGAGACGTTTAAGCTGAGGGTGCGTGCAAGCGCACCGAGAACAACGACGTGAAAGGTTTCCGCGTGACACTGCCATCTGACCTCGAGATTGCCCGGGCCGCTGAACTCCGGCCGCTAACAGAGATTGCCGCAGCTGCCGGGCTCGATCCGGAGGCGATCATTCCCTACGGCCACCACGTCGCGAAAGTCCCGACGGCGGCCGTGACCGAGGAAGCGGCCCGCGAGCGCGCCAAGTACGTCGTCGTGACCGCGGTGACGCCGACGCCGCTCGGGGAGGGCAAGACGACGACGGCCGTGGGGCTGGCACAGGGCTTGCAGAAGATCGGTACGCGCGCGACGCTCGCGCTGCGGCAGCCGTCGATGGGCCCGACGTTTGGGATCAAGGGCGGCGCGGCCGGCGGCGGCTACAGCCAGGTCGTTCCGATGGAAGACCTCAACTTGCACCTGACGGGCGACTTTCACGCCGTGACGGCGGCGCACAACCTGCTCGCCGCGATGATCGACAATCACCTGCACCACGGCAACGAGCTGGGAATCGACCCGCGGGCGATCTCCTGGCCGCGCGTGCTCGACGTCAATGACCGCTCGCTGCGCAACGTCGTCATCGGGCTCGGCGCACGCGGCGATGGCGTGACGCGCCAATCCTCCTTCGACATCACCTCGGCCTCGGAGGTCATGGTCATCCTCTCGCTCGCCTCCGATCTCACCGATCTGCGCGAGCGGCTCGGGCGCATCGTCATCGGCTACACCTACGACGGCAAGCCCGTCACCGCCGAGGATTTGAAGGCCGCGGGTTCGATGGCCGTCATTTTGCGGCAGGCGATCGACCCGAACCTGCTGCAAACCACCGAAAATACGCCCGTGCTCATCCACGCCGGGCCCTTTGGCAACATCGCGACGGGCAATTCCTCCGTCGTCGCCGACCGGATCGGCATCCACATGGGCGAGGTGCTGCTCACGGAGGCGGGCTTCGGCGCGGACATGGGCGCCGAACGCTTCTTCAACGTCAAGTGCCGCGCCTCGGGCCTCGCGCCCGACGCCGCCGTCCTCGTCGTGACGGTGCGGGCGCTGAAGACCCACTCGGGGCGCTTTTCCGTCGTGCCCGGTAAGCCCTTGCCCGAGGAGATGCTCGCCGAAAACGTCGAGGACGTGCGGGCGGGCGCCGCGAACCTCGTCAAGCACATCGACATCGTGCGCTCCTTCGGGGTTGCGCCCGTCGTCGCGATCAACGTCTTCCCGACCGATCACGATTCGGAGCTCGCCGAGATCGAGGCGATCGCGCGCGAGGCCGGCGCCGAGGTGGCGCGCTCCACGCACGTCGCCGACGGTGGAGCGGGGGCCGTCGAGCTCGCGCGGGCGCTCATGACGGCGCTTAAGACCTTCGAGGTGGACTTTGCGCCGCTGTATCGCGACGATGAGCCGCTGGAGACGAAGATCGAGAAGATTGCGACGAGCGTCTACGGGGCCGACGGCGTGGACTTCGCGCCCGCGGCCCGGCGCGAGCTCGCCAAGTTCACCGAGCTCGGCTATGGCGATTTGCCGATCGTCATGGCGAAGACGCACCTGAGTCTGTCGGCCGATCCGAAACTGCTCGGCGCGCCGACGGGTTGGCGCCTGCCCGTGCGCCAGGTCCGGCTCGCGGCCGGCGCGGGCTATATCTACGCGATCTGCGGCGATATGCGCACGATGCCGGGCCTGTCCTCGCATCCCGCCGCCGAGCGGATCGACCTCGATTCCGAGGGCAACATTGTGGGACTGAGCTAGGGGCGGGATTGGGCCGCAGATCCCAACGGGCTGCTCATCGCGCACTTTGATCCCGACGCGGGCGAGGCAGACGTGGCCTTCCGCCTCGACGGCCAGGACGTGCGGATCATGCTGCTTGCGCCGGGAGCAGCGGGCGAGCTCGCCGCGCGGACCGATCTGGACGTGGGGCGATCGCCTAGATCCGCATGTCGTCGTGTGTGACGACGCGCGCGAACTCGTAGACCTCGCCCAGCTTCCAGTAGTGCAGCCGACGCGCCGAGGGGCTATTGCGTTCGAGCGCGACGCGGTAGGCCTTCGCACCGTCGGCGCGCTCGCGGTAGGGGTCATCGCCGCCCGGCCCGGTGCGTAGCCGGTGCAGGGCGCGCGAGTCGAGTTCGGCGGCGCGGCCCGTCAGCACGTCGACGATGACGTCGACGAGCTTGGCCTGGTCCAGGCCATGCAGCTGTTTGACCGTGGGTAGGAAATCGGGCCCGAGCGTGTAATCGGGCAGGGTTTCGCCGCGGCGCTCGCCGGTTGACAGGCGGGTGCGCCAGGCGCGAAAGACGGCGAAGCGCACCATCTCTTCGACGCTGACCTCCTCGCCGCCCCAGCCCGCGAGGCGTTTGGCGGCCAGTTGGCGTTTGGTTTGGCGCAGGTCCGTGCGTAGGGCGCGGACATCCTTTTCTAGGGCGTCGATGCGCAGCCGGAGCTTGCCGGCGCGCTCGCGCACCGCGACGTTTTGGCGGTCGGCGTCGCGCAGCCGCTGAGTGAGATCGGCGATCCGGGCGGCCGCGCCCGGCGGCATTGCTGCGGGCAGCGGTGCGGTTGGCGTGGCGGGTGCACTGGGGGACGCGATCGCGCTCGGCGTAAGGATCGGTACAGGTGCGGGGGTAGGTCCGGGCGCGGGGCTCGGCGCTGGGCTCGCGGCGCTCGCCTCGCGCTGGCCTTCGTCGTCCCGCCAGGACACGAGCGTGTCCCAGTCGACGCTTTCCTCCTCATCCTCCTCCGGTTCGGGGCCGGCGAGGCGGAGCCAGGGCGGGCCGCCGCGGGTCAGAGCCGGCGGGCGCACCGCCACCTCATCGTCGTCAACGTCATCGAGGCGCAACATGAGCTCGCCGTCCTCATCGCGTCCGACGCGCGCGGCGACGACCTCGTCGAGCGAAAACAGCGAGGTGAGCGCATCGCGCGGATTGGAGGTGACGAGCTCACGCGGGACGACGACCTCCACACCCGGCAGCAGCGCGAGAGACACGCGCGCGGGACGCACGTCGCGCACGCGCGCGAGGACGACGTCCCCGGGGGAGTAATCGAGCGTGGGCTTCGTGAGCATGTCGGTGATGTCGAGCCGGCGGCTGGACTCGTCGAGAATGCCCGTGACGCGCTGATCGACGGCGAGCAGCGAGGACAGCGGTGCCTGGGCGAGCGTGAGGTCGGACCAGATCGTGCAGTAGACGCCGTCGCTCAGCTCCACGAGCGCGCGAGTCTCGTCCACGAGGCCGCGCACGATGCCGCTGGCGGGGCGGGTCGCGGCGCCATGGGTGCGCAGCCGCGCAACGCGCATCGCATCGGCAAGCAGCACCTCGGTCGCGGCGGCCTCATCGTCGGGGCCGTAGGAAAACCGCAGCGGCGCGAGGTCGATGCGCTGCATCCATTGCGTGCCCGGCGGGTAGACGCGGGCCGCGCCGCCGTAGACGTTCGTGCCCGGCGGCAGCATGTCCGCGAGCCGCCAGGAGGTGCGATCGGTGGGCAGCAGCGCGATCTCCACGAGCCCCTTGAGGTGATCCTCGAGCTGCGCGACGTCGATGCTCGGCGCGAGCTGGCCCGTCGGGATGGAGATGACGAGCAGCGGGAAATCGCGCTCCGGGTGCATGAGGCGCGTGGCGAGGCATTCGGCGGCGCGTTCCCCGACGACGGTGTAGGTGGCGCTCGCGAGTTCGACGCTGCCCGCGGCCGCGGCCGGGCGTGAGTTAAGGATGCGGGCGCGCTCCTCGCGCTCCAGGCGCTTGCTCCGGGCCGCCACCGCGCGAATGTGGTGCGTGAGATCGCGCACGAGATCGCGGCTGGCGAGCTCGGGGGTGCGGGCGCCGGTGATTAGGCGTAGTCGCGAGGTGTGCGGCGCGGATGTCCACTTGCTGCCCGTCGGGTAGACGCGCCCGGCGCCACCAAAGACGTGCGTGCCCGCCGGCATATCGGCCTCGAAGGCGCGCGAGACATCGCCCGTGACCATGACGACGACGTCGGCCTTGCCGGCCGCGGCGGCCACGAGCGGGCCGGGCGGGATCGCGGGCGTTCTCTCGCCAAGCTTTGTCGTGAGCACGACGATCGGCACGGGCCGGTCCTCATCGATCAGGTAGTGCGCGAGGTTGCGCGCGAGGCGTTCGTCGTCGATCGTTTGGATCTCGCCGGCATAGGGGCGTTCGGCGGTGGGGGAGAGCGAAAGCGGTGAGACGTCCGGGGAGCGATCGGCGGGTGCGGGCGCCGCGCGCTCCTTCGAGCGTTTGCGCTTTGGCATGGTCTCCTCCTTGGATCGTTAGCCCTCCATTGTGCCAGCGATCACCGCAGCGGGTGCGGCAACGGGCCATAACGCCGTTAGAATCGGGGCGATGACTCCCACGACTTTTTCCGTGCGCACCCTCGGGTGCCAGATGAACGTGCATGACTCCGAGCGCATGGCCGGGCTCTTGATCGACGCCGGCTACACGCCGGTCGACCTCGTGCCCGATGCCGCGGCGCGCGCGACCGACGCGGGCGATGGCGGCGCCGACATCGTCGTCGTCAATACCTGTTCCGTGCGGGAAAACGCGGCCACCCGCCTGTTTGGCAACCTCGGCCAGCTCGCCGCCGTCAAGCGGGAGCGCCCCGGCATGCAGATCGCCGTCGGCGGCTGCCTCGCCCAGCAGATGCGCGAGGAGATCGTGCACCGCGCGCCGTGGGTCGACGTCGTGTTCGGCACGCACAATATCGACGTGCTGCCGGTGCTGCTGGAGCGCGCCCGCCACAATAACGAGGCCGCCGTCGAGATCGAGGAGTCGCTCAAGGTCTTCCCCTCGACGCTGCCCACCAAGCGCGAGAACCCGTACGCCGCCTGGGTCTCCATCTCCGTTGGCTGCAATAACACGTGCACGTTTTGCATCGTGCCCTCCCTGCGCGGCAAGGAGCGTGACCGCCGCCCGGGCGACATCCTCGCCGAGATTCAAGCCGTCGTCGACGCCGGCGCGATCGAGGTCACGCTGCTTGGCCAAAACGTCAACTCCTACGGGGTGGGCTTTGGCGACCGCGGCGCCTTCGCCAAGCTGCTGCGGGCCTGCGGCCAGATCGAGGGCCTGAAGCGAGTGCGCTTCACCTCGCCGCATCCGGCGGCATTTTCCGACGACGTGATTGACGCGATGGCCGAGACGCCGAACGTCATGCCGAGCCTGCACATGCCGCTGCAGTCCGGCTCCGATGCCGTGCTGCGCCAGATGCGGCGCAGCTACCGGTCGAAAAAGTTCCTCGGGATTCTTGAGCGCGTGCGCGACAAGATGCCCGATGCGGCCATCACGACGGACATCATCGTGGGCTTCCCGGGCGAGACCGAGGAGGATTTCGCGCAGACGCTCGCCGTCGTCGAAGCCTCCCGCTTTGCCTCGGCCTACACCTTCCAGTACTCGCCGCGCCCCGGCACGCCCGCGGCCGACCGCACCGATCAGGTACCCGCCGACGTCGTGACCGAGCGCTACCAGCGGCTCATCGCGCTGCAGGATCGGATCTCGACGGAGGAAAACGAGGCGCTGCAGGGCAGCGTCGTTGAGGTCCTCGTCGCCGATGGCTCCGGCCGCAAGGACGAGGCGAGCGAGCGGATCTCGGGGCGCGCCCGCGATAACCGGCTCGTGCACGTCGCGCTGCCGCCGGAGCAGGCCGGGCCCGCGCCGCGCCCGGGCGATATCGTGCGGGCCCGCGTCACCCACGGCGCCCCGCACTACCTCGTCGCCGATTCTGCGCTTGCCGGCGGGCTCTTCGAGATCGAACGTACCCGGGCGGGCGATACCTGGCAGGCCGCGCAGGCCGCAGCGCGCGAGGCCCGCGAGGCGAGCGAGCACCCCACCACCGCCGTCGGACTGGGGATGCCGAGCCTGCGCCGGCCCTAGGGGGGCACGCAATCATGACCATCATCGCGATCGTCGGCGCGACGGCGACGGGCAAGACTGCGGCGAGCCTCGCGCTCGTGCGTGCGATCCGCGCCGGGGCAGCGCCGCGCTACCGCGACGCCGAGATCATCAACGCCGACGCCATGCAGCTCTACCGCGGGATGGACATCGGCACGGCCAAGGTCGAGGCCGAGGTGCGCGCGGAGGTGCGCCACCACCAGCTCGATGTGCTCGACGTGCGCGAGGAGGCCTCCGTCGCCGCCTACCAACGCCACGCCCGCTCCGATATCGCCGCGATCCGCTCCCGCGGCCACCTGCCGATCGTCGTCGGGGGCTCCGGGCTGTACGTGCGCGCGCTGCTCGATGAGATCGACTTTCCCGGCACCGACGCGGCGATCCGAGCGCGCCTGGAGGCCGAAGCCGAGCGCGACGGGCCCGCGGCCTTGCATGCGCGGCTGGCGGCGGTCGATCCGGTCTCGGCCGAGCGGCTGCACCCCGCCAATGTGCGCCGCGTCGTGCGGGCGCTGGAGGTCTTCGAGCTCACGGGCCGGCCATTTTCCGCGACGATGCCGCGCCGGCGCTACGTCGCGCCCACCTACCAGTTCGGGTGCGCGCTTGAGGCGGATGTCCTTGCCGCGCGCATCGCTTCGCGCACCGCGGCGATGTGGCGTGCGGGTCTCGCGGAGGAAACCGAGCAGCTCATGGCCGCCGGGTGGGGACGCACCGCTGCCAAGGCGACGGGCTATGCGCAGACGGCGGCCTACCTGCGCGGCGAGCTCAGCGCCGAACAGGCCCGCGAGGCGATCACGCTCGCCACCCGCCAGCTGGCGAAAAAGCAATCCACCTGGTTCCGCGCCGATCCCCGCATCACCTGGCTCGAGATGAACGGCGCTGCCGGTGCGAGCGAGGGCTTCGATCTCGCCCCTATGCTTGAAGCATGCAGCTAACCAAAGCGCACGCCACCGCGAACGACTTCCTCCTCTACGCCGACCTCGCCGGCGTTAGCGAGCCGCTCGCCGACGCCGAGGTTCGGCGCCTGTGCGACCGCCGCCTCGGCATCGGCGCCGACGGCCTCATCCGCATCGCACCCGCGCGCGAGGGCGACTTTTTTATGGACTACCGCAACGCCGACGGCAGCTACGCGGAGATGTGCGGCAACGGCATCCGCGCGATGGCGGCATACCTGCGTGAGCGCGGCCTGCACGAATTTTCGGCGCCCGCCCGCATCGAAACTCGCGGCGGCATCGTCACCGTCAACGCGGTTGCCGGGGGTTTTCGCGTCGCCATGGGCCGCGCCATCCTGCCCGCCCGCGAGATCGCCGAGCGCGACGGGTTCGACGTCGCCGTCACCATCGCCGGCATCGCGGGCCAGCGCCCCGGCCTATCGGTTGCGTTGCCAAACCCGCACGTCGTCGTCGCCCTACCCGATGCCGCCAATCTTGCCGCCCTGCCCTGGCTGGCCGAGGCCGACGTGCAAATCGATCCGGCCCCGCGCGCCGGCACCAACGTCGAGCTCGTCGTGCCGGGCGGTGAAACCTCCGACGGGCACGGCGTCATCGACATGCGCGTGATCGAACGCGGGGTGGGCGAGACGCGCTCGTGCGGCACGGGCGCGTGCGCCGCCGCCTTCGCCGTGCGCCACTGGGCCGGTGCGGGCGCGCCTGCGATCTGGCAGGTGCGCATGCCCGGCGGCACCCTCATCGTCGAGATCGACGGCGAGGACGTCTACCTCACGGGGCCGGCCGAGCTCGTCGCCGACGTTACCCTGCTGAGCTAGCGCCGCGCGTCAGGCGCAGGATCCGAAAGCCCTTGCGGCTCGCGAGTTTCTCGCACGCGAGGCCAAGCTCCGCGCCGATCCATGCCGCGAGCGAATCCGCGCCGAGGTTTTTGGAGACGACGAGCTCCGCGACGCCATCTACGCTAAGGCGCGGCAGCCAGGCCGCCAGCAGCTCGTGCAACGCCTGCTTGCCGATGCGGATCGGCGGATTGGAGCGGATCACGTCAATATCCCCGAGCGATGCAGCCTCCTCCGGCGTCATCGCCTCGAGGTTCGTTGCCCCCAGGTGCTGCGCGTTTTCGCGCGTGAGCTCAAGCGCCCGCTCGTTGACATCGACGGCGACGACCCGCGCCTGCGGCCGCCGCAGCGCCATGTCGAGCGCGATCGGCCCCCAGCCGCAACCGACGTCGACGAAAAGCCCGCGTTCGGGCAGCTCGGTTGCGGCGCGCAGCAGCTGACGCGTGCCGAGGTCGACATGCCCGGGGGAGAAGACGCCGGCCGCGGTGACGACATCGACGTCCCTATCGGCGAGCTCTACGCGGATGGGCGTGCGCTTGGCGTCCGAATCGGGGGAGGAGGAAAAGTAGTGAGCCACGCACCTATCGTAGCGACGCTGCTCGCCCGCCCGCTCGCCTGCGCTCGCCTCCCCATCCGCATCCTGCCCCTGTGCGAAAGTCGCCGATCCCTCGCGCGCGCCTGCGCCCGCACCCACGAGCGCGTAAGGAAACCTCGCCGGTCCCACGCGCGCACGCACGCGCGCGCGTAAGGAAACCTCGCCGGTCCCTCGCGCGCCCACCCGCGCGCGTAGGGAAAACCTGCCCGTCCTACGCCAATCGCAAAAACAAGGCGACCGCTGGCCGCTTTCGTGACAAGCTTGGGGGAGCCGATTCGCCCCGCGCAATCGGCACACAACCCCTAGCTACCGAAAGGACGATATGACCCGCGAAAACGATCGCACCGAGGACGTGGTCGCCCGCGTTCTCGCCCGCGCCGCGGCGGCGCTGCAAACCGAGGACACCGATGAGGCGGAAGCCACCGGTGACACCTTGGAGCAGGCCGAACGCTCCGCGCTGCGACGCGTCGCGGGCCTGTCCACCGAACTCGATGACGTCACCGAGGTCGAATACCGCCAGTTGCGCCTGGAGCGCGTCGTCCTCGTCGGCATTTTCGACGGGTCCGCCGCCGACGCGGAGGTCTCCCTGCAGGAGCTCGCCGCGCTCGCCGAGACGGCCGGCTCCACCGTGCTCGACGGCCTGCTGCAGCGCCGCGCCAATCCGGACCCGGCAACGTTCCTCGGGTCGGGCAAAGCCAAGGAGCTCGCGCGCCTCGTCGCCGATCTCGGCGCCGATACCGTCATCGTCGATACCGAGCTTGCCCCCTCCCAGCGCCGCGGGCTCGAAGATGTCGTCGGCGTGAAGGTCGTGGACCGCACCGCGCTCATCCTCGACATTTTCGCCCAGCACGCGAAGTCCAAAGAGGGCAAGGCGCAAGTCGAACTCGCCCAGCTGGAATACCTCCTGCCACGCCTGCGCGGCTGGGGTGAATCGATGTCACGCCAGGCCGGTGGTCGCGCCGCCTCCGGTGAAGGCATCGGCTCGCGCGGCCCGGGCGAAACCAAGATCGAGCTCGATCGTCGCCGCATCCGCACCCGCATGGCCAAGCTGCGGCGCGATATCGCGAATATGGCGCCGGCCCGCGAGACGAAGCGCGCCTCGCGCCGCCGCGGCCACGTGCCCTCCGTCGCGATCGCGGGCTATACGAACGCCGGCAAGTCCGCGCTGCTCAACCGCCTGACGGGCGCGGGCGTGCTCGTACAAAACCAGCTGTTCGCCACCCTGGATCCGACGGTCCGCCGCGCCGAGACCCCCGACGGGCGCACCTACACGATCGCCGACACCGTCGGCTTCGTGCGCAACCTGCCGCACCAGCTCGTGGAGGCCTTCCGCTCCACGCTGGAGGAGGTCGGCCAGGCCGATCTCATTGTCCATGTCTTCGACGCCGCCCACCCGGACCCGCTCGCCCAGGTCGCGGCCGTCAACGACGTGCTGCACGACATCGAGGGCGCGCGTGACCTGCCAACGATCATCGTCGGGAACAAATCGGACCTCATCGATGAGACGACGAAGCTCACGCTGCGCTCGACGTTCCCGGGCATCGTGCTCACCTCGGCGCGCACCGGCGCCGGCATCGACGAACTCATCGCCCGCATCGCGGAGGCGCTGCCGTATCCGGATGTCGACGTCGACGTGACGATTCCCTACACGCGTGGGGATCTCGTCTCGCACATGCACGCCGAGGGGGATATTGACTCGCTCGAGCACACCGAGGCGGGCACGCACATTGTGGGCCGCGCCCACCCGGAGCTCGCCAGCGAACTCGCCGCCGCCGATCAGTCATGACGGGGCAGGACCCCGCCGAGCTCACGGCGCGCGCGCTGTCGGCCGCCGTCGCGGACCTCGGCGGCGAACCTCGCCCCGGCCAGTCGGCCATGGCGAAGCGCGTGATCGAGACGCTCAGCGAGGGCCACCTCGCGCTCATCCAGGCGGGCACCGGCACCGGTAAGTCGCTCGGTTACCTCGTGCCCGCGATGACGGCGCTCGCGACCGGCGAGGCCAGCCGCGTCGTCGTCGCCACCGCCACCCTCGCGCTGCAGCGCCAAATCCTCATCAAGGACGCGCCGCTCGCCGCCGAGGCGGTGCGCGCCACCACGGGCAGCGCCATCACCGTCGCCGTACAAAAGGGCTGGCACCACTACGTGTGTTTGCACAAGCTGAACGGCGGCTATCCCGACGAGGGCGAGACGCTGTTTACCGAGGATGACACCGCAGCCGCGGCCGGCACCCTCGGCGATCAGATCCTGCGGCTGCGCGAATTCGCCAAGGAGAGCGATACCGGCGACCGTGACGACGTCACGCCCGGCGTGCACGATCGCGCCTGGCGGCAGGTCTCGGTCTCCCGCCAGGAGTGCCTCGGCTCGCGCTGCGAACTGTTCGAGGACTGCTTCGCCGTGCGCGCCCGCGCCCGCGCCGCCGAGGCCGATCTCGTCGTCACTAACCACACGCTGCTCGGCATTCAGGCCGCCTCCGAGGTACCCGTCCTGCCGGAGTTCGACGCGCTCATCGTCGACGAAGCTCACGATCTCGTCTCGCGTGTCACCCAGGCGGGCACGCTGCAGATCTCGGGCGCGATGCTCGCGCGGCTACACCGCACCGCCGCCCGCGAATTCCCCACGACGCACCTCGACGACGCCGTCGCGGCGGTAGAAGAGGCAATCGAGGAGGCGCCCGCCGGCCGGCTGCGCGCCCTTAGCCCCGCGCTGCACGACGCCTTCCTGCTGCTCGGCTCCGCAGCCTCCGAGGCCTCCGAGGCCGGCCGGACCGATTCGGTTACCACCGGCGCGCGCCGCACCGCCGATCCCGAGGCAACCGGCGCTCGCGCCCAAGCCAAGGCCGCGCTGCTTGAACTGTCGGAGATGGCGGTGCGGGTGCTGTCCGATTCGATTGCCGCGGGCGCAGACGTCGCCTGGATCGATCGCGGCCGCGACGGCAGCGAAGCGCCGCGGCTGAACATCTCGCCCCTGGACGTCGCGCCGCTCATCGCGAACGAGCTGCTGGCCGAACGCGGCGCAGTGCTCACGTCGGCGACGCTGAGCCTCGGCGGCTCCTTTGCCGCCGCGAAGGCCGAGGTCGGGGCGCATCTGCTCGCGAACCATACCGTCACCGATTTGGACGTCGGCTCGCCGTTCAACTACCCGAAGCAGGGCATCATCTACATCGCGACGCACGTGCCGCGCCCGGACCGGGACGGCATCAGCGAAGAGGCCCTGGATGTCATGGCCGAACTCGTTGAGGCCTCCGGCGGGGGCACCCTCGGCCTGTTTTCCTCGCGCCGCGGCGCCGAACGCGCCGCTGAGCGGCTGCGCGTGAGTATCGATACGCCCGTCTACGTCCAGGGTGAGGGGCAGCTGTCTCAGCTCGTCGATGATTTCCTCGCCGACGAATCCGCGAGCCTGCTTGGCACCCTCAGCCTGTGGCAGGGCGTCGACGCGCCGGGCACCACCTGCCGCCTCGTCGTCATCGATCGGATCCCGTTCCCGCGGCCCGACGATCCCATGATCGAAGCGCGTAACGAGTTGGCGACCTCGCGCCGCCAAAATGCGTTCATGACGGTCTCGGCGACGCATGCCGCGCTCATGCTCGCCCAGGGCTCGGGCCGCCTCATCCGCACACACAGTGATCGCGGCGTCGTCGCGGTGCTCGATCCGAGGCTGAAGATCGCTCGCTACGGGGGCTTCCTCGCGGCCTCGATGCCACAGATGTGGCCGACGAGCGAAACCCGCCTGGTGAAAAACGCCCTCGCGCGCCTGCGCGAGCAGGCCGGCTAGGGCGCGCGTAGTTCAGCTAGAGCGCGCGCTGGCCGGCTAGAGCGCCCGCAGTACCGAGACGACCTTGCCGAGGATCCGCGCGTCGTCGCCCCAAATCGGGGTGTAGGCGGAGTTGGCGGGCATCAGCCACTGGTGGCCGTCCTTGCGTCGCAGCGTCTTGACCGTCGCCTCGCCGTCGATCATCGCCGCCACGATCTGGCCGTTATCGGCGTCATCCTGCTGCCGTACGACGACCCAGTCGCCGTCGCAGATCGCGGCGTCGATCATCGAATCGCCCTGGACCTGCAGCATAAAAAGTTCGCCCGAACCGACGAGCTGGGTCGGCAGCGTGAAGACGTCTTCGATCATTTGCTCAGCGAGGATCGGACCGCCCGCGGCGATCCGCCCGACGAGCGGCACCGGCGTCGTATCGATTGCCGCCTCGCCCATAAAGTCGATCGCCGCCTGCTGGGCACGATGCTGCGCCGCGGCCCGCCCGCCTCCTCGCCCCGCCTGCCGCGCGGCCGCGATCTCGTCCGCGCCACCGGGCTCATTATCGGCCCCGGGGCCGCCGCCCACGCCCGGGGTGCCGAGCGCCGCATGCGCCTTGTCGTCGATGACGATCGCGCGCGGGGATTTCGGATCCCGCCGGATATAGCCCTTGGTCTCCAGCGCCTCGAGCTGATGCTTGACCGACGAGGGCGATGCTAGGCCCACCGCCGAGGCGATCTCGCGCATCGTGGGGGAGTAGCCCCGCTCGCTCACCGAGGAGGCGATCGTCGCCAGAATCTGCCACTGGCGCTCGGTCAGATCCGCCGGCGCGGTTGTCATCGTTGCGGCCATGTTCGATTCCTTTCCCGGCGAGGTCACCTGCGTGTCCTACCTTCGCGGTTAACTGCTTTCAGCGTAGAGGCGCGGTGAGCGAAACTCAAACATTCGTTCGAGCGTGTCTCGACATTGGCCGCACACTCGTTCTACAATGAGAACAGATGTTCGACGAACACCTGTTCGTGAAAGGAATGCTGACATGACTGCTCTTCCCCTCGCAGCGCTTCCCGAATTAGCTCCGACGCGTGGCCTGCGCCTCGTGGGCGGCAAGGATGTGGAGGCCGCCCGTCCGGCGACGCTGCCCTTCCGCCCGCTGCCCGCCGCGGCCCCCGCGCGCCCACTGCCCCTCACCGTGCCGCAAGCGGCGCCCGCCGACGCTCCTACTGCACCTGCCGCAGCGCCGGCATCGGCTGCAGCCGCAACGTCCGCCGCCGCTCGCGCCGCCACCTCGGCCCGCACCACCGGCCTGTCCGCCAAACTCCTGAAGGCGGCCCTCGGCTGGACGCTCGCCGCCGCACTAACGATCGGCGTCGCGGGCGGTATCGCCTCCGCGCTCAACCCGCCCGTCACCTCCTCGGGCGTGACCGTGACCGTCACCGCCGGCCAGTCCCTGTGGTCGATCGCCGCGGCCCACACCGAAAACGCCGCCGCCACGCGCGATTACGTCGCGGCCATCATCGCGCTGAACGGCCTTGACTCCGCGACGATCGAGGCCGGTCAGGCCCTCACGCTTCCGAAGTTGCCTTAACTCGCGCTTGGCTCTAGCGTGTCAGCACACACTATTGTGCGCACTGCCCGGAGGATGCCCGCGATGATCTGCCCGTTTTGCCGCCACGAGGATTCCAAAGTCGTGGACTCCCGCACGGCCGACGATGGCTCCTCCATTCGGCGCCGCCGCGAATGCCTGTCGTGCAAGCGGCGTTTCACCACGATGGAAACGACAAGCCTTTCCGTCATCAAACGCTCGGGCGTGACCGAACCCTTCTCTCGTGACAAGGTCATGTCGGGCGTGCGCAAGGCTTGCCAGGGCCGCCCCGTCACCAATGACCAGCTCGCCCTGCTGGCAGAAAAAGTCGAAGACGACGTGCGCGCCCTCGGCAATGCCGTCGTTCCCGCGGGCGAGGTCGGCCGTGCCATCCTCACTCCGCTGCGGGCACTGGACGAAGTCGCCTATCTGCGCTTCGCCTCCGTCTACTCCGGCTTCAACTCGCTCGAGGACTTCGAAGCCGCCATCGCAGAGCTACGCGCCGAACGCGACGACGCCTAAGCAGCCGCGCATTCGCTCAGCGGGCACGTCTTCGTAGCGGGCACGTCTTCGCTCAGCGGGCACGTCTCTGCTAAGCCACCGCGCGACGGTTACGAGTCGTCGCGGCCGCGCAGCCGGTCCGAGGCGTCCTTCATCGATTCGCTCGCGCTCATAATCTGCTCGCGCACCTTGCGGCGCAGCGTCTTACCCAGCTGGGACTTCGGCAGCTCCTGAAGCACCTCGACCTGCCGCGGGATCGCATAGTGGCTGAGCTTCTTATCGCACCAGGCACGCACCGATTCCAGATCGACGCGGGCACCGGCCTCCAGCACGAGCGCGGCGACGACCTTCTCGCCCACCGCCCCCGAGGGCACACCGACGACGGCCACGTCGACGACGCCCGGCATATTGCGCACGGCGTCCTCCACCTGCGAGGGGTAGATGTTAAAGCCGCCGGAAATGATGAGTTCCTTGCGACGATCCGCGAGCTTGATGAAGCCGTCGTCCTCCACGACGACGTCCCCGGTGCGTAGCCACCCGTCGGCGGTAAACAATTCGGCGTTCTCCTCCGGCGCGTCGAGATAGCCCGCAAAGATCTGCGGGCCCTTCGCGATGAGTTCGCCCTTCTCGCCCGGCGCCACGTCGACGCTCGGATCCTCCTGATCGACGATGCGGATATCGGTATTGGGAAAAGCGATCCCGAGCGTGCCGGGCCGGCGCTGCGGCGAGGTCGGATTGCCGACGAGCACGGGGGAGGCCTCCGTCATGCCGTAGCCCTCAATGATGAGGCCGCCCGTCGTCTCCTCCCAGCGGCGCGCGACCTCCCCGTCCAGGCTCATCGCGCCCGCCAGCGCGATCCGGATGGAGGACAGGCTGCGGCCCTTGGCCCGGGCCTCTTTTTCGACCCGGTCGAAAATCGGCGGCACGCCCGGTAGGAACGTCATGGGGCGACGACGCTGCGCCGAGAGCACCATCTCCACGTCAAAGCGCGGGAAGACGACCTGGCTCGCGGCCATGTGCGCGGCAAACAGCAGGGAGAGCGTGAGCCCGAAGGCGTGGAAATAGGGCAGCACCGCGCCGAAGGTTTCGGTGCCGCGCGCGAACTGCGGCAGCCACACGCGCCCCTCCTCGACCATCGCGACGAGGTTGCGGTGCGTTAGCGGCACCGTCTTCGGCGAGCCTGTCGTGCCACCGGTGTGCAAATAGAAGGCGGTATCGCCCGGCTTGGGGCGCTCGACGTCGTCGCTGATCGGTTTGGCGCGCTTGAGGAAGTGGACGAAGCTGCCGACGCCCGCGGGGATCGGGGCGCGCATGGTGTCCTTGAGCTCCTGGGTGCGCTTTAGCGGCAGCGAGAGCAGGCGGCGGCTGACATGCGGCAGGTCGCGCGTGAGGTCCATCGCGAGGACGACGCGCCCGCCCAGATCGCCGTCGGGGCAGACGGCGTCGAGCGATTTCTCCCACGCGATGACGACCTTCGCGCCGTGGCGCGCGAGCTGGGATTGGATCTCGTCGGCCGGGGCGAGCGGATTGTGTTCGGCGACGATTGCGCCCAGGCGCAGCGCCGCGAAGATCGCGATGGCGTGCTGCGAGCAGTTGGGCATGACGAGCGCGATGACGTCCCCGCGCCGCACGCCGAGGTTATGGAAGAGCCCGGCGGCGCGGTCCACCCGATCCGCGAGCTTCGCGTAGCTCGTCTTGCGGCCCATAAAGTCGATGGCGAGCCGATCCGGAAAATCGCGCGCCGCGGCATCCAGCAGGTCCGGCAGGACGAGCTCGGGGACCTCGATCTCGGCAGGAACGGCGGCGGGATAGTGGGCGCGGGAGCGCGCAGTGACGTCGGAAACCATGCCCCCATTCTACCTACGGGCGCGTAACCTACGCCCACGTAACCGCACGGGCGATGCGCGGGCGATGCGCGGCCGGGCTAGAGGTAGCCCTGCCCGGAATGCGCGGCCAGCGTCACGCCCTTGCGGTCGATGATGCGCAGCCGGATCGTGTCCGGCAGCTGCGTAATCCCGGCGATAAAGGCGTCGTCGATATCGGAGGCGATATCGGTAATGACGTAGCCAATCTCCGCGGCCGTGCCGAGGATCTGGCCGGTGATGTTCACCCCGTGCTCGGCGAGCGACTGGTTGATGAGGGCGAGCACGCCCGGCGTATTGCGGTGGACGTAGGTGAGGCGGAACTTCGTGTCCTGGCTGGGGTCGAGCGCGAGCCGCGGCAGGTTGACCGACATGCTCGTCGTGCCATCCATCACGTAACGCGAGATGCGGGTGCCGACGAACTGCGCGATCGAGACCTGCGCCTCCAGCGTCGAGCCGCCAATGTGCGGGGTGAGGATGACGTTGGGCAGGCCCCGCAGCTCGGAGGTAAACGGATCGCCGTTCGCGTCAGGCTCGTCGGGAAACACGTCGATCCCGGCGCCGGCGATATGCCCCTCGATGATGTAATCGCGCAGCGCCGAGGTATCGACGACGAAGCCGCGCGAGAGGTTCAAAAAGATCGAGCCGGGCTTCATGGCCGCGAACTGCTTGGCGCCAAAGAGCGAGGCGTTGGAGCTGACGCCGTCGACGTGCAGGGTGACGATATCGGCGGTACGCAGCAATTCTTCCAGGCTGCGCATCCGGCGCGCGTTACCGAGCGCGAGCTTTTCGGCCTTGTCGTAAAACACGACGGACATGCCGAGGGCTTCGGCGACGACGGACAGCTGCGCGCCGATATTGCCGTAGCCGACGATGCCGAGCACCTTGCCGCGCACCTCGTGGGCGCCGGCGGCCGATTTTTCCCACCGGCCCTCATGCAGGGCGCGGTCGCGCTGGGTCAGGCGCCGCAGCAGCGCGATGATTTCGGCGATGGCGAGCTCGACGACGGAGCGCGTGTTCGAAAACGGCGCATTGAACACCGCGACGCCCTTGGAGGTGGCCGACTTCAGGTCGATCTGGTTCGTCCCGATGCAAAAGGCGCCGATGCAGCGCAGCTTGGGGCAGCGATCGAGCACCTCGGCCGTGATCGTCGTCTTGGAGCGGATACCAAGGACGGTCACGCCCTGCAGCGCCTCGATGAGCTCCTCACCCTGCAGCGCGCCAGGATGGCGCGCGACGGCGAGCCCGGCCGAGGCGAGGAACGGGTCGGCGTCGGTGTGCGGGTTTTCGAGCATGAGGGCCTTCATGGCCTCCAGCATGCCGCAGCGGGCGCAGCCGCGCGGCAAAGTTCCGCCCAGTGGGAAGCGGCGCGGGCGCTAGGCGTACCAGCCCGCGGGCAGGCCGGTGTGCACGGCGTGCAGCCGCCGCGTCGGGCGCGTCATCGCGACGTAGATATCGCCCGCGGCATCGTCGGCGATGAGCGAGGGCTCCACGAGCACGACGACGTCGAACTCCAGGCCCTTGACCTCGGTGGGGTCCATGACGACGAGCGGGGAGCGCAGCAGCGAGCCCGACGGGTTGGTCATCGCGCCGCCGAGCTGCGGGGCGAGCAGCTCGAAGGCCTCCTCGCGCAGGCCGTGCGGGGTGATGACGGCGAGGCGGCCCGGCCCCATGTGGCGCAGCTCCGCGGCGACGACCTCGGCGAGGATCCCGCGCCACGGCCCGGGAGTATCCGCGAGCGAATTCTCCGCATCGCGCGCGGCCGTCACGGGGATGTAATCGCCCGGGGCGTAGGCCTGCAGGACGCGCATCGCCGTGTCGAGGATCGTTGCCGGGGTGCGGTAGGAGACGGTGAGCGCGGCCTGGCGCACCTGCTCGCGACCGGCCTTGCCCATGATCGCGCGCCACGAGGAGGCCGGCGCCGCGGTGGAGCGCTGGGCGAGATCGCCGACGGCCGTGATCGAGCGCTGGGGGCAGCGCCGCAGCAGCGAACGCCACGCCATGGGGGAGAGCTCCTGGGCTTCGTCGACGACGATGTGGCCGTAGGCCCACGTGCGATCGGCGCGGGCGCGTTCGGCCAGGGTGCGGCGCGGGCCGCGGTCGGCAAAGCGCGCGGCGAGTTGTTCGGCCGAGACGATGCCGCCGCCGAGGTTTTGGCCCTCGATCGCTTCGGCCGCGAACTCGACGTCGGCGCGAGCCTGGCGTTCGGCCGCGATCCGCTCCTGGCGCGCGGCCGCGCCCTCGTGTTCGCCGAGCAGCTCGGCGAGCTCGTCGAGCATCGGGATGTCCTCGATCGTCCACTCGCTGCCCGCGCCGCGGTAGAGCAGTTCGCGCTCACGCTCGTCGAACTCCTCGCCGTATTCGGCGAGCACGTCGCGGTTGGCGTAGAGCTTTTCTAGCAGGCCCTGCGGCGTCGTCGGCATCCACGCGAGATTCAGGGCGACGCGCACATCACGCGCCTGGCGCACGTCCTCGTACAGGAAGGCGTAATCCTCCTTCTCATCCATCCCGCGAGCCTTTGCGTAGGCGCTCGTGAGCTGCTTGAGCAGCGGCAGCACGAAGCTCACGCGGGCGACATTGTGGGGGGCGCCGGTGCGGCGGGCGCGCTCCATCGCCTCGGCGATCTGCGCGCGGGTCAGCGTCAGGCGCGTGCCCTCGATCGTGAGCACGCGGTCCTCCTCGGGCACGCGCTGCAGCCCGCGCACGGCCCGCTCGGCCAGGCGCGACATGAACAGCGAGCCCTTGACGTCGGCGACGTCGAGCTCATCGTGCTCGGTGGCGCGCACCCCCGGCAGCAGCGAGCCCATCGTCGTCGCGACGACGTTCGTCTCCCCGAGGGAGGGCAGCACCTGGTCGATATAGTCCAAAAAGATCGAGGAGGGCCCGACGAGCAGGACGCCGCGCTTTTCCATCCGCTCGCGGTGCGCGTACAGCAGATAGGCGGCGCGGTGCAGCGCGACGGCCGTCTTACCCGTGCCCGGCCCGCCCTGCACGACGAGGATGCCGTCGGGCTGATCGCGAATGATCGCATCCTGCTCGGCCTGGATCGTCGCGACGATATCCGTCATCCGGCCATCGCGCGCCTGGCTGAGGCTCGCGAGCAGCGCGCCCTCGCCGGTGAGGGTTTCGGCAAGTTCCGGGCCGGCGGCGGCGACGTTGAGCAGATCGTCTTCCAGATCGACGACGGTGCGCTCGCGGGTCGTGATGTGGCGGCGGCGGACGACCTCGCCCGGGTGGGCGGCCGTCGCCTGGTAAAACGGGCGGGCATTTGGAGCGCGCCAGTCGATCAGCAGCGGTTTGCGATCCTCGTCGCTGATCCCCATCCGCCCGACGTACAGCCGGGTATCGTCGGCGAGGTCGAGGCGCCCAAAGACGAGGCGGTTTTCGACGTTGTCGAGCCGGGCGAGGGTGTCCTCGTAGTGCGTGGCGAAGGCGTCGCGCTCGGCGCGGGCCTGCGCGCTGCCCGTGGCCTCCTGGCGCCGCACCTTGGCGAGCTGGTGACGGTAGTGGGCGCGCAGGGCATCGAGTCGCGCGTAAATTCGCGACACGGCCCGCTGCTCGACTTCGATTTCCCTCATGGCGCGGCGAGAGTTGGTCTGCACGGAGGCTAGCCTTTCATGGCAAAAATGGCGGCCTTCCATTATCCGCCACCGCGCGCCGAATGCCAAGAGGTAGGCGGGCGGCGGCAGGTGGGCGGCGCGTGGGCGCCGCACCTTGGCGAGCGCGGGAATGTCCGGCGCTCGGGCCGCGTTAGGGTAGATAGAAGGACCTATTTCGGAGGTGGAACATGAGCGAACACGAGCAGAGTGCGGGCCAAACGCGCCGCCAGCGGCATGGCCGCACCGAGTTTCCGCTCGATGACGGCGCCGTGACGCGCCACCGTGCCACGCCGCAGGCCGATGTTTTCATTCACGCCCTCGGCAGCCGCGGCGAGCCCGGCCAAGCGAACTATCTGCTGGCGCAAAACCTGCTCACCAGCCTGCACGGCGAGCGCGTCTTCACCTTCGATCCCGATCAGTTCATCGACTATTCCTCCCAGCGCCCGCTCGTGACGCTCGACCGCAACCGCTTCGTCGACTATCAGCCCGTCGAGATCGCGATCGACGTGCTGCGCGATGACGAGGGCCGCACGGTCGCACTCCTGCACGGCCCGGAACCGGACCTCGGCTGGGAGAAGTTCTCGCGCCACGTCGTCGAAATTGTCAAGGAGTTCGACGCCGAGCTCGCGATCGGTGTGCGCTCCATCCCGATGACGGTGCCGCACACGCGGCCCGTGCACGTCATCCAGCACGCCAACCGCGAGGGGCTTGGCGCCGATGAGGAGATCGTCGACGGCGTCGCTCAGTGGCCGGCGTCGATGGCCTCAACGATCGAATACAAGCTGGGCCAGGCCGGGATCGACGCGATCGGCTTCGGGGCGGGCATCCCGTTCTACATCGCGCAAAATCCCTATCCGCAAGCCGCCGCCGAGCTCATCCGCAAGATTTCGGACGTCTCGGGCCTTGCGCTGCCGCTGGGGGACCTGGAGGTGGCGTCCTTGCAGGTTTCGGCCGCGATCAGCAATGAGCTCGAGGGCGATGCGCGCATGGAGCAGATGCTCGGGTGGATGGAATCGCAATACGACGAGCGCTCCGAGGCGGGCGCCGAGCAGGGCCAGACTAGCCTCGCCGACATTCCCAGCGCCGACGAGATCGGCGCCGCCGCCGAGGCCTTCCTCGCGGACTTCATCCGCGAGCAGTCCGCCCGCGAGGGCGAGCGCGGGCGCGAGCACTTTGGCGAACTGCCGAGCAACGGCGATCAGGCGGCAGACGCGAGCGAGGACGCGGCAGACGTGAGCGAGGATACCGACGCTAGCCTGCGGCCGGATGCTGAGAGCAGCCCGCGGCCGGATACCGACGCCGGCCCGCGGCCGGATGCTGAGGGCGAGGAGCCCCGCTAGCCCACGTCATGCCACGATAGGGGCGTGCCCTTCACCATTCCTGCGCGCCCCTCGGTGGCGATGCGCGTCTGGCTGGCCGCCGTCGTCGTCTACATCATCGCGATCGCCGGGCGGACGAGCTTCGGCGTCGTCGGCGTCATCGCAAGCGACCGGTTCTCGATTTCTGCCGGGGCGCTCGCGACCCTCGTCGTCGTGCACCTCGGCGTCTACGCGCTCGCCCAGGTCCCCGTCGGCCTAGCCCTGGACCGATTCGGGCCGCGCCTCATGCTCGGCGGCGGCGCGCTGCTGCTCGCCGCCGGTCAACTCGCCGTTGCCCTCGCGCCCAGCTACGGGTGGGCCGTCGCCGCGCGAGTGCTCGTCGGCGCCGGAGATGCGACCGCCTTCGTCTCCGTCATCCGCCTCATTCCCGCGTGGTTTCCCGCGTGCCGCATCCCGCTCATGACGCAGCTGACGGCGATTCTTGGGCAGGCCGGCCCCATCATCTCCGCGGTGCCATTCCTCGCGACGGTCCGCGGCTTCGGCTGGAGCGCCGGTTTCATCTCGCTCGCCGCGGCGGGCGTGCTCGTCGCGCTGCTGGCCTTCCTCGCGATCCGCGACGTCCCCGGTGGCGGGGCTGCCGCCGCGCCGCCGCGCGATCGCGTCGCGACGATCATGTCCTCGGTGACGGCGCACCCCGGTGCCTGGCTCGGGTTCTTCACCCACTTCACGCTGCTGTTTTCGCCTAACGTCTTCCTCATCCTGTGGGGCATGCCGCTGCTGACCGTCGGGCAGGGCTACTCCGCCGCCACCGCTGCGGCGCTCATCTCCTTGAACTCGCTCGCCGGCGTAATCGCGGGGCCCGCCGTCGCCGCGATGCTCGTGCGACACCCGTGGCAGCGCGCCCTGCTTGTCCTATTCATCATCGGCGTGCTCGCGGCCACCTGGGCGGCCGTCCTTGTGCCGAGCGGGCAGCGACCGCTGTGGCTGTGGGCCCTGCTCGTCATCGTGCTCGCCTTCGGCGGGGCAGGCTCCTCCATCGGCTTCGACATCGCGCGCACCTCGCTGCCGCCGCACCATTACGGGACGGCAAGTGGGCTCGTGAACATGGGCGGCTTCATCTCCTCGATCGCCGCCGTCTGGGGCATCGGCCTCGTCCTCGACTACCTCGCGCCCGATAAGAACTACACGAGCGATGACTTCCGGCTGGCGCTCGCGGTGATGGTGCCGATCGCGCTCATCGGCGTCGCTGGAATCGTCATCTCGCGTGCGCTCATGCGGCGTCGACTCGCCACCGAGGGTGTGTATCCGATGTCGGTGCCGCAGATCGTGCGGCATGTGACGCGCGGCGGGCGGTTGCCGCGGCGGCGCCGGCGCGGGGTCGAGGGCCCGCAAGGGCACTGAGGGCCGACGAAAGGCGTCGGCCTGCGAGCGAGCTGAGCGCTCGGGATCGAGGAACTAGGCGACGCTCTCGTCGTCAGCAATGCTGGTGCCGACGGGGGTAGCGTCGTCGGCGGCCGGCCCTCGGTAGGGCTTGAACCGGTCGTGGATGACCGGGCGCTGGTCCGGATCGACGCGCAGCGGCGGGATCAGCTCGGGTAGGCCCGCGGCGGTCATGCGGATCCGCCAGTTCTCGGTGTCGCCCGTGTCGTGCTGGACCTCGCGGTGGTGGAAGGCGCACAGCAGGACGAGGTTCGACATCGTCGTCGGGCCGCCAAGCGCCCAGGCCTCGATGTGGTGGGACTCGCAGCCCGCGGCGGGCACGGTGCAGCCGGGATAGACGCAGCCGCGATCGCGGATGGCCAGCTCGCGGCGGAGCTTGGCGCCGACGACGCGGGAGCGGGGGCTGGAGCCGCGCGGCAGGCCGTGCTCATCGAGGTCGACGAACATGACTTCGGCGTCGCACGCCAGCAGCCGCAGGTGCAGCGCCGAGAGATGGTGGCCGCTATCGAAGCGACGATGCCAGTAGCGTGAGGCGGTGGTGCGCAGGGCCTCGACCATCGCGCGGGCGCGGGCTCGCGCCACGTTTTCTTCCGGCGACGACGGTGGCGGGTAGTCCTGCCGTGGCGGCGCGATGGAGCGCGGCATCCTCACGATGGAATGCGGCAGCGGGACGAGGGACGTCGGTTGCGGAGCGATGGACTCCGGTGGTGGGGTGGATGGTTGTGTCGGTGGCGGCGGTGGATCCTCATATTCGCCGGGCAGTGGTCGCGCGAAATCCGGGGCGTCGGCGATATCGCCGTCGACAAGCGGCGGCCAGGCGTCGAATATTGCCATGGGATCCGCTTCGGCAGCCTCGGCGAGGTCGCGTTCGAGGTCGGTATCGCTCACCAGGTCCGCTGCGGCGGGCTCGGGAGCGGTAGAGAAAAGATCCGCGGGCGGCGCGAGTTCGGCCTCGGTGATGCCAAGGAGCTGGCAGGACTCGGCGAGCAGGGAACGGAAGTCAGCGGTGATGACGATGCGGGGGCGGTCGCCGCCCAGCATCGGGGAACCGCCCGCGCGTTGCTCTTCGGTGATGACCTCCAGGAAGGCGTCGGCGAGGTACTTGCGCACGGTAGCGGGGGAGGTATCCCGCGCGAGGTCTGGGCTCGCGGCCTCCGGCCCCGTCGATGAGGCTCCGGCGGTATCACGCGACTGGGAGAACTTGGCTTGGGCGCGAGCGTTGAGTATCGCGATGGCGTTCAGTGCGTCGACCGTTGCGAAGGTTCCGTTGATATACGTCGTGTGGCCGTCAGCGCTCGTCGAGATTGACAGGGAGCGCGCGGCTCGCACGCGCGCCGTCGCGCGGGCGGCGGCCTCTTCCGCATCGTTCGTCGAGCGCGCGGCAATCGACTCCGTCAGGCGCGCGGCTTCCGTCTTGAAGGTGCGGGGTTCGAGATCGCGAGCGAGGTTGATGAGGGCCTGCTCGGCGGCGACGAGGATGCTCGGATCCGCGATGACGTGCGCCTCGCGGGAGAGGATCTCGAGCTGGGTGAGCGCGGTGTGCCGGTGCGCGTCGGTGATGCTGCCTTCACGCAGCGCGGCGAGCAGCGCGGGATAGCGGGAGGTGGCCGTGGCCTGCTTGACGAGGCGGGTCGCGGTGCCCTGGGTGGAGTTTGTCGTCGTGCGAATCCATGTGGAGGTGGGCTGGCCCGTGACGCGGCGCGTCGTCTCGTCGGCCTCGACCGCAGCGATCAGATCATCGCGCAGACCCGCGAGATTCGATTCGATCGCAAAGGTCAGGCGAGCGGCCTCCAATTTCTCGGCATCGCTCACGGCGGTGAGCATCGAGGCGTCAATAGCGGCGAGCGCGTCATGTGCGCTGCGCAGCTGCTCGAGCATCGTGCCGGTTGTCATGCAAGCGACGCTAATGGCCGTCGTCGTACCCGACAAGGGCCGACGCCTGGCCTGTGGATAACTGCTAGGGGGCGGTCGGGGCCTCGTCGTGCAGGACGGGCATCGTGCCCGCAAAGTCGCGCAGCTTCTCGCCCGCGACGACGGTGACAGGCAGCGGCAGGCCGCGGCAGGCCCGGGCGAGCGCGGTCACGTCGAAGGGGATCTTCGCGGCGACGATGAGGGCGTTGCCGTAGCGGCGGCCGCGCAGGATCGCCGGGTCGATGATCATGGCGACGTGCGGGAATACCGCCGAGATCGTCGCGACCTCACTGCGGGCCATGGCCAGCGGCGGACGGTCGGTGAGGTTAGCGAGGAACAGCCCGCCCTCGGCGAGGGTGTGGGAGGCGGAAAGCGCCACCTCATAGGTGCGCATATGGGCGGGCACGGCGCCGCCGGTAAAGGTGTCGCGCACGACGACATCCCAGCGATCTTCCGGAAACCGCTGCAGCGCAGCGCGGGCTTCGGCGACGCGGATCTTCACCTCGGGCGCGCGCGGCACGTCGCAAAACTCGCGGGCGAGCTCGGCAAGAATCGCATCCCATTCGACGACGAGTTGGCGCGAGCCGGGGCGGGAGGCCGCCCAGGCTCGGGCGAGCGCGCAGCCGGCGCCACCAAGGTGCAGGGCTCGGATGGGTCCGTCGCCGAGCGCGACGCGGGCGGCGAGGTCCATCTGCTGCATGTACTCAAATTCCAGGTGCGTCGGATCGTCGAGATCGATGTAGGAAGATTCCATCCCGTCGAGGACGAGGAGCGCGGCGCGGGGCGTGATGGCGTCGAAGGTGAGGGAGCCGGTGGAGGTCGTCAGGGTGCCAGCGGGAAAAGCGGTGGGAGAGCCGGATGCTCGAGTGCGGGCCATGCCGATAGCCTAACGAGGAAGGGAGGTGGCAGCGATGTCGCGAGGGATCCGGCCGGCGATTGCCCGACATTGGGGCGATGACGATACCGGTTGCACCGTGCTGCACGTCGACATGGACTGCTTTTTCGCCTCCGTCGAGCTGCTTTACCGCCCCGAACTGGCGGGAAAGCCCCTCATTGTGGGCGGGTCGGGCAACCGGGGCGTCGTCACGAGCGCGACCTATGAGGCGCGAGCCTTCGGGGTGCACGCCGCGATGCCGATTAGCCGGGCCCGGCGGCTGTGCCCGCAGGCCGTCGTCGTGCCGAACCGCAAGGGGGTCTACTCCGAGGTCTCAGCGCGCGTGATGGACGTGATCTCTCGGGTTTCGCCGACGGTCGAGCAGGTCAGCGTCGATGAGGCCTTCATTGACGTGGCGGGCTCGCTGCGGCGCATGGGATCGCCGACGCACATCGCACAATGGATCCGCGCGCGCGTGCGCGAGGATGTTGGCGTGCCCGCGAGCGTGGGGGTGGCGAGCGTGACGCACGTGGCGAAGATGGCCTCTACGTTCGCCAAGCCCGATGGGATGATGCTCATTCCTCATGCGCGCACGCGCGAGTTCCTTTACGGACTGCCCGTCGCAGCGATGCCGGGGGTGGGGGCGAAGGGCACGGAGGTGTGCGAACGCTACGGGCTGCACACCGTCGCGGACCTCATGGCGGTGCCACCGGCGCGCCTTGGAGCGTGGCTCGGGCGCGCGCAGGCGGCCGCGCTGCGGCGCTATGCGGCGGGCGAGGAGGTGCGCGGCATCCATCCGGAGCGGCGGGAAAAGTCCGTGAGCTCCGAGGAGACGTTCGCCACCGATGTGCGCGATCGCGACGTCCTGGAGCGCACGATCATCGGCCAGTCCCACGGGCTGGCGCGCCGGCTGCGCGCGGCGGGCCTGCTCGGATCGAGCATCGGGATCAAGGTGCGGATGGCGGACTTTTCCACGCTCACGCGCTCGGTGTCCATCGGCGTCGGGACGGACGTGGGCGGTGAGATCGCGCAGGCGGCGCTCGCGTTGCTCGACAAAATCGTCATCCCGGACTCCGGTATCCGCCTCATCGGCACGAAGGTGGACCAGCTGCAGGACCGCTCGCGCGGGGTGCAATTGGCGCTTGATGACGACGGTCGCACGCGCAAGGCGGAGAGCGTCGCCGACCAGATTGCGGCCCGCTTCGGCAGCGATGCAATCCGACCGGCGAGACTGCTAGATCAGCAGTGAAACCCCAGTGGCAATTGGGTCCTTAACGACGTACGATAAAAGCCCGAAACAATGCCGCGAGGCCAAGGAGGACGTCATGGCTCTCAGCGAATATGAGCAGCGCGTCTTAAAGGAGATGGAGCAGCATCTGCGGGCGGATGATCCGAAGCTCGCTCAGCAGATGGGTTCTGCGCGTCCCCAGTTTGACGCGAAACGGATCTCGCTTGGCATTTTGGGCTTTATCGTCGGCCTGCTCGGGCTGATTGGCGGCGTTGCTGCCAGCCAGATCTGGCTCGGGGTCCTCGGGTTTGTGGTCATGCTCGGCTCGGTGCTGTGGGCGATGTCGCCCACGCGCGGTGGGCGGGTCGCCCGCGGGGGAGCGCGCCCCAAGCCGAAGGCGCCTACGTCGGGTTCCTCGTTTATGGATAAGCAGGCCGAGCGCTGGGAGCAGCGCAAGGACGGCCGCTAACCTCCACTTCCCTCCCCTTCTCCTGGCCGCCCGGTCTCCGGGCGGTTTTTTCTTGCCCCTTTTCGGGTCCTCGTCCGGCCCGAATGTGGCTCATCCCTCCACTGCCCGCCACTTGCTGGTTTTCCGCGAGATCACGCGAATGTCGTCGGGAAAGAAGGAGGCAAAACAAGCAAATAACGCTTGCGCGTGGAGCAAAGTGGAGTATTGTGGAGGCAATCGGCGGTTCGTGGCAGGACGGAGGTGGATCCGAATGTTCCTCGGGACGTATGAACCGAAGCTGGACGACAAGGGTCGACTCATCCTGCCCGCCAAGTACCGTGAGCAGCTCGCTGGCGGCCTCGTCATCACCCGCGGACAGGAACGATGCCTGTACGTCTTTCCGATGCGGGAGTTTGAGGCGATCCACGAGCAGCTGCGCGCGGCACCCCTGACGAGCAAGCAGGCGCGGCAGTACCTGCGCGTGTTCTTGTCCGGGGCGGCGGACGAACAGCCCGATAAGCAAGGCCGGATCACCATTCCCGCGAACCTGCGCTCCTATGCCGGGCTCGGTCGGGATCTTGCCGTCATCGGCATGGGGACCCGGGTGGAGATTTGGGACAACGAGGCATGGCAGGACTACCTGTCGGCTCAGGAGTCCGAATTCTCCGACACGGAAGACGAGATTGTTCCCGGTGTCTTTTAGCAAGACGCGTGGACTTACTCCGATGCTCCGGCGAACTTCCCCGTCGCCGGATCAGCCGGAGTGGGTCCAGACCTCTTGTGAGCACCTCGAAACTGAAAGGGCGTGAGTATGGCGGGCACGACGCGGCACATCCCGGTGATGCGCGATCGCTGCGTCGAGCTGCTGTCTGCAACGCCCAAGGGCGTCATCATCGACGCGACGCTGGGCCTTGGCGGCCACAGTGAGGCGATCCTTGAGGCGAACCCCGAGCTCGTCGTCGCGGGGATCGACCGCGACGACCGCGCCATCGCCCTCGCGAGCGAGCGCCTGGCGCGCTTTGGCGATCGCTTCCATACCTTTCACACCACCTACGACGAGATCGGCGACGTCGCCGAGCAGATGCGGGAGCGCGCCGGGCTCGCCGTCGTCGGCATTTTGATGGACCTGGGTGTCTCCTCGATGCAGCTCGATGAGGCCGAGCGCGGGTTTTCCTATGCGCGATCCGCGCCGCTGGACATGCGGATGGATCCGACCAGCGAGGTCACGGCCGCCTCGATCCTCGCAACCGCGAGCGTCGGGGAGCTGACCCGAACGTTTCGGACCTACGGCGAGGAAAAGTACGCCAACCGGATCGCGGCCCGGATCGTCGAGGCCCGCGAGCAGGTGCCACTGACCACGACCGATGAGCTCGTGGCGATCATCCGCGAGTGCATCCCGCAATCCGCCAAGCGCACCGGCGGCCACCCCGCCAAGCGCGTCTTCCAGGCGCTGCGCGTCGCCGTCAACGACGAACTGCGGATCCTCGCCGAAGCGTTGCCGCGCGCGATCGACGCCCTCGATGTGGGCGGCGTCCTCGTCGTCGAGTCCTACCAGTCGCTGGAGGACCGCATCGTCAAGCAGGTCTTCGCCGCCGGCGCAACGAGCACGGCGCCGCTCGACCTGCCCATCATCCCCGAATCCGCCAAGCCCCGCTTGAAACTGCTCACCCGCGGCGCCGAGCGCGCCGATGAGCGAGAGCTCGAAGCAAACCCCCGTTCGGCCCCGGTACGGCTGCGCGCCGTGCGCAAAATTAGGAGTACGACATGAGCATGCTCGCGACTGCCGCCCGCCCACGGCGGACAACGACGACGATCGAGCGGCCGAGCCTGTCGGTCGTGCGCACCCCGGCGCTGCGCCGGTCCATCGCGCCGTTCCTCACCCTGCTGATCACGATCCTTGCCACGGCCATGGGGCTGACGCTCATGCTCAACACCCAGATGGCTGTGACCTCCTACGAGATTCGCGACACGCGCGCCCAGTTGGTCGAGTTAACCGAAACAGCACAGACACTGAAAGCTGAGGTCGAGACTCTCGGCTCACCCGAATACCTTCGCGGTGCCGCGGGCAAGATCGGGATGGTTCCGGCCTCGACGACGTTCATTATGAACCTGCAGGCAGGCACGATTACGGCCCTGCAGGAGGGCCAACAGTAGAGGAGACGCGCGATGGCACGGTCGCAAACTTCGCTCTACGCGCGCGTCAAGGCCTGGTGGCACCGGTCCAATAAATTCCTCGTCCTGACACTCGTCGCGCTGCTCGCCGGGTTCACCAAACTCATCTGGCTGCAGATCATCATGGCTCCGGCCCTCGCCGAGCAGGCGCGCGATTTTCGCACCAAGACCTTCGAGATCTCCGCGCCGCGGGGCCCCATCGTCGACGCCGAAGGCAACGTGCTCGCCGCTTCCACGCAGATCGTGCACGTCGGCGTCAACCAAATCAAGGTGCGCGACTACGTCCAGCGCGGCGAGGACGGCAAAACGATCGTCGGCGTCGGGCCCGCGGCGGCTGCCAAGCAACTTGCGCCGCTGCTCGGCGAGGATGCGGCCGTGCTCGGCGGCAAGCTCACCGGCGATTCCACCTACCGCGTGCTGGCCAAGAACCTCACGCCCGCGCAGTGGCGCCAAATCAAGGACTTGCGCATCGATGGCATCGAACCGGATTTCCGCTCGGTTCGCACCTACCCCAACGGCACGACGGCCGGCAACATCATCGGGTTCGTCAACAAGGAAGGCGTCGCCTCCGCGGGCCTGGAGATGAGCTACGACAAGGACCTGACGGGCATACCCGGCAAGGAACGCGTGGAGGTCGGCATCGGCGGCCCCCACATCCCGACGGGCCTGAACGAAAAGGTCGATGCCGTGCCGGGCTCGACCGTCCACCTCACGCTGCTGCGCGACCTGCAAGACGTCAGCCAGCAGGCGGTGCAAAACGCGAAGGACACCTACGGGGCGAGCTGGGCGGCCGCGATCGTCCAGGAGGTCGGCACCGGCAAGGTGCTCGCGATCGCCGATTCGGACACCGTCAACCCGAACGAATACTGGAAGTCGGACGCCGCCAACCAGGGCGCCCGCTCGATCTCCGCGGTCTACGAGCCGGGCTCCACCGGCAAACTCCTGACGTACGCGACCGCGATCGACCAGGGCAAGGTCACGCCCGAATCGCACTTCGAAAACCCCTCGCGCTATACGACGCCAAACGGCCAGGTCATCAAGGACTTCGCCGATCACGGCGTCGAAAAGCGCACGGTGGCGGGCATCCTCATGCGCTCCTACAACACGGGTACCGTCAAGATCGGCGAGACGATCTCCGACCAGGTGCGCTACGACTACTTCAAGAAGTTCAACCTCGGCCAGGTCATCGACGTCGGAATGCCCGGTCAGTCCGCCGGCATCCTCGTGCCGCCCGATAAGTGGGATGGCCGGCAAAAATACACGACGATGTTCGGCCAGGGCTATGCCGTCACGCTGCTGCAAAATGCGGGAATCGTGCAGGCGATCGCGAACAAGGGGCAGTGGGTAGCGCCCACCCTCGTGGCAGGCGTGACCGACGCGCAGGGCGTCTACCGCGCGGCCGAAACTCCCGAGCGGCACGAGGCGATCAGCGAGAAGACGGCGCAGGAAATGCTCACGATGATGGAGGGCGTCACCCAGCCCGGCGGCACCGGTATCCGCGCCGCGATCGACGGCTATCGCGTCGCCGCGAAGACGGGTACCGCGCAGGTCGCGGGTCCGACGGGCGCGCTGACGCAAACCGCGGGCGTCTTTAACGCCGTCATTCCGGCGGATAACCCGCGCCTCGCGATCTCCGTCGTCGTCTATAACCCGTCCTCCGGCTTCCAGGGCGGCATCGTCGCCGCCCCGGTCTTTAAGGAGATCGCGACGTTCGCGGTACGCTATCTAGGCATTCCGCCCTCGGGTAAGGCCCCGGAGCTTTACCCCGTCGATTACGAGTAACCTCAAGTTCTAAGGACCTAGCTGCGTGACTGATGAGTTGCTGCTCCGCCGCCCGCGCGTTTTCGGGCTGAGCGTATGGGATCTAGCGAGCGCGATCGGCGCGCGCGTCGTGCGTGATGCCGGCGAGGGGCCGGTCACGGGCGTCTCGGTGGACTCGGCAGACACCCGCGCCGGGGAAGCCTTCATCGCGATCGGCGGTTTCACTACCCACGGCGCGAAGTACGCCGGGCAGGCGATCACCGGCGGGGCGCGCGCCATCATCACCGACGTGCAGGGGCTCGACCTCATCGACGACGCGCCAGGCGTCGCGCTGCTCGAGGTTGCCGATCCGCGGGCCGTCGTCGGGACGGCTGCGCGCCTGGTCTATGGCGATCCCGCCCGCGACGTGCAGGTCATCGGCGTGACGGGCACCAACGGCAAGACGACGACGTCGACGATCCTGTCGCAAATCCTCGCGCGCGCGCATGGGGAATCGGGCCTGTTCGGCACGGTCGAGGTGCGCCTTGGCCAGCAGACCTCTGTCTCGCCGCGCACCACACTGGAGGCGAGCATCGTGCAGCGGCTGCTGGCCCTTGCACGGGAGGATCACGTGCCCGCCGTCGCGATGGAAGTCTCCTCACATGCCGCCCACCTGGGGCGCGTCGCGGGCGTGCGTTTTGCCGCGGTCGGGTTCATCAACCTGCAGCATGATCACCTGGATTACCACCGCACGATGGAGTCCTATTTCGAGGCCAAGGCGACGATCTTTACGCCCGAATATGCCGAGCGCGCCGTCGTGTGCGTCGACGATGAGTGGGGCGAGAGGCTCGCGGCGCGCTGCGAGATCCCGGTGCTGACCGTCGCCACCGACAAGCCGGCCGATCTCGTCGCCACCGAGATTACCTCGATCCCGGCTGGCACGCGCTTCACCGTCATCGACGGCGAGGAACGCCACGTTATCGAGATGCCGCTCACCAGCCAGATCATGGTGCAAAACGCGATGGTGGCGATCGGATTGGCGCGCACGCTCGGGATCGACTGGCAGGACGTGACGGACGCGATGGCGACCGTCTCGCCCGCGCCCGGGCGCATGCAGGTCGTCGCGGCGCGAAGCGAGCGCTACCCGCTCGTCATGGTCGACTATGCCCACACCGCCGAGGCGATCGAGGCGATCCTCACGACGCTGCGGGAGCTGACCCCGGGTGAGCTGACGATCGTCTTCGGCTCGGACGGGGACCGCGATCGCGTCAAGCGCCCGGATCTGGGGCGGGTCGCCGCGCGGCTCGCCGATCGGCTGTATGTGACGGACGAGAATCCGCGCAGCGAGGATCCGGCCACGATCCGGGCCGAGATCCTGGCCGGCGTTCGTGAGGTGCGCCCGAATATGGCGGGGGTCATCGAAGGGGAGACGCGCCGGCAGGCGCTGACCGATGCGATCCTTGCCGCGGGGCCGCGCGATACCGTTGTCGTCACGGGTAAGGGCGCGGAGCCCTACCAAGAAATTCAGGGCGTCAAGCACCCGTATAACGATGTGCCGGTCGCCCGCGAAGCGCTCACGCAACGGGAGGATGCATGATCACGCTGAGCGCCGCCGAGATTGCGGCGGCAACCGGGGGAGAGCTCGCCGGCGGGCTCGCAGCCGATGCGAGCGTCACCGGCCAGGTCATCACCGATTCGCGGGAGGTCGCGCCCGGGGACTGCTTCGTCGCGATCGCGGGCGAAAACATCGACGGGCACCGCTACGTCGCCAGCGCCGCTGATGCCGGTGCCGCCGTCATCCTCAGTGAGCAAGACGTTGCCGTCCCGCACGTGCGGGTCGACTCCACCGTGCAGGCGCTCGGCGCGCTCGCCGCCCACGTGCTGCGAGCCTTGCGCGAGCGCGGCGAGATCAGCGTCATCGGCGTGACCGGATCCTCCGGCAAGACGACGACGAAGGACTTGCTCGGGGCGGCGCTTTCCGCTTTCGCGCCGACGATCTGGCCCGTCGCGAGCTTCAACAATGACATCGGCCTGCCGCTGACGGTGCTGCGCTGCGACGAGAACACGCGCTACCTCGTCGCCGAGATGGGTGCGTCGGCCGCAGGCGAACTCACCCGGCTCACGACGATCGCGCCGCTCGATATCGCGATCGTGCTTATGGTCGGCCACGCCCACGTCGGAGGCTTCGGATCGCTCGCCGACGTCGCGAAGGCCAAGAGCGAACTCGTCGCCGCGATCCGCCCCGGCGGCACCGCCATCCTCAACGCCGATGACGCGCGAGTTTCCGCGATGCGTCCCACCCACGCCGATGGCAGCGCCCTTGCGGCCGATCACGTGCGCTACTTCTCCGCGCGCGGTGAGCTCGCCGGGCGCCCGGGTCTTGCCGCCGCGGACATCCGCGCAGACGCGCTCGGCCGCGCAAGCTTTAGTCTCAGCGGCATCGAGGTGCGCCTGCCGATCGTCGGCGTGCATCACGTCAATAATGCGCTGGCGGCGCTGTCCGCCGTCGCCGCGCTGGGCCTGGATCTGTCTCGGGCGGTGCGCGCGATCGAGGACGCCGAGATCAGCCCGCACCGGATGGCGCTGACCGAGCGCGCCGATGGCGTAACGATCCTCGATGACGCCTACAACGCCAACCCCGAGTCGATGCGCGCCGCGATCGATGCGCTCGCCAGGCTCTCGGCCACGCGCCGCATCGCGCTGCTTGGCACGATGCTCGAAATGGGGGGCGAGGCCGAAGCCCAGCACGCCGAGGTCGGCTCCCATGCCGCGGCCGCCGGCCTGAACTGGGTGATATCCGTCGCAGCCGATGCGATCGCCACAGGTGCTCGTGAGGCAGCTCGCGGCGAACTTCGCGTCGACGCCCTGGAAACCAACGAAGCTGCGCTCGCGCTGCTTGAAGGTGAGCTTCGTGACGGTGACGTCGTCTTAGTCAAAGGTTCCAACGGCGCCAGGCTATGGTCGGTAGCGGATCATCTCGCAGCAGATCAGAAAGCCGGCGCATGACCGCGATTTTGTACTCAGGCACCATCGCCCTGGTGCTGTCCCTGTTGGGGACGCCGCTGTTCATCAAGTTCCTCGTCAAGCGCAACTATGGACAGTTCATCCGCCAGGACGGGCCGGCCGCGCACTTCACCAAGCGCGGCACGCCGACGATGGGCGGCGTCGTCATCATCCTTACCACGGTCCTGGGTTACGCCGGCGCGAACCTCATCGCCGGCCGGCTGCCGAACGTCTCGGCCGTGCTGCTGCTCTACCTCATCATCGGGCTCGGCATCATCGGCTTCCTCGACGACTACATCAAGATCTCGCGCGAACGCTCCCTTGGGCTGAACCCGCTCGGCAAGATCCTCGGCCAGGCGTTCATCGGGATCACGTTCTCCGTCGCCGTCTTGCTGTTCCCGAACGAAAACAACCGCACGCCCGCCTCGATGCGGATCTCCTTCGTGCGTGATTCGCCGATCGACCTCGCCTTCGCCGGCGTCGTCCTCGGGATGATCCTGTTCGTCATCTGGTCCAACTTCCTCATTACGGCCTGGTCGAACGCCGTGAACCTGACCGACGGGCTCGACGGGCTCGCGACCGGCGCCTCCGTCATGGTCTTCGCCGCCTACACCGTCATCGCGATGTGGCAGTCCAACCAGTCCTGCCAGTTCCTGGCAGAGCCCACCCAGGCGTGTTACGAAGTGCGCGATCCGCGAGACCTCGCGATCCTTGGTGCGGCCCTCATGGGCGCGTGCTTCGGGTTCCTGTGGTGGAACGCCTCGCCCGCCCAAATCTTCATGGGCGATACCGGCTCGCTCGCCCTCGGCGGCGCCGTCGCGGGCTTTTCCATCCTCACCCACACCGAGGTGCTCGCCGTTGTCATCGGTGGCCTGTTCGTCATCATCGTGATGTCCGACGTCATCCAAATCGGCTCGTTCAAGCTCACCGGCAAACGCGTCTTTAGGATGGCGCCGCTGCACCACCACTTCGAACTCAAGGGCTGGGGCGAGGTCACGATCGTCATCCGGTTTTGGATCATTGCCGGCCTGTGCGTCGCGCTCGGCCTCGGCCTGTTCTACGGGGAGTGGGTGTCACTCAGTGGCTAGCACCTCCCGCACCCGCGTTGATCTTTCCGGCGCGCGCGTCGCCGTCGCCGGGCTCGGCGCCTCCGGCAAGGCCGCGCTCGAGGTCCTCGGCACGCTCGGCATGGACGCGCTCGGCGTCGACCACTCCGAGGCCGCCATCGAGGCCGCCGCCGAACAGCACCTGCCCGGCCGTCTCGCCCACGCCACGAGCGATGAAGACTTTGCCGACCTCGCGACGCGCGATCGCGATATCGTCGTCGTCTCGCCCGGCATCACGCCCCACACGCCGCTGTATGCCCGCGCCGCCGAACGCGGCGTCGAGGTCATCAGCGAGATCGAGCTCGCCTGGCGCGTGCAGGCCCCGAAGGCCGACGGCAGCTTCGCGCCCTGGCTCACGCTCACCGGCACGAACGGCAAAACGACGACGGTGACGATGACGAGCGCGATCCTCACCAGCGCGGGCCTCGTCGCGCCCGCCATCGGGAATGTCGGCACCCCTGCGGTGCTCGTCGCCGCCCGCGGCGGCGTGGACGCGCTGCCCGCCGAACTCTCCAGCTTCCAACTCCATTCGACGTCCTCGGTGCGAGCGCTCGCCTCGGCATGCCTGAACATCGACGACGACCACCTCGACTGGCACGGCTCGGCCGCCGCCTACGCCGCCGCGAAGGCGCGCGTGCACCGCGGCACGCTGCGCGCCTGCCTATATTCGCGTCACGACGACGCAACCCGCCAGATGGTCGAGGAGGCTGACGTCACCGAGGGCGCCCGCGCGATCTCGATTGGCACCGATACGCCGCCCCTGGCGGGCCTCGGCCTCGTCGAGGATATGCTCGTCGATCGCGCCTACCACGCGGAGCGCCACACCCAAGGCGTCGAACTCGCAACACTCGCCGACCTCGCCCACCTCGCGCCCGGCGGCAGCCTGCCCGGCCACGTCGTCATCGATGCGCTGTTCGCTGCAGGCCTGGCCCGGGCCGCCGACGTGCCGCCGGAAGCGATCGCCGCGGGCCTGCGCTCCTTCGCGCCTGGCGCCCACCGGATCGAAACGATCGCCGAGATCGACGGCGTGCGCTACATCAACGACTCGAAAGCCACCAACGCCCACGCCGCCCGTGCCTCGCTCACGGGTATGGCCGATGGCAGCGTCGTGTGGATCGCCGGGGGACTGGCCAAGGGGGCGCGCTTCGAGGAACTCGTCGCCGATGTCCGGCCCAAGCTCAAGGCCGCCGTCCTCATCGGCGTCGACCAGGAACCCCTGGCGACCGCACTCGCCGCCGAGGCGCCCGAGATTCCGGTGCGTGTCATCGATCCCGCGCACCGCAGCGTCATGGCCGCCGCCGTCGCCGCCGCGCGTGAACTCGCGGGCAAGGGCGATACCGTCATGCTCGCGCCCGCGTGCGCCTCGATGGATCAGTTCGCGAACTACGCCTTGCGCGGTGAGGAATTCGCCACGGCCGTGCGCAACGGCTAGTCGCGGCGTGTTAGGCACGCCGCACACCATTCGCACCGCACAATAGGGGAGAGGGAAGGGGAGTCATGCCGGTCACGTTGACGCAAGAAACATCGAAGCGCTCGCTGACCCGTACCCACCCGGGCGCGCTGTCCTACTACCTCATCCTCGGCTCGGCCGTCGTCCTGCTCGTTTTTGGCATCACCATGGTGATGTCGGCGTCGACGGTCACCTCCATCAAGGAGGGGCGTACCCCGTATAACGACGCCACCCGGCAGATGGGTTTTGCCGCCGCCGCGCTGATCCCGGCATACGTCCTGTCTCGGTTGTCCATTCCCACGCTGCGCAAGATCGCTCCGTTTGCACTGCTTGGCTCCTGGGCGATAGGCGCGTTGATCTTCACGCCGCTAGCTGTCGGCAAGGGCGGTAACGTCGCCTGGATCCGAATTCCGGGCCTGCCGTTTGCGATCCAGCCCTCGGAGTTCATCAAACTCACGCTCGCGCTTTTCCTCGCTTCGATTCTCGCCGCGCATCTGCGACACCTGGAGAACTGGCGCCACCTCGTCGTGCCACTGGGCGCTGTTGGGGTCTCGATGGTCCTTGTCCTAGGTGGTCACGACCTCGGTACCGCGCTCGTCATCGCGGTCATGGTCGCTGCGATGCTGGTCTGCGCGCGGCTGCCGAAAAAGTGGTTGGGCGTGCTCGCGATCTTGGCGCTCGGGGCCGTCGTGTACATGGTGATCGACAACCCGACGCGCATGGCCCGAATCATTCAGTTCCTGCCCGGCATGGAACACGCGACCGAGGGCACCTCCGATGCGCTCGGCTATCAGCCGCGCCACGGCCGCTGGGCCCTTGGCACCGGTGGCGTCTTCGGGGTCGGACTGGGCGCCTCGCGCGAGAAGTGGGCCTACCTACCCGAGGCGCACAACGACTATATTTTCGCGATCATCGGCGAGGAACTCGGCCTCGTAGGAACCTCGCTCGTGCTCGTGCTCTTCGCCGTTTTGGCCTGGGGAATCTTCCGGCTCTACCGGGTGTTGACCGACGATTTCTCGCGGTTACTCGCGGCGGGACTCGGCACCTGGATCATCGGGCAAGCCTTCATGAACATCTTCGTTGTGCTGGGCCTTGCGCCGGTCATTGGCGTGCCGCTGCCCTTGATCTCTTCTGGCGGTTCCTCCCTCGTCAGTACGATAATGGCCATCGGAGTCTTGCTGGCCCTGGCTCGAACCGAGCCCGGCGCTAGCGTGGCCCTGGCGCAATCGACATCCGCGGTGAGGCGGTCACTATCGGTGATCGGCCGCCGTGCAAGGAGAAGTTCGTGATTCACTCGATCGTTCTGGCCGGTGGGGGCAGCGCGGGACACGTCAACCCGCTGCTCGCAACGGCCAGCGAAATCGCTGCCCGCTACCCGGCCGCCCGGATTACGGCGCTCGGGGTAGCAAGCGGATTAGAAACGGAATTGGTTCCGGCCGCGGGCATCAACCTCGTGACGATCCCGAAGGTTCCGATGCCGCGCAAACCCACCCCGAGCGCGCTCACCTTCCCGGTGAAGTTCCGCTCCGCGATCTCTCAGGTGCGCGGGGTCTTGGCCGACGTGAAGGCCGACCTCGTCGTCGGTTTCGGTGGTTTCGTCGCCACCCCCGCCTACCTCGCTGCCTGGCGCGATGGCATCCCGTTCGTCATCCACGAGCAAAATGCCCGGCCCGGCTACGCCAATAAGCTCGGCGCCAAGCGCGCCGCCGTCGTCGCCCTGACCTTCCCTTCGACGCCGCTTGCCGCTAAGCGCGGCCGGACCGTGACGACGGGTTTGCCCATCCGCGGTCCGATCCTGGATCTCGCGATGCGCCGGCGCGGGGGAGACGGCACGTGGGCGCGCAGCCAGGCCGCCGAAAAGCTCGGCCTGAACCCCGAGATGACGACCGTGCTTGTCACCGGGGGCTCGCTCGGCGCCAAGTCCATCAACGCCGCCGCCGCGGAGATCGCGCCCTACTTCGCCCAGCGCGGCGTGCAGGTCCTGCACCTGACCGGCAAGGGCAAGGCGGGCGAGGTGCACGCCGCGCTCGCCGATCACGGCATGGAGCTCGGCACCTACCACGTGCGCGAGTACCTGCCCGCGATGCACGAGGCCTACGCAGCCGCAGATATGGTCATCTGCCGTTCGGGCGCCGGCACCGTCGCCGAACTCACCGCGCTCGGGCTGCCCGCGATCTACATCCCGCTGCCGATCGGCAACGGGGAGCAGCGCCGCAATGCGGCCGATGTGCTCGCCGCCGGTGGCGGCTTGCTGCTGGACGATTCGGACCTCACTCCGGCCTCCCTCACGGCGACAATCAGCCCGTGGCTGACCGACCCGAGCGCGCTCGAGCAGGCCGGAGCGGCCGCCGCCCGCGTCGGAGCAATCGACGGCGCCGCGAAACTCGTTGACGAAATTGAAAAGGTCCGGCGATGAACCGCGAGCGCTACCACTTCATCGGGATCGGCGGTGCGGGGATGTCCGTCATCGCCGAGTTGCTCTCGGCCCGCGGCCAGATCGTTCAGGGCTCGGATGCGAAGGACTCCGCGGCGCTGCAGCGCCTGCGCGCCAAGGGCATCCACTGCTTCATTGGCCACGACGGCACGAACCTGCCCGCTGATTTCACCGTCGTGCGCTCCACGGCGATCAAGGACACAAACCCGGAACTCGCGCTCGCCATCGATCGCGGCCAGCAGATCCTGCACCGCTCCGAGGCCCTCGTACGCGCCGCCGAAGGCTTGGACTTTGTCGCGGTCGCCGGGGCCCACGGCAAGACGACGACCTCCGGCATGCTGGCCGCCGCCCTCGTGGAGGTCGGCACCGATCCGTCCTATGCCATCGGCGGCACGGTCCTCGGGCTCGGCTCCGGAGCGAGGCTTGGCACCGGTTCGGTGTTCGTTGCCGAGGCCGATGAATCCGACGGCTCGTTCTTGAACTACGCGCCGCGCGTCGCGATCGTGACGAACGTCGAACCCGATCACCTCGACCACTACGGGTCGGAGGCGGCCTTCAAGCAGGCCTTCCTCGACTTCGCCTCGCGCCTGACCGAGGGCGGGCTCCTCATTTGCTGCGCGGATGACCCGGGCGCTGCCGACCTGGCGGAGCGCGCTGCCGCCGAGGGGCTGCGCGTCGTCACCTATGGCCGCTCCAAGAACGCTGATGTCGGCGTCGCGGGCGATGACGTCATCATCGATGATCGCCACTATCGCCTCGCGCTGCAGGTGGCAGGGGACCACAACCGCCTGAACGCTGCCGCCGCCCTCATCGCCGGTATCGAACTCGGCGTGCCCGCCACCCTTATGTCGCGTTCGCTCGGCGCCTTCGCGGGTACCGGACGCCGCTTTGAACAGCGGGGCTATGTGCGCGGCGTGCGCGTCATCGATGACTATGCGCACCACCCGACGGAGGTCGCCGCCACGATCGCGACCGCCCGCACCCAGGTCGGTGCCTCGCGCGTCATCGTCATCTTCCAGCCGCACCTCTTTAGCCGCACCCAGGCGTTCGCCGATCGGTTCGCCGGAGCGCTCAAGGGCGCCGATTCCGTCATCGTTACCGATATTTTCCCGGCCCGCGAGGCCCCGGTTGCGGGCGTGACCTCCGAACTCATCACGGATAAGCTCCCCAAGGCCCGCTACGTCGGCGACATGGATGAAGCCGCGCGCCTGGCCGCAAGCCTCGCCCGCCCCGGCGACATCGTGCTCACCATGGGAGCCGGCTCGATTACCGAGGCCGGCGCAACCGTCATTTCCGCACTGTCGGAGCAGGCGCGGTGAAACCACCGCCACGCCCAAGGCCGCGCATCCACCGGCCGGGCCTGAACGAGGACGACCGTCAAGCGCTCATCACGCCCGAGGAGGAGGCCGAGGACCGGGCCAAGCCCGAGCCCCGCGCCGAAGCTGAGCGCTCGCCCGCCCCGATCACCCAGCTCGCCGCGCGCGCCAAAGAAACCCTGCGCCGGGACCACTCGCCCGTCACCTCGCTGAACCGAGTGCGCGATGAACGCCGCCGAGCCGTGTGGCACGCCCGCAAGCGCTATGCCTACTGGGCCGCCGCGGCCATCGTGCTCATCGCGGCGCTCGTGTGGGGCGCATTCTTCTCCCCGCTGTTTGCCCTGACGACGATCAAGGTGAAAACCGAGGGGCCCGAGGTCTCGGAATCGGCCGTGACGGCCGTCCTTGAGCCCTACCGCGGGACGCCACTGCCGCGCCTGTCCACCGGCGATATGCGCGCGGCCGTCGAGGCACTCACGGTCGTGGAAACCGTTCAGGTCGCACGATCGTGGCCGAAGGAAGTCATCGTGACGGTCAATGGACGCGAAGCCGTCGCCGCCCAGCAACTGGCCGATTCCGGCGAGTTCGAACTCCTCGATGCCCACGGCGTCGTCCTTGGCAAGCGCGGCGAAGCCCCCGAGGGCATCCCCGTCATCTCTGTTGGGGGAGAAGAACACCTGCGCGGCGCGCTCATCCAGGACGTCCTCACGACGCTTGGCGCCCTGCCAGATGTGGTGCGCTCGCGCCTGAGCTCCGCCGCGATCGACGGCGACGGCCTTATGAGCTTCACACTCGATAATTCCGCCCGAGTCATCTGGGGTGGCTCGAACGATATCGAGCTGAAATCGCGGGTGCTGCAGGTACTGCTCACCCAGGAGGCCAAGGTCTACGACGTCTCCGCGCCGCGAACCCCCGTGACGAAATAACTCGATTTCCCAACACGCCGTGTCGGTCGTTGTTCTGCCTCGTGCAAGCGCGTACTTTGCTTGCGCCTAACGACGACAAAAGTTTCACCTTCAACCTGAGCTTGAAGGTTGAAGGCTCGCAACGAGAGGGAAACCCGTGACATCACCACAGAATTATTTGGCCGTCATCAAAGTGGTCGGCATTGGCGGCGGTGGCGTCAATGCGGTGAACCGCATGATCGAAGAAGGGCTCGAGGGCGTCGAGTTCGTCGCGATCAACACCGATGCCCAGGCCCTGGTCCTATCCAACGCCCACTCCAAGCACGACATCGGCCGGGACCTGACCCGCGGCCTCGGTGCCGGCGCCGATCCCGAGGTCGGTCGCAAGGCCGCCGAGGATTCGATCGAGGAGATAACCGAAGCCCTGCGCGGCGCCGACATGGTCTTCGTGACCGCCGGTGAGGGCGGTGGCACCGGTACCGGTGGCGCGCCCGTCATCGCCAAGATCGCTCGCGAGATCGGCGCCCTGACGATCGGTGTCGTCACCCGCCCCTTCGCCTTCGAAGGCCGCCAGCGTTCCACCAAGGCCGAGGCCGGTATCGAGGCGCTGCGCAAGGAAGTCGATACTCTGATCGTCATTCCGAACGATCGCCTCCTGCAGATCTCGGATCGCAACGTCTCCGTCCTTGACGCCTTCCGCGCCGCGGACCAGGTGCTGCACTCCGGTGTTCAGGGCATCACCGACCTCATCACGACGCCGGGCCTCATCAACCTCGACTTCGCCGACGTCAAGTCGATCATGAAGGACGCCGGCTCCGCCCTCATGGGCATCGGCTCCGCATCCGGCGAGGACCGCGCCGTCCAGGCCGCCGAACTCGCGATCTCCTCCCCGCTGCTCGAGGCCTCGATCGACGGCGCGCACGGCGTGCTGCTCTCGATCCAGGGCGGCTCGGACCTCGGCCTCTTCGAAATCCACGAGGCCGCGCGCCTGGTCCAGGAAAACGCTCACCCCGAAGCCAACATCATCTTCGGTGCCGTCATCGACGATGCCCTCGGCGACGAAGTCCGCGTCACCGTCATCGCGGCCGGCTTCGATCAGCAGCCCGAGGGCCGCAAGCCCGCCGGCGGTCAGCAGGCCCCGCAGCGCCCGGCCCCCGAGCCCAAGCGCGAAGAGCCCGCACCCGAGCCCGCCGAGGATCGCACCCCCGGCCAGGTCGCCGACCGCCAGGGCCAGCACTCCGTACCGCGCACCGCTCCCGCCGTGCCCGGCTTCACCGAGTCCGACAAGAGCCCGGAGCCCGAAGAGGCCACCCCCGAGCTCGATGTTCCCCCGGTCTTTCCCGACGGGGGCCGCAACCAGTCCAAGGATGACGACCTCGACATCCCGGACTTCCTGAAATAACGAGCCCTCGTTAGGTGCGTTATTCCCTCCCATGCGGGCCGGGAGCGCTCGCGGTCATCACGACCGCGGCAGCTCCCGGCCCGTTCGAGCACTGCGGCGCCGTCGAGCTGACGCGCGCCGCCCAGATCCACTCCGACATCGTCCTTGAATCCGCCGCCCCCGGCGTCATCGGGGAAGGCGATGCCGTCATCACCCGCGAGGCCGCCCTCGCCCCCGCGGTCCTGACCGCCGACTGCGTGCCCGTCCTCATTGCGAGCGAATCCGGCACCGTGCGGGCGGCCACCCACGCGGGACGCAAAGGCCTGCAGTCGCGCATCATCACCAAGACGATCGAGCGATTGCGTGAACGCACGGGCGAACCGCTGTGGGCCCTCATCGGTCCGCACATATGTGCCCGCTGCTACGAGGTACCCGCCGAGCTGCAAGAAGAAGTCGCGCGCGAGCGGGACGAAGCCCGCGCCACCACCTCGTGGGGTACCCCAGGCCTGAACCTCACCGCGATGGCGCGCCGCGAACTTGCCGACGGCGGCGTCTGCAATGTCGAGGTCGACGTGCCCACCGAGCAGTGGTGCACGCTGGAAAACGAGGCGTGGTGGTCCTACCGGCGAGACGGAACGTCCCGGCGAATCACGAGCGCCCTCCTGATCGATGACACGCCGAGCCCGTTGCCGCCCGGCGCCCAGAATCACCCATAACGTAAAGACACGAGTACCCACACGAGTTTTGAGGAGATCCCGATGGCTGGATTCCTTCGCAAGTCCATGGAATATCTGGCGCTGTCGCAGCCGGAAGAAGAGACCGAGGAAGTCTACGACGACTTCACCACCGACATTGTCAACAACGTGAAGGACACCGTGGACGAGACGCCTGCTGCTCCCGTGACCCCCATCCACCGCGCCGCCTCCGCCGGCCAGCGTTTCGACGTGCACGAGAACACCTCCTCCCAGGAACTCTCCCGCATCGTCACCTTCCACCCCACGGCCTACAACGAAGCCAAGGTCATCGGCACCGCCTTCCGTGAGGGCATCCCGGTCATCTTGAACCTGTCTGGTATGTCGGAAGCCGACGGCAAGCGCATGCTCGACTTCTGCTCGGGCCTGGCCTACGGCCTGGAAGGCGGCATCGAGAAGGTGACCCAGCGGGTCTTCCTGCTCTCGCCCGCCACGGTCGAGGTCTACCGCGACGCGGAAGACTCCGACCCGGTCAAGCACCTCGGCTAAGAAGGACCCCACACTTTCGTGTCCATACTCTTTGTGCTGCTGGCGCGCCTGTGTTCGATTTACCTGCTGATTCTTTTCGCTCGTGTGATCCTCGATTGGATTCAGGTATTTAATCGTTCCTGGCGTCCCAGCGGCCCCATCCTGGTGATCGCCAACGTCATTTACGCGCTGACCGATCCGCCGGTGAAGGCCCTGCGCGGGATCATCCCGCCGCTGCGGCTCGGCGGCATCGCGCTAGACGTTGGATTCCTCGTCATCGTCTTCGGCGTGATCATCTTAGAGCGCATTTTTATCTCGCTTGCTATCGCGGTCTAATCTCAATCTCGTACCGCGAATACTCAGCCAGAGAATGCGCATCGTAGCGATGTTTCGGGTATTGTAATTTTTAGCGCGCAGACCCTGCGCTGCGCACATCTGCAACTACGACCACGAGGTGACGACAATGGCGCTGCTAACAGCGGACGACGTCCTCAACAAAAAGTTCCAGCAGACGAAGTTTAGGGAAGGTTACGACCAGGATGAGGTCGACGATTTTCTAGACGAAGTAGTCAACACGCTGCGAGCCGTACAGTCCGAGAACGAAGAGCTGAAGGCTAAGCTGCAGGCCGCTGAGCGCCGGATTTCCGAGCTGGGCGCCGGCGGCGGCGATTACCAGCCCGCCGAGGAAACCCCCGCCCAGGTGGACGAGCCCGTCGCCGAAGAAGTGGAGACCCCGGCCGAGCCCGAGGTCCACGCGGAGCCCGCCGAAGAGCAGGCCGCGGTCGAGCCCCAGGCCCACGCCTTCGCCGCTCCCGGCGAGGGGGGCGATTCCGCCCAGTCCGCAGCCGGCATGCTCGCCCTCGCGCAGCGCCTGCACGATGAGTACGTGCGCAACGGCCAGGACGAAGGCGAACGCATCGTCACCGAGGCCCGCCAGCAGGGCGACAGCATCATCAAGGAAGCTGAAGACAAGTACAACAACACGCTTGCTCAGCTGGAGAAGGAGCGCTCGCTGCTCGAGCGCAAGATCGATGAGCTGCGCACCTTCGAGCGGGATTACCGCTCGCGCCTGAAGAGCTACCTCGAGGGCCTGCTGCGTGACGTCGAGGCCTCGCCTGAGACCCTGTCCTGACACCCCCTTGCACAACGGCGGCACCGTAGAACGTGCCGCCGTTGTGCATGTCCAGAACGGAACTGAATTGGTGCAACGCGAACGCGCACCGCGGGCGGCCTTCGGCATCGGGATGGCCATCGCGCTCGCCTGCCTAGCCATCGACCAGGCCACAAAGATCTGGGCGCTGTCCGCCCTTGAGCCCGGCGTCTACCACCCGGTCCTCGGGCGCGCCTTTGGCTTAACGCTCGTATTCAACTCCGGCGCCGCCTTCTCCTTCGGCTCGGGCGCCACCTGGATCTTCACCATCGTTGCCGCGGCCTGCGTCATCTGCGCCACCTACGCCCTGACCCGCATCACCCACCCCGCGTGGATCATCGTCGTCGCGGTTCTGCTCGGCGGCAGCGCGGGCAACCTCATCGACCGGATCTTCCGAGCCCCTGGCACCTTCCAGGGTCACGTCGTCGACTTCCTGTCATATTCGAACTGGTTCGTCGGAAACGTTGCCGACATCTTCATCGTCGGCGCCGCGATCGCGCTCGCCATCTTGTCCTTCACCTCCGATCCGCGGCCCGGCCGCAAGCTGCTGACCGACGACGGAACGGCATTTGATGACGAGGAGGCAGCCGGCTCATGACCGCCGAGCGGCGCTACCTGCCCGTCCCCGATGGATTGATCGGCCAGCGAGCCGACGCCGCGCTGGCGCGGATGCTCGGGATGTCTCGCTCCAAGGTCGCCGACCTGCTCGATGCCGGCCATGTCTACGCCAGCGGCATGCCGCTCGCGCGCAGCGCCAAACTCAGCGGTGATATGCTGCTCGACATCACGATCCCGCAAGAAGAACCGCCTGCCGACATCGTCGTCGCCGGCATGCGGATCCTGCACGAAGACCCCGACATCATCGTCGTCGACAAACCCGCTGGCGTTGCCGCCCACCCGTCCTCGGGCTGGGAGGGCCCAAGCGTCGTCGGATCGCTGCGTGCCTCCGGCTTCCGCGTCTCCAACCTGGGACCGCCCGAGCGCGAAGGGATCGTCCATCGCCTGGACGTCGGGACCTCCGGACTCATGGTCGTGGCCCGCTCCGATCGCGCCTACTCGGCCCTGAAGCGCGCGTTTAAGTATCGCGAGGTGAAAAAGAAGTACCTCGCCCTCGCCCAGGGCACCGTCACCCCCGCGGTAGGCACGATCGATGCGCCCATCGCTCACCAGGGCGGCAAGCAGTGGAAGATGGCGATCCGCAACGACGGCAAACCCGCGATCACGCACTATGAGGTCATTGAAGAGCTGCCCGGCGCGAGCCTCGTCGACGTTGACCTGGAGACCGGGCGCACGCACCAGATCCGGGTGCACTTCTCCGCGATCAAACACCCGCTCGTCGGGGACCTGACCTATGGCGCAAACCCGAAGGAGGCCGAAGCCCTCGGCCTCATCCGGCAGTGGTTGCACGCCTACGAATTGAGATTTACCCACCCCGGAACCAGGGAGACCGTGACGTTCCGGAGCGAGCCGGCCGAGGAGCTTGCCGCCGCGCTTGCAACGCTCAGGGAAGGACGAGAGTCATGATCGATATCCGCGTCGTCAGCGACCTGGCAGACATCCAGGCTGCGCGAGGAATCCGCTACGAGGTCTTCGTTATCGAACAGCAGGTTCCGCTCGTTCTGGAAGTCGATGCGAGGGACGCGCTGCCCGATACGATCCAGGTCCTCATGACGATCGAAGGCAAGCCGGCCGGTACCGGGCGGCTCTTACCGGACCACGATCACCCCGGCGTCGTGCACGTCGGCCGCCTCGCCGTTCTTGAGCGCTATCGCGGTCAGCAGCTGGGAGCGCGCCTGCTTGCCGAGCTCGAAGCCGAAGCGATCCGCCAGCTCACGCCGGACCCTTCCGCGGGCCTCATCAGCGAACTGTCGGCACAGGAGTACGCCCTGGACTTCTATCGCAAGGCGGGCTACGAGACGATCGGGCGGGAGCGTTACCTCGATGCCGGAATCTGGCACCACGACATGCGCAAAACACTCATCGCTCCCGTGCAATGAGGTTGCTCACCGCTGAATTCACCAGTCGCGTAGACCATGCGGAAACCGCCGCCGCCGCGTTCGACACCCCGGCGGACCAGGCGCCTGCGTAACCGCCCCGCTAGGTAGAGTTGGGGCCATGGCTTCCGAGGACTTCGTTCACCTGCATGTACACACCGAGTACTCCATGCTGGACGGTCACGCGAAGATCGACAAACTCTGCCAGGAAGTCGCTCGGCTCGGCCAGCCCGCCATAGCCATCACCGATCATGGCTATGTCTTCGGCGCTTACGAGTTTTGGAAGACTGCCACCTCCTACGGCCTCAAGCCCATTATTGGTGTCGAGGCCTATATGACGCCGGGAACCTCCCGCAAGGACCGCTCGCGCGTCACGTGGGGTACGGAAGCCCAGCAGCGCGCCGGCGATGATGTCTCGGCCCGCGGCGCCTACACGCACATGACGCTACTTGCTCGCACCACCGAGGGCATGCACAACCTGTTCCGGATGGCCTCGCTCGCCTCAATGGAAGGCCAGCTCGGCAAGTGGCCGCGCATGGACCGCGATCTGCTGCAGACCTACTCAACCGGCCTCATCGGCACGGCTGGATGTCCCTCGGGAGAGGTTCAGACCAGGCTTCGGCTCGGCCACTACGACGAGGCGCTGCGTGCGGCCGGCGAGTTCCAGGACATCTTCGGCAAGGAGAACTTCTTCGTCGAACTGATGGACCACGGACTGGAAATCGAAACCCGGGTCCGCCAGGATCTGCTGAAGATCGCTCGCCAGCTCAAGGCCCCGCTCATCGCGACGAACGACTCGCACTACGTCAAGCCGGAAGACGCCATCCCGCACTCCGCGCTGCTGTGCTTGCAGTCCGGCTCGACGCTGTCGGATCCCGATCGCTTCAAGTTCGATTCCGATACCTTCTATATCCGTCCCGAGGCAGAGATGCGGGCGCTGTGGCCCGAACTGCCCGAGGCCTGCGACAACACGCTGCTCGTAGCCGAGATGTGCGACGTCAAGTTCACTACCACCGCGGACGGCGCGAACTACATGCCGCACTTCCCGGTCCCTGCCGGGGAGAACGAAGAGTCCTGGTTCATTAAGGAAGTCGAAAAGGGCCTGCAGCTGCGCTTTCCTGGGGGCGTTCCCGCGCACGTGCGCGAGCGGGCGGACTACGAGGTCAAAGTCATCTTGCAGATGGGCTTTCCCGGCTACTTCCTCGTCGTGTCCGACTTCATCACGTGGGCGAAGAACAACGGCATACGGGTCGGTCCGGGGCGTGGCTCCGGTGCCGGTTCGATGGTCGCCTACGCGCTGCGCATCACCGATCTCGACCCGATCCAGCACGGTCTGCTCTTCGAGCGATTCCTTAACCCGGACCGCGTCTCGATGCCGGACTTCGACGTCGACTTCGATGAGCGCCGCCGCGGCGAGGTCATCGACTACGTCAACGATAAATACGGTGAGGACCGCGTCGCGCAGGTCGTGACCTTCGGTGTCATGAAGGCCAAGCAGGCCCTCAAGGACTCCTCTCGCGTGCTCGGCTACCCCTACGCGATGGGCGACCGCATCACCAAGGCGATGCCGCCCACGGTCATGGGCAAGGACATCACGATCCCCGGCATCTTCGATCCAAAGGACAAACGCTACGCCGAAGCTGCGGAGTTCCGCGAGATGCACGGCGAAGATCCGGACGTGCAAAAGATTGTTGACATGGCCAAGGGGATCGAGGGGATTACCCGCCAGTGGGGTGTGCACGCCTGCGCGGTCATCATGTCCAGCGCTCCGCTCATGGACATCATTCCGCTGATGAAGCGGCCCGCCGACGGCACCATCATCACGCAGTTCGACTACCCGACGTGTGAGACCCTCGGCCTGCTGAAGATGGACTTCCTCGGGCTGCGCAACCTCACGGTCATCACCGATGCACTCGATAACATCGTGAAGAACGGGGGAGCGCCACTCGATCTCGATCACGTACCGATCGATGATAAGGCCACCTATGAGCTCATGTCGCGCGCGGAAACGCTCGGTGTATTCCAGCTCGATGGGGATGGCATGCGCGAGCTGCTGCGCCTCATGCGCCCCGATAACTTCGAAGATATCTCCGCTGTGGGCGCGCTGTATCGTCCCGGACCGATGGGCGCGAATTCTCACAAGAACTACGCCCTGCGCAAGAACGGGCTGCAGGAGATCACGCCGATCCACCCGGCCCTGGAAGAACCTCTCCAGGAGATCCTCGGCACGACCTATGGTCTGATTGTCTATCAGGAGCAGGTCATGGCGATCGCCCAGAAGCTCGCGGGCTACACGCTCGGCCAAGCAGACTTGCTGCGTCGAGCCATGGGCAAGAAGAAGAAAGCCGAGCTGGACAAGCAGTACGAGAGCTTCCACTCCGGCATGATCGAGCGCGGCTATCCGGAAGACTCGGTCGAGACGCTGTGGAACATCCTGCTGCCGTTCTCTGATTACGCATTCAACAAGTCGCACTCGGCGGCCTACGGTCTCGTGTCCTACTGGACCGCATACCTCAAGGCCAACTACACCACCGAGTACATGGCGGCGCTGCTGACAAGCCAGCAGGGTAACAAGGATAAACTCGCGGTCTACCTTGCCGAGTGCCGTCGCCTGGACATCACCGTGCTGCCGCCGGACGTCAACTCCTCGGAAGCGACCTTCACACCGCAGGGCAAGGACATCCGCTTCGGTCTCGGAGCGATCCGTAACGTCGGCGCCCACGTCGTGGAAGGCATCGTCGAAGCTCGCACAGAAAAGGGCGACTTCACGAGCTTTGAGGACTTCCTGGACAAGGTGCCGGTCCAGGTGTGTAACAAGCGCACGATCGAATCCCTCATCAAAGCCGGCGCCTTCGACCAACTACAGCCCTCACGCCGGGCGCTCGTGGTCTGCCACGAAGATTTCGTCGACGAGATCATCTCGATCAAGCGTAAGGAAGCGGCCGGCCAGTTCGACCTGTTCTCGGCAGTCGACGATGAGGAAGAATCCACCAACTTCACCTCCGTCGTACCGGACATCCCGGATTGGGACAAGCGAGAAAAACTCACGTTCGAGCGCGAAATGCTCGGGCTCTACGTCTCCGACCACCCGCTGTCCGGCCTCGAACATGTCCTGAGCATGCACGCGAACACGACGGTCGCCTCACTCATGGACCAGCCCGAGCGCCGCGACGGCGACCGGGTAGAGATCTGTGGCCTCATCTCGGCGGTCCACCGCAGGGTGACGAAGCTCGGTAAGCCCTGGGCATCGCTCGAGATTGAAGACCTTACTGGCGGTGTCACGGTGAACTTCTTCCCGCAGACCTACCAAACGGTCGCCACCGAGATCACCGAGGACCTGGTCGTCGCGATCAAGGGCCGGTTCCGCGCTGAAGAAGGACAGTCACCCACGATTGCTGCGATGGAGATGTCCATTCCCGATGTCGACATCGACTCCGGAGCGCCCGTGCACATCTCGCTGCCGGCACACCGCTGCACCCAGTCCACGATCAAGTCGCTCACCCGGGTACTTTCCAGCCATCACGGACCGAGCGAGGTGCGTGTACATCTGACATCGGCCGGACGCCGGACCGTTGTGGCTCTCGCCGATGCCTATCGCGTGAAGCCAGGACCGGCACTGTTCGGTGATCTTAAAGCGCTGCTCGGAGCGAACTGCCTGCGGTAAGAATCGTGTGCGCCCCAGTATTCTCCGTTAGGACGCACGTTTGCCTCAAGCTTTCGATTGGCAGATAGCGGTAAGCGAAGAGAGACTACTTACAGAGTATTCGCAAAATATGAGGGAACATGTAGAGCTTGTTCACAAAGTTTGGATGGCCTAGAATTCTGCTCGCCTTGCTAGTGGTCACTGTGGCCATTCTATGGCTAGTTGGATCTTTGGAGTTTGCAGAGGTCTCTTCCCTAGCTGCTTCAGCACTGGCCGCTATAGTCGCGCTATCAATCAACGAGACTGTTTCAGCGCGCAGACGAACGGAAATAGAGGAAGAAGTTACCCGGAAGGAACGCGAGCGAGAAACGCTCGTCTTGCAGAGGAGAGCTGAAGTTTACAGTCAAGTTCTCACACACTTGAGTTTTTCCTTTACGGGACGGTCGGGCTCGTCGCCTGTCGAAACGCATTCTCCCTACCCCGAACAAGTGATTCGTACACTCATCGCTTTCTGGGGTTCTCAGGACTTCATTGAGGGGTACCTGAACTGGAAAAATCTAGTGAGGCCGTTTTCAGGCAGAGGCACAGTTTCTGTTCCCAGCGATGTCATTCCTAAAGTGCGAGAGGCATTTGCTGCCCTTATCCGCATTGCTAACAGGGATGTGAGTATTGGTGGGGAAGATAAGGATGTTCTAGATATACAGTTGGTCATCTTTGATGACAACGATTTGGTTGGCGGAATGCCTGGAGCTGCATTCTATCCGCCTAATTAGATGAGATTTTGAAAAGCGAGCGCGATCGACTCGCTGAACAACACGAAGCGGAGCTCGGCGATGCCGTCATTCTTTGGCTTGTCAGCTTCCTGCCGCGCCGCGCCAACCAGCACCTCGGCGACCTCATCCATATCCCAGCCGTAGGCCCCGGCCGAGATCGCGGGAAACGCGATGGACTCGACTTCCAGCAGGCGCGCTACCTCGAGGGAAGAGTGCAGGCAGTTTGCGAGCAGCTGCGGGTCGGACTCGCCGCGGTGGCGGTTCGGCCCAACGGTGTGAATCACCCACGAGGCTGGCAGATCGAATCCCGGCGTCGAGACGGCTTCGCCCACGGGCAGGCCGTCGGGGTACTGGGTTCTGCGCACTTCGGTGCAGGCGCCAAGGAGCTGCGGGCCGGCGGCGGCATGGATCGCGCCGTCGACGCCGCCGCCTCCCATGAGCGAGGAGTTCGCGGCGTTCACGATTGCGTCGACGCGGGCCTCGGTGATGTCGCCAGTGACAGCTGTGATCTTCATGACTCGATCGTAGTAGGAGTCCCAGTTTTCGCTGGACGGCCCGGGTTCTGGCGCCCGCGCTCAACTATCCTGGCATCATGCTCAACCGGATCGATTTGCGGACTACTGACCTCGCGACGTGCGACATCGAGGAGCTGCTGCCGCGCGCGGCGCTCGACGTGAGTGAGGCCCTGGCTCAGGTACAGGGCGTCATCGACGATGTGCGACATCGCGGGGCGGCGGCGCTGATCGAGCAGGCCGAGCGCTTTGACGGGGTACGGCCCGAACACCTGCGGGTGCCGGCTGCGGAGTTGAAGCGGGCGGCGGACGAGCTCGACCCGGAGCTGACGGCGGCGCTGAAAGTCGCGATCGAGCACGCGCGGGCGGGGCACTCGGCGCAGCTGCCGCGTGAGGTGACAACCGAGATCGTGCCCGGCGGCACGATCCGCCAGCGCTGGATTCCGGTGCGACGCGTCGGGCTATATGCGCCCGGCGGGCTCGCCGTCTACCCGAGCTCCGTCGTCATGAATGCCGTTGCGGCGCAGGTCGCGGGCGTGGCGGACATTGCGCTCGCGAGCCCGGCGCAAAAAGAGTTCGGTGGGCTGCCGCACCCGAGCGTGCTCGCCGCGTGCTACCTGCTGGGCGTTGACCAGGTCTACGCCGTTGGGGGAGCGGGCGCTATCGCGATGTTTGCCTATGGCGTGAAGAACGCCGACGGCTCGGCGCTGTGCGAGAGCGTGGACGTGGTGACCGGCCCGGGCAATATTTACGTCGCGGCCGCCAAGCGTGCGGTTGCCTCGCGCTGCGGGATCGATGCCGAGGCCGGCACGACCGAGATTGCGGTGATCGCCGATAGCGCCGCCAATCCGGCGTTCGTCGCGGCCGACCTGCTGTCCCAGGCCGAGCACGACCCGGCGGCGGCGTCCGTGCTCATCACGGATTCGGCCGAGTTCGCCGATCGCGTCGATGCGGAGCTGGCCGCCCAGGTCGCGGCGACCCGCCACCGCGAGCGGGTGCGCACGGCTCTTTCGGGCCCGCAGAGCGCAACGGTGCTCGTCGCGAGCATCGAGGACGCGATCACCGTCGCCAATACCTACGCCGCCGAACACCTGGAGATCCAGACCGAGGACGCCGAAGGCGTCGCGGCGCGAATCCGCAATGCGGGCGCGATCTTCGTCGGGCCCTACACGCCGGTGCCCGCGGGCGACTACGTCGCCGGCTCCAATCACGTCCTGCCCACGGGCGGCACGGCCCGGCACGCCGCGGGGCTGAGCGTCATGGCCTATATCCGGCCCGTGCAGCAGGTGACGTACAGCCAGGAGGCGCTCGCCGCCATCACGGAGCCGCTCGTGACCCTCGCACGCGCCGAGGACCTGCCCGCGCACGCGTTTGCCGCCGAGGTTCGCGAGGCATAGCTCGCCGCCAGCTGGCATCGCTCCGACATAATAGAGGGGCATTGTTTCTCACTGGAAGGGGCTCATCATGGGCGTTGAACTGATCGAGGTTGTCTCACCCGAACTCCTCGAGGCCGTAAACCTCCTCATCCCGCAGCTGTCGAGCTCGACGGGGGAGCTGACGCTCGAGGACGTTGAGGCCGTCGTCCACCAGGAGGGCGTCTACCTGTTCGTCTACCGCGATCCGGCAACCGAGGCGCTCCTCGGCATGCTCACGCTCGCCACCTTCCGGATCCCGACGGGCCTGCGCGCCTGGATCGAGGACGTCGTCGTCCACGAGGATGCCCGCGGCCAGGGGGCCGGCCAGCAGCTCGTCGAGGCCGCCACGAGCTACGCCGAAAAGCTCGGCGCGCGCAGCATCGACCTGACCTCCCGCCCGAGCCGCGAGGCCGCCAACCGGCTCTACCAGCGCTGCGGGTTTGCCGCGCGCGAGACCAACGTGTACCGCTATTCCGCCGTCGACTAAGAAAGCCCCGATGACCTCCATTCCGCTTCGCGATGACCTCGTTGGCAGCTCGCCGTATGGCGCCCCCGAGCTTCGGGTGACGGCCCGCCTAAACGTCAACGAAAACCCCTACCGCCCCTCCGACGAGGTTGCGCAATCGATCGCGCAGTGCGTCTTTGCGGCGGCCAAGGACGCTAATCGCTATCCCGAGCGCGATTTTCCGGCGCTGCGGGAGGCGCTCGCGGACTACCTCGCGGCGGAATCGGGGGTCAGGCTGGCCCCGGAGCAGATCTGGGCGGCTAACGGCTCGAACGAGGTCATGCTCCACCTCATGCAGGCCTTTGGCGGGCCGGGGCGCGTCGTGCTCTCGAGCAATCCGACCTATTCGATGTATCCCGAGTACGCGCGCGATACCTTCACCGGCTACCAGCTGGTGGCCCGCCGCGCGGACTTCTCGATCGACGTCGAGGCCCTCGCGATCGCGGCCGCGCGTACCAACGCTTCGCTCATCCTCATCGCCTCGCCCAATAACCCGACGGGCACGGCCACCCCGCTTGCCGACCTGCTCGATCTCGCGACGCGGGTGCGCGGCGTCGGGCCGAACGGTTCGGACACGCTTCTCGTCGTCGATGAGGCCTACGCCGAATTCCGGCGCGCGGGCGTTGATTCCGCACTCACCTTGCTCTCGCAGGCGCCGAACATCGTCGTGACGCGCACGATGTCGAAGGCCTTCGGGATGGCGGGGCTGCGGCTCGGCTACCTCGCGGCAACCCCCGAGATCGTCGACGCGCTGCGCGTCGTGCGGCTGCCCTATCACCTCTCGGCGATCACGCAGGCCGCCGCGATTGCGGCGCTGTCCCACCGCGAGGAACTCATGGCCCAGATCGCGCACCTGCGGCAGCTGCGCGATGAGGCCGCCGCGTGGCTCGAGGCACGCGGCTTTGAGGTCGTCGACTCCGATGCCAACTTCCTGCTGTTTGGACGGTTTCCCGATTCGCACGCGGTGTGGGCACAATTGCTGGATAAGGGAGTGCTGATCCGCGAGGTCGGACCCGAGGGGTTCGTGCGCGTGAGCATCGGCACCGACGACGAGATGGACCTGTTTTACCGCTCGCTCATGGAGGTTACCGGTGGCGCGCTATAGCAAGACGAAGACCAAGGATCGCACCGCGCGCATCGCGCGCTCGACGAGCGAATCCCAGATCACGCTCAGCCTCAACCTCGACGGCACGGGCGTCTCCGATATCTCCACGGGCGTGCCGTTTTACGACCACATGCTCACCTCGCTCGCCAAGCACTCGCTGATCGACCTCACGATCGCCGCGACGGGCGATACCCACATCGACGCCCACCACACGGTGGAGGACACGGCGATCTGCTTCGGCCTGGCGCTGAAGGAGGCCCTCGGCGATAAGCGCGGCATTAGGCGCTTTGCCGACGCGACCGTGCCGCTGGATGAGGCGCTCGCGCTCGCCGTCGTGGATCTCGCCGGGCGGCCCTACGTCGTGCACGAGGGCGAACCCGAGGGACAGCAGTATCACCTCATCGGCGGGCACTTCACGGGCGCGCTCATGCGCCACGTCGTCGAATCGATCGCGCTGCACGCCGAGATCTGCATCCACCTGCGGCTGCTCGCGGGCCGGGATCCGCACCACATCGTCGAGGCCCAGTTCAAGGCGCTCGCCCGAGCGCTGCGTTTCGCCTGCGAGAAGGACCCGCGCACGGACGCGATCCCCTCAACGAAGGGCGCGCTATGAGCGAGGAGAACGTCGACGACATCTTCGCGCAGATGATGCGCGCCGAGGGGCTCGACAAGCTCGGCGAAGAGGACATCGCGGCCGATGAACGCCGCGCGCTCGCCGTCATCATGACGCCGATCGCCTCCGCGCAGGCGCTCGCGGGCCTCTGCGCGATGGCGGGGCTCGACCTGAAGGTCATCGACTCATCGACGGGCGCCGTCGCGGCCGCCGAATTCACACCCGAAGAGGACTGGAGCGTCGAGGCGCTCACGAGCGGCGTTGCCGTGCCCGCCTTCGCCGATGAGGCTGCCCGGGCGCTGTCCAAGACCTCCCGTATGGGCGCGGTGCTGCTCGTCGTCGAGGTGAGCGTTGATCCCGAGGGTGGGCAGGGCACGGCGGGCCAGATGATCGCGCGCAACTATGCGAACGGGGAGCCCGGCGAGGACATCTCGCCCGGGCTCGTGCTCGCGAGCGCCGATGACGTCGTGGAAAACCTTTTGCTGGGCGAGGTCACCCTCGCCGAGCTGCCCGAGGTCCACGACTCCTCCAAGCTCTCCCGGCTAAAGGCCGCCCGTCTGTTCATGCGCGGACTGCGCCGCGGCCCGAAGGGCGAGGCGAGTGAGTAAGGTCGTCGTCCTGGACTACGGCTCGGGCAACGTCCGCAGCGCCTGCCGCGCCCTGGAGCGCGTCGGCGCCGATGTCACCCTCACCGCCGATTTCACTTCCGTGCTCGAGTGCGATGGCCTCGTCGTGCCGGGCGTTGGCGCCTATGCCGCCTGCATGGCGCAGCTGCGCGCCGTCGACGGGGACCGCCTCATCGAGCGGCGCCTGGCCGGCGGGCGCGCGGTCCTCGGGATCTGCGTCGGCATGCAGATCATGTTCGACGGCGGAAACGAGCACGGCGAATACACGAGCGGCCTTGGCCAATGGCCGGGCGATGTCACCCGGCTGCAGGCACCCGTCGTGCCGCACATGGGGTGGTCCACCGTTGCCGCGCACCCCGAGACCCAGCTGTTCGCGGGCATCGAAGACGAGCGCTTCTACTTCGTCCACTCCTATGCCGCGCACGAGGACCCGGCCGCGCTGTACGGCGAGTCCAAGACGAGAAAGCCGCTGACCTCCTTTACCACCTACGGTGAGCGCTTTGTTGCTGCAATCGAAAACGGCCCGCTCGTCGCCACCCAGTTCCACCCCGAAAAGTCCGGCGAGGCCGGGCTGACGCTGCTCGCCAACTGGCTGCAGCGCCTGTAACGAAAGGACCCCCGTGTTAGAGCTGCTACCCGCGGTCGACGTCGTCGATGGCCAGGCCGTTCGCCTCGTGCAGGGCGAGGCCGGCACCGAAACCGGCTACGGCGATCCGCTCGCCGCCGCCCAAGACTTCGCCGACCAGGGCGGCACCTGGATCCACCTGGTTGACCTCGACGCCGCCTTCGGGCGCGGATCGAACGCCGAGCTGCTCGCCAGCATCGTCGCCGCCCTCGACGTCAACGTCGAGATGTCCGGCGGGATCCGCGACGACGCCTCGCTTAAGCGGGCGCTCGCCTCCGGCTGCCGCCGCGTGAACCTGGGGACCGCCGCGCTGGAAAACCCCGAGTGGACCGAGCGCGCCATTGCCGAGCACGGCGACCGCATCGCCGTCGGGCTCGACGTGCGCGGCACGACGCTCGCGGCCCGCGGCTGGACGGAGGAGGGCGGCGAGCTCTTCGAGGTGCTCGAGCGCCTCAATAAGGCCGGGTGTGCGCGCTACGTCGTCACCGACGTCACCAAGGACGGCACGCTGAAGGGCCCGAACCTGGAGCTGCTCGCCAAGGTCTGCGCCGCAACCGACGCGCCCGTCGTCGCCTCCGGCGGCGTCGCTGAACTCGAGGACGTCGAGGCCCTGGCGGGCATGGTCGATACCGGCGTCGAGGGCGCCATCATCGGCAAGGCGCTGTACGCCGGGAACTTTACCCTCGCCCAGGCGCTGCAGGTCGCCGCGGGCAAGAGCGCAGCCGAGGCCCGCCGTGGTTGAGGCCCACCTGCCCGAGGGCGTCGCCGCCCCGCCGCCGCCCACGCCGAAGAAGTTCTTGCGCGCCAACCCGTTCAGCAACGACGACGGCTCCTGCCCGCCCGCACTAGCGGCGGCCCTTGCCGCCGAGGAGCGGACGATCGCCGTCGTCGCGGCCCTGGCAACCGAGCGCATCCTGCTGCCCGTCGTCCCGCACGCCCACCCCGGCCGCACTGCCGACGGCGGCGTCGTCGAACACGCAAACATGAAGCACGACGAGGACGAGGTCGACAACGCCTGCGAATCGGCAAAGCTCGTCTCGGTCGAACTTGCCGACGGGCGCCACGCCATGCCCGTGTTCTCCTCATATGACCGGATGCGCGAGTGGAACAGCGCCGCGCGGCCCGTGCCCACCGAGGCGCCGCGCGCCGCCCTCGCGGCCGCGAGCGAAGCCGATGGGCTCATGCTGCTGGACCCGGGTAGCGAGCACGCCACCCTCATTCCGCGCCCCGCCGCGTGGGCCCTCGCCCAGGGCCGCGAGTGGATTCCCGCACAGCGCGATCCCGAGCTCGGGGGCCTGATCGCCCGCACCCTCACGGGCGTCCCGCACCTGGCGGGCGTGCGCGTGGAGCCGGGTAAGACCACGGAGATTAGGATCGTCATCGCCCTGCGTCCTGGCCTTGATGCCGAGCAGCTGCGCGCGAGCCTGACCGAGGCCAGCGAACGCTTAAAGAACAACGACGACGTGCGCTTGCGCGTCGAATCGATGGAGCTCTACCCGATTTCGCTCGCCGAAGCATAAGCCCCGAACCCGGCGGCCGCCCGGGTAGGGAGCCTCCGGGCGCACGCGATCTACGGGATTGGAGTGTGGGCCTCGGCTCGCGCGCTGCGCGCGCTTCGGTAACGGCACGCATTCCACTTGATTGGGTACAAGTTCTAATCGGCTGTTTTTCGCGCGCCGTGACTCACACGAGTCTGTAAGTTTGAGTAGGTTGTGATTATGGAGATCGCTAATACGTGGGATGAAATAGACCTACCAATCCTCCTCGCTTGCGCGCAGGCGACAATGGGCGGGAATGCTGCAGATGTTGAGTTGATTGCACAAATCGCTGACCAAAGTGAAGACACGGTCGTTGCCTCACTGTGCCGACTAAAACTCGTATATATCAACACTGACGAGATGGCGATCATCCAAGAAGGGCCAAACGGTTTCGAGGACGTACCGAACGCGATCACCGTAAGAGGTTTGACTGAGAAAGGCTTGCGAGTTGCTGGGGCTTGGCCGTCACCTGAAGCCACTGTCGAGGAGCTCCTCAAGAGCATTGATGAAGAGATAAAGAAGCTTGAAGTCGATTCTCCGATGCGTGGAAAGTGGGTGGCGCTTCGCGATTCAGTTTTGAACTTAGGAGCGGGTACTGGCGCCAATGTGCTTGGCCCCCTCATTCTCAACGCCTTGGGACAATAGAAGGCGTATCACCGGACGCGTGCTTCGACTTGAAAGTCGTCCTGCGCGCGCTTTCGTAGCGGTACGCGAGACAATGGAGGCGTCCGCGTCCCGACGTTTCTAGGTGGAGACCATCACTACGCATCCCAGCCAGCGCCCCGCCCGCGAGGTGGCAGCCGACTTCGACGTCGACATCGAATCGGGCCTCACGAGCGAGCAGATCGATAAGCTCCGCGAACGCTATGGCCGCAACGAGCTGCGCCAAGCGCCGCCCGTGCCGATGTGGCGCAAGGTGCTCGCCCAGTTCCAGGACCCGCTCGTCTACCTGCTGTTCATCGCCATGGCGATCTCGCTGGTCGCCTGGCTCGTCGAGGGCGCGGCGGGAGCGCCGATCGATGCCATCGTCATCGCCCTCATCGTCATCGCCAACGCCATCATCGGCCTCATCGAAGAACGCAAGGCCGAAGGCGCGGTCGCGGCGCTATCGTCCATGACGGCCGCAACATCCACCGTTCTGCGCGACGGGGCGCTTACGACGATCGAGTCCGCGGACCTCGTCCCCGGGGACATCCTCGTCCTTTCCGAAGGCGACGCCGTCGGCGCCGACGCACGCCTCATCTCCGCGACGAGCCTGCGCGTGCAGGAGGCCTCGCTCACGGGGGAGTCGGAGGCGAGTGCGAAGCAGACCGAGGCCCTTCCCGGGCCCGCCCCGCTCGGCGACCGCACGACGATGGTCCACAAGGGCACGGGCGTCGTCCAGGGTGTCGGCCGCGCGGTCGTGACCGCCACCGGAATGGACACCGAGGTCGGCGCGATCGCCGACATGCTGGAGTCAACCGAAGCCGATCAATCGCCCCTGACCCGCGAGATCGACAAGGTCTCCAAGTTCCTCGGCATCCTCGTCATCGCGATCGCCATCGTCGTTATGGGGGCGCTCTTCCTCCTCAACGACGTTGACGACGTCTCCGAGGCGGTCGAAATCCTGCTCCTCGGCGTATCCCTGGCCGTAGCCGCCGTACCCGAGGGCCTGCCCGCGATCCTCTCCCTCGTCCTCGCGATCGGCGTGCGCGCGATGGCGCGGCGCAACGCCATCATGAAAAATCTCCACTCCGTCGAGACGCTCGGCGCCGCCTCCGTCATCGCGTCCGACAAGACCGGCACGCTGACGCGCAACGAGATGACGCTGCGCACCATCATCACCCGCTCCGGCCAGCTCGAGGTCTCCGGCACCGGCTATAGCCCCGACGGCGAGATCCTGGGCGAGCCGAGCGCTACGACGCTCGCCGAGGCCCGCGCCGTCCTCATCGGCGGGGCGCTCGCGAACAACTCCCAGCTGACACACGACGGCGAATGGTCGATCGAGGGCGATCCGACGGAGGCCGCCTTCCTCGTCGCGCTGCGCAAGGTCGTGGGCGAGGAGCCCGACTTCGAGCGCCGCGGCGAGATCCCCTTCACTTCCGAGCGCAAGATGATGTCCGTCGCTGGCGTGCGGGGCAGCGGGGAGCCGATCCTCTTGACCAAAGGCGCGCCCGACGTGCTGCTCGCGCACTGCGCCACTGAACGCTCCGGCCACGACGCGGTAGCGCTCAGCGATGAGCGCCGCAGCGAGATCCTGCGCGAGGTTGAGCGCCTGTCGGCAGAGGGCTATCGAACCCTAGGGGTGGGCTATCGCGCGCTCGAGCACGCGGGCGAGGAACTCGCCGCGGACCTCGAGGAGGACCTCACGTTTGCCGGCGTCGTCGGCATCATGGACCCGCCGCGCGAGGAAGCCAAGGACGCCATCGCCGAAGCTAAGGCCGCGGGCATCCGCCCAATCATGATCACGGGCGACCACCCTCGCACCGCCGCGCGCATCGGCGCCGACCTCGGCATCGTCGAACCCGGCGCCCGGGCCCTGACCGGCCCCGACCTCGATACCCTCAGTCCCGAGCAGTTCCGCGCGGCCGTGCGCGAGGTCAGCATCTACGCGCGCGTCTCGCCCGAGCACAAGCTGCGCATCATCGATGAGCTGCAAGACGAAGGCCGGATCGTCGCGATGACCGGCGACGGTGTGAACGATGCGCCCGCGCTGAAAGCTGCCGATATCGGCGTCGCCATGGGCATCACCGGCACCGAGGTCACAAAGGAAGCCGGCTCGATGATCCTGGCCGACGACAACTACGCCACGATCGTTGCCGCCGTGCGCCAGGGCCGCGCCATTTTCGATAACATCCGCAAGTTCCTGCGTTTCCTGCTGTCGTCCAACATGGGCGAGGTCATGACGGTGTTCTTCGGCGTCGTTTTTGCGAGCTTCCTGGGCCTGTCGCAGACCGCCGGCGCCGGGCTCGCCGTGCCGCTGCTCGCGACCCAGATCCTGTGGATCAACCTCGTGACTGACTCCGGCCCCGCCCTCGCGATGGGGGTCGATCCGGAGGACGGCAACGTCATGGAGCGCAGGCCCCGGGACCCGTCAAAGGCGATCATTGACCGCCACATGTGGGGCCGGATCGGCTTCATCGGGGTCATCATGGCGACGGTCTCGCTGCTGGCAATCGACATGTTCCTGCCAGGTGGTCTCGTCACGATCGAGGCAGACTCGCTCACCGTAGCCCGCACCGTCGGCTTCACCACGTTGGTCTTCTCCCAGCTGTTTAATGCGCTGAACTCTCGCTCCGATCACCACAGCGCGTTCCGTGGCCTGTTCGCCAACCGGTGGTTGTGGGCGTCGATTGCGCTCGCGATCGCGCTCCAAATTGCCGTCGTCCATGTGCCGTTTATGCAGGTGGCTTTCTCCACCGAGTCGATGACCCTCGCCCAGTGGGGCGCCGCCATCGGACTCGCCTCTATCGTTCTGTGGTCCGAAGAGCTTTCCAAGCTCGTGCGGCGGTGGATTGTCAGCACTTCGGCTATTTCTCATCGGTCTCATGCACGATGAAGCTACGGCCCCCTCGATGCTCGGGAAGGATCTGAAAAAGGGGCCTCGCCCGCAGCGTTCCTAGTGTGCCTTACACACTGTCTCACCCAGCGTTCGCGATCCCGCTGCGCAGACTTGGCCTTCCTACCACGGCGCTCGCGTTGGAGCTATTCCGCTACCCACTCGGTCACGGGGATCCTCACGCTGTGCCTCGCCACCGGCACAGCGCTCTGGATGTGGTGGCTATGCGTCCGGCACCCGCTGTACGACGCGCTGCCGGCCTCCTGGCGCAACTCGAACACAGACATTGATCCGTGGCGAAGAACCAGGCGCCGCAAGGGCCGGTCAAGGATGGTCATGGCCGGCCTCTTTATCCTCGGTCTGTGGATTGGGGCCGCCGGTCACGTTCTGGTCGATGAGTTCACGCATGAAGGACGCTGGGCCCACACGGCTATTGCTTGGTATGACACGCTGATTGCCTCGGACTGATCGTCGTCTTTCTAGCCATTCGAAGCTGGCTCCTCGAGCGCAAGCGTGAGGACACCGAGCTCGACTCAGGAGTAGAGGAATGGTTTTCGACAACGGGGGAGGCCTTCTGCAAACGCCGTAGGCTACTCATGAGGACGGCCCTCATCGGTGGCACCATCGTCGGCATGGGTAAGGCTGCAAGCATCATGCTCACGGACAGCGGCCGGAGCTACCCTGGGAGCGATCATGTGGCATGTCGTGAGCCAAGCAAACCGATCCCGCGAGTCTCGGCCCCGCGATGAGGAATCGGGGGATAAGGCGCTGCAGGAATTGGCGCACGCCACACCGCCGACCCCTGGCGCATCGAAGTGATTCTGGTAAAGTAGCTTGCTGGTAGACGGTCCATACCGTCATTGCAAAGCGGAAGCCTGCTTCCCACCCAGGTGCCGACCTTCGGATAATCCCGATGACTGGTGCCGGGTCACGATACCGCAGCCTTTGGCATGCGGCGTCATTGTAGGCCTCCGTGCGCACCCCGCTACGGAGGCCTTTTCTTCGTGGTGGCCCCTCAAACTGCAAGGAGCGATCACATCAACGAGCCACGCATTAACGATCGGATCCGCGTGCCAGAGGTCCGTCTTATCGGACCCGATGGCGAGCAGGTCGGTGTCGTTCGCGTCGACGCAGCAATGAAACTCGCAGAAGAGGTGAACCTCGATCTCGTCGAGGTAGCCCCCGATGCTCGGCCCCCGGTGGCCAAGCTCATGGACTACGGCAAGTACAAGTACGAAGCCGCCATGAAAGCACGCGATGCTCGCCGCAACCAGGCGAACACGCAGCTGAAGGAAATCCGGTTCCGCCTGAAGATCGACGACCACGACTACGAAACGAAGCGTGGGCATGCGATCCGCTTTTTGAAGGGTGGGGACAAGGTCAAGGCGATCATCCAGTTCCGTGGCCGCGAGCAGTCGCGACCGGAGATGGGCATTCGTCTCCTTGAGCGCCTAGCCGATGACGTCGCCGAGTACGGAAATGTTGAGTCGCAGCCCCGCCAGGACGGACGCAACATGACCATGGTGATTGGACCCATGGCGAAGAAGGTTCAGGCCCGTTCCGAACAGCGTCGCCGCCGCGAAGCCAAGCAGGCCGAGCAGGCAGCCGCACAGGACGCCTAACCGCCACTATTCGTGAATCGCCCGGTGCCCACCGGTTCCGGGCAGGACAACAGCGCCGCAAGGCGCACACCTGAAGGACACAGGATATGCCGAAGAACAAGACGCACTCCGGTGCGAAGAAGCGCTTCCGCGTGACCGGCAGCGGCAAGATCATGCACGAGCGCCGCAATAAGCGTCACCTGCTGGAGCACAAGCCGACCAAGCGCAAGCGTCGTCTGTCGAAGGACGTTGTGCTGGCCAAGGCGGAAACCAAGACCGTCAAGCGCCTGCTCGGTAAGTAACCGGCGCACTGAAGACTTTTTAGAGAATCAAGGAGAAGTAGATGGCACGCGTGAAGCGGGCAGTTAACGCCCATAAGAAGCGTCGCACAACTCTGGAACGCGCCAAGGGTTACCGTGGCCAGCGTTCGCGGCTTTACCGCAAGGCCAAGGAGCAGGTCACGCATTCGTTCGTGTACTCCTACCGGGACCGCAAGGCGAAGAAGGGTGACTTCCGCCGCCTGTGGATCCAGCGCATCAACGCGGCCGCTCGCGCCGAAGGCATGACCTACAACCGGTTCATGCAGGGCCTGCGCCTCGCCGAGATCGAGGTTGACCGCCGCATGCTCGCCGAGCTCGCCGTGAACGACCCGGCCGCCTTCAAGGCCCTGGTCGCCGCTGCGAAGAAGGCTTTGCCGGAGGACGTCAACGCTCCCAAGGCTTCCTAGTTGAGCAACTCAGAGCGCCCGCCAGTGCTCGCTAACCCCCGATCCGACCGGATCCGGAAGGTGGCAGCACTCGGCGGGCGCTCTGTGCGTTCCCGCCAGGGTCGCTATCTCATCGAAGGACCCCAGGCTGTTCGTGAAGCCGTGAGGTTCGCGCCGACCTCGATCGTGGACCTCTATGCAGATGTGTCCGTAGCGAACGTCGCGATCGGTGAAATCGCGCGGGAAGCTGAATCCGGGGGAGTACGCACCTCGATTGCAACAAGCGAGGTCATGCGCGCGATCTCCGCCGACTGTCAGGGAGTCGCGGCAGTTGCCGAGCTACCACTCGCGGTAGCTGCTGCAGATCTGGCTGAGGCGGTGAGCGGTGGCCACCTCGTGATGTGTCTGCCGCAGATCTCCGATCCGGGTAACCTCGGCACCCTGATCCGGATCGCTGATGCTGCCGGCGCTGATGCCGTCATCATCGGTTCCGGATCCGTGGAGCTCACGAACCCAAAGGTCATTCGATCCAGTGTCGGTTCGGTGTTCCACCTCCCGATCGTCACCGATACTGAGTTTGATTCCGTCGCCCAGCTACTGCGCGAGCAGGGGTACATCGTGGTTGGGGCTGATGGCCATGCACACAACGAACTGCCCAACGTTCCCGCACTAAAGCGAGACCGGCTCGCTTGGGTTTTCGGCAACGAAGCCCACGGTCTGAGCGCAGCCGAGCGCGCGGCATGCGACGAGCTGGCAAAGGTGCCGCTACTCGGGCGCGCTGAATCTCTCAATGTCGCCGCAGCAGCGGCAATTTGCATGTACACCCGGATTTGGTAAACCAGTCACTCGCCCGTAAAGAATGGGCTTTCCGTGATGTAAGTGCGCAGGAACTCGCTAAGGAATACTCTCTGGCCCTGGGGGTATGCTGAGTCATAGGAAGTGCGTAATGCAAGGTTGATCCCCTCCAGGTAGATTGAAAACTTCATCAACTCGCTACGCTCGCCGGTTCTTTCGCAGCTGATCTTGTCACCTATGTTCGGAATCCGTTTGTTTTCGGGCGCCGCACGCAATGCAACGAGTTGGAGGTTCTTCCCCCTCAGTTTCCTATGGTCTGAGAGGATTGCCGCGCGCAGAACTCGGTCGATTCTGGCGCACCATCTAGGCCAAGAGGCTCAGATCCAGGGATTCACCTCGGCGTTAGACTGGGCGTACCACCTCAGTTTTCAAAGGGGCCCCATCTTATGCTTATGCTCGATACCGCCAACGTGGATAAGGCCAAGGAACTCGTTCGCACCGGCCTTTTCAAAGGTATTACGACGAATCCCACCATCCTCGCCCGCTCGAACTTGGGGCAGGACGCCATCCCCGGACTCTACGAGGAGTTTTGCAAGCTCCCGTTCGAGCACATTTTCTTCCAAGCTATCGGCTACAGCACCGGTGAACTCCTGGAATCGGGTCTGGAAATCGCGAACCTCGGACGCAACATTATCGTGAAGGTGCCCGCCTCCCGCGAAGGCTACGAGGTTGTGCACGAGCTCCACTCACGCGGCATCCCCACGCTGCTGACTGCGGCCTACCATCCCACTCAGGCGATGGCGGCCAAGGAGCTGGGCTGCTGGGGGATTGCGCCCTATGCCGGTCGGCTCGAAGATCTCGGCCAGGACCCCGTCAAGACCATCGCCACGATGGTCGACATTCTGCGCGGCACCGGGGTGCGCACGTTCGCGGCTTCGCTGCGGAGCCCCGACATCGTGGGAATCCTGGGGGCCCGGGGCGTTCCGGATTTCACGATGAGTGTGGAGATCGCCGAACGTATCATCGACAATCCGCACACTCTTGAGGCAGTCGATGCGTTCATGCGTGACTCAGAAAAGATGAGTCACCACGACCACAACCTCGAGCGCTAAGACCAAACAGAACGGCGCCGCTCAGATACATGAGCGGCGCCGTGTGGTCAGCGGTAGGAGAACTGACCTAGATGGAGACGTCTCCAACGAGGTGGACTTCGTATCCCATGGCCTCAAACATTGCGGCCTTGGCAGTGAGAGCCTTGTCTGCGGTCTCCGCGTCGGGAGCGTAGACGACGTTCAGGTGGTTCGCCTTGTGGCGGGCCATCATCTGATCGCGGGTGACACCGTGCAAGATGGCGTTCATGATCGGCCACTCGGGGTTGGTGCCATCCAAGCGGCGCTGGACCTCTTCTTCGGGCATCTCCACACACGTGCCTCGTCCGAGGTCGACATGGAGCTTGCCGTCCATGACGAAGACGCGTGACCAGACGATCTCGCCGGGCTTGCTCGTGCCCTGCAGTGTGCCGCCGCCGAGCGGGAAGAAGTAGTAGGACTGGCGGTAGGAGTGGGCATTTTCGTAGCCGCCCAGGTGCGAGGCGGGAACGGCGCCAGAGATCTCCAGCACCCACACGAACTCGTCGTCCCACATTCCGCCCCAGCGCACATCGTGCAGGGTCGTGGCAGGATCCAGGCCCATGGCGGTCCAGATGCGGTTGGTGACGAGCGCATCGACGGCGACGCACTGATCGACTTCGTTGAAGTGCGGCAGCGCCTTGCCCTCGTAGAGCACGCGGTCACCTTCGCGTGACTTCACCGGCGGGCGGTTCGGATCGTTGAGCAGGCCCTCCACGAGATCCGACGCCGGCACGACGTCCTTCAGGCCCTGCTGGTACTGGATACCGACGGCGTCAGCGCCGAAATCATCGGCCATGCGAAGGGCCGCGATGTACATCTTGCACTGCGAGCGGACCTGCTCATCGGTCAGGTTCTCCTTCTCATCGCCCTCATTGTTGATGTGGAAGGTCATGCCCGCATTGTCGAGCCAGGCCCGAACCTCATCGGCCTCTTCATCGGAGACGGTCTCCATCTCGGCCACGAGGGCCGACTGGGACAGGCGCTCCTTGTAGATGCCGGCCGGGTTGATGAGCTCGTCTTCAAGCAGGGCGTTGTACATGCCCATGCAATATTCATCGAAGACGGCCAGGATGGCCTTTTCTTCCTTGAGCTGGCGGGCGAGCGCGACGCCCAGGCGCTTTTCTTCCGAATCGGCAAGCTCAGGCAGATCCTTCACGTGAGAGGTATCGTGCTCGATCGAACCGGTCTCGAGCCACTCCTTGAGCTTGTCCTTGAACCAGTCGTCGGTGAACTCCTCGCTCCAGAGTGCGGAGTAGTCGATGCCGGCCTTGGTCATCGATCCGGTCAGGTTGAGCAGGCCGACGAGGCCCGGGAAGTCACCGGCGAAGTTCGCGACGACGAGGATTGGGCCCTCGTGGTCACGCAGGCCGTGCAGTAGGTGGTGGGAGTACTGCCACACAGCCTCAATGACGACGAGCGGGGCGTCCTTTGGGATGGTCGCAAAGACCTCCATGCCGCGCTTTTGGGAGTCAATGAAACCGTGACCGGTCTCAGGATCGACGTCGTGAGCCCGCTCAACGTCCCAACCGAAGTCCTTGGCTGCTGCGGCGAACTGGCTCTCAACCTCTTGTTGCTTGTCCCAGGTCTTGACGTTCGTGGTCAAACGCAGATCGCCATTGGCAACGACATACAAAGTCTTGTCTTTGGCCTTGGGGCGCTCAGCAATGGTTGGGAATGTGTAACTCATCTTCACTTCCTTGGGTTATGCGGTTACCGAGTGAATAGTCGGAGGTGCGGTGGCGAATTCGGTCTCGATTGTCGGTGGCAGGACGATCGACTTGGTGGGCGCAGCGCTAGATTCAATGCGCTCCATCAGCATGTGGGCGGCGTGGGATCCCATCTCGCGCATGGGCATGCCCGCGACGAGGATTCCTGCCGGTGGATCAAGGATGAAGGGCAACTCACCGAAGGAGAAGATGCCCATCTCCGGCGGATGGATCGAGGCTCGGGCGAGTTCCCGCAGGGCGCCGACGGTCAGGCGGTTGTTGGCCGCAAAGATCGCGTCTGGGGGAGAATCCAGCGCCAAGAGTTGGCGCACCGCGCTTATGCCGCCATCGATCGTGTAGCTCGTGCGAACGAGGAGATCGGGCCGGGCGTTCTTTTCGAAGGCGTCCCAGACTCCTCGGCGCCAGCCTTCGGCCCGGTTGTCCGCGGTTTCGGTCCCGGGAGGCCCCGTTATGCAGGCGATGTCGCGGTATCCGTGTGAGGCGAGGGCGAGCACAGCATCGCGTGCACCCTGGACGTTGTCGATGATGACGGAATCGAGGCTGTTGAGTCGTGCCGTCCGGTCGATCGTGACGACAGGAACGCGATGGAGCTCGGCCAGCGAGTAGTCCGTTTGGGCGTTGACCGGTGCCGAGATGATTCCGGCCACCGGCTCGGAGATAACCGCCTTGAGGTATTCGGCTTCCTTGACCGGGTCTTCGTCGGTATTGCAGATCATGACGGCGTAGCCGCGGGAGCGAGCGATATCCTCGACCGCTCGCACGATGGTTGTGTAAAAGGAGTTCGCGATGTCAGGAACGAGCATGGCGATGAGCTCGGAGGCCCGGGTGCGGAGGCGTCTGGCGTTGCGGTTCGGTACGAAGTCCAGTTCTTGCACCGCGGCCATGACAGCGGAAATGCTCTTGGGGGAGGTCCGTCCGCCGTTGAGCACGCGAGAGACCGTCGCAGGCGAAACGTTCGCGAGTTGAGCCACATCGTAAATCGTTGTCATGACCGGGCTAGCTCCTTGCCGAACCGAGGGAGATCATCAATCTTCTTTACCGTACGGTAGACCTCGGTAAATCGTTGAAGCTCATCGCGATACTGACGAGTCTGCGGCTCGAAGGTCGCGGTGATGCGCGATGCGCTCCGGGCGTCGCTAAAGCTGAGCTGGCCGAGCCCCACCAGGCCGGTGATTCCGGCGCCAAGCGAGGTGGCGTTGGTTGTGACGTTGCGGCGGTTGATTGGCAGTTGCACGATATCGGCGAGCAGTTGGAGCCAGCCGTCAGATTGCGCGCCGCCGCCAACGGCATCGAGGGAGCGTGGGGAGGTATCCTCGGGTGCCACGGCCTCTAGGCACAGCGCGAGCGTGAAGCTGATGCCAAGGAGTGCGGCCCGCGTGATGTCGGCACGGGTGTGTCGCGGCGTGAGTCCGATCGTTGCGCCCCGAGCATCGGCATCCCACCAGGGAGAGCGCTCGCCGAGGAGGTAGGGGACCATGATGAGATCGGGGTCCGGATCCGTCAGGCTCAGGGCCTCAGAGATGAGGGTGGGGGTGTCGCTTCCGACGAGTCGGGCGATCCACTCAAGAGTGCTGCCCGCATTCTGGGTCGTAGCACACGGGCAGTAATGGTCCGGGGTGATGGCCGCGAAGGTGAAGCCGCGGCGCTGCGGATCCGACAACACGTCATGCGTCGTAGCGGCCACCCACGCGGAGGTACCGAGCGAGAGGTAGGGCGGATCATCGCTTGCGGTGCAGCCGGCTCCGATGCTCGCGATGGGGCCATCGCCGCCGCCAACGATGACGGGGATGCCCGGTTGCAGTCCGAGTTCGGCTGCCGCGTCCGTGCGCAGCGCTCCGAGCGTGTCGATTGAGGAATGGATGGGAGGGAGGATGTCGTTTGAGATTCCGGCTGCGGCGAGGACCTCATTCGACCACGTCTTGTTCTTGATGTCGTAGGCGCCCGTGGATGAGGCATCGGAGTGGTCGGTCGCGACCTCTCCCGTCAGGCGGTAATTGACGTAGTCCTTGGAGACGCAGATGCGAGAAATCTTCGAGAAGTTCTCGGGCTCGTGGTCACGGACCCACATGAGTTTAGGCAGCGTGTAGGTCGCTGCGAGGCGGTGACCTGTGACCTCGTAGCTATGTTCGTCCCCGAGGGCTTCGGTCAGGTCCGCGGCTTGGGCGGCAGCGCGCTGGTCGGACCAGATGGGCGCGGGCCGGATGGGAGTGCCGGATCGATCCAGACAAACGAGGCCCATCATCTGGCCGCTGACGCACAGGCCCTTGATCGCTGCCGGGGGAGTCGCGGTCTTCGCGAGCAACTGCTGCGAAGTACTGACGACGGCGCGGTACCAGTCGTCGGGGTTCTGCTCTACGCGAGCGCCCACCAGATATGCGGTCGGGTAGGAGGCACTCGATGCGGCGCGAATGGTGCCGTCGTCATCGTGCAGGGTCGCTTTGGTCGCCGATGTTCCGATGTCAAAAGCAATGAGCACGATGTCCTCCTTTCATGAAATGCGGGGGCAGACCGGCGGCCTGCCCCCGCAAGAGATCTGGCCGTTCTACTTACTCGTAGAGGTTGGGCTTAATCTCGTCGCTGTCCATGTTGTCCTTGGTGTACCAGGCGAAGCCCGAGTCGATGACCGGTTCGAGGCTCTCGCCCTTGATCGCGGCGATGGCAGCCTTGACGGTCTCGTAACCGATCTTCACCGGCGACTGGGTGATAGCGCCTGCCATGGACCCGTCCTTGATCGCATCCAGCTGCGGCTTGCCGGAGTCGAAGCCGACGACCGTCACCTTGCCGACGTTGCCGGACTCCTTGACGCCCTGAACAACGCCGATGGCTGCGGCTTCATTGGTGCCGTACATGCCGGTGATGTCAGAGTTCGAGCTCAGGATGGCCTTGGTAACGTCAGCAGCCTTACCGACCTCACCCGCGTACTGTTCCTGGATGACCTCAATGTCCGGAGCGTTCTGTTCCATCCACTCCTTGAAACCGAAGCAACGGTCCTTGCCCGTCTGGGAGGTCTGGTCGTGGCAGACCAGGCCGACCTTGCCCTTGTTACCGAGGAGTTCGGCCAGCTGCTTGGCGGCTTCCGCGGCAGCGGCCTTGTTATCGGTCTGGACAGTCGTGACCGGAATATCGGACTCGACACCGGAGTCGAATGCGACGACCGGAATGTTGGCGTTCTTCGCCTCCTCCAGCAGCGGTGCGGCGGCCTTGGAGTCAAGCGCGGCAAACCCGAGTGCTGCCGGCTTGGTGTTCAGCGCGGTCTTCAGCTGGTCGAGCTGCTCGGTGATGGCCTGTTCATTTGCGGGGCCAACGAATTCGACCTTGTAACCGAATTCCTTGCCGGCTTCCTCCGCGCCTTCCTTCACTGCCTGCCAGAAGCGGTGCTGGAAGCCCTTGGATACGAGGTAGATCGTCTGCTCCCCGCCGCCACCTTCGGTGGATCCTGTTGCTCCGCCGGTATCGGAGGGAGCATTATTTCCTCCGCCGCAGGCAGCCAGGCCGAGCGACAATACGGCTGCAACGGCGATCGTCTTGAGTCGACGCATGGTTTCCTCTTTCGTTGATGTGTTGTGTTGGACTAGACCGCGGCCGCGCGGCTGCGGCGGACGTTATCGGCAAAGACGGCCAGAAGGACGACGATGCCCGTGACGACGAGCTGCCACTGCTGGGCAACTCCCATCATTTGGAGGCCGGTTGTGAGCGTGTTCATCAGTAGGGCACCGATCATGGTGCCGATGATGTTGGCTCGACCACCAGCCAGGGACGTGCCACCGATGACGACGGCGGCGATAGCTTGCAATTCGAGGCCCAGGCCCTCAGCAGGCTGGGAATATCCGAAACGCGCGCTGTACAAGATGGCACCAATAGCGGTGAAGAGGCCGGCCACCATGTAGATGATGATCTTCCACTTCTTGACGTTGATGCCCGAGAGGCGAGTTGCTTCTTCGTTCGAACCGATCGCGAGCGCGTAGCGCCCGACGAGAGTCTTGGAAAGCAAGAAGGCGGCGATGATGGTGCACACGATGAAGACGAGTGCTGCGTTCTTCAAACCCGGAATGACGTTGCCATTGGAGATGGCGTAGTAGGTGGGCGACTGGATCTGGATCGAGGATGCCTTGGACAAGATGAGGGAAAGGCCGTTGGCGACCATCATCATGGCGAGCGTGGCGATAAACGGTGGGATACCGAGGATCGCGATATTTGCGCCGTTAATGAAGCCGAGGAGCAAGCCGACCCCGAGGGTGAGGAGCAAGCCGACGGGAAGTGGCAGGCCCATGTGGTCAGTGGACAGGAAAAGGCCCGCCATCACCGCGCATAGCGTCATACCCGTACCGACCGACAGGTCGATGCCCGCGGTTGCGATGACGAAGGTCGCGCCAAGCGCCATGACACCGATGGCGGCAGTCTTGAGCAGAATGTCCGGAAGGATCGTCGGCCCGGAGAATCCGGGGGCGAAAATGAGGAAGATGATATAGACCGCAATGAGGGCTGCTGCCGCAAAGAGCTGCTGCATGGAGGCCCTAAAGAACCCGAGTACGGGGTTCGGGGCTCGTTCCTCAGCGCGGGCTTCCGCCCGTTCGCGTGGGGTTGTTTCGGTCACGACGCGTCTCCCTCCATAAGGGCTTTGCCGACGGTGGCAAGCTCCATGATGTTTTCCTGAGTGGCTTCTTCGTTGTCGAGAATGCCGGTGATTCGTCCGTGGGCCATGACAGCAATCCGGTGGGACATCCGGAGGACTTCGGGCAGTTCGGAACTAATCATGATGATGGATTTGCCCTGGGCCGTCAGGTCCTCGAGCAGTTGGTAAATCTCTTCCTTGGCGCCCACGTCGATGCCGCGGGTAGGTTCATCAAAGATGAGGATGTCGCTGTCCCGTATCAGCCATTTGGCGATCACGACCTTTTGCTGGTTGCCGCCAGATAGCTTGTTCAGCGTCTGGTTAATGGACGGCGTTTTGATCCGCAGCTGACCACGGTACTTGTCGGCATCGCGCTTGGTCTTGGCATCGTTGATGACGCCGGCGCTCGTGTAATGGTCCATCGAGGCGATGGCGGTGTTGGTCTTGACGTCCTGGTCGACCAACAGGCCGAACTGCTTGCGGTCTTCGGACAGGTAACCGATCCCGTGGCGGACGCCATCTGCGGCGTTACTGATCTTGACCTTCTTACCGTGGACCTCGATCGTGCCTTCGGTGCGGTGATCGGCCCCCGAAATGCAGCGAGCGACCTCGGTGCGGCCGGCGCCCATGAGTCCCGCGAAGCCGAGGATCTCGCCCTTCTTCAGATCGAAGTTGACGTCATGCAAGAGGCGCTTGGTCGACAGCCCGGATACGGATAGGACGATCTCATCGGACAGGGGAGCTGTCTTCGGTCGCGCGTCGGCTGCCACCTGGCGGCCGACCATCATAGAGATGATCTCGCGGACCTCGACCTTGTCGGTCTCGACCGTTCCGATGTACTCGCCGTCGCGCAGGACGGAGACGCGGTCGGTGATCTCCTCAATTTCGGGCATGCGGTGCGAGATGTAGATGAGGCCGGTTTCGGGACCAACGAAGTCCCTAATCATCTCGAACAGGGCTTCGGTTTCTTGCACGGTCAGCGCCGCGGTCGGCTCATCCATGATGAGGACCTTGGAGTCGTAGGACAGGGCGCGAGCGATCTCGATCATCTGCAGTCGTGCGACCGACAGTTCGCGGCAGTAGGCCTTCGGGTCGATCGCCATTCCGAGACGATCAAATAGATCGCGGGCATCGGAAAGCATCTTCTTGTCATCGATGAACCCGCCGCGCGAGTATCCGGGCCGGCCCATGTACAGGTTCTGTGCCACCGTCAGGTCCGGCACCATGTTGAGTTCCTGGTGGATGATCGATAGGCCCAGGTCGCGCGCGTGGTTCACATCCTTGACCTTCACGCGGTTGCCCTGCAGGTAGATCTCGCCGCCGGGATCCATCGTGTAGATGCCGGTCAGGATTTTCATCAGGGTGGATTTGCCTGCGCCGTTCTCACCGCACAGGCCCAGCACTTCACCCGTGCGCAGCGTCAGGTCGACATTTTGTAGCGCCTTAACGCCGGGGAACGTCTTGGAGACGTTCTTCAGCTCGAGCAACAACGATTGGTCAGCCATGAGTCACTCCCATCGGCACGACACCCTTGCGCAGCAGGGCGTTGCCATAGATCCGGGTTTCACCGGTGCGGATAATCAGCTGTGCGTCAGCCGCGGCGTCGTAGAAGGCGAAGCGTTCGACGAGGCGGACGGTCTCGCGCGTTAATCCCGCGGCGGCCACGAGCTCGGCTTGGACCGGCAGCAATTCGGGCTCGGGACTTTCCATAAGGTCCAGTCCGGGAGCGTCATCGGGAGGGATGACGGTGCAGATTGCCGCCAGGACTTCGGGTGTCGAGGTGCCGGGAAGGTCAATGCTGATGCCGGCGTGAGCTAACCGAGCAGCGGGAAAGTGGGCATCGGCGATGACCACGGAGTCAGAGTGTCCCATTGCGTCCAGGGCAGCCAGGATCTGGCCTGTGAGCAAGGGATTGATGTTGAGCAGCACCTTTGCCTCCAACGGTAGAGTGAAACCAATTTCACGAAATCGATTTCTTAGAGCGTATGGTACGACACACGTTTCGTCAAGCGACACCGAAAAATAACTCAAATTTCACGAAAAACGAGTCAAAACGCTAGAGATGGGCGCACGGAAGGCAAGTGACTGCAGCTTTCGACGACGAGTCTGGCGCGTGGCACCGCCCGCAGTTCTAGGAGATTTCTTGCGTTCAGTAGCGATTCTGGTCATTTTAAGGGGCTGCATCGTGAGTCGGCGCACGTTATGATGAAACCGATTTCCACATCTATGCCGACGCGTCACACGAAGGAGAGTGAACGATGGCTACGCAACACGCAGCAGTCGATCTAGGAGCCTCGAACGGGCGAGTCATGATCGGGTTGGTGGCCGATGATGCGGTCACATTGACCGAGATTCACCGCTTTCCAAACGGCGGCATTCCCGTTGGTGACCATCTCTACACCGACACGCTGGGGCTGTATGCCGGAGTTGTCGAAGGCCTGCGTCGCGCAAACCGAGTAGGCAAGGTCTGCTCCGTGGGTGTGGATTCGTGGGGCGTGGACTACGGCCGGATCGATGTCGAGGGCCAGCTGCTCGGGTCGCCGCGACACTACCGCGATGAGCGCACCATCGCTCAGCAAGAAAAACTCCGCGCTCAGTTCACCGATGACGAGCTTTACCGGATGACGGGCATTCAGCCTGGCGCCGCCTACAACACGATCTACCAGCTCATGGACGACATGACGTCCGTGCAGTGGCCGCTCGTCGATCAGGTGCTCTTTACTCCCGACCTCGTTGGCTTCCTGCTTAGCGGTGCGCGCGGCGCGGAAGCGACGATCGCCTCGACGTCGCAGCTGTTAGACGCTGCCACCCGGCAGTGGTCCCCGGAAATGGCCCGCGCCGCGAGGATCCCGCTGGAGATCTTCGCCGAGCTGCAAGAGCCCGGCACTCGCCGCGGGCGATTGCGCCCGGGCCTCATCGAGGGCAGCGAGATCGAACTCGTTGCCGTCGGTGGCCACGACACGGCATCGGCTGTCGCGGCGACGCCCGCAGTCGATGAACACTTCGCCTTCATTTCGTGCGGCACCTGGTCGGTCGTGGGTGCCGAGCTCCTCGAGCCGATCAAGTCGAGTGAGGCCTTGGCGGCCGGCTATACGAACGAACTTGGGATCGATGGCACCGTGCGCTTTAACCGCAACCTCACCGGGCTGTGGCTCCTGCAGGAATGTCAGCGCGCCTGGCAGGAAGCCGGCGAGGACGCGAACCTCTTCGATCTGCTTGACGCCGCGGCCCGTTCAAAGGAGCTCGTCTCCGTCGTCGATGCAGGCTCGGAGGTCTTCCTTGCTCGCGGCGATATGCCGAGCCTCATTGCCGAGGAGTGCCGCCGGACCGGCCAACCGGTGCCGCAGGACAAGGGAGCAATGGTTCGGTGCGTGCTCGATTCGCTCGCGCTGGCGCACGCCCGCACGATCCGCGCCATCCAAGAGCTCGGGGGACCGGAGGTCCACGCCGTGCACATCGTCGGAGGCGGGTGCCAAAACGAGCTGCTGTGCCAGCTCACCGCCGACGCCTGCCAGCTGCCCGTCGTCGCGGGCCCCGTGGAAGCCGCCGCCCTCGGCAACATCATCGTGCAGGCCCGCGCCATGGGCGAGCTCGACGGCGACCGCGCGGCGCTCAGAAAGGTCATCGCGAACTCCGGTGGCGTCATCCGCTACGAGCCGCATGGCAGCGCTCGGCCCTGGGATGAGGCGGCGAGCCGAATCTTCTAGCAGACGCGCGAGACAAAAGTCCTTCCCACCAATGTTCGGAGCTGTTAGACTTAACATGATCTAACAAGCAGATGGGATAGTCGATGGCTATTGGCTCACTCAGCGCAGAGAAGCGCCACGCAGTTTTAACCGACCTGCTGGAAAAGAGCGGATCGCTCGATCTGGCAGAAGCGGCCGAAGCATGCGGCGTCTCGGAAATGACAATCCGCCGCGACTTGCAGCAGCTGGAATCACGCGGCCTGGTCAAACGGGTTCGCGGGGGAGCCGTCTCCGTGGAACCAGAACGCTTCGAGCGTCGCGTCGCGATGAACCGCTCCGCCAAGATCAAGATCGCGAGCAAACTCGCCGCCCTCATTCCGGCGCGCGGGATGATCGGGATGGACTCTTCCACCACGCTGCACGCCTTCGCGTTGCGCTCTGATGCGCTCGACGTCGAAGTTTTTACCACCGGCATCGAGAACTTCCTGGCTATGCGGGGCAAGGCCAAGCGAGTCGTGCTCTCCGGCGGCGAACTGGAAGAGGCCACCGACAACCTCGTGGGGCCCGTCGCGCTGAAGGCGCTGGAGGATTTCTACTTCGCGCGCTCCTTCATTTCGATCTCGGCCCTACATCCGGAGTTTGGTGCCACGGACTCGACGATCGAAACTGCCGCGTTTAAGCGGGCCCTGCGGGCTCGCTCCGGTGAGATCGTGCTCGCCACGGATTCGTCGAAGTTCATGACCACCACCGCCAATCTGTCCCTCCCGCTGTCCGAGATCGATGTGCTCGTCACGGAACTCGACCCGGACGACACCCTGCTCGATCCCTTCCGCGATCACGTCGAGATTTTGTAACCCCGAAGGATTAGGTATGTCGCAGCCGCCCGTTGTTAATACACACGTCCACATTCCGCCGAACTTCTCCGCGTTTTCCAGCCCCGAAGATGCGGTAGCCGAGGCCGCCGCGCAAGGGGTCGCCGCGCTCGGGGTCTCCAACTTTTTTGACCAGCAGGTCTATTCGACGTTCGCGACGCTCGCCGAGGACGCGGGCATCGTGCCCCTGTTCGGCCTGGAGTTCATCACGCTCGATGAGGAGTTGGCGGCGGCGGGCGTGAAGGTCAACGATCCGGCCAACCCGGGACGTATCTACCTGTGCGGCAAGGGGATTGACCCGTTCCGCACCAAGTCCGACCTCGCCGAGACCATCGCTCGCGACATTCGCGCGGGCAATGATGAGCGCTCCGGCCTCATGGTGGAGCGGCTCGATGCTCACCTGCGCGAGCACGGCGTGGCGGCCCGCCTGAAGCGTGGCGACATCGAGGCCGAGGTCGCGAAGCGTGGAGGCGTCCCCGCCGAGTGGGTCTCGCTGCAGGAGCGCCACATTGCGCGTGCGGTGGCCGATGAGATCGACAAGCTGCCGGAAAGTGAGCGCGCCGCGACGCTTGGAGCGCTCTACGGCGGCGAGCCGAACCAGGATCCCGCGGATTCGGTTGCGACGCAGGGCGAGATTCGCTCGCGGCTCATGAAGTCCGGTACACCCGGATATGCGCCCGAGGTCCCGCTCGATTTCGCCGACGCCTACCGCTACATCCTCGAGATGGGCGGCATCCCGACCTTCCCGATCCTGGCCGATGGCGCCCCCGAACTCTCGGAGTTCGAGTGGACGCCCGATGTCCTTGCTGGCCATCTCAAGGCGCGCGGCATCTTCGCCGTCGAGCTCATCCCGAACCGCAACCGCAGCGAGATCGTCGACCGCTACGTCACCGAACTCACCGCCGCTGGCATCATCGTCATGGCCGGGACCGAGCACAACACCCAGGAGCGGCTCCCACTGTTGCCCCAGTGTGCCGACGGCCCGCTGTCCGAACTGGCGCGGCAGGCCTTCTACGACGCGACCTGCGTGGTCGCCGCGCATCAGGAGCGCACGCGCAATGGCCAGCCCGGCTATATCGGCGAGGATGGCAGCGTCGTCGGCGACGTCGATGAGCTGCGGGCCGAGGGCGATCGCCTGATCCGCGCCGCGGCTGGTGCCGCGCGCCGATCCGAGCCGGATCTCCTCGCGCCGAAGCTACGTGGCCTGTTTGCAACCGAGGCCGGTCCGGCGATCGTCGTGACTGACGACGCCGCCGACGCCGATGACCTTGCTGGCGCGTGGGAGGTCTCCGCCACCGCAGACATCGCCGACCTGCGCGAGTCCCTCGCGCGCTATCGCGAGGAGCACGGCGGTGAGCCGCAGCTTGTCGTGGCTGGCCGTGCGCTCTACGCGATCGGGCAGCCACTGTCGGTTGCCGGCCGGCTCTCCGGCAAGATCGCCGTCGTCACGGGCGCCGCCCAGGGCTTCGGGCTCGGCGTCAGCGAACATCTCCTGGCCGAGGGCGCCACCGTCGTCCTCGCCGATCTCAACATCGACCTCGCGCGCGCCGAGGCCGAACGCCTCGAGGGGCAGTACGGCGAGGGTCGGGCCCGCGCCGTGGCCATCAACGTCTCCGACGAAGCCTCCTGCAAGGAGGCCATCGCCGAGGTCGTCGCCACCTTCGGCGGCATCGACCTGTTCGTCTCCAACGCTGGCGTGCTGCGCGCCGAGAGCGTCATGACCCAGCCGGTTGCGGACTTTGACCTCGTCACCAGCGTCAACTACCGCGGCTACTTCCTGTGCGTGCGCGCGATCGCGCCCGTCATGGCCGCCCAGTTCGAAGCCGACCCCTCCCGCCTGCTCGACATCGTTGAGGTCAACTCCAAATCGGGGCTGGAGGGCTCGAAGCGAAACTTCGCCTACGCCGGATCAAAGTTCGGCGGCATTGGCCTCACCCAGTCCTTCGCGCTTGAACTGATCGACCATGGCATCAAGGTCAACGCCGTCTGCCCGGGCAATTACCTCGACGGGCCGCTATGGACCGACCCGGAGCGCGGCCTGTTCGTGCAGTATCTGCGCGCAGGCAAGGTCCCGGGCGCCCAGACGATCGACGACGTCCGAGAGTTTTACGAAGCCAAGGTCCCGATGCGTCGCGGCTGCCTGCCGATCGACCTTGCGCGAGCCATTTTCTACCTGACCGAACAGGCCTATGAGACCGGGCAGGCGCTGCCTGTCACCGGCGGCCAGAACATGCTGAATTAAGGAATGCCCCGATGAACGTTGTGCCCTCCACCCAGTACGCCGTCCAGTTCACTGGCGTCGATGAGATCATCATCAATCCCGCAAAGCCCGTCGCGAGCGTGGGCCCGCACGGGATCATGCTGCAGATTGAAGCGTGCGGCATCTGTTTTTCCGACACCAAGCTGCTGCACGCCTTTGACTCCCACCCGCGTAAGTCCGAGGTCGTTGCGGGCCTGACGGAAGAAGAACTCGCCGAGATCCCCGGCTATCAGCCCGGCAGCCTCCCGACCGTACCCGGGCACGAGCCCGTCGCTCGCATCATTGAGGTCGGCGAGAAGGTCACCCATTTCCGCGTGGGCGAGCGCGTCCTTGTCCAGGCGGACTGGAAGCACCTGCCGACGGCGAAATCGAACGCTGCCTTCGGCTACAACTTTGAAGGCGCCCTGCAGGAATTCGTCGTCGTCGACGAGCGGTGCATCGTTGCTCCTAACGGCGATGAGTTCCTCATCCGCGTCGCCGAAGAGCCGACCGCCGCAGCGATCGGATTGATCGAACCGTGGGCAACCGTCGAAGGCGCCTACGCGTGGCGGGAGCGCCGCACGCTCAAGGCTGGCGGTCACCTCCTGGTCGTCGCCGACGCGGACGCTGCCGTCTCTTCGATCGCGGCACTGGTATCGGAGGCGGCCCCGGGCGAGATTACCGCCGTCGGGACTACCGGCGACGCCTTGAGCGTTGCCGCAACGACCGCCGCGAGCCTTGCCGAGCTTGGCGAGCAGCGCTTCGATGACATCATCTACTTCGGCGCCGATGCTGGCGTCATCACGGACCTGGGTGCCCGCCTTGCCGCCCGCTCGATCTTCAACATCGTGCTCGGCGGTAAGCGGATCGAGGGCGTCACGAAGGTCGACGTCGGCCGCGTCCACTACGACTTCATTCGTTACTGCGGCACCACGGGCTCCGACCCCGCGGCCGGCTACGCCTGGATCCCCGAGACGGGGGAGGTGCGCGCCGGCGACAAGCTCGCGATCATGGGCGCGGCCGGGCCTATGGGCCTCATGCACACCATGCGCGCCGTCGTCCTTGGCCTGCCCGATATCTCGATCGACGCCACCGACCTGTCGGCCTCCCGGCTCGAGCACCTCGCGAGCGTCATCGTCCCGGTCGCAGCCGAGACGGGCGTGCCTGTCACCTACCTCAACACGAGCGAGCAGCAGCTCGACGCCGACTATTCCTACGTCGTCGTCATGGTGCCGGCACCGGCCCTCATCGCCGAAGCCGTCACCATCGCCGGCGAAGGCGCGATCGTCAACGCCTTTGCGGGCATTCCCGCCGGCACGCTCGCCGAGATCGACGTCCAGGGCGTCATCGAGCGCCAGATCTTCATGATCGGTACCTCGGGCTCGGACGTCTCCGATATGCGCACGGTTGTGAACAAGATCGAGCGCGGCGATTACGATACGACGATCTCGCTCGACTCGATCACCGGCATGGCCGGGTTCAACGACGCGATCAACGCCGTCATCAATCGGACCTCCGGCGGCAAGATCATGGTCTACCCGCAGCTGCACGACCTGCCCCTCATCGCGCTGAAGGACCTTGCCGACCAGCTGCCCGAGGTCGCCGCCAAGCTCGAGGGCGGGCTGTGGACGCGGGCCGCAGAGGAGGAGCTGCTGCGTGGCGGGAACGGAAACTGACGCACGAAAAACTGTCGAAGCTATTGCGACCGAAAGTTAGTCAGAATAGAATCGAAAGTGAAGCGAAAGTAGGTCAGTGAGGATCATGAACGGGGATCGGCGCGAGCGAGAAGCTCTCATTCTCGATCGCTTGGGCCGCGATGGCCAGGTGTACGTGGCGGATCTTGCCAAGGAATTCGATGTCTCCGAGGTGACTGTCCGAAACACCCTGCGTCACCTGGAATCGCGCGGCCTGCTTATGCGCACGCGCGGCGGTGCCCGCCCATCCTCGATCCAGCACGTGCTCGAGCGCCGCGGCGAAAACGCCGAGGCAAAGGAACGTATCGCGCAGGCCGCCGCGGGGCTCGTGCGTGATGGCGACACCATCATGATCGAGGCCGGGACGACCACCTCGCTGCTCCCGCGATTCTTGACCGGCCGGCGCAACATCAAGATCGTGACGAACTCGACGCTCGTGCTCAACCAAGCGCGCGTCAACCCCGAACTGCACATCATCGTGACGGGCGGATCCTTCCACCGCAAAAGCGAGTCGCTCGTTGGCTCGGGAGCGATCCGTTCGATCCGCGACTACAATGTCCGCCTCGCCTTCGTCGGCACCGACGGCTTTTCGCGCGACGGCCTGACAACCGAGTTCGCGGAAGGCGCCGACATCATCACCGCGATGCATGAGGCAGCAACTGAAACCTGGCTCCTGACCGACTCATCGAAATATGGGCGCGCAGGCTTCGTCAACGTTCTCGGACTATCCGAGCTCACCGGAATTATCACCGACACCGATCTACCCGAGGGCGCGGTCGATGAGGTGTCAGAGCACGCCGACGTGCGTGCCGTCTAGGAGGAATCATGGCCCAAACCGTTGTGATGCCGCAGGCGGGTAACACCGTCGAATCGTGCATCCTCGTGTCCTGGAATGTGGCGGTCGGCGATAGCGTCGAAGCCAGCACCGTCCTGTGCGAAGCAGAAACCGATAAGTCCACGATCGACGTGGAATCGGGCGTCAGCGGCACCGTGCTCGCGCTGCTCGCCGAGGAAGGCGATGAGGTCCCAGTCAAGGCCCCCATCATCCTTATCGGCAACGCGGACGAAAACGCCGAGGCCGCGCTGAAGGAGCTCGGCATCGAACCGCAGACCACCGGCGAAGCCGGCGAGGTCGACGAGTCGAGCGAGGACCCGCTCACCCCCGAAGCCGACGAGGCGGCAACTACGAGCGAACCGGTGGCCCCCGAGGCCGCCGAGCGCCCGGCACCCGTCGCCGGCGCCCCGGCAAGCCCGCGGGCGCGCGGCCGCGCCAGCCACGAGGGCATCGACCTCGATTCCGTTAGCGGCACCGGACCCCACGGGCGCATCATCGAGCAGGACGTCGTTGCGGCAGCGGCCAGCGGCCGCGGCGCGAGCGCCGCCGTCAAGGCGAGCGGCGAGTACCGGCCGGGCGAGGTCCAGGGCACCGGGCTCGGCGGCCGCGTGCGCCGCAGCGACCTCGAAGGCGCGGCCGAGCCGGCAGCGGCATGTCCCGCAGCGACCGGCCGCGACTACCCGGGCGCGACGACGCAGACCCCACTCAAGGGCGTTCGCAAGCTCATCGCGGACCGGATGCGCAATGCGCTGGAGACCTCCGCGCAGCTGTCCTACACCACGAGCGCCAACGCCGCGGCCCTGCTCGCACTGCGCGCCCGGTTCAAGAACTCGGACCCGGCGCTCGGCTACTCGGCCATCACGATCGGCGACCTCGTCTGCTTCGCCACGGTCAAGACGCTCGCCTCGCACTCGGTGCTGAACGCTCACCTCGAGGGCGGCACCCTCACCGAGTTCGCGGCCGTCCACCTGGGCCTTGCCGTGGACACGCCTCGCGGCCTGCTCGTTCCCACGATCCGCAACGCGAGCGCCATGGGCATCCGCGAACTGTCGGCCACCACGAAGGACCTCGCCAGCCAGGCGATCGGCGGCAAGATCGATCCCGAACTCCTCTCGGGCGCGACCTTCACCGTCTCCAACCTCGGCGCCTTCGGCATCGAGTCCTTCGCCCCGATCATTAACGTCCCGCAAACCGGCATTCTCGGCGTCAACACCATCTCGCCGCGCGCCACAACGGATGCCGAAGGGAACGTCGTCGTCGAGCAGCGAATCGGATTCTCCCTCACGGCCGATCACCAGGTGGTCGACGGCGCCGACGCGGCGCGCTTCCTGCGCGACCTCGTCGCCGCGATCGAGAACATCGACCTCACGGTCATCGGCTAGGGGATGGTCATGGATTACGACGTCATCATCATCGGCGGGGGACCGGGTGGCTACATCGCCGCCGAGCGCCTCGCCCACGCCGGCAAGAAGGTCTGCGTCGCCGAACAGGACACCGTCGGCGGCACCTGCCTGAACGTGGGCTGCATCCCGACGAAGTCGCTGCTGAACTCCGCCAAGCTCTACCGCCACGCGCTGGAATCCGAGAAGTTCGGCGTGAGCGTCCAGGGCGTGAGCGCCAACTGGGAGACCATGCAGGCGTGGAAGGCGCAGACCGTCACGACGCTCGTCGGCGGCGTGCTCCAGCTACTCAAGCGCGGCAAGGTCGATGTCCGCAATGCGCATGCCAGCCTCGTTGGCCCCGGCAAGGTCCGGGTCGGCGATGAGGAACTCAGCTGCGAGCACGTCATCGTTGCCACCGGCTCGGTGCCGGTCATGCCGCCCATCCCGGGTGCGCAGGACAACCCCGCCGTCGTGGACTCCACCGGCCTGCTCGAGATCTCGGAGCTGCCCAAGCGCCTCGTCATCATCGGCGGCGGCGTCATCGGCGTCGAATTCGCCTCGATCTTTGGCGCGCTCGGCACCGAGGTCCACGTCATCGAGATGCTCCCAGAGATCGTGCCCTTCATGGACGACGAGCTCGGCTCCCTGCTGCGCTCGGCGATACCCGGCGTCACCTTCCACCTGGGATGCCAGGTCACCGAGATCAAGGGCTCCACAGTCGTCTTCAGCGATCCCGAGGGCAAGACCAACACGCTCGAGGCGGACGTCGTCCTCATGGCCGTCGGCCGCAAGCCCGCGACCGAGGGCTGGGGCGCTAACGAGGCCGGACTGGAACTGGACCGGCGCGGTGTGCGCGTCGATGACACGATGCGCACCAACCTGCCGAACGTCTGGGCCGTGGGCGATGTCACCGGGCGCTCGCTGCTTGCGCACGCGGCCTACCGGATGGGTGAGATCGCCGCGGCCCACATCATCGATGGCGCCAAGGCGAAGGCCGATGGCCAGGTGCTGCGCGAAGAGTGCATTCCCTGGGCCGTCTACTCGCTGCCGGAAGCCGCCGGTGTGGGCCTGACCGAAGCCCAGCTGGCAGACCAGGGAATCGAGCCGGTGACGGTGACCGTCCCACTCGTCCTGTCGGGCCGCTTCGTCGCCGAAAACGGCGTGAAAGAACCCGGAGCCGTCAAGCTCATCGCCGAAGCGAAAAGCCGCGTCATCCGCGGCATCCACATGGTCGGCAACTACGCACCCGAGACCATCTGGGGCGCGGCCGCCACGCTCGAACAAGAACTCAGTATCGATGACCTACGGCAGGTCATCTTCCCCCACCCGACCGTCTCCGAGGGTATCCGCGAAGCGGCCTGGGCCATCGCCGATTAACCCACGAAGGTAAGTGAATAGGACATGACCAAGCACCTCATTGTTGATCCAGCCGACGTCCGGAAATCCCAATCCATCACGTTTTCCGATATCCCGGTCAACGCCTACGAGATGGACTTCAAGGCCGAGCTGAAGCATCACGGCACGGATGGCCTGAAGAACATGCTGCGCGACATGATCGCCATCCGCGCATTCGAATCGATGCTGGACTCAATCAAGAAGACCGGCGGATTCAACGGCATCGAATACAACCACCGCGGTCCGGCCCACCTGTCGATGGGTCAGGAGGCCGCCGCCGTTGGTCAGGCCGCCGAGCTCGGTGCCGAGGACTTTGTCTTCGGCTCCCACCGCTCCCACGGCGAAATCCTGGCCAAGTGCTTCTCGGCCTCCCGCTCGATCGAGATGCCGAAGATTCAGTCGATTATGAAGGACTTCCTCGACGGCGACACGCTGCGTCTGGCCGAAAAGATCCCGTATGACGGCGAGCTGGACCTCGTCGAGAACTTCATCCTCGTGGGAACCCTAGCCGAGATCTTTGCTCGCTCCGCGGGCTTCAACCGCGGCATGGGCGGCTCGATGCACGCTTTCTTCGCCCCGTTCGGCTCTATGCCGAATAATGCGATCGTCGGCGGCTCGGCCCCGATCGCGCAGGGGTCGGCGCTGTACAAGCGCATCAACCGGGAACCCGGCATCGTCATCGCCAACATCGGCGACGCCTCCATGGGGTGTGGCCCGGTGTGGGAAGCCATGTCGTTCGCGGCGATGGACCAGTTCCGCACGCTGTGGCGGGAAGAGGACGGCGGCAATCCGCCGATCCTGTTCAACTTCTTCAATAACTTCTACGGCATGGGCGGCCAAACCTCCGGCGAGACGATGGGCTACGACATCCTCGCCCGCGTCGGCGCCGGCGTGAACGTCGACCAGATGCACGCCGAGCGAGTCGATGGCTACAACCCGCTCGCCGTCGCCGATGCCGTGCGCCGCAAGAAGAAACTGCTGCTGGCTGGCCGCGGCCCGGTCCTCATGGACACGATCACCTACCGCTACGCCGGTCACTCGCCCTCGGATGCCTCCTCCTACCGCACCCGCGAAGAGGTCGAACTGTGGGAGAGCGTCGATTCGATCAAGGACTTCGGCGACCTGCTCGTGAAGAAGAAGGTTCTCAATCGCTCCGAGGTCGACCAGATGTCTGAGGAAATCGACGAGCGCCTGACCAAGGTCCTCGCGCTGACGATCGATGACGAGGCCTGCCCGCGCGTGGATGTCCCGTTCATGGAGTCGATCCTGTACTCCAACGGCAACGAGCCCAAGCTCTCGGATGCCGAAGTCGAGCTCTCCCAGCCCCTCGAGGACAACGATCGCGTCAAGTCGCTGGCCAAGAAGATCCGTACCTCGCACACCGAGGACGGAAAGCCGGTCTCCAAGATCCGGATGTTCTCCTTCCGCGATGCGCTCTTTGAGGCCATGGCCCACGGGTTTGCGACCGACCCGACCATGGCCGCATGGGGCGAAGAGAACCGCGACTGGGGCGGCGCGTTCGCGGTCTACCGTGGCCTGACCGAACTGTTGCCCTACCGCCGCCTGTTCAACTCGCCGATTTCGGAAGCCGCCATCATCGGCGCAGGAGTTGGCTATGCCTTGTCGGGTGGTCGCGCAGTCGTTGAGCTCATGTACTGCGACTTCCTCGGACGCGCCGGTGATGAGATCTTCAACCAGGCTGCCAAGTGGCAGGGGATGAGCGCAGGCCTGCTGAAAATGCCGCTCGTCATGCGCGTGTCGGTCGGTAACAAGTACGGCGCCCAGCACTCGCAGGACTGGTCCTCGATCGTCGCCCACATTCCGGGCCTGAAGGTCTACTTCCCGGCCACACCCACGGACGCCAAGGGCATGCTCAACCTCGCCCTGCGCGGTACCGACCCGGTGGTCTTCCTGGAGTCCCAGCTGCTGTACGACAAGGGCGAAGAGTTCGAGCCCGAGGGCGTGCCGACCGGCTACTACGAGACCGAGGAAGGCGAGCCCGCCATCCGCCGCGAGGGTAAGGACATCACCATCGCGACCATTGGCGCGACCCTGTACCGGGCGCTGGAAGCCGCAGACGTGCTGAAGGAGAAGTACGGCCTGGAGGCTGAGGTCATTGATCTTCGCTTCCTGTGTCCGCTGAAGTATGACACCGTGTTGGAATCTGTGAAGAAGACCGGACGGCTACTCCTCAGCTCGGATGCGGTCACGCGCGGCTCCTTCCTCAACCAGGTTGCCTCCGACATGCAGACCCTGGCCTTCGATTACCTCGATGCACCCGTGGCTGTCGTCGGATCGCGCAACAACGTCACTCCGGCCCCCGAGCTGGAAGACCTCTACTTCCCGCAGGTCGACTGGATGCTCGACACCATCCACGAGCGGATCGTGCCGCTGAAGGGCCACAAGCCCGCGACTAATCAGACCGAAGGAGAGATCCTGCGGCGAGCAGCGAAGGGGTTGTAAGCCGATAGCAGAGACCGGGGTCATCGTCAGTCCGAGAAGATGACCCCGGTCGCGTATTCGGATCGGCGCTCAGCGGTGCAGTAGGCTTTTGAGTCCGCATGAAGTACGAAATCGACAACGAAGTGGATGAGTAGTGGTGAAGGCAGTCTTTGGATTCGACGTAGGAACCTCTAGTAGCAAGGGCGTTCTCACGACCTTGAGCGGGGAGATCCTCGCAACCGCCCAACGCCCGCACGACGTCCAGCGGCCACACAGTGGGCACGTGGAAATGGACCCGAGAATCTGGTGGACCGAGCTCTGCGACGTGGCCCACGAGCTCCTGGACCAACAGCCAGAGGTCGAGGTCGTCTCGGTTGGCGTCTCAGGAATGGGGCCGTGCGTCGCGCTCACAACCCGTGATGGGGAGCCAGTACGCCCGGCAATCCTCTACGGGGTCGATACCCGAGCGATGGACCAGGTCGCGCGCCTCACCGAGGAACTCGGCGGGGCGGAGGAGATCCTCAAGCGAGGCGGCTCCGTCCTCAGTTCGCAAGCGGCGGGTCCCAAGTTCCTGTGGGTGAAGGACAATGAGCCGGAGGTCTATGACCGGGCCGAGCGGTTCTTTATGCCGGCGTCCTTCCTCGTGTGGCAGCTGACCTCCCAGTACACCCTTGATCATCAGTCGGCTTCGCAGTGCACGCCGCTCTACGACACGGAATCCCTCACGTGGTACGAGCCCTGGGCGAAGCAGTCAGCCCCAGCGATCGAGCTGCCGGAGCTCTATTGGGCGGGCGAGACCGTCGGAACAGTGACGGCGAAAGGCCATGCGGCAACGGGCCTTCCCGAGGGGATTCCTGTCGTCACCGGCACGATTGACGCATGGTCCGAAGCGCTATCGGTCGATGCCCATAACGTCGGCGATCTCATGCTCATGTACGGCACGACGATGTTCTTCATCAACACCGTCGATTCGCCGGTGCTGTCAAAAGAGCTATGGGGCACCGTCGGTGCTCTGCCCAATACGCGAAACGTCGCCGGCGGAATGGCGACATCGGGTGCCATCACCGGCTGGCTGCGCAGGCTCTTCGGCGACGCGGATTTCGCCGAGCTCACTGAGCAAGCTCGGCAATCGGGACTCGGCGCGAACGGCCTAATCATGCTGCCGTATTTCGCGGGGGAGAGGACCCCGATCTCCGATCCTGATGCCCGCGGACTCATCCTCGGCTTAACCCTCGACCACTCCCGGGGCGACCTCTACCGCGCAGCGCTCGAAGGCACAGCCATGGGAGTCCGCCACAATATCGAAGCGATCGAAGCTGTCGGAGGCAAAATCGAGCGGATCATTGCCGTCGGCGGCGGCACCCAGGGAGATCTGTGGACGCAGATCGTCTCGGACGTGACTGGACGGCCGCAGGTCATCCCGACGCACACCATCGGGGCCGCTTTTGGAATGGCATGGCTCGCCGCATGCGCGATCGAACCGATCCCCGCGCACGAGTGGAATCCGCCCGCACGGATGCTCGAGCCGAACGCGGAAGATCACGCACGATACGACGAGCTCTACCGCCTGTATACGTCGCTGTACCCCGCGAATATGGAGCAGATGCACGCGCTCGCGGCCATTCAGCGCGCGGGTGACGGGCGGTCGTGACGCAACGATCCCGCCCCCTGAAGAGGCGGGATCGTGCTGCGAGGATAGGGTTAGCGGAACTCTACGAGCAGTGGCCCATGGGAGTCCGGTTCTATCGTCGCTCGCCAGCGGTTTAGCATCTCGGCGACTAAACGGAAGGTGCGTCGTCAGGTGCATTACTGAGCAACCGATGAAAGGAAAACTCGCAGAATTCCTCAATCTTATCGTGCGTCAGACCATCTAATAGTCGCTCGACTTCCAATCGACTGCCCAGGAGAGCTGATATAGTAATTAGATTATCCAGGTCATCGTCGATTGTCGGCTTTGTGACTATCTCTTTACGCAATGAAATCAACAGGTCTAACTCTTTGCTATCAAGCGGACGTAACATTGAGACTGCTTGCAGAGTTCGTACTGCAATGCCAATGGACCGCAATCCAGCGCCCTGTGCCATTGATCCTACTTCTGCCGCTATCGCCGCATGGTAATTAGGCGTTGTGTGCTCGCCAGTGCAGCGCAATAAATATTCAATTAGCCATTCTAGTCTAGAAGTGTTATTGGGAGTGCTAGGAAGCCTTGAGTATGCCGAAACGATCTGGTCGGGGCAGAGGTTTCCACAACGCTCGATTTCTTCTTGCGTGAGCAGGTCATATCCGGTAGCCCAGAACCCAGAGTTATTGTCTGCAGAACCGTCATGTTCGATCCACAATACGCAGTCGAAAAGGCTGCCAAGTTTAACGTCTTCTCCTTCGTCGGCCTGAATAACGAGTGCTAATTCTAATCCGCCTAAACTCTGTTGAAACCGTGATGATCCAGATATTGGTCTGCTGAGCGGTTGTCCGCGGTAGAAGTATCCATGAATAGCATGTATTGAGTTCCACTCGGAAGCTAGTATTCGTGCTGGATACAAGATTGTGGTGTCGATCTTTAATTCATTCGCGACTTCCTGTAGTTCTCTCAGATTGGCCAGATGTGCGGAGATGTCGTCGGAGTCTTGTGGTGTGTTTGACTTGTAGCGGTGCGGTATTCCGTTCACAGTGATTGTCCCGGTGTCAAGCAGCGCGTTAACTAAGGTGTATATTTGATATATTTCTATATATGGGACGTTAGGATGAGGGGCGAGCTCCAATTTGGCTCTATTGTCGAAAATCTTGAACGTCGCCCAGTCTGTAAGGCGCAAGACAAGTAGCTTTTCTTTCTCATAAATCTCACCTCTTGTCTCCAATTTGATCTCGCCGACCTGTATAGTTATCGTGCCTATGCTACGGATCCTTCGGAGGACGACCGGAGTGTAAAATGCAAATCCTTCGATTTCGTTTTCGCCGTCGAGCATATAAAAATCGGCAGTTTCCGGAGTCAGAAATATTTCATCTTCTGTGTAGTTGATCGGCTGGGCAGATTTGATTTGTAAAGTTGTCAAAGAAGCCAAGGGGTCTTTATTTGGGTGTTCCCTAAGCCGCTTCGTGGATATCCCAAACTCTACGATACGCTTGAGTTCGTCGGGATGTTTCGGGAGTTGTTTTAGGGGTATTCTGAATTTATTGGTTGATTCCGATAGTAGTTTACAGATCAAAGGGGGAGTAAGGAGAGCGTACATGTTTTTCTGGGAGGTCTTTTGAGGGTCGACGCGTATGGCTACGAAAAGCACAGTCTCCAGCTTTTGGAATCCTTCCAGCGTGGCGCGATCTAAACTAAAAGTCTTCCCAAGGCGCTTTCTGCCTTTAATTTGGACATCTAATCGACCTACAAATGTATCCTTAGCTCGTGAGTCTCCTTCATATAGATCGATATGGCCATCTGTGAAAGGCCCCGAATCTGAGGTGTTGAAGCTCGGCACCAGATGTTGAGATTCTGCGAAAAGACAAGTTGCTGTTCCCACGGCAGTGAACTCGGCGTTACTCACTTCTGGACCTATCTGTAGTTTCTTTTGCTCGCCGCGTCACGACAAGCTCGTCACGCGCGCGGGTAGCGGCGACGTAGAGAAGGGACCGTTCGCGCAGTATGCCATCCTCGCGATCAGCCTCGGTGAGGCGGTCGATGGCCCACGGCGCGGGGATCTCACCGCTGCCGGCGCCGAGGACGATGACGTGCTGGAACTCGATGCCCTTGGCGGAGTGCATCGTCATGACGGGGACCTGGCCGGGTGTGAGTTCGGCGTCGCGCCTGCGTTGGCTAGCGGGGATATTCCGATCAACGAGGGCGCTGGCGGCATCGCGGGCGCGGGACTCGGCCCGGGCGAGGACGCCGATGGCTTCGGGCTTCACGCCGTCGTCGATCCAGCGGGTGATTTCGCTGGCGACGGCTATCATCTCATCGTCGGCGTTGCTGACGTCGAGGATGCGTGGGGCGGGGCCGGAGCGCACGGAGCGGTAGTCATCGCTGCGCTCGCCTTCACCTTCGAGATCGGTGATGGCGTTGCCGTCGAGGATGGAGATGGCGTAGGCAAGGTTTTCCGCGGTGGTGCGGTAGTTCAGGCGGAGGCGGCGGGCGCGACCGCGGATGTTTATGCCGTATTGCGAGAGCGTGATCTTATGGCCGTAGATGCGCTGGTGGGAGTCTTCGGCGATGAAGAGGTCGTTTCGTCCTTCGGCGACGAGGGCACGCAGGAGCTGCCAGTGCAACGGGTTGAGGTCCTGGGCTTCGTCGACGAGGACGTGATCGGCGATGGGGGCCTCGCGCGCTTCGAGGATTTCGGCGGCAAGCGCGGCGACTTCGGGGAAGGAGAGTTGGCCATCGATTTGGGTGGTGGCACGGAACTGGGCGAAAACCTTCCACAGTTCTTGGCGCTGGCGGCGATTCAGTGGCGTGCCGCGGCCGGTGCGGGCGACCCGGACGTAGCTGCGCTCGTCAAGGATGCGGTTGGCCAGGACGATGTAGACGTACTCCTGCTCGAGAAAGGCAGGGTTGGCTAGTTCCTCGGTGACGTCCGGGTCGGCCATGACGACGGCGTCGTCCCAGGCCTTTTTCGCGTTGGTCACGCGCTGGTTGCCGATGGTCGCGGCGACGCCGAGGACACGCTCGGCGGCGAGCTGCTTCTCATCATCCGTGGCCGTGGCAAGGACATGGCTAGCGATCTGGTCAATTCCGGTGATCGCGACGCCAGGCTCGCCCAGACCAACTTGGGGGATCTTGGGCGCGAGTCGCGAGAAGTTCTCAGCCAGCGAGTCGGCGAGCGTCCGGGTGAAGGTCGTCAGCACGATGCGAGAGTCCGGCTCTCCTCGATACAGGTAGCGGGCGCGGTGCAGCAGGACGACAGTCTTGCCGGTGCCGGCGCCGCCGGAGAGGCGATAGGCACCCTTCCACGATCCTTCGGCGTAGCGTTTCTGCTCGGGGTGGAGAAAGACGCGCCAGCGATCGATGTCCATCGACTCGAGGGCTTCGCGCAGCTCGTCGGGGCTCTCGCCGACGTAGACGAATCCGACGGAGGACGACTTCAGGGCTTCGACGATCGAGTCGTCGGAATCATCCGTCGCGGGGGTCGCAGGCAGGCCTAGATCGGTGCGGACGGCCTCGAGCGAGTCGCCCGTTGCTAGGCCGAGGAGCATGAGTCCTTGGGCTTCGGGGGCACGATCAATCACGGCAGTCAGTTCTGCCGGTGTCGATGCGGCGAGCGCAGGTGCCGCGAAGGCCTCCGAGATACCGGTCTCAATGAGGCTCTCGGTGTCCCAGTTCTCGGGCAGGTGATTGACCCACTCGGGCGCGATCGGCTCCGTCGGCGCGGTCTGTTCGTAGGTGACGCGCGGGGTGAAGACCGGCTCGGGGGTCTCCACGGGCTCTTCGTAACGGAACTCGGGCATGCCGAGCGCGAGGTTGAAGTCGAGGATCGTGTTGCGAGCGATGCGGATGGCGTCGTCGTGGTTGTAGGTGCCGTGATAGATGTAGTGCGCCTGACCGCCGGAATCTAGCCGGAAAAGGACAGCTCGGTATTGCTTGGAGACTCGGCCAGTGCGGGCGCGCCGGTCTCGGGCATCGATCATCGGCTCGATATGGAGGCCGGGAGTCGTGTCGTCCTTCTGCAGCTTGTGGAGGAAGTCAAGCACCTGGTTCTTGATTGAGCCGTCGACCTTACTCTGGTGAGAGGCCATGGTGACGTAGGGCATTACGATTCCTTCCTGCAAACGGCGGCCACGACGCCGTCGATGTCGTCAAGGCTTAGTACGGCCCACTCGGGCGCATCGAGGGTGCCAATGTCCTCGGGGTAAAGCACGGCAATGTGGCGATCGGGCCAGCTCACGACGGTAGAGAGGCCTGCGAGTTCTTCGCCAACCTCCGGCAGGGGAGCGCCTGATTCCGCAAGAGCTGTGAGGAGTGGTTTCTCGTCGTCGTACGCATCCGAAATGAGGTCGACCCACTCCTGCGAGAACTCTGCCTCGGCGGAACTCTCCTCGGGTTCGGCTTCATCGAGCGCGGGAAGCAGGAAGTCGGCAGTGGACGTCGTGACGGCGTGAAGCTCGTCAGGGGCCTCGGTAAAGGCCAGCAGAGTCGACCACAGTAGCCACTGCTGCCACGCGGCACGGAAGTCCTCATCGCCGACGGCTCCATCCTCCAGGTGTAGAACCGTTCGATTTCGGCTGCCATCGCGGGCCGAGGAGCTGCGGAACACGAGGTGCGGAGTAGTAAAGCCCCAGAGGCGCCGGTCTGCTTCCTTGGTCAGAAGGAAGGATTGAAGGAGTGTCGCCGTTGCCTGGTCCAGTCCCGGGGCGAGAGCCGTGGGCTCCAGTGCCGGTGGCAGCGCTCCGGAGTTGAAGAAGGAAGCGGGCAGGCGCTTTGCGAGGATGCGCCAGCGGTCCAGGCCGGGATTCAGCATCCACTCCCACAACAGGCCCATGGTGCCGGTGCCAATCGCGGCGACGAGTTTGGAATCGAGGCCAAGCTTTTGCATGAGCAGATCAAGCATCCGCTCTTCGACTCCCGCGGCTGCCTTCCAGTCCTGACTCGACTTCTTGCTCGCGAAGCGCTCGATGTCCTGCAGGGTGACGGCCCAGGGAATGATGCCCTTAGCTCGCAGGTTCTCCCGCTTGATCGCGTCATCGCCGACGCGGTTATGGGCCGGGGTGGCGTGGAACTCGAATCCATCTGTGTAGATCGCGATCTTGGGGATATTCGTATCTTCGGACGAGAGCACGAAGTCGGGGCGGGTACCTTCGATGGTCACCTGCGGATCGAGTTTCCAGCGCTTCCCCTTCAACGTGAAGACGAGCTTTTCGCCCACGATCGTCGGTGTCGCCTCCACCTGCGCTTTCGATGCCTTGAGGCGGTCCTTCAACGCTTCGCGGAAGCGTATTTCCAGCGGGCTCTCACCACGCGAGGGATCGACTGTTCCAAAGCGAACGTTCCAGCGCGCTGGGTCAGGATCGGGGTGGTTTTCGTCCACTCCGAGCAGTAAGCCGAGAACGCGCAACGCCTCAAGACGGGAGACATTGTCTTCTTGCTGGTTAGGCGCATAGGGCAGGAGGCAACGATGGCATGCCCGGCGGTCATCGAGCTGGCAGGGACAGTCACGGCAGATGCGCCACGCGGTAGCGAGGACATCGAAGATGACTTCTGGGTTCTTGAACGAGGCAAGGTATCCCGTCCCGCCCGGAACGGTGTCGTGCACGAGGAAGCACTGTGAGGCGGGCTGTTTCGGATCTGGGACGCTGATGATCTGCAGATGCCCCGGTGTTCCGCCGAGTCGTTCCTTCAGGCCGAGCAGGATTGCGGCGTGAAGGGTCGGTACTGAGAACTGTCCCGCAGCGGAGGCCTGTGGTGGCAGGGTGAGTTTCACTCCCTGGGTGGACAGCTTGCGGGCGAGAACGAGTGGGCGGGTGTGTTCTTCCGTTGCATTGCGGTACTTACACCAGAACCGGTGATTATCCCGGGAGTTGTGGCGCGCAGTCGGGTCGAGCTTGCCACAGTATTCGCACAGCGGGAACAGGGGAGCGGTGATCTTCTTGCCAGCGATTTCGTACGATTTTCCGCCTACGCCTTGTCGGCCGAGATTCAGCCAGGTGATGTCAACGCTGCGGAGGTACTCGGAGCCGAACCCAGTCGCGTCGACCTGCCAAGGACCTTCGACGTAGGCGTCGTTGATATCGGCGATCGGCGCGATCTCGAATCTGACGCGCTTGCGGTCGTCTGTCGAGTCGGAGATCGAGGCTTCGTCGCGCCGAACTTCGGCGGAGACCTTCGACAGCACGATGACGTCGTAAACGTTGCCGGTGTCGTTGATACCTCCGGCGCCGCAGCGAATACACCGCGTGGCAAGTCCGCCGTACGTGAGGGGAGATGCGCTCAGTAGGGTGACGGAGTGGCGCCAGCCGCACGATGGGCACATCTGCCAGTATTCGGCGTCGCGGAGATCCGGGCCGAGGTCCACGGCATCGATAGCAATTTCCATGCCCTGGACGTAGAAGGTCGATCCGGGGGCGAGTTCCTGAATTGCGGAGGACGCTCCTCGACTGTACTCGTGCGGGGTGGCTTTGAACTCTTGAGTATCTTCGTCGCGAGAAATCACGGTCAGATCGAGATCGACTGAGTCTCCCACCAGCGTGTAGTTGGGGAAGACCCCGTAGGCTTCGAGCGCTGAGATCCAGAAGACTTTGCGCATCCCCGCGAGGCGCCCACCGATACGGGAAGCCTGCGCACGGGAGGATTTCAGGTCGCTTTCCGCCTTCTTGACTTCGGGTGAGTCTTCCGGATAGACGCTAACCGTATCCTCGAATTCCTTTTGGAGGGTGAGGATTGCTTTGTCCATGTCGGTTCTGCGGTGGCGGAGGTCTTCCAGGTCCCGCTGGAAGTCAGCGCTCGCCTGTTCCAACCGAACGGGCAGCTCGTTGTGCGCCCAGGATCGAAGTCGGTTGGATGCCTCGAGGGACAGGTGCGGGCCGAACTGGTTGATGAAGGTATCAAGCAACTGGTCGCCTGAACGCTCGACGAGTGCGGCCAACTGAGGCAGATAATCGCGGTCATTCTTCCACTGCAGAGCCCCGATCGCAGAACGAGGCTGGCGGAATTCAGCTGCGCGAGCGTAGGTATCGCCCACGAACGCGGTGAACTGCCGGGTCAGGATTTCCTCGGCTTCTAAGTACGTTGAGGGCGGAGCAACCTCGCCATTGATAATGCTCAGCGGGTCGTAGAGCTTTGGGAGGTGTTCGCCGCGCCCTCGTACAAAAGACAGCACAAGAGAATTACCGGTCTTGCGACCAGCTCGGCCGACACGCTGGACGTAGTTCGCAACCGTACGCGGCATAGACGCCAGCATCACGCATGAGAGGTCGCCAATGTCGATACCCATCTCAAGCGTGGGGGTCGCAACGAGCACATTGGGATCGTCTGGTTTTTGGTCCTCGGCACGGAACGCATCTTCATAGCTGCGACGAACATCATCGGGCAACAACGAAGTGTGCTCGCGAGAGACGACTCGCTTGCCAGCTGTCGCATACATCTGCCGGTAGTAATTGTCCGGCGAGGCTTCAGATCGAACATGGATCCCGGGACAGCGCAGCTGTAGACAGGGGGATCCATCGAGCTGCTTGACGGTGTTGAGAGTGCCGAAGAGTTTGGTTTGGCACACGGTGCATTGCAGCGAGTTGTCGCGGTCTGCAAGCCCTTGATCCGTCGGCACGGATAGGAAAATGCTGTGTGGGTCGAGCGCGTACACCGTAGCGGAGGTTTCGGTTTCGCACTTCTTCAACAGGTCGTTCTCTGCAAGGGCCGGCAGCAGCGCTGAAGCGAGACGGCCGCCGTCATCTTTCGGAATGCTGAGAACACGTGAGGTCCAGTCGGCGTACCACGAAGACCGTGGGCCAACCGGGTCGAGACCCGAGTCAGATGGTGTTGCTCCAACGATCGGGAATGCCGGTGCCGGTCGGCCTGCCGGAAACGCTGGCATTCCTTCGTTTCGATAGCGACCGCCCCAAAGGTGGTAACGCCGACCGTGGGAACGGATATAGCGACCCAACCAGGGATGGAAGATGCCGCCCTGAATCCGCATGCGGATAAGAAGACCGCGGACCCACGCGAGGAACTGCGTGTCGGTAGGACGAGCAACATCAAGGACACCCAGTGAGTCCCACAGCTCGTTCGCGATATCGAGGATGAGGGTGGGGGGCATATCCACTTCGGCCACGAGGGATCCCGTGAGCTCGAGGGTACGGCCGAGCCTCGATTGGAGACCGAGTTCGAGCGCAGCATCGAACTGAAATCGCTTGAGGACCCGATTGCGGGCACTCGCTACGGCACGGGCATCGGCTCCAACGGCCCAGAACTCCCTGAAACCGGGACGCTCAACAAGTTCTGGCGGAATGATCGCGTATTTCTCGTCAGCGTCGCCGAAGCGAGCGAGTCCGAGGGCGTCATCCGCGACTTGGGCAAGGGTCTTGACCTCACCTTCAGTGAAGGTCCGCCGGATCTGGGAGCGGAGCGCAAACGTGTGGGCTCGCGATTGGATAAACCCCGCGCGGTGGGCAGCGTCCTGGACGGAGTCGGTGAAGACCAGCGCCTTCTTCTCGCCGGCATCGAGTTCGGCATTTCCGAACATGTTCGAGATTGCCACCGAGGTCAGGGTCGCGATCGCAGACCCGACGAATCGAATGGCATCGGGAGCAAAACACGCGGGGCAGGCTTGGTCGGTGGATTGGTCGCCAGCGGTCGGTCCCGTATGCGTGAGGACTGGGATGATTCGCCCTTCCTGGAAATCGCGATCGTTCGAGTCCGGAAGATTGGTGGTGAGTTTGCGATCCACGGTGTGGAAGAAGCGGAGGTTGGTTTCGCGAATCGAGCGGGAGTTCTGGCCTTCGTTTAGTGCAGCGTCTGCTTCGCCGGCTGCATGCATGAGCGCGCGGAAGCTAGAGGAACGCCGCGCGGCCTCTTCGCGGATCTTCGACGGAGCCGTCCCAATCTCATCATCGATAGCCGTGGTGATTGCTCCCCACCCAGATTTGCCGCAATGGCGGCAATAGACCGCCGGTAGGTACAGAGCGGTGTCATCGTCGGCAACACCGTCGTCGCTCCACCGGTAGACGTGGCCGACGTCGACGGCGGCGTCAATCCGGCTGAGCTCTCGCACCCAGAGGTGGGTTTCTACTCCGAGAGCCTCCCGGCCGGACCGCGCGCGGATATGTGAAAGGTACGCGACAAGAATCTCGACGAACTCGGTGACTTCGGCGTGCGAGATTGTTCCGACTCGATCGGGGAACAGCTCATACGCAATGTCGCGGATGTGTACGGCATTGACAGTGATACACGCGAGCTGTTCGATCAGTGGGTGGTGCCGCACGCCGGCAAGAAGATTCGCTGGGGGAGTCTCGAAGAGCTTCCGGGTGAGTAGCTCGGGGAGGTCATCAACCGGGGTCTCATGAACCTGCTTGAGGAGTTCGGGGATCTGCCCGTAAATGACGTCAGTCGCTACCGGAGTTCCGGATTCCGATTCTGGTGACAGGGCTCGCCACGACTCGAAACTCATCCTGCTTTCGGTGACGAGAGCGGACGGTTCGAGCTCTTCACCGAAAACCGTGTGCGCGAAGTGAAGCATTGCTTCTCCTCCGTCGCCGGAGCCGAGGGTCGCTGAGGTTCCGACGGGTGTGATCCGTCCGAGGGGGCGCTTGCGATCCTCTTCGGTCGGTGGGTAAGGCAGCTGCGAAAGGTCGCTTGGCCAATACGACTTCAGTAGTGCACCGAGGCGCCGCAAGAGCATGGCGACGTCGGTTCCTTGAGCCCCGTCATAGGTGTGGAATTCATCGAGTACGAGGTACTGCAACGATGTTGCAGACTCCTCCCACAGCGCGGAGTCTTCCTCACGGAGGAGCAGCATGTCGAGCATCTTGTAGTTCGTGAGCAAGATGTCTGGCGGGTCTGTGCGCATCACGTAGCGATCAGTAATGAGGGACGTTGGTGTGACCCGGGAGGATTCCGGTCCCTCTTCTCCTGTATAGATACCTGCCCGCACGCTGCTCAGACGAGCGTCGGAAGAAAGCAACTCCGCCAATCGATGTGCCTGATCGTTCGCGAGGGCATTCATCGGGTAGAGAATGAGTGCCTTGATGCCTGAAATCCCGGCGGCCTGTGCCCGCAGGACATGGTCGAGAATCGGATAAAGGAACGCTTCGGTCTTTCCGGAGCCAGTACCTGTGGTGACGATTATGGGTTCCGGCCGACGGAACCCGCCGTTAGGGGATTGCGCTTTGAGCCGTGCGAATGCCGCCGCTTGGTGACCGTACGGGACGAAACCCTCGGGTAGGTACTCGAGTGCGGAACGGGGATCAATCGTCGATGGCTCGTAGGGGAGACGTAGCCGAATGAAGGGTCCCTTGAACATGCCGGTATTTCCGGATGTCAGGAACTCGTTGACAGCGCGCTGCGCGCCTGTGTTAGACAAGGCGAACGTCGTCGCGAGATAGTCCGTCAGACCATGGGTGATCTGCGAAGCTAGGCGCGTCGGCAACAATTCGCTCATTCAGGGTCCTTGTGGAGAAGGGGCTCGAACTTAGCGTAAGCCGCACGCATGTCTTCCTCGCGGTCCAGCAAAACGAACGGCAGTTCGAACGTGTACGTCACGCCAGATTGAGGGTGTGTCCACGTCCGGTCATCGCGCGTGAGGCCTTCGTCGCCTACCTTTTCCCACAGCTTCACGATTTCCCTCGGGACCTTTCGCCCGTTCGCGTCGTAACGGTCAACTTTTTCGTAGCGGTGGTGAAGAACCGAGAACTGTGTTCGATAGATCGTGCAGAGCTCATCCGCGGTGATGCCTAGTTCCAGGGCTGCGAGTGCATCGAGCTCAACCAAGAGTTGGCGGCGCTCGCGGGCGTTGCGTTCGGGAGAGGCTGAAGTCCACGGCGTGCCCATAGCTTCCTCCCACAGTTCCGCGAAAACAGAAGAGACGCACACTAGACGAGAAGCGTGCCCGACGATGATGGAGGAGGCAGGAGAACCTACATTAAACCGGGGCATCAGCTCGAGGAGATCAAAGCTGATTTTCGATGCTCCACCCGCTTTCACCATAAAGTCGGTCGGAAGTGACGCGCCAATTCCTAGTTGCCCTAAGAGTTCGGTTGCATTCGCGAAGCCGCCGGCAGAATAGACGGCGTGCACGTGCGCTGCTCCAGGAGGTATTACCGTTGGATAGAACGTGCGAACTCCAGTGACGGCAGCCATATTGCGCCAAGCTAGGCGGTAAAAGTCTCTGACGGGCTTCTTGGAACCATCAGGGAGTGTCCAAGTGCCGTAGTTGGAGTCGTAATCGACATCGCCATCCCGATTTGGCTGGTAGCTTGTGCGCGGAATGAAGTTGGACGGTAGCACTTCTAGGTCCAATTCGGTGTAGTCCCGATTGCTCCGCATCGAGGGATTGGCTTCTTGAAAGAATGGGTTGGCAATGCTGAAGAAAGGACCCTGCAAGATGACGTCATCCCATGACACGTTTACCTTGCTTCCAACCTCAAAATATCCCCTCTTACGGTCCATTGCTTCGTCCCAACCGCGCGAGAACTGGAGATGAAGATTCCGGACTCGTGGGGCATGAGCGAGCTTGTTCAGCACCTCTGTACTCGCTCGGTTCACGGGATAGAGCATCGTTGCCTCCTCGGCAGGTGTGCCAGGTTTGTCTGAGATGCTTGCCCAAGCTTCCAATACGTCGTTGTCGACTCGGATGAGCCTCTCTGCATGCGGACGACGGTCCCACTCGTTGTTTGAATCCTTCAAGCCAGGGATTTCGCCGCTGCCATCATGTTTGAGAGATCGGGTGACGGTTTCGGGATGGTAGAGCGAGCTTGCAGTGATGAAGGAAGCGCGTTCAAGACGGGGCCCGTAGATATGAATGCCGTATACTACATGGTTGCTGATCTCATAGAGCATTAATTCATTCAGGAATTGCCAGTGTCTTCTCAGACGTGAGTAGGTCTCTCTGCGCAGCGCACCGGCCTTCTTCTCCGTCAAGTGCGATTCTGGATGAACGAGGCCAACTACGCCAATAGCTGCCATATTCTGCCAGGTCTTTGACATAAAGGACCGATATAAATCAGGCTGCAACCCTCTCAGTAGCGGGTACTGACTTGGAGATCCAAGGAATGCGGCGGTCACCGGTATCTCCGGGGCAGCTTCGATGATTGATTCCCGAGCTCCTGGTTGCTCGAGGGCACGTTGCTGACGCGTTCGCTTTGCTGCCTGGGTGGGGCGGTGTGCGAGTTGGAACCAAACGTCGGTCTCTGCAAATAGAGCGTCCATGTCGGATCGAGGGCGCACCCAAGGCGGATTTCCGACTTGAAGGTCGAACCCACCATTCGAGAAGACGGAGGCAAAGTCCAGTTCCCAATGGAAGAAACCCTGGCGTTTTGCTACGCTGTCACAAACTCTTAGCCATGGGTATGCGTCCGACAGTCGAGTTGTGTCCGCCGATCCCGCAAGCTCAAGATCTAGCGTTTCAGCCTCGCCCAGATCGTCCCACGTTAATGCTGAAGAGAACGTTGGCTGGGTGGCATCAACATGAGTTCCAAGGATGTCTTTTAATGCTTCGATCCATTTCTCCAAACTGGGTGGATTGATCTCCGTTTGAAGTGGCCAGAACCAGAGGGCGCACCATGCGTCCATCACTCGGCGTAGGCGCATATACGCCCCGTTGGGATCACGAAGACTCGATTCGATCTGTTCGCGAGTGATTCTGTTCTGAGTGAACTCGCGACGATGCGGCCAGTAGTCAATGAACCTTCGAGCTTCCGACTCGGCTATTGAAAGTCGGTAGAGGACAAACCGCCATAAAGTCTCGACCCGTTTAGCGAGCCCCTTCAACTCTTTCACCTGAGCCTTGGACAGTTTGACCCGGATCGAGCGCACCCATTCCTTGAGGCGTTTCACTTCGTCGTCTGCGATGCCCCTTAGCTCCTTGGCATCCGCCGCGGCACCCCAACCTTCGCTAGGCAGGAGGAAATGATGGATCCCATCAGCGATAGCGTTGTCAGCCCCATCGAGCGCTGCGTTCGCGAGACCACTAAGCGGGACGTCACGCGGGGCTTCGGTTAGGTACAGCTTCTTCGCAACTTGTTGGGGAGAATAGACCGCTCGTTTGGCCCCGATGAGGGAGTTGCCTCGCCGTAAATGGAGACCAAACCATGGCGCGTGAAGCCCAGGAAGCATCGTGTCGAGCCACAGCGAAACCTCCGCGAGTTCGACTGCTGTGGCATTGAGATCCACTCCGTAGATCTGGTGAAGGGCGATGTGGGCCTTCACCCTCTGCAGCTCGAGTGGATAGTCCTCTGCAGATATCTCTTCCCCGAGCTCCTTCTGCTTCCGCTCCAGGTACTCGGCCGCTAGTTGCCTCACAGCCTCGAGAGCGAAGGCGCCAGATCCGAGCGCTGGCTCGCAGACGGTGAGCTTTAGGATGTCGTCGGCGGCTGTGTCCTCTGTCAACAATTCCTCGAGCGCCTGTGATACGACGAATCGGGTTATCACTTCCGGTGAGTAGAACGACGCTGACTGTTGCCGCTCACGACCAGCGAGCCGGAAAACGAAGCTGCCCTTCTTATGGAGTACCGGTTTACGGGTATTTGTGACGTCATCAAGACGCGTGACGAGGTGTCGATTTTCAATGTCATCTGCCTGGTGTACGGGAACCACCCACGAGCCAGCAGATGCGTCCCCGTCTTTGGCGACTTCTCGTAGGTCTTCCTTGGCAATGAATCCTGTATAGCTCATCAGTCCTTCATAGACCGCGCCTAACTGGTTGATGCCTAGATTGGCGTAGGAGATGAAACCACGGTCATTGGATGAACGCTTGGAGAGTAAGAGTCTTTCAAGAACGCGTTGGAGCTCAGCATTCGACAATCCCACGTCATCGATGAGCGAGGTCGCCTCGGGTTGGAACAAGTCAGCTTTGAGTGGCTCGAAGGTGAGACCTTCAGTTTCGTCCGATTCGGTGCCAGACCGACGTTGCGACGGGTGATCGCCATTGACGAGTTGGAACAGTAAGGCGAGCGATTCATATATGTGAGTGCCGCTACGAGAGTGGTAGCTGGAAAGCTCGACCTGAATGAGTTCGCGTAGCCGATCCAGTCCATACCCGGCGTCGTACTCGCCGGCACCTTTCGGAAGGACTCCAAGTTCGGGGGAAGCCTCGGCGTAAAGCAGGAAGAGAATCCGGTACAGATAGCGCAGCGACTGTCGAGCGAGTTCCTGGCCATCAAGGTCATCATTGCTTAGCCCACGAGCAGTTCGCCGAACCAGAACGTCGTTCGCGATGATCTCGATCGATTCACGAATGCCATCGCGGAGATCCTTTGAAACACCGACGGCGTGCTCACGAGATTCCTCCAGGCGTACATTCCACCAGATAGTGCCGTCAGAGTCCGGGACGAGAGAGTTCCTCGAGAAGATCGAGAGAAAGCGGTTGATCTCGCCCTTGTCCTTCGCGTCGTTTCTCTCGGCTACGAGTTGAACATCAGCGCCGAGATAGCGGCCTTCCGGCCAGCGCTCACGGTCCGTCAAGAAGAGATAGGAACCAGCAGAAACAACGATGAATTGTGGCGAAGGCGAGGAGAGATAGAGCTCCGAGAGCACCTTCCCAATTGGTTCAAGTCGATCCTTGCCATCGACCCGATGGACGCCAATCAGATATGACGAAGTAAAAACATCATCGATGCTCTCGGCAGGGGTAGCCGTCAGCCACAGGACCTCACGGTCGCCTCCAAGGACCACTCCGGTGATTTCGTAATCCGTGCTGCCACGCTCAAACGTGAGAATCTCTGGCTGCTGCCCGAAGCCAAGAACTCCACGCAGCTGTGCGGAAACGTCAAGGATCGCATCCTCGCCAGCTTCGTCGAGGGTCGCGAGTTTCGCTTGAAGGTCTGCGCGTTGGGAGGAGAACCGGGTGATCGGCGTGGAGTACCCGTCCGCCTTATCGGCCTTCCAGGTCTTAACGAGGTCCGCCTGTGCGCTCGCGAACGTAGCGCCTTTGTCGGCGGTGAAGTAATGCTCGCTGATCCACTCTTCGACGTTGACTATCGAATCGAACTCGCTCATGCTGCGCCTCCAGTTCCTTCGCGCGGAACGACGACAAGTAGTGGACGAATGATGCTCTGCGCAGGAGCCATTTGCCGAGCCAGTTCCTGTTCCACACGAACGCGTTCCCGACGATCCTGAACCTCACGGCGCTGAACTAGCCCCGCAGCCTCCGCATTCCATTCCTCTGCACGCTTGAGCCAGTCAGCCAAGAGGGAAGCGGACTGGTTTGCGAGGCCGTCGTACATCATGCCCAAGTGGCCCTCCGCGGCATCAATAGCCGGACCAACGAGTGAGCCGAGATCGGCTGTGTCCACGGGACCGGGATTGGCAGCTCTCGATGTCAACCCGATTGACTCCAAGTACTCTCCGATGTCCCGGATCGGGTGAGCGAAGCCGTCCGAGACTGTCATGAAAGTGCGATTGAGGAGTTGACCGCGCTGATTGGTGATGGTGCCTAATAGTAGGAACTCTGGAGATTCCACGTCCCCGCGTATGGCGAGGACTTCGTTTTGCGCCATTGACGCGAGCGCCCGATCGGAGGCCCAGTCCAGAACGGGGTGTAACGGCCCAAGGAAATGTGCTGCCGGCCAGTTGGTCTCGTCAGACTGCCGAGCGCTCAGCAGCGAGCGTTTGCCCGTAGCGGGTGACGTTGCCAGCCGAAGCGAATCCGCGACTCGGCGCTCTTTCAAGTAATCCTGGGGAAGGAATGTCAGTCGCCTCCGCAGGTCTGCCGGGGGAGTGAGGCTAGCGACGTCGTGCTCGTCGTCGACCACCCAATCGACCTTCTCGTAGGGGTCGCCGAATGCTTCACCAAGTGCTTGGGAAAGGAACTCAAGATCTGAATCAAAGAGTTGCCGACCGTTAGACGTGACGACGACATCAGAAAGGTTCGAGGAATCCTCGTCCCCGTCAAGCCCCGCAAGGAGTTCATCAAAGAAATCACCAACAGGTTCTGGGATCGTCTCCTCGATGTCCCGGCCTTCGGCGAGCATCTTGGCGATGGCATCTTCCTCCGCTTTGATGGAGTTCTTCCCCATGATCGATGCCACGTCTGGCAGAATCTTGTGCGCCTCATGCTCTTTTTCGACCAGCCGAGTGAGCACTCGAATATCACCCGAGAACTTTTCCGAGTCCGGTTGCAGCAGGAGCGTAGCGATCTCTGGAGTGTGTCGTTGTCCGTAGCGATCGATGCGACCGTTGCGCTGTTCGATCCGGATCAGCGACCAGGGAATGTCGTAATGCACGAGAAGGTGACACTCCGCGTGCAGGTTCACGCCTTCGGAAGCCACATCGCCCGTAACGAGAACTCGAAGTTCGGACGTGCCCCGTTTGAAGTCCTCCACAATCTCCTGTTGCTCAACATCGCTCAAGCCGCCGTGCAGCAGACCGATGGCGCCAGCGGGCAGACCTAGACTCTTCGGAAGAGTCTCTTGCAGGAATTTGAGCGTAGCGATTCGTTCCGCGAACACCACGGCACGGGTATCCGAGCCTCGGCCAACCCCCTTGTCCTTCAGATGGTCGACAAGAGCTTCAAACTTCGCGCTCACTGATTCGTCAGCTTCCTCGGCCAATATGAGGAGTCTTCTCAGGGCGCTAACCTCGCGATCGGCGCTCGCGGATTGATCGCCCGATACGTCGATGCGCTGGAGCCGACTTTCGATCGTTTCGCGCAGCGCTGCAGGAGACGACAAGAAGGCCTTGGCAAGGGTCCAACCGAAAAGATGGTTCGACGACGGTGACGTGGTTTTCGAATAGAGCCAGGTGTCTGCGAGATCCTGAGCAACGGCATTCTCTGCGGGTGAGGCATCAACCAGGAGGTTCAACGGCTCGGCACGCTCCGCCCAATCGGTCCCCACCTCGGATGCGACCTCGGGGCTGTAGCGGTGGCGGCGCACGATGAGCTTGCGCGCTGCTTCTTCATTGATCTCGCCATCCGGGCTCACAGCAGTTGGATCAAGGAGCCGGATGAGCTCGGCGAAGGATTCGTTCTTTCCGTTGTGAGGGGTCGCAGAGGCGAGGATTAGGGCATCTGTCCGCGGAGCGAGGATACGTGCGAGCTCGTTGTTCAGGGTTCCGGTGTTCGTGAGGTTGTGCGATTCGTCGATGACAACGGCGTCCCAGCGTCGCCTTTTGAGATGCTCGCGGTAGCGGGGCGTCTTGAGAGTATCGATCGAGATGATGGCGCGCTTGAAGTAGGTAAAGGGATTGCGGGTCGCCGGTATCTGTTGACGGATCCGCTGGATGCCTTGCGAGTCGAGGCGCACGAATGGCAGGGCGAAACGGCACCACATTTCGTGCTGCATCTGCTCCAGGACGTGCCGAGGAGTCACGATCAGGATGTTGTCACCGCGTCCGCGAGCGACGAGTTCCGACAGGATCATGCCGATCTCGAGAGTCTTACCGAGACCCACGGCGTCTGCAATGAGAATGCGAGGACGGATGTTCGTGGGATCGAGCGCTTTGGCGACCGCGATCCGCTGATAGTTGAGTTGCTCGGCCAGCATTCCGGTGGAAACTGTCAGAGCGGCTGAGGTAGCCGGCTCGGGGGTCTTGCGAAGAGTCGTCTCGAGAAAAAGTCGTGTCTTGCGGTAGCGGGGAGTGTCATCCGCGATGATCTTTGCGTTACGGGGGTCAACAACTTCAATTCGGTCGAGATCGGAATAGAAAGCGGCCTCGGTGCCTCTAACCAGCTCAGTCAGACCGCGGACTTGGATGAGGGTGCCGGACGCGGTTGCTTCGGTTCCAGTGACAAGCCAATCCTCGTCTCGCACTCGAACAACCGACCCAGGAGCAACGTTTGGAGCGGAGTTCGCCACGGGAGCTGCAGTGCTCACACACTCTCCTTGTGAGACAGGTATTACTACGACCACCCCAGTCTAGGTCAGGGGCCATAAGCAAGCAGGCCGTGGTTACAGTGACGCATTCATAGCGGATAGCGGTGATCTGCCTCAATCTAGAGGAGTGGATGCGAACAGATCCTATTGAAGTTTGGCGCTAAACTGCACGGTGGAACCCACGAAAGGTCGTCATGTCTGATACTCCGCTGAGCCCGCTGGATGAAGCGGGCGTCGAGTCTGCGGTAGCTGAGGCTCTCGCAGCGATCGAAGAAGCTGACTCACTCGAGAGCCTCAAGGCTGTTCGTCTCGCGCACGCTGCGGATGCGTCGCCGCTTGCTGGCGCTAATCGCCAGATCAAGTCGCTGGATCCGAAGGATCGTGCCGCTGCTGGAAAGCGCATGGGCCAAGCCCGCGGTCGGGTCAACAAGGCCATCGCCGAGCGTGAAAGTGTGCTGAAGAAGCAGGAAGCAGAGCGGGTTCTGCTTGAAGAGAGCGTGGATGTCACCATTCCGGCTCGCCGGCTGGCGCACGGCGCGCGCCACCCAATCGGCCTGCTCATGGACGACATCTCTGACTTCTTTGCCTCGATGGGCTGGCAGATCGCCGAGGGCCCCGAGGTGGAACACGAGTGGTTCAACTTCGATGCACTGAACTTCGGGCCAGACCATCCGGCTCGCCAGATGCAGGACACCTTCTTCGTGGATGCCCCCGGTTCCCATCTGGTCATGCGTACCCACACCTCACCGGTGCAGGCACGCACCCTGCTCAAGCAGGATCCGCCGCTGTACATCGCTTGCCCAGGCAAGGTCTTCCGCTCAGATCAGCTCGATGCGACCCACGCCCCGGTATTTCACCAGGTGGAAGGGCTCGCGGTCGACAAGGGGTTGACCATGGCCCACCTCAAGGGCACGTTGGATCATTTCGCGAAATGGATGTTTGGCGAAGAAGCGCATACACGCCTGCGCCCCTCCTACTTCCCCTTTACCGAGCCGAGCGCTGAACTCGACCTGTGGTTCCCACAGAAGAAGGGCGGCGCCGGATGGATCGAATGGGGTGGCTGCGGCATGGTCAACCCCAACGTGCTGCGCGCCTGCGGCATCGATCCCGAGGAATACACCGGCTTCGCCTTCGGCATGGGAATCGAGCGCGGCGTCATGCTGCGCCACGAGATCAACGACATGCGCGACATGGTGGAAGGCGACATGCGCTTCACCACTCAGTTCGGCCCGACTTCGCATGCAAGGGGAATCTAAGACATGCCATACGTACCCATTGATTGGCTTCGCGAGCACGTTGATGTTCCCGCAGGAACGACGGCCGAGGAACTCGCTGCCGCACTCGTTGCCGTAGGTCTCGAGGAAGAGGAAATTCATCCTCCGTCAGTTTCGGGCCCGCTCGTTGTCGGCAAGGTCCTGACCTGCGAGAAGGAAACCCACAAGAACGGCAAGACCGTTAACTACTGCCGCGTGGATGTTGGCGAGCACAATGTCGCTCCAGGGACCGGCAAGGAGCCGAGCGAGCTCGAGAGCCGCGGCATCATCTGCGGTGCCCACAACTTCGGCGTTGGCGACTACGTCGTCGTCTCGCTTCCGGGGACGACACTTCCGGGAGGATTCGAGATCGGCGCCCGCAAGACCTATGGGCACTGGTCCGATGGCATGATCTGCTCCGATAAGGAGCTCGGCCTCGGTGACGACCACGATGGCATCATCGTTCTCAACGAGCGTTTCGAGGATATTCCGGAGCCCGGCACATCGGCCCTCGAACTGCTCGGGCTTGGCGGAGAACTCCTCGAGATTAACGTGACCCCGGACCGCGGGTACTGCTTCTCGATGCGCGGTGTCGCTCGCGAGTACGGTCACTCGACGGGAGCCACCTTCAACGATCCGGCTCTCGGCGTCGACGTTCCCGAGGCCACGGCAGACGGGTACGAAGTCCGCATAGAGGATGCCGCACCGATTCACGGCAGTGTTGGCTGCGATCGCTTCGTTACCCGCATCGTGCGGGGCGTGGATCCAACCAAACCGAGCCCGAAGTGGATGAAGGATCGACTGACAGCGGCCGGCATGCGTCCGATCAGCCTGGCAGTCGACATCACCAACTACGTCATGCTCGATCTGGGCCAGCCACTGCACGCCTATGACCTGGACAAGATGAACGGCCCCATCGTCGTGCGGCGAGCGAAAGCAGGGGAGTCCTTCGAGACCCTCGATGACATCACGCGCAAGCTCGACCCCGAGGATCTCCTCATCACCGACTCTGAGGGCGCACGGGTACTGGGCCTTGCCGGCGTGATGGGTGGAGCGGATACCGAGGTAAGCGAGTCCACCACGGACCTGCTGATCGAAGCTGCCCACTTCGACCAGGTTTCGGTCGCGCGTACCGCCCGCCGCCACAAGATCCCGAGTGAAGCTGCTAAGCGATTTGAACGCGGTGTCGACCCGGAGCTCCCGCCCGTTGCGGCACAGCGTGTGGTCGATCTCCTCGTCGAATTTGGCGGCGGGACCGCTGATCCTGCCGTAGGCGACGTCAATAATACGACCGCTCCCGAGCCGATCAGCTTTGATCCGGCTCAGGTCGCCGGGCTCGCGGGACTCGATCTCTCTGATGACCGCATTGCCGAGGTTCTCGAAGCCATCGGTTGCACCGTCGAGCGAGGAGATCGCTGGCAGGTTACCCCTGCTACGTGGCGACCGGACCTTTCCGGCGGCGCGGATCTGGTGGAAGAAGTAGCCCGCATTGTCGGCTATGACAAGATCCCATCGATTGTTCCCACTGCTCCGGTTGGCTCTGGCCTCACCGCAGACCAGTCCCGGCGTCGCGCGATCGCCCGTTCGCTAGCCGAGCATGGCCTCCTCGAGGTGCTGTCCTTCCCGTTCACGGGAGCGGATCGGCTAGGCATTGCTGAGGGAGACTCGCGTTTCAAGCGTCTGAAGCTCGCCAATCCGCTTGCCGATGATGCCCCATACTTGCGGTCTAATCTGCTCTCGACCCTGCTGGACACAGCTGTGCGGAACGTGTCGCGGGGACTCGAGCGCGTCGCGATCATGGAGCTTGGCACTGTCGTCTTGCCGAAGGAATTGAAGGAAACTCCGCTTCCTGCGGTCGGCGCGCGTCCAAGCGATGCCGACCTGGAGGCGATCGCTGCTGTCGTTCCGGATCAGCCGTGGCATGTGGCAGGCGTGCTTTCCGGGCCGGTTTCAGAAGGCGCAGCCCTTGGATCGTCGCGCTCCTACGACTGGGCGGATGCCATTGAGTTCACCACCATCGTCGGAGACACGGTCGGTGTGCCGTTGACCCCGGTGAAGACGGAGTATGTCCCGTTCCATCCAGGTAGGTGCGCCGAGCTCAGGGCGGGTGACATCGTCGTGGGTCACGCGGGCGAACTCCACCCTGATGTATGCGCCGAGCTCGGGCTGCCTGCCCGCACATGTGCGTTCGAGATCGACATTGATGCACTCCTGGCACAGATCCCAGATGGTGCTCACCTTGTATCCCACGTCTCGACCTTCCCACCCGCGAAGGAGGACTTCGCGTTTGTCGTGAAAGACTCCGTCACCGCCGCTGAGGTTGAGCAGGTGGTGCGCCAGGCGGCGAAGGAACTGACCGAACAGGTCCGCACGTTCGACATCTACCGTGGTGCCGGAATCCCCGAGGGCCACTACTCGATTGCGGTGGCCCTTCGAATCCGTGCCCAGGATCGAACCCTGACTGCAGAGGACATCAACCAGGTGCGCAATCGTGTCATCAAGTCGGCCAAGGCCCGGATTGGGGCTGAGCTGCGCTCCTGACCGGGTGCCAACTTAGCGAGGTCCCCTCAGTTCGACACGGTGTCTGACTGAGGGGACTTTGCGCATCTCTTATATGGCCTAGCCTTGAAGGCATGCGTGGACAAGTCAGCCCGATCCTCTCGGCGTACGGAAATGTTGATCGCGATCTCATCATCCCGGTGTATCAGCGGAATTATGACTGGCGAATCAAGCAGTGTGAGCAGCTTCTGGTGGACTTAGAACACCTCATTCTGACCGATCAGCCGAAACACTTCTTTGGTGCTCTTGTCGGAAAGCCGGATGACAGTTTCACCTGGGTGGTCATCGATGGACAGCAGCGGCTCACCACGGTGAGCCTCCTGATGCTCGCGATTGTCCATACCATTCGCGACAGTGGTGAGGGCGATAGCGGCCTCGCGCGACGGATTCAGCGCAACTATCTCCTCTCCGGTGACTCAACTGATAACCCGCGCTTCCGGCTGAAACCCGTTAAACACGACGCGGAGGCGTACCGGCGGCTGTACGGTCCAGAAGATGAGTTCATCGAGACGTCGAACCTCACGGCGAATTACCGATACTTCATGAAGCGGATTCCCGAGCTGGAGGTTACCCCTCAACAGTTGTGGGGAGGAATTGAACGCCTAGAAGTGATGATCCTCGATCTTGAGGCACACGACGACGCCCAACGCATTTTTGAATCGCTGAACTCGACAGGACTGGCGTTGAGTGAAGCTGACAAAGTCCGCAACTTTGTTCTCATGGGTCTACCCGTCCACGAGCAGACAGTTGTCTACGAAGATTATTGGAATCGCATCGAACAGAACGTCGAGTACGACACCACTGCCTTCTTACGCTGGTATCTGACAGCCAAGACCACGCGGATTCCTACGATCAGCGCCGTGTATGACGAGTTCAAACGGTACGCGCGCGACCAAGGTGCAGTTGGTCGTGAGTTGCTAGCGCCAATCCGCGAATACGCCGATATCTATCGTCAGATTCGCAGAGCCGACACCGCTAGTGACGCCGTCAACCACAGACTGCAGCGGTATAACATCCTCCGAGCTGAAGTTGTTCTCCCGTTCCTCCTGCCGACGTTCTCAGATTGGCGTCATGGAAGAATCAGTGAGCACGATGTTGTTGAGAGCTTGCGAATTATTGAGTCATACCTCTTCCGACGGTGGGCTTGTTCCATCCCTACGCACGCGCTCAACAAGATTTTTGCAACCGCCTATCGAGAGCTCACGCGACTCAAGGGCGACTCGGACTCGTTCGTGGACGTCCTTGCATATCTCCTTCGCCGCCGCACGAGAACAGGAACGTTCCCTGCGGATGCGGCATTCACCGAAGCGCTACGGACGCGTGACTTCTATAAGACCAAGCGGGAATGGCGCAATTACCTCTTTGAGTGTCTAGAGAACCTGAACTCCCGGGATTCTCGCGACATCGTCAAGCGACTCGAAGATGGCGAACTTTCTGTCGAGCACATCATGCCGCAGACTCTCACGGACAGCTGGCGGCGAGATCTCGGAGCAGAGGCCGATGTCATCCACGAGAACTGGCTGCATCGTCTAGGCAATCTCACCGTCACTGGTTACAACTCGAAGTACTCAAACGTCTCGTTCAAAAAGAAGCAATCGATCGAGAACGGGTTCTTGGACTCTCCATACCGGCTCAATCGGGAGTTGAAGACGGCTGAAGTTTGGGACCTCGACGCCATGGAGGCGAGGACCGATCGGTTGGTCAACGACGCATTAAAGTACTGGCGCTACCCCGAAACCTCCTTCGAGCCTCCTGCCCCACAGCTGCCAGTAGAGACGCTGGGAGGAGATACGAACTTCACCAACCGAGTCATCGTGGCGTTCGAGTTCAACGAGGTTCAGGGTACGGTCGCTTCTTGGACTGAATTCGCGCAGGTCCTAATGAAGGAACTACTGCGTATCGATCGAGAACGTGTGCTCGCTTTCGCGCAGAAATTCGTTGAATTCCATGTGGGTAGCGAACCAAATATGGGGCGTAAGCTGACAAAGATCGACAACGGTTTTTACTGGAACCTCCAGACCTCGACGAGGGAAAAGGTCCTCACTTTGCGTCGCCTATTCGAGTACCTAGACCTCGATGCCGAGGATGTTTTGGTTACTCTCCGGCCAACTGAGAGTGAGAACGCCAGCGAACGGCAGGAAGAAGAAGCTAAATCTACCTACGCCTTACTCATCAAGTTCAAGGAACGCCTCGAAACCCGTCGCGGTGCATCCGAGATCGACGAGGAAGCACAGCAAATCCTCGCGGAGTTTACCGGCGAGGTGATGAAGTTTGGCATTGAGGATCCGATGGGAGTCCTCGGATCGACTCCGATGGAGTTCGCGGGCGATCCCGAGCGAGTGACGGCGGCCTCTGAGCAGGAACTGCTAGCGCTCATCTCGGGCGTAGTCGCACTGGACAAGGTTTTCCCGGGCTCGCTTTGGCGTCAGGTCGCCAATGGAAACCTGGTCGACTGGCTCGGACGGTTGGCCGAGAAATCCTAGATCGTCTCGAGCGGGCCCGATCGCTCCGGGGCCGGGAAGGCGTCCTCCAGGGCGGCTAGGACATCATCGGTGAGCTCGAGATCGAGCGCAGAGACGTTCTCCTGCATACGCTCGGGCGAGCGTGTCTTTGGGATCGCGATGGTCGAGCAGTCGCGCATGACCCACGCCAGGGCGAGAACGGCGGAAGAGAGCCCGGCTTCGGAAGCGATGGCGGCGAGCCGCTCGCCGCGCTCGCCGTCAAAGAGCCGCCCTTGCTCGATGGGGGAGTAGGCCATCGCGGGCATGCCAAGCATCCGCATGAGTGGGAAGAGATCGACCTCGGGGCCGCGGCGAGTCAGGTTGTAGAGCACCTGGTTGGTGGCGCAGTCTCCCGAGATCGTCTGGAGCTCGTGAAGGTCGTCGGGATCGAAGTTCGACACACCCCAGGACCGGATTAGGCCCTCGGAGACGGCCTCGTCGAAAGCGGCAACGGTCTCCGCAAGCGGCACGGCACCGCGCCAATGCAGGAGGTAGCAGTCGAGGTAGTCGGTTCCGAGTCGCTCGAGTGATGCTCGCAGCGATCGCCGTACCCCATCGTGGCTGGCATTCTCGGGGAGCACCTTGCTCACGAGGAAGACCTCATCGCGGCGACCCGCAATAGCCTCGCCTACGAGTTCTTCGCTGCGGCCATCGCCATACATTTCGGCGGTATCGATCAGGCGCAGTCCGGCATCGAGGCCGGAGCGAATTGCGGCGATTTCATCGTCTCGCTTGCTGGCGTCATCGCCCATCATCCAGGTGCCGATACCGAGCCGGGGAACGTCGTTGAACCTCATACCTCGACCGTACGCTACTGGCCGCGCGCTGTGACGTACGTCTGGTGGTGGCGGCGGAGACTGCACGCGGTTGGGGACTGAACTAAGCTAAGGACGTAGGTCACCGATTCGTCACCAACAGCAAGGGACACTGGAGTCATGAAGGTACTCGTAGTCATCGCATCCCAGCACGGCGCCACCGCAGAAATTGGCGACGCCATCGTCGAAGAGCTGCGCGCTGCGGGCCACGAATCTCGCCGGGTAGCACCCGGGGATGTTCGCGACCTCGAAGGCATCGACGCAGTTGTTCTCGGCTCTGCCGTCTATATGACTCAGTGGATGGAATCCGCGCGCAATTTCGTGCAGCGCTTCCGTTCCGAGCTGCGTGACATCCCGCTGTGGACCTTCTCCTGTGGCCTGGCCGGCGTCCCCAAGGGCAACGTGCAGGATCCGCGCCGCGTCGGACCGGTCCTGCTGTCTATCAACCCGATCGACCACGAAGTCTTCAAGGGCCGCCTCGACCTTGGCGGACTCTCCCTGCGCGAGCGCACGGTCGCTCGCCTCGGTAATGCCCCCGAGGGCGACTACCGCGAGTGGGACAAGATCAAGGAGTGGGCGCAGGAAATCGGTAGCCAGCTCTCCGAGCAGGAAAAGCTCCAGCAGTAGCCTGCCGTGCCGAGATGGCCAGTGTCTACGGCGCACAGCGTCCTCGCTGAAGTCCCGCGCGACCGTTTTCATCGTTGCTCTGTTCATTACGCTCGTCGCCGTGGCGGCCTCGTTTCCGGCGCGCGAGAAACCGCGTTGTGGCTCGCGATCATCCCGTCGGCGCTCGCCGCGTGCGCGTTTTGGCTCGGCCTGTACTACCTGTGACGGCTGCGCATTCAGTTCACACCCGAGGAGATTCGCCTCACCGTCCCCTTCCGCGGCGTACAGACAATCCGCCGGAAGGACATCGACCTCATCACGGCGGTGTCCAACAAGGGGTACACGTACTACCGGCTGGACCTGAAGGACGGGACGACGGTGAACATCAGCCCCGTGCTTTTCCGGATCGATTCGCCATGGGATCACTACCTGCGCACCTTCGCTCGCGCGGAGATGTAATGCGGACCCACGCGCGCTAGCTTCACTACGTCGAGGGATGATCCGCCCCTCGAGCTTCGCCTAATCCGGACATCGTCCCACAATTCGGTACGAGCACCTGGAAGAATTTACAGCTCGACGTATGGTTATGCACATGACTCTTCACGTCGCAGTCGTTGGAGCCTCCGGTGCTGCCGGGGGAGAGGCGCTACGCCTGCTTTCTGCCAACGAGAACCTGGACATCACCCACCTCATGGCGCACTCCTCCGCGGGTAGCCGCCTGGGCGAACATCATCCCCACCTGCGAGCACTTGCCGACCGAGTCATCGAAAAAACCGACGTCGCCAAGCTCGCCGACGTCGATGTAGCGATCCTCGCCCTGCCGCACGGCGCCTCCGGTGAGATCGCTGCCCAGCTGCCCGAGACCGTCCGCGTCTTTGACGCCGGGGCCGACCACCGGCTGGCGAGCGCCGAGGACTGGCAGACCTACTACGGCTCCGAGCACTCCGGCACCTGGCCCTACGGCCTGCCCGAGCTGCTGCACGCCGGTGAGAAGACCGCTGCCAAGCAGCGCGAGATCCTCGCGAGTGCCACGCGCGTGGCCGTTCCCGGCTGCAACGTCACCGCCGTGACCCTCGCGACCCAGCCCGGAGCGCTGCTGCAGGACAAGGTCGACTTCTCCGAGCTGGTCGCGACCCTCGCCGTCGGCTACTCCGGTGCAGGCAAAGCCCTCAAACCCCACCTCATGGCGCTCGCCGCCCAGTCCAACGCGGCGCCCTATGCCGTCGGCGGCAGCCACCGGCACATCCCCGAGATTGAGCAGAACCTGCGCACCGCGGGCGTTGAGGACCCCACGGTCGCCTTCACCCCGATCCTCGTCCCGATGAACCGCGGCATCCTCGCCTCCGTGACGCTGCCGACCACGGCCTCGGCCGCCGAGCTGCGCGAAGTCTGGGAGGCCGTCTACGCCGATGAGCCGTTTGTCCACGTCCTGCCGGAGGGGATCTGGCCCACGACCCAGGCCGTGCAGGGCTCGAATATCGCGACCGTGCAGGTCACCAAGGACGAGCACTCCGGCCACCTCATCGCGATGTGCGCGATAGACAACCTCGTGAAGGGCACGGCCGGCGGCCTCATCCAGTCCATGAACATCGCCCTCGGCCTGCCCGAAACGAGCGGCCTGCCGACGGAGGGAACACCATGAGCGTCACGAGTGCCAAGGGCTTTACCGCGTCCGGGGTCAAAGCCGGGATCAAGGACTCCGGGGCGCTCGACCTCGCCCTCGTCGTTAACGACGGGCCCGAGGTTACTGCTGCGGCCGTCACGACGCCGAACCGGTTTGCCGCCGCGCCCGTCTACGTCACGCGCGAGGTGGCCGCGACGGGCCGCGCGAAGGCCGTCGTGCTGAACTCCGGTGGGGCGAACGCCTGCACGGGGGAGCAGGGCATGGCCGATGCGCGCCACATGGCGGCGCTTGTTGCCCAGGAGCTCGGCTGCGAGGCTGGCGAGGTCATGGTCTGCTCGACCGGGCTCATCGGCGCCTTCCTGCCGATGGACGCCGTCGCCTCCGGCATTCACGCCGCTGCTGGATCGCTTTCGGGCACCGGCGGCGAGGATGCCTCCCGCGCGATCATGACAACTGACACCGTGCCGAAAAACGCTGCGGTGAGCACCCCTGCGGGCTATACCGTCGGCGGCATGGCCAAGGGCGCGGGCATGCTGAACCCCGCCATGGCGACGATGCTGAGCGTCATCACGACCGACGCCGTCGTCGCCGGGGAGGACGCGCAGGCGGCGCTTGCCGCCGCGGTCGATGTCTCCTTTAACCGGATGGACTCCGATGGCTGCCAGTCGACCAACGACACGGTCATCCTGCTCGCCTCGGGCGCCTCGGGCGTGGTGGCGAGTCGCGAGGACCTGACCGCGGCGCTCACCGAGGTGTGTACCTCGCTGACGAAGCAGATGCTCGCCGATGCGGAGGGCGCCTCGCACACCATCGCCGTGACCGTCACCTCTGCGGTGAGCGAGGCGGCCGCCGAGGCCGCGGCGCGACGGGTGACGAGCTCGAACCTGTTCAAGGCCGCGATCTTCGGCGGCGATCCCAACTGGGGCCGCATCCTCGCCGCGATCGGCACGCTCAGCGAGGCCGAATGCCCCTATGACCGTGACGAGGTCACGGTCGCGATGAACGGGCAGCCGATCTTTGCGACCGGGGCCCCGCAGGCCGGGGCACGCGAGGTCGACCTATCGGCCCACGACGTTGATGTCACGATCGACCTGGCGGCCGGCAGCGCCCGCGCCACCGTCTGGACCAATGACCTGACGCACGACTACGTCGAAGAAAACAGCGCCTACTCGTCGTAGGGGAGAGCCATGACCAATCCACTAGACAACCTCACCGCCGTCGATAAATCCGAGGTGCTGCTCGAAGCCCTGCCGTGGCTGCAGGAGTTCGAGGGCGAGATCGTCGTCGTGAAATACGGCGGCCACGCCATGACCGACGAACACCTCAAGGCCGCCTTCGCCAAGGACGTCACCTTCCTGCGCCAGGTGGGCCTGAAACCCGTCGTCGTGCACGGCGGCGGCCCCCAGATCAACGCGATGCTCGCGCGGCTCGGCATTGACTCGGAGTTCAAAAAGGGCCTGCGCGTCACCACGCCCGAGGTGATGGAGGTCGTGCGGATGGTGCTCACGGGCGTCGTCCAGCGCGAGATCGTCTCCCTCATCAACGCCGACCGCCCCTACGCCGTGGGCCTATCCGGGGAGGACGCCACCTTCCTCACCGCCGAGGTCCACCACCCCGTCATCGACGGCACGAACGTAGACATCGGCCTCGTCGGCGACGTCGTGAAGGTCGCGCCCGGCGCCGTCAAGGACATCATCAACGCGGGCCGCATCCCCGTCATCTCCTCCGTTGCGCCCAGCCGCGACGGCCAGTTGCTCAACGTCAACGCCGATACCGCGGCCGCGGCCATTGCGGGCGCGCTCGGGGCGCGTAAGCTCGTGGTCCTCACCGACGTTGAGGGCGTTTACCGTGATTTCCCCGACAAGACGAGCATCATCCCGCACATGAGCCTCGCGGAGCTCAACGAGCTGCTGCCGACCATGAGTGAGGGCATGATCCCCAAGCTGCAGGCCTGCCTGGCCGCGATCGAGGCGGGCGTGAAGGAAGCTCACATCGTCGATGGCCGCAAGGCGCACTCCCTGCTGCTGGAGATCTTCACCGACGTGGGCGTGGGCACCCGCATCGATTCGCCACTAAAGGAGGGCGCGTGACCTGGCAGGAGGACTACACCGAGGCCTTCCAGCAGGTCTTTGGCACCCCGCTGCTCAACCTCGTATCCGGCGAGGGCCTCATCGTGCGCGATGACGCCGGAAAGGACTACCTCGACCTACTCGGCGGGATCGCCGTGACGTGCCTCGGGCAGAACCACCCCGCGATCACCGGCGCGGTGACGCGCCAGCTGCAGACGCTCGGGCACACGTCCAACTTCTTCACCACCCCGCCGCAGCTCGCGCTTGCCGCGAAGCTGCGCACCTACCTGCCGGGCGCCAAGGTGTTCTTCGCCAACTCCGGCGCCGAAGCCAACGAGGCCGCCCTCAAGCTCGCGCGCAAGCACCGCGCCGGAGGCGGCTTCGTCGCGCTTGACGGCTCCTTCCACGGGCGCACCATGGCGACGCTGTCGGTGACGTCCAAAGCCGCCTACCGCGAGCCGTTCGCGCCGCTGATCGAGCCCGTCACCTTCGTGCCGCCCGAGGATATCGACGCCCTCGCCACGGCCGTCACCGAGTCGACCGCGGCCCTCATCCTCGAGCCGATCCAGGGCGAGCGCGGCGTCGTCGCGCTCAGCAACGACTACCTGCGCGCCGCGCGCGAGATCACCGCCGCTGCGGGCGCGCTGCTCATCGTCGACGAGATCCAATCCGGCACCGGGCGCACCGGCTCCTTCTTCGCCCACAGCGCCGCCGGCATCACGCCCGACGTCGTCACTCTCGCCAAATCCCTCGGCGGCGGCATCCCCATCGGCGCGATGCTCGCCGTGGGCGAGGCGGGCGACCTATTCGCCGCGGGCGACCACGGCACCACCTTCGGCGGCAACCCCATCGCGTGCGCCGCCGCCCTTGCCGTCATCGAGACGATCGAGGAGCAGGACCTCATGGCCCGCTGCGCCGAGGTCGGCGCTCGCTGGGCGGCCGAACTCGCCGCAATCGAGGGCGTCGCTGAGGTCCGCGGCGCGGGCCTGCTGCTCGGCGTCGCGGTCGCCGATGCGCCCGCCCTGCAGCGCGAGCTGATGGAGGCCGGCTTCATCACGAACGCGCCCAATACCGAGACGCTCCGCCTCGCGCCCTCCTACCTCATCAGCGATGAGCAGCGCGCCGCCTTCACCTCGGCGCTGCGGGCGGCCCTGGCGCGACGACGACGATAGGGCACCTCGCCCCGTCCTCGTCCCCGCACCTGCCACCCGAAAGACTCTCCGCCATGACTATCCCCACCTCCGCCCTGTCCGCAATGTCCGATTATTCCTCCGACGATAAGCCGATCGTCCTGGCCTACTCCGGGGGCCTCGATACCTCCGTCGCCATCGGCTGGATTAAGAAAGCCACCGGCCGCGACGTCGTCTGCGTCGCCGTCGACGTCGGCCAGGGCGGCGAAGACCTCTCCGTCATCCGCCAGCGGGCCCTTGACTGCGGGGCCAGCGCCGCCTATATCGCCGACGCGCGCGATGAGTTCGCCGAGGACTACTGCATGCCGGCGCTCGCCGCCAACGCCATGTACCAGGGCGCCTACCCGCTCGTCTCGGCGCTGTCCCGCCCCGTCATCGTCCGCCACCTCGTCGCCGCCGCCCGCGAATTCGGCGCCACGACCGTCGCCCACGGCTGCACCGGCAAGGGCAACGACCAGGTGCGCTTCGAGGTCGGCATCACCTCGCTCGCCCCCGAACTCACATGCTTGTCCCCGGTGCGCGATCTCGCCCTGACCCGCGAGCGCGCGATCGAGTACGCCGAAGAGCACAAGCTGCCGATCGAAACGACGAAGAACAACCCCTTCTCGATCGACCAAAACGTCTGGGGCCGCGCGATCGAAACCGGCTACCTGGAAGACCCCTGGAACGAGCCCACCAAGGACATCTACTCCTACACCGATGACCCGGCCTTCCCGCCCGTCGCCGACGAAGTGACGATCGCCTTCGAGCGCGGCGTGCCCGTCGCGATCGACGGCCAGGCCGTCACTCCGCTTGAAGCGATCCAGCAGCTGAACAAGCGCGCGGGCGCGCAGGGCATCGGCCGGATCGACATCATCGAGGACCGCCTCGTCGGCATCAAATCGCGCGAAGTCTACGAAGCCCCCGGCGCCAGCGCGCTCATCACCGCCCACCGCGAGCTCGAACGCCTCACCCTGGAGCGCGAGCAGGCACGCTTCAAACCGACGATCGAAAACCGCTGGACCGATCTCGTCTACGACGGCCAGTGGTTCAGCCCCTTAAAGGGCAGCCTCGATGCCTTCATCGCCGACACCCAGTTCTACGTCTCCGGCGAGATCCGCCTGCAGCTGCACGGCGGCCGCGCCACCGTCACCGGCCGGCGCTCGCAGACCTCGCTATACGATTTCAACCTCGCCACCTACGACGAGGGCGATACCTTCGACCAGTCCAACTCGCGAGGCTTCATCGAGATCGTGGGCCTGTCCACCAAGCTCGCCGCCCGCCGCGACGCGGCCTACGACCGCCTGTAAGGAGGCGCCGTGTCCGTCCCATCCGTACCCGCCACCAAAGTCGCGCGCCAGGCGGCCGTCGTGCGGATCCTGCGCGAGCAGGACGTGCGCAGCCAGGCAGAACTCGCCGAGCGCCTCGCCCGCCGCGGCATCTCCGCCACTCAGGCGACGCTCAGCCGTGACTTGGTGGAGCTCGGCGCGCAGAAACTGCGCCGGCCCGACGGCACCTTCACCTACGACGTCCCCACCGACGTCCCCATCCCGCCCGAGACCTCGACGGCGATCGTGCGCCTAGCGCGCCTGGCCGCCGAGCTCGTCGTCGCCGCCGATCACAGCGCGAACCTCCTCGTGCTGCACACCCCGCCCGGCGCCGCGCAGTACCTCGGCTCCGCGCTCGACGCCGCCCTCGGCGCGAAAGCGCTCGGCACCGTCGCGGGCGATGACACGACCCTGACCGTCATGCGCTCATCCGACATGGCGGCCGATATCTGCGCCCGTATCCTCGCGGGCCTGCCCCCGCTCGACGATTAGGAGCCCTGCCATGGATAAGCCCACGAGCCTGTGGGGCGGCCGCTTCAGCTCCGGCCCCGCCCCCGAGCTGGTGCGCCTGTCGGATTCCACGCACTTCGACTGGCGCCTCGCCCCCTACGACATCGCCGGCTCCAAGGCGCACGCCCGAGCCCTGCTCACCGCCGGCCACCTGAGCCAGGGCGAATATGAGCAGATGATCGCGGGACTCGATGCCCTCGCCGCCGACGTCGCCTACGGCGCCGCCCAGCCGATCGCTGGCGACGAGGACGTCCACACCGCCCTAGAGCGCCTCTTGATCGAGCGCGTCGGCGCGGAGCTTGGCGGCAAACTGCGCGCGGGCCGCAGCCGCAACGACCAGATCGCAACCCTCATCCGCGCCTACCTGCGCGAGCAGGCAGCAACCCTCGCGGCCCAGGTGCGTGACCTCATCGCCGCGCTGATCGACCAGGCCGAGCGCGCCGGCACCGCCATCATGCCTGGGCGCACCCACCTGCAGCACGCCCAACCGGTACTGCTCGCCCACCACCTCGCCGCCCACGCATGGCCGCTCGTGCGCGATCTGTCGCGCCTTACGCAGTGGGACGAGCGTGCCGCCCGCAGCCCCTACGGCGCCGGCGCGCTCGCCGGCTCCAGCCTGGGCCTCGATCCGCGCCAGGTCGCCACCGACCTCGGCTTTGCCGCGCCCGAGCCCAACTCGATCGACGCCACCGCCGCGCGCGACGTCATCGCCGAATTCTCCTTCATCTGCGCCCTCATCGGCGTGAACCTCTCGCGCCTAGCCGAAGAGGTCATCATCTGGAACACCGCCGAATTCGGCTTCATCACGCTGCACGACGGCTACTCCACGGGCTCATCAATCATGCCGCAGAAGAAAAACCCGGACATCGCCGAACTCGCCCGCGGCAAAGCCGGCCGCCTCATCGGCAACCACACCGGCCTGCTCGCCACCCTGAAGGCCCTGCCGCTTGCCTACAACCGTGACCTGCAAGAGGACAAGGAACCCGTCTTCGACGCCGTCGACCAGCTCACGACGCTGCTGCCCGCGTTCACCGGCATGATCGCCACCCTCACGTTCGACACCGAGCGCATGGCACACCTCGCCCCGCGCGGCTTCGCCCTCGCCACCGACATCGCCGAGTGGCTCGTGCGCACGGGCGTCCCGTTCCGCGACGCCCACGAGATCGCCGGCACGTGCGTGAAGGTCTGCGAAGCCCAGCACAAGGAACTGTGGGAGCTTACCGACGACGAACTCACGAGCATATCGCCGCACCTGAACGCGGGCGTTCGCGAGGTCCTCTCAGCCGAGGGGAGCGTCGCTGCCCGCAGCGGCTACGGCGGTACCGCGCCCGAGCGCGTAGCCGAGCAGCTCGCCGAGCTTAGAGAGTTTGTGGACGCTACGTAGAATAGCGATCTGCAAGTGTGTCAATAAATTAGATTATCGGACATGAAATTGGACTCCATGTGATGGCGCTCAACGGGATAGAGCTGATTGCCATTGCGACGTCGATGGTGTCCGTCTTGGCGACTGTTCTCTCGGTACTGTCTCAATACGCGAAGAAATATCGCGCAACTAGTTCTTTGAGCTGGTTGGATAAAACGGGTAGACACTATTGGGAACGACAAAATTCCGAAACTTTTGGTGAGATTCGGCGCAAACACTTGTCTTATCTCGCAAGCATCGAGATCGTTCCAACCAAGAAGTTTGTCAGCTTCCCTCTGTTTTTCTTGGTTTGGCCGCTGTTATTCTTGCTGCTGACTCATTTTACAGATTCTGTTTTAGTGCTGGTAATATACCTTGCAATCGTGTTCGGTGTCTCTGTTATCGTCGTAAATTACTTTATCTACTTCTATTCTCAGCGAGTACTTGTTCGCTGGTGCATATATGCTGGAATTAAGATTCTTCCTGAACCCCGGGAACGAGGGGTGCCGACTGCTATTGTAGGTTTTCCGTGCCATGGACTAATATTCTCGATCGGGTATTTGGCTCTTGGCGTCGTCCTGCCTGCTCTATTCAAGCCAACAGGCGTTTGGGTAGACGGCGTTCTTGGAATTCTCCTGTGTTTTGCTTTGCTTCAATTCCTGAGGGGATACCTATGGGTGATCAGGAAAGATGCGAAAGCACTGGTTCAGTATGCTAAGACGAGAAGTACCACGCTGACTCGCCAGATTGTTTTCGAGCAGAACGTTACGTCGATGCCGTCGTGGTCTACCCCAATATTCGAGTATCCGAAGATTGGGTGGATGCTAAAGAAGGCTCTTTTGGGCTTTCCTTCGACAAAATCGCGTAGCTAATAATGGTAGGGGTCCGCAGCTACTGACAGCTGCGGACCCCTACAGTGTTCGAACGATTACTCCCCGAGACGCGCGTCCGCGCGCTCGAGCTTGATCGACCCGAGATCGGTGCGCGCCTTGATGCGAGCGACCGGAGCACCGGGCGTGGGCTCGGCGGCTTCCTTAAGGTCGGTGCGTACGGAACCAGCGGTCGCGTGGCAGTCAGCGTAGACCGAGATGCCGCGCGCGACGGCAATGCGGATGGAGCCGAGGCTCGCCTTCGCGTCAATATCGGAGGCGCCCGCATACTTCACGCGGATGGAGCCGGCATCGGCGTTAGCGGTCAGCGAGTTCAGGACCTCACCGACACTGATGCGGCCAGCGCTCGTCTTCAGCACGCCATCGCGCAGGTTCTTGATGACGATCTGGCCAGCGTCGCACTTGGCGTCGACGCTTTCGACCTTGCCGACCTTGAGGTTTCCGGCGTCGCCGTGGAACTTTATGCGCGAGGCTTCTTCGATGTTGACGCTGCCAGCATTGGTCTTGACGTCGGCGCCTTCGAGGCGGCCGTGCGTCTTGACGGATCCAACGTCCAGCGTCGCGTCGAGCGAGCTGCCCGCGGGCACCGTGACCTCGACGGTCGACTTGAAGTCGCGCGGCACTCCGCGCCACGAGTTCATCCAGGTGTCGGAGAGCTTCGGAATGTCGACCGTCAGCGTACTGCCATCGAAGTGGGCGGTGGCACCCTCGTGGACCTCGTCCGGCCCTGACAGCGATGCGTGGACGCGATCGCCGATGTTGACCTTCAGGTCGAGGTAACGGGACTCCACGTGGATCGTGACAGGTCCGGTGGGTTCGTGCGAAGAAAAAAGTTCGGTGTACATGTGCGGATTACCTTTCAGGAGTACCAGCCGGACAGTCCGCCGGAGGAAAACGAAGTTTGTGGGGGAGTGGTGCCGGTTGACGGGCGGTGCAGCGCCGTGCGAATTGCGTCGACGATCCAGGTGTTGATCGACTTACCCGACTTCTTGGCTGCGCGTTCGACATCGTCACGCAGGTACATCGGCAGCCGCACGGTCGTGCGGACCGGATTGTCAGCGCCGTCGTCTTCCGGAAGATCGCTCGAGCCGGCCGGCGTCGACTTGGGGATTGCAACGAGCTTCGGTTCGCCATCGACAAGTTGAACGACCACCTGGGCATCAGGCAGCTGCGCGCTGAGATCCGAAGCCAGTTGGTCATAGTGCGAGAGCGTCACCTGGCGAATTGCCGGCTCCGACGTCGCGACGATCGCTTCGGCCAGGTTCCGGGTCTGCTCGTCACCGAGCGAAACCGAACCGAGCAGAGCGGATCTGAGTGCGGACACGTGGTCAGAGATGTTCATGTCGCCAGTATGACACCATCGGTGGTGTCACTGCAATGGCAAAGCGACATCAAGGTGTGTCGACGAGTCTGACGACGCTGGTCTGTGTGGCGTTCGCGCGGGTCCTGGCGAACTTCGATGGAGCGGTCCGCGACCGTCCCCGTGAATTTTCGGCGCTTGATCTCCATGAGCGCGTCGCATGACTCGATCCCAGAAATCGGTATCGGTCGCATCGCCATCGATCGCGTCGATCCCGCGCTTTTCCAACGCCGTAACTCGCGCCGGGTCGTGTTCGACCCCAAGGACGTTCAGCCCGTGTTCGAGCTCAAGCTGCTGGTAGGCAGCACTGCCGACCCGCCCCATCCCGAGCACGAGCGCCGTGGCGTCGCCAAATGGAATCGGCCGGTCGTGGATGTTGAGCTTTTCGGGCGGCCGCGAGGGAAAGCGCGCAGCGAAACTCGACAGGGCGGAGGTATTGCGCGGGTTGAGGATCGCGGCGATAACGAAACTGCCTGCGACAGCGACCGCGAGTTTGACGAGCCATTCGGGCTCGAGCCAGCCATCGGCGACGCCGAGCGCCGCCACGATGAGAGCGAACTCCGAGTAACTCGTCAGCAGCGCACCCGTGAGCAGGCTCGTGCGGTGCCGCATCCCCGACAGCGCCAGCAGCACCCAGTAGCCGGCTCCCTGAATCGGCAAGAGCAGCAGCAACATGAGCCCGCCGATGAGCGTATTGGTCGTCAGCAGCCCCGCGAACCTAATGTTGACGAAGAACGCGACGGGCAGCAGTTCCTTCAGCGTAAAGAGCGCATCGGAGAGCTGGTTAGCCCCGGGGTGGCGATAAAGATCCCGAACAGTGCCTGCATCTCGCCGTGCCCGAGCCGGGTGAAGCGCCGCAAGATGATGACCAGCAGCGGGATGAGGAGCGCGAGCCCGAAGATGAGCGGATTCGGCGCGGTGCCATGCGAGATAGAAATGAAGATGACGGCAAAGATGTCCTGCATGATGAGGACGCCGATCGTGATGCGGCCATACAGCGCCTGCTCGTCGCCGCGGCCCTGCAGAATCTTGACGGCGAACACCGTCGAAGAAAACGACAATGCGAGCGCGAGCAGCGCCATCACTCCCACGCCAGAAACGCTGACGATGCCCCACGTCGCGAGCAGCCGAATGAACCCGGTCCCGACGAACACCGTACCAAGCAGGTGGGCGGTGGCGGTCAGCTAGACCTCCTTACCGAGCAGCGCGCGGATATCGAGCTTCAGACCGATCGCGAAGAGCATGAGCGTCACACCGAGCTCGGCCGTCGAGCCCGGGGAGCTTATCGATCCCGTTGGCGTTCAGTAAGAACCCGGTCGCCAAGAACCCAATGAGGGGCGGCAGCCGCAGCGCGATCGCCGCCAGGCCGCCAGCAAAAACCGCCCCCAAGTAGATCATCACCGCCGTCATGATCGGAGTGCACCCAGGCTCTGCGGCTAAATTCGGACCTCTCGCGCTGGTCCCACCCCGCGCGCGATAGGCTGGGCCCGCAAGCATTCACACCACGACCGTGGAAGGTAACCCGATGAACACTCTCCTCGAAGAGCTTCAGTGGCGCGGCTTCATCGCCCAACACACTGACCTAGATGCGCTCGACGCAGCCCTCGAGGAAGGACCCATCACCTTCTATGCCGGCTATGACCCGACGGCTGCCTCGCTGCATCACGGCCACCTCGTCCAGCTCATGTTGATGAAGCACCTGCAAAATGCGGGCCACAAACCGCTCGCCCTCGTCGGCGGCGCCACCGGCCTCATCGGTGATCCGCGCATGAGCGGGGAGCGCACCCTGAACCCCAGCGACGTCGTCGCCGAGTGGGTGGAAAAGCTCCGCGGCCAGATCTCGCGCTTCCTGTCCTTCGAGGGCGAGAACGCGGCGGTCATGGTGAACAACTACGACTGGACGAAGGACATCTCCGCCATCTCCTTGATGCGCGACCTCGGCAAGCACTTCCGCATGGGCACGATGCTCGCCAAGGAATCGGTCGCCGCGCGGCTGCGCAGCGACGAGGGCCTCTCCTTTACCGAGTTCAGCTACCAGATCCTGCAGGCCAACGACTTCGCCGAGCTCTACCGCCGCTACGGGTGCACCCTGGAAACCGGCGGCAACGACCAGTGGGGCAACATCATCGGCGGCGTCGACTTCGTCCGTAAGTCCCTCGGCGCCACAGTGCACGCCTTTACCACTCCGCTCATCACCAAGGCCGACGGCACGAAGTTCGGAAAGTCGGAGGGCGGCGCCATCTGGCTCGATCCGGAGATGCTCTCGCCCTATGACTTCTTCCAGTTCTGGATCAACGTCGACGACGTCGAAGTTCCCAAGCTGCTCAAGATCTTTACGATGCTGCCGCGCGAAGAGATCGAGCGCGTCATCGCCGAGCACGAAGCGAACCCGCGCGCCCGCCTCGGCCAGCGCACGCTCGCCCGTGAGGTCACGAGCCTCGTTCACGGTGCCGGCGCTGCCGCAGACGTCGAAGCCGCCTCCGGCGCACTCTTCGGCTCGGGCGATCTCGCCACCATTGACGCGCAGACGCTGAAGGACGCAACCGCTCAGCTGCCCAGCGCCGACCTGACCCTGGGGGAGTCCACCATCGTGGACGTCCTCGTGGACTCCGGGCTTGAGAAGGGGCGGAGCGCTGCGCGCCGCACGGTTGCCTCCGGTGGTGCGTACCTGAACAACGTCAAGGTCGAAGACGAAGACGCCGTCATCACCGAGGCGGACCTCCTACCCGGCGAGTGTGTACTCGTGCGCCGTGGGCGGCGAAACCTTGCGGTTGCGCGCCCGAAGGCGTAACACAAACCAGCGAGCGATACGGCGGTGCGATCCGGACCACATTTATGAGTCCAGATCGCACCGCCGTTTCGTTTGCCGCGAGATTCCGGGCGAAATCGGGGGTGGAACAGGCGCTTGCGCAGACTTGACGCACCGCCCCCGGCAGTCATAAGCTCATTGAGCCCGGTTGCGGAACGGAGAGATTCGGAAAGCGAAGGGAGATCCCAAAGCGGCCAACAGGTTGCGGCGCGGATCACACAAATCGAAGTTGACCGAGTCAGACAGACAAGGTAGACTCGATACCCGGCCCAGATGATGGGCCAACGAAATCCCACTTCTTTCAAAGTAGACATGATTGTGTCTGCGGCGGGAGTGTGTGGTGGTTCCTTGATAACTCAACAGTGTGTCATTTTGTATTTTTTGTGATGCCATTTGGCCTGTGCTCGCTTTTTTTGGTGGGTGTGGGTTGTTTTGTTTGGTTGGCTGCCCCTTTTTTTGGGGTGGTTGGCTGGGACATTATTTTTCGTATTTGGCTGATGGTTTTTGCTATTGGTTTTTTTGCGGAGAGTTTGATCCTGGCTCAGGACGAACGCTGGCGGCGTGCTTAACACATGCAAGTCGAACGGGATCCATTTCCGCTTGCGGTTTTGGTGAGAGTGGCGAACGGGTGAGTAACACGTGAGTAACCTGCCCCCTTCTTTGGGATAACTGCCGGAAACGGTGGCTAATACTGGATATTCAGCAATGGTCGCATGGTTGTTGTTGGAAAGGTTTTTCTGGTGGGGGATGGGCTCGCGGCCTATCAGCTTGTTGGTGGGGTGATGGCCTACCAAGGCTTTGACGGGTAGCCGGCCTGAGAGGGTGACCGGCCACACTGGGACTGAGACACGGCCCAGACTCCTACGGGAGGCAGCAGTGGGGAATATTGCACAATGGGGGAAACCCTGATGCAGCGACGCCGCGTGAGGGATGACGGCCTTCGGGTTGTAAACCTCTTTCAGTAGGGAAGAATTTGACGGTACCTGCAGAAGAAGCGCCGGCTAACTACGTGCCAGCAGCCGCGGTAATACGTAGGGCGCAAGCGTTGTCCGGAATTATTGGGCGTAAAGAGCTCGTAGGCGGCTTGTCGCGTCTGCCGTGAAAACCTGCAGCTTAACTGTGGGCTTGCGGTGGGTACGGGCTGGCTTGAGTGCAGTAGGGGAGACTGGAATTCCTGGTGTAGCGGTGGAATGCGCAGATATCAGGAGGAACACCGGTGGCGAAGGCGGGTCTCTGGGCTGTTACTGACGCTGAGGAGCGAAAGCATGGGGAGCGAACAGGATTAGATACCCTGGTAGTCCATGCCGTAAACGTTGGGCACTAGGTGTGGGGACCAGTTCCATGGTTTCTGTGCCGTAGCTAACGCATTAAGTGCCCCGCCTGGGGAGTACGGCCGCAAGGCTAAAACTCAAAGGAATTGACGGGGGCCCGCACAAGCGGCGGAGCATGCGGATTAATTCGATGCAACGCGAAGAACCTTACCAAGGCTTGACATACACCGGAATGCTGCAGAGATGTGGCAGCCTTTGGGCTGGTGTACAGGTGGTGCATGGTTGTCGTCAGCTCGTGTCGTGAGATGTTGGGTTAAGTCCCGCAACGAGCGCAACCCTTGTCTCATGTTGCCAGCACGTGATGGTGGGGACTCATGAGAGACTGCCGGGGTTAACTCGGAGGAAGGTGGGGATGACGTCAAATCATCATGCCCCTTATGTCTTGGGCTTCACGCATGCTACAATGGCCGGTACAGTGGGTTGCGATCTCGTGAGGGTGAGCTAATCCCGTAAAGCCGGTCTCAGTTCGGATTGGGGTCTGCAACTCGACCCCATGAAGTCGGAGTCGCTAGTAATCGCAGATCAGCAACGCTGCGGTGAATACGTTCTCGGGCCTTGTACACACCGCCCGTCACGTCACGAAAGTTGGTAACACCCGAAGCTCACGGCCTAACCTTTTTTGGGGGGAGTGGTCGAAGGTGGGACTGGCGATTGGGACGAAGTCGTAACAAGGTAGCCGTACCGGAAGGTGCGGCTGGATCACCTCCTTTCTAAGGAGACTGTTTGTCTCTAGTGCATCTCTTTTTGTTTTCATGCCTGCTTTGTTTGTGGGTGTGGGGGGTGTGCGGTTTTTTGGATGGAATCATCACGAAAAGGTTTTATACGGAATGGCATGCTGTTGGGTTGTGGGGGAATCGCCTGTGTGGTGGTTTTCTTGTGGCCCTGTCTGCTGGGTGGCTCGTTGTGGGCGGTCTGGTGGGTGTGGGTGGGTTGTTTGAGAACTGTATAGTGGACGCGAGTATCTTTTGGTCTAGTTTGTAA
>NZ_FNQV01000008.1 GCF_900107735.1 Bowdeniella nasicola | reverse complement strand
GCCGTCAGCTACTACCACCGGGGCTTGTCCGAATCCCACCTGCTCACTGCCGTGGATTGGGTTCTGTACTTCCGCTGGGTCGCACCCAAACCCGTGCCGCAGATCTACACCCAGTGGCACCAGGCCGACAGACCCCGCAGGTGGATCATCCCCAAAAAATCGAACAAGCCGAACGAGAAAATCGGACCCGCCCACTACGACACCCACACCACCGCCGAAGAAGGCCTCTGGGCACGAAAAGGAAGGGCAGGACGCTCCAACTAGACAACGACACGCCGTCTAAAGCAACACGTTTTGGCCGGTATCCCGAAACTCCTACTACGTGTTCGGCGAGTGTCGCAGTAAACGCTGGGCGAAAATCAACTCGCGCCGTCGGAGGGTTTTGGTCGTGGCTGCGTTTGCGGTGGCAAGGCCGCGGTTGATTGGGGAAACAACCACGCGCCTCGCTGGTAGTGGTGAATAGACCAGGGCGGACATCTGACGAAAAAAGGTCCCAAATAGAATTTGGGACCTTGATTCTTTTGTGCGCGGAGGGGGACTTGAACCCCCACCTTCTAATACGAAGACTAGCACCTCAAGCTAGCGCGTCTACCTATTCCGCCACCCGCGCGGGTTGCTTTTGCTGTCGTAACAGCGAGATCGAATCTAGCACGTTCGAGCCGCCGCTGCGAAATTCTGATCGCGTGATGCCCGCCACCAAGTGAGCCGGTTAAGCTGGCCCAATGGCAGACACGAACGTGAACATCCCTCGACCCGAAGACGAGGTCGTCGAGATTTGTCGCAAGCTCATCCAGATCGATACCTCGAACTTCGGTACGAACGAGGGAATCGTTGAGCGTCCTGCCGCAGAATACGTCGCCGAACTCCTTGAGGAGGTCGGACTCGAAACCAGGATTCTTGAGTCTTCAAAGGGGCGTACGTCAGTCTTTGCTCGCCTCGAAGGAGAGGATCCGAGCCGCCCAGCATTAGTGCTACACGGCCATACGGATGTCGTTCCGGCGGCTGCCGAGGACTGGCAAGTCCACCCGTTCTCGGGAGAAGTCCGAGACGGGCTCATTTGGGGGCGCGGCGCGGTCGACATGAAGAACATGGTGGCGATGATGATCGCGGTCGTGCGCTACCTTCGCCGCAAGAACATCAAACCTGCTCGCGACGTCATCCTCGCGTTTTTTGCTGACGAAGAGGCCGGCTCCAAATGGGGCGGACACTGGATCGTTGATCATCATCCGGAGATCTTCGACGGCGCCACCGAGGCGATCGGTGAGGTAGGCGGCTATTCGACGATGGTCGCCGGTAAGCGTGTCTATCTTCTGCAAACCGCGGAAAAGGGCCTGCAGTGGCTCAACCTTGTCGCCTCGGGGCGTGCCGGTCATGGCTCGCAGATCAACGAAGACAATGCCATCACGCACCTTGCGGGAGCGATCCATCGGATCGGGAATCATGCCTGGCCGCTGCACCTGACAGACACGGTTCGCCAGCTCCTCGACGGCGTAGCTGACCTGACCGGCACCACGTGGGACGAAGAGGACGAGTCCACCATTTGGCCGCTCATTGATGCCCTCGGACCGGCAAAGACCTTCGTAGGAGCCACCCTGCGCACCGGGGCGAATCCAACTCAGCTCGGCGCCGGTTACAAAGCCAACGTCATCCCGACGACCGCAACGGCCACGATCGATGTCAGGCCTATCCCGGGAACCGAGGAAGACATGATGGCCACCCTCAAGCGCCTGGCGGGCCCCGACGTCGAGATTGTGCCCGAGACGCAGGATATTGGGCTCGAAGTCCCATTCAAGGGAGACCTCGTTGACACGATGGTCGACATGATCTCGCGGCACGACCCGGAAGCAACCGTGCTGCCGTACATGCTTTCTGCCGGCACCGACAATAAGTCGCTGTCGCTGCTCGGGATTAAAGGGTATGGCTTTACGCCACTCCAGCTTCCCGTCGATGTCGACTTCCCGGCCATGTTCCACGGGGTGGATGAGCGGGTTCCGATCTCCGCTTTAGAGTTCGGTTGCCGCGTCCTGCTCGACCTGCTGCAAGAGGCTTAGGCTAATAGTTCTCGCAAATGTCGGTCACCGGCGATAGGCTCGAGACATGGCTACTGACCCTCGTGCAGCACTCGATCGACTGATCGCCGCCCTCGAAGCCCACTACCACGCTGCCGTGGCAGCGCAGGATCCGGATGCCGCCTCGGTCACGAGCGCCGCGAACACGTTGGAAGACGCGTTCCTCACCTACGATGACGCGCTGATGACGACCTTCGACGTTGACGTTCCGCTGGATACCTACAGCAATGGCGATGACGACGACGATGATGACTACTACGACGATGACGAGGGAGAGTTCGATGACGACGACTTCGACGACGACCTCGACTTCGATGACGATGACGACGATGATCTCGAGATCATCGACGAAAAGAAGTAGTTAGTCGAACGTAGCCTCGCTCAGGGCCGCGTAAATCTGGTCCGGAAGCTCAAAATCGGCCGTGAGGAGCGGCCGAAATTGTGCTGCCGTCCGGGGACCAACAATGAGGGAGCTCACCGCTGGGTGGCAGCGCGCCCAGGCGGCCGCCACTTGCAGCGGTTGCACATCTAGGCCTTGGGCTGCCGTGGCGACGGCTTCCACGATCCCAGCGTAGGTGCCCGATAAGTAGGGCTCGACATAGGCCGCGAGGTGCGTCGAGGCGGCACGCGAATCGGCCGGAATCGTGTGGCGGTATTTTCCGGTGAGCACGCCGCGACCAAGGCCGGCGCAACCTACGAACCCCAAACCCAGCGCTTCACACAGCTCGAAGAGATCGTCTTCGGGGTCGCGCTTGAGAAGTGAATACTCGGCTTGGATGAGCGAGAGCGGAACCTCGGGGCCCATCATCCCGGCGAGGTAGCCAATCTGCCACGGCGCAAAGTTCGATACCCCTACGTAGTGGGCGCGGCCGCTCGTGACCGCCTGCGTCAAAGCGCCTGCAACCTCGGCGAGCGGAGTGAGCGAGTCCGGGGCTTGAACCATGAAAATGTCGACGGTCTCCACACCGAGGCGCGCGAGTGAATCGTCGAGCGAGGTCAGCAACGTCCGCCGGGAGGTATCGAGGCGGGCACCGCCGCCGCGCGCAGGAGAGACGCCGGCCTTCGTCATGAGGATGACGTCGCGGCGATCAACGACATCGTCAAGAAGCTCACCAATGAGTTCTTCGGCGTGTCCCTGGCCATAGCCGGGTGCGGTATCGAGCAGCGAACCGCCGGCGTCGACAAACTCGGTCAGGAGATCTTTGGCCTCGTGCTCATCGGTATCGGAGCCCCACGTCATCGTCCCTAACGTCGTGGCCGATACTCGCAGACCCGTGTGACCAAGCTGTCGCTGTTCCATAGAAACTTACGGTAGCGCCAATGCAGAATTCGTGCGTCGCTGCCCTACGCTTAGGGATCATGAGCTGGATCGAAGCGATCATCCTTGGACTCGTTCAGGGACTGACAGAATTCTTGCCGATTTCCTCATCCGCGCACCTGCGGATCGTCGGCGACCTGCTTGGGGGAAGGGATCCCGGCGCGGCCTTCACCGCGATCACTCAGATCGGTACCGAGGCCGCCGTCGTGCTGTATTTCCGGCATAAGATCTGGGCCGTCATCAAGGCGTGGGCCGGGGCACTGCCGATTGGGCCGTGGAAGAACACCGTGCCGAAGTCCGATCCGGATGCCCGCATGGGTTGGTACGTGATCTTTGGTTCGATCCCGATCGTCGTGCTCGGTGTGCTGCTGGAGAGCTGGATCGATACGAACTTCCGGCACCTGTACATCACGGCCGCTATGCTCGCAGGTTTCGGCATCCTCATGGGGGTCGCCGACAGATTCTCCAAGCGAACGAAGGAGCTGGAAGAACTCAACCCGCGCGACGCCGCGATCTTCGGTTTCGCGCAAGCACTCGCGCTGGTGCCCGGCGTCTCCCGCTCCGGCGGCACCATCACCGCGGGGCTCTTCATGGGTTATTCGCGCAAAGCTGCCGCCGACTACTCCTTCCTGCTCGCGATCCCCGCGGTCATGGGCTCGGGCTTTTACAAGCTGTTCAAGGACGGGCTCAGTGAGGACGCTGCCGTCGGGCTCGGCCCGACCCTGCTGGCCACCGTCGTCGCCTTCGTCGTCGCCTACTTCATCATCGTGTGGTTCTTGAAGCTCATTCAGACCCACTCCTTCATGCCGTTCGTCATCTATCGGGTCGCCCTCGCGGTCCTGGTGGTCATCTTGGTAGCGGCAGGAGCCATTCACGCCTACCCGGTAGGCTAGGGCCGTGGATTCATGGCTCTCTCCGAAAGTTCCTCAGCTTCGTCATGAGGCCCCTGGGCCCGTTCGACTGGGGCCCGACGGGCTCACCCCCGACGGCGATGTCCGCCTTTACGTATGCGGTATCACGCCCTATGACGCGACCCATCTTGGTCATGCGGCAACGTATCTGACGTTCGATTCCCTCGTGCGCACCCTGCGTGCGGGTGGCTACAACGTGACCTACGTCCAGAACGTCACCGATATTGATGACCCGCTGCTGGAGCGCGCCGCGAAGATCGGGGTGGATTGGCGCGAGTTGGCCACGAGCCAGATCGATCTGTTCCGCTCGGATATGACGAATCTTCGCGTCCTCGCCCCCGACCATTACGTCGGTGCGGTCGAATCGGTTGACCTGGTCGTCAGCGCTGTTGAGCGTATGTCCGACACCTATGGGCTCGCCAGTGGCGAGGGCGGAGCCGATGACGTGTATGCCGAGGTCGCTGCCGATCCGCGTTTTGGTGAAGTCTCCGGCTTCAGCCGAGTCGAGATGATGGAGGTGTTTGCCGAGCGCGGTGGTGACCCGGAGCGCGAGGGCAAGCATGACGAACTCGACCCGCTGCTGTGGCGCGGCGCGCGGGAGGGAGAGCCGTCCTGGAACGGCAAGGACCTGGGGGAGGGGCGCCCGGGCTGGCATATCGAATGCGCGGCGATCGGCGAACACTACCTGGGTGGCGCGCCGACGATCGTCGGAGGCGGCTCGGATTTGGTCTTCCCGCATCACGAAATGTCGGCGATGCACCTGCGCGCGCTGGGGCATGAAGAGCCTGCTCTCTACCTGCACGCCGGAATGATCGGCTACGAGGGGGAGAAGATGAGCAAATCGCTGGGCAACCTCGTGCTCGTCTCCAAGCTCGTCGATCAAGGGGTTGACCCTCGCGTTGTTCGCCTTGCCATGCTCGACCATCATTACGCCGATGATCACCACTGGACCGACGCTGATCTGACGCGGGCGACTGAACGGTTACAGGCCTACCAGGACGCGATCGCTGCGCGCGCGCCCGGTGCGGCGATGACGGCCCTCGTCGTCCACGACTGTATGACCGATGACCTCGATACACCCGGTGCGCTGTGGGCTCTTGATGCCTGGGCCGCCGGGGATGCGCCGCGCATGACCGAGGGCGACGAGACCGAAGAACTCGCGGACCTTGTCACAACCGTCGACGCGCTGCTGGGAATCTGTCTGATTGGTGGCCCGTTCGATACGACCTGCGGCTGCGTCGAATCCCTATGACCGAGCTCGCCGCCCTCCTGTGGGACATGGATGGGACGCTCATCGACTCCGAACGCTACTGGTTCAAGGCCGAAGCAGATCTCGTCCACGCCGGGGGCGGCACCTGGTCTCGCGAGCAGGCCGATGAGTGCGTCGGCAAGCCGCTGCAGTTCACCGCTCGACAGGTCAAGGAAGCTGGCGGACTGAGCGAAGACGTGGAAGACATTTCGCGCCTGCTCATCGAGACGATGGCGGGCTATATCCGCAACGATGGCGTGCCATATCGCATCGGCGCGGAAGAACTCGTGACTCAGGCGCGAGCGGCGGGACTGAAACTCGCCCTCGTCACGCTCGCCGTCGGGCCGTACGTGCAGGCCGTTTGGGACGGCTTGCAGGGCTTTGATGTGTGTATTTCGGGCGATTCCGTCACGCGGCAAAAACCGGATCCGGAGGCGTACCTGTCGGCGATGGCGCAGCTGGGCTTAGAGGCACACCAGTGCGTAGCGCTGGAAGACTCGCCGACCGGAGTGAAGGCCGCGGCAGCTTCGGGTGCCACGACGATCTTCGTCCCGCCAGCAGAAGGTGCCGAGAGCCCTGAGGGCGTCTGCGAATTCACGTCACTAGGCGACGTGACGCTTGAGACGATCGAGCGCCTGCACGCCGAGCGCCACGCTTCTTAGACTTCTGGACCGGCCGGTTCATCGCTGGGACGCATCGGCGCCGGATCCGACGGGGGCTGCGCCGGGGGTGCGGCGGCAGTTTGCTCAGCTGTGCGCGCTGTGAGCAAGCGAGAAATCCCGCCCGGTGGCAGTGGCAAGATATCGCCGCCGAATTCGGGGCAGAATTTCTGGAATGAGCACCAGGGGCACAGTGGCGTCCGCTTGGGTCGAAACTCACCTGCCAGAGCGGCAGCCTCGATATTGGCCCAGATCGATAAGATCTCGCGCTCCATCGCAAGCAGGTCGTCTTCCCACGGATCGAGGGTGAGGATTTGGCCGTCGGCGAGATACACGAGCTGGAGCCGGGCCGGGATTTTTCCACTAATCCGCCACACCATGAGCGCATAGAACCGCATTTGGAACAGCGCCTCGGAGGTGTATTGCGGCTTGGGGGATTTGCCGGACTTATAGTCCACAATCCGCATGCGGCCATCAGGCGCAACATCAACGCGGTCGATGAAGCCGCGTACGAGGATTCCATCTCCTACTGCCACTTCGACGAAGCGCTCGCGGGCCGCCGGTGCCAGGTTCGCGGGGTTTTCGATCCGGAAGTAGTTCTCGATGAGCGAGCGGGCTTCGGCCAGCCAGGTCGCGAGCTCGCCCGGGGTGTCGAACAGGGCCTCGATACGCGGATTTCTCCCGCGCAGCTCCTCCCACTGGATTGGCAGTAGTGACAGGGCGTGCTCGGGGGTGCGCTCGCTGGCAGGAGCGTCATAAAGGCGCTCCAAGACAGCGTGGACAAGCGTGCCTTTCGCTGCGGCCGGTGAGGGCGGCTCGGGCAGCCGGTCAACCGTTCGATAGCGAAACAGGAGTGGACACTGCAAAAAGTCCTTGGCGCGTGAGGGTGAGAGTGCGGAACGAGACATGCAGCCACCTTATCCCCGCCGCGGGGACACCTTCGGTACCGACTGCCGGCAGCCCGGTGTTCGGGCTGGGGCGGATTGTCTAGTAGCGTGACCAGTTGTGACGAATTCTCCCGAACTCGATATGGTCTCGCGCCGCGGCCCGATCCGCGCCGGCGAGCGTGTACAACTGACGGATTACAAAGGAAAAATGCACACCATCGCCTTGCACGAGGACGGGCATTTCCACTCCCATCGCGGCACTTTTTCTCATAACGAGATCATTGGCTGCGACGACGGTGCCGTCATTACGACCTCAATCGGCTATGACTATCTCGTCTTACGGCCATTATTGAGCGATTACGTTCTGGGAATGCCGCGCGGTGCCGCCGTCATTTACCCCAAGGATGCGGCACAGATTATCGGTCAGGCCGACATTTATCCCGGAGCTCGCGTGGTCGAAGCCGGGGTCGGATCCGGTGCGCTGTCCATGAGTTTGCTGCGCGCGGTGGGCGAGCAGGGATCGTTGATTTCGGTGGAACGCCGCGAAGATTTCGCCGAGATCGCCAAGCTCAACGTCGAATCGTGGTTCGGAGCGCCGCACCCCGCGTGGGACCTACGTCTCGGAGACCTCGCCGATGTGCTGTTTTCGCTTCCCGAGCGCAGCGTTGATCGCCTCATCATGGATATGCTCGCGCCCTGGGAGAACATCGAGGCGGCATCCCACGCACTCATCCCGGGTGGACTGGTGCTGGCGTATGTTGCCACGACCACGCAACTATCGCGATTCGTCGAAGAGTTGCGCGACACCGAGGCCTATACGGAACCGCGAGCCTGGGAGACGATGCTGCGCACCTGGCATCTTGAAGGACTGGCGGTCCGGCCCGATCACCGGATGGTGGGCCACACCGGATTCCTTGTCACCGCTCGAAAGCTCGCGCCCGGCACCACCACGCCGCGCAGGCATCGCCGTCCTGCCAAGGGAGCCTACGCCGGCGAAGGGGTGTGGGATCCAGCAGAACTTGGCGAACGCCCGGTCTCCGAACGCAAGATTCGGCGCGTGACCAGAGATTTGAAAGCGCGCGAAAAGTTCTTAGAAAAACTCCGCGACGAAGGCGAACGTTAGCCAATTCACCGCGAACATAGCGGCCCAATTTTTGCCCGAGGCATAGGCTGGTTATTATCGGGACCTTTAGCGTTCGCGAGGAGGACGCAACATGGCAGATTTCACCGAAGCCAGAGTTCAGGAACTCCAACAGGAGGCGATTTCGCTCGCGCACAAAAACGAGCGTCTATCCGCCGCGTTAGCGACCGCCCGACGACGCCTGGAAGAACTCCAGGAACAACTCGACACCCTAACCCGTCCGCCTGGATCCTATGGCGTGTTCCTCGAAGCCGATATGGCGGCCCGGGAAGCCGACGTCATGGTCGGCGGCCGCCGGATGCGACTACCCGTTGTGCCCACTATGCCGCTCGGTGCCATCCGGCGGGGCCAGCTGGTCCGGCTGAACGAGCAGATGCTTGCTATCAGCGCTGCCGGCTATGAGACCACGGGCGCCCTGGTCTACGTTCGCGAAGTCCTTTCCGATGGCCGCATTGTCGCCACGAGCCGCGCTGATGATTCGATCGTGCTGATCCCCTCGGGCGAGCTGGCCGCTACCCGAGTGCGAATCGGAGACGTCCTGCTCGCCGACCTGAAAAGCGGCACGGCGCTGGAGATCATCCAACTGTCTGAGCTTGATGACCTCCTTCTGGAAGAAGAACCCGATGTCGACTACAGCGACATTGGTGGCTTGAACGAGCAGATCATGGAGATTCGCGACGCCATTGAGCTGCCCTTCGCACATCCCGATACGTTCCGCGAACACGGACTGCGCCCACCCAAGGGCGTCTTGCTCTATGGTCCGCCCGGATGCGGAAAGACGCTCATCGCCAAGGCGGTTGCCACCTCACTTGCCCGCACGACGCGCGCCGAAGGGGACAAGGCCTACTTCCTGAACATCAAGGGCCCCGAACTGCTCGATAAGTACGTCGGGGAAACCGAGCGCCACATTCGCACGATCTTTGCACGTGCGAGGGAAAAGGCCTCCAGCGGAATGCCGGTCGTGGTCTTTTTCGACGAAATGGAATCCCTATTCCGCACCCGCGGCTCCGGAGTCTCCTCGGATGTAGAAACCACGATCGTGCCGCAGCTGCTCGCCGAGATCGACGGCGTCGAGCAACTCGATAACGTCGTCGTCATTGGCGCCTCCAACCGCGAGGACATGATCGACCCCGCGATCCTGCGCCCGGGACGCCTCGACGTCAAGATCCGCGTCAACCGGCCGGACCGCGAAGGCACGGCAGATATTTTCTACAAGTACCTCACCGAATCCCTGCCGTATCACGAGGACGAGATCTCACGCTACGGCGGCATCAGTGGCGTGATCAAGCACCTTACTCAGGTCGCGGTCGATCGAATTTTCGCCACCGAGGACTCCGAGAAAATGTTCATCGTGACATTCGCCGACGGCTCGCGTCACACGATGTACTTCAAGGACTTCGTCTCCGGTGCGCTCGTTGCCAATATCGTCGATCGCGTCAAGAAGGCCGCAGTCAAGGACTTCCTGGCCAGCGGCGAGCGCGGCATCCGAACCTCCCACATGCACGCCGCCCTGACGCAGGAAAAGCGGGAACACGATGCCTTGCGGGCCACGACCGATCCCGAGGAATGGGCGCGCGTTCTTGGGCGCGCCGGCGCTCGCGTGACCGACGTGGCAACCGCCGAATAGCCCAAGGAGCACCATGACCGTGATTCGCCCGATGGGCATCGAAACCGAATACGGGATCGCTGAGGCCGGGGTCCAGGCCAACGTTATTGAGCTGTCGAACACCATCGTCAGCGCCTATGCCGAGGCCGTCCCGCACGCCGCGTGGGACTACCGCGGGGAGGATCCGCTCTCGGATGCCCGCGGCTACCGGCTGCCGCGCAGCGCCGCTGACCCGTCCATGCTGACGGACGACCCGAACAGCGCGGCCCCCTCCGGGCCGGGCACCCACGTGACGAAGACGCTGGAGGGGACCGGCCGCTCCGGTCCCGCCAACGCCGTGCTCACCAACGGCGCCCGCCTTTACGTCGATCACGCCCACCCCGAGTACTCCTCACCCGAGGTCCTCACGCCGCTCGATGTCGTGACCTACGACCGTGCCGGTGACCTCATCATGCAGCGGGCCACCGAGCTCGCCGCGCGCTCCGGGCGCGAGATCCAGATCTATAAGAACAACGTCGACGGTAAGGGCGCCAGCTACGGCTGCCACGAGAATTACCTCATCGACCGCGACCTGCCCTTCGGTGATGTCGTCCAGCACCTGACGACGTTCTTCGCCGTCCGCCCGCTGATCTGCGGCGCCGGACGCGTCGGCATCGGCCAAAAGAGCGAAGAGGCCGGATTCCAGATCTCCCAGCGCGCCGATTACATCGAAAACGAGGTCGGGCTTGAAACGACGTTCAACCGCCCGATCATCAACACCCGCGACGAGCCGCACTGCGATGCCCGGCGCTGGCGTCGCCTGCACGTCATCGTGGGCGATGCTAACACCTTCGACGTCTCCACCTACGTCAAGGTGGGGGTCACCTCGCTCGTGCTGTGGTTCCTAGAGCGCGGCTCGGTCCCGCTCGATCTGGACGCACTGACGCTGTCCGCGCCCGTCTTCGACGTCTATGGCGTATCCCGCGAGCCGCTCACCCACACGCTGTCCACGGCCTCCGGCAGGTACACCGCGCTCGATATTCACCGGATCTTCCGCGACCTGATCGCATCGGCCCTTCAAGCCGATCGCCTCGCCGATAATGCCACCGACAAAATCCTTCGCACCTGGAGCCGCCTGCTCGACGGGCTCGGCTCCGACCTATCGGAGGTTGAGACCGATATCGAATGGGTCGGAAAACTCCACTTGCTGGAGCGCATGCGCGAGCGCGGGGGACTGAGCTGGGATCATCCCAAGCTCGCCGCCCTCGACCTGCAGTTCTCCAACGTCAACCCCGCGGTATCGATCTCGGCAGCTCTCGCCCGGGCCGGCAAGGTGCGCCGGCTCGTCTCGGAGGAGGCCATCGCCCACGCGGCGGTCGAGCCGCCGAAGGACACCCGCGCCTACCTGCGCGGCCAGCTCATTAAGAACCACCCCGGCGAGATCCACTCGGCCTCCTGGTCCTCGCTCATCGCCCGCAATCCACATGATGATGCCCTGATGCGCATCACCATGCCGGACCCTTACGGTGGGAGCTATCACCGGATTGGCGAGCTGCCGGAGGCGGACCTCGCTACCATCGTTGACACATTAACCTAGGGATTTTCCATGCGTCGTGAATACCTCAGGCCGCAATCATCGGCTGCCGAAACCGAAGAAGAAGAACTCACCGTCACGCCCAGCGCCCAGACGGAGAACGTCGATGACCTGCTCGACGAGATCGATACCGTGCTGGAAGCCAACGCCGAATCCTTCGTCCAGGGCTTTGTCCAAAAAGGCGGACAGTGACCGACCGTCGGATCTACGGGATCGAAACCGAATTCGGTATCACCTGCGCGCACCTCGCCGAGGGGGAGCCCCCCGTCGGCGCCGAAGAGGCTGCGCTGCTGCTGTTTCGACCCGTGCAAGATCGCGGCCGGTCCACCAACGTGTTCCTGCCCAATGGGGGACGGCTTTACCTCGACGTCGGCGCCCACCCGGAATATGCGACCGCGGAGTGTGACCGGCTCGAGGACATCCTCGCCCAAGACCGGGCCGGAACAACGCTCATGGCCGACCTCGCCCGGACCGCGAATCAGCGCCTAGCCGCCGATGAGATCCTGGGTGCGATCCACTTGTTTCGCAATAACGCGGACTCACGCGGGAATTCCTATGGCTGCCACGAAAACTACCTCGTGCGCCGCACGCCGCGCTTTCGCGAGATGATCGAATCGCTGCTGGCGTTCTTCGTCACGCGCCAGATTGTCGTCGGCTCCGGATATCTCAAACTCAAGCGCGGACGCGCGACCTACGGGTTCTCCCAGCGCGCCGACCAGACGTGGGACGCGGTCTCCTCGGCCACGACCCGCTCCCGCCCGATCATCAACACCCGCGACGAACCGCACGCCGACGCCGATCGCTACCGGCGGCTGCACGTCATCGTCGGGGACACCAACATCAGCGAGGCCGCGACGTGCGCGAAGGTCGCCGTCACCGAGCTGCTGCTCACCCTCGCCGAACGCGGCCAGCTACCGCGAATCGAACTGCTTGACCCGATGCGCGCGATCCGCGAGGTCTGCCAGGACCTGTCCGGAACGGTACGCTGCGACGTCGTGGGCGGGCGCGCGATAACCGCCGTCGATATCCAACGCACCTACCTCGAGGCGATCACGAACGCTGATCTCGAACTGACGCGGCTGCACCGCTACGCGCTGGATCTGTGGCAGCGCGGCCTCGATGCGATTGCAAGCGGGGACCACAGCGCCGTCGAGACGGAACTCGACTGGGCGGTGAAGAAGAAACTGCTGGACCGCCTCGCGGCGCGCGGCCACCGTCTCGAGTCCTTTGAGGCCTCCCGGCTCATGCTCGCCTATCACGACGTCACCGACGCCGGGATCGCGCCGCGGATGGAAGAGCGCGGCATGCTCGCGCGCCTGACGAGCGCGGCTGACGTCGATGACGCGCTCGTCAACCCACCGGCTACCACGCGCGCGAAGGTGCGCGGCGCCTTTATCGCGGCGGCCGAAAAACACCGCCGCGACCACACCGTTGATTGGACGCATATCCGGCTGAACGACGCCGCCCACAAGGCGATTCGGCTCGATGACCCGTTTGCGGCCAGCGATGAGCACGTCGCGGCCCTCATCGCCGATATGCGCGGACCGGAAGTCGAGGTGCCGTGGTGCTAGCGCGTAGCCGAATCATTGCCGCGCTCCTGGCCGCGGGTCTCGTGCTCGCCGGCTGCAGCGAGCAAAGCATCGATAAGGAACCGACCGCCCAGGTCCAATCGGTCGTCGTGGAGGGCTCGCTCGGGTCAATCCCGGCCGTCTCGCTGCCAGATGGCATGAACGTCACCAACCGGGAGGAGCTGCAGGCGATCCCGGGCTTCGGGCGTGAACTCGGCGCGGGCGATACCGCGATCCTCACCGTGACGACCTTTGACGGCGAGGGCACGCTCATCGAGGGCCCGGCGCTCGGCACCCCGAAAATCGTGACGATCGATCGCGACGGCGTCGGCGAAGTGCTCGCCGAGACCCTCGTCGGCAAACACGAGGGCAGCCGCATCGTGCTGCTCGAGCCCGTCCAGGTCAAAGGCAAGGACACGACGCTCGTGACGGTGATCGATATCCTGCCGACGGTTGCCGAGGGCACGGTCCCCGAGCCCGTGGCCGGGATGCCCGAGGTCGGACTCGTCAACGATCGCCAGCAGGCCCTCGCCATGGGGGAGGAGCCCGCCCCGGCCGATCTGAAGGTCGCCCCGCTCATCGTGGGGCAGGGCGCCCAGGTGCTGGAGGGCCAGCGCGTCCTCGTCACCTTTGCCTCGACGCACTGGTCCACGGGCGAACTGATCGACGCGACCGAGCCCGCCACGCCGATCGCGGTGAACCTCAACGACGTTGTGCCAGGTATGCGCGCCGGGATCCTGGATCAGCGGGTCGGCTCGCGCGTGCTGCTCGTTATCCCGCCGGATCAGGCCTCCGGTACGGATACCGTCGTCATAGTCGTCGATATCCTCGCCGCCTACACGCCCGAGGAGGGCCAGTGAGCGAGACGACGATCTACCATAATGCCGCCTGCTCCAAATCGCGCGCGGCGATGGCCGAGCTTGCTGGCCGCGAGGTGCGGGTCATCAACTACCTCGCGACGCCACCGAGCCGGGACGAACTTCTCGAACTCCTCTCGATGCTCGTCGATGAGCCGAGCGCCCTCGTCAGGCGCGGCGATTCCTTCATCGCCGCGGGGCTGACCCGCGCCGACGTTGAATCCGCCGAGCAGGTCGCTACCGTGCTCGCCGAGCATCCCGAGCTGATGGAGCGCCCGGTCATCGTGGCGCGCGGGCGGGCCATCATCGGCCGCCCCACCTCCCGCGTGCGCGAATTCCTCACCGAGGGTTAATCGTCCTCGCCGATGACGATGAGATTCGGCAGCCAGCCGTAGCTCAGCGCCTCGTGCTGCGACTCCCAGGCCTCCCGCATATCCGACCAGTCATAGGCATCACGCTGGCTGATCCGGCGCGTGCGGGTGGCAACCGAGGCCCGCGCGATGATGGCGGCGTCGAGGATCGCCGGATCGGCCGCGGCGGCGGCAAATTCCCGGCTCGCCGCGCCACAACCGTCGAGGATCAGCACCTGCCCAGCAGCACTTACCCGCTCATCGCTCACGCGCCCCAGATGCCAGTCGTAGGGCTGGTAGTCAAAACGCCCGTCGGCCCGGAACCGGGCGGCGCACTCACCGCCGCGACGCACCCCACCGGCCAGGTCATGCCAGCCGTAGGACAGCAGATCGAGGGAAAGGATGACGACGGTAAGGCCGCTCGAGCGCAGCTGCGCGGCCAGCGCCGCAGCGATCGTCGATTTGCCGACACCCGTCGCGCCATCGATGGCAATGATCGCGCGAGGTGGCTGAAGCATGACCCTAGGCTAGCGGCGCGCGCCAGCAGAGAGAAACGAGACCGGTTAGAGCCCGATTGCCGGCCCCGGTAGGCTTACGGCATGGCGCCAGCTATCCGAATCATCCCCTGCCTTGACGTGCTCGAGGGTCGGGTCGTCAAAGGTGTGAACTTTACCGACCTGAAGGACGCGGGTGATCCCGTCGAGCTCGCGCGCGCCTATGACGCCGCGGGCGCCGACGAGCTCACCTTCCTCGATATCTCCGCCTCCGCTGAGGGCCGTGGCACGACGCGCGAGGTCGTGCAAGCCACCGCCGAACAGGTCTTCGTGCCCCTGACCGTTGGCGGCGGCGTGCGCAGCGTTGCCGACGTCGCCGAGCTGCTCGCCTGCGGCGCCGACAAGATCGGCATTAACACCGCGGCGATCACGCGCCCGGAGCTGCTGACCGAGATCGCCACCCGCTTCGGCTCCCAGGTCATTACGCTGTCGGTCGATGCGCGCGCCAATAGCGAAATGCCCTCCGGCTACGAGGTCACGACCCACGGCGGTCGCACAAGCGCGGGCCTGGATGCGATCGCGTGGGCGAAAGAAGCCGCCGAGCGCGGCGCCGGCGAGATCCTGCTGAATTCCATGGATGCCGACGGCACGCGCGCCGGTTTCGACCTGCCCATGCTGCGCGCGGTCCGCGAGGCCGTGCGCCTGCCGCTCATCGCCTCGGGCGGTGCCGGCAGCGTCGAACACTGCGTGGCCGCCGCCCGCGCCGGCGCCGATGCCATTCTCGCCGCCTCCGTCTTCCACTACGGCGAACTCACCATCGGCGACGTCAAGGCCGGCCTTGCCGACGCCGGATTCGAGGTGCGCTCATGACCGACAGCGATGCCCTGCCCGAGGAGCTACACGGCCGCGTCCGATTTGATCGCGACGGCCTCATCCCGGCCGTCATCCAGTCCGTCGACGACGGCTCGGTCCTCATGGTCGGCTATATGGACGACGTGGCCCTAGCCCGCACCTTGTCCAGCGGGCGCGTCTGGTTTTATTCCCGCAGCCGCCAGGAATACTGGCGCAAGGGCGATACCTCCGGGAACGTCCAATACGTGCGCGCAGCCGCGCTCGATTGCGACGGCGATACCCTGCTCGTCCAGGTCACCCAGGTCGGTGGGGCGTGCCACACCGGAACCGACACGTGTTTTTCCGGCCGCGAGCTTCCCGTCATCCAGGGTGAGGAGGACGCATGAGGTGGGGGAGCACCGTTCCTGACCGCGCCGGTTTCCACGAGGCTGCTGAAGGTGCGCGCGCGGTGCCGATCGTGCGCCGCATGCTTGCCGAGGACCTCACGCCAAGTGCCGTCTACCGCGCCTTCGGTGGTGAGGTTGGCACGTTCATCTTGGAGTCGGCCGAGCACGGCGAGTGGGGCCGCTGGTCCTTCGTCGGAGTCAACTGCCCGGCCTTCCTCATCGCCCATGACGAGACCGCGCACTGGCGGGGCCGCATCCCGGCTGGCCTGACGCCAAGCGGCCCGGCGATTGAGCTTATTCGCGAAGCCTCGAGCGTGCTGCGCCACGCGCCGCTGCCGGAGGACTACCCGCCGTTTACCGGCGGCCTCGTTGGCGCCCTCGGCTGGGAGATCGTGCGCAGCTTTGAAGACCTGCCGCCGCGCACCGAGCCCGATGTCCCCGTGCCCGATGTCGCGCTGGCCCTTGCCACCGACGTCATCGCTTTTGACCACTGCAGCGGGGAGATCTGGCTCATCGCCTGCGCTATCAACTTCGATGGCAGCGACGAGCGCGCCGATGCCGCCTATGACGATGCGCTCAGCCGCCTCGATACGATGGCGGCGACCCTAGCGGCGCCGCGCGCCGGCGTTCCCATCCCGCGCGTCATCGCTGAGGACCATGCGGCCCCCGAGCCGACTTTCAGCATGACCGAGGACGAATTCGTCGATATCGTCGAACGCGCCCACCAGGCCATCATCGACGGCGAAGTCTTCCAGATCGTCCTGTCTCAGCGCGCGAGCCTTGCCTGCCCGGCCGACCCGCTCGAGGTCTACCGGGTCCTGCGGGCGACGAACCCCTCGCCCTACATGTACATCTTCGCGCTGCCGAGGGCCGATGGCGGCGTCTTCCACATCGTGGGGTCCTCGCCCGAAACGCTCGTCGAGGTCCGCGGCCGCGGCGTGCGCACCTTCCCGATCGCGGGCTCGCGGCCGCGCGGCGAGAGCTCGGCCGCCGATCGGGCGCTAGCGGAGGAACTCCTCGCCGATCCCAAGGAGGTCGCCGAGCACGTCATGCTCGTGGACCTCGCCCGCAATGACCTCAACCGCGTCTGCGAGCCCGGGACCGTCAGCGTCGAGGACTACATGGCGATCAAACGCTATTCGCACATCATGCACCTGACCTCCACGGTTACCGGAAAGCTGGCTGAAGACGTCTCCGCCATCGATGCGCTGGCCGCGGCCTTTCCCGCCGGTACGCTCTCGGGCGCCCCGAAGGTGCGAGCGATGCAGCTCATCGATGAATTGGAACCGACCCGGCGCGGACTCTACGGCGGCGTTGTGGGCTACATCGACCTGCAGGGCAATCTCGACATGGCGATCGCGATCCGCACGGCCGTCATCGTTTCCGGCACCGCCTACGTCCAGGCGGGCGCGGGCATCGTCGCGGACTCCGTGCCGCAATCCGAACACGCCGAATGCCGCACGAAGGCCGCCGCTGCACTGGCGGCCGTCTCGCGCGCTGCGAGTTTGGTGGCCACGTCATGAGACTGACCCGCGCCCAGGTCGCCACCGGCCTCGTCGTCCTTGGCATCGCGCTGCTCGCCGGCAGTGCGCTCGGTTGGCTGCGGGCTGAAGTCATCTCGGTTGCCGGCACGACGAAGACCACCCTCACCGGCTTCCAGCTCATGCCAATCGGCCCAGCCGCTGCCCTCGCGCTTGCCGCGGCGGGGATTGCGCTGGCCCTGACGAAGAAGGTCGGCGCCCGCATCGTGTGCGGGATTGCGGCCGTAGCTGCGGGCGCCTGCACGTGGGCATTTGGCTCGACGCTTTTCGCCACCCCCGAGGACCTTACGCGGCTGTACAGCTCGCTATCCTCGGGCACCGGTGAGGTCACGACGATCCAGACGCTGCCCACCATCTGGGTGGGCACGCTGCTAGCGATCCTGGCCGTTGCACTCGCTTTGGCCGGACTCGTGCTCGCGGCCCGCTGGCCCAGCTCGGTCAGCCGCTATGACATCACCGCCGTTCCGACGGATTCCCCCATGTCGCCCGATCCCCGCGTGCGTGCCATCGACGATTGGGACGCGTTGGAACGTGGCGAAGATCCAACGCAATAACAGGTAAGCTTGCCGCCAGGAGGACCCCATGAACCGAACGTATTCCCTGCCCCCCGCCGCGCCCTACGCCAATCATGGCCATACCCGCGCCTCGTGGATTTTTGTCGCGCTCGTGCTGCTCGGCGCCCTCGTCGTATCCATCGGTATGGTGCTGTATTCGTTGCCGACGCAGATCGTTGGCGGCGTCATCATCGTCGCCGCCGCCGTGCTCGGCATTGGCTTTCGCGCCGCCGGCAAGGGCCAACCGCGCACCGTTGTGACGCGGGACTGGTACGAGGACTAGGCTCGCGCCGTCGTCCAAGGAGTGCACATGTCGGTTCTAGATGAGATCATCGTCGGCGTTCGCGAGGATGTCGCCGCGCGCGAAGCGCGCGTGAGCTTGGCGGAGCTGAAGGATCAGGCCGAGCGGCGCGATAGCGCCATCGACGTCCAGGCCTGCCTTTCCCAGCGCGACGCCGCGGTCTCCATCATCGCGGAGGTCAAGCGCCGCTCCCCGTCGAAGGGTGCGCTCGCCGATATCCCAGATCCGGCAGCACTCGCCCGAGCCTATGAGGCGGGTGGCGCCACCGCCATCTCCGTGCTCACCGAAGAACGTCGTTTTGGGGGATCGCTTCAGGACTTCGCGGCCGTGCGCACCGCTGTCGACGTGCCGCTGCTGCGCAAGGACTTCATCGTCACGCCCTACCAGATTTGGGAGGCGCGAGCCTACGGCGCGGACATGGTCCTGCTCATCGTCGCGGCACTGGAACAGGGCGTGCTCACCTCGCTCATCGAACGCGTCCACTCCCTTGGCATGACGGCCCTCGTCGAAGCGCACGATCGCGTCGAGGCCATGCGCGCGGCCGCGGCTGGTGCCCGCGTCATCGGCGTCAATGCCCGAAACCTGCACACCCTGCAGGTCGACCGCGCCACCTTCGCCGAAGTCCGCGAGGTCATCGACGATTCGATCATCACGATCGCCGAATCCGGTGTGCGCAGCCCCGCCGACGTGTGGGAATACGCCAAGGCCGGTGCCGACGCGGTCCTCGTGGGGGAGGCCCTCGTGCGCGATGGCGATCCCCGCAAGGCCGTCGCCGACATGGTCTCCATCACCAAGCATCCCGCCACCCACCAGCAGTGGAACTAATCCCCGCCGAGGAAAAGGACTCCTTCGTGTCTGAGCCACCCCTGTCGAACCAAACCGGGCCCTACTTCGGCGAGTTTGGTGGTCGATTCGTGCCCGAGGCGCTCATCGCCGCGCTCGACGATTTGACGGTGGCGTGGGAGAAAGCGAAGGAGGATCCCTCCTTCCGTATTGAGCTATCCGACCTGCACCGCGACTATGTGCACCGCCCCTCGCTGCTGACGGAAGTCCCGCGCTTTGCCAAGCACTGCGGTAACGCCCGAGTCTTTTTGAAGCGCGAAGATCTCAACCACACGGGCAGCCACAAGATCAATAACGTCCTTGGCCAGGCCCTGCTCACCAGGGCTATCGGCAAGACTCGCGTCATCGCGGAGACGGGCGCCGGCCAGCACGGCGTCGCAACGGCAACCGCGGCCGCGCTGCTGGGCCTGAGCTGCCGAATCTACATGGGCCGCGAGGACATGCGCCGCCAGGCGCTGAACGTCGCACGGATGCGGCTGCTTGGCGCCGAGGTCGTCGGCGTGGACGCCGGCAGCGCGACGCTGAAGGACGCGATCAACGAAGCCTTCCGTGACTGGGTCACCAACGTCGCGACGACGAACTACATTTTTGGCACCGCCGCCGGCCCCCATCCCTTCCCGGCGATGGTGCGAGACCTGCAAAAGATTATCGGCGAGGAAACCCGCGAGCAGATCCTTGAGCGCACCGGGCGCCTGCCCGATGTCGCCGTCGCGTGCATCGGCGGCGGCTCCAACGCCATCGGCATGTTCCATGCCTTCCTCGACGACGCCGACGTCCAGCTGCTCGGGATCGAAGCCGCGGGCGACGGCGTTGACACGGGCCGGCACGCCGCCTCCATCGTCGGCGGTTCCCTCGGCATCCTGCACGGCGCCAAGATGTATCTCATGCAAGACGAGTTCGGCCAAACGATCGAATCCCACTCCATTTCCGCCGGACTCGACTACCCGGGGGTCGGCCCCGAGCACGCCCACCTGCACGCCATCGGCCGCGCCACCTACTGGCCAGTGACCGACGCCGAAGCGATGGCAGCCTTCCAGCTCCTGTCGCGCACCGAAGGCATCATCCCCGCCATCGAGTCGGCGCACGCCCTGGCGGGCGCCATGCGCTGGGGTCAGGAACACGCCAGTGGCGACTACGCCGACGGCGCCGAGCCCATCATTGTCGTGAACCTTTCGGGCCGCGGCGATAAGGACGTGGCAACCGCGGCGAGCTATTTCGATCTCGTCGAAGACGATCTGCGACAGGAGTAAGACCGTGACCTCGCCCACCACCGCCGCCATCGCGAAGCGCAATGCGGACGGCGATGCCGCGCTCATCGGCTACCTCACCGCCGGTTACCCCGACGTCGATACGACGGTGCGCGCCGGCAAACAGCTGATCGCGGCCGGCTTCGACATTTTAGAAATCGGCCTGCCGTATTCCGATCCCGGGATGGATGGCGCCGTCATCCAGCACACCGGGGCCGCCGCGCTTGCCGCCGGCACGCGTACCAACCACGTGCTGTCCATCGTCGAGCAGCTCGCCGCCACCGGCGCGCCGATCCTCGTCATGACCTACTACAACCCGATCTTCCGCTACGGCGAACAGCGCTTCGCGCGCGATCTCGCGGCCGCCGGGGGAGCGGGCACCATCACCCCGGACCTCATCCCCGATGAGGCCGGCGCGTGGATCGAGGCGACGGACGAGTTCGACCTGGATCGCATCTTCCTCGTCGCCCCCTCCTCCACCCCCGAACGCCTCGCGATGACCGCCCAACAGTGCCGCGGCTTCGTCTACGCCGCCTCGACGATGGGCGTCACGGGAGAGCGGCGCGAGGTCGACTCGACGGCCGAAGAGCTTGTCGCGCGCACACGCGAGGCGACCGACACGCCCGTGTGCGTCGGCCTCGGTGTGTCTTCTGGCACGCAAGCGCGCGAAATTGGATCCTTTGCCGACGGCGTCATCGTCGGCTCGGCGCTGCTGCGCGCGCTAGATGACGGCATGGATCGCCTCGGCGATCTCGCGAGCGATCTCGCTGCCGGTTGTCGCGGCGCCCGCCAGCAGCGATAAAGTCCCACTGCATCATCACCCACACCCCTTAGACTGGAGCCATGCGTAGAGCCAAAATCGTTTGCACGATTGGTCCGGCAACGGAAACCCCGGAAAAAGTCCAAGAACTGGTCGACGCGGGAATGGATGTGGCGCGGATCAACCGCTCCCACGGAACCGCCGAAGAACACGAACTCGTCTATGCGAATGTTCGCGCAGCCGCCCAAACCTCCGGCCGCGCGGTCGCCGTTCTCGTCGACCTGCAGGGACCGAAGATCCGCCTCGGCGTCTTCGAGTCCGGCCCGGTGTTTTTGGAAGAAGGCGAGACCTTCACCATCACGACCCGCGACATTATCGGCACCCAGGAGATCTGTTCCACCACCTTCAAGGGCCTGCCGGGCGATTGCCGCCCAGGTGACCCCCTGTTGATCGACGACGGCAAGGTCGCCCTGCGCGTCCTTTCCGTCACCGATACCGACGTCGTGACCCGCGTCGAGGTGCCCGGCCCGGTCTCCAACCACAAGGGCATCAACCTGCCCGGCGTCGCCGTCTCCGTGCCGGCGCTGTCCGATAAGGACAAGGAAGACCTGCGCTGGGCGCTGAACATCGGCGCCGACTTCATCGCGCTGTCCTTTGTTCGCAGCGCGCGCGATATCGAAGACGTCCACGAGATCATGGACGAGGTCGGCCGCCGCGTGCCGGTGCTCGCCAAGATCGAAAAGCCGCAGGCCGTATCCAACCTGACCGAGATCGTCGACTCCTTCGACGGCATCATGGTCGCGCGCGGTGACCTCGGCGTGGAACTCCCGCTGGAAGAAGTCCCGCTGGTGCAAAAGCGCGCCATCGAGCTCGCGCGCCGCTTCGCCAAGCCCGTCATCGTCGCCACCCAGGTGCTCGAGTCGATGATCACCAACCCGCGCCCGACGCGCGCGGAAGCCTCCGACTGCGCCAATGCCATCCTCGATGGCGCCGACGCCGTCATGCTCTCCGGTGAAACCTCCGTCGGGGAATACCCGATCGAGGCCGTGCGCACGATGGCGCGCATCATCGAAAACACCGAGGAAAACGGCGGCGACCGCATCGCGCCACTGACCTCGGCGCCGCATACCCGCTCCGGAGTCATCACCAGGGCCGCCGCCGATATCGGCGAAATGATCGAGTGCAAGTACCTCGTGACCTTCACCCAGTCCGGCGATACGGCCCGGCGCATGTCCCGGCTGCGTTCCCCGATTCCGCTGCTGGCCTTCACGCCGCTGGAATCGACCCGCAACTCGCTCGCACTGTCCTGGGGCGTCTACACCTACAAGGTGCCCGCCGTCTCGCACACCGATGACATGGTCGAGCAGGTGGATTACTACCTGCAGGAGTCGGGCCTCGGCGAAAACGGCGATCGCGTCGTCATCGTCGCCGGCATGCCGCCCGGCACTGTCGGCTCGACGAACTCCATCCGCGTTCACAAGATCGGCGAAGTTCATCTCCCCAATCAACGGTGAGTGACGCGTCACGTTATTGGATGGGCCATGACGAAACCCCACGGTGGTAGTGTTAACTGGCTAATCTGATAGCGAGCTCCTGTGGTGGAATCGGTAGACACACTGCACTCAAAATGCAGCGCTGAGAGGCGTGAGGGTTCGAGTCCCTCCGGGAGCACCCCAATCCGGGAACCGCGTGAAAGAAATGAACATGAGCGAGACGAACGAGGATAGCAACACTCCGACGATTGAGTTCGACGACGTCGCCGAAGTGCAGGGTGAATCCGAGCAGCACAAGCGCACGCCGCGCCGCGTTGTCGTGGCCGAAGACGAGCCGCTGATCCGCCTGGACATTGTCGAGTCCCTGACGGATGCGGGCTACGAGGTCGTGGGCGAAGCGGGTGACGGCGCCAAGGCCGTCGAACTGGCAAACGAGCTGGAGCCGGACGTCGTCGTCATGGACATCAAGATGCCCGAGATGGACGGCATTACCGCCGCCGAGCGCATCCTGAAGGACCGTATCTGCGCCGTCGTGATGCTCACCGCGTTCTCCCAGACCGAGCTCGTGGAGCGAGCCCGCGACGCCGGCGCCCTGGCCTACGTCGTTAAGCCGTTCAACCCCTCGGATCTGCTGCCCGCGATCGAGATCGCGGTCTCGCGCTTCAACGAAATTCAGTCGCTGGAGTCCGAGGTCGCTGACCTGACCGACCGGTTCGAAACCCGCAAGCGCGTGGACCGCGCCAAGGGCCTGCTCATGAGCAAGATGGGCCTGACCGAGCCGGAGTCCTTCCGCTGGATCCAAAAGACCTCGATGGATCGCCGCCTGACGATGCGCGAGGTCGCCGACGCCGTCATCGAACAGATCGGCTCCAAGAAGTCCTAGCTTCTGCTGCGCGCCCCGCTGGCCATCACGGCCCGCGGGGCGCTGTTTTATGCCGTGAAGATGACGCTCAGCTGAGCGAGCGCGATGAGCGCGCCGCCGTCAGCGCGGTCCTGCTCAACCGCGCGAATCTCGATGCGATAGGTCGCGAGCCGAGACGAAGCCGAGAGCAACGAAACATAGCCTGCGACGCGCCCCTCGCGCGCCCCGGACAGATGCTTGATGGATAGATCAACGCCGACAGGTCGCCGCCCCGGGTAGTCCAGGAACGCCGCAACTGAGCCCGCTTGTTCCGCCAAAGCCGCGCTCGCGCCGCCGTGCAGGAGCCCGAAGGGTTGGGTGTTTCCAGCAACGGGCATGCTCATCACACAACGCAGCTGGCTTTCGGGATCCACAGCAATGCCATCGAGACGCATCTGCATAGTGCCTGCGAGTGACCCCAGGTCGATCACGTCCGCGGGGGGCTCTAGGCTGGGGGGCATGAGCGACATTCGTAGACTTCTCCTCATTGACGGGCATTCGATGGCCTTTAGAGCCTTTTATGCCCTTCCTGTCGACAATTTTGCCACGTCGACGGGCCAGCACACGAACGCGGTGCATGGCTTCATCTCAATGCTGCTCAAGCTCATCGCCGAGGAGAAGCCCAGCCACATTGCGGTCGCCTTCGATGTCGGCTCCGAGACCTTCCGTACCCGCGAATACTCCGAGTACAAGGGAACTAGGGACAAAGCCCCCGAGGAGTTCCCTAGCCAGATCCCGCTCATCAAGGAAGTCCTCGACGCCTTGCGGATCCGCCACCTCGAGGTGCCGGACTTCGAAGCCGATGACATCGTGGCCACCTTGAAGACAGAGGCCGAAGACGAGAGCTTCGATGAAGTCCTGATCTGTTCGGGCGACCGGGACACACTCCAGCTGGTGACCGAGACAACCACGGTGCTCTACCCAACCAAGGGCGTCTCCGTGCTCACTCGTTTCACCCCCCAGGCGGTCGAAGACAAGTACGGTGTGCCACCCGCGCGCTACCCAGAACTCGCGGCGCTCGTGGGGGAGACCTCGGATAACCTTCCCGGGGTGCCAGGCGTCGGCCCGAAGACCGCTGCCAAGTGGATTGCGCAGTACGACGGCTTGACGAATATTATTGCCCGCGCCGACGAGATCGGCGGCAAGGCCGGCCAGTCCTTCCGCGACAACATCGACAACGTCCTGCGCAACCGCAAGCTCAATCACCTCCTGACCGACATGGACCTCGCGGTCTCGCTGCCGGACCTCGTGACCGAACCCGTGAACCGGGAAGCAGTTCACGGCGTCTTCGATGCCTTGGAGTTCACCACCCTGCGAGAGCGCGTCTTTGCCATGCTGCCCGCCGATTCGGCCGCACCGGACCAGGACGAGAGCACCGAGCTGTCCTTCGATATTGCCTCGTGGGCAGACGATGGCGACCTCGCCGCATTCCTGCAGGCCCATGCTGATGGCGAGGACGCGCAGCGCATTGCGCTTGTCTTGGATGATGGCGCCACGGATGTCGAACGCCTCGCGCTCGCCACCCGCACCCATGCTCTTGTCCTCGAGCTTGCCGCCCTGCCCGCAGGTGAGGATGCCGTCCTTGCGGCGTTTTTGTCCGGGCCGGCGCCAAAAACCGCCCACGACGCGAAGTCCATGTGGCATCGCCTCACCGAACGCGGCTATGACCTGAAGTCGGTCGTCTTCGATACGGATATCGCCGCCTACCTCATTCACCCGGATCAGCGCCGCCACACTCTTGTCGATCTGGCCCAGCGCTACCTTGATCGCGATGTCGCCTCCGATGCGGCCGCCTCCGGCCAGCTTGCCTTCGACCTCGAATCAGATGCCACGATCGATACGCTCGCTCGCCAGGCCCTCGCAGTTGCCGAACTTGAGGTCCAGTTGACCGGCGCGCTGGAAGACCGGGGGCTGTCCCACCTCATGACGAAGCTCGAGCTTCCTGTCCAGCGCATCCTGCAGGACATGGAGGCCACCGGCATCGCCGTGTCGGAGACCGTCTTCAACGAGCTTTACGATCAGCTGGATGCCGACGTCAAGCAGGCAGCCGATGACGCCTACGCCGCCATCGGCCAAGAGATCAACCTTTCCAGCCCCAAGCAACTGCAAAAGGTCCTCTTTGAGGACCTCGATATGCCGAAGACGAAACGCACTAAGACCGGCTGGACCACGGACGCCGAAGCACTATCGGATCTTTTCGAGAAGACCGCGCACCCTTTCCTGGCCGCACTGCTCGCGCATCGGGACCGCATCAAGCTCCGCCAGATCGTGGAAACCCTGCGCAGCGCTCGCGCCGCTGACGGGCGGATCCACACGACGTTCCAACAGACGGTCGCGGCCACGGGGCGGTTGTCCTCGACCGACCCCAACCTGCAAAACATCCCCGCCCGGTCCGAGGATGGACTGCGCATCCGAGAAGCGTTCGTCGTCGGCGAGGGCTACGAGACCCTCATGACCGTCGACTACTCCCAGATCGAAATGCGGATCATGGCCCACCTGTCCCAGGATGCTGGCCTCATCGAAGCCTTCCGAGAGGGCGAGGACCTGCACAACTACGTCGGCGCGCGAGTCTTTGATGTGCCGATCGATGAGGTCACGGCCCAGATGCGTAGCCGCGTCAAAGCAATGAGCTACGGACTTGCTTACGGACTGTCCTCCTTCGGGCTCTCCCGCCAGCTCGGCATCGAGGTCGGCGAAGCCAAGGCTCTCATGGACGACTACTTCGATCGCTTTGGCGGAGTGCGCGACTACCTGCGCACAGTCGTCGAGCAGGCCCGGCGTACCGGCTACACCGAGACGATGTTCGGACGTCGCCGCTACCTGCCCGATCTCACGAGCGATAACCGCCAGCGACGCGACATGGCCGAACGCGCGGCCTTAAATGCTCCCATCCAGGGCAGCGCCGCCGACATCATCAAGATCGCGATGATTGCAATCGAGGATGCGCTTGAAAGAGAAAAGCTCGATTCTCGCATGCTGTTGCAGGTCCACGATGAACTCGTCCTGGAGATCGCGCCGGGCGAGCTTAAGCGAGTGGAAGCCCTGGTGCGTGAGCACATGGCGGGCGCCGCGAAACTTGATGTGCCGCTCGACGTCTCCGTCGGGCTCGGTCCCTCGTGGCGGGAAGCCGGTCACTAACGAAGTCGTGCGGAAATCAGGAGCGTGCCGGGGAACATCTCGGCACGCTCCTTGCTCCAGCCCGCCCACGTTGTCTCGATACCGGGCGCAAACCGCGGCTCCTTCAGGTCCTCGATAACGAAGCCCGCGGCTGCCAGGGCAGCCGCGTGATCCTCCAGGGTATGGTGAAACTCGGCGTAGGTGGCGACCTCACCTCGCATCTCGACGTAGGGACGACGATCAAAGTAGGAGCGACGCATCGCTGGGGCCGCCACGTCTGCTGGATCGTCTGAAAAAACCCAGCGCATCGGGTGCGCCGTAGTAAACACCCAGCGAGAACCCGGCTTCAGTACTCGGGCGACCTCCGAATACAGTGCCGCCAGATCCAAGACGAATGCCACGGCCCCGAAGGCAGAAAATGCCAGATCGAACGTATCCGCGGCAAACGGCAGCTGCGTCGCATCGGCGGCAATGAGCGGGGGAGCAGGCGCTTTGTTTCTTGCGGCCAGTTCGATCCCTTCCCGGATCATCCCTGCCGCGACATCGATACCGACAGCCTTTGCCCCGAGCGAGGAAAGGTAGCGGGTGCCCTGGCCGAGCCCGCACCCGATCTCAATAACCTGCCTGCCGGCAAGCATGCTCGGGTCACCGAGCCAGCGAACCTCAGCCTCATCCCAACCCTCCGGCCCCCAGATCAATCGGTCGATGGTTAAGTGCTCGAGATTCTCGCGAGCATACTCGGACGCTCCCTGATCCCAGTACTCGTGACTGATTTTGGTTCCTGGGACGATCTCGCGATAGCCGGATTGAGACTCCATACAGCACACGCTAGGTGAATTGTTGCCAAAACGTGACCCGTTTATCGGCGTTATTGGGCATAATTGGTTGCCCACACTTCGTCACCGTGAGTAGACTCGCCTACGGCGACGACTGCGTTGCCACAACATTGTCCACCAATACCTACAATTGTCCGTATCGGAGTCATCACTCAATGACCACCACCTCCACCACCCCTTCGACCCCCCAGGTCGCTGTTAACGATATCGGCTCGGAAGAAGAACTTCTTTCCGAGATCGATAAGACCATCAAGTACTTCAATGACGGGGATATCGTCGAAGGCACAGTCGTCAAGGTCGACCGCGACGAGGTTCTCCTCGACATCGGCTACAAGACCGAAGGTGTCATCCTCTCCCGCGAACTCTCGATCAAGCACGACATCGACCCGGATGAGGTCGTTGAGGTCGGCGACAAGATCGAAGCCCTAGTCCTCCAGAAGGAAGACAAAGAAGGCCGTCTGCTGCTGTCCAAGAAGCGCGCTCAGTACGAGCGTGCCTGGGGCACGATCGAAAAGGTCAAGGAAGAAAACGGCGTCGTCACCGGTACCGTCATTGAGGTCGTCAAGGGCGGCCTGATCCTGGACATCGGCCTGCGTGGCTTCCTGCCTGCGTCCCTCGTCGAGATGCGTCGCGTGCGCGATCTGCAGCCCTACATCGGCCGCGAGATCGAAGCCAAGATCATCGAACTGGACAAGAACCGCAACAACGTCGTGCTCTCGCGCCGCGCGTGGCTTGAGCAGACCCAGTCCGAGGTTCGCTCCCACTTCCTGCAGACCCTGCAAAAGGGCCAGGTCCGCTCGGGCGTGGTCTCCTCGATCGTCAACTTCGGTGCGTTCGTGGATCTCGGTGGTGTCGACGGCCTCGTCCACGTCTCCGAACTGTCCTGGAAGCACATCGACCACCCGACCGAAATCGTCGAGGTTGGCCAGGAAGTCACCGTCGAGGTGCTCGACGTCGACATGGATCGCGAGCGCGTCTCCCTGTCGCTGAAGTCCACCCAGGAAGATCCGTGGCGTCTGTTCGCCCGCACCCACGCCATTGGCCAGGTTGTGCCGGGTAAGGTCACCAAGCTCGTTCCCTTCGGTGCGTTCGTCCGCGTCGAGGACGGCATCGAGGGCCTCGTGCACATCTCCGAACTGGCGGTGCGCCACGTCGAGGTGCCTGAGCAGGTCGCGAAGGTCGGCGATGAGCTCTTCGTCAAGGTCATCGACATTGATCTGGACCGCCGCCGCATCTCGCTGTCGCTCAAGCAGGCCAACGAGGGCGTCGACCCGAACTCCGATGACTTCGATCCGTCGCTGTACGGCATGGCTGCGGAGTACGACGAGCAGGGCAACTACAAGTACCCCGAGGGCTTCGACCCCGAGACCAACGAATGGCTCGAAGGCTACGAAGCCCAGCGCGAGGCTTGGGAAGCGCAGTACGCGCAGGCCCAGGCTCGCTGGGAAGCCCACAAGGCTCAGGTCGCCAAGGCGATGGAAGACGACGCTGAGGCTTCGGCTGAAGGCGACACCTCCGTGCCGGCTCCGGCCTCCTACACCGCAGCTCCGGCCGATGCCGGCGGCACCCTGGCCTCTGATGAGGCACTTGCCGCGCTGCGTGAGAAGCTCACCGGTAACTAAGACCCGATAGCTGCACAGTTCCGCCCGCCCAGCCACTCGGCTGCGGCGGGCGGTTCGCTGTTACCGATAGACTGCGAACGTGTCGATCCCTCTTTCCAGCAGTCCGATTACTCGGGACAAAGTACGCCACGACTTTCGGGCCCGGCCCGTCACCGTCGCGGCCGTCTCACGCATCACGACGAACATGATTCGCGTGACATTCCAAGGGCCAGACCTCCTGGATTTCGCGTCCTTCGGGCCGCACGACCACCTCAAACTCGTGGTTCCGGACGACACCGGCACCGCACCCGAGCCGCGGATCATCGATGGCCGACTCGAGCGGCCCTTTGACGGCATCCTGCGCGACTACACGCCCCGCTTTTACTCCACCGCCATCCGCCCGCCCGAGCTCATGATAGATTTCTTCGACCACGACGATCCGGGCCCCGCCACCGCCTGGGCCCGCAGGGCCCGGCCCGGCCAAATGACGTGGATTCTTGGACCGCGGGGCTCCGCGCTCGTGCCTAATGGCGCCGAGGAACTCCTGTTGTTCGCTGACGAGACGGCGCTGCCATCGATCGCGCGATGGATCGAGATGAGTCCGGGGCTCGACATCACCGCACACGTCATTGCCCGCGACGGCGACCGAGCCTACCTCGACTACCTGCCCGGGGCGGCTGATCCTTCCCTGGCGGCCGATCCCGAGGCTCCGGGCGCCCCCGCCATCGTGTGGCACGAGGATCCGGCATCCCTGCTTGCTGCGGCCCGCGCCATCACCACCGTGGCCCCCACGACCTTCGTCTGGGCTGGGGGAGAGGCTGGCCTGCTTGCCGAGCTGCGCCGCCACCTGCGCACCATCACCGAGCGCCCCCAACTATCGATCGTTGGCTATTGGCGCGCTGGCGAAGCCAACTACGACCACCACGCACCCCTGCCGGATTAGCATGCCCGCTCTACGTATCGGACTGACCGGTGGAATCGCCGCCGGCAAATCGACCGTGGCCTCCCACCTGGTCCGCCGCGGCGCCATCCTCATCGACTATGACGTGCTGGCGCGTGAGGTCGTTGCACCGGGAAGTCAGGGCCTGGAGTACATTGTTGAGCGATTCGGACCCAAGGTCCTCACTGCTAGCGGAGACCTCGACCGGGGGGCCCTTGCCGCACTCGTCTTTTCCGATCCGCAGGCGCGCGCGGATCTGAACGACATCACTCACCCCCTCATCCGCCAGCGGGCACGCGACCTGGATGCGGCCGCACCGCCAGATACCATCACGGTCCACGACGTTCCCCTGCTCGCGGAATCCTCGATGGCAGGTTTCTTCGACGTCATCATCACCGTTGAAGCCGATGAGGAAACCCGCCTGGGCCGCCTCATGACAACGCGCGGGATGACGCGAGAAGACGCACTCGCGCGCATCCGAGCCCAAGCAAGCGATGCGCAGCGGCGCGCCATTGCGACCTACGTCATCGACTCAACGCTGCCACGTGACGCGATGCTCACCGCGGTCGATGAGTTGTGGCGCGAGCTTAGTCCCCAGTCACGTTATGATGACCGACGAGGGGAGTATTCCCGCGACCGGTAGTCCGTCATCACAGCGCGCGAGGCAGCGTGCTCGGACCCGGAGCCAGACCAGGCGGAAGAGACCTCGCCCGGTTTCCCGTCCCCTCAACCGAAAGGCTCCCCATTGGGATCTGCACACTTATCTTGGACCTTTGAGGCCATCGCGCTTGGCGTCATGTGCGCCGTCATCATCTTCGACCTCCTGTGGGTGGTGCGCCGTCCACACATCCCGACGATGCGCGAATGCACAATCTGGGTCTCGATCTACGTCTCGGCCGCGCTGATCTTCGGTGGCGTGCTCTACCTCGTCGCCAACGCCCAGGTCGCCACCGAGTTTTACGCCGGTTGGCTCACCGAGTACTCGCTGAGCGTCGATAACCTTTTCATCTTCGTCATCATCCTGTCGCGCTTTAAGGTGCCGCCGAACCGTCAGCAGGAGGTCCTGATGATTGGCATCATCATCGCGCTGGTCTTGCGCGGCATCATGATCCTCATCGGTGCCGCCGTCATCTCGCGATTCTCCTGGGTGTTCTTCATCTTCGGCATCTTCCTCATCTGGACCGCGATTTCGCTCATCCGCTCCCACGGCGAGGACGAGAGCGATTACAAGGAGAACTTCGCGATCCGCGCGCTGCGCCGGGTCCTACCGATCCACGATAAGTACGACGGCATGAAGCTGCGCACCGTTGTCGACGGCAAGAAGCTGTGGACCCCGATGCTCGTCGTCATCCTGGCGCTCGGTTCCACGGACCTACTCTTCGCTCTCGACTCGATCCCCGCGATCTTTGGTCTGACGAAGGACCCGTTCGTCGTCTTTTCCACCAACCTGTTCGCGCTCATGGGGCTGCGTCAGCTCTACTTCCTGCTTGGCGGCTTGCTCGACCGGCTCATCTACCTGCCCTACGGGCTCGCCTTCATCCTCGGTTTCATCGGCGTCAAGCTCATCTTTGAAGCAATGCACACGAACTCGCTGTCCTTCATCAACGGGGGCCAGCCCTTTGACTGGGCGCCCCACGTCCCGATCTCCGTCTCGCTCGGGGTCATTGCCGGCGCACTGCTAATTACGACAGTGGCCTCGCTCATGGCATCACGCCGAGAGAAGAAGAAACCGAGCCTGTCCGACCGGTAGCAGCGCCGTCAACTACCCTGGGAGCATGCGCCCAGTTTCCGACATCGTTCGCACTCCCAACCGGCTCGAGGTTATCTCCGACTTCACGCCGTCCGGCGACCAGCCGAGCGCGATCAAAGAACTCACCGAGCGCATCAATGCGGGCGAGAAGGACATGGTCCTGCTCGGCGCGACGGGCACCGGTAAGTCGGCGACGGCCGCGTGGTTGATCGAGCAGGTCCAGCGACCGACGCTCATCATGGCGCCGAATAAGACGCTGGCCGCTCAGCTCGCCGCGGAACTTCGCGAGCTGCTGCCCAATAACGCGGTCGAATACTTCGTTTCCTACTACGACTACTACCAGCCTGAGGCCTACGTCCCGCAGACCGATACCTATATCGAAAAGGACTCATCGATCAACGACGAGGTCGAGCGGCTGCGGCACTCGGCCACGAACGCGCTGTTGACTCGCCGCGATGTCGTCGTCGTTGCCTCGGTCTCGTGCATCTATGGCCTTGGTACGCCGCAGGAGTACGTCGACCGAATGGTGCCGTTGCACGTGGGGATGCAGATCGATCGCGACGATCTGCTGCGCCAATTCGTCAGCATGCAATACACCCGCAACGATCTGGCCTTCACACGCGGTACCTTCCGGGTCCGCGGCGACACCATCGAGATCATCCCCGTCTACGAGGAACTAGCGATCCGCATCGAGATGTTCGGCGATGAGATCGATGCCCTCGCGACGTTGCACCCGCTCACGGGCGACGTCGTGGCAGAAACCGAGCAGGTCTTCCTTTTCCCAGCCTCCCACTACGTAGCGGGCCCGGAACGCATGGAACGCGCCATGAAGGACATCGAGGCCGAGCTCGCCGAGCGGCTGGCCGAACTCGAGACGCAGGGCAAGCTGCTGGAAGCCCAGCGGCTGCGGATGCGCACCACTTACGACCTGGAAATGATGCGTACGGTCGGCACGTGCGCCGGAATTGAGAACTATTCGCGCCATATCGACGGCCGCGGTCCGGGCACAGCGCCGCACACGCTACTGGACTACTTCCCGGAGGACTTCCTGCTCGTCATCGACGAGTCGCACGTGACGGTGCCGCAGATCGGGGCAATGTTCGAAGGCGATGCCTCGCGCAAGCGCACCCTCGTGGATCATGGCTTCCGGCTGCCGAGCGCGCTCGATAACCGCCCGCTGCGCTGGGACGAGTTCCTCGAACGGATCGGCCAAACCGTCTACATGTCCGCCACTCCCGGCGACTACGAGCTCAGCCAGGCCGACGGCGTCGTGGAACAGATCATTCGCCCCACCGGGCTGGTCGACCCGAAGGTCGTCGTCAAGCCCACCGAGGGGCAGATCGACGATCTGCTCGGAGAGATCACGGCCCGCGTCGAACGCGATGAGCGCGTGCTCGTGACGACCCTGACGAAGAAGATGGCGGAGGACCTCACCGACTATCTGCTCGATAAGGGCGTGAAGGTCCAGTACCTGCACTCGGATGTCGACACGCTGCGCCGCGTCGAGCTGCTGCGTGAGCTGCGCCTTGGCCAGTTCGATGTTCTCGTCGGTATCAACCTGCTGCGCGAGGGACTCGACCTGCCCGAGGTCTCACTCGTCGCGATCCTGGACGCCGACAAAGAGGGCTTCTTGCGATCGGCCAAGTCCCTCATTCAGACAATCGGGCGCGCCGCTCGTAACGTCACGGGTGAAGTTCATATGTACGCCGACAAGGTTACCGAGGCGATGCGGGTCGCGATCGATGAAACCGAGCGGCGCCGCGCCAAACAGATCGCCTACAACACCGAACACGGCATCGATCCGCAGCCGCTGCGCAAGAAGATCGCCGACGTTACCGACATGCTCGCCCGCGAGGACATTGACACGGCTGAGCTGCTCGCCGGTGGCTATCGCGGAGCCGGTAGCGGTCCGAGCGCTGCGGAACGAAAGAAGGCGGGCTCCAAGGTCCGCCAACGCGTCGTGACCGAGTCCGAAGGGGATCTCGTCACGCTCATCGAGGACCTATCGGAGCAGATGCGCGGGGCCGCAGCCGAGTTGCAGTTCGAGCTCGCGGCGCGGTTGCGCGATGAGATCTCGGACCTGAAAAAGGAGCTGCGTCAGATGAGGGCCGCGCAGTGAGCGGGCGGGGTGATCTGATGTGAGCCCCGCGACGGCGTCGACCTCGCCCCACTTCTCGCGGGGCGTCATGGCGTCAATTGGCGCCTCGGTCCTGTTTGGCGTCCTCGCCTTCTACTCCGATCTCCTTGCTAGTTTTCTTGGCGGCTGGGAGATCTTTGGCTGGCGGTTGCTGCTCACGTTTCCCGCTCTGACCGCTGCCATGGTGCTCTCCGGCAGGTGGCCGCGCATCGTCCGGTTCGTTACGACGTTGACGCACTCGTGGTGGCGCATCCCCGTGCTCGTGATCAACGCGGCGCTGCTCACCGCCCAGATGGTGCTCTTTACCTGGGCTCCGGGCGCCGGGCGCACCGCAGAACTCTCACTCGGCTATTTCCTCATGCCGCTCGTCATGATCGTTATCGGCCGTGTGGGTTTTCGCGAATCGATCACCCGCGGCCAGGGCGTCGCGACCGGGCTCGCTGCGCTTGGCGTCGGATACGAGATCGTGCGCTCCGGGGGGCTGGGGTGGGTGACTCTTGTCGTCGCGATCGGCTATCCCGCCTACTTCGTCCTGCGGCGCCTTGCGTCGATGGCGTCCTCGTCGGCGCTGTGGGCCGAGATGGGGCTCATGGTGCCGCTGTCGATCATCATCGTGGGGAATCCCGGCTCGCTGAGTGCCGTCGCAAGCTGGCAGGCCGTCGCTTTCATCGGGGGATTGGGAGTGCTGTCCGCAGGGGCGATGGCGATCTACACCGGGGCCCAGATCTGGCTGCCGTTCGCGCTGTTCGGGCTGCTGAGCTACCTCGAACCGGTCCTGCTCGTCATCGTCGCTTTTACGTTGCTCGGGGAATCGATCGAGCCCGCAGAGTTACCGACCTATGGCCTGATCTGGCTCGCCGTCGCCGTGCTCGCGATCGAAGCGAGCATGCGCATCGTGCGGCGCCGGCGCCGCCACCAGCTGTGGTGGCCCGACGAGAGCTGAGTCGCTACCAGCCGCGTTCGCGCCAGGCCGGAATGCTCCCTCGTTCGGCGCCGAGCGTCGTCGCATCGCCGTGACCGGGCAGCACGACTGCCTCATCGGGGAGCTTCGCGAAGATCTTGGCCTCGACATCGGCGAGCAGCCGGTCGAAATCCTCCCGCGAGTTCGTCTTGCCAACGCCACCGGGAAATAGCGAGTCCCCGGAGATCACGACCGGTGGGTGAGTGAGCGGCTTGAGGATGAGGGCGATGCCGCCCTCGGTGTGCCCCACGAGCTCGATGACGTCCATGATGACGCGGCCGTGGCGGATCTGGTCGCCATCGGCGAGCGGATGCTGGACAACTCCGGTCGCGTCCTGGATCGCTTGGGCGTCGTTAACGCCAGCAAATGCTTTGGAGGCCGTGCGGGCGGCGACGGCGCCGAGCGCCTTGATGTGATCGGCGTGCCGATGGGTGGTGATGATGCGTTCGACGCGGACGTTGCCGAAATCGTCCTGGCAGGCATCGACGATTGCCTCGACATCGTCGGCGGCGTCGATAATGATGACGCGACCGGACTCGGTATCGCGCACGAGGTAGACGTTGTTGTCCATCGAACCGACCACGAGTCGCGTGATGGTGACTTCGGTGCTCTCCACTATGACCATGTGCCCATTGTGGCCGTCCTCACGGCGGGCCGCCAGTGGGCGCGGGACCTAAGCTAAGGGCATGAACACCAGCACAGGGGGCGTGTCAGTCCTGTCCGGGCTGACCGGTGCCGAGGTCTCCGCCCAGATTCAAGCCGGTCACACGAACCGGGCGGCGACGCCGCATGGCCGCACGACGGGCGAGATCCTCCGGTCGAATATCTTTACGGTTTTTAACGCGATCCTCGCGGTGGCCGTCGTCATTGTGCTGCTCGTGGGGCAGTGGCAGGATGCCGTCTTCGGCGTCGTCCTCATTTTTAACACTGCGATCGGTACGATCGCAGAGATTCGAGCCAAGCGAGTCCTCGATAACGTCGCGATCCTGGACGCCCCCACCGCGCGAGTAATCCGAGATGGCGAGGGTGTCACAATTCCCGCGCAAGATATCGTGCTTGGCGACCTCGTCGAGGTCAAACTGGGTGATCAGATTCCCGTCGATGGGCGGGTCGCGCACACCGAGAATCTGCGGGTTGATGAGTCGATTCTGACAGGGGAGTCCGACGCGCTGTATAAGCACACCGGGGACAAGGTGCTCTCGGGCTCAGCCGTCGTTGCCGGAAGTGCGCTGGTTGAGGCAAATCGCATCGGCCCCGATTCCTATGCGAATCAGCTGGCTGCGCAGGTACGTAGCTACCGCAAGGTGCGCTCCGAACTCGCCGATGGCATCGACTACATCCTGACGCGGCTGTCGTGGATCATCGTGCCGCTGGCGCTGCTCGTCATGTTCTCCCAACTGCGGGCGCACGGCAGCGTGGGCGAAGCGATCGATTCGGGCCAGTGGAAGCCCGCTGTGGTGCTCGGGGTCGCTGCCGTCGTCGGGATGATTCCCCAGGGTCTCGTATTGCTTACCTCAATGAACTTCGCCGTCGCCGGCGCGAAGCTGGCACGCCGCGGCGCGATTGTTCAGGAGCTGCCGGCCGTCGAAGTTCTTGCTCGAGTCGATACCTTATGCCTAGATAAGACCGGCACGCTGACGACCGGCGCCATGGCGGTGCGGTATCTCGACGATGACGGGAAACCGCTCGATACTGCCGAACGCAGCGCGCTTGCTGCCCTGTGTGCCGACCGCGGCAACGCGACGGCGGAGGCGCTCGACGATTATGTCCGCACGTTGCCGGAGCAAGACGACCTACCGACATGTGATTACGCCGCATTTGATTCCACCCGGAAATTTGGTTCCATCCGGGTGGGGGAGACGACCTATGCGCTGGGCGCGCCCGACGTGCTGTTGGCAGGCGATGAGGTGGCTCGGGCGCGAGGCATCGCGGCGGAGGGTTACCGCGTCGTCGCCTTTGCCAGCGCCGCCGCGCACGAGTCTGCGGGGGCCGCTCGGCCAGACTTCCAGCTGCGGGTGCTTATTGTCATCGGTGAGGAATTGCGTCCCGACGCGCATGAGACCTTCGCTTACCTCACGGAGCAGGGGATCAGGCTGCTCGTCATCTCGGGTGACCACCCGGCCACGGCCGGTGCGGTGGCCGCGAACGTCGGGATCGCCGATGGCCATCCGCGGGTGCGGGATGCGCGCTCGCTACCGTATCCCGCGAGGGAAACCCCCACGGACGCGGAACGGGCTGAGCTGGCTGCTGCCCTGAAGGACGTTGACGTCCTCGGACGCGTGACGCCGGAGCAAAAGCGGGACATCGTCTTGGCGCTGCAATCCGAAGAGCACGTGGTCGGAATGACGGGCGATGGCGTGAACGACTCGCTGGCGCTGAAGGAAGCCGACCTCGGCATCGCGATGGACAACGGCGCCCGCGCGACAAAGGCCGTGGCCCGACTCGTCCTGCTGTCCGGTAAGTTTTCCGTACTGCCGCACGTCCTGGCCGAGGGCAGGCGAGTCATGGCTAATATGGAACGCGTCTCCGCGCTGTTCTTAACGAAAACGATGTATGCGATCCTGCTCGCGGTAGCAACCTCGGGGCTCGCCTTCACCTATCCGTTCTTGCCCCGCCACCTGACGATCATCGGTTCGCTGTCGATCGGGATTCCTGCGTTCGTCCTCGCGCTCGCCCCCAATACGCGCCGCTACCGACCAGGGTTCCTCAGGCGCGTCGTCAGCCTCGCCGCCCCGGCGGGGGCAGTTATTGCGGTCGCAGTGCTGGTGGTGCAGGGCCTGGCCTTGGACCCACCCTTCGCGCTGACGCGCGAGCAGGCCTTTGCCGCAACGATGCTCACCACCCTGATCATCGCACTCACGCTGCTTGGGCTGTTCTGCCAACCACTGACAACGAGCGCAGGCAGGCCGACGTGGCGGGCAGGTCTCCTCGCCGCCATGGTCGCTGCCGTGTTAGCGATTTTGGCGATTCCGCCGCTGCGGAGATTCGCAGCTCTGGATCTCCCGTCGTGGCAAGGCTGGGGCCTGGTGATCGGCGTCGGTGCCGTCGGCGCAATCCTCGTGTGGCGACTCTCGCATAGAACACGTGTGCGAAATGGCGATGGTGCGCCTACGATCAAGGGGTGAGTGATCGGCTTATTGTTCAGGGCGCTCGGGAACATAATCTCACCGGCGTCGATCTCGACCTGCCTCGCGACGAACTCATCGTCTTTACCGGATTGTCCGGCTCGGGAAAATCCTCCCTCGCCTTCGATACGATCTTCGCCGAAGGCCAACGACGCTACGTCGAGTCTTTGTCGAGCTATGCTCGCCAGTTCCTCGGGCAAATGGACAAACCCGATGTTGACTTCATTGAGGGACTCTCGCCCGCGGTCTCGATCGATCAGAAATCAACGAGCCGCAATCCGCGCTCGACGGTTGGCACCATCACCGAGGTATACGACTACCTCCGTCTCCTTTTCGCCCGGGCGGGTATCCAACACTGTCCTCAGTGCGGTGAGCGAATCGTCGCACAGACCCCGCAGCAGATCGTTGACCGGCTGCTGGCAGAGGACGAGGGGACACGCTTTCAGATCCTTGCGCCCGTCATCCGCGGTCGTAAGGGTGAATACTCCGAGCTCTTCCGCGAACTGCAATCGCGCGGGTTCGCGCGCGCCATCGTTGATGGTGAGGCCATCCGCCTGGATGCGCCCCCGACGCTAGAAAAGAAACTCAAGCACGACATCGATGTAGTGATCGATCGTCTCGCCGCTAAGCCGAGTATCAAGAATCGCCTGACGGACTCAATCGAAACGGCGCTCGAACTCGCCGATGGCCTGGTCGTTGCTGATTTTGTTGACCGAGATGAGGCGGACCCGGAGCGTCGTCGGCGATTCAGCGAAAAGCGCGCCTGCCCTAACGATCACGTCCTTACTCTGGAGGAAATCGAACCGCGGACGTTCTCGTTCAACGCACCCTACGGGGCTTGCCCGGACTGCACCGGTATCGGCTCGCGACTTGAAGTCGATCCCGAGCTTGTCATCCCAGATCCGGAACTGAGCCTCGAAGGCGGCGCTATTACGCCGTGGATGCGCGGCTCGAGCGAATACCACCTTAGGCTGATGCGAGCGCTCGGCGATGACATGGGATTCTCAGTTGATACGCCGTGGCGTGATCTGCCGAAGAAGGTCCAGCAGGCGCTGCTCTACGGTCGCAATCACAAGGTCCACGTGCGCTATCGCAACCGGTGGGGTCGCGAGCGGCAGTACTCCACGGGATTTGAGGGCGTGGTGACCTTCATTGAGCGCAAACACGCGGAAACCGAGTCGGAGAACTCCCGTGAACGCTACGAGGGCTACATGCGCGAAGTCCCGTGCCCGACCTGCGGTGGCGCCCGTCTGAAACCCGAAGTCCTCGCCGTCACGATCGGTGGGAAATCGATAGCCGATGTGACGGGAATGTCGATCGAAAATGCGCGGGACTTCCTTGCGACCCTCGACCTCACTGGCAGGGAAGCGGCTATTGCCGGGCAGGTCCTCAAGGAGATCAACGCCCGCCTCGGCTTCCTCGTCGACGTTGGCTTGACATACCTGACGCTCTCGCGTTCGGCCGGCACGCTCTCCGGCGGTGAGGCCCAGCGTATCCGTCTGGCTACTCAGATTGGCTCCGGCCTGGTCGGCGTCCTCTATGTCCTCGACGAGCCCTCTATCGGGTTGCATCAGCGTGATAATCGCAAGCTCATCGATACCCTGACGCGGTTGCGCGATCTCGGCAACACTCTCATCGTTGTCGAACATGACGAAGACACCATCCGCACCGCCGATTGGGTCGTGGACATCGGTCCGGGTGCCGGCGAACATGGCGGTCGCATCGTCCACTCGGGAACCTACGCCGGCCTGCTGAAGGCCAAGGAGTCCGTCACAGGGGACTATCTTGCCGGGAGGCGAGCCATTGAAACCCCGACCAAGCGTCGCGAGGTCGATCCCGAACGCGAGCTCACGGTCACCGGTGCGCGCGAGAATAACCTGAAGGACGTCACCGTCTCGTTCCCGCTGTCGACACTCATCGCGGTCACAGGTGTCTCCGGTTCCGGCAAGTCAACACTGGTCAACTCCATTTTGTACCGCGTCCTTGCCCGGGAATTGAACAAGAATCGGACGCCTGCGGGTCGCCACACTCGGGTCACTGGGGTGGAGCATCTCGATAAGGTCGTCCACGTCGATCAGTCACCCATCGGCCGGACACCGCGCTCGAACCCTGCGACATACACGGGAGTGTGGGACCACGTCCGTAAACTCTTCGCCCAAACCCCTGAAGCTCAGGTCCGTGGCTACGGACCGGGTCGGTTCTCGTTCAACGTCAAGGGTGGGCGCTGTGAAGCCTGCAGTGGTGACGGCACGATCAAGATCGAAATGAACTTCTTGCCCGATGTCTACGTCCCGTGCGAAGTCTGTAATGGAGCGCGCTATAACCGCGAAACCTTGGAGATTCGGTTCAAGGGAAAGAACGTGGCCGAAGTCCTCGATATGCCGATCAGCGAGGCTGCGGATTTCTTCGCCAATGTTCCCGCGATCGCGCGTCATCTCACGACGCTCACGGACGTCGGTCTTGGTTACGTCCGGCTAGGGCAATCCGCGCCGACCCTGTCGGGCGGCGAGGCGCAGCGCGTCAAGCTCGCATCCGAGTTGCACCGGCGATCCAACGGCCGCTCGATCTATGTGCTCGACGAGCCAACCACGGGCCTCCACTTCGAGGACATCCGCAAGCTGCTCCTCGTGCTCCAGTCCCTCGTCGATAAAGGCAACACGGTCATCGTCATCGAGCACAATCTCGACGTCATTAAGAACGCCGACTGGGTGATTGACATGGGTCCGGAGGGCGGAGATGGTGGCGGCCAAGTCATTGCCGAAGGAACACCTGAGGACGTCGCCAAGGTGAAGACGTCCTACACCGGCCAGTACCTGAAGGAGATTCTCTAGGGGTTCTCACCCTGAGAGCTCCTCGATAGCGCGCGAGGATGGATGCCGCGACAGGTGGCCACCGTCCTCGCTCATCGTTGGCGATGACCGTGCGGAAGCGGCCTGTCCGCAGCTTCCGCCGTCGGAGGACTTCTACGGTTTGCCTCCGCAATAGTCGAGCAGCTGTCATAGGCTTGACGGGTGCCCGATCCCGCAACCTATCGCCCGAAACGAAGCCATATTCCGACTTCGCCCGGCGTCTATCGGTTTTCTGACCCCGATGGGCGGGTGCTGTACGTGGGCAAGGCGAAGAACCTGCGGGCCCGCCTCTCCAGCTATTTCCAGGACCCGAGCGGGCTAAACCCGCGCATCCGCACGATGGTCTACTCGGCGAGCGCCGTTAAATGGACCGTCGTCACCAGCGAGATCGAGGCACTCACTCTCGAGTACGCGTGGATTAAGGAGTTCGAGCCGCGGTTTAACGTCATGTACCGCGACGATAAGTCCTATCCCTATCTCGCTGTGTCGCTCAGCGAGCAGGTTCCGCGGGTCTATGTCACGCGGCAGGCGAAGCGGCGCGGTTCTCGCTATTTCGGTCCCTATACGAAGGTATGGGCCGTCCGGGAAACCCTCGACATGCTGCTGCGGGTCTTTCCTGTTCGCACGTGCACCGCTGGCGTGTACCGCCGAGCCGCAGCGAGCGGGAGGCCCTGTCTGCTCCGTTATATCGACAAGTGTTCGGCACCCTGCGTTGGGCGCATCAGCCCCGACGACCACCGTGCCCTTGTCGACTCCCTGTGTGACTTCATGGCCGGACGGACTCAGGGCATCACGGAGCGGCTGCACGCCGAGATGCTCGAAGCTGCTGCGGCCGAGGAGTTTGAAAAGGCTGCAGCCCGACGCGACGATCTCACGGCTCTTGCCACCGTTGCGGAGAAAAACACGCTTGTCCTGGCAGAAAACGTCGATGCCGATGTCTACGCCTTAGAAGTCGATGAACTTGAGGCCGCAGTCCAAGTGTTCTACGTACGTGCCGGTCGCGTGCGTGGTCACCGCGGCTGGGTTACGGACCGTATCGATGACGCCTCCCCGGAGGAACTCATCGAACGACTCCTGACCCAGATGTATGGCGAACGAGCTGATGTATCGCTGCGCCCACGCCGTACAAAGCGCAGTGTCGATGACATCGACCACCTGTCAATCGACGCCATCCCACCAGAGATTCTCGTGCCGGTTCTTCCCACCGATTCAGCAACGATGACACGCTGGCTGGGGGAGTTGCGTGGCGCCAAAGTGCGACTACGTGTGCCTGAGCGTGGCGCCAAGCGCACCCTGATGGAAACCGTCCACGCCAATGCGAAAGCCGCACTGAAACTCCACCGCACCAAGCGGGCCGGTGACCTGACTGCGCGCTCGGCAGCGCTGGAAGAACTGCAAGACAATCTCGACCTGACCGAGGCGCCCTTACGGATCGAGTGTTTCGACGTCTCCCATACCCAGGGCACGAACCAGGTCGCGTCGATGGTCGTTTTCGAGGACGCCATCCCGCGCAAGGCGGACTACCGCCACTTAATTATTCGCGGTGAGAACGGCGATGGTGCCGCAGATGACACCGCAGCGATGAGCGAAGTGCTGCGGCGCAGGTTCTCCCGACTCGCCGCGACGATAGGGGAGCAGTCCCCGGCCGAAGACGACGGTGAGCCAACCGATGACATTCCGACCTCAGGTGCCGTCGACCCGGAGACGGGACGCCCACAACGTTTCGCCTACCGACCCCAATTGGTGGTGGTCGACGGCGGGCTCCCACAGGTTAACGCGGCCCAGCGCACCTTGGACGAGCTGGGGGTCGACATCCCCATCATTGGCCTCGCCAAACGTCTCGAAGAGGTCTGGATTCCAGGGGAGAACTTCCCACTCATCCTGCCGCGCACCTCGGCAGCGCTTTATCTGTTGCAACACCTGCGCGATGAATCTCACCGGTTCGCGATCTCTTTCCACCGCAAGCGCCGCTCCGGCGCCATGACCCGATCTGCGCTCGATAACATCCCTGGGCTCGGCCCCTCTCGCCAAGCCGCGCTGCTCAAGCACTTCGGATCAGTCAAAGCCATCCGAGCCGCAAGCCTGGCCGAACTGCAGGAGGTCGACGGGGTAGGACCGGCACTTGCCGCCTCGATTGCTGCTGCCCTGGCCCCACCACCAGCTGACAGCCAGGCATCCGATCACACAACCTCTAGCTGACACGCCCCAGCGGGGCGTCCCTCATGAGAAACTGAAGCCATGAGCTCCACGCCTCCGCCCACGGTTCCGCATGGTATCCCTGTCCTTGACGAAGAAACGGAGCTGCCACGCTCCGAGCGTCCCGAGATCCTCATTATCTCGGGCATGTCGGGCGCCGGACGCACCCGCGCTGCTGCGGCATTGGAAGATCTCGATTGGTATGTGATCGATAACCTGCCGCCCCGCATGCTCATGCCGCTCGCCGTCATGATGCGCTCCGGGGACGGCATTCACCGTCTCGCCGCCGTCGTTGACGTCCGCTCTGGCGAGTTCTTCGCCGAGCTTGTCAATGTGCTTGACGAACTCCGCCGCAACTCGATCGACTACCGCATCATCTTCCTCGACGCCTCCGATGCCGAACTTGTGCGACGGTTTGAAACCGTCCGGCGCCCCCACCCGCTGCAAGGCCCCGGCCGCATCATGGACGGTATCGAAAATGAGCGGATCGTCCTGGAGCAAATGCGCAATCGCGCCGACGTCGTCATCGATACAACGGACCTATCCGTCCACGATCTGGCCCACAAGATGCGCGAAGTCGTGGCCTCTGACGATGCCGAACGCCCGCTGCACATCACCGTGATGTCCTTCGGGTTCAAATACGGACTGCCGCTCGACGCCGATCACGTCGTCGACATGAGGTTCTTAGCTAACCCGTACTGGGTGAGTGAGCTGCGCCACCTCACCGGCCGAGATAAGGAAGTCTCCGATTATGTCCTTGGCCTTCCTGGCGCCAAGGAATTTGCGACGAGCTACGTGGGCACGTTGACCCCGGTTCTCGACGGTTACCAAAACGAACTCAAGCCCTATGTCACGATCGCGGTGGGTTGCACCGGCGGCAAACACCGCTCGGTCGCGATGAGCGAGGAGATCTCGCGTCAACTGCGGGATTCGGGCTTCGCGGTCCGCACGATCCACCGCGACCTCGGGCGCGAATAGGGGCGAGCAATGCCCCGCACATTACGCGCCGTCGCGCTGGGCGGCGGACACGGCCTTTCCGCCACGCTGCGCGCCCTGCGATTCCTATCCGAAGACATCACGGCCGTCGTCACCGTCGCAGACGATGGCGGCTCATCGGGCCGGTTGCGTGACGAGTTTGGTTGTTTGCCTCCCGGCGATTTGCGGATGGCCCTTGCCGCGCTGTGCGAAGGCAATGAGTGGGGCCGGACGTGGCGCGATGTGCTGCAACACCGCTTCGCCTCCGATGGTCCACTCGGCGGTCACGCGGTCGGCAACCTCCTCATTGCCGCGCTGTGGGAGAAACTCGGCGACGAGGTCGCGGGCCTTGATCTCGTCGGCCGCCTCCTCGGTGCGGGCGGCCGGGTCCTGCCCATGAGCGCGATCCCACTCGTTATCGAAGCCGATCTGCATATTGAGCCGACAGCCGACAGCAGCCACCGCGGGGCGGAACCTGTCGCACCCCGAACGATCCGCGGCCAAGTCACGGTCGCCGAAGCGCGTGGCCGCCTCGATAATGTTCACCTCGTGCCGGACAATCCACCCGTGCGGCCCGAGGTGCTGCAGGCTCTCGAGGCCGCCGACCTGATCATCCTTGGCCCCGGATCCTGGTACACCTCGGTCCTGCCGCATCTCCTCGTGCCAGATCTCGCCGCGGCGATTCGCAGCGCCAAGGCCCGCCGCATGATTGTGATGAACCTTGCGCCCCAAGATCAGGAAACAGCTGGCCTAACGCCCGCCGACCACCTGCGAGTGCTGCAGGATCATGACGCTGCCTTGCGGTGCGACACCGTCATCGCCGATCCGCTAGCCGTCGCCGATCCCGATGATCTGGTCCACAGTGCGTACGCGATGGGCGGCCGAGTCGTCTTCCGTCAGGTACGCTCAGCCGAGCGGGCCGATGTGCACGACCCGCTGCGTCTTGCCGCCGCCATTCGCGACGCCTACGAAGGCAGCCTCGGCGATGTGGCACCGAACCTGGATGAGGAGTAACCGATGAGTCTGACGATGGATGTCAAAGACGAGCTCGCCCGAGTAAGCGTTGACGCCACCGCCGACCGTAAGGCCGAAACCGCCGCGACGATCCGGTTCGCCGGCGGGCTGCACAAGATCGGCTCCAATATCGTTATCGAAGCTGAGCTCGACACAGGCATAGCCGCTCGTCGAGTACGACAGGCGATCTTCGAGCTGTACGGTCACACCTCCGAAGTCATCGTCGTCGACGGTGGGGGACTGCGTCGCGGGCGCCGCTACGTCGTGCGCGTCATTCAGGGCGGCAGCGAACTCGCGCGCCTCACCGGGTTGATCAATGCCTACGGCCGACCGGTGCGCGGCTTGCCGCCGGCCATCGTCTCAGGAGCGCAGAGCCAAGCGGTCGCCGCATGGCGGGGTGCCTTCCTCGCTCACGGCTCGCTCACCGAACCCGGCCGGTCGGCCTCCCTGGAGGTCACCTGCCCCGGCCCCGAGGCCGCGCTCGCCCTCGTTGGCGCGGCGCGCCGGCTCAACATCACCGCCAAGGCGCGCGAGGTGCGCGGCGTCGATCGCGTCGTCGTGCGTGACGGCGAAGCGATCTCCACGCTGCTGCGCGTCATGGGGGCGGGCACTGCCGCTGCCGAATGGGATGAGAGGCGCAAACGTCGCGAAATTCGCGGGGACGTCAACCGCCTGTCGAACTTCGATGACGCGAATCTGCGCCGCTCCACCCGCGCCGCCGTCGCGGCCTCCGCCCGGGTGGCCCGTGCCTTTGAAATACTCGGTGCCGATGGCGTGCCCGATCACCTCGAGCAGGCCGGTCGCCTCCGGCTCGCCCACCGCGAAGCCTCCCTGGAGGACCTCGGCCAGGCCGCCGATCCGCCCCTGACCAAGGACGCGGTCGCCGGGCGAATTCGGCGATTGCTCGCACTGGCCGACAAGAAAGCCGCCCAGCTCGGTATCGATGACACGATGAGCGTCCTGACCGAGGACATGCTCGAGGACTGAGCCCCAAGCCCTTGGACCATGGTCCCTTAGCGATCGGGGCCGCGGCCTGGTAGCGTTTAACCTGCCGGCTGGTCCGGACTTGGCCGGCCGGGAATGCACGAGCATCTCCCGATACGATCGACTTTTCGTGCGTCTGATACAACGGCGCACATGTTGGAGGATCACAGTGACCATCCGCGTCGGCATTAACGGCTTTGGCCGCATCGGCCGCAACTTCTTCCGTGCAGCACGCGCTGCCGGTGCAGACTTCGAGATCGTGGCCGTGAACGATCTCACCGATAACCACACTCTTGCTCACCTGCTGAAGTACGACTCCATCCTGGGCCGTCTCGATGCAGACGTGACCTACGACGAGGATTCCATCACCGTCGACGGCCAGCGCATTGTGGCCCTCGCCGAGCGCGACCCGGCCAACCTGCCCTGGGGCGACCTCGATGTCGACATCGTCATCGAGTCCACCGGCTTCTTCACCGACGCCGAGAAGGCCAAGGCCCACATCGAGGCCGGCGCCAAGAAGGTCATCATCTCCGCTCCGGCGAAGAATGAGGACGCCACCTTCGTCATGGGTGTCAACGATCAGGATTACGATCCCGAGAAGGACACCATCATCTCGAACGCTTCCTGCACCACGAACTGCCTGGCCCCGATGGCCAAGGTTCTGGACGAGGAGTTCGGCATCGAGCGTGGCCTCATGACCACCATCCACGCCTACACCGGTGACCAGAAGATCCACGACGCGCCCCACAAGGACCTGCGTCGCGCCCGCGCCGCGGCCGTGAACATCGTTCCGACCTCCACCGGCGCCGCCAAGGCGGTCTCCCTGGTGCTGCCGCAGCTCAAGGGCAAGCTCGATGGCTACGCCCTGCGCGTGCCGGTCATCACCGGCTCCGCCACCGACCTCACCTTCACCGCGTCCAAGGACGTGACCGTCGAAGAGGTCAACGCCGCCATCAAGAAGGCCGCCGAGGGCCCGCTCAAGGGCATCCTGGCCTACTCCGAAGAGCCGCTGGTCTCCACCGATATCGTGACCGACCCGCACTCCTCGATCTTCGACGCTGGCCTCACCAAGGTCATCGGCAACGAGGTCAAGGTCGTCTCGTGGTACGACAACGAGTGGGGTTACTCCAACCGCCTCGTCGACCTCACCAACCTCGTTGGTGAGAAGCTCTAACGAGCTCTGCCACTAGCTCAGCCGCTAGGACGTGCGAAGCGCCCGCGAGCCGGCCACCGGCGCGCGGGCGCTTTGACATGAGCCCCACTTCCCACATTGGAGTGAATCGTGAAAACCATTGATACCCTCGGAGACCTGGCCGGCAAGACCGTCCTCGTTCGCTCCGACTTCAACGTACCGCTCGACGGCACCACCATCACTGACGACGGCCGTATCCGCGCCGCGCTGCCGACACTGCGTCGCCTGCTGGATGCGGGCGCCAAGGTCGTTATCATGGCGCACCTGGGCCGTCCCAAGGGTGAGGTCAACCCCGAGTTCTCGCTTGCCCCCGTGGCAACGCGCCTCTCGGAGCTCGCCGGTGTTCCGGTGACCCTTGCCTCCGACGTCGTCGGTGATGGTGCGAAGGACGCGATCGCGGCCGCGGGAGCCGGCGAAATCGTGCTGCTGGAAAACATCCGCTTCGACGCGCGCGAAACGTCCAAGGACGATGCCGAGCGCGAAGAGCTCGCTACCGAACTCGCCGCCCTTGCTGATGCCTTCGTCTCGGATGGCTTCGGCGTCGTTCACCGCAAGCAGGCCTCCGTCTACGACATCGCCAAGAAGCTGCCGAGCGCTGCCGGCGAACTTGTCGTAAAGGAAATCGAATCTCTGCGCCGCGCGACCCACAACCCGGAGCGCCCCTACGCCGTCGTCCTTGGCGGCTCCAAGGTCTCCGACAAGCTGGGCGTCATCGCGAACCTGCTTGATAAGGCCGACATCCTGCTCATCGGTGGCGGCATGGCTTTCACCTTCCTGAAGGCCAAGGGCTACGAGGTCGGAACCTCGCTGCTCGAAGAGGACCAACTCGACACCGTCAAGGGCTACATCGAGCGTGCCGCCGAGAAGGGCGTGGACCTCGTCCTGCCCGTCGACGTGGTTGTTGCTCCGGAGTTCTCGAAGGACGCCGAGGCGACCGTCGTGCCCGCCGATCAGATCCCGGCCGACCAGATGGGCCTGGACATCGGACCGAAGTCGCAGGAACTGTATGCGCAGAAGATCGACTCGGCTAAGACCGTGGCGTGGAATGGCCCGATGGGCGTCTTCGAATTCGATAAGTTCGCGGACGGCACCCGCGCCGTTGCACGCGCCCTGTCCGAAGGGGAGATGTTCTCCGTCGTCGGCGGCGGCGACTCCGCTGCGGCCGTGCGCCTGCTCGGCTTTGACGAGGACACGTTCTCGCACATTTCCACGGGTGGCGGAGCCTCCCTGGAGCTCCTCGAGGGCAAGACCCTGCCCGGCATCGACGTATTGGAGAAGTAAATGACTCGCACCCCGCTTATGGCTGGCAACTGGAAGATGAACCTCGATCACTACGAGGCCGTCGCGCTCGTGCAAAAGCTCGACTGGACGCTGAAGGATGCCAAGCACGACTACGAGACCGTCGAGGTCGCCGTTATCCCGCCCTTTACCGATATCCGCTCCGTGCAGACCATCGTGGACGCCGACAAGATGGGAATCGTCTTCGGCGCCCAGGATGTCTCCGAGCACGAATCGGGCGCCTACACCGGTGAGATTTCGGCCGCGATGCTCTCGCGCCTCGGCTGCACCTACGTCGTCATCGGTCACTCCGAGCGGCGCCAGTACCACGGTGAGGATGACGCCCTCATTGGCCGTAAGGCCAAGGCCGTCCTGAAGGCCGGCATGACGCCGATCATCTGCTGCGGTGAGGGCCTGGATGTGCGGAAGGAAGGCCGCCAGGTCGACTACACGCTCGCCCAGATCGACGGTGCCTACGCGGACCTCGACGCCGATGAGGCGAAGAAGACGGTCATCGCCTACGAGCCCGTGTGGGCTATCGGCACCGGTGAGGTCGCGACCCCCGAGGACGCGCAGGAAGTGTGCGGAGCGATCCGCGCCCGCCTTGCAGAGCTCTACGATCAGGAGACCGCCGACGCGGTCCGCATCCTGTACGGCGGCTCGGTCAAGTCCTCCAACGTCGCGGAGATCATGGCCAAGGACGACGTCGACGGTGCACTCGTCGGCGGCGCATCCCTGAAGGCCGAAGAGTTCGCGGCGATCGCGCGCTTCACGGAGCACGCGGGAGCCTAAGCGCTGCCAGCTAGCGCATTAGCGTGAGGATGCGGGCCGGGTGAGACGAATCGCCCGGCCCGCAGCTGTACGCGCGGGCAGATCATGCCTTATTGTTGATGTTTGGGTCTACGCTCGCCTTCGGGCTGCCCATTGGACGAACGAACAGTAGAAACGGGTCTCATCGTGACCGCACTGCGGATTATCTTGGACATCTTCCTGGTGATCACCAGCCTCTTTTTGATCTTGACGATCCTCATGCACAAGGGTCGCGGCGGTGGCATGTCCGACATGTTTGGCGGCGGGCTGTCCAGCTCCTTTGCGTCCTCCGGCGTCGCGGAGCGTAACCTCAACCGCATCACCATCGGCGTTGCGCTGGCGTGGACGATCACCATCATGCTGATCGGTATCGTCACGCGATACGCGGGGTAGGGCCCGTGACGTCGACGAACTCTATCCGCGGATTTCGCGTCGGCTCTTACGCCAGCCACGAAAACGATGCCGGCCAGCCGCTAGCCCAGCGCTTCAGCGTCCAGTACTTTTGCGCCAGCGGTCACGTTACCGAACCGTCCTTCTCGATCGATGCCGATCCGGAAGAAATCCCCGAGGAATGGACCTGCACCAGCTGCGGGCTACCGGCCGGCCGCGACGCGAGTGCGCCCCCGGCTCCGCCCAAGAACGTGCCGTTTAAGACGCACCTGGACTACCTCATGGAGCGGCGCAGCACCGATGAGTGCGAGGAACTGCTCGCCGAGGCCCTCGAGGGGCTTCGTAAACGTCGCGGCACCGCCCGCTAACGCTCCTTGGCCCCGCCAGCTTCGATGAGCTGGCGGGCGCTCACGTCACTGAGCACCGTTGTACGGTCGGTCAGGGCCAGGCGCGCCGGCAACTCAAGAGCCCCGGCGCTGGAAGGCGCAGGAACATTGGCGCGCGTCTGCTCGCCATCAAGGCTGGCGCCGGCTAGCAAAGCTGCCGCCGCAGCATGCTTCTCTTCCCCGGCAAACAGCAGGACGATTTCGGCTGCAGCGCGCAGCCTCGAACCACTCATCGTCACGCGCTGTGGCGGCGGCTTGGGGGAGTCGAGCTCGGCCAGAGCGTCTGCCGAATCCTCAAGGACCTGCTCGTGGCCAGGAAACAGCGACGCGATATGGCCATCGGGGCCCATCCCGAGAAATACGATGTCAAACTCGACGCCGGCGAGCTCACGAGCATAGCTCGCGGCCGCGTCCTCGGGCGAGGCAGCCTCCTCGGGGCCTGGCACGAGGTGCAGGGTGGCACCGCTGAGCGCGCCCGCCATTGCATCAAGCGCCTGGCCCGAGTTACGGTCCTCGTCGCTGCGCCCGACGAATCGTTCATCGCCCCACCACAGGTGCACGCCCGCAAGGTCCTGCGGCAGCCGCGCGGCGAAGCGCTCGCTCGTCAGGTTGGCGAGCATTGCGATACCGAGGCTGCCGCCCGTCAGGACGAGATCGGCGCGGCCGCGTGCGTCAAGCGCGCGGTGCATGGCGGCAAGGAGTCGGTCGGTGGCGGCCTGGCTGACCGCTTCGGGGCCGTCGAAGGCACACCAGGTAACGTTCGCCATTAGCGTTCCACCATCGCAATCCCGCGGGTCACAACCTGGGCGTACATATCGTCTGGATCCAATCGCCGAAGGTCCTCGGTTAGGCAGTCGGCAACGGAGCGCCGGGGCAGGTTCACGCGCTGATCTTGCCGGTTGGGATGGGATAGCGTCGCCACGGACTCGCCGTCGGGCCGGCGGATGACGAGCTCGCCGTCAGCGCGCTGCAGGACGACCTCGGTCAGGGTGCGGGCGCCGTCGACGGCTTCGAGCTCAACGCTGATATCGAGTTGGACAGCGAGCCACCCGGCCATGAGGTGCATCGCGGGCTGGTCGAGGTTGCCACGCACCTTGGCGGCCGTGATCTCGCCGTGGGGGCGTTCCTGCACGAGGGTGACCGCCAGGGCTCGCCACAGCGTGATGCCCGCCCAGGCGAGATCGGTGTCCCCGGGGTGGTAGTTCAGCGCGAGGCGCTCGAGATAGTCCACGGGGTTGTCGTTGTGACGCGAGTCCGTGATGCGGCGCGTGGCGAGGTTGCCGAGCGGGTGCTCCTGGGGGGAGTCCGGCCCGACCTCCGGCCACCACACGACGACGGGCGTGTCCGCGAGCAGCAGCGGCATGACGAGCGTGTCGAGATCCTCGCACGCGCCGCCCTTGGGGTACAGGACGACGACCTCGGAGGCGCCCTCGTCCTCGCTGAAGCGAATCTCGGCATCGAGGCGGGAATCGCAGGAGGCTTCGGCCTGCTCATCGTGAACGATGACGACGACGCGGCACGGGTGGGCGCGGGAGGTCGCCGCGGCCGTCGCGATGGCGTCTTCGACGTCATCGGCGTGGGGCACAACCGCGAGCAGGGTCAGGACCCGGCCGAGGGTGACGGAGCCGGCGTCGACCTTAATGGTGTTGAGCTCGACTGCGATATCGACGGTGTTGGTGTTTTCAAGTTTCATCGTGCCTCGTCCTTCCCTACGGGATGCGCCAGGTGCGGCCATCGTTGGCGAGCATGAGATCGGCGGAATCCGGCCCCCACAACCCCGGGCGATAGTCCTCGGGCGGCCCCTGCTTCGCCCAGTGCTTCACCACCGGGTCAAGGATCTTCCAGCTGAGCTCGACCTCGCTTTGGCGCGGGAAGAGCGGCGCGTCGCCGCGCAGCACATCCAGGATCAACCGCTCGTAGGCCTCCGGGGAGTTCTCGGTGAACGCCTCGCCGTAATCGAAGTCCATCGTGACATCGCGGATCTGCATCGCCGTGCCCGGCACCTTGGAGCCGAAGCGGATCGTCACGCCCTCATCGGGCTGGATACGAATGACGAGGGCGTTTTGCGCCTGCTCCGGTACGTCGGTGTTGTCAAAGGGCATGTGCGCATTGTGCTTAAAGACGAGCGCAATCTCCGTGACGCGCTTTCCTAGCCGCTTGCCCGTGCGCAGGTAGAACGGCACGCCCGCCCAGCGCCGGGTATTGATGTCCACGCGCATCGCAGCGTAGGTCTCCGTCGTGGAATCATCGGGCACGCCCTCTTCATCGACGTAGGCCGTCACGAGTTCGCCCGCCTGGCGGCCGGCGGCGTAGCGACCGCGGGCCGTGTGGGCCGACAGATCGCTCGGCAGGGTGACGCTTGCGAGCACCTTTTCCTTTTCCGTGTGCAGCGCAGCGGCCGAGAAATTAATCGGCTCTTCCAGTGCCGTGAGGGCCAGCAGCTGCAGCAGGTGGTTTTGGATGACGTCGCGTGCGGCACCGATGCCGTCGTAGTACCCGGCGCGCGATCCGATCCCAATGGTCTCGGCCATCGTGATCTGGACGTGGTCGACGTAGTGCGAAGACCACAGCGGTTCCCAGATCGAGTTGGCAAAGCGCATCGCGAGGATGTTCTGGACGGTTTCCTTGCCGAGGTAGTGATCGATGCGGAAGATCGAATCCTCGGGAAAGACCTTGCGGATCGTCTCGTTCAGCTCGATCGCGCTGGCAAGATCATGACCGAAGGGCTTTTCGATGACGACTCGGCGCCAGGCCCCGGACTCGCGGATGCCTTCGGGCGCATCATCGTTCACGAGACCGGACTTCGCGAGGTTTTCGCACACTGGCCCGAACCAGTCGGGCGGGATCGAGAGGTAGAAGGCGTGGTTCCCGCCGGTGCCGAAGTGCTCGTCCAGTTCGGTCACGACGTCGGCGAGCTTATGGAAGGAGTCCAGATCGTCGAAGGAGCCTTCGACAAAGCGCATCCCCTCGGCGAGGTGATCGAAGGTGGCCTGGTCAAAGGGGGTGCGCGCGTGTTCGCGGATCTGCTCTTCGACGAAGGCCACGAAGCTCTCCCGGCCCCAGTCGCGCCGGGCAAAGCCCGTCAGGGCGAAAGCTGGGTGCAGCAGGCCGCGGTTGGCAAGATCGTAGATTGCGGGCAGAAGTTTTTTGCGGGCGAGATCGCCCGTGATCCCGAACATCACCATGCCGCACGGCCCCGACATGCGTGGCAGGCGTCGATCGTCGGGGTTGATGAGGGGGTTGTGCCAGTCGGCCATCGATTCTCCTAGTGGCAAAGCAGGGGCAGACGAATCGCTCGGGCGGGGCGAGTGGTAGCCCCGCCCGAGCGGTGGGAGTTAGGCGGAGGCGTCGTCGATGCCGGCCTGGACGGCCGCAATCAATTCGTCCCAGGAGTCCTCGAACTTCTTTACGCCTTCGGCTTCGAGTTCACTAAAGACGTCCTCGAGCTCGATGCCGAGCTTGTCGAGGGAGGCCAGGACCTCCTCGGCGTCGGCGATATTCGGCGTGACGGTGTCCTCCGGAATCTCGGTCAGCTCGCCGACGCCCTTGAGCGTGTCGCGCGGCATCGTGTTGACCGTGTCAGGAGCGACGAGGCCGACGACGTACTTCGTCGCCTCATAGCTCGGGTCCTTCACGCCCGTGGAGGCCCACAGGGGACGCTGGACGTGGGCTCCGTCGAGCTCGGTGAAGCGCGGCTGCGAGAAGGTCTCCTCGAACGCCGCGTAGCACACGCGGGCGATCGCGAGTCCCACTTCGCCGCGCAGCTCGGCGGCGCGCTCGTTGCCGGCTTCGGCGAGCTTATCGAGCAGCGGATCGACCTTGGCGTCGGTGCGCGAGATGAACAACGAGGCAACCGAGCGGATGGCCGACAGGTCCACGTGATTGCGCGCGGCAGCGTGCAACCCGTCGAGGTAGGCACCCATGACGGCGCGGTAGCGGTCGGGGGAGAAGATGAGCGTGACGTTAACCGAAATGCCCTCGGAGATCGCCTCGGCGATCGCGGGCAGTCCTTCGACCGTCGCGGGAATCTTCACCAGCAGGTTTGGCCGATCGACGAGATGCCACAGCATGCGGGCCTGCTCGACCGTCGCCGCCGTATCGTGGGCGAGCCGCGGATCGACTTCGATGGAGACGCGGCCGTTGAGGCCATCGGTTTCTTCGAAGACGGGCGCGAGCAGATCGCAGGCCTGCTGCACGTCTTGGACCATGAGCGCGAGCGCAATGTCCTCCGTCGAGTGTTCCTCACCGGAGTCCAGGAGCTCGCGGATGCCGGGCGCGTAGACCGCGCCGTCCTTCAGCGCGGCCGCAAAGATCGATGGATTCGTCGTTACCCCGACGACGTTGCGCTGCTCGATATCAGTCTTCAGGGCGTTCTTATCGCTTGGATCGAGCGCCGACTTGGACAGGTCATCGAGCCAGATCGCGACGCCGCGCGCGGAGAGTTCTTCGTAGGGATTCATACCTAGTCCTCCTGCTGGAGTGCGGCCAGGGATTCGCGGGCCGCGGTTACGACCGTGTCGGCGGTGATGCCGAATTCGCGGTAGAGGGTTTCGTAATCGGCGGAAGCGCCGAAGTGTTCGAGGGAGACCGAACGGCCCAGGTCACCCACGTAGGGGCGCCATGGGGCGGCAAGGCCAGCTTCGACGGAGACGCGGGCACGTACGCTCGGCGGCAGCACCTCTTCGCGGTAGGCGGCGTCCTGCGCATCGAACCACTCCATCGAGGGCATCGAGACGACGCGCGTGGGCGTGCCATCGGCCTGCAGGGTCTCGCGGGCCTCAAGGGCCAGCTGAACCTCGGAGCCGGAGGCGAGCAGGATGACCTCGACGTCGCCATCGGCTTCGGCCAGGATGTAGCCGCCACGATCCACGCCCTCGGCCGGTGCGTAGGTTTCGCGATCAAGGACGGGCACGTTCTGGCGGGTCAGAATGAGGCCGGTCGGACGGGCGTCGCGCTTGAGCAGCGAGAGCCAAGCCTGGGCGGTTTCGGTCGCATCGGCCGGTCGGACGATATCGAGGTTCGGGATCGCACGCAGCGCGGTCAAGTGCTCGACGGGCTGGTGCGTCGGGCCGTCCTCACCGAGACCGATCGAATCGTGCGTCCACACGTAGGTCACCGGCACACCCATGAGGGCGGCCAGGCGCACGGCCGCGCGCATGTAGTCGGAGAACACGAGGAAGGTGCCGCCGTAGGGGCGGGTGAGGCCCTCGAGCGCGATACCGGACAGGATCGAGCCCATCGCGTGCTCGCGGATACCGAAGTGCAGGGTACGACCAAAGACGTTGCCCGGGAACATCTCCGAGGAGCGATCCGCCGGCAGGAAGGACGGCTCGCCCTTCATCGTCGTGTTGTTGGAGCCGGCGAGGTCGGCCGAACCGCCCCACAGCTCCGGCAGCGGCTCCGCCAGGGCGTTGAGCACCTCGCCGGAGGCGGCGCGGGTGGCCAGCGAATCCTTGCCCTCGAAGGTTGGAAGCTTGGAGGCGAGGTCCTCGGGCAGGGTGCGGGCGACGAGCCGGTCGAGGAGTTTCTTGCCCTCGGGGTTCTTCTCGGCCCAGGAATCAAAGCCGGGCTGCCACGCCTCACGCGCCTTCTTGCCGCGCTCCGCGGCCCGCTCCCGCAGCGTCGAAATGAGCTCGGGATCGACGTCGAAGGTCTTGTTTGGATCGAAGCCGAGAATTTCCTTGGTCGCCTTGACCTCGTCCTCGCCGAGCGCGCTGCCGTGGATCGCGCCAGTGTCCTTCTTGTTCGGCGCGGGCCAGCCGATGATCGTGCGCAGACGGATCAGGACGGGGGCGTCCGTCGTCTCGCGGGCTTCGATCAGAGCGCGGTAGAGCTCTTCGATGTCCTCGTGGTATTCCTCGCCGGAGCGCCAGTTGACCTCGAGAACCTTCCAGCCGTAGGCGCGGTAGCGCGCCGAGACGTCTTCGCCGAACGCGATCGAGGTGTCGTCCTCGATCGAGATCTGGTTGTCGTCCCAAATCACGACGAGGTTGCCAAGTTCCTGGGTGCCGGCGAGCGAGGAAGCTTCCGAGGTCACGCCCTCTTGCAGGTCGCCATCGGAGGCAATAACCCAAATATCGTGATCGAACGGGCTCTCACCGAGCGGCGTATCGGCATCGAGCAGGCCGTGCTCGCGGCGGGTTCCCATCGCCATGCCGACGGCGGAGGCAAGACCTTGGCCCAGGGGACCGGTCGTGATCTCGATGCCGTCGGTGTGCTTGTACTCGGGATGGCCGGGCGTCTTGGAACCCCAGGTACGCAGCGATTCCAGGTCTTCAAGCTCGAGGCCGGTACCCGTCAAATACAGCTGAATGTACTGCGTGAGCGAGGAGTGGCCCGCGGACAAGACGAACCGGTCACGGCCGAGCCACAGGGGATCGGCGGGGTCCAGGCGCATGACCTTGTGGTAGAGCAAATAAGCCAGCGGAGAAAGCGACATCGCGGTTCCCGGGTGACCATTGCCCACCTTCTGCACCGCATCGGCCGCGAGAACGCGTCCGGTATCGACGGCGAGCTGGTCGAAGTCATCCCAAGTGAACTCTGGCGTGGTGGGCATGTGTTCCTCGTTTCCGTTGTCTCGAGTGATGTGAGCGGACTAACCGCACGCTTCTCCCATCGTATGCGCCTTGGCCGGGATGCGCGCCCATTGGCCAGGTACAGTAGGGGGACCACCGTCCAAGGAGTCATTATTCTCGTGCCCGATCGCTCCACAATGCCCGAGCGCACGTCCTCGCGAACCTATTCGCGAGGTGACGTGATCCGCGGGTACATTGCGTTGACGAAGCCGCGCATCATCGAGTTGCTGCTCGTCACGACGATCCCGACGATGATCTTGGCGGCGCGCGGCTGGCCGGGCACCTGGCTCATGCTCGCGACCCTCATCGGTGGCACTGCGGCGGCGGGAGCGGCCAACACCTTCAACATGGTCTATGACCGCGATATCGACGTGCTTATGGGCCGCACCCGGGCACGTCCGATTCCAGCGGGCATCGTCAGTGCGCGCGGCGCCACGATCTTTGGATTCGTTCTAGCTGCCGCCTCGATCGCGTGGTTCGCGATCTTCGTGAACTGGGCCTCGGCGGCGCTGGCACTTGCCGCCATCGTGCTCTACGCCGTCGGCTACACCATGATCCTAAAGCGCCGCACATCACAGAACATCGTGTGGGGCGGCGTCGCGGGCTGCATGCCGGTGCTGATCGGCTGGTCGGCGGTCACGGGATCCCTCGCGCTTGCGCCCTTTGTCCTCTTCCTCGTCGTCTTCTTCTGGACGCCGCCGCACTACTGGCCGCTGTCCATGCAGTTCAAGAAGGACTACGCCAAGGCGGGTGTGCCGATGCTGCCGGTCGTCGCGTCCAACGTGACGGTGGGCCGCAACATCCTCATCCACACCGCCGCGATGATCGCCTGCACGCTGGCGCTGATCCCGCTCGGGCAGATGAGCTGGTTCTACACCGTCGTCGCGGTTGCCGCCGGTGCCTGGTTCACGAACTCAGCAATCCAGCTCTACCGGCGAGCGCTGCATCCGGAGCGGGGCCGGCTCGCCGCGATGCGGGTCTTCCACCACTCGATTACCTACCTGTCGCTGATCTTCCTGGCGGTCGCGCTCGACCCGTTCATCGCGCGACTGTTCTAGCGGCTACTGGCGCTCATGGCAGGTCAACTAGCGCGAAGCGTCGAGGAATTCTTGGCCCATCTGCGCGTGGAGCGCACCCTGTCGGACAACACCATCGGTGCCTATCGTCGCGATCTCACCCGCTACGTCGATTTCCTGCAGGCTCGGGGCCGCAGCGCCGCTGGACAGATCACGACGGAGGACGTCTCGAGTTTCGTCCACGCGCTGCGCACGGGAAGCGATGGTGGCAGTTCACTGGCCGCCCGTTCCGTCTCTCGCGTGATCTCCGCGGTTCGTTCCTGGCACCGATTCCTGCACGCCGAAGGCCTGGCCCCCGACGATGTCGCTGCCGAGGTTTCGCCACCGGCTCCTAAAGCGGCCCTACCCAAAGTCCTCAGCATCGATCAGGTCAGCGAGCTCATCGCACACGCCGCTGTGGGCGAGGAGCCACTGGACCGGCGAGACGCCGCGTTCCTTGAATTCCTCTACGGCACTGGGGCTCGCGTCAGCGAGGCATGTGAGCTTGCCGTGGACGACCTCGATTTTGAGGGCCGTGCCGTGCGGTTGTTTGGCAAGGGCCGCAAGGAGCGGATCGTTCCGATGGGCCAGGCGCTCATCGATGCGCTGGGGGACTATCTCACGCGAGCCCGCCCGCAACTGTCGGCCGCCGGTCGAGGCGCGGCCGTCGTCTTTCTTAATGCCTGGGGCAAACCGCTTACCCGGCAGGCGGCCGGTGCCATCGTCCGCCGCCACGCCGAGGCGATCGGGCTTCCGGGTCCGGTCACTCCTCACATGCTGCGACACAGCTATGCCACGCATTTGTTGTCCGGCGGGGCAGATGTTCGCATCGTCCAGGAACTGCTCGGACATGCAGATGTCGCCACGACGCAGATCTACACCCACGTGTCCATTGATCACCTGCGAGAGGTCTACGCCACGAGCCATCCGCGGGCGAGGTGAGCCCTGCCGCTCCCGATGGGTGTGTGTCAGGCCGGCTCGATACCATGGCCACATGAGCACCCCCGATCTGTTTTCCGCCGCCGGGCACACATCCCCGGGCGATCTGCCCGCGGCCAATGCTCCGCTGGCCGTGCGGATGCGGCCACGGGAACTGGGGGAGGTGGCCGGTCAGGAACACGTGTTGAAGGCAGGATCGCCGCTCCGACGTCTGCTCGATCCGCAGGCGCCGGGAAGCCCCTCATCGATCATCCTTTTCGGTCCGCCCGGTACCGGAAAGACCACCCTGGCCTACCTCATCGCACGAACCTCGGGGCGAAAGTTCGTGGAGCTTTCTGCGGTCAGTGCCGGCGTCAAAGACGTCCGAGCCGTCGTTGATCAGGCACGGCGAGACCTCGCAACAAGCGGCACCGAGACCGTCCTGTTCGTCGACGAGGTCCACCGATTTTCCAAATCCCAGCAAGACGCACTGTTGCCGAGCGTCGAAAACCGGATCGTGACGCTGGTGGCGGCGACGACGGAGAACCCGTCGTTCTCGGTGATCTCCCCGCTGCTGTCGCGTTCCTTGCTGCTGACCCTGCAGCCGCTATCTGATGATGCCGTCGCCTCGCTCATCGACCGCGCGCTTGCCGACGATCGCGGCTATGGCGGCGACCTGGCGATCGAGGACGCAGCGCGCGAGATGATTGTGCGACTAGCCGGATCTGATGGCCGCAAATCCCTCACAATCCTGGAAGCCGCCGCCGGTACCTCCCAAGCACGCGGAGCGAAGGAGATCAGCGTCGCGGACGTGGAGGAATCCATCGACGAGGCCGCAGTACGTTACGACAAGACCGGCGACATGCACTACGACGTCATCTCGGCGTTCATCAAGTCGATGCGGGGATCGGATGTGGATGCCGCACTGCACTACCTCGCGCGCATGGTGGTGGCAGGGGAGGACCCTCGCTTCATCGCGCGCCGCATCGTGATCTGCGCCTCCGAAGATGTCGGCATGGCAGACCCGACGGCACTGACAACCGCCGTCGCCGCCTATGAAGCGGTCGCATTCCTTGGGATGCCCGAGGCACGGATTCCGTTGGCCCAGGCCGTCGTCCACATCGCCACGGCTCCGAAGTCCAATGCCGCCTATCTCGCGATCGATGCGGCGATCGCAGACATTAAGCGTGGCAAGGCCGGCAGCGTACCGTTCCACCTGCGAGACGCTCACTACTCCGGGGCAAAAGATCTCGGCCACGGGTTGGGCTACCAGTACTCCCACAACCACCCCCATGGCATCGCGGCGCAAGAGTATTTGCCTGAGTCCCTGGCCGATGCTCGCTACTACGAGCCCACATCCCACGGTCACGAGAGGGATATCACAGCCAGAATGCAGGCAATCGAGCGGTATTTGCGGCCGGGAGGCTCGAAAACCGAGGCCTAATCCTGCTAGTCTGTCGTGGTTGCCCGATTTGCTCGGGCTCCTGGGGTCTTAGCCCGCGTGGCCGGCCCCACCGGACGGCGGAATGCCGTCCGGTGACCTTGTTCAAGAACCAAGACAGGAGAAGCTTTCTATGGCTATTTCTCGCACTCGTCGCCAGGTGCGCCTCTCGCGCTCCCTCGGCCTGCCGCTGACCCCCAAGGCTCAGCGCTACTTCGAAAAGCGCCCCTACGGCCCCGGTGAGCACGGCCGCGCCCGTCGCCGCTCCGAGTCCGACTACGCCGTTCGTCTGAAGGAAAAGCAGCGTCTGCGCGCCCAGTACGGCATCCGCGAGTCGCAGCTGCGCCGCGCCTTCGAGCAGGCCCGCAAGGAGCCGGGTCTGACCGGTGAAACCCTGGTCGAGACCCTCGAGTGCCGCCTCGACGCGCTCGTCCTGCGCTCGGGCATTGCCCGCACCATCGCCCAGGCCCGTCAGGCCGTCGTGCACCGCCACATCCTCGTGGACGGCAAGCTCGTGGATCGTCCGTCCTACCGCGTCAAGCCCGGCCAGGTCATCCAGGTCAAGCCGAAGTCGCAGACGATGGTCCCCTTCCAGATCGCCGCAACGGGCGAGCACCAGAAGGTGCTGCCGGATGTTCCCGGCTACCTGGACGTGCAGATCGAGAAGCTGCGCGCTGAGCTGACCCGCGCCCCGAAGCGTGACGAGGTCCCCGTGACCTGCGACGTTCAGCTCGTCGTCGAATTCTACTCGCGCTAATTCAGTCGACGATGCCCCGGGCCGGTCCAGCCGGTCCGGGGCATCACGCAATATAGCCGCCCTAAGGAGCGACATGGATCTGGCAGGAATCGCCGGCCTCATTGCCGCGGGTGCGTTCGCGGTCCTCGTGGCCTTCACCTGCGTGGTACTGCTGAAAGCCGCCACCGTGCTCACCCGCATCGCCGATAGCGTCGAAGAGATCTCTGCCTCGGCCGCAGGCGTAGTGAAAGAAACCGGGGAGACTCTCGGCGAGGTGCGCCATCAGCTCGCCAAGGTCGACCTGGTGACGACGGCCGCCGCAGAAACGACGACCAATATCTCCGCCACGACCACCCTGATCTCCGCGACGATCGCTAGGCCCCTGATCAAACTCGCGGCCTTCTCCACCGCCGTGCGGCGCGTCATTTTGCGTCGGGATGCCTAATGCGCTCACCGAAGCAGATCCTGAACGAGTTCCGGCTCGTCATGGCCGCCGAAGAAATGCGGCTGCGGCACATCCTGCTGCAGGAAACCACCCAGCCATCTACTACTGTTGAGGACGAGGACACGTCCGTAACGAGATTGTGAAAGACCGAGATGCGTACTACCGACATTCGCACCCGCTGGCTTAACTACTTCAGACGGCAGGATCACCACATCGCCGAGTCCGTCTCGCTCATCTCGCCGGACCCCTCCCTGCTGTTCACCGTCGCGGGCATGGTCCCCTTCATTCCCTATATCGTCGGCACCGAAGAAGCCCCCTGGCCACGCGTCGCCTCCGTCCAAAAGTGCATCCGCACCAACGACATCGACAACGTCGGATTGACGACCCGCCACGGCACGTTCTTCCAGATGAACGGAAACTTCTCCTTCGGCGATTACTTCAAGGAAGGCGCCTCCACGATGGCGTGGGAGCTGCTGACCACCTCGATCGCCGAGGGTGGCTATGGCCTGGACGGCGACCGCATCTGGGTCACCCTGTGGGAAGAAGACGCTGAAGCCTATGACGTGTGGAGCCGCATCATCGGCCTCGACCCGCGCCACATCGTCAAGCTCACGCGCGAAGAGATCTTCTGGGACACGGGGCAGCCCGGCCCGGCAGGCCCCTGCGCCGAAATCCACTACGACCGCGGCCCTGAATTCGGGCCCGAGGCGGTCGGCGGCACCGTCGATCCTGGCGGCGACCGCTACCTCGAAGTCTGGAATCTCGTCTTCGATCAGTACCTGCGCGGCGAGGGCAGCGGCTCGGACTACCCCTTGATCAAGGAACTCGATCAAAAAGCGATCGATACCGGCGCCGGCCTGGAGCGCCTGGCCTTCTTGCTGCAAGACAAGGCCAACATGTACGAGATTGACGAGGTCTGGCCCGTTATCGCCAAGGCACAAGAGATCTCCGGCAGGCGCTATGGCGCTATCGATGCTGACGACGTGCGGATGCGCGTCGTGGCGGACCACGTCCGCTCGGCCCTCATGCTCGTCGGCGACGGCGTGCGGCCCGGAAACGATGGCCGCGGCTACGTGCTGCGCCGCATCATCCGCCGCGCCGTGCGCGCGATGCGACTTCTCGGCGTCCAGGAAGCGACCATGCCTGAATTGCTGACCGTCTCGCGCGATGCCATGAGCAGCTCCTACCCGAACGTCGCGAGCGATTTCGATCGGATCTCGCAGATCGTCTACGCGGAGGAAGAGGCCTTCGCTCGCACCCTCGGCGCGGGCACGACGATCCTCGATACGGCGGTCAAGCGCGCGAAGGACGACGCCTCGCATACGGTCAGCGGTCAGGAAGCCTTCCAGCTGCATGACACGTACGGATTCCCGATCGACCTCACCTTGGAGATGGCCCGCGAGCAGGGCGTCAAGGTCGACGAGGAAGCCTTCCGTACCCTCATGACCGAGCAGAAGGAACGCGCCCGGGCCGATGCTCGCGCCAAGAAGACGGGGCACGTCGACGCGCAGCTCTACCGCGACATCCGCGCCGAGGTCGGCCACGATGTCACCTTCCTCGGATACACCGAGACGACGACGAGCGCGAGGGTCGCGGGGCTGCTGCACGACGGCGTAAGCCAACCGGCGGCGACGGCCCCGGCTGAAGTCGAGGTCGTGCTCGACCAGACGCCGTTCTACGCCGAAATGGGCGGCCAGCTCGCAGACCACGGCTACATCCGCCTCAGCGGCGGCGGCATCGTCGAGGTCCACGATGTCCAGCAACCCGTGGCAGGCGTGCGGGTCCACCGAGGCACGCTCATCGAGGGCGACATTCACGTCGGCGAGAGCGCCGTCGCGGAGATCGACGTGCTGCGCCGACGCCAGATTAGCCAGGCCCACACCGCGACCCACATGGTGCACAAGGCGCTGCACGAGTTCGTGGGCGAGCAGGCCACCCAGGCCGGCAGCGAAAACTCGCCCTCGCGGATGCGTTTCGACTTCCATCACACCTCCGCGGTCCCGGCCTCCGTCATGGGCGAGATCGAAGAACGCGTCAACGCCCGCCTGGCGGATAACCTCGGTGTCACCGACGAGATCATGAGCCTGGACGAGGCGCGCGATTCCGGCGCCGTGGCCCTGTTCGGCGAGAAGTATGGCGACCGCGTGCGCGTCGTCGACATCGGCGAGGGTTGGTCGCGCGAACTGTGCGGCGGCACCCACGTCCCGCTGACCGGACACATCGGCCGCATCGACGTGCTGGGGGAGGGCTCCATCGGTTCGGGCATTCGCCGCATCGAAGCGCTCGTCGGCGCCGGCGCGTACGCCCACCAGGCCAAGGAACGCCTCATCGTCTCCCAGGTCACCTCACTCGTGGGTGGCCGGCCCGAGGACGCGCCCGAGCGCATCTCGAGCCTGCTCGAGCGCGTGAAGAGGGCGGAAAAGGAACTTGCGGCCCTGCAGGCCTCCCAGCTCCTCTCGCGCGCGGGCGACATTGCCAATACCGCCTATGAGGTCGCGGGCGTGACCGCGGTCGTCTCCTCGGTCGGCACGGTTTCTTCCGCCGACGATCTTCGCGCCCTCGCTCTGGACGTGCGCCAGCGCCTGGCCGCCAAGGGGCCCGTCGTTGTCGCCCTCATCGGGGAAGTAGCGAACAAACCCATGGTCGTGGTTGCGACGAACGAAGGCGTGCGCGAGCGCCAGCTCATGGCTGGACCGCTGGCGAAGCTTGCGGCTGCGAGACTCGGCGGCGGCGGCGGCGGCAAGCCGGACCTCGCCCAGGGTGGCGGCGTGGATCTGTCCAAGGTCTCGGAAGCCCTGGCCGCACTGAAAAACGCGATCGCGGAGCACCACTAGTGCGTCGCGGCGTGAGTGTAGCGATCGACGCCGGCGGGCGGCGCATTGGCGTCGCCCGCTGCGATAGCGACCGCATTCTCGCGCTGCCCGTTGCGACGGTGACAACCGATCGCTACGGTGGCCACCTCGATGAACTCCTCGATATTATTGCCGAGCTTGATGCCGTCGATATCTTTGTGGGACTTCCGGCACACCTCTCGGGTGCCGAAGGAGCCTCCGCGCAGGCAGCTCGAAGGTTCGCCAAAGCGCTGAGAAACCGCATTGGTCTGCCGATTCGCATGGTCGACGAGCGCCTGACCACCGTGCAGGCCCACGCCCATCTCAGCGAGGCGGGACGCAGCACGAGGAACCGCAGGAGCGTGATTGATCAGGCATCGGCGGTAGTCTTGTTGGAACATGTATTGGAAGCTGAACGGCGAACGGGTGAGATCCCGGGCCAGCTGGTGAAGTGAAGGACGAGTTGCCGGTGCCACGAACTGACCACAACCGCGCACAGCAGGATCGCCGATCCCGCCGCGACAACATCCGAGCTCGTCGCCGCGCGCGCCGAAATCGGTCGATCGTTGCCGTGATCGTCTCGGTCGCCGTCCTTGCCGTCGCCGCGTGGTTTGTCACGCCGATCGTGCGCGATCTGCTTCGTAGCTCCACGACGACAACAATCACCGACTATGAACCCGGCGGAACCGGGGAAGACGTCACCGTCACGATTCCCGAAGGCGCTACCGGCGGCCAAATGGGTCAGATCCTCAAAGACGCCGACGTCATTCATACCCCCGCGACTTTTGCGACGGCCTTCGCCGAAAACGAACGCTCCTCGCGCATCCAGCCCGGCACGTACAAGCTACGAACCAAAATGAGCGCCGCCGAGGCCGTCAACGCCCTGCTGGACCCCGTCAATCGGGCGGACGCAGCCCTGACGATTCCCGAGGGCTTCCACGCCGACCAGGTCTACGAGCGCGTCGCCAAACAACTCGATATCCCGCTCGACGAGGTCAAGGCAGCTGGCGCCGATAGCGAAGCGATCGGGCTACCCGGCGAGGCCAAGGGGAACCCCGAAGGCTGGTTCGCCGCCCAAACCTATAGTTTTGCCCCCGGCACGAGCGCGACCGAGGCACTAAAGCAGATGGTCGCGCGGACCGTGACCATGCTCGAAGGACTGAAGATCCCCAAGGATCAGTGGCAGGAAGCCCTGACCAAGGCCTCGATCGTCGAGCGTGAGGTGCCGCCCTCCTACTACGGCGAAGTCGCGCGCGTGATCGAAAACCGCCTGGCCGATACCGGGGGACCGACGTTGGGGCGCCTCCAAATGGACTCGACCGTGCTCTATGGCCTCGGCAAGCGCGGGGGAGTGCCGACACGCGACGAAGTTCGCAAGGACACCCCGTACAACACCTACATCCACGCGGGTCTGCCGCCCACCCCTATCGGTGCCCCATCCAAGGCCGCGATTGAAGCGGTCCTGAACCCGCCCACGGGCGACTGGATCTACTTCGTCACCGTCGACCTGAACTCGGGCGAGACCCTGTTTACCGGCGACTACGAGGAACACAAGCGCAACATCCAGAAACTGCGTGACTGGCGCGACGCCAACCGTGACCAGGAAACTTCGGGACCGACCGACGATGAATAATTCAGCGCCGCCGCCTCCACCGGAGACGAACGCTGGAGTCCTATCCGTCCCGATTTCCCTTTCGACTTCGCTGCCGCGGCAGATCCTCGGTATTTGCGTAGGCGCAGCCCTGGCGGGAGCCGCCGCCTACTTCGCGGCCCAAGGCCACCGGATGAGCCTCGGCGTCGCGATCACCGTGACCGCCATCTACGCCCTCCTCGGGGGCGCGGCAGGGTGGGCAGCGCTAATCGATATCACCGAGCATCGCCTGCCTAATCGACTGACGTACCCGCTCATTCCGGCGGTCGCGCTGTGCGCACTCGTCCTTGCGATTGTCTCGGGACAGGGGCATCGCTTGAGCGCCGCCCTCATCTCCGGGGTCATCGCGGGCAGCCTGTTTTTCGTCGCGGCGCTCGTCGCGCCCACCGGTATCGGTATGGGCGACGCGAAGTTCGCCGTCACCACGGGCGCGATGGCCGGCTGGTGGTCCTACGTGACCGCAATGTGGTCGATCTTTGGGGCGTTCTTCCTGGCCGCCCTCGTCGCTCTGGTGCTCATTGTCATTCGGCGCGCGACCGCCAAAACCCCGATCGCGTTTGGTCCCTTCTTGTTTCTCGGAGCCGTCCTAGCCATCTGGTGGAATGTGACGGCTTCGCCGTTTAGTTGGTGAAAGACTGAGGCAATGTTCAGCTGGTCAACCGCGGGTGAATCACACGGGCAAGCACTGGTCGCCATGGCGCAGGGCGTGCCGGCCGGAGTGCACATCACGAGCTCAGATATTGCAGCGGCGCTGCACCGCAGGCGCCTGGGTTACGGCCGCGGCGCGCGGATGAAGTTCGAGCAGGACGAGGTCAGCCTCCTCGGCGGCGTCGTGCACGGACAAACTCTCGGCTCCCCGGTTGCGCTCACCATCGGGAACACCGAATGGCCCAAGTGGACCGAAGTCATGAGTGCGGATCCCACTGAAGAGCCGCCCAGCGGCGCGCGCGCCAAAGCTCTGACTCGCCCCCGTCCCGGCCACGCTGATTTTGCCGGTATGGCGAAATACGGGCACCTCGACTGCCGCCCCATCCTGGAGCGTGCCTCGGCACGCGAAACCGCGGCACGGGTCGCGCTTGGCACTCTGGCCGAAGCAATCATCGAACAGATCGGTGACATCCGCGTCGTCAGCCACGTCATCGAATGCGGCTCGGTCCGCCTGCCCGATAATGGACTCCGCCCCGGCCCGAACGACACGACGGCGCTTGATGCCACCCAGGTGCGCTGCCTAGATGAAGCGACCGACGCCGCGATGGTTAAGGAGATCGATAGCGCTAAAGCTGCGGGCGATACCCTCGGCGGCGTCGTCGAGGTCATTGCCTATGGCGTGCCGGTCGGACTCGGCAGCCACGTCGAAGCGGAACGCCGACTCGACGCACGCCTGGCCGCTGCCCTCATGAGCATCCAAGCCATCAAGGGTGTCGAGATCGGCGACGGCTTCGCCCAGGCCCGTTCTCGCGGCTCCGCAGCCCACGACGAGATGACGTCAACCCAGCGCCTGACTAACCTCGCCGGAGGTATCGAAGGCGGCATGTCTAACGGTTCGCCGATCGTCGTACGCGCGGCGCTCAAACCCATTTCATCCGTACCCCGCGCGCTGCGCACCTTCGATGTGACCACCGGGGCGGAAGACGTTGCCATCAACCAGCGTTCCGACACATGTGCCGTCGCCCCCGCCGCCATCGTGGCCCAAGCAATGGTCGCACTCGTGCTCGCGCAATCATTGCTGGAAAAGACCGGCGGTGATTCCGTAGCCGAATGCCGACGAAATCTCGCCTCCTACCTCGAGAACCTGCCAGAGAGCATTAAGGCCGTGCTTTCTGGGGGAGAGCGCTAATGCCGCTTATTGCTCTCATTGGTCCTCCCGCCGCCGGTAAAACGACGGTCGGCGAGGCCCTAGGCGGACGCCTCGATATTCCCTTTATCGACGCCGATGAAGAAATCGAGCGCCGCAGCGGGTACACCCCGGAATCCCTCGCCGTCGACCTTCCGCCCCAAGAGGCGTTGTCGATCCTGTCCAAGACGCTCGCCGAGATTCTTGGTGACCTTCCGGCTGATGCTGTCATTGCCCTGCCCTCGCGAATCATCGAGGTCCAGGATGCGGGCGAGCTGCTTTCCGGGCTGCGGGTGGTCTTTCTGGACGTCGATTTAGCGACTAGCTTTCCACGCACCGGCCTTGGTGCACCGCGGCCGGTCGGCTTCGTCACCCCGCGTTCACTGTGGCACCAGATGTTGATCGAGCGGCGACCGCAATATACGTCGATTGCAGACAACACAATTGATGTGAGCGGAGCCACTATCGAGACAATTGTTGAACAGATCGTGGCTCTAGCTTTGATTAAGCCGGTTTAGAGCGTCCAAACTGGAGTATGTCTCTGCCATTACGCAACAAAACGCTGTAGTATTTGGTGCGTGTTTACGGTTGCAATATGTACGCGGCGGCCAGCTACCGCCGAAGATCTCAACGCGGTAGTCTCAGCTATCCGCACACCTATCGCTTCGAAGGATGAAACAGAAGCGGGGGAGGTCATCCTCCAGGTCGTCGATCCCGAAGCGGTCCTCCAAGCCATTGTCGCCGCCGCTCGACATACCGGCGTCTGCATTGGCGTCGGCGCAGACTCCGGCGAAGGACGCTCGCGTCTGACCGCACTCGATTTTGCGCGGCGCGCCCTGAAGCGGGCACGCTCTCGTTCGGGGGACATGCCCATCGTCATCTATGGTCGCGCCTCCGAGGCCGCGTCCTGGGCGACGGCCCTCGCGCAGTTGCTGCACTTCAGTCTCATGCGCCGTTCCGAGCCCGGGTGGGAAGTCGCCCACCTCGTCTCCCGCGGAATCTCACAAAAGGATGCCGCATTAGACCTGGGCATCACCGAGCAGGCTGTCTCTCAGCGACTGCGTGCCGCGGGATACCGGGAGAGCCGGAATATCGAGCCGCTGCTCCTGTGCCTGCTCGAGCAGTCCGCCCGGATTCCGACCCGATAGGATCCGAGCCCACCCGCTAAACTCTTAGGTGGACGACATCCACCGAGCATTGAGTCCGTTGCCCACATGGGCAATGGACTCGATGTGTGTATGGACTACAACAACGTGAAAGAAGGACGACGTGGCAACAACCAATGACCTGAAGAACGGTATGGTGCTCAACCTTGATGGTCAGCTGTGGACGGTGGTGGAATTCCTGCACGTGAAGCCGGGCAAGGGCCCCGCCTTCGTGCGCACCAAGCTCAAGAACGTCCTCAGCGGTAAGACTCTCGATAAGACGTTCAACGCCGGGGTGAAGGTCGATACCGCAACCGTCGACAAGCGCGATATGCAGTACCTGTACAAGGACGGCGAAGACTTCGTCTTCATGGACACCTCCACCTATGACCAGATCACCGTCACCAAGGACACCGTCGGCGATGCAGCAAACTTTATGCTCGAAGGTCAGGACGCCATCGTCGCGATGCACGACGGCCAGGTGCTCTACATCGAACTGCCGCCGAGCGTCGTCCTCGAAGTGACCTACACCGAGCCGGGCCTGCAGGGCGATCGCTCTTCGGCCGGCACGAAGCCCGCGACGGTGGAGACCGGTTACGAGATCCAGGTGCCGTTGTTCCTCGAGCAGGGCACCAAGGTCAAGGTTGATACCCGTTCGGGCGAGTACATCTCGCGCGTCAACGACTAGCCGATGTCTCGTCCCAAGGATTTCACTCGGCGCACAAGAGAACGTCGGCGCGCGGTCGATGTTCTCTACGAGGTCGATCAGCGCGGCCGCGTATCCTCTCGCTCGATCGCGGCGATGGCCGAACGCCGCACCTCGGAGCACGCGACCCAAACGGGCCTGCCGGACTATGCCCGGCAAATCGTCGAGGGCGTAGCCGATCACCTGGCCCACATCGACTACGCGCTCTCGCAGTACGCCCACGGCTGGACCCTCGATCGGATGCCCGCCGTGGATCGCGCCATCTTGCGCGTCGGGGTGTGGGAAATTCTCTATGAATCGGATGTCTCCGACCCGGTCGCCATCGATGAGGCCGTCAAGATCGCCAAGCTGCTATCGACCGATAAGTCACCCGGTTTCATCAACGGACTGCTCGACACAATCGCCTCGGTCAAGGCGGGCCTCATCGCGCAGGAAGCGGAACTGTCCGCGCCGGTCGAAGATTATGAGCCGGACTTCGATGAAGCCGACTTTGCCGGCGACGTTGATTTTGCCGACGAGGTCTATTCCGATGCGGAATACGGCGCCGACGATCTCGATGAGTATGGCTATGAGGCCGCGTTGGATGACGGCGAGCCGCTCGGTGAAGATGTGGCCGACCGGGAAGAAGTAGCCCCCGAGTCCGGCGAGCTCGACGATGTCCTCGACGACAGCGATGACGGGGACGACTCCGATGCCGCCGGTGATGAGCCCGAGGCGGCACCAGCGGCTGGAGCCGAGGACGAACCCGAGCAGGACGACGAGGAGGCTGAAGACGAGGCAGACGTGCCGCTGGAAGGTGACTACGCCTCGACGCAATCGCGTTTGACCTCGGCGGCTGACGCTGATCGACCCACGCTGTTTGATGATTTAGACGAGAAGTAAACACCCGCCATCTCACCTGGGGGCGGTTCCCATGCGCTAAGCTGGGGCCGCCCGCAATCCTTTAACCCCCGTCCAGAGAGGCGGAGAAGGAGAACACCTGTGGTGTCAACACCAGCAGGACGGCAGGTACTCGGCGAAGCCGATATCGCCCGTTCGCTCACCCGAATTGCTCACGAAATCATCGAACGAAATGAGGGTGGCGATAACATCGTCCTCCTCGGTATTCCCACTCGCGGCAAACCCCTCGCATTGCGCCTGGCCCAGATCCTGCAGGATCTCGGCCACGATATTGGGGTGGGATCTCTCGACGTCGTTCCCTACCGCGACGATCTGCACCGCCGCCCTACGATGACCATTGGTCGCACCGAACTGCCCGACGGCGGCATCGATGAAACCGTCGTCGTCCTCGTCGACGACGTGCTGTATTCCGGGCGCACGATCCGCGCCGCCCTGGAAGCGATCAACGATCTTGGCCGGCCAGCAAAGATTCAACTCGCGGTCCTCGTTGACCGCGGCCACCGCGAACTGCCGATCCGGCCCGATTTCGTCGGCAAGAACCTGCCGACCTCCTCGGAAGAATCGGTAAAGGTCCACCTGTCAGAGATTGACTCCGAAGACGCCATCTACATCGCGGGAGGGCAGTCGGCATGAAACACCTGCTCAACGCGAAAGACCTCACCAAAGCCGAAGTCCTGCGGCTGCTCGACACCGCCGAAGCGATGGCCGCCACCCAGGACCGGCAGGTGAAAAAGCTGCCCGTGCTGCGCGGCAAGACCGTCGTGAACCTCTTCTTCGAAGACTCCACGCGTACCCGCATCTCCTTTGAGGCCGCCGCCAAGCGCCTGTCGGCCGACGTCATCAACTTCTCGGCAAAGGGCTCCTCGGTGTCCAAGGGGGAGTCCCTCAAGGACACCGCCCAGACGCTGGACGCCATGGGGATCGATGGCGTCGTCATCCGCCACTCCGCCTCCGGCGCCCCGCACCGCCTGGCCGCGACCGACTGGATCGATGTGCCTGTGCTCAACGCCGGTGACGGCACGCACCAGCACCCGACCCAGGCGCTGCTGGATGCCTTCACCATGCGTCGCCACCTCATGGGCGAACGCGACGGTTCCCCCGCCGCCGACGGCACCGACCTGTCGGGCAATCACATCGTCATCGTTGGCGACGTCCTGCATTCGCGGGTAGCGCGCTCCAACGTCGAGTTGCTCAAGACCCTCGGCGCTAAGGTCACGCTCGTGGCACCTCCCACGCTGCTACCCGTCGGAGTTGAGGCCTGGGGAGCGGAGGTCTCCTACGACCTCGACGCAGCAATCGATGCGCAGCCCGATGCGGTCATGATGCTTCGCGTGCAACGCGAACGGATGAGCGCCGCCGGTGGCGGATTCTTCCCCTCACCGCTGGAATACCACCGTGTCTACGGGCTGGATAAGGTCCGCATGGATCGCCTGCCCGAGCATGCGATCATCATGCACCCCGGCCCGATGAACCGCGGCCTGGAAATCTCGTCCGACGCGGCCGACTCGCCGCGCGCCACCATCCTGGAGCAGGTCGCCAACGGCGTCTCCATCCGGATGGCCACTCTCTACCTTCTACTCGCCGGCGACAACACCGAGGAGCCCATCGCATGACCGCCTATCTCATCACGTACGTCTCCATCCTGGACGAGGACCCGACCGACCTGCTGCTGGCCGACGGCGTCATCGCCGCGATCGGCGCCGACGCAGCAACGGCAGCCGAGGACCTACAGGAAGTCGAGACGATTGACGGCACGGGCCTGATCGCGCTGCCCGGACTCGTCGACCTGCACACCCACCTGCGCGAGCCCGGGCGCGAGGACACCGAAACGGTGGAGACCGGCACCCGAGCTGCCGCGATGGGCGGCTACACCGCCGTTCACGCCATGGCAAACACGACGCCGGTGCAGGATACGGCCGGCGTCGTCGAGCAGGTCTACCACCTCGGCCAGGAGGCCGGCTGGGCGGACGTCTTCCCCGTCGGCGCGGTCTCCGTTGGGCTGAAGGGCGAAAAGCTTGCCGAGCTGGGCGCGATGGCCGCTTCCGAGGCGCGCGTTCGCGTCTTTTCCGATGACGGCATGTGCGTGCACGACCCGGTGCTCATGCGCCGCGCCCTGGAATACGTCAAGTCCTTCGACGGCTGCATCGCCCAGCACGCGCAGGACCCACGTTTGACCGAGGGCAGCCAGATGAATGAGGGTGTCGTCTCCGCTGAGCTCGGCCTTGCCGGCTGGCCCTCGGTCGCTGAAGAGGCGATCGTGGCACGCGACATCCTGCTGACCGAACACGTCGGCTCGCGGCTTCACATCTGCCACCTGTCGACGGCCGGCAGCGTGCGCCTCGTGCGCGACGCGAAGGCCCGCGGGCTGGATGTCACCGCCGAGGCGACGCCGCACCACATCTTGCTGACCGACGAAACGGCGCGCAGCTACGACCCCGTCTTCAAGGTCAACCCGCCGCTGCGCACCCAGGACGACGTCGATGCGGTGCGCGAGGGGCTGGCCGACGGCACGATCGACATCGTCGGCACCGACCACGCGCCCCACGCGAAGGAGGATAAGGACTGCGAGTGGGCCGCCGGTGCATTCGGCATGATCGGCCTGGAAACGGCGCTGTCCGTCGTCCAGCAGGCGATGGTCGATACCGGCAAGTTCACCTGGCAGGACGTGGCACGCACGATGAGCTACACGCCCGCCGCGATCGGCCGCCTGGACAACCAGGGCCTGCCGATCGAGGTCGGCAATCCCGCCAATGTGTGCCTCTATGACCCCAAGGCCACCCGCGTCATCGAACCCTCCGAGCAGGTCTCCCGCTCCGAGAACACGCCCTATGCGGGCCTGGAGCTGCCCGGTCGCGTCATCGCGACGTTCCTGCGCGGCAACGCCACCGTCCTTGACGGTGCGCTCGTTCAGCGGTAGTTCGCGATGTCCGAAGTGAACTCTTCGGCGGTGCTCGCCCGGCGCATGGCGGACCTCGGTCCGCTGTGCGTCGGGATCGACCCGCACCCCGCACTCCTAGATAGTTGGGGGCTGCCCGCCTCGGCCGCGGGACTCGAGCGGTTTGGGGAGATCTGCATCGCCGAGCTCGACGGCGTCGCGGCCGCACTCAAGCCCCAGGTGGCGTTCTTCGAAAGCTACGGCGCTGCCGGTATCGCGGCGCTCGAGACCGTCATCACTTCGGCCCGCGAGGCCGGCCATTACGTCATCACCGACGCCAAACGCGGCGACATCGGCTCGACGATGGCGGGCTACGCAGATGCCTACCTGCGCCCAGGCGCTCCGCTCGAATCCGATGCCATCACCCTGAGCCCCTACCTGGGCTTCGGGGCGCTGGAGCCCGCGATCGACCTGGCGCTCGAGCACGGAAAAGCGCTCTACATCCTCGCTCTCACCTCAAACCCGGAAGGTGCGAGCGTGCAACACGCGCGTAGCACCGACGGCCAATCGGTTGCCGGCGCCATCGTGGCGAGCGCTGAGGCGGTGAACGCTGATGTCATGGCTCGCGATGGTAGCGACGTTGGACCCATCGGCCTCGTCGTTGGCGCGACCGTCGGCTCGGCGCCGCGGGACCTCGGGCTCGATCTTGCCGATTTCAACGGCATTTTCTTGGCGCCCGGCGTTGGCGCGCAAGGGGCTGGGGGAGCGGAGTGTCACGACGTCTTCGGTGCGGCGAAGATGCTCGCCTCGGTATCTCGCGGCGTGCTTGGCGCGGGTCCCGGCAACCTGGCGGACGCCGCGCGGAGGTTTGTCGCAGAGATAGCTCCCGCGTAAAATTCGCTTCATGAGTGCCGCTCCCGTTCTTGTTCTCGTTGGCCCCTCCGGCGTAGGCAAAGGCACCGTCGTCGCTGCCCTGAAAGAGCGGTTTCCCGATGCCTGGCTCTCGGTTTCGGCGACGACTCGCAGCCCCCGCCCCGGGGAAGTGGATGGGGTGCACTATTTCTTCCTCACCGCCGAGCGCTTCACCGAGCTCGTCGAGCAGGGGGGAATGCTCGAATGGGCCTGGGTGCACGAAACCGACCGTTACGGCACCCCGCGCGGACCGGTCGAAGACCGCGAAGCGGCTGGTATCCCGGTAATCCTGGAGATCGATCTGCAAGGGGCTCGCCAGGTGCGCGAAACCAAGCCAGACGCGCTTTTCGTCTTCTTAGCGCCGCCTTCCGAACAGGAGCTGTACCAGCGGCTGACCGGGCGCGGCACGGAAACGCGGGAACAGATCGAACGCCGACTCGCGACAGCGGAAATCGAGATGGCGGCGATCAACGAGTTCGATCACGTCGTGGTCAACGACACCATCGACTCGGCTGTCGATCAGCTCGCCGCGCTCATGGGTTTGGTACACTAGCCGGGCATTACCGCGAAACGAAAGGGCGTACCTGAAGTGTCAGGAACCGTGGCAAACCCGACGGGTATTACGAACCCGCCGATCGACGACCTGCTGGAAGCGGTCGATTCGAAGTACGCGCTGGTGGTCTACGCCGCGAAGCGGGCGCGCCAGATCAACTCGTACAACGCGCAGCTTGAAGACAACATGATGGTCTCCGTTGGACCCCTGGTCGATGCCGGCCAGGAGGACAAGTCGCTGTCCATCGCGATGCGCGAAATCAACGAAGGCCTCCTCAAGCTCGAGCAGAAGCAGTAGCGTCATCATGACGCACACATCCCGCCCGTTGACCATCGTTTTAGGGGTCACTGGCGGGATTGCTGCGTATAAGGCCGCCCTTGTCCTTCGCCTGCTGACGGAAGCTGGCCACGAGGTGCGGGTCGTGCCGACCGAGGACGCGTTGAACATGGTCGGAGCTGCGACCTGGGAGGCGCTCAGCCACCACCCGATCGCCACGGGAATCTTCGAAAACACCGAGGCTGTCGATCACGTCAAGATCGCACAGGAAGCCGACCTCGTCCTTATCGCTCCGGCCACCGCCCATACGATCGCGAAAATCACGGCGGGGATGGCCGATAACCTCCTGACCGCCGTGGTGCTAGCGACTCAAGCGCCACTCGTCATCGTGCCGGCGATGCACACCGAAATGTGGCTCAACGCGGCCACCCAAGCAAATATCGCGACGCTGCGCGAGCGCGGCGTGCGCGTCATGGAGCCCGCGAGCGGCCGGCTGACCGGCTCCGACACCGGGATAGGGCGCCTACCAGACCCTGAAGACATCGTGACATTCGCCCTCGCGCAAACCTCACCCGGTGAGTCGGGCGACCTTGCCGGACGGCGATTTCTCATCAGCGCCGGTGGCACTCACGAAGCGCTAGATCCCGTACGTTTTCTCGGCAACCGCTCCACCGGACGCCAAGGCGTCGCGCTGGCGGCCGCGGCCGCGCGCCGAGGCGCCGACGTTACGCTGCTGGCTGCCAACGTCGCTGCCGACGTGACGCAGGATCTGCCCGAAGGAGTTGAGGTCGTCCCGGTCGTCTCGGCACGCGACCTGCACACCGCGGTTCTTGACCGGCTCGCCGATGTCGATGTCCTCATCATGGCGGCGGCCGTGGCCGACTATCGCCCGGAAAGCCAGGCCGAACACAAGCACAAGAAAACCGGCGACGATGGGCTCACGCTGCGGCTAGTGCAAAACCCCGACATCTTGAAAGCGGCCGTGGCCGCCAAGCGGGACGGGCAAGTCATCGTGGGCTTTGCCGCTGAGACGGGCGATGAGTCCACCGATGCACTAACCCACGGCAAGCAGAAGGCGGCACGCAAGGGAGCCGACCTGCTGGCGATCAACGAAGTCGGTGTTGACAGGGGATTTGGCGATACCCCGAACTACGTCACAGTGGTGCGCCCCGATGGGAACGTCGTCACCGAAGGCGGCGGCAGCAAGGCCGACGTCGCGGGTGTTCTGCTCGATTCCATCGCCTCCGAATTGAGCTAGCTCACGAGCTGTCCGCCACGGAGGCGAGCGGCGCACGCTTGCGCCAGGCCGTCGTAGACTTGGGGGCGTGACTGACCCAAGCGCTGTTCGACTCTTCACTTCTGAATCCGTTACTGAGGGCCACCCGGACAAGGTGTGCGACCAAGTCTCCGACGCCATCTTGGACGCCGTGTTAGGTTCGGACCCGCAGGCCCGCGTGGCAATCGAGACCTTGGCAACGACCGGCTTTATCCAAGTGGTCGGGGAACTATCGACGACGGAGTACGTGGAGATCCCGGAGATCGTCCGCAGCCAGATCCGACGCATCGGCTACACCTCCTCAGAGGCGAGCTTTGATGCGGATTCGTGCGGTGTGCTCGTCTCCATCGATCAGCAGTCCGGCGAAATCGCGGGAGGCATCGATAAGTCCTTCGAACTGCGAAGCGGCTCCCTGGATCCGCGCGACCAGCAGGGCGCGGGCGACCAGGGCCTCATGTTTGGCTACGCCTGCACGGACACGGCGACGCTCATGCCGCTGCCAATCCACCTCGCGCATCGCCTGACCGAAGCGCTCGCCGCCGTGCGAAAGGACGGCAGCGTGCCCGGCCTATACCCCGATGGCAAGTCGCAGGTCACGGTCGCCTACGACGGGGACACCCCGGTGGGAATCGATTCCGTTGTGCTATCCACACAGCACCACCGCGACATCAGTCAAGACGACCTGCGGGACAAGCTCATCGAGTCCGTCGTTGCGCCCGTGCTGCAGGCCGCAGGATTCGATGCCGGCGACGAATCGCTCAGCATTTACGTCAACCCTTCCGGCTCCTTTGAGGTGGGTGGACCTCGCGGCGATGCCGGGCTCACCGGACGCAAGATCATCGTCGACACCTATGGCGGTATGGCGCGCCACGGCGGCGGCGCCTTTTCGGGTAAGGACCCGTCCAAGGTTGACCGCTCCGGCGCGTACGCGATGCGCTGGGTGGCAAAGAACGTCGTCGCGGCGGGACTTGCGACGCGCTGCGAGGTTCAGGTCTCCTACGGCATTGGGATGGCTCGTCCACTCGGGCTGTACGTGGAGACCTTCGGGACCGGCGTCGTGCCCGATGCCGAGCTCGCCCGAATCATCGAGCGCGTCTTCGATCTGCGTCCGGCTGCAATCATCGACGAGTTGGACCTGCTGCGTCCGATCTATCGGCAAACCGCCGCTTATGGCCACTTTGGTCGAGAATTGCGCGATTTCACGTGGGAGAACACCGACCGCGTCGAGGACCTCAAGGCGGCCGTCAAGTAACGTCGGCGGGGTGTGATTCCATAGAGAGGTGAGCACCCAGCCGGAGATCCCAGGACTCGCGCTTCCCGAGCGCGAGCGTCACCGTGGTCCCGTCGCTGTCGTCCGGCTCGACCTGCCCGCAGCCCACCTCGATCAAGAATTCGATTACGCCCTGCCGGAAAAACTCCTTGCCGATGCGGCGCCCGGAGTGCGCATCACCGCGCGCTTCGGTCCAAGCGATCGCCCCGGTTTCATCACGCGCATCACGGACGGCTCCGATCACGAGGGCGAGCTACGAAACCTGCGTTCGGTCGTCTCCGACCTTCCAGTGCTCACCCCGGAGGTCGCCGCAGCCGTCGGTGAGGTAGCGAAGCACTACGCCGGCACCTATTACGACGTCTTGCGTCTCGCGATTCCCGCGCGGCACGCACGGACCGAGAATCAGGTGCGGGAGAGAGCGACCCAGCGGGCGATTCCGAGTCCGCCTCGGCCGCCAAACCCGGCAGCGTTGCATGCCTATCCCGGCGGCGATCAGCTCATTTCCAAACTCGCGTCAGGTGCCTCACCAACGATTGCCTGGCAGGCACTTCCCGGAGTCGTGGGCAGCACACCGCAGTGGCTCGTTGACGCACTCGAGCTCGTCCTTGCCACGCTGACCTCGGGGCGTCGAGTCCTCATCATCGTTCCAGCAGCCAGAGATATCACGCGAGTGCTCGCTGTCCTCGCCGAGGCTGGCGTCACCGCAATCGGATACGGGTCATCGCAAAAGCCTGCCGCACGGTACCGCGCGTTCCTCCTTGCTCTACTCGGCCAGGTTGATGTCGTCGTGGGTACGCGGTCCGCGGCCTGGGCTCCGCTGCCGGATCTTGGACTCACGATCGTCTTTGATGAGGCAGATCCGCTGTTGCGGGAACGGCATGCGCCCCGCCCGCAGGTATGGCGAATAGCGCTCGCCAGGGCGGGCGCTACGGTTTTTGCCTCACTCGGCCGCAGCGTCCAAACGCAGCTGCTGGTCCAGCGCGGGCAAGCCGAGTCTCTTACCCCGAGCCGAGATGCCCTTCGCTCGCACGGGGCGCGCGTCGTCATGGGGGATGCTTCCGATGGGCCCGCCCGCCGGTTGTCTTCCGTGGCGTTTTCCGTCGCGCGCGAAGCTCTGCAGCGGGGACCGGTCCTTGTTCTCGTGCCGCGTGCCGGCTACGTCAACATGGTGCGCTGCGCCCGTTGCGGAGAAGAAGTTCGCTGTCCCGAATGCGCCTCCCCGGTCACCATGCAGCGCGGCGCCAGGTTGCGCTGCACCTGGGCAGGCCACATCACCCACCAGTTTTCCTGCCCAGAATGCTCCTCGACCCACGTGCGCGCCGCTGCGATCGGTTCCGAACGCACCGCGGACGAACTCGGCCGAGCATTTCCCGGTGTCCTTATCCGCGTCTCGGGCGCCCGGACCGGAATCATTGAAAACGTCGATTCCCGCCCGGCAATCGTCGTGGCGACGCCCGGAGCCGAACCGATCGCCCCCGATGGTTACGAGGCCGGCATCGTCATCGATGCGTCGGTGCTCACTGCCCGCACTGAACTGTCTGGCACTGCCCACGCGACGACCCAGCTCGCGAATGCCTGGTCGCTCATCAAACCGGGGCCGCAGGGAGGTCGCTTTGTGCTTACCGGTGAACCAGACGAAGCCGTAGCACAAGCCCTCACCCGGTCGGATTTCCCGAACTTCGCCGACCGGCTCCTTGCCGAACGTGCAGAACTTCACCTCCCGCCTGTCGCTACGGTTGCTGACCTTACCGGTCCACGCGGAACGCTCGCTGACATTCCCGCCACGTTCTCCGATACCGCACCGGGCGTGGAGATTCTTGGACCCACAGCTCTCAACGAAACAACGGATCGGGTCCTGATCCGGGTACCGCACGCCGGGGCCCGAGCCTTGCGAGCGCGGGTGGCTGCGCTGATACGGAAACGCAGCACCCGCAGTGAGCCGCCCGTGTCTGCGACAATGGATCCGTTGGACCTCTAGGAAAGCGAAGGATAATCGTGACACCATCTCTTTCGACACTGATTTTCGATCTGGGGAATGTCGTCGTGAGGTGGGAGCCCCACGCCGCCCTGCCCGAAGAGCTTTCCGAACGCGACGTCGACGACTTTTTTGCTCGCACCGATTTCTTTACCAAAAATGCGGATCACGATGCCGGCAAGCCATTTGGCGACTGGATTTCTGAGCTCGAGAGTAGCGACAATCCTGAGGATGCGAAGATCCTTAAGCACTATGTCGAGAACTTCCGGGCATGTCTGACCGGACTCATCCCGGGGACCCATGAACTCCTCCACGACCTGAAGAATGCCGGGATTCGCCTATTCGGCCTGACAAACTGGTCCGCCGAGACCTTCCATCACGCGGAGGCGGCGGTTCCGTCCTTCGAGTTTTTCGACGACATCTTAGTCTCCGGCGCCGAGGGGATGGCCAAACCGGATCCACGGATCTTTGAGCTCGCGTTATCTCGGTGGGATCTCACACCGGAACTGACGGGATTCGTTGATGACAGCATTGCTAACGTCGAAGCCGCGGAATCAGTGGGTCTCACCGCTCACCACTTCACCAGCGCAAAGGATGCCCGCAGCTGGGCGCGAGATATGACGAGGTCCGCAAACGTATGAGACTGCTGTTTGCAGGAACCCCCCAGCCCGCAGTAACTTCGCTGACCCGACTTGCCACTGACCACGAGGTCGTGGGAGTGCTCACGATGCCTGATGCTCGCGGCAAGCGCGGTAAAACCCTCCACCCATCACCGGTAGCACTTGCCGCACAGGACCTGGATATCCCGGTCTATAAGACTGCGAGCCTAAAAGAGCCGGAAACCCAGGCCTGGATCGCCAGTCATGAAGCCGATGCCGTCGCCGTCGTTGCCTACGGCGCTCTCGTACCTGCCTCGGCCTTCGACCTGACGCGCTACGGGTGGATTAACCTCCATTTTTCGCTCCTTCCCGCATACCGCGGAGCGGCACCGGTGCAGCGCATGATCGAAGACGGCGCGGCCCCCTTTGGTGTGACGGTTTTTCAGATCGATGCTGGCCTCGATACGGGTCCAATCTTCCGTCGCGAGTCGATCGAGCTTTCCGACAGAGTCACCTCCGGACAGGCGCTCACAGAACTGGCCGAGCAAGGGACGGTTATTCTCTCGCAAACCCTCACCGCCATCGAAGAAGACCACCTCAGCGCCGTTGCGCAGGATGAGGACGGCATCTCGCATGCCCCGCAACTGACGCCCGCGCAAGGCCAGGTCAACTGGCAGCTCCCAGCAGCGCAGATCGACCGTCATATCCGCGCCTTCACGCCCGATCCTGGTGCCTGGACTCGAACGAGCGACGGTACGCGAATCAAGATCCTCGCCGCGCGAGAGGATACGAGGCAGGCCGGAACGGAACCCGGCACCTTCGAAGAAATTGGCGGGGATGTCATTGTGGCGACGGGAGCCGGTTCGATCCTGCTAGAGGAGATTGCGCCGGCCGGCAAGAAAGCCATGCCTGCCAGCGCATGGCTACGCGGATGGCGCGGAGAGAAGAGTTTTGAGGTAACCGAGTGAACCTGACCGATTCCCGCAGGGTTGCCATAGATACCTTGCTCGCCATCGATCTCGACGGCGCATACGCGAACCTCAAACTCCCGGAGATACTGCGCGAAGCCCGGCTATCGCCACGCGACGCGGCCTTCGCAACCGAACTGGTCTACGGCACGAGCCGCCTGACCGGACGATACGACGCGATCTTCCGGATGATCACGAACAGCCGCTCCATGGGTGACCTCGACGCCCCGATTCGGGCAATCCTGCGCATGGCCGCACACGACATGCTGGCACTCAAGACGTCTCCGCATGCCGCAGTTTCGCAAGCGGTCGACGCGGCACGCGAGTATTGCGGGCCCAAACCGACGGGCTTCGTCAATGGCGTCTTGCGAACGCTGTCGCGGCGCGAGCTTTCCGAGTGGAAGACGGACGTGTTGGCCGAGCGAGATGGGTTAGCCCACTGGTATTCCCACCCGGCCTGGCTCGTGCGGGAACTGTCGGCAGCGCTCGCAGCCCACGGCGAAGACCCGGGAGAGATCGCTCGCCTTCTCGTCGCGAACAACAATCCGCCGCAGGTCGATCTCGCCGTCAAAATCGGTGACCGCGACGCTCTCATTCACCATCTTCCCGTGCCGCTGGAAAAGACGCCGTATTCACCCATCGGGCTTCGCATGGAGCGCGGAAACCCCGGCCGCATCAGAGAGGTGAGGGCCGGCAAGATCGCCGTCCAGGACGAGGGCAGCCAACTCATGGCACTGCTCGCAGCACGCACCCCGATCGACGGACCCGATGAGAAGTGGCTCGATATGTGTGCGGGACCCGGTGGCAAAGCCGGCGTCCTCGCCGCCGAAGCCGCCCATCGCGGCGCGGACCTCGTTGCTAACGAAGTATCGCCCCACCGCACGGAACTCGTGCGCGGGGCGCTCGCTCCCTTCCCCGACGTCACCATTCGCACGGGGGACGGCCGCGAAATCGGTGCCGCTGAACCCGAAAGTTACGACCGTATCCTGCTTGATGCCCCGTGCACGGGGGTGGGCTCGCTGCGGCGTCGCCCCGAAGCACGCTGGCGGAAGCGCCCCTCCGACGTTCCCGACCTCACGGCCCTGCAGCGTGACCTGCTCGCATCGGCCGCTGCCGCACTGCGGCCGGGAGGGATCCTCACGTACGTCACGTGCTCGCCGCTCGTGGCCGAGACGCTGACCCAAGTGCGGCACGCGACCAAAGCACTCGGTCTAAAGCAACTGTCGGCGCCAGACTTGCTGCGCGAGGCCATCGGAACCGACATTGACCTTCCTGAAGGTGCGCAATCCGTGCAATTGTGGCCGCACCGTCACGGTGTCGACGCCATGTTTGGGGCAGTTTTTACCAAGTAGGCTAGGAATATGAGCGTCACGATTTCTCCTTCGATCCTTAACTGCGACATCCTCGACCTGCGGGGTGAGCTAGAGAAGATTTCGAATGCCGACTTCGCCCACGTCGACGTGATGGACAACCACTTTGTCCCGAACCTGACGTGGGGGCTACCCGTTGTGGAGCAGATTGTCGCCGCAAACATTCTGCCGGTCGATGCCCACCTCATGATTGCGGACGCGGATCGCTGGGCGCCTGCGTATGCGGAAGCCGGATGCGCATCGGTCACCTTCCACGTCGAGGCCGCCGCTGCCCCGATCCGATTGGCGCGGGAGATTCGCAATCAGGGGGCGCGGGTCGGAATGGCGCTCAAGCCAACGACGAGCATCGAACCCTTCGAAGAAATTCTGGACGAAGTCGACATGATCCTCATCATGACGGTCGAACCTGGCTTCGGGGGACAGCCCTTCCTTTCCTCGATGCTCCCCAAGATCCGGCGCACCCGCGAGGCCGCCAAACGCCGCGGGATCGACCTCGCCATCCAGGTCGACGGGGGAGTATCCCAGCAGACAATCGAACAGTGCGCGGATGCTGGTGCCGACGTTTTTGTCGCCGGTTCAGCCGTCTTCAAGGCCGAGGATGCCGCCGCCGAAGTTGAGACCCTACGGACACTTGCCGCCTCAGTCTGTGAGCACTGCTAGAGTAGGGGCGGAAAACGAGCTTCGGGGTCAGTGAAACTCTGAGCCGGCGGTGATAGTCCGCGACCCGCACACCTCGTGCGGTTGAACCGGTGAAAGTCCGGTACCGACGGTTAAAGTCCGGATGGGAGAAGCTGCGTGAACCGTGCGTGATACGCGAGCCTTACGCCTCGCAGCGCACGGATGCCGCGCGCACCCCCGAAGCCGGGGAAGGACGCATGGCTTATGTGCGGCGCCGCATCTTGCGGCCCATCACCTTCATCGCGCCCGCGCTGTTCTTCCTCCTCGTCGTGATCGCCTGGCAGATAGCTTCCGGGTTTATCAACCCTTTCCTCCTGCCAGCTCCGCTCGATGTTGCTCGACGCGTCGTTAGCGATCTTGCCTCCGGCCAGCTCACGCCCTACATTGTGCAGACCTTATCGGCCGCGCTCAGTGGCGCTGCCCTCGGTGCTGCGGCCGGTATTCCACTCGGCTACCTCATCGCAGTCTCGCGGGTTGTTCGCCGCTCGATCTCTCCGTGGGTCGCGGCCTCGCAGGCCATCCCGGCCATCGCGCTTGCTCCGCTGCTCGTCATGTGGGTCGGTTATGGCATGACTCCGATCATCTTGCTGTGTGCCCTCATGGTGTTCTTCCCGATCGTGCTCACCACGCACCTGGGGGTGCGAGACATCGACCGCGACATTATTGATGCAGCCCGACTCGATGGCGCATCCGGCTGGCGAATGGTGCGTTACTTGAAAGCCCCGCTCGCAGCCCCAGCCATCCTCACCGGACTCAAAGGCGGGCTCACCCTGTCAATCACCGGCGCAGTCGTCGGAGAGTTCGTGATGGGCGGTAAAGGCCTCGGCCTGCTCCTGACCGTCTACCGGGACTCCGCCGACACTGAGGGACTGTTTGCCGTCCTCATCGTGCTGTGTACCCTCGCCGCCATTCTTTACGCCCTAATTGCCGCTATCGAACACAAGATCCGAGGTCTGTGGTGAAACGACGCTTCCTAGCCTTGATGGTCATCCTGCTGGCGCTGCTGGCCGGGTGTACCACCCCGACGAGTACTGAGCCGCGAGCAGGCGACTCGGCGATTCCCGCTTCGCCACGTTCGACTGAAACGGATAGCTCTGCCTCAAGCGATGATCTGACTCCGCTGACAATCGGACTCACCTACATTCCCGATATTCAGTTCGCGCCGTTCTACCTCGCCGACAAGCGCGGGTACTTCACAGATGAAGGCTTGGCGGTCACCCTGCGGCATCATGGCGCTGGCGAGTCTCTGTTTGGAGCGCTTGCAGCCGGTGACGAGGACGTCGTGAATGCTGGCGCGGATGAGATGCTCCAAGCCCGCTCGCAGGGCATTCGAGTCACAACCTTCGCTCAGATGTACCAGACCTACCCAGCTGTCCTCATTACTCCGAAAGCCTCTGATATCTCCTCCCTGGCTGAATTGAAAGGTAAGCGCGTGGGAGTACCGGGCCCGTTCGGCGAAAGCTGGTTTGCTCTACTCGCGATGATCGAGGAAGCAGGACTGACGCAAGACGACCTCACCATTGAGTTCATCGGTTACACCATCCAAGCCGCGCTCATGACCGAAAAAGTCGATGCCGTGATCGGGTTCTCGAACTCCGATGTCATCAACTTCGAAGCGGCAGGGATGGAAGTTAAGACCTTTTCCATTGCCAATAACCCGCTGAAATCAATCGCCTTAGGCGCGCTGGAAACGACGGTCGATAAGCAGCCTGACGTGCTGAATAAACTCAATTCTGCGCTGTCCAAAGCCATGCGCGACATCATGGAGGATCCAGCCTCGGCGGTCTCCGACTCGGTTGACTACCTGCCCAAGGTCACCGGAGCGAACAAGATCATGCTGGCTGAGCAGGTGCTGACGGCCACGGCAAAACTCTACGGCGATGACCCCCTAGCCCTCGATCCGGCAGCATGGCCCGAGATGGCTGAGTTCCTGCGCAGCAATGGTCTTTTGCAGGGTGAGGTAGACGCCACTGCCGCCGTACGAGATGTCAGCGATTCAGCGAAAAAGAACGACTAGACTCGCAATCGTGAAAACCTTCGACACCCTCTTTAGTGAACTGACCGAAAAACTCGCGAGCGGCGACCCTGAGTCGCATACCGTACAGCGCGTGGGAGACGGAGTTCATTCGATCGGTAAGAAGATCGTCGAAGAAGCTGCGGAAGTCTGGATGGCTGCCGAACACGAGGGACGGGAAGCAGCCGCCGAGGAAATCTCCCAGCTGCTCTACCATCTCCAAACCCTCATGCTCGCACTCGATCTCGATCTGAAAGACGTCTACCGGTACCTGTAATGCTGCGCATCGCCCTACCCAATAAGGGATCTCTGTCCGAACCCGCCATCCGCCTCATGAGCGAGGCCGGATACCGTCAACGCCGCGATACGAAAGAACTCGTGTGCCGCGATCACGATAACGACGTCGAGTTCTTCTACCTGCGCCCCCGCGATATCGCGGTATACGTGGGGGAGGGGACCGTCGACGTCGGCATCACGGGACGCGACCTGCTGCTCGATTCGGCAGCGGCCGCGCGCGAACATCGTGCGCTCGGTTTTGCTCGCTCAACCTTCCGCTTTGCTGCCCCCGCAGGCTCTGCCTCACGCCTTGAAGATATTGACGGCAAACGCGTGGCCACGAGCTATGACGTCCTCGTCGGTAACTACCTTTCCGAGCGGGGGATTGACGCGAGCGTCGTCCACCTCGATGGCGCCGTTGAAACCTCGGTCGACCTCGGTGTTGCCGATGTTGTCGCCGACGTCGTGGAAACCGGATCGACACTGCGGGCCGCGGGCCTGGAAGTCTTCGGCGACCCAATCCTGACCTCCGAAGCGGTACTCATTACGCCTAAGGAACGCGACCACCACGCCGAGCTGGATGTCGTCGATCGCCGCGTCAAGGGTGTGCTGCTCGCACGCCAGTACGTCCTCATGGACTACGACGTGCCCGCCGACAAGATCGACCAGGCCGCGCAAATTACGCCCGGCCTAGAATCGCCGACAATCTCGCCCCTGCACGACGGGACGTGGGTCGCGGTTCGCTCGATGGTGCCACGCCGCGATACCAACCGCATCATGGATCAGCTCTATGCCGTCGGTGCGAAGGCGATTCTCGTGACCTCCATCGAAGCCTGTCGACTGTGAAACCACCACGCGATCCCTACCGGACGTTTCGGCCCACGCGAGGCCCGATCGTCGCGCTGGCGGTGGGCTTCGCGTGTCTCATCGGCTTCATCGCCCTCCTCGTGACCGTCGGGTCCTCTCCCAACTGGCTCCTCATCGACAAGCTGCTATCGGGCGCCTTCCTAGCAGTCGGGCTGTTCTTGCTCTGGCGCCAGGCAAGCGTACGAGCCCAGCCGGATGACGAAGGACTCACCGTACGTAATTTCATACGGACAACCCGACTGTCCTGGGCGCAAATCATCTCCGTGCGATTTGGGCAGGGCCGCCCCTGGGCCGTCCTCGACCTCGCGAACGGTACCGAGCTAGCCGTGATGGCGATTCAGCGGGCCGATGGCGACGCTGCGATGAGCGAAGCGCGGCGCCTTGCGACCCTCATCGAAGAACACGACGTCACCGGCTCCGACTGACCTGGGCCGCCCACATGCCGGCCGCTCCGGCGCACATGAACGACAGCGGGTCCTGCGACAGGTCTCGCCCCATCGTCCGCAGCTGGACGGGACAGTCAGCGAGCGCGTCATATAGGCCGGCAGCTTCCACCGGAACGACCTCATGCCGCTCAGCCAACTGCTGCACATCCGCTTGCAGCGAGGCATAGGCCCGCCCATAGTCCGCACCGCGATCCTCGACGGACGGAATCGGTACCTCGACGCGAATCGGGGTGGCCCGCCCCAGCACCGTCAGGGTGTGGTGTGAGAGGCCAAAATGCCGCGGACGCTTGTCCGCAGAGGAGGCACGCACCGCGGCGATGGGCCGGCCGCCCACCAGGGCGGCCTGCTGCAGATGCCAGGCCGTATCAAGCCCCGAAAAGCCGTACGTCGACCCCGTCCCGACATTCCCCGGCCCTTGCGCCACGATGACGATATCCGCGCCCAGCACGCGGCGGGCCGCTATGATCCCGTTGGCCACAGTCGTGGCCTCCACGTCCCCGCCGACGCTCTGCCCACACGTCACGCTGCCAACGAGCATCGACCGCTCCCGCATCAGTGCCAGCGAGATCGACAGCGCCGCCGGCAGGGCGGCGCCATCGGTCATGACGTAAGCAACTGAGAGATCCGGGTCAACAAGATGGGCCCCACAACTGATCGCTGGCACCGCCGAATGCAGATCAGCGACGACGACGGGAACGCACTGCAGGTCAGCCGGGTCCACAAATTCATCATGATGCGGCGAATCTTGCTCCTCGACGGCCTGCACCATGAGCTGCTGAGGCAGATACCGCCCCTTGACGATGTGGCCATCGATGGGCGCCGGATCGTCGGGCAGTTCGTCGGCTGGTGCGACGATGAAGGCGACCCCGCCCGTGCCAAGCCCCCGCTGCAGCGCCGAAACGTTCAGGAGCACACGCTGGCCGAGCTCGAGCTCGCCGACAATATCGCGGTACGCGAGCGCCTGAATCTTCTTGCCGTCTACCTCAACGACAAACCTGTCGGTGCCGGCCCACTGCCGCGACACGCCCGTAATCATCCCTAACCGCCAATGCATCACAGCTTCAATCTACTTGTTACGGTGGAGCTTGTGACATCCGGTCAATCCATCCCCGCCGTCGAGCGCCTCGTCAGCCTCACGGCAGCCTTGCTGCACCGCCGCATGACGAAGGAAGAAATCCTCACCCAGGTCGGCGGCTATACCGGCGACCGCAGCTACGCCACAGCCTCGCGCATGTTCGAACGCGACAAGGCGCTACTGCGCGAAACCGGCGTCCCCCTCGTCTCGCGAGCCGATGCCGCCGACGGCCAAACGATCCGCTACTGGGTCGACGAGACGCAGTGGTCCACCTCCACGATTCGCCCGACGCCGATCCAGATCGCGCTTTTGTCCCTAGCCCTGGAGGCGCTGGCACCCAAGGGCCGCCACCTGCCCGGCCGGGCCCTGACGAAGCTGCGCGCGCTATCACCCATGAGCATCGTTGAAGCCGACGTCGCCCTGACGACGAGCCTGGACCTGACCGACCCCGAGGACGCCTTCGATACACTGGCGGACGCCATTGCCGCGAAGCAAGAAGTGAGCTTCGATTATCTGTCCGCACGCGGCGAGATTCACACCCGCAACGTCCAGCCCTGGCGGTTGGTTCGCGACGCCGGATCCTGGTACCTCGTGGGCCACGACACCGACCGCGGCGAGCGCCGAGCCTTCAAACTCGCGCGCTTGCAGACCGAGCCCGTCACCACCACAGCACCCGAGGCCTACGAGATCCCGGCACAGGTGGATACCCGCATCTCAATCGGCCACCGTGAGGCGATCACCGCGCGCTTGCGGGTCGCGCCAGGCGCGGCAATGTTGCTGCGTCGTCACGGCACACTCGTGGGCCACGAGGGCGACGATGACGTCATCGAGGTCACCTCCGACCACCTCCTTCAACTCGCGCAGGACGTCGCCTCCTATGGCGGCGACGTGCTGCCCGTGAGCCCGCCAGAACTCGTTTCGGGCGTGCGGGAGCTATGGGAAACGGCGGCGCGCTATGCGAGCTGAATACACGCGTGACCACTTTCCGCGCCTGCTCGGCCTGCTGACCTACCTCGCCGAGACCGGCGGTGCACACATCGATGAGCTCGCCTTCCACTTCGGTGTCAGCCCCGATCGCATCCGCGAGGACCTCAACACCCTGTGGGTCGCAGGCCTGCCGGGGGAGAGCCCCGAGGACCTGATCGATTTCGCCTTCGATGACGAGGACACCTACGTCGCGCTGCGCGAAGGGCTCGGACTCGACCGCCCACTGCGCCTGACCCCACGCGAGTCCATCTCCGTCCTCCTCGCGTTGCGTGCCATCGAAGGCGAGGTGACCGGCCCCTTACTGCGCGAGGAGCTCACCTCCCTCATCGCCAGCCTGGAAGCCCAACTGCCGGCGACGACGCCAAGCCGACAGCCCGACCCGAGCCTAGAGGCACTGCGCGCCGCCGCCCGCGGCCGCGAGGTCGTGACCTTTACTTACGTCTCGGCAACGGATGAAACCTCCCAGCGCACCATTGACCCGCTTCGGATCGAAGAACGCAGCGCCGGCTGGTTCCTCATCGGCTATTGCCACGATTCGGGCGGCATCCGCACCTTCCGCATCGATCGCATCAGCAACGTGCAGCTCTCGGATGCGTCCTGGTGTGCGCCGCAAGACGCCCTGGCCGGACACGCCGATATCCCGGAGATGACGAGCGTCCAACTCGTAACCGAACCAGCGCTGAACTGGCTCGCGGAAAAGTTCTCGGCGCGCGATATGACCCGACGTTCCGATGGGCGCATCGAATTCACGATCGAGTTTTACTCCAAGGAACGCATGGTGCGGACCTTGCTATCGGTGGCCGATCGGATCGAATCGATCTCACCGCCCGAAGCGGCGGCGCTCGTCGCGGATCGGGCCCAGCAGGCATTGTCGCGGTTGGAGGCGTGATGCCTGGTTTTGGCTGGGTGTTCCTGATCCTCGCTGCCCTCGTGGCGATCGCGGCGTGTCTCGTGATTCTCGCCCGTTCGGCGCTGCGGTCGGCGCGTCGCAGCGGCCTCGCACTGGCCCAGCTGCGTATGAATTCGCCCAAGCTCGACGCTCCTGTCGCGCATGCCACAGCAGTATTACCCGATGGTCCTAGAAACGCGCGGAAAGCCAAACTCGCAGTGAGCGATGCGCGCGCCCAACGCCGCAGTCAGAGATTTGTCCGCACGCTAAAGCGCTGGGAAGCGTTAGGCTTAGTCCATATCGATAGACGCCATCGAGCGTAAGGAGACGCCCATGCTTGGAAATTTAAGGCCCACAGAAATTCTTATCATCCTGTTGGTCATCGTCGTGATCTTTGGTGCCGCAAAGCTGCCGAACATTGCGGCGAACCTCGGTAAGTCGATGAAGGTCTTTAAGAAGGAAGTAAAGGAGCTTCGCGAAGACGATAACGAAAAGCCGGCTGATCCCTACGAAGCCACCGGTGGCGTCCGTGTCGACCCGCAGCAGTACACGCCGCCCCAGCAGCAGTATCCGCAGCAGGCCCAGCAGTATCCGCAGCAGCAGCCACAGCAGGGCCCCGGGGTGACGCCTCCGGGAGGATATCCGCCCAACGGCGTTGATCCCCAGCCCGGCGCAACGCCTCCCAACCAGCAGCAGCGACGCGACGTCGATCCGAACGCGCCCCTGACCTAGTCTTCTAACTCAACGCTGCGCCCAAGGAGGACGCAGAATCGATGCGCCAGAAATCGCCCGACGGCCGGATGCCGCTGTTCGACCACCTGAAGGAAGCGCGCCAGCGCATCCTGAAGGCGGTTCTCGGCATGGTCCTCGCGGCTATCGGCGGCTGGTTTCTGTATCACCCGACGATCGAGGTGCTCTCGCGCCCATTGAAGCAGGTCGCGGCCGCCGAAGGGCGGCTCGCCGAGCTGAACTTCGGCACCGTTATCTCTGGTTTCGATATGCAGATGCGGGTCGCGCTCTACCTGGGTTTCTTCCTGTCCTCGCCCTGGTGGATCTACCAGATTTGGGCGTTTATCGCCCCGGGACTGACTAGGAAGGAAAAGCGCTACACGTTGGCATTCGCCGCGGCCGCCGTCCCCCTGATGAGCGCGGGCGCACTCCTCGCGTGGTGGGTGCTGCCGCAAGCCGTGCAGATTATGCTGTCCTTCGTGCCGGAGGACTCGGCGAGCCTCATGGACGCGAAGCTGTACTTCACGTTCTGTTTGCGTTTGATCGCGGTCCTCTCACTATCCTTCCTGCTGCCGCTCATCATGGTCGGCGTGAACATGGTCGGGCTCGTCACCGGCCGCACCTACTTGTCATGGTGGAAATGGGCGCTCGTCGGCATCCTCATTTTCGCCGCCCTGGCCTCACCGCTAGGCGACCCATGGTCCCTCATGCTACTGGCCACCCCCATCTACCTGCTCTACTTGTTGGCGTGTGGGATCTCCGTACTGGTCGATCGTCGACGCAAGAAGAAACTCGCGGAGCGCGATGCGAAGATCGATGCCGGGCTTGGAATCTGACGCACCTCTCCTCCTCGTAGCGAATCCGGCCTCGGGATCCGGAAAAGCACCGGCGCTGCTCCGCGAGGTAGCAAACGCCCTGCGCTCGGATGCCCCCATCGAAACGATTTGTCACCGATCACTGGCCGAAACCCATCGCGATCTCGCGGTGCATTGCCCGCGTGCACGGGCCGTCGTCGCGATCGGAGGCGACGGACTCATCCATTGCATCGCGCAACACCTCACCGGTAGCCAGACACCGCTTGGCATCGTGCCCGCCGGCTCGGGTAATGACATCGCCCGAGCCCTGGGGATCGCCGCAAAGCCCCGCCCGGCAATTCAGGAGCTGCGCCAGGCCATGACTTGGCCCGAGCGCAGCCGCACGATCGATGTGTTAGAGGTGCGAGGCGCGGACTTTTCCGCCTACGTCCTCGCCGTGCTCTCGCTCGGGCTCGACGCCAAGGTCAACTATCGCGCCGTCCACTCCACGAGCGGCTGGGGGAGCCTGCGGTACGTGGCGGCCCTCGTAGCAGAGCTTAAGAACCTCACTGCGGATGACTACACCATCCGCATCGATAACGGTGTTCCACGCGAGTTTTCCGGCCTCCTCGCGGCGATTGCGAACCTGGGTTACATTGGCTCAGGTATGCACATTGCACCCATGGCCGATGCGCACGACTCGATCGCCGAACTCATCACGGTCTCGGGGGTCTCACGCACGACGCTCGCAAAAGTCTTCCCGCGGATCTATCGCGGCAGCCATATGGACCATCCCGCGGTCGCGCACGCGCGCGGACGCCGCTTCGAGATCGACAGCCCCTCGGACATTGTGGTTCACGGGGACGGCGAAGCGCTCGGACACATGCCCGTGACTGTCAGCGTTCTGCCGCAGGCGCTGACGATTTTCGCGGCTAAGGAGAATCATGACTGACCAGAGCTACGACGACGTTGAGCTCTCGCCCGCCGAACGCTACGCCGCCTCACGCAAACGTGCAGAATTCGATCGGAGCGCGGTCGCGGCCTATCAGCGCACGCTGAGCTTCGAGCTTGATGATTTTCAGAAAGAAGCCTGCCAAGCGGTGGAAGACGGCAAGGGCGTCCTCGTGGCGGCGCCGACGGGAGCCGGCAAAACCGTCGTGGGGGAGTTCGCCGCCTACCAGGCGATCCACGAGGGCGTGCGCCTCATGTACACGACCCCCATCAAGGCACTGTCGAACCAGAAGTACAACGATTTCGCAAAAGTGTGGGGCGCCGAGAACGTCGGCATCCTCACGGGGGATGTCTCCATTAACGGCGACGCCCCGATCGTCGTCATGACGACGGAAGTCCTGCGCAATATGCTCTACCAGGATTCGCGCGATCTAGCCGACGTCCGCTTCGTCGTGATGGACGAGGTGCATTACCTCGCCGACCGCTTCCGCGGCCCGGTGTGGGAAGAATGCATGATCCTGCTGCCCGAACGAGTCCAGGTTATCTCGCTGTCGGCGACGGTGTCCAACGCCGAGGAATTTGGGGCCTGGCTGAGCGAACTGCGCGGACACACCGAGGTCATCGTCTCTGAGCACCGGCCGGTTCCACTGACTCAGCACATCATGGTCGGCCGGCGCATGTTCGACCTGACCCATCCACGCGATCCGCTGAAGGTCAACCCGGAGGTCTACCAGGCCATTGGTGGCGGTGCGGGCCGGGGACGCCAACCCCGTCGCCGGCCGCGCACTTCCCGCCTCGACGTCGTCGCAACCCTAGAAGAAGCCGGTCTGCTGCCGGCGATTGTCTTCGTCTTTTCGCGTGCCGGCTGCCAACAGGCGGTCGAAGAACTGTTGGCTGCCGGAGTTGTCCTGACGACGCGCCGCGAGGCCGACGTCATTGGGGAGATCGTCGAACGCACGTGCATGGACCTGTCCGCCGAGGATCGCGCCGCAGTCGGCTACGAGACGTTCTACCACGCCGCGACCCGCGGCATTGCGGCGCACCACGCCGGGTTGTTGCCGATCTTTAAAGAATGCGTCGAGCAGTTGTTCGTCGCGGGCCTCATTCGGGTCGTCTACGCGACCGAGACCCTCGCGCTCGGCATCAACATGCCGGCACGCTCGGTCGTCATCGAAGGCCTCATCAAGTGGGACGGCTCGGACCACGTCATGCTCACCCCGGGCCAGTACACCCAGCTCACGGGCCGCGCCGGCCGGCGCGGGATCGATATTGAGGGCCACGCCATCGTCGTCTACGACCCGCGCATCAACGTCGACGCGATTGTTGGCCTCGCATCCAAACGCACCTACCCGCTGAACTCGGCATTCCGACCCACCTATTCGATGGCCGTCAACCTGCTGAGCTGGCTCACCGTCGCCCAGGCCGAGGGGATTTTGGAATCGAGCTTCGCCCAGTTCCAGGTCGATAGGTCGGTGGGCGGACTGGCCAGGCGGATCCGTAAGGAACGCCAGGCACTGCAAGGCTATGAGAAAGCCCTCGACTGCGATTGCGCCTTCGTCGACTACCTGACGCTGCGTGACAGGATCTCGGCGCTGGAGAAGTCGACGCGCAAGAAGAACCGGGCGCTGCACAAGCAGCTCGCCCTGGATAACCTCGCCGTCGGCGACGCCATCGAGTATCGGTTCGCTCGCCGCACTCACCGCGCCGTCGTCGTCGATACTCGGCACTCCGGAGCCCAGGGCACCGTACTGACACTCGTCGACAGCACCGGCAAGTTGCGCACGATGACGGGCCACGACTTCTTGCAGGTCCCGACGACGATCGGGTTTCTCGGTTCGGCCTCCGGGTCGTGGAAGACCCCGAAGGTTCGCAAACAGCTCGCCGCCAAGCTGGGAAAGATCTCTACGCGCAAGGGGGAGGCGATCGTTGCCAAGCCCCGCGATGAAGAGGTTGAGGACGAGCTCGCCGCACTGCGGGCGGTGCTGACCTCGCATCGCGCCCACCACTGCCCGAGGCGCAGCGATCACGAGCGGTGGGCCGCCCGCTGGCGCGATGTGCGCAAATCGTTGCGGGCAAACGAAACCAAGCTCGCAGAAAAGACCGAGGGACTCGGCATCGCCTTTCGGCGGATTTGCGCCTACCTCATCGAGTTGGGATATCTCGACGAAGACTTCAGCCTGACCGCCAAGGGCGACATGCTGCGGCAAGTGACCGCCGAAACCGATCTGCTCATCACCGAGATTCTCAGCCGCGGCGTACTCGATGAGCTCTCCGCCGTCGACCTTGCCGCCGCCGCGACGATGTTCGTCTTCGTCTCACGCGGCGAGGACGTGCGCGATCCGCTGCACCTGAAGGGGGATCTTGGTCGGGCGATCGACCAGATCCGATACGTCTCCGAGGATCTGCGTCAGGGCGAGGAACGGCATCGGATTGCGCCCATGCGGGTCGTCGACGACGGCCTCGTCACGGCCATGCGTGACTGGGCACGCGGCCTGCATCTGAATCGGGCGCTGCAAACCTCCGGCATCACGGCGGGCGATTTCGTGCGGTGGACCAAGCAGACCGCGGACGTGCTCGACCACATCGTCGCGGCCGCTCGAGCAGCCGGCAATGAGGACCTCGCCGAGCGGGGCAAGGCGGCACGAGACCTCATCTACCGCGGCATCGTGGCGTGGTCGACCATCTGATCGACGCTGGCGCTCGATCCATTAGCATGGGGGAGTGCCTGCCCGATGTGGATTCCTTGCCCGAGTGATCCTCGCGGCTCTTGCGGGCGGCGTTCTTAATCTCGCTTTCCTGCCGTTGCAGTGGTGGTGGGCCGCGATCCTCGCGATCGGCGTGCTACACCTGACGTTCGCGCACCAGAAGGCGGGCCGATTCTTCCTGCTCGGCACGATCTTCGGACTGGCGTTTTTCTTCCCCCTGCTGTGGTGGTCGACGATCTCGGTCGGCAACTACATTCCCTGGCTCGCGCTAAGTTCAGCTCAAGCGCTGATCCTTGGATTGTATGGTTTGCTGCGCAGTTGGGCGATCCGAGGCGGCTGGTTCACGCTTGGATATTCTGGCGTGATTGATGCGCTCGGGTCCGCGGTGCTGTTTGTCGCGCTCGAGGCCGTTCGCTCCAGAGCTCCCTTTGGTGGATTCGCTTGGGGTCTGCTCGGCTACTCGCAGATCGAGGGCCCGCTGTCGCGCCTTGCCGCCTATGGCGGGACGACGCTCGTCGGCTTCGTTGTCGTTGTCGCAGGAGTCTTGCTCGCACGGACAATCGACGTGGCGGGGGAGCGAGGCAACGTGTTCCTCTGGCGCGGGATTCAGATTGCCGCGGTGGCGCTGCTGCCGCTGCTGGCCTCGCTCGCGCCGTTATCGAGCCGGGCGGAGCAGGGGCACATGACGGTCGGACTCGTGCAGGGTAATGTGCCACGGCCGCCGCTTGCGACGTTTGCCGAGCAGGCTCGCAAGGTCACGGACAATCACCGGGACGAAACACTGCGGATGCTGGAGCAACACGACGATATCGATCTCATCGTCTGGCCCGAGTCGGCAGCGGACCTCGATCCACGGGTCGATGCGCACGCCGCGAGGAGCGTGACACAGGCCGTTCAGGCGGCCGGCGTACCCATCATGGTCGGAACGCAGGAGTTTTTTGAACACTCGCGCGTCAACCAGCACGTCGTATTTGTCCCCGAGGGTGAGTCGATCGCGGTTCATTCGAGTTACACCAAGCAGCATCCGGTTCCGTTCGGCGAGTACATTCCGTATCGAGATTTCTTTGCCAAGATCAGCTCAGATGTCGAAAAGGTTCAGGTCGATATGGTTGCCGGTGATAAGCCGGGAATCCTCGACGTGCCAATCGGCGATCGGGTAGTGCGGCTCGGGGACGCAATCTGTTTTGAGATATCGGTAGAAGATATCGTGCGCGAATCGGTGGAACTGGGGGCCAAGGTTCTCATCGTGCCGACGAACAACGCCTCCTTCGGGGATTCTCAGGAAGCGGCCCAGCAAACCGCGATTACTCGCTTTCGAGCCATCGAGCACGGTCGCAGCGCAGTGCAGGCCTCGACCGTCGGTATTAGCGCGATCATCGATCCGCGCGGTCGAGTCATTGACTCGACTGAGCTTTGGACTGCGCATCATCTCGTCGCCAAGATTCCGCTGCGGGAGTCCCTCACGGTCGCGGACCGGTTGGGGATTGCTCCGGTTCTAGCTTCCGGGGCTCTCGCACTAGGCTGGGTGCTATCCGGCATCATTTCAGGAGGCATGCGTGCGCGCCGTCGTCATCATTCCGACATATAACGAAAAAGAGAACCTGCCGGTCATCGTTCCGCAGGTTCTGGAGCTAACGGACGTCGATATCCTCGTCGTCGATGATGATTCGCCCGACGGCACGGGAGACATTGCAGACGCATTAGCGGCCGAGCACCCGCGAGTGCACGTCATGCATCGAACGGAGAAGGGCGGACTCGGCAGGGCGTATGTTGCCGGGTTTGGTTGGGCGCTTGCGCGCGAGTACACCCACATTGTGGAGATGGATGCCGATCTGTCGCATCGGCCCGTTGACTTGCCGCGGCTGCTGCGGCGGGCTTCGCGGCCGGATGCGCCGGATCTCGTCATTGGGTCTCGCTGGGTTGCCGGTGGCGGGATTGAGAACTGGCCCATGCATCGGCTGCTGCTATCACGCGGCTCCAACTTTTACGTCCGAGTCCTGACGGGTTTGAAGGTCAAGGATGCTACGGCAGGTTTCCGCGTGTATCGGCGCGAGATCCTCCAAGCCATTGACCTCAGCACCGTGGAGTCGCAGGGATACTCCTTCCAAGTCGATATGACGCTGCGAGTCGATGATGCCGGCGGTCGGATTATTGAGGTTCCGATTCTGTTTGTGGAGCGCACCCTTGGAGCTTCGAAAATGGATGGTCCAATCATTAAAGAATCGGCCCTACGCACGGCGTCGTGGGGGATTGAACGCCGCTCTCGCCAGATCGCTGCGCTGCGGAAAAAGCTCCAGCGATAAAAAGACGCCGGTACCTGATAAACAGGTACCGGCTGACTTCTTGGTGGCCAGTTATGCCGAACGGCGGCGCAGTTTTCCTGCCCGCAACAGCTCCAGGCGCTCATCGAGCAGTACCTGAAGGTCATCCATCGTGCGGCGCTCCAGCAGCATGTCCCAGTGGGTGCGCTGGGGCTTGACCGGCTTTGTCGGTTCGGGGCGCTCGTGCTCCCGTAGAACAGCTTCCTTGCCACACTGGCATTCCCACACCAGGGGGACTTCAGCTTCTGCAAACATGGTCACCTCAGTGACGTGACCACAGTCCTCACAGTCGTAGTGGACGGTAATTCGGTCGGCGAATTCGACGCCAGCATCGCTTTCCATGCTTCGGGAACCGAGGCTCATTCCGCGTAGTGCGCGCTCTGCCATACTCTCTCCCTTCCAAGCCTTCGTTGCCAGGACACAGTGTCCGGGCATACGTAACCTTGAACCAGTTCGAACGGGGATCTATTCCCACCTTGGCACAACTCGATTAAACGAGCTAACCGACGGAGATGAGATGACACACCATTCAAGCGCTAAAGTTCCGATCGTTGCAGCTCCGATGGCGGGCGGGCCAACAACGCCGGAGCTATGTGCGGCGGTCGCGGATGCGGGTGGCGCGGGTGTGATTGCCGGCGCTGATCGCAGCGGCGAAGAGATCGCCAAGGATCTGGCGGAGACCCGAAACCTCACGCGTGGACCGATCGGCGTGAATCTCTTCGTATCCGAACAGATCACTGACCTATCTAGGGCGCACCGAGAATTTTCTCAGTACCGAACATATTTAATGAAACGCTATTCGGAGCTGCCTATCCGGTGGCCAACCTTCGAGGAATGCTCGCATTCGTGGTCTAACCGAGATCAGCTTGAGGCTCTCGTCGCGGCGCCACCGGACTTCGTCTCCTTCACCTTTGGCTACCCAGACGAGGAAGCTCAAAAGGTCGCTGAATCCATGGGCCTACCTGTGTGGGTGACGTGCGCCAGTCGAGAAATGATCGATGAAGCGCTCCGACGAGGCCTGGGGGCGCTGATCGTCCAGGGGGCGGAGGCCGGTGGCCACCGTTCAGTTACCTCAATGACGGATGATCCTGGCCCTGAAACCACCGCAGAGCTCGTCGAATATGCCGCTTTGGGCGGCGCGGAGCATGTGATCGCTGCCGGTGGGATCCGGTCGGGTCGCGATATCGCGACCATGCTGGGACATGGAGCGGAGCAGGTCCAAGTCGGAACCATGTTCTTGGCGACTGATGAGTCAGGCCTTTCTGACGAAGGTAAAGACTTGGTAACAAAGGGCGGGGGAGTAGCGCTGACGAGATCCTTCAGTGGGAGACCAGCCTTGGGATTCACGTCGCTCGTTTCGGACGAGGCCGTACCACCAAAGCTCTACCCGCACATCAATAAGCTGACGGCTCCGCTGCGCGCATGGGCGTCAGCCAACCGCGAGGTTGAGTATCAGTCGATCTGGGCAGGTGATCCGTGCCGCAATGTTGCGCGCGGCTCAGCAGCCGAGATCGCTCAGCGCCTCATGAGGGAGCTGGAAGAGGCCGAATAATCTCGGGTAATGCCCCTCGGCGGCTATTAGCCCAGTTCCGATAATGTATATTATGACACTTTGGTTTTGGGGTGTCCGGGAGGGTCCTGGTGCGCGGTCCCCTGGTCCCGACTACTCTTACGGGTGATCCCTTCACCTGAGAAAGAAGCTCTCCCGTGCTCAGGCGCACCATTACTACAGCGCTCGCAGTTGTCGGCCTTGCTGTTGGCGCTGGCTTCGCCTCCGGCCGTGAAGTCATCCAGTACTTCGTGTCCTTTGGAATTCCCGGCCTTGTCGGTGCTGTCTTGGCTGCCGTCCTCTTTTCGCTCATGTGCTTGGTTGTCCTGCAGCTTGGTAGCTACTATCGCGCTAGCGAACACTCGGCTGTTTTCAATGCCGTGACGACGCCCTTTTTGTCTCGGGCGCTAGATCTGTTCATTATTTTCACGCTCTTTGCTACGGGCTTTGTCATGATCGCCGGGGCCGGCGCGAACCTCAATCAGCAGTTTGGTGTCCCCGTCTGGTTTGGATCGCTGGCGCTTACGCTGCTCGTGATTGTTGCCGGAATGCTCGATGTGCGGCGCGTCACAGAGGTGATCGGTGTGATCACCCCAGTGATCGTCGTTTTCATCACTGCTGCGGGGATTTACTCCTTCACTCACCCTGCCGGCACGCTGAGCGAATTGGCTCCCGTAGCCTCCCAGGTTCCCTCCACGCTCCCGAACTGGTTGATTTCCTCTCTGAACTACGTCGCGATGGGCTTTGCCCTCGCGGTTTCGATGGCGATCGTCATGGGAGGTGACATGCTCGATCCGAAGTCAGCGGGACGAGGTGGCCTTCTTGGAGGCGCAACATACGGCGCTCTCCTGCTGATCACGACATTCGCCCTCTACTTCAACGTCAACTATGTGGCATACGCCGAGATGCCGACACTGCAATTGGTCAACTTCATCCATCCGATCGCTGGGACGGTCATGTCAGCGGTCATCTTTGCGATGATCTTCAATACGGCGATCGGTATGTACTACGCACTCACCTCGCGCGTAGTAGCGAAGCGTCCCGAACGATTCCGCCCCACCATCGTGGTGCTCGCTCTGGCTGGTTTCGCCGTCAGCTTCGTCGGTTTTGGGAATCTCGTGTCCTACCTGTTCCCGGTGATTGGCTACGTGGGGATCGGCATTTGCCTTGTCATCGCCGCCGGCTGGTTGAAAGCGCGGCCCTCCATTGTGGAAGAGATCGAACGACGGACCCGTATTCGTCAGCTCTTTCGAAAGAAGCTCGATAAATCCCAGCCCTATTCCCCGGCTGAAGAACGTCACCTCCGCAAGGAAATCCACGCATCCAATCTGGACAATGACCAACTATGGCGTGATGTCAGTGATGAAGTCACCGCTGAACTGGCCAAGGATAGCGACCAGAACTAGCGCGCTGCGAGTGTGATCTTGGCTCCAAGATCACGGGATCACACAGCCACCTTGCAAGTCCTTGCATACGATAAATGTCGGTTATCGACCTTGGAAGGACTCCCCTCGTGCTCAAACGCACCGTCATGACTGCGCTCGCATACGTTGGACTTATGGTGGGAGCGGGCTTCGCCTCCGGTCAAGAGGTCTTGCAGTACTTCGTTTCTTTCGGTATCTGGGGCATTGTTGGCGCGATCGTCGCCGCACTCGTACTCGCCCTCACCGGCATGATCGTGCTGCAGCTGGGAAGCTACTACCGAGCAAATGAGCACTCAGTCGTCTTTGGGGAGATCTCCCATCCGCTTCTTGCCAAGGTCCTTGACGCGTTCATCACCTTTACGCTGTTTTGCATTGGTCTCGTCATGATTGCCGGCGCGGGAGCCAACCTCGAGCAACAGTTCGGCCTGCCCGTTTGGGTCGGCTCCGCGATTATGGCGCTTCTGTGCATTGCTGCCGGACTGTTAGACGTGGAGCGCGTCGCCACCGTTATTGGTGCGATCACACCTTTCATTATCGTGCTGGTCGTAGCAGCGTCGAGCTACGCGATCGCCTCGGCAGACTCGACTCGCAGTCAGCTCGATTCGCTTGCGGCAACCATTCCATCGACCCTTCCGCACTGGACGCTGTCCTCCCTCAACTATGTTGCCCTCGCGCTAGCGCTCGGAGTCTCCATGGCCATCGTCATGGGAGGTGACCAACTCGACCCGAAGTCAGCGGGCCGTGGTGGTTTGCTTGGCGGTCTCCTCTTCGGCGGCCTCCTCACCATCGCGGCGATCGCCCTGTACGCACAGCTCGGAAGCGTCATCGACCAGCCCATGCCGATGCTCGAACTCGTAGATTCGATCCATCCCGCAGCGGGACTCATCATGGCGATCGTCATCTTCGGCATGATCTTCAATACGGGTGTCGGCATGTTCTATGCACTCGCCCGACGGGTTTCTGTCACAAAGCCCGGCAGATTCTTTCCCGCCCTCGTGATCTTTGTACTCGTGGCCTTCGCCGGAAGCTTCGTTGGTTTCACCTCGCTGGTTGCCTACCTCTACCCCATCATTGGCTACGTCGGACTCCTCCTCATCGCCATTCTCGTCCTCGCCTGGCTTAGGCAGCGCAGCGATATTGCCGAAGAAATCGAACGTCGTTTCCACATCCGCCGCCTAGCTCGCAAGAAACTCCAACAGGATCTGCCCTTCTCCCCCGCTGATCAGCATCACCTTGATAAAGCAATCAGTGAATCAGTCGTTGATGACCAAGAACTACGACGGGACGTCGCCCTGGAGGTCAAAGACGAGATCGAAGCCGATCCAGAAGCTGAACTCGACGCCTCCAAACTGCCACCTCTGTCCTCGTAGAGGGCAGCGGGTCGCGTAAGGTGACACTGTGAAGTTCCCCGATATCGATCCGGCCATCCACATTGGGCCGCTCACCATTCACTGGTACGGCGTCATGTATCTCGTTGGCTTCGCCCTTGCGTGGTACCTCGGAGTGCGCCGCGCCAAGAAACCTGGCTCTGGCTGGAAGCCAGACGAGGTCGCAGACCTCATCATGTTCGCAGCCGTCGGTGTGGTCGTCGGAGGCAGGTTAGGGTACGTGCTGTTCTACGGCCTGAGTGAGGCGATCGCAGATCCGCTCTGGATCTTCCGCCTCAACGAAGGCGGCATGTCATTCCATGGCGGATTGCTCGGAGTCTTGTTTGCTATCTGGCTGTTCGCCCGTCGAACGAAACGCAAATTCTGGGACGTCACAGACTTCATTGCGCCCCTTGTCCCCCTCGGTCTTGGCTTCGGGCGGATCGGCAACTTCATCAATGGAGAGCTGTGGGGCAAAGAGACAGACCTGCCTTGGGGAATAATCTTCCCGAGTGGCGGCAACGTGCCACGCCACCCGTCGATGCTCTACGAAGCATTCTTGGAAGGCCTCGTCCTCTTCATCATTCTCTGGTGGTTTTCTTCCAAACGGCGCCCCCGGCGAGCGGTGTCCGGCTTGTTCCTTGTCGGTTATGGGGTCTTCCGGTTCGCCGTCGAATTCGTGCGCATTCCGGATGTCCAACTCGGGTACATCGCCTTTGATTGGATGACTATGGGCCAGATTCTGTCACTGCCAATGATCATCATCGGAATCTGGCTTCTCGTTGATTCCTACCGCAATCCCCGCTACCCCGAGCCTCGAGAAGAAGAACTCGAGGATACCGAGAGCCAGGAGGGCTAACTAGCGCCCCTGGTCGAGTGAGCCAGCTGAAAGTACCGCTTCGATCTGGTCCAGGGCGTCTTGCTCGGCCTGGCTCGTTCCTCGGGACGCTTGCGCGGCTGCGCGCGTAGCTTCCCGTATGGCCTCCCGATACGCTTGAGCTGTATCTCCGCCCTTGGTATCAACGACCACCAGGGCCTCACGTAAGGCGGTCAGTTCCGATCCGGGATGAATGCGGGGAAGGTCGAATTCGGAGAAGATCCCCTTTAACTCGGGCGGGAGCGACTTCAACGTTTTGCCTGCGGCGGCCGACTCCTGGAACATCGCGATGATGCCCGAATCTGCCTTCGATATAAGGGCGACGGCCGCCATCAGGCCAGCACGAATCGCATCGGATTCTTCTTCCGTGTATTGGCTCATGCCCCCATCATGAAGCGGGCCCTGCTCCGGTGTCTGCAAAGTCGCTAGCCCAGCGCTAATCTCCTTGCAGGATCTGCAGTTCCTGGGGAAGCCGCCCCAGAAGTTCACTGGCAAGAAACCCAATGCGTCCTACCCTCGCCGAGAGGGAATCTCCCGCGGCCGCATGAACGTGAGTGGCCCACACGGCCGCTTGGTCGAGAGCTGCGCCGCGCGCCCGGAGGCCGGTGATCGCGCCCGCGAGCACATCCCCGCTACCGGAGGTTCCTAGGCCCGTATCACCCGTCGTCAACTGCCACAGCTCGGATCCAATCCCGACAAATCCCTGGGCCGAGACGGTCGCACCGTATTGTTTAGCTGCTGTAGTGACGGCTTCGGGAAGCTCGTCCTCTTCGATTGTTTCAGCATCAAGGATCCGTGCGAGCTCGCCTGCGTTTGGCGTTAAGACGAGTCGTCCGTTTAATGCGTCTCGTGCACGCTGTGCCACATCGGGCAACACTCCAAGCGCAAAAGCATCGAGGACCACGGTCACGTCAGTTTCGCGCGCCACGAGTTCAACGAGGCGTTTTGCACCGTCTGGAGTATCGAGGCCGGGACCGACGAGAATGACATCGGCTCGGTCAAGCTCAGAGGCGAGGACGGACTTCGCCTGCAGCCCCGTGACGCTGCCCTGCTTGTCTTCGGCAAGCCCAAAGGCTCCGCACTCGGGCAGGTCGATCGCAAGGATCGGAGCAACAGATTCCGCGAGACCAATTGAAAGGCGTCCGGCGCCGACACGGAGCGCGGATAGGCCCGCGAGCTTGGTCGCGCCAGCAGTGGCTCTCGATCCCCCGATCACGAGCGCTTGTCCCCGCGCTGCCTTGGACCCGGACGGCTCGGGAAGCGGCCAATCCCTCAGAAGATGCGGCGTGACGGCGATAGACTCAGGCATCGGCTCCCACCTCATCGGATGCGCCAGGCTGATCGGTGACTGTGACGCCCGCGTCGGTGAGATGCGTGTCGAGGTTATAGTCCACGACGCGCCAGCGTGAAAAACGTTCCTCGTCCCGCACTATTCGGGTTACTGTCGCGTTACGCACGCCATCAGTGCGTCCCTTTTCCAAGATCGTCTCTTCGGTCATGTCCTCCGCGACATAGACGAAGAGCAGGATCACGACATCATGTGCGCTAATCAGGAGCCGCTGGTGATCCTGAACCTTTTCGACATCGTTAAGCAAAGAACGGATCCGCAGCACCATGTCTGCCCAGGATTCGCCGCCAAGCGGCCGGTAGTAGAACTTGTCGAGCCACTCTCGCCGGGCCGCCTCATCTGGGTACTTTGCCCGGATACCCGCCGCGGTTAAGGCATCGGTGATTCCCATATCGCGATCCCTGAGGCGTTCGTCGATGCGAAGCGGGAGATCGAGCTTCGCGGTAGCCAGCGCTTCTTGAGCAGTACGCTTGGCGCGCACGTAGGGCGAGGACCACACAGCGTCTGGCTGCTGGTCTGTTGGCAGCGAAGCTAGCCAGGCTCCCAGAGCTTGAGCCTGCTCGACTCCGGTATCGGATAGGTCGACGTCAGGGTCCCGTGCGGGAACATCGATACGTTCGGCCTTGTCCCGATACGCGGCTTCAGCTGCCACGTTACCCAGGGACTGGCCATGACGGACAAGTACAATTTCGGACACGCCCATACGTCGACCCTAAAGCGCCAAGACAAATGTAGCGACCGTTGCCAAGCAGAGCCCGGTAGCATGAAGGCCATGCGTTGCGCCTATTTCGAGACTGAACAGTGCCGCTCGTGTCCCGAAATCCAGACGCCCTACCGCACTCAACTTGCTGACAAGGACGCCGCTACCAGGCACCTCCTGCGCGACCATGTTCCCGATGCGGCATGGCACCCTATCGTCGCCTCGCAGCCCGACCACTTTCGCACCAAGGTCAAGCTCGCCGTCGGTGGCACTGCCCTGCATCCGCGTCTCGGCTTTATCGAGAGTGACGCGACGGTCACCGATATCCGGCTGTGCCCCATCCAAGACCGTGCCATCACCACGCTGCTGCCCGAGCTCTCCGCATTCATCGCCCGGGCTTCACTCACCCCCTATGACGTCGCCGCGCGAAGCGGGGAGCTCAAATATCTCCTCATCACGGTCGCCCCCACGGGCCAAGCAATGCTGCGATTCGTGTTGCGCTCGCGGGAAGCCGAAGCACGGATCCGCAAGCACCTGCCCGCGCTGCTCGCCGCGCTACCGCAGCTGGCGGTCGTGTCCATTAACCTTCTCCCCCAGCACAAAGCGGTGACGGAAGGCGATCAGGAAATTCCGCTCACCTCCGAGCAGTTGCTCCCGGTCCCGCTGCCTGGCTTGACTCTGTTTCTACCGCCGAAGAGCTTCATCCAAACCAATACGCAGGTCGCCAGCGAGCTCTATCAGACGGCAGCCACCTTAGTTGATCGGCTCTCGCTTCCGGAGCGTTCCCGCATCTATGACCTGTATTGCGGTATCGGCGGCTTTGCGCTGAGCCTAGCCGGAGCTGGGCGCGCCATCACGGGCGTGGAGATTTCCGCACCGGCGATCGAGGCAGCGACTCGGGCCGCCGCACTACTTGCGCCGCGCGCCGGTCAGTCGATCTCCTTCGTCGCGGGTGATGCGCTGTCCTGGGCACGCCAAGCCCAACCGGCAGACCTCGTGGTCGTCAATCCTCCACGACGCGGCATCGGAGCCGAGCTTGCACAGTGGCTGAATACCAACGCGCCGGCAGTCCTGTACTCCAGCTGCAACGCGGCTTCGCTAGCGTCTGATCTCGCCCATCTGCCGCGGCTGCGGCCGGTCTACGCCCAGGTCTTCGACATGTTCCCCCACACGCGGCACACCGAAACACTAGTCCTGCTGCAGCGCGAAGACTGACTAGTCCGCCTTCTCGTCCGGAACGTTATCCAGTTCGGCTTCGATCGTCGTATCCTCGCCGTGTCCGGTGTGCACGACCGTGTCCTTCGGAAGCGTGAAGAGCTTTTCACGGATCGACTTCACGATCGTCGGATAGTCCGAAAATGATCGGCCAGTCGCTCCCGGGCCGCCGTTGAACAGGGTGTCACCGGAAAAGACGCAGCCAAGGTCCTTCACGTAGAGGCAGACGGCTCCGGGCGCGTGCCCAGGAGTGTGCAGGACCTCGACGTCACTGCCCGCGATATGCAGAACATCGCCGTCGGCCAAATGCCCGTCGACCGACTCGCCGGGATGGCTGAGCTCCCACAGTTCCTGATCGTCGGGATGCAGCAAGATGGGTGCATCGGTCGCTTCCCGCAGCTCGAGGACCGCCCCAACGTGGTCGGAGTGCGCGTGCGTCAAGACGATGGCCTCGACGCGGCGATCGCCTACCTTGTCCAAAATCGCTTGGGCATCGTGCGGGGCATCGATGACGAAGCAGTGCTCGTCGTCGCCAAGAATCCAGACGTTGTTGTCCACCTCCCAGCTGCCGCCGTCGAGCTCGAAGGTGCCGGAGGTGATTGTGTGGTCGATTCGAATACTCATTTATAGCTCCACTACGCTGCGAAGGACGGTGCCGTCCCCCATCTTGTCAAAGGCCGCATCAACCTCGTCGATCCCGATGCGTTCGGTGACGAATTTCTCCAGCGGCAGGCGCCCCTGGGTGTAGAGGTCGACGTACATGGGAAAGTCACGCTCCGGTAGACAGTCGCCGTACCAGGAGGACTTCAGTGCCCCGCCACGCCCGAAGACCTCGAGCAGCGGGAGGGTGATGGTCATCTCGGGCGTGGGGACCCCGACGAGGACGACGGTTCCGGCGAGATCGCGGGCGTAGAAGGCCTGCTCGTAGGTCTCGGGCCGGCCGACGGCCTCAATGACGACGTCAGCGCCGAAGGAGTTGGTGAGCTCGCGAATTACCTCGACCGGATCGACCGAGCTGGAATTGACTGTGTGCGTCGCGCCGAGATCCTTGGCGAGTTCCAGCTTCTTGTCATCAACGTCGACTGCGATGATCGTGGTGGCTCCTGCGAGGCGGGCGCCAGCAATGGCCGCGTCCCCAACGCCGCCGCAGCCGATGACGGCGACCGAATCACCGCGGGTCACTCCCCCGGTGTTGATGGCGGCGCCGAGGCCCGCCATGATGCCGCATCCGAGTAGGCCAACGACGGCCGGATCGGCCTCGGGATCCACCTTCGTGCATTGCTTTTCGTGGACGAGGGTCTTATCGCAGAACGCGCCGATTCCAAGCGCCGGGCTCAGTTCCGTCCCATCCTCTAAGGTCATCTTCTTTTCGGCATTAAACGTGTCAAAGCAATACCAGGGCTCGCCGCGCTTACACGCCCGGCACGTGCCGCAAATGGCCCGCCAGTTCAGCACGACAAAGTCTCCCGGCGCCACGTGGGTCACCTGCTCCCCCACCCGTTCCACCACGCCGGCGGCTTCGTGGCCGAGGAGGAAGGGATAGTCATCGGAGATCCCGCCCTCGCGGTAGTGCAGGTCGGTGTGGCAGACGCCGCACGCCTGGATTGCGACGACCACGTCATGATCACCGGGATCGGGAATAACGATTGTCGTGAGTTCGACCGGAGCGCCTTTTTCTGCCGAAATGACGCCGCGTACCTTTTCCATGGCACCTCCAATTGCTGTGGTGGTGCTCACTGTAGCGAGGAACGCGGGGACTTTCTCGTCGATCGCTTAGCGCGCACTGCGCCGAGCCGTCGCTTCGCTCAGGTTCAGCGGATCGGAGGCAAAGGCATTGATGAGGTGGGTGACGATGACGGCCGTCGAAGTCTCTCGCCCCTCAACCTCAGCGAGGTTGATCGCGTTGAAATAGAGCGCGATGACCGCGTCGGCCAGTGCGTTCGGATCGATGAGCAGGCTTCGGCCGTGAACGTGGACGGACTCGGTGATGATCGATGCGATCTGTTCGCGCATTACCGCGCGAATGTTGAGGTAGGTCTCGCGCAGCTCGGGATGGCGCAGCGCCGCCAGGCAGGTTTCGAGCTCGATGCGCGAGAGCAGTCGGACATCGGACTCGACCGAGGAAATGAGCGCCTCGACGTCGGAAAAGATATCGCCACACAAATCGACGCGAGAGACGCCCTCGCGCGCGGTGGAAAAGATGCGATCAAGCACCTGTTGGACGGCCTGGTCGAAGACTTCTTCTTTGGAGGAAAAGCTCGAATAGAACGCTCCCCGGGTAAAGCCGGCGGCGGTCGTTAAGTCGTCGACGGTGGCACCCGCCAGGCCCTTTTCGGCAAAGACCTGCGTTGCTGCGGTGAGTAATCGCTCACGTGTGTTCTCCCGGCTGCGCACTGCCTTGCCGGTGTCGGTCGCGTCGGTCATACTGGATACATTACTGTATCGAATACATAAATGTCTCGAGATGAGGGTCCTATGTCCGCCTTCCTGTACCGGCTTGGCTCGTTCGCTGCGCGACGTGCCTGGGTGGTCATTGCCGCGTGGGTCGGCCTCCTTGCCGTTCTGGGCGGCTTGGTTGTCGGCGTCGGCGGTCAGCTGCAGGACTCCTTCGAGATCCCGGGCACCGAGGGCCAAGAGGGCCTCAACGTCCTACACTCGCGCTTCCCCGAGCTCGCCGGTGCGGGCGGCCAGGTGCTCTTCGAGGCGCCGGAGGGCGAAGACATTCACCGCTTCGAGGCCGACATCAACGCGATCGTCGATCAGGTGCGCAAGGTCGATGACGTCATGGTCGTGACCGCACCGTTCGGCGATGAAAACACCCGGGCGGCGGTCTCTGATGACAAGCGTTACGCGCTGGGAAACATTCAGCTCGCAACACAGCTCGATGACCTCTCCCCCGCCGTGCTTGATGAGCTGAAGTCGTTTGCGCGCGATGATGCGAACGGCCTGAGCGTCTACGTCGGCGGCCAGATGCTCGGCCAGACCTCCGTCGGCGTCACGGTGACCGAGGTTATCGGCGTCATTCTTGCGCTGTTCGTCCTCGCCATCACGTTCCGCTCCTTGCTCTCCGCGGCGGTCCCCATCACGACAGCGCTCGTCGGCGTGGCGATCGCCATGGCGATCATGTTGCTACTCGCGCGCTTCATGCCGATCTCCTCGACGGCACCGACGCTAGCGCTGATGCTGGGCATCGCCGTCGGGATCGACTACGCGCTGTTCATCGTCTCGCGTCACCGCCAGCAGCTGGCCGACGGCATGGAGGTGCGCGAATCGGCCGCACGCGCCAACGCGACCTCGGGTGGCGCCGTCGTCTTCGCCGGCGGCACCGTCATCATTGCGCTGCTGGGCCTTTACGTCACGAACATTCCATTTCTCGCGGTCATGGGCGCAATGGCGGCGATCGCCGTCGCGATCGCCGTGGGCGTCGCCGTCTCGCTGATCCCGGCGGTCGTCTCGCTCCTCGGCGAGCGGATCCGGCCCAAGGCCGGCACGCGCGCGCACGAGGTCTCGCGCAGCGCGGACAAGCGCACCAAGGCCACGATGAGCGACTGGTGGGTTGGGGTCGTCACCTCCCATCCCGTCGTCGTTATCATCGCCTGTATCGTTGCCGTCGCGGCCCTGGCGATCCCCGCCCGCGACCTCGCGCTCGCGCTGCCCGGTAATGACACCGCCGAGGAAGGCAGTCAGGCGCGCGTGACCTACGAGCTCGTGGAGAAGAACTTCGGGCCGGGAGTGAACGACCCGCTGCTCATGACGATGGGAATCATCCAGTCCCAGGATCCGCTCACTTTGATGGATAACATCGCCGATAAGGTGCGCGAGATTCCCGGGATCTCGGACGTGGAGATGGCGACCCCCAACCGCAGCGCGGACATCGGCGTCATCGTCCTCATCCCCGAAACCAAGCAGTCCGACCCCCAAACGGCCGATCTCGTCCATCGCCTGCGCGACCATGCGCCGCAGTGGGAAGACGAGTTCGGCGTGACCGATATTCGCGTGACGGGGCAAACGGCTGTCGGCATCGATATCTCCGAGCGGCTATCCAACGCCATGGTGCCTTTTGGTGTCGTCGTCGTTGGACTTTCGCTCATCTTGCTGACCCTCGTGTTCCGCTCGCTGTGGGTGCCGCTCAAGGCGACGCTCGGCTATCTGCTGTCGGTGTTTGCGGCCTTCGGCGTTGTGGCGCTCGTCTTTGAGCACGGTTGGTTCAACGACGCGCTCGGCATCGGCGTCGTCGGACCCGTCATTTCGTTTATGCCCGTTATTTTGATGGGTGTGCTGTTCGGACTGGCGATGGACTACGAGGTCTTCCTCGTCACGCGCATGCGCGAAGACTTCGTCCATCACGGCGATGCGCGCCACGCGGTCAAGACGGGCTTTTCCGCCTCCGCTCGCGTCGTGACCGCGGCAGCGCTCATCATGATTTCCGTCTTCGCGTTCTTCGTGCCCGAAGGCAGCTTCTACGTCCAACCGATTGCGCTCGGGCTGGCCGTCGGTGTCGCCGTCGATGCATTCCTCGTGCGGATGACGCTCGTGCCGGCGATCATGACGCTGTTGGGAGAGCGGGCCTGGCACCTGCCCAACTGGCTCAAGGCGCGCCTGCCCTACCTGGACGTCGAGGGCGAATCGATCGAGAAGCGCCTCGCGCACGCGACGTGGGAAGAGGAGCACGGCCCGCACATTATTCGTGCCGAGCGCGTCGGCCTCGCCGATCGCGAGGGCGATCTGCTGCGCGATATTTCGCTCACCGTGCCGGCCCGCTCCCGCACCGAGATCGTCGTCGCCGACCCATTGCAGCGCCGGGCTCTTGCGGCGACCCTGGCGGGGCGGACGCTGCCCGATCGGGGCGAACTCATCGTCTGCGGGCACATCCTGCCGGCCGAAGCGAGCGCGGTGCGGTCTCGGGCGAGCCTCGCGATCGGCGTGGCGAATACCGCGAGTGCCGAGGCCCGCGCCGGCGAACTCCTCGTCATCGATATGGGGCCGGGAGACAGCGAGGAGCGTCTCGCCAGCCTCGACTTCCCGCCCGAGCTCACCGTCGTCGCCCTGTGTGACCGCCCCCGAGACCTCACGGGATTTACCACTCGCACGCTTTCGAGCGAGACCAAGGAGATGGCGCTATGAAACGCCGGACGCTCATTGCACTGATCGCGGCCATGATCTTGCCGCTGCTGACCTCTCTCATGGCGGTCGGGGCCGTCGCGGGACGCACCGATCGGATCGATCACGTGCCCGCGGCCGTTGTCTCCCTCGATGAGGGCACGACGATGGAGGTCGACGGCAAGGAACAGCAGGTGCCGCTCGGCCGGCTCATCGCCGCCGACCTTGTCTCCCCCGTCGATGAGTCCGTGCGCGATACCTTCGAGTGGAAACTCGTCGACGCCGATGCCGCGCGCGAAGGTCTGACGGACGGCACCTACTATGCCGTCGTGACGATTCCGGCGGAATTCTCCCGCAACCTCGCGACGATGGGATCGCCGAAGGCGACGCCGGCGGTCATCAACGTCGAATCGAACCAGGCCACGAGCGAGATCCTTGGGCGGGTCTCGACCTCCATCGCGCGGGCCGTTGCCAACCACGTCGGCGAAGGCATGACGGAAAAGCTCCTCGAGGGGATCTACCTCGGCTTCGGACAGCTCGGCGACGGGCTCGATGAGGCCGCCGAAGGCGCAGACAAGCTCGCGGACGGCACCGGGCAGGCCGCCGACGGCGCACGCCAAAGTGCCGACGGCTCCCGCGCGCTGGCCGACAACATGCCCGCCCTCGCCGCGGGCGCCCGGCAGATCGCAGGCGGCGCGGGAGCCCTCGCGGCCGGTTCGGTCCAGGCGGCCTCCGGAGTGGGCCAACTCGCCTCCGGCGCCCACGAGCTTGCCGCGGGTCAGCGCACCTATGCGGCGGGCGTCGATCGGTACGCGGCCGGCCAAGATCAGCTGGCCGCGGGTGCGCGCCAGCTCGCCGATGGCACCGCGCAGATTCGCGCGGAACTCGACAAGCTGCCGCCCGAGGTGCGCGCGCTGCTCAGCGGCGAGACGGACCTAAGCGAGCTCGACAAGGTGCTCGCTACGCTCGAGCCGCTCCCCGGCCAGCTTGATGACCTCATCGACCCGGTGGCGGCGGAGGCCGCCATCCGCGAGGCGATCGCGCGCCTAGAGGCGGCACGCCCGACGCTCGAGCGGATCGCGAGCCAGGCCCGCCAAAGCGCGCAGCGGATGCGCGAAGCCGCGGCGATCATGGCCGACATTTCCGCTGGCGGGCTCGCCGGCGACGTCGCGGCGCTACGCGATGGGCTCCTCGGCCAGATCGACGGCGCGCTCGGGGACAGCGTCGCCCAGTGCTCCGCCTCGGGTGCCTCCGAGGAGTTCTGCGCGCAGCTCGCCGCTCAGGTTTCTGCGCTGCGCGCCTCCACCGCCAGCCCCGAGGTGCAGGCGCTCATCGGGCGGTTGACCGCCTTCGCGCAGCAGCTGGATCCGGCCCACAGCAACCTGCTGGCGCTGCTAAACGGCGATGGCACGCCGAACAACCCAGGCCTTATCACGCTTCTCGACTCCCTGGCCACGACGCTGACAGGACCCGACGGCGCCTCCGGCGCCATCGGCGAACTCATCGACGCCACCACCGGGCTACAGCGCCTCATCAAGGAGCTTGGCGGCGCCGACGGCGTCATCGCCACCCTCACGCAGCTGCGTGAGCTACTCGTCGGTAGCGAGGCCCGCCCCGGCCTCATCACAATGCTGCGCACCGCGCTGCCGCAGCTGCCCGAGTTCTATCACGGCATGCTCGCCCTTGCCGACGGCACGAGCCAACTGGCCGATGGGACCGCGGCCTCGGCCGCGGGCGCCCGCCAACTCTCCTCTGGCGCCCACGGCCTAGCCGATGGCACGGGTCAGCTCGCCGGTGGCGCTTCAAGCGCCGCCGACGGCCTGCGTCAGCTCGCGACGGGTGCCGGCGCACTCGATGCCGGAGCAGGGCAGCTTGCCGATGGCGCCGGCCAGGCCGCGGACGGCTCCGCGCAGCTTGCCGATGGCCTCTCCCAGCTCGCCGATGGCATGGGCGAGCTCTCCACGGGCACCATCTCGTTGGCCGATGGGCTGCACCAGGCGGCAGACGAGGTGCCGCGCTACACCGATGAGGAGCAGGCACGCATGGTCGCTATGGGCACGGCGCCGGTCACGGTGACGGATTCACGCCTGCACGCCGATACCTCCCCGGCCGCAGCATGGTTCCCGCCGATCGCGCCTCTCATGCTCTTCCTCGGTGCGATCGCCACCTACCTCATCCTGCCCGCGGTCCCCCGCGGCGCCCGCAGCGGCGCCGTCTCCACCTACCGCGCCGCGCTGCGCGGCTGGTGGCCGGCAGCGGCAATCGGCGCTCTGCAGGGCGCACTGCTGGCCATCCTCATGCCGGTGCTCGGCGTGGGGGCCGCACACCCGTTCCTCGCGGGCGGGGCGCTGATCATCATGGGCGTGGCGTTCGCGGCCGTCGTCCAGGCGCTGCATATTCTCGCCGGCGCCCGCCTCGGCACGGTGATCGCGCTCGCGGCGCTCGTCTTGCAGGCTGTTGCGCTGTCGGTCGTCCTGCCGTCGGCTACGGCCCCGGCCGCGATCCAGGCGCTGCACGGTGTGCTGCCCGTGGGAGCGGGCGCCGACGCGCTGTCGGCCGCGGTCTTGCCGGGGCTTGGTTCGCTTGCCGTGCCGCTGGCGATCGTCATCGGCTGGGGTGCGGCCGCGCTCGTGGCGACGGTCGTCTCGATGGGGCGTCGCCAGACGTTCACGACGGACGAATTGCGGGCCGCCGTCGCCTAGGTTGAGAGCACCTCGATGAGGGCCGCCCACGTGGCGGCCAGCAGCGGGGCCGGGACTTCGCTCGTATCGAAGCTGGCGGCCTCCAGCGGTTGCAGCGTGACGCTGCTGGGGGCTGCCACGCGTTCCAACAGGTCAGGGCGCGGATGCGATTGATCAATGTGCAGCGTGAGCGGAAAGACGCTTGCCAGATCCGTTAGTGCTGCTTGGGCCCCCGCTTCCGCGCCGACGAGCGACATCGCCGTGCCGGCGAGCAGTCGTCCGGACAGGACGTGGCGGACGCACATGGCGAGCGCTGCCACCGGGCGGGTGTCGCGGGCATCGCCGACGATGATGGGAGCGCCGACCCCGGCCGGATCATCGATGTCCTGAAAAGCGATGACGGCATCGACGAGTGAGCCCAGATCGGCAAGCGCTTCGGCAGTCGTCTCCTCGCGCTCATCGATGGTGAGAACCGAGGTGGAGAGCGCATCGAGGGCAGCTCGTAGCGCGAGATCGTCGCGAGTAGTCAGTGGGCGTCCGACGATGCCGACGCGCTGTGGCCCGCGGTTGCGACGGTGCAGGCCACTCGTGTGCCAGCCCGCTGCCGAGAGCCACAGGTATTCGTGGTCGGTGCGGGAAAGGTCAGACAGCCGTGAAAACGATCGCACCTAGGATCCCGCGGCGCGACGTGCTGCGCGACGGCGTGAGAGTTCGTCCATTCCGGGCTCGATCGCCTCATCGGCGCGATCGGTCGGAAGCTCGGCAAGCGAACCCTCGACCTCTCGCCACACGCGGCCAACGGCGATGCCAAAGACGCCCTGACCACCCTGGACGAGGTCGATCACCTCATCGGCGCTGGTGCATTCGTAGACCGAGGCACCATCGGACATGAGCGTGATCTGCGCGAGGTCATCGACACCGCGCTCGTGCAAGAACGTAATGGCGGTGCGGATCTGCTGCAGCGTCACACCGGTATCGAGGAGTCGCTTGACGACCTTGAGCACGAGGATGTCGCGGAAGGAGTACAGGCGCTGGGAGCCGGAGCCGGAGGCCCCGCGGATGGAGGGCTCAACGAGGCCGGTGCGGGCCCAGTAATCGAGCTGGCGGTAGGTGATGCCGGCGGCTTTGCAGGCAATCGGTCCTCGGTAGCCTGTCTGCGTATCCAAATCGGGCAGGGTATCGCCAAAAAGCATGCCCTGAGCGCGTTGCAGTGGTGCCTGAGGCACGGGCTTTTGAGCGCTAGTCACGTTCACTCCGATCTGTTCACACACGTTGTGCGGCTACCCCTACGGTACGGCCAATGGGGCCTCAAATCAACGAACCCCCACTCCGACACGCCGGTGTGTCGCAAAACTGTAACCTTCGAGCTGAAGGTGAGGGTTTGCTCCTACTGCTGCAGGCTGTCCCCCACCGCAACCAGGGTGAGATCCGACGTCAGGCGGGAAAGCACGCTCGCCACATCAGCGGCTTTGGCATCGCTGCGTTCCTTCGCAGCAGCGTGCGTGCCGACGCGCAGCGGGGCCGCGACCTGGGTAACGAGATCACTGTTGCGCGTCGAGGACTGTCGAAGGTGCGAGAGGTGACGCGCTTCGATCCCGAACTGGGAGAGCTGGATGAGAGCCGAGACGACCTCAATACAGCGCACGTGGAAGCGGCCCTTACGGTCAGGGCGGATGAGGGCCGAGGCGATAATCTCTTCGATTTCGGCGATCGATGCACCTGAGAGATCCGCGAGCTCACGCTTGCCAATCCGCTCGCTTCCAGTGCGGCGGACGAGCCGCCCGGCCACCGAGACGACGCGGGCGGTTGGCTCGTCATCGATTTCCCGGCCCTGATCCATCTCGTGGAGCTGGTCGCGAATAACGTTAAGGGGACGGAAGTGGTCACGCTGCTGGATGAGCACGTAACGGATGCGCTGCAGGTCGGCTGCGGAGTACTTCCGGTAGCCAGAGGACGTGCGCTCTGGCGAGACGAGACCTTCATCTTCGATGAAGCGAAGTTTGGAGGGTTTGACCGCCGGAAACTCTGGCTTGAGGGCCGCGACGGCTTCTCCGATCGACATCACGGGACGGTGCGAGACGTCAAATGGCCACGAATCTCCCTGGGGAGTCAGGTCTGCGGCCGGCTGGGATTCAGGGGCCGCATTCACTGGGCGGGCTCACCCGCCTGCGGGCGATGGGGGGATGCGTGGAAGGTCATGCGGTATTTACCGATTTGGACCTCGTCGCCATCGTGTAGCTCAGCGATCTCGATGCGTTGGCGATTGATGTAGGTCCCGTTCAGCGATCCAATGTCACGGATCTGGTAGCCCTCTTCGGTCTGGTCGAACACGCAGTGCTTGCGAGAGACCGTGACATCGTCGAGGAAGATATCGGAGGCCGGATGACGACCCGCGGTGGTCGTGTCGGAATCGAGGAGGAAGCGCGCACCGCGGTTGGGGCCTCGCTGCACGATCAGCAACGCCGATGCGGGCGGTAGCGCCGCAATAACGTCCTTATCATCGGCAGTGATACCACCTTCGACAACAGCTTCTTCGCTCGCGCCAACGGCACCGAATCGGGCTGTCGAGGTGGGATCGTCCTTACGCGGTGTGTCACTCATGATGTCCCTCCAAGCCTTTGGTAAGTACTCTACGGAACTTCTCTGACATTTCCCAACTTGTGCGAAGAGCGCAACGCGCTACTTTTTGTCTTGCGGCTCGGCGTACTTCAGCTCGGGCTCTTCACGCACCGAGGTGATCGAGATATCTTCCCGCTGCGTTACCGTCGAGCGGGCCCCAGCGGCGCGAATAGTGGCGAGTGCACCGCCCGGAATATCGAGTGCTCCCGACATGGTTTGCGCTCCCCCGATGGCATTAAAGACGTATGGCGAGGACAGCGGCGTGCCATCGGCGATGATCGTGTCGCCGTCGCGTTGGAACCAGCTTGAGGTCGTCAGACGCTGCGAGTTCAGTTCGATTGCCTCGGCGCCAGCATTGCGGAGCTCTTCGAGGACCGTGACCATCATCTGAGCGGTGAGCGCGCCTTCATTGTCGATAATTGTGAGTGAGATTCCAGGGCCGTGGACGGGCACCGTACCGGCCAGGATGGCTCGATTGCGGCTCTGTTCTTGCGCGGCCTCGCGGGCTGCCTGGTCCGATCGGGCACCGGATTGGAGTTCTTCGAGGCGCTGCTGCAGGACCTGTGACTCGGTGGTGAGTTCTTCGTTGCGCCGCCCGAGTTCATCCAGGAGGCGAATGAGGTCGTCCTGGCGCATGCTTGCAAGGCTCTGCTGTGGCGCCTGACGAACCTGCGTAATGATGCCGAGACCAAGGAGTGCGCACAGCACAATGACCGTCAGTGAGCGCGCCCCCAACAGGGTGCGCAGTGTCGACTTCGCCGAAGGCGTCTCCCCCATCGGCTACGCCTTAAAGACGTGGCGGCGGATCGCTGCGGCGTTAGCAAAGATCCGGATGCCGAGGACGACAATGACCGCAGTTTGTAGCTGCGAGCCGACACCGATTTTGTCTCCAAGCCACACGATGAGGGCGGCGATGAAGACATTGAAGATAAAGGAGGTGACAAAAACTCGATCATCGAAGACATCATCGAGGCGGGCGCGCAGGCCACCGGCAAGTGCGTCGAGAGCTGCCACCACCGCAATAGGCAGGTAGGGCTGCAATCCGAGCGGCACGGTCGGTTGAAACCACAACCCGAGTCCGATGCCGACCAGCAGGCCGATAATGGCGAACATGCCCCTCCTTTAACTGCGCCGACTACCAGGGTGCCACACTCGAGCGCGTCGATGGCCGGAACACGGCGGTGTGGCCGAATTGCAATGTTTGCTCACGCTATTTGGCGACCTTTGTCCCGACCTGTGAGTCCGTGGAGACATAGCGTAGTCGCGCCTGTTGCGCTGCTGGGATTAAGAGCTCGTCTGCCGAAGCGATGTCGACCCGAACTCCGAACATGTCCCGCAGACCGGCCAGATGCGCGGAGCCACGTGTCTTGGCGAAGGCTGCCTGGATGTCGGTCGGATCAGCGATGACGGAGATCTCATAGGGTGGCGCGAGCGGAATGAGATTAACAAGCACCGCCTGGCCTGCGCTGCGAATCGCTGTGGTCGGACCAATGCGCTGGCCGTTAATCGAAATCGCTTCCGCGCCGGCGCTCCACAGCGAGTTCACGAGAACCTGGAAATCGAAATCCTTAACTCGGCCCTCGGCCTTTTCTACGTCGCGATCATCCAGGGTCAGCACAATTCCGGGGCCACTCACCGCGACGACACCGCTCGCGGCGCCGGTGGTCGCGAGCTGCTGCGATATCAACGGTGCCTCGTCAATGACTTCCTTGCGTGCGTCTTCGATGGCCTGATTGAGTTCGAGGTTCTTCTGCACGTTGGAATCGACGTGGGCGATCATGGCATCGACCTGGTCGGCAAGGGATTGGCGCGCAGCTGCCGCGGCGTCCGAGGGCGCGCGTAGGGCGTGGGTCGCCCAAACCGCGCTGGCACCAATGACGATGCTAAGAAAAAAGATCGATGCCTTTTGCCAGGGCGGATATCGTCGCTGTTTGGCCGCCTTTGAATACCCGATATCGACGGGATCTTCCAGAATCTTGCGAAGGACCGCTCCGGATACAGAGGGCGATGACCGTCGGTGCCAACTGCTTGGCGACATCGTTCCTCCGCTCTGCCTGCGATACCTAACTGGCACCATCGTAGCGTTGATCGGCCCGCTCGTTTATCCCGCCAAAGTGTACATATTGGTTTGGTGGTGCACCATTAGAACCAAGCAAATGGAAAAGGAGGTGCCATGGACCCCCGATCAATGCGGAGCCGCCAGCTCTTGCGCGATGCCCTAGCCAGCACGCTCGACAAACTTCCTTTTGAACACATCACGGTCGTGTTGTTGACGAAGCGCGCGGGAGTCAATCGTTCCACTTTTTATCAGCATTACGCTACGCCGGATGATCTGCTCATCGATCTCGTCAACTGTCGGCTCGATGACACTGGTCTTTCGGAGGTGGATCCGCGAGAGCTCGATATGCGTTCCGACGATATCCCCGACTTTGTCTCAAAGTTGATGGATTTCATTGAGCGAGCCCGACCAGCATATGTTTCGCAGTTTAGTTCGGCGGCGCGCAATACGGTCTCAATGCAATTTTGTGATCACCTCACGACAGTTTTCTATCACGTCACCAGGACAAAGACCCCGCATGCCTCTGAACGCATGATGATGGTCAACGCCGCGGCACTTGCTGGCGCCCTGACAGGAGTCTTTTCCTCGTGGCTCAAATCCGAGGACCCCATGCCGCCGGCAGACCTTGAGGCCTGGGTCTGGCGGATGATCCGGCTATCCCTGCTTGCAGTGGAGCGCCGCGAAATGACGGGCGATTTTCGCCCGAGCCCGATAACAATCTAGGACGCTGCGGCCTGCGCTCGAAGGGCCCGTAGCACTCCGTCGCGGCCTTCAACGATACGACGTTTCAGCGCCTTGGGAGCATCATCTGCTTGTCCGAGCCAGCGATCCGTCGCCCGCACTACCGGATGAGCAGTGGGGTCCGGGGTGCCCGTGGCCCCGTCTGGGCAGTCTCCGATTTCCACCTGCGAGGGGTACATCCCGACTGCGATCCGCTCCGCCATCTGCTGGGAGCGCGAAGTCCATGCCTCCTGAATGTTTTCGAAGTAGCCGGCGACCACATCGATATCGGTGCGGCGAGTGGCGGACTTGAACCCGGCGATATGGGCATCGAGCATTTCGTTCGAGAGCTCGGAGTTCCAGATCTCCTGCCACGTGCGCTCCCCTACCGCGGGGGCGGGCAGGGAGGACATGGCTTGCGCCGCCATGACGGCAGCAAAGCCCGAAGCATCATGCTTCTTGGCCGCGTCGATATCCGCAGCATCAGCGCCGCCACTTGACGCCAAGGCAATGATGGCCGCCCACGTCAGGTCACGCGCGGATTCCAGCCCATCGATGGCGCCATCACGGATGAGGCCGAGTCGCTCAATCGTTTCGGTCGTGGCGGCCTCATCGCTAGCTGCCCGAGCGAATGCGAGGGCCCACAGCCGGCGTCGTCCCGGATCCGAGTCCTGGTGGATTTCCTGCCAGGTTCGATCTCGTACCTCTGCAAGGACGGCTTGCCGCTGCTCGCTTGGTACATAGGAACGCCACGCGAGGGTCGCTTGCTGCAGCAATGCCGAGAGCACTCCCTGCTTTTCCGCGCTTCCGTGGGTGAGCACGGCGGTGATGAACGAGCTGGCCTGAAGGAGCGCATCACGGGTATCGGTCCACAGCGCCGACCAGATGACTGCGCGGGTCACGGGATCGGAGATGCTCGCAAGGTGATCGAGCAGCACTGCTCGGCTGGCGTCATCGAGGCGCACAACGGCGTAGGTGAGGTCTGAATCGTTAATGACGGTGACGTCGGTAGACAGCGGCGGATCGAATTCGACCGCCTGATTGGTCAGGTCAATGCTGCGCTGTTCCACCCGCTGCAGGCCGCCATTGTCGAGCCGGTAACTGCCGACCATGAGCCGGTGCGGCCGCGTGAGGGCGGCATGGCTGAGCGCATCCTGAGAATCCTGCACAAGCGTCGTGCGATCGTCATTCAGGCTGAGGATCGAGGGGCCGGAGGTTTGCAGCCACGCCTTGGTCCATTCGCTCATATCGCGCCCGCTGGCCTCCCCCAGCGCGCTCAACAGATCCTCGGCAGTCGTCGCACCGAAGGCGTGATCGGCAAAATAGCGGCGTGCCGTCTCAACGAAAGTGTCTTCTCCGACGTAGGCCACGAGTTGCTTGAGGACCGCAGCACCCTTGGCGTAGGTGATGCCATCGAAATTCTGGGTCGCGGCGGCGACATCGGGAATGTCGGCGGCGATGGGGTGGGTGGTGGGCAGCAGGTCCTGGTTGTAGGCCCACGCCTTCCGGCCCGAGGCGAAGGTCGCCCAGGCATCGGTGTGCTCGGTCGCGGCGGCAAGTGCTGCGGTGCCTTCGTGGTCGGCGAAGGACTCCTTTAGCCATAGGTCATCCCACCACTTGGGGGTGACGAGGTCGCCGAACCACATGTGGCACATTTCGTGCAGGATCGTATTGCCGCGGGCGGCACGCTGCGCGATCGTGGGAGTTCCCTGCGGGATGTAGTGCTCGTTGAAGGTCACACAGCCCGGGTTCTCCATCGCGCCGAGGTTGTATTCGGGCACGAAGACCTGGTCGTACTTGCCCCAGGGATAGGCGTATTGGTAGCGCTCATGGAAGAACGTCAGCCCGGCCGACGTGATGGCAAAAACGTCGTCGGAATCGAATCGATCGGCAAGGGCAGTCCGGCAGTAGGCGGTCAGCGGGATTTCCAGCTGGACGTCGCGTCCGCCGACGTGTTCCGGGTAGGTCCCGCGCCACGTCGGGCCCTCCACCTTGTAGTAGGGGCCTGCGATGATAGCGGTGAGGTAACTCGAGAGCAGCGGGGTCGGCTGGAAGATGTGACGTTTCGCGTCGGGCATGAGGTCTTCAACGCTTGCCTCAGCCTGGTTGGACAGGACTGTGAAGTCCTCGGGTGCATCGACGATGAAGGTCCAGTGCGCCTTGAGGTCGGGCTGATCGAAACAGGCGTAGACGCGGTGGGCGTCCATCGGCTCGTACTGGGTGTAGAGGTAGACCCGCCCGTCCTCCGGATCACGGTAGCGGTGCAGGCCCTCCCCCGAGCTCGAGTACCGGCAACGCGCCATGATGCGCACGTCCACCGGGCGGCCGGTGGGGACGTTTTCGATGATGATGCGTCCCGGACGTACTTCGGCGTCCGCGCCCTTGCCATCGACCTCGATCGCCAAGACTTCGTCGGCAACGAGATCGAACATGACGCGAGGTTCAGTTGTGGTGAAGCGAGCTTGCGTCGTCGAACTGAACGTCGGCGAATCGCCCTTGGCATCCGTCACGGAGACGTGAACGGTGTAGGAAATGTCGGACAGCGCTGCACTGCGAGCGCGGGCTTCGGCGCGGGTCAAGCTCATCACAGCGACAAGGCTATCGTGTTCCCGCCTCACCTTCCCTCCCAGTAGCCTTCTCGATCACGAGCGCGCTGCCGCCGATATCCTCCGGATCATCGGGATCCAGATCCGAGGTGCGGGTGCGCGATTGCGTGATAGCAGCAAGCAGGGGCATGAGGAGCACGGAGCAGGCCCCCGCCAGGATCAGCACCGACTGGGTGGTCGTTGACATTGCCTTCGCGCCGACGGCCACGTGCGTGACCGCCACGATGATCGGTAGCGCGGTCGTCGAATACAGCCCGATTCGGGCCCGCTCGCCGAGCGTGAGGGGAAGGTGTCCCGGACGCTGACCGCGGGTGGATAGGAACACCGGAAGCCCGCGTACCACGAGGAGCGCCACGAGGAAGAACAGCAGCGAGGTCGGCTGCTGAGCGACCGCCGCGACGTCGATGCCCATTCCGGAGACGACGAAGAACAGCGGGATGAAGAAACCGTAGGCAAGCCCGTCGAGTTTTTGGTCGAGTTCGTGGCGGCCTGAGGGCAGGAGCTGACGCACGATGATGCCGGCAGCAAATGCGCCAAGAACGAGGTCGAGGTCGAACTGGACGGCCAAAGTCGTGAGTGCCACGAGCAGAACAACCGTGACGCGAACCGTCGTCTGGGCGGTGCCTTCGGCCTTCATATGGATGACGTCGACGACCTTCAGGCCCCAGCTGCGAGCTTTCTTCGGAATGATGAACAGCAACGTCGCGCTGAGCGCGAAGATCACCAGCACCCCGAGCGAGGAGACGATCGAAGTCGAGGACAGCAAGACCGCGATGGCGATGATCGGGAACAGTTCGCCGATCGTCCCGTGGGTCATGACGATGCGCCCCACCGCGGTATTCGCGATACCGCGTTCCTTCAAAATCGGCAGCAATGTTCCCAGCGCGGTTGAGGTCATGGCGATCGCTACGGCAATGACCTCCATCGATCCGAGCGGCTTATCGAGCCGGAGGCCGACAACCGCAAAGGCGAGACCGAAGGAGATCAGCCAGGCTGCCGAGGCTCGCATGCCGTGGCCGGAGCGCAGGTCATCGAGGTCGACTTCGTAGCCCGCTAGCAGGAACAGGAAGGCAAGTCCCAGCTCGGAAAGCATGTGAACTTCGGGGCCGAGTTGTGCCCAGCCAAAGCCATGCGGCCCGATGAGGAGTCCGAACAGGATCAGCAGCACGGCCTCGGGCACGACCCGATTGGGGATGATGTGAGCGATGAGAGGAGCAACCAGCGAAATGAGGGTGATTGCCAGCAAGGAGGTAAAAACCTCCATAGCGACCTCCAGGTAACGGGGGCAAGGTCCGAAGAAGACTAGCAAAGCTCGTTCGCGCTTGCGCCCCACGCGCACGGGATATGGATCACGTTTGCATTCGCGACATACTTAGACCATGCTCGCCCACCCCAACGCTCCGGCGTTCGCCGGCGCCATCACCTCGAATCTGTCGACGTCACTGCCCTACCACGATCCCCACTTCCATCAGGAACCTGGCGGTCATGACCCGCACCTCGCGCATCCGGCTTTTGGAAACAGCTACGACTGGCATTCATCGGTGAACTCGACCTGGGCAGCCCTGCGGCTGCGGCAGCTAGTACCTGAAAGCGAAAGCCTCGATGCCGTACTCGCCACCAACCTCACCGCCGAGAACATTGTGACCGAACGCGAGTATTTTCAGGCCAATCCCGGCTATGAGCGTCCCTACGGATGGGCCTGGTTTCTCCTGGTCTACGCCGAAGCCGATCGTGAACTGCGCGAGATCCTTCGTCCACTCGCCGAGCTCCTTATCACGCGCTCGAGCGAGTTTTTCTCCCAGCTATTGGCCCCCATTACTCACGGGGTGCACTCCAATACGGCCTTTGCGGCCACGCTCATGGCCGACGCTGCCGCGAGAATCAATGACGATCCGCTCACGGATGCTGCTCGCCAACTCGGGAGTGTCATTCAGCGGCGCGTGCGGGATTGGTTCTTGGGTCTTACTAACTGGCCGGCCGACTTCGAGAGATCCGGCCACGACTTCCTCTCCCCCGGTCTCACGATCAGCGAAGCGGTCATCGCGTGCCTACCGTCCGACGAAGCATTGGACTTCATCGCAGCCTTCCTGCCAGGCCTAGATAATCGCCACGTCCTCGCTAAGCCCGTTGATACCCGCGGCTCCCGCGACGCCCAACAGGTGCACTGGCACGGATTGAACCTGTCACGGGCAGGCCAACTGTGGCGGATCGCGGGCCTCATGGGGGCCGCCGGTGGCAGCCTGCGCGAAGCCGCCGATCACCTCTTTGCAGCAAGCCTTACAGAGGTGACCGGCGACAATTATGCCTCAACGCACTGGTTGCCCAGCTTCGCGCTGCGTGCGTTTGAGTTTCGCTAGCCTAGGCCTCCTCGCGACCATCGAGTGAATCCTCTGCCGGATCTAACACGACAGGCTGCGGGGTGCCGAAGCGACCAGCGCTGAGTTTGTCGACGATCGCGGCGATCGCGCCATCACCGGTGACGTTCGTGGCGGTACCGAAGCTGTCGATCGCGATATAGGTCGCGATCATAAGCCCGACCTCGGGCTCGCTGAAGCCGAGCATCGAGGTCAGCAGACCGGATGCCGCAACGATCGCGCCGCCCGGAACGCCGGGCGCCGCGACCATCGTGATGCCCAGCATGAAGATGAAGCCGACCATCAGCCCGATATTGATCGGGATTCCGGAGATGTACATGATGGCGAGCGCGAAGCTCGTGATCTTCAGCGTCGAACCGGCCAGGTGCACGGTGGCGCACAGCGGAATCACGAAGGATGCGACGGGCTCGCTGACGCCCATCTTCATGGCCTGGCGTAACGTCACCGGGATTGTCGCCGCCGAAGATGACGTACCAAGCGCGGTGGCATAGGCCGGCAGCATCGTCTTGAGCATCGTGAACGGGTTGGTCTTGTTCATCGCGCCCGCGATCGAGAACTGAACGAGCAACACCACGAGGGTCAGTAGGAAGACGACGACGATGATCGAGAGGAACGTACCGATAACGCGGAAGACCTCACCCGCCACCGTCATGTTCAAAATGATGCCGAAGATGTAGATCGGCAGCAGCGGGATGATGATCGTCGAGATGACCTTATTGATAATCTCGCGGAACTCAATCGCCGCCTGGAACAGGGTACGTCCGCGCGTGATCGTCAGGCCCACGCCCAGCACGAAGGCGAGAATGAGGGCCGTCATGACGCCGAAGATCGGCGGCATCTCGATGGTGAAGAAGGGCGCCAGCAGCGCATCTTCGGGGTTGCCCTGATCTTCGACAGTGCCGCGCGAGAGGATATAGGGGTAGATGACGAGACCCACGAGAAGCGCGAGGAAACCGGCGAACAGGGTCGAAAGGTAGGCAAGGCCCGCCGTGATCCCGAGCCATTTGCCCGCGCCACGGCCGAGGGAAGCGATCGCGGGGGTAATGAGACCAACGATGATGAGCGGGATGGCAAAACTCAGGAATTGACCAAAGACGACGTTGAAGGTCACGAAGATTCGCGTCAACCAATCCGGCGCGATCAGACCAATGAGGATGCCCGCCACGATCGCGATACCGATCCGTGGCAGCAGGCCAATCCTAAAACCTTTGCTCATGCGTTCACTCCTTCAATAGTGGTGATCGGGGATACCAGCGGCACCCCGATTTGATAGGCGAGGTGTTCGTAATGGGGGGCGTCAAGGACGTTGAGGTGAGCCTTGGCGCCGAGGGTGATGGAGCCAATATTGCCGCGTCGCAAGGCTGCGGCGCCACCTCGTGTCGCGGCGAGGAGCGCCTCGGCCACCGTCATCCCCATCTCGCGGACCGCGAGCTGGATCATGAGCGGCATGGAGGAGGAATAGCAGGTGCCCGGATTGCAATCGGAGGCGAGGGCTACGCTGACGCCGGCGTCCAGTAGCCGGCGCGCGTCCGGATAGGGCTGCCGGGTGGAAAACTCGACGCCCGGCAGCAGTGTCGCGACCGTCGTGTCCCGAGAATCGGCAAGGGCCGACAGGTCCGCATCGGAGATGAAGGTGCAGTGGTCGACGCTCGCGGCCTGCATCTCGCAGGCGAGCTGGATGCCGGGGCCGTAACCGAGCTGGTTGCCGTGCAGCCGCGGGGTCAGGCCCGCACCGATCCCAGCGCGCAGCACCTCCTCGGATTCCTCGCCCGTAAACGCGTGCGGCGAATGCGGCTCACAAAAGACGTCAACGAACCGCGCGTGCGGTGCGCACGCGGCGAGCATCTCGCCGGTGACGAGATCGAGATAGTCGCGCCGGTCGCTGCCGCTGGGGACGACGTGCGCGCCAAGGTAGGTCGTCTCCTCGGTGACCTCGCGCGCCAGGCGTAGCAGGCGCGCTTCCGTTTCCGTCTCGAGGCCATAGCCGGATTTGATCTCGATCGTGTGGCTGCCAAGTGCGCGAGCGGCAGTAAGTCGCTGGTGCAGCAGGGCGCGCAGCTCATCATCGCTTGCGGCGCGAGTTGCCGCGACCGTCGTCGCGATGCCGCCGCCGTCATAGGGAGTGCCGGTCATGCGGGCCGCGAACTCGGAAGCGCGATCGCCGGCGAAGATGAGGTGGCTGTGGGAGTCGACGAAACCGGGTAGGACGCAGCGGCCTTCGACATCGATCGCGCCGTCGGCCTCGGGGGCGCGGGCGGCAGGTCCGATCCAGGTGATCACGCCGTCCTCGGCGATCACGGCGGCATCGCGCAGGAGGCCGAGCGGATCGTCCGGCTCGCCATCGCAGGTGACGAGTTGGGAGATTCCGGTGACTAGGGTGCTTGCCATAGCTCCTCCAGGGCGCAGCTCAGGAGCTCGCCAACGTCACCGAGCTCGTGGCGGGATTCGGATACGACGTGGCGCGCTCGGACAACGACGTCGGTCACGTCAGCGGCGCTCGCGGCCATAACTATCCCGGCCCCGGTGGCGCCGGCCGTGCGCGCCGAGGCGTCGTCGATTGCGATGAGATCGGCGGGCGCGCCGCGGCGCAGGCCCATCACTGGCTCGCCGATGCACGGGCCGAAGCTCGCGATGTCTAGCAGGCGGGCGGGGCTGAAGTGACCGCGCTCGTGGCTGGCGAGGCGTTCGTGGCCCTCCAGCGCCTGCAGTTCGGAAAACGGATCGATCACGGCGTGCTGGTCGGATCCGATGGCGAGCGGCACTCCAGCCGCGGCGAGCGCGGCCGCGGGACCGATGCCATCGGCGAGGTCGCGTTCCGTCGTCGGACAGAAGATCACGCTCGCGCCGGTGTTCGCCAGCAGCTCGATATCGCCCTCAGATAAGTGCGTGCCGTGGACGATGCTCGTGCGCGAGGTGAGCAGACCCGTGTCGGCCAGGAGCTCGATTGGGCTCATCCCGGTGAGTTCGCGGCAGGCGGTTACCTCGACGAGCTGTTCGCTCGCGTGGACGTGCACCAGGCTCTCGAGTTCACCCGCAAGAGCTGCGAGCTCGCGCAGCTCGCCTGGGGTGAGGGCACGCACCGAGTGGGCGGCGAGCGCGAAGGTGGCCTGGCCTTCGGCTTCCTCGCGCAGCCGCGCGGTGCGGGCGGCGAAGGCGGCAACGCTGCCGTCGCTAAAGCGGCGCTGCAACGGGTCGAGCTCGAGGTGGGAGCCCGCGTCGATGCCGCCTCGCAGGTAGCACACGTCGATCAGGGTGAGCGCGATTCCGGCATCGGAGGCTGCGGCAATGAGGGCCTTGGCCATAGCGTTCGGGTCGTCGTAGCGCTCGCCGCCGGGCGCATGGTGGACATAGTGGAACTCGGCGACGGCGCTGTAGCCGGCGGCGACCATCTCGGCGTAGGTGGCACGCGCGAGGCGGTAGTAGCGTTCCGGGTCCAATCGCGCCGCGGCCTCGTACATGACCTCGCGCCATGTCCAAAACGTGCCGCCGCCCTCGTGGGTGCGCCCGCGCAGGGCGCGGTGGAAGGCATGCGAATGGGCGTTGGTTGCGGCGGGCAGGATGATGCCGGGTAGGCGAATATCCTCGCCGCGCGCCGGCGCGTTCGTCTCGATCTTCTCCCAGCGCCCGCCGACCGCCGTGAGTCGCACGTCGCTCGCGAGCTCGCCATCGACGAGGGCGCGGGAGGCCGCATACGTCGTCATGGCAGCTGCTCGGCGGTGGCGAGAAACTCGAGGCAGTCCGCCAGGGCCAGCACGCCTGCTTCGCAGTCGGTGAGCTCCGCGTGCTCGTGCGGCGAATGCGACACGCCCGTCGGATTGCGCACGAACAGCATCGTCGCCGGCACTCCCGCATCGGCGAGGATTCCCGCGTCGTGTCCGGCGCCCGTGGCGAGCAAGGGGGCATGGCAGCGTTCGGCGAGCGCGTGGGAAAGGCCGGGATGGAAACTCGTCTCGGGCGTGAGCGAGATGCGGTGCACGTCGCCACCCTCGCTGCTCGCAGCCTGGGTGATGCGCGCGATGACGTCATCGAGCTTGGCCATGGTCTCGGCGCGCGCGTCGATGAAGAGCTCGACGCCCGAGGGGATCGCGTTGATGGCGCCGGGCGAGACGTCGAGGGCGCCGACGGTCGCGAGCGTACCGGTTTGTTCGGCGGCCTCTCGCACCGCGAGGATGATGCGCGCGGCCTTGATGAGTGCGTCATCGCGGTCGGCTAGCCGGGTGGTGCCCGCGTGGTCGGCGACGCCGCTCAGCTGCAGGCGCCAGCGGCCGTGCGGCCAGATCGCCGAGGCGACGGCGATGGCCTGATCCCCCATCGTCGCGAGGTTGCGGCCCTGCTCGATGTGCAGCTCGACGTAGGCGCCGATGCGCGAAACGAGCTCCGGATCCGCGGCAAGCTCCGCGCCGTCGAGCGCGTCGGCTAGGCGCGTTCCGGCAGGGTCTTTCAGCTCGCCGACGGTCTCCGCGTCGACGGCACCCGTGAGCACACGCGAGCCGCGGCAGGCCAGCGGGAAGCGCCCGCCTTCCTCCTCGGTGAAGCTCACGACTGCGATGGGACGACGCGGCGTGATGCCGCGGCCGCGCAATTCGTCGATCGCCAGGAGTGCGGAGAGCACGCCGAGGGGGCCATCGAAGGCGCCGCCGTCGGGCACCGAGTCGAGGTGGGAGCCGGTCACGACGGCGGGCCCGTCGCCCTCCTGCCACCAGCCCCACTGGTTGCCGGCGGTATCGACCTCATAACGCAGTCCGCGGCTGGTGACCTCGGCGGCGAAGAACTCGCGCAGTTCCTCGTCTTCGGGTGTGAGGGCAAAGCGGCGATAGCCGCCCTGCTCGGTGCGGCCGATCGCTTCGATGCGAGCGAAGAGTTCGGCGAGCGAATCAGCGATGCTCATCGGTGCCGTCCATCGGGATTCTCAGGCCCTGCTCGCGAGCGACGGCGCGGGCGCCCTCGTACCCCGCATCGGCGTGCCGCAGCACGCCCAGGGCGGGATCGTTGGTGAGGACCCGCGCGAGCTTTTGCGCCGCGAGTTCGGTGCCATCGGCGAGCGAAACCTGCCCGGCGTGGATCGCGCGTCCCATCCCGACGCCCCCGCCGTGATGGATCGAGACCCACGTGGCGCCCGAGGATGCGGCGGTCAGCGCGTTCAGCAGCGGCCAGTCGGCGATCGCATCCGACCCGTCCTTCATCGCCTCGGTCTCGCGGTAAGGCGAGGCAACCGAGCCGGTATCGAGGTGATCCCGGCCGATGACGATCGGCGCTTTCAGGCTGCCGTCGGCGACGAGCTGGTTGAAGACCTCACCGGCCTTGTCACGCTCGCCCTGGCCGAGCCAGCAAATGCGGGCCGGCAGCCCCTGGAATGCGATCTCCTTTTGGGCGCCGCGAATCCAGGTGTGCAGGCGCTCGTTGTCGGGAAACAGCTTGAGCACGGCCTCATCGGTCACGGCGATATCCTGCGGATCTCCCGACAGCGCCGCCCATCTGAAGGGCCCCTTGCCCTCACAAAACAGCGGCCGGATATAGGCGGGCACAAAGCCCGGGAAGTCAAAGGCGCGATCGAATCCGCCCTGGCGTGCCTCATCGCGAATGGAGTTGCCGTAATCAAACACCTCGGCGCCGCGGTCCATAAAGCCCACCATCGCCTCAACGTGGCGCGCCATCGACTCTCTCGCCCGCGCCGTAAAGCCCTCCGGATCCCGCGCGGCCGCATCAGCCCAGTCGGCCAGGTCGATGCCTATCGGAAGGTAGCTCAGCGGGTCGTGCGCGCTCGTCTGGTCGGTCACGATGTCGACCTCGACGTCGCGTCGCAGGATCTCAGGCAGCAGCTCGGCGGCGTTGCCAACGAGCCCGACGCTCAACGCGCGCCGCTCCTGCTTCGCCAGGCGAACGCGCTGCAGCGCATCGTCGAGGTTATCGGCGACCTCATCGAGGTAGCGGTGCTCCACGCGCCGGTGCAGGCGGTGCGGGTCGACGTCGATGATGAGACAGACGCCGCCGTTGAGCGTGACAGCCAGCGGCTGCGCGCCGCCCATGCCGCCGCAACCCGCCGTCAGCGTCAGGGTCCCGGCAAGGGTTCCCCCAAAACGCTTATCGGCGATCGCAGCAAACGTCTCGAAGGTACCCTGCACGATGCCCTGCGTGCCGATGTAGATCCACGAGCCGGCCGTCATCTGGCCGAACATCGTCAGTCCCATCGCCTCCAGCCGCCGAAACTCGGGCCACGTCGCCCAATCCCCGACGAGGTTCGAGTTCGCGATGAGCACGCGCGGGGCCCATTCGTGCGTCTGCAATACGCCGACGGGCTTTCCCGACTGGACGAGCATCGTCTCGTCTTCACGCAGATCGCGCAGCGTCGCCACCATCGCGTCAAAGGCCTGCCAGCTGCGTGCGGCGCGGCCGGTGCCGCCATAGACGACGAGGTCATCGGGGCGCTCGGCGACCTCGGGATCGAGGTTGTTCATCAGCATGCGCAGCGGCGCTTCGGTGCTCCAGGAGCGGGCAGTCAAATCGGTGCCGCGCGGGGCGGCGACGGGGCGGGGCGAGCTCATATATTCTCCTTGCGTCCGGCCGCGAGTGCGGCTCCGCTCGCCACGAGGGTGACGGCGATATCAATGTCATGAGAAAGGAATCGATCGGGCCCAGGTCCCGCCACTCCGGCGGTTGCAAGGGCGTCGATGACGCGGCTGGCCGACGGGGAGGGGGCAAGCGGCGCCCGCAGCTGCAGGCCGCGGGCAGCGCACAGGATCTCGATCCCAATGACGCGCGTGAGGCCATCGATCACCCGACGCAGCTTGCGTCCGGCGGCCCAGCCCATCGAGACGTGGTCTTCTTGCATCGCCGAGGACGGAATCGAATCGACAGAGGCGGGCGCGGCCAGGCGCTTGAGTTCGGAGACGATACCCGCTGAGGTGTACTGGGCGATCATCATCCCGGAATCGACCCCGACCTCGTGCGCGAGGAAGGGTGGCAGGCCGTGACTGCGCTTGGTATCGAGCAGGCGGTCGGTTCGCCGCTCGCAGATCGAGGCCAGATCGGCGCACGCGATAGCAAGGAAGTCGAGGATATATCCGACTGGCGCGCCGTGGAAATTGCCGTTGGAGGCGATCTGCCCGTCGTAAATCACCGGGTTATCGATCGCGGCCGACAGCTCCCGCGTCGCGATCGTGGTAGCGAAGTCGAGCGTGTCACGCGCGGCGCCCGTCACCTGGGGAGCGCATCGCAGCGAATAGGCGTCTTGAACGATCCCATCGTCGATGTCCTTATGCGAGGCGCGAATCTCGCTATCGGCCATGAACTCGGTGATCTGCGCCGCGGACTTTTGCTGCCCCACCTGGGGGCGCAGCGCTATGAGCTCGGGGGCGAATGCCGCATCGGTACCGAGCAGTGCGTCAACACTCATTGCCGTCGCGAGGTCCGCGGTATCGAGCAGGACGCGGAGGTCAGCGATCGCGAGGCACGCCATGGCGAGCATGCCATCGGTGCCATTGATGAGCGCGAGGCCCTCCTTCTCGGTTAGCTCCACGGCAGCGATACCGCACTCGGCGAGTGCGTCGGCCGCGCTCAGCTCCGCGCCATTGAGCCGAACCCGCCCCTCCCCCATGAGCGCAAGCGCGCAGTGCGCGAGCGGCGATAGATCACCGGAGCAGCCGAGCGATCCATACTCCTGCACGACGGGGACGATGCCGGCGTTTAAGACATCGATATAGGTCTGCAGCGTCTCGGGCCGGATGCCCGTGTAGCCGGTCGCAAGCGACTGGATGCGGATCGCCATCATGGCGCGCGTAACCTCGTCTTCGACCTCTTGGCCGCTGCCGGCGGCATGCGAGCGGACGAGCGAACGCTGCAGCTGCGCGCGGCGATCTGGCGGAATATGAGTGGTCGCAAGGGCACCGAATCCCGTGGAGACGCCATAGTGCGGCGTATCGGATCCGGCAAGGGTGTCGACGACGGTGCGGGCCTCGCGCACTCGCTGCCATGCGGCAGCAGATAGGTCTAAAAGTGCGCCATGCCGAGCAATGACGACGACGTCATCGATCGTTAGCGGCTCATCGCCGATGATGATTCGTGGCATGTGCCTAGTTAAACAGACAATGTGTCCGGCAGCACAATTGCCTCGGCTTGTGAGGGGTTCTACCCGCGACTCTCCTCGGGGCGCCAGCATCTATCGTGGCCGACATGTTGTACTCCGGCATCGCCTCAATGCGCTTGAAGATCCGCTAACGGCGGCGAGCACTCTCTTTCTTTCTCTTCTGCTCCCCGTCTCGGTATCCAAGCCGGGCGGTGTCTTTGCCAGCCCGGCTCCCACATACGCTTCGGAGCCCAACATGCCACGTTATTCTGCTGGCCGTCATGAGCATGGCCAGAACTATCTCACGGATCACGCCGTAATCCGTCGGATCATCCACCTCGTCCACGCTACTGACGGTCCGATCTTTGAAATTGGTCCCGGACGCGGCGCGATCACGCTGCCCCTGGCGAGGTTCGACCGGCCGCTAACAGCCGTCGACATCGATGCGGCCAACGTCCGGGAGCTACGACGCATCGTGCCCGGTGACGTTACGGTCATCCACCACGACTTCCTTGCCTTTCACCTTCCCCAACGTCCCCACGTCATTGTCGGGAACCTGCCATTCCACCTCACCACCGCGATGTTGCGCAAAGTGTTGCACTCCTCTGGGTGGAGCGAGGCAATCCTTCTCATGCAATGGGAGGTCGCTCGTCGGCGGGCGCGAGCATGATGACTGTCCAATGGGAGCCGTGCTTCGACTTCACACTGGACAACAAGGTGCCAGCCGAGGCCTTTGTGCCGCGGCCCAGTGTCGATGGTGGCTTACTGCGTATGAAGCGACGCGATCACCCGTTGCTGCCACTGAACCAGCGCAAACCGTACCAAGGCCTCGTTCATCGGGTCTTTACCGCCAAGGGACGCGGGCTTGGCGAGATCCTCGAGCGCAGCCGGGCGTTACCGAACAACCATACGGCGACCACATTCCTCGCGAGGCACAACCTGCGGCGAACCTCCCTGCCCAAGGACATGCCTGCCCGCGCCTGGGTAGAACTGTACGGAAATCGTCATTGAACGAGCGCTCGTTTTGTCTCCATGACGCAGCGGGTCTCTGGCGCGCACTGTTATACAGCCGCATCGGTCGTGATCGCCCATCGAACCGTTGAGAATTCGAAGAGAATATCGCCCCGCGCTGGTTGTGACACAGCTCGCCCACTTCACCACTTGTCGGCAGCGGGCAGCCGACGCAGACTAGATACCGGCGGTATTGAATACCGCCGGTATCGTATGAAAGGTGGCGTGATGCCTGAACAAGCACCCGTGGTTGGCAGTCGGCCTAAGAAGGCGGATGTGCGACACGCGATCCTCGCCGCGGCTGAGTCCTCCTTCCTCGAATTGGGTTATGACGCCACCTCGTTGAACCACATTGCACGGTCCGCGGGATACACAAAAGGCGCCATTTACTCGAATTTTGGATCGAAGCTTGAGTTGTTCCATACCGTCTATCAGCGCCGAATCGCTAACGGTCAGGATCTGGTGATGCGCGTCGTCGAGCGCGCATTTGCTGAAACTGAAACGAAGGATGAACTGCTGGATGTCCTGTCGCATCGAGTTTCTGAGGCGTTGCCAGAACTTGCGCCCTGGCAGCTGGCGCTCAGTGAACTGCGTTCTCACGTGGGCCGAGACGAGGCCGCCGCGACCACCTATGGACAGCTCTACGCCGATCGCGTCACGGCCTTCACCCAAGCGTGCAAGACTCACCCCGCTATTGCCGCCGCGGGTGAGCACCGTATCCATGTGTTGGCAGTTTCCATGCTCGCGCTCATCAACGTCATTGCCCTGGAGCTTTCCACTGGCACCGCAATCTTGACCGAGGATGTTTTGTCCGATGTCTTCCGGCAGAACCTCCAGGGAGTCCTGTCATGACCGAATCGCAGTCGCTAATTCAAGCCCGCGCACTGAGCGCCACTGCTCAGCAGGGCACCATCTTTGGCCCCCTCGATCTTACCGTTGAGGCAGGCGACCTGGTGATCGTTCACGGTGCGCGGGGATCTGGCAAATCTGCACTCCTGCTTGCACTCGCCGGACGGTTTCGACCGCTTTCTGGCTCGCTTTACATCAACGGCATCGACGCAATTGCTGACCCATACGCGGCAATCGTCCATTCCTCCGTGGCGCGCCTCGGCAACTATGTCGCGCCCGAGGACCGCTTGACGATAAGCGAGTCAATTGCAGAGCGCGCCTACTTAGATGGCATTTCCATCGCCGCGGCCGAGGACCGCGCAAACGACATTGAGCAGTTGCTGGGCTATTGCGTTGACCGCAACGTGGAAATCGAACAGTTGGACCCGCTCACGCGCGTTGTTGTCTCTGCTGGGCTCGCCATGCTCCGCCCGACGAGCGTTGTTGTCATCGACGACGTCGATATGGTCGTGCCGCACTCACGCCAATTTGAGATGTTTGAGTGCCTTGCCCGTCTCACCGAGCTGGACGGTTGCGCGATCATTACCTCCGCCATCGATGCAGACACCGCGCCAGCTGGCAGCATCCGAATTCGGCTCGGCCATAAGGCCGTGCCCTACGTCGCCGCGATACATGACACTCCCGTTGATATCGAGACGGTTGACGCCGACCCAGACAGTCCTGATGATCCCGACGCGGATCAACCAGTGGACGAAACCATCATCACTCGCACGACCTCACAGCACGGCTCATGACACATCTTTCTCGTTACCTCACCTACGAATTTCGCCGATTTAAGGGCCTGTCGCGCCTCGCCCTCATCTTTATTCTGTTGATTCCGCTGCTGTATGGCGGCATCTATCTGCACGCGAACTGGGATCTCTACGCTCATATCGACAACATCAAAGTTGCGGTCGTTAACAAGGACAAGCCCGCAACATTCAATGACAAGACCATCTCCGCGGGAAAAGAGTTTGAAGCTGCACTGCGTTCAAACCCCGTTTTTGACTGGCAGTTTCTCGGAACCGACCAAACGCGAGCCGAAGAGGGGCTCACAGCCGGCGAGTACTTCATGGTTGTCACCGTGCCTGAGAATTTCTCTTCAAATCTCGTGAGTGCCGGTGCCTTCGATCCCAAACGCGCCACCATCACTCTTCATCGTGATGACGCAAACGGCTTCATTATCGGAACGTTGACCGGAAAAGCCGACGACACCCTTTCTAAGACGCTGGATTCCACCGTCTCTGCAGCCTACTTCAACGCGCTCTTCACCAACCTGGACACCATTAAGTCAGGTATGCAAGCCGCCGCGGATGGTTCTGCGCAACTCGATTCTGGCCTCAGTCAAGTCAAGAACGGCGTTCATCAACTGAACGAAGCCGTTACGGACATCGACACCGGATCTATGCAGAGCGAAATTGACCGACTCAATTCGGGGCTAAGCGCTCTCGACTCGGCAGCAACTGGAGTAAGTGATGCGGGGCGAAGTTTCCGAGCGGCAGGTCGCGAGCTAGCTGGTGTGGGGCCTACGGTAAATCTCGGGGCATCGAACATCAAGAATTCACTGGCTCCAATCAAGAACTATTTCGACACCACGCTGCCAGATTTGCAGGACAAAGCCGTCAGTCTCGCGAATATCGATATTGATCTCCTCACGGGAGCTGATGGCGGCCTCATCGCTAATTCCCACAAGCACCTCTCGGCCTCCAGGGATCTCGTCGTCAAACTGCGTCAGAATCCAGCCCTAGCGGAGGACCCCGATTTCATCGCGAGCATCGAAAGAGAAATCGCAGCGTCACTCGAAAGTCAAAGCACCGTCACCACCAAGCTGGCGGGCCACGCAAAACTCAGTGCCGACCTTTCTGTGGGGCTGGATCCAGCGCTGCTGGCATCGTCTGCTAACGCTTTGAATGCGGCCTCATCGACGCTGACAGACTCCGCTGCGGCGTTAGATCGTGCAGGAAAGAACCTCAATGAGGGCCTGGATGCTATCGATGGCACTTCAGCGGAAGTTAATAGTGCTCTGAGTGACGTTCGTTCCGCATCTTCCGCTTTCTTGTCCAAGGCCCCACAGCTCGTCAGCGGAGTCCTCCAGCTTTCAGATGCACTCGGACGGCTCGACACTGCCGTTCCTCAGCTATCAGATGGCGCTCACGAACTAGCGACAAAGTTGGCCGATGGCGTGCAGCAGCTGCCAGATCTCAGCGAGGACGAGCGGACAAACCTGGCTACCATTATGTCCTCCCCCGTAGATGTGGAGCAGGTCGTTACTCACGATGCCCAGACGTACGGACGCGGACTGGCTCCCATGTTCTTTTCCATCGCGTTGTGGATCGCCGCAGTTTCGACCTTCCTCGTGGTCCGTACAATTTCCGGTCGGGCTCTTTCCTCTCGTGCGCGCCCAGCTCGACTCGCCTTTTTCGGCTTCGGACCCGTCGGCGCAATCGCGCTCATGGGAGGCCTGATTATGGGACTTGGAGTATGGGCACTGCTTGGTTTGGATCCGGTGCATCCGATCCTGTATTTGCTACTGATCGCCGTAACGTCGCTATCCTTTATGGCGCTCGGATACTGGATTCGGCTCTTACTTGGCTCTCCCCAAACTGCGCTTTTCTTGGTCTTGCTGATCTTACAGTTGCCGGCATCAGGCGGGACATTCCCACCGCAAATGCTTGGCCCGTTCTACCAATTCATCGCGAAGATCTCCCCCATGAAATACAGCGTGGACGCATTCCGCGTTGCGATCTCGGGCGGTGCAATGTCGACGTATTGGTTCTCGTTGGGAATATTAGCTGCGATTCTTGCAGGCTCCCTCGTCATTACCTGGTACCTGGTGAAGAAACGCCAAATCTTCCGGATGCGCGACCTGCACCCGCCGATGGTGACTTCGACCTCCACCGCAGATTACGCATTTTCCGTCAGGCCGCGTTAAGGAAACTCGACGAGGGTTCCAATATTGCGCTCTTCGGCGCGCTGCAAGCAGAGGCTCGCAATCGCGACATCTTCCAGGGCCAGCCCGAGGTTCATGACGCAAATGCGGCCGTCAGGGGGCAAGCTGAGGGACCGGGTGATGAGCTGCGCGCTCTCGCCATCCGGGTCTTTCAGTTCGCCAAAGTTATCCCCGCGAGCTGCGACATTGGTGTACTGGTCGATGTCATCGACGACGAATAGCGCGGAGTCGTTGATGGCACGCGGTGACAGAGCGTCGTCATAGTCGACGGGTAGCAAGATGGCGTTCGGGTCCGCCGTATCGCAATCCAGCCGAGGCTCCAGGGCGCGAGTCACGGTCGTGATGATGAGGTCGGCGTCCTGAACGGCGGCCTCGGGGCCTTCGGCGACGTGCGTCTCTCGCTCGCCGGCACCTGCGAGCACGGCCGCGGCCTTATCTGGCGTGCGATCGTAGATCGTCACGTGTTCGATCGATGGGCAGGTATGCAGCGCGGCGGCGAGGTGGCCGCGGGCCTGAACTCCCGCCCCGATGATCGCGAGGCGACGCACGGATCGATTAAGCGCACGCAGGACGGCTGCGGAAACGGCCGGGGTGCGAATGTCGGTGAGCCAACCACCATCAAGCAGCGCGATCGGGCGCCCCGTCGCGGCGTCATTCAGGATCATCGAGCCATAGATATAGGGCAGACCCTCCGCTTTATTGCTATCCACGCCGGACACCCACTTCAGTCCCACCTGGTCGCTGCCGCCAAGGTAAGCCGGCATCGCATTAAAGAAGGAGTCCGGCCGGCTTGCTACCTTAGGCTTTGCCGGATTTTGGACCTGCCCCTTCAATTTCTGTGTGAACGCATCATCGATCGCGTCCATGAGGTCATCCCACCCAAGGTCCAAACTTTCAAGGTGCTGACGGTTCAAGATTCGCAGGTGGGATGTCTCAGTCATATCCCTACCGTAGGGCCGCACCGCACCTCTCGCGCGTCAAAGCGGGCGGTCGCGATGGGCCAAATAAAAACCTTGCACCCCGACAGGCCGCCGCCTAACGTGGCCCACATGTTGTACTCCGGCATCGCCTCGATGCGCTTGAAGAGCCGCTAACGGCGGCGAGCACTCTTCTCTATTCTCGTGCCATTGCCGTACACGTAGACTCCGTGACCCGTGGCCTGCTCGACGCCGACACTGAAGATCACGAGCTCGGCCACATCAGACGCATGGATCGCGCTCCCGCGGAGCGCCCGAAAGTCGACCCCTTCGATGCTCAAGAGGTCGATATTCTCGGCGATGATCGCCCGATGCGCACCGGCGTTTCCGTCGACAGCAGCCCCGTTCACGCCCTGAATGAACAGGCCATCCGTGATCTGCGGCAGGTCAGCTTCCAACACGATCGGCGCGTTAATTGTGATGGTGTCAAACCCCGGCGTCGCGTTCGCGTCCTCGATAGCCTGAATCAACTCCGCACCGGTCGTCACCGTAACCTCAGTTGCCCAGGCGGGTGACGGGGAAAGAGCCCCTGCAATCATCGCGCCTGCCGCAGCAATGCTGAGCCCAGATGCCTGTTTCCTTCGTTTACGACGTCGTGGGCGCTGCTGCCTGTCAGACGTGGTCATCAGTTACCTTCCAATCGCTGGTGGGTGCAGTCCTCATGAATGGCCGAGCACGGATACGATCCGACACGGCACCGCCCACAACGTAGCGCTGGGGATTTCAATAATCGTGAAAGCCAACTTTCACGAGAAGGCTCGGGCGAGGTGACAGAAGACTCTCATCGGGGTTCTTAACCTCATGGAGTATGAGCTTCTCCGTAGTGTCACTGCTGCACTGCTCCGCTGCAGAGTCGACAGCGCGAGCAGAGGATCTCGCTGCATCGCTCGCTCGGCTTCCGCCACATGAGCACGCAGAGCGATCCCGACTTCAAGCGCTCCGTGCGTGTGCGCTGTATGGCGTCGACCTTGTATCCGCTCGGATGGCGGCAAAGACCGCCTACTCGGAGACGCAGGAAGCGGGGGACGATCCGTCGATCGCGTGGGCTCTGCTGGCCGACTGCGTCGCGCCCGCGCTCGACTCGTCGATCGACCGGCGCTTGAAGAACTGCCGGGAGGCGCTGCGTATTGCGCAGAACAGTGGTGAACGCGAGCTCATCTCCGGCGCATACTTCCTCCTCCTGGCGGAGCTCGCGGAGAGCGGGACAGTAACAGAACTCGACCGCGTCCTGAACCCCAGTGGAGCATTGTTGACGGCGATCCCGTGGTTGGAAGACGAAGAGGTGACAGGGTGGTTTCGATGCCTGCGCGCCATCATCGACGGGCAACTGAACCGATCTGAAGCCATCATCGACGCAGGACTGAGCCGCACAGACGGCATCGGAGGAAGCAGGACGCGAAGCCTCTTGCTCGGGCAACTCGCCATCGTTCGGTGGATACAGGGTCGTAGCAGAGAGCTGGAAGCCCTCGTCCTCAGCAGCCGTCAGAACGCCCCGAACGAGGCCATCTGGATCGTGCTGCTGGCATGGGTATGGGTACAGCAGGGACGACGCATCGCAGCAGGGGCGCTACTGGGGGTGTCAAATAGTTTGTGTAAGCCGTGTCGGAAGGAACGGTGATTATCATGACTATGTTCGATAAATCTTTGCCGGGTAGGCCTTCGGGTCAGGACCTGGTTGATCAGCTCAAAGCTTCGGGGCAGCTTGATGCCTTGTTCGCTCAGATCGATGCGGGGGAGGTGGAGCTGACTGGTGATGGTGGTTTCGTGCCTGCCCTGGTTAAAGCAGCTCTTGAACGTGGCCTGCAAGCGGAGCTGACGAGCCACCTGGGGTACGAGAAAGGCGCAGCTGACGCGGCAGCGCACGCGAATTCGCGTAACGGTACGACTTCGAAAA
>NZ_FNQV01000029.1 GCF_900107735.1 Bowdeniella nasicola | reverse complement strand
CGGGTTACCGGCCAAAACGTGTTGCTTAAGATCGGAGTTTGCCGCGTTGTGGTGCGGGAAAGTCGGGGTGATTAGCTCGAAATGAGCTAATCCCGGCGGGTTGTTGACATCGGCCTGGTTGTGTGCGGGTCAACTTGACCGGTGCGAACCAAGTCCCCCAAAGCTCGTAAGTGTCAGATCTGTTTCCAGCCGATGCGTAAATACGGACGCAGCGCGGCCGGGGCTCAGCGATGGAGATGCAACTATTGCGGGGCCACGGTTTGCTTCCGTCGCGAGGATCAAACACAGCAAGCTACCTTCGCCGCGTTCATCGATTATGTGCTCGGTAAGAACGCCCAATACGAGGTCGATGGCACGACTACCGGCCGGTCCGCCCGGCGCCGTTTCGCCTGGTGCTGGAACGTGCCCACACCGCCTCTGGCAGTGACCGGAGAGGTCTACGACCAGCTCTTCATCGACGGGATCTTCCTCGCCTACAACTGGGTGCTCCTGACGGCAGTGAACGAGCATGGTCACGTGGTCGCACGCCAGTGGGCCGCCACTGAAAACGCCGCCGCTTACACCGCGCTCTTGGACCGGCTGCCACCGCCACGGTTGATCACCTGTGACGGCGCCGCCGGGGCGCTCACAGCGATCCAGGCCGCCTGGGGCCAAGACGCCCCACCGGTACAACGATGCCTGCTACACGTGCACCGTAACAACATCCGCGACCTCACGAATCGGCCAAAAACCGCCGCTGGCAGAGCATTACGAGCATTATCGAAACAGTTGCTTCACGTCACCAGCACCTCCGAGGCCGCCCACTGGTCAGCCCTGCTGGCGCAGCTGCACTCCCACCATAAGGACTGGTTAAACGAGCGCACCTTCGCCCGTGATGACCCCGAAGAGGCCCGCCGCCGTGGCAAGCACAAACCTACCCAATGGTGGTACACCCACGGCCGTGACCGGCGCGTGTACTACCGCCTGGAACGCCTGACCAAAAAAGGCACGTTATTCAACTTTTTGACCGCCCACCCCGGCCACGTGCTGCACGCTACAACGAACATCGCTGAGTCCCTCAATTCCCGCATCGCCGCCGTCAGCTACTACCACCGGGGCTTGTCCGAATCCCACCTGCTCACTGCCGTGGATTGGGTTCTGTACTTCCGCTGGGTCGCACCCAAACCCGTGCCGCAGATCTACACCCAGTGGCACCAGGCCGACAGACCCCGCAGGTGGATCATCCCCAAAAAATCGAACAAGCCGAACGAGAAAATCGGACCCGCCCACTACGACACCCACACCACCGCCGAAGAAGGCCTCTGG